>NZ_JBIVMG010000001.1:0-1158630 GCF_044752965.1 Streptomyces sp. NPDC088553 | reverse complement strand
CGGATGTGGAAGCCCAGTAATGGGTGGAGCTGACCGGTACTAATAGGCCGAGGGCTTGTCCTCAGTTGCTCGCGTCCACTGTGTTAGTTCTGAAGTAACGAACTGTGTCGATTCCGGTTGGTTAACTTCATAGAGTTTCGGTGGTCATAGCGTTAGGGAAACGCCCGGTTACATTCCGAACCCGGAAGCTAAGCCTTTCAGCGCCGATGGTACTGCAGGGGGGACCCTGTGGGAGAGTAGGACGCCGCCGAACAATTTTTAGCCTCAACCCCCGGACCTTGTCCGGGGGTTGAGGCATTTTTGCGTTCCGGGCCCGGTCGGCGCCCCCTGTGCACCGGGGTGTTGCGGCTGCGGGTAAGGTCAGGGGGCATCGTCCTTACGTTCCCAGCAGGAGGCCCCCGGGTGGAGGTCCAGGAGACTCGCGTTCAGACCGACCGGGTCCTCACCATCCCCAACATTCTCAGCATGGCGCGTCTTGCCGGCGTGCCGCTGTTTCTGTGGTTGATTCTCCGTCCGGAGTTCGGTGGTCCCAACAGTGACGGCTGGGCGCTTCTCGTCCTGATGCTCAGTGGCGTCAGCGACTATCTCGACGGCAAACTGGCCAGGCGCTGGAACCAGATCAGCAACCTCGGCCGGCTGCTCGATCCCGCCGCCGACCGGCTGTACATCCTGTCCACTCTCGTGGGCCTCACCTGGCGCGAGATCCTGCCGTGGTGGCTGACCGCCGCCCTCCTGGCGCGCGAGGCCATGCTCCTGGTCATGGTGGCAATCCTCCGCCGTCACGGCTACCCGCCGCCGCAGGTGAACTTCCTCGGCAAAGCTGCGACTTTCAACTTGATGTACGCGTTCCCGTTGCTGCTTCTCAGTGACGGAACGGGCTGGCTTTCGTCACTCGCTGAAGTTTTCGGGTGGGCCTTCGCAGGATGGGGTACAACTCTGTATTGGTGGGCAGGGATCCTCTACGTGGTCCAGGTCCGTCGACTCGTGAAGGCGGATACCGCGGCCGATTGAGCCCGTCCGTCCTGTGCCGAGCAGCGTCGCCGGCAACAACGAGGACGCCCGAGGGCTTCTGAGCGGACAGGTGAAGTCGGCAGGACCGTCGTCTCTTCAAGGAGGACGCTTCCGACATGAAGGCCGTTGTGATGGCCGGTGGCGAAGGAACACGCCTTCGCCCTATGACCTCGAGCATGCCCAAGCCTCTACTGCCGGTGGTGAACCGGCCGATCATGGAGCACGTCCTACGACTGCTCAAGAGGCACGGTCTCAACGAGACCGTCGTGACCGTGCAGTTCCTCGCTTCCCTCGTCAGGAACTACTTCGGTGACGGCGAGGAACTCGGAATGGAGCTCACGTATGCCAACGAGGAGAAGCCACTCGGTACAGCGGGCAGCGTGAAGAACGCCGAGGAGGCGTTGAAGGACGACACCTTCCTCGTCATTTCGGGGGACGCGCTCACCGATTTCGATCTCACCGATCTCATCGCCTTTCACAAGGAGAAGGGCGGCCTCGTCACGGTCTGTCTCACCCGAGTTCCGAATCCACTGGAATTCGGCATCACGATCGTCGACGAAGAGGGCAAGGTCGAGCGCTTCCTGGAGAAACCCACCTGGGGCCAGGTCTTCTCCGACACCGTGAACACGGGCATCTACGTGATGGAGCCGGAGGTCTTCGACTACGTCCAGGCAGACGTTTCGGTGGACTGGTCGGGTGATGTCTTTCCACAGTTGATGAAGGAAGGCAAGCCGATCTACGGCTATGTCGCCGAGGGCTACTGGGAGGACGTGGGCACCCACGAGAGCTATGTGAAGGCCCAGGCGGACGTTCTTGAGGGCAAGGTCGAGGTCGAGATCGACGGCTTCGAGATCTCGCCGGGCGTGTGGGTGGCCGAGGGCGCCGAGGTACACCCCGACGCCGTGCTGCGGGGACCGCTCTACATCGGTGACTACGCCAAGGTCGAGGCCGGCGCAGAGATCCGTGAGCACACCGTCATCGGCTCGAACGTCGTGGTGAAGAGCGGTGCCTTCCTGCACAAGGCCGTCGTCCACGACAACGTCTACATCGGGCAGCAGAGCAATCTGCGCGGCTGTGTGATCGGGAAGAACACCGACATCATGCGGGCGGCCCGGATCGAGGACGGAGCCGTCATCGGGGACGAGTGCCTGGTCGGTGAGGAATCGATCGTGCAGGGCAACGTCCGCGTCTACCCGTTCAAGACGATCGAGGCCGGCGCCTTCGTCAACACCTCGGTCATCTGGGAGTCCCGCGGTCAGGCCCACCTCTTCGGGGCCCGAGGGGTCTCCGGCATCCTCAATGTGGAGATCACTCCCGAGCTGGCCGTCCGGCTGGCGGGGGCGTACGCCACGACCCTGAAGAAGGGCGCGACCGTCACCACGGCCCGTGACCACTCCCGGGGAGCGCGGGCGCTGAAACGAGCGGTGATCTCGGCGCTGCAGGCCAGTGCCATCGACGTACGGGACCTGGAGAACGTACCGCTGCCGGTGGCGCGGCAGCAGACCGCGCGGGGAAGCGCCGGCGGTATCATGGTGCGTACCTCACCCGGAGTGCCCGACTCCGTGGACATCATGTTCTTCGACGAGCGTGGTGCCGACCTGTCGCAGGGCGGGCAGCGCAAGCTCGACCGGGTGTTCGCGCGGCAGGAGTACCGCCGTGCGTTCCCCGGAGAGATCGGCGACCTCTCCTTCCCGGCGAGCGTCTTCGACTCGTACACCGGCTCCCTGCTGCGGAACGTCGACACCTCCGGAATCGCCGAGGCCGGACTGAAGGTCGTCGTGGACGCGTCCAACGGCAGCGCCGGGCTCGTACTGCCCAGCCTCCTCGGGCGGCTCCAGGTCGACTCGCTGACGATCAACCCTGGGCTCGACGAGTCCAGACCCACCGAGTCGGTCGAGAGCCGGCGGGCCGGGCTCGTACGCCTCGGGGAGATCGTGGCATCCGCGCGGGCGGCGTTCGGGGTGCGGTTCGACCCTGTCGGTGAGCGGCTCTCGCTCGTGGACGAGCGGGGTCGGATCATCGAGGACGACCGGGCGCTCCTGGTGATGCTGGACCTGGTGGCGGCCGAGCGGCGCTCGGGGCGGGTCGCGCTGCCGGTGACGACTACACGGATCGCCGAGCAGGTCGCCGCGTACCACGGCACGCAGGTGGAGTGGACGACGACCTCGCCGGACGACCTCACGAGGGTCGGGCGCGAGGAGTCGACGATCTTCGGCGGCGACGGGCGCGGCGGGTTCATCGTGCCCGAGTTCAGCAGCGTCTTCGACGGGGCCGCCGCCTTCGTGCGGCTCATCGGTCTCGTCGCGCGGACCCAGCTCACGCTGAGCCAGATCGACGCGCGGATTCCGCGGGCGCACGTCCTCAAGAGGGACATCGCGACGCCGTGGGCCGTGAAGGGGCTCGTGATGCGCCGGGTGGTGGAGGCGGCGGGCAGCCGCTCCGTGGACACCACCGACGGTGTGCGGGTGGTCGAGGCCGACGGGCGGTGGGTGATGGTGCTGCCCGACCCCGCCGAGGCCGTCACCCATCTGTGGGCCGAGGGACCCGACGACGCCTCCGCCCAGGCCCTGCTCGACGAATGGTCCGCAGTGGTCGACAGCGCAGGTAGCTGAGCGGATCGGACCGGCCGGCGGGGAGCACCCTCGGGGTGCCTCCCCGCCGGCTGGAGGGGCCATTCGGCGGTAGGCCGTGCGACGTGCGACGATGTGCGGCATGTCGCAGCAGCCCCCCGTTCGGAGCACCGGATCACCGCCGCCGCGCCCGGACGCGTCCATGTCGCTGCTGAACAACGTGATAGACCACGCCCTCGACGACGGCTACGCGGAGGCGACCGCCCGGCGTGCCGCCGAGGGCGGCGGGCTGCCCCGCAGCCTGCGGGCCAAGCTGGGCGTCGCCGCGGGCCTGGTGCTCGCCGCCGCCGTGGTGACCGTGGGCGCGGCCGAGGCGCGGATCTCGGCGCCCGTCGTCGCCAAGGAGCGGCAGGAGCTGATCGACCGGATCGAGGCGGAGACGTCCTCGGCCGAACAGCTGGAGCAGGACGTCGAGCGGATCCGGTCCGAGGTCGGCGAACGGCAGCGGCAGGCACTCCAGCACCACGGCGGCGACCAGGCCGAGCTCCTGGGGCTGCTCTCGGGCGCGACGCCCGTGCACGGCCCCGGTGTGAAGCTCGTCGTCAACGACGCCAAGAACACCGACACCGGGGGAGGCGGGCCGCGGGAGAGCAGCGGCTTCTCCGACACCGGCCGGGTGCGCGACCGGGACATGCAGCGCATCATCAACGGGCTCTGGGAGTCCGGCGCCGAGGCCGTCGCCATCAACGGTCAGCGACTGACCTCGCTGTCCGCGATCCGGGCCGCGGGCGACGCCATACTGGTCGACAACAAGCCGCTGGTGCCGCCGTACACCATCCTCGCGATCGGGGACGGGCAGCGGCTGAGCACCGCGTTCCAGGACAGCGCCGACGGGCAGTACCTGCACGCGCTGGTGGAGAACTTCGGGATCAGGAGCGGGATCACGGCCGAGGGCGACGTGCGCCTGCCGGCCGCGCCGAGCCTGACCGTACGTACCGCAGAGCCGAGGGGGGCCGGGGCGGCGACGCCGTCCGGTCGGGCCACGGCCGACACAGGGAAGGGCACATCGTGATCGCCGTACTGGGCCTGATCGTCGGAGTCGTGGTCGGACTGTTGGTCCGCCCCGAGGTTCCGGCGGTGGTCGAGCCCTATCTTCCGATCGCCGTGGTCGCCGCCCTCGACGCGGTCTTCGGCGGCCTCAGGGCCATGCTCGACGGGATCTTCGTCGACAAGGTCTTCGTGGTCTCGTTCCTCTCCAACGTGGTGGTGGCCGCCCTGATCGTCTTCCTCGGCGACAAGCTGGGCGTGGGCGCGCAGTTGTCGACCGGTGTGGTCGTCGTGCTGGGCATCCGGATCTTCTCCAACGCGGCCGCCATCCGGCGCCATGTCTTCCGGGCGTGAGGCCGATGAGCGAGAACCCGCAGAACCCTGAGAACCCCCAGAACTCTCAGAACCCCCAGAAGCCTCGGAACCCCCAGGAGCCTCAGGGCCCCCGGAGCTCCGAGAACGAGCGGGAGCCCGGGAGCCTCCGGAAGCCGCAGAGTGCCGGCGAGCCGGAGAGCGCCGGGAAGCCGGAGAGCCCGGGCGAGCCCGCGCGTGGCGGTACGACGGGCGAGCAGCACGAGGCGCCCTCGGATTCCGTCCATGACACGGCCGCGGACCACGACGTCCGCGTACCCGGATCCGGTCCCGTGCCGCCGGTCGCCCCCGCGGCCGAGCCGAGCGGGCGACGGCGGCTCGCCTCCGCGCTGTGGCCGCCCCGGGTGACCCGGGCCCAACTCGTCGTCGCGCTGTTGCTGTTCGTCCTCGGTCTCGGCCTGGCCATCCAGGTCTCCTCGACCAGCGACAACAGCGCGCTGCGCGGGGCGCGCCAGGAGGACCTGGTCCGGATCCTCGACGAGCTCGACGACCGTACGCAGCGCCTGGAGGACGAGAAGTCCCGCCTCGAGAAGCAGCGCACCGAGCTGGAGTCCAGCTCGGACCAGGCCGAGGAGGCGCGCAAGCAGACCCAGGAGAAGGAGCAGCAGCTCGGGATCCTGGCCGGCACCGTCGCGGCCGAGGGGCCCGGCATCACGCTGACCGTCGGCGACCCGAGCGGGGCCGTCGAGTCGGACATGCTGCTCGACGCCATCCAGGAGCTGCGCGCCGCCGGTGCCGAGGCGATCCAGGTCAACGGTGTCCGGGTGGTCGCGGACAGTTATTTCACCGGTGGCGGTGATGACATGCGGATCGATGGAACGAAGGTGGCCGCTCCGTACGTCTTCAAGGTCATCGGCAAGCCGGAGGATCTCGAGCCCGCGCTCAACATCCCCGGCGGCGTCGTGCAGACCCTGGAGAAGGAGCAGGCCACAGCCACGGTGGAGCGGTCGGCGAAGATCATCGTCGATGCCTTGCGGCCCGCGAAGCGGCCTGACTACGCTCAGTCGTCCTCGCAGTGAGAGGGAGACGCAGGGGGGTCCCGCGACAAGCGCAAGACGTTGCGGGGGGTCGGCGCACCACATCTGTGGTGCGTGGTGGAAACTGTCCGGAGGATACGGACGTTGTGAAGGTGTCCGGGTCGGCAGGTGTGATGGATCTCGGTTCGTCCTGCCCCACGGGCGGGTCTGTTTCGGTCAAGGGGAATCGCCCGTGAGTTTTTTTGCGAAGTTGTTCGGCAAGAGCGGACGCGAGGACGGCGGCAACGCCAAGCACCGCGCGTCGCGCCATGCCCAGAGCGAGGAGCAGGGCGGCGAACGCCCGCTGTTCCGCGATGAGGTCGGCGGCCAGGGCGGTGACGTTCCCGGCGCGTACGGCGCGTCGTCTGTTGACCCTGCCGGGGCCGCCCGCATAGGTTTCGGAGAACCATCGACCTCAAGTACGGGTGGAGGGTTTACCCCCGATCCGTACGCGACACAGACCTCGGCGGGTCAGCCGCGGCAGGAGGATGCGTCCATGCCGGTGTGTACGAGGTGCGGTCACCGCAACGCGGCCGACAGCCGTTTCTGCTCCCACTGCGGCACACCGCTGCGGGGTGGAGTCGCTCCGGAGCGGGCTTCCGAGACGACGTCGACGATCTCCATCTCGGGCCTTGAGGCGTACGACGCGGAGGTCACCGGCCAGACCCAGCTGCCCTCGCTCTCTCCCGAGGCGCTGGCGGCCGTCGAAGCCCTGCCGTCCGGTTCCGCGCTCCTCGTGGTGCGTCGTGGGCCGAACTCCGGCAGCCGTTTCCTGCTCGACGGTGAGCTGACGACGGCCGGCCGTCACCCGCAGAGCGACATCTTCCTGGACGACTTCACGGTCTCCCGGCGCCATGTCGAGTTCCGGCGGGCCCAGGACGGCAGCTTCACCGTCGCCGACGTCGGCAGCCTCAACGGCACGTACGTCAACCGTGAGCCGATCGACTCGGTCGTTCTGTCCAACGGCGACGAGGTGCAGATCGGTAAGTACCGCCTGGTCTTCTACTCGAGCCAGCGGGGCATGTAGCGCCTCGGAGAAGCCTTCAGGGAAGGTCCATGCTGCGAACACCGACGGGCGGTGCCGGATCCGGCACCGCCACCGCGGGCGACCGGCTGGTCAGCATCGGCACGGTGCTGAACCAGCTGCGCGACGAATTTCCCGAAGTGACCATCTCCAAGATCCGGTTCCTGGAGGCCGAGGGGCTCGTGGAGCCCCGGCGTACGGCCTCCGGGTACCGGAAGTTCAGCCCGCAGGATGTCGAGCGGCTCGCTCAGATCCTGCGGATGCAGCGGGACCACTATCTTCCGCTGAAGGTCATCCGTGAGCACCTCGACGCCCTCGCCAGGGGAGAGCAGATCAAGCTCCCGACCCCCGGGCGCCGGCGGGACCTGCTCGAAGGTGCCTGGGAGCAGGACGCCGAGCCCCCCACCGCCGCGCGGATCGGCCGTGCCGAACTGCTGGCCGCGGCCGAGGTCACCGAGACGGAGCTCCTCGAGTGGGAGTCGTACGGTCTGATCTCCGAGACGGACGCCGGCGGCTACGACCCCGAGACCGTGACCGTCGCGCGGCTCGTCGCGGATCTGGGGCGCTTCGGACTCGAACCCCGGCATCTGAGGGCCGTCAAGGCCGCCGCGGACCGGGAGGCCGGACTGATCGAGCAGGTCGTCGCGCCGCTGCGTCGGCACCGGAACCCGCAGACCAGAGCCCATGCGGAGGCCACCGCACAGGAGCTCGCCGCACAGTCGGTGCGGCTGCACGCCGCTCTCGTACAGACCGCGCTCGGGATTCGGCTGCAGTGAGCCCGTGAGGGGCTTTCGGGGCGGGTTGGTGCCCGGTTCGTGCCGGGTTCGAGGGGTGCTGGGGGCTGGCTTGGGAGAGCCCGACTATCCAAACCGGTCGGGCACGTCCTAGGGTTGCTGTGTGAACGAGCTCGACGTTGTGGGTGTCCGGGTGGAAATGCCCTCCAACCAGCCGATCGTGCTCCTGCGTGAAGTGGGAGGCGATCGGTACCTCCCCATCTGGATCGGACCGGGTGAGGCGACCGCGATCGCCTTCGCCCAGCAGGGGATGGCCCCTCCGCGGCCGCTGACGCACGACCTGTTCAAGGACGTGCTGGAGGCCGTGGGGCAGGAACTCACCGAAGTCCGCATCACGGATCTGCGTGACGGGGTCTTCTACGCCGAGCTGGTCTTCGCCAGCGGCGTCGAGGTGAGCGCGCGGCCTTCGGACGCGATAGCACTGGCCCTCCGGACCGGAACGCCGATCTACGGCAGTGACGGTGTCCTGGACGATGCCGGCATCGCGATTCCGGACGAGCAGGAGGACGAGGTGGAGAAGTTCCGCGAGTTCCTCGACCAGATCTCACCGGAGGATTTCGGGACCAACAGTCAGTGAGTCGAAGCGGCGTGGCCGCAGGCCGTTCGCGGGGTGCTGTCAGAGCATTCGAGTAGCCTTTCCCCGGCGAGAGAGATGGGAAACCACTCTCAGGGTGATTATCACTCGGCGTGCCGAGTGTGGCGATCGTTGACGCACCCCGAGTGACTGCCTACCTTCGTGTGGGCAGGTCAAGGACGGAGGGTCGGCGTGATGAGCAGCGCGGACGGTACGGCAGGGAGCTCGCTCGGACGCGTGTCCGGAGAGAGCGGTCCGTATCCGCTTCACGGCAGTGTGGGCGACTTCGGTACGGGAACGGGTGCGGGTACGGACGCCGGTGCGGGCGCGGGGGCCGGGGGTGCCTTCGGTGCCGGTGCCGGTCCTGGTGACGGTCCCGGTGTGGCGGGCGAGGCGGTCGGCTATCGCGGCCCCACGGCGTGCGCGGCGGCCGGGATCACCTATCGGCAGTTGGACTACTGGGCGCGTACCGGGCTCGTGGAGCCGAGCGTGCGGCCCGCTTACGGGTCGGGGACCCAGCGGCTCTACAGCTTCCGCGACGTCGTCGTGCTGAAGATCGTCAAGCGCTTCCTCGACACCGGTGTCGCCCTCCAGAACATCCGGGCCGCGGTGCAGCACCTGCGCGCGCGGGGCTTCCGCGACCTGGAGCGGATGACGCTCATGAGCGACGGGGCCACGGTGTACGAGTGCTCCTCGCCGGACGAGGTCGTCGACCTGCTCCAGGGCGGGCAGGGTGTCTTCGGCATCGCCGTCGGCGTGGTCTGGCGGGACGTCGAGGCGGCGCTCTCGCAGCTGCACGGGGAGCGGGTCGACACGGGCGAGACGCTCGTGGGGCACAACCCGGGGGACGAGCTGGCGGCGCGGAGGCGCCGGGACAAGGCGGTCTGAGGGGCGGAGTCGGCGTTCTCTGGGCCGTTGGGGCTTTGCCTTGGGGGCGGGGATTCCGGCTTCGGGGCGTTGCTTTTGGCTTCGGGTCGTTGCTTTGGGGCGGCGCCTTGGTGTGGCTTTGGCTTTGGCCTTGGTGGTCGGTTGCGGCTCGGGTCATGCGGTGTGGTGTGGCCTCGGCGGTCGGTTGCGGCTCGGGTCGTGCGGTGTGGTGGGGCTCGTTGTCAGTGGTGTGAGGCAGCATCGGACGTGTGAGAGCCGCGCCCACCATCCTGCATCTCGACATGGATGCCTTCTTCGCCGCCGCCGAGCAGGCGTCGAAGCCCAGCCTGCGCGGAAAGCCCGTGGTCGTCGGCGGCCTCGGGCCCCGGGGCGTGGTCGCCACCGCCTCGTACGAGGCGCGTCGCTTCGGAGTCCACTCGGCCATGCCCATGGGCCAGGCGCGGCGGCTCGCGCCGAACGCGGCCTATCTCGTACCCCGCTTCTCGTTCTACCGGTCGATCAGCGAGCAGGTCATGGAGCTGCTCGGAAGGCTCTCCCCGCTCGTGGAGCCGCTCAGCCTCGACGAGGCCTTCGTGGACCTGGAGGCCGGGGGCGTGGCCGACGACAGCGCGAGCGCGCGCGCCGCCGGTGAGCGGCTGCGGGTCGACATCCTGGCGACGACGGGGCTCACGGGGTCCGTGGGGCTCGCGGGATCCAAGATGATCGCGAAGATCGCTTCCGAGGAGGCGAAGCCCGACGGTCTCGTGCTGATCGAGCCCGGGACGGAGCGGGAGCTTCTCGCGCCGCGTTCGGTGCGGATCCTGCCCGGTGTCGGGCCGGCGACCGGGGAGCACCTCCGGCGGGCCGGGATGACCACGGTGTCCGACCTCGCGGAAGCGGGCGAGGACGAGCTCGTACGGCTCCTGGGGCGGGCGCACGGGGCCTCGCTGTACCTCATGGCCCAGGGGTACGACGATCGGCCCGTGGTGGCCGAGCGGGACGCGAAGTCGGTCTCGGTCGAGGACACGTTCGACATCGACCTGCACGACCGGGTCCGGATCAGGTTCGAGGTCGAACGGCTCGCGGAGCGGTGCGTGGGGAGGCTGCGGGCCTCCGGGCACTCCGGTCGGACCATCGTCCTGAAGGTGCGGCGCTTCGACTTCTCGACGCTCACGCGGTCCGAGACGCTCCGGGGGCCCACGGACGATCCGAGTGTGGTGCGGGAGGCGGCGGGGCGGCTGCTCGAGGCGGTGGATACCACCGGGGGCGTGCGGTTGCTGGGGGTCGGGGTGAGTGGGCTCGCGGACTATACGCAGGAGGATCTGTTCGCTCAGGCGGGGGCGGGGGCGGAAGGGGCTGCGGCGTCGGATTCGGCGTCTGCGTCTGCGCCGACGTCTGCGTCGGTGGAGGGAGCAGGGGGTGATGCGGCTGCTGCGGCGACCGGCGCGTCGGCTGTGGCATCTGTTGCGCCTGAGGCGCCTGAGCCCGTGGAGCGGCACTGGGCGCCCGGGCATGACGTGCGGCATGCCGTGTACGGCGCAGGGTGGGTGCAGGGGAGCGGGGTCGGGCGCGTGACGGTGCGGTTCGAGGAGCCGGGGTCGGAGCCGGGGCGGGTGCGGACGTTTGCGGTGGACGATCCGGAGCTGGAGCCGGGGGAGGCGTTGCCGCTGGTGGGGCGGGGGTGAGGCGCGGGGCCTGCCTTGGGGGCGTGGCCTGGCGGCCGGGCTTGGTGTTTCCCGCCCGCACCACCCGTGCTGCTGAGCCGGCAGAGGTGCGGGCCTTCCTGTGGGGTGCGAGCGCCGTTGGCGGCTGCGGCGGAGGTGGGGGTGGCTGCTGCCGTGGCGGTCGGGACCGGTGGCCCCCGGCCGGTCTGCGGGCCGGGGCTCCGTCCGGCCGTGGGCGGCTTCCCGCCCGTTGGCCGGTGGCTTCCCGCCCGGCTGCGCGCCGGTGGCCTCGTCTGGGCCCTGTGGCCGGTGGGTGCTCGGCGGACGGCCTCCCGCCCGTGGGCGGGCTGTGTGCCGTTCGTCGGGGGCCTCCTGCCGTGGCGGATGGCCTGCTGGCCGACCGTGGGGCCCCGCGCCGGCTGCGGGCGGGGCCTCGGGTGGTGGTCTTCTGGCTGGCCGTAGGTCTCCGCATGGGTGGACGGCCCCTGCCCGGCTTCGGGTGGGGGCCGTCCGGCCTCGGGGGGTCTTTCGCCCAGGTGCGCGTCCTCCGCCGGGCCCGCAGCCGGGAGCGGGCGGGTCTCGCCGCCGGCGCTGCGGGTCGGTGGGTTCTGCTCTGCTGGTTCTGGGCTCGTGGCCCCCGTCCGTCGTCGTCGGGGCCGGGTGGTTCCTACTGGCCTGCCAGGTGGCCGAAATCTGTGTCCGGTGTGTCCGTGGGGGGCGGGGGGAGGGCCAGGCTGTAGTGGCGGTAGAGCTGGAGCTCTTGTTCCGGGGAGAGGTGGCGGCCCACGCCGAAGTCGGGGGCGTCCTTGATCAGGGCGCGCTCGTACGGGATGTGGAGGCCGTTGTCGATGAGTTCGCTCGGCTCCAGGGGGACGAAGGCGTCCCTGCTGAACAGGCCCGTGCGGACCGCCGCCCATTCCGGGATGCCGGTCGCGTCGTCCAGGTACACCTCGTCCACGGTTCCGATCTTGTGCCCGTTCCGGTCGTACGCCTTGCGGCCGATCAGGCTGCGCGGATCGATATCGGTCTGCACGGTCCCTCCAACTGGTCGCAACTGCTCTACACCCCTACGAAAGTGCACAACTGGGATGTCGGCCACTTGAGCGATGGAAGCCGCAACCTCGCTGGTAGGCTGGCTGTGGCTGTCGACCCCGTGCGGGAGAGTCCCCCGGAGAAACCTTCCGGTGGGCGCCGAAGGAGCAAATCCTCCCCGGAATCTCTCAGGCCCCTGTACCGCGCGGACGAGGTCACTCTGGAAAGCAGAGCGGTGTCCGACGGCATGCGCTCTCACCGACGGTGAAAGCCGGCGTGCCGTGAGGCGTGCCGGTGAAACTCTCAGGTTGAGATGACAGAGGGGGAGGCCGTCCGGGTACCCGCGCCGTGGTGCCCCTCGCAGGTCGTGACGACCAGGAGGCCTCCGTACATGACCGCCAACCGCATTCCGCTCTCCGAACTCGAACAGGGCATCCCGTTCGAGCAGCGGCACATCGGGCCCGACGCCGAGGCGCGCGCCAAGATGCTCGCCCAGGTCGGTTACGGCTCCCTCGACGAGCTCACTGCCGCCGCGGTGCCGGACGTCATCAAGAACACCGAGGCGCTGGGCCTGCCGGCCGCGCGCACGGAGGCCGAGGTGCTCGCCGAGCTGCGCTCGCTCGCCGACCGCAACCAGGTCCTCGCGCCCATGATCGGTCTCGGCTACTACGGGACCTTCACGCCGCCGGTGATCCTCCGGAACGTGATGGAGAACCCCGCCTGGTACACGGCGTACACGCCGTACCAGCCGGAGATCTCGCAGGGACGCCTCGAGGCCCTGCTGAACTTCCAGACCGTCGTCGCCGACCTGACCGGGCTGCCCACCTCCGGCGCCTCGCTGCTCGACGAGGGCACCGCCGCCGCCGAGGCCATGGCGCTCTCCCGGCGCGTCGGCAAGGTCAAGAACGGTGTCTTCCTCATCGACGCCGACGCCCTGCCGCAGACGATCGCCGTCATCGAGACCCGCGCCGAGCCGACCGGTGTCGAGGTCGTCGTCGCCGACCTGAGCGAGGGCATCCCCGCCGAGGTCGCCGAGCGCGGTGTCTTCGGTGTGCTCCTCCAGTACCCCGGTGCCTCCGGTGCCGTGCGGGACATCAAGCCGCTGATCGACGCCGCCCACGAGCTCGGTGCGATCGTCACCGTCGCCGCCGACCTGCTCGCGCTCACGCTGCTCACCTCGCCCGGCGAGCTCGGGGCCGACATCGCCGTCGGTACGACGCAGCGCTTCGGCGTCCCGATGGGCTTCGGCGGACCCCACGCCGGTTACATGGCCGTCCAGGACAAGCACGCCCGCTCCCTGCCCGGCCGTCTCGTGGGTGTCTCCGTCGACGCCGACGGGAACCGCGCGTACCGCCTGGCGCTGCAGACCCGCGAGCAGCACATCCGCCGCGAGAAGGCCACCAGCAACATCTGTACCGCTCAGGTGCTGCTCGCCGTCATGGCCGGTATGTACGCCGTCTACCACGGTCCCGAGGGCCTCCAGGGCATCGCGCGCCGCACCCACCGGTACGCCGCGATCCTGGCCGCCGGCCTCACCGCCGGGGGCGTGGAGCTCACCCAGGGCGCCTTCTTCGACACCCTCACCGCCCGGGTGCCCGGCAAGGCCGACGAGGTCGTGGCCGCCGCCCGCGAGGCCGGTGTGAACCTCTACCGCGTCGACGCGGACCACGTGTCCATGTCGTGCGACGAGACCACCGGGCGCGCCCAGCTCGCCGCCGTGTGGGGCGCCTTCGGCGTGACGGCCGACGTCGAGGCCCTGGACGCCACCACCGAGGACACGCTGCCCGCCGGGCTGCTGCGCTCCGACGCGTACATGACCCACCCGGTCTTCCACGCGCACCGCTCCGAGACCTCGATGCTGCGCTACCTGCGCAAGCTCGCCGACCGCGACTACGCGCTCGACCGCGGCATGATCCCGCTCGGCTCCTGCACGATGAAGCTGAACGCGACGACCGAGATGGAGTCGGTGACCTGGCCCGAGTTCGGTCAGATGCACCCCTTCGCCCCGGTCGAGCAGGCGCAGGGCTACGTCACGCTCATCACCGAGCTGGAGGAGCGTCTCGCCGAGGTCACCGGCTACGACAAGGTGTCGATCCAGCCGAACGCCGGTTCGCAGGGCGAGCTGGCCGGTCTCCTCGCCGTCCGCGCCTACCACCGCGCCAACGGTGACGAGCAGCGCACCGTCTGCCTCATCCCGTCCTCCGCGCACGGCACCAACGCCGCCTCCGCTGTGATGGCCGGCATGAAGGTCGTCGTCGTCAAGACCGCCGACGACGGCGAGGTCGACGTCGCGGACCTGCGCGCCAAGATCGAGCAGTACCGCGACGAGCTGTCCGTGCTGATGATCACCTACCCGTCGACGCACGGCGTCTTCGAGGAGCACGTCGCCGACATCTGCGCCGAGGTCCACGAGGCCGGCGGTCAGGTGTACGTCGACGGTGCCAACCTCAACGCGCTGGTCGGTCTCGCCAAGCCGGGGCACTTCGGCGGCGACGTCTCGCACCTGAACCTGCACAAGACCTTCTGCATCCCGCACGGCGGCGGCGGCCCGGGCGTCGGCCCGGTCGGTGTGCGCGCGCACCTCGCCCCGTACCTGCCGAACCACCCGCTCCAGCCCACCGCGGGCCCGGAGACCGGCGTCGGCCCGATCTCGGCCGCCCCGTGGGGCTCCGCGGGCATCCTGCCGATCTCGTGGTCGTACGTGCGCCTCATGGGCGGCGAGGGCCTCAAGCGCGCCACCCAGGTCGCCGTCCTCGCGGCGAACTACATCGCCAAGCGCCTGGAGCCGCACTTCCCGGTGCTCTACACCGGCCCGGCCGGTCTGGTCGCCCACGAGTGCATCGTGGACCTGCGCCCGCTGTCCAAGGCGACGGGCGTCACGGTCGACGACATCGCCAAGCGGCTGATCGACTACGGCTTCCACGCGCCGACGATGTCGTTCCCGGTGGCCGGCACGCTGATGATCGAGCCGACCGAGTCCGAGGACCTGACCGAGCTCGACCGCTTCTGCGACACCATGATCGCGATCCGGGCCGAGATCGAGAAGGTCGCCTCGGGCCAGTGGCCCGCCGACGACAACCCGCTGCACAACGCCCCGCACACCGCGGCCGCGCTGGGCGGCGAGTGGAACCACGCGTACACGCGGGACGAGGCCGTCTTCCCGGCCGGTGTCTCGGCCGCCGACAAGTACTGGCCGCCGGTGCGCCGCATCGACGGTGCCTTCGGCGACCGGAACCTGGTCTGCTCCTGCCCGCCGCTGGACGAGTACGACAACTGAGCATGACATCGGCCGCGTACGACGGTCGGACGTGAATCGAGGGCCGGTTCGGAGCATGTCTCCGGGCCGGCCCTCGGGCGTCGCGCGTGCCGTCAGGCGGCGGTCGTCACCTGGCCCGCCGACAACGGCCGGTGGGGGGCGATGATCTGCCCGTCCGGCAGGAGCTCGCCGGTGTCCTCGAAGAGCAGGACGCCGTTGCACAGCAGGCTCCAGCCCTGCTCCGGGTGGTGTGCCGTCAGTCGGGCCGCCTCACGGTCGGCGGAGTCGGCGGTGGGACAGGCAGGCTGGTGCTGGCACATGGGTGGGTTCTTTCGCTGCGTCGTAGTGGATGTCCTGCGGCTCTTCGCGCTCATCGCCGCCCCCGTCGGTCGGTTCGGTTCCGATCCCAGTCTTGCCCCATGGACGGTCTTCCGCAGGGATTTCGCGGCAGCTCGTCCTTTCCTGGGAAGACGCATCACCCGCAGGGGCGGTTCAGGTCAACTGCACCGTCTCTTTGGGTGGTTCGGAGTGGTCCCAGTGGGCTAGTCCGTCCGGGAGGGGTGTTCGGGCGACGCGTTCGGGCCGGGTTCTCGGACAGCAGTACGCCCCGTGACCCGGGCGGGTCACGGGGCGGTGACGCTCGTGCGGTGGATCAGGCGGGCGCCGCCGAGCCCAGGAGGGGCGGCGGCGCGAGGCGCGTACTGAGCACGGGCAGGAGGTCGGCGACCTGGTACGGGCGGTGGGCCGCGATCCCCGGCGGGGCGGGCGCGAGCGGCACCATCAGATCCGCCGCGGCCGGGGTGGTGGTGGCACCGTCCGCCTCCGGCTCGGCGTGCAGCCAGAGGGTCAGCATGTAGAGCTCCGGTACGGAGAGCAGCCGCGGCTGGTACGGGCCGGGCAGTGCCTCGGCCTGGAGCAGCGCCCGCTCCGTCGCGGTGACGTAGGGCCCCTCGAAGAAGTGGGAGAAGGACCAGCCGTCCGGGGTCAGCATGGTGTCCGCGGCGGCGATGGCCCGGCCCCCGTTCCTGATCAGGAAGCGCCAGCCGGCGAGGCGGGTGCGGGGGGCCTGCCCGGGTGTCCCGGCCACGCCGAGGACGTGTACGGGCAGGGGGAGTTCGGGGCTCAATGGTCCCTGCGCGGCCCGCAGGGCGGGAGTTCGCGCCTCGCGGACGGCGGTCGGTGAGCCGAGGGCCGCGAGGACACTGCGGAGGGCCGGCGCAGGGGCCGGGGAGGGTCGGAGCATGGTGGGTCGCCTCTCACTCAGGAGACACGGTGACGCGTGGGCAGGTACGACGGCGCTGTCGGCGGCGGGGCCAGGGGAGGGCCATGAGGCCATGGCCGGGCGCCAACACTCTGCCTCGTCCGCGGAGTTTATACGACACGTGTTCACGGAGTGTTTCCGCTAGACGCCGCGGATATTCCTGACAAGGCGTCATCGAGCCGTAAAAAAAGGGTCGTAGAAGCGGAATCCGGGGGTGCTGGTGCTCCCACCTGCGTATTCCTCGCGGAGTTGGACGGCTGAATTCATGCCCCCGGTTCCGGGACAATAGGACATTGGTATATGTCGATTGTTCCGTGCCCTTGGGATGTGACGGTGGGGCACAGCATCCAGCCTATCCTCCGACGGCCCTCCTTCGCAGGCGTTGTGGATCAGCGGGGTGGGCATCATCGTCCGAGACACGCGGCCGTCCTGGCGGCCGCCCACTCGCGGAGGGACGCTTCGATGGGGGAGAAGGTCGTGGCCGACGGGTTCGGCCCGTCCGACCGGCAGCAGTACCGGAGAAAGCTCCAGCAGTGTCTCGCGGGGCTCGCGAGGCTTCTGGCGGAGAAGAGGTTCGACCGTCCCCGCAATCTCATGGGCGTGGAGATCGAACTCAATCTGGCCGGTGCCGACGGACTGCCCCGCATGCTGAACGGGCCGGTTCTCGAAAAGATCGCCAGCTCCGATTTCCAGACAGAACTCGGAATGTTCAACCTCGAAGTGAACATCGCACCCCACCAGCTCGAAGGGCGCGTATTCGACCGGCTCGCGGAGGAGATCGGCACCGGAATCGGATACGCCGACCGCAAGGCCGCGGAACTCGACGCGGGTGTCGTGATGATCGGCATACTGCCGACCCTGACCCAGGACGACCTGGTTCCCGAGAACCTCTCCTCCGCGGATCGCTACACGCTCCTCAACGACCAGATCCTCGCCGCCAGGGGCGAGGACTTCACGCTCGACATCCACGGGGTGGAACGGCTCCTCTGCACCTCGGAGTCGATCGTTCCGGAGGCGGCCTGCACCTCGGTCCAGCTCCACCTCCAGGTCACCCCGGCCCGCTTCGCCGCCGTGTGGAACGCGGCGCAGGCGGTGTCGGGCGTCCAGATCGCGCTGGGCGCCAACGCCCCCTTCGTCTTCGGCCGTGAACTGTGGCGCGAGTCCCGGCCGCCGCTGTTCACGCAGGCCACCGACACCCGACCGCCCGAACTCCAGGCCCAGGGCGTCCGGCCGCGCACCTGGTTCGGGGAGCGGTGGGTGGACTCGGTGTACGACCTCTTCGAGGAGAACCTGCGCTACTTCCCCGCGCTGCTGCCGATCTGCGACGAGGAGGACCCGCTCCTCGTCCTCGATCAGGGCGGGGTGCCGCGCCTCCAGGAGCTCGTCCTGCACAACGGCACGGTCTACCGCTGGAACCGGCCCGTGTACGGCTGGGTCGACGGCGTCCCGCACCTGCGCGTCGAGAACCGGGTCCTGCCGGCCGGGCCGACCGTCACCGACGTCATCGCCAACGCCGCCTTCTACTACGGGCTCGTCCGTTCCCTCGCCGACGACCCCCGGCCCGTCTGGAAGCGGATGGCCTTCGAGGACGCGGAGGCCAATTTCGACACGGCCTGCCGGTACGGCATCGCGGCGGAGCTGCGCTGGCCGCGTTCCGGCCGGGCCGGCGGCGTCGCGACCGTCCCCGCGGTACGGCTCGTCCTCGACGAACTCCTTCCGCTCGCCGCGGCCGGGCTCGACGCCTGGCACATCGAACCCGCCGACCGGGACTTCTACCTCGGTGTGATCGAACAGCGCTGTCTGCGGCGGGTGAACGGCGCCTCCTGGCAGGCCGACACCTTCCACAAGGCGCTGGAGGCGGGCCTCGACCGCGAGGCGGCGCTCGCGGCGACCACCCGCCGCTACCGCAGCCTCATGCACGCGGGGGAGCCGGTGCACACCTGGCCGGTCGGGATCGACTGAGCGCGGCTCCCGGGGTCGCGGGCGGGCGCGGTGGCCGATCATGGCACAGTGATCGGGATGCCGCCGGAACGGCGTCCGTCCGCGACCGGGAAGTGGAGACAGGTGTGGTGTCGGAGCAACGAGTGAGTGACGCTTCCCTGCCTCCCGACGGGCTGTCGCGCCGGGTCCTGCGCAACGAGACGCTGATCGTCCTCGCGCTCTCGCTCGGGGCGAGCGCCCTGTCGTCCCTCATCAGCTTCATCGGCTCGCTCACCAAGTCCGGGGCGCTGAAGGAGCAGGCGGCCACGCTCAACGGCTCGTACGCGCCGGGGCGGCCCTGGCTCGACCTGTCCTGGCAGCTCTTCGGCATCGCCTCGGCCCTGGTGCCGGTCCTGCTCGTCGCCCATCTGCTGACGCGCGAGGGCTCGGGCCTGAAGGCCATCGGCTTCGACCGGACCCGTCCCTGGACCGACCTCGGGCGCGGGACGCTGCTCGCGGCGGGCATCGGCAGCGCGGGGCTCGCCTTCTACCTGGCGGCGCGGGCGACCGGCTTCAACCTCACGGTGGTGCCCGAGTCGCTGCCCGAGGTGTGGTGGAAGTACCCGGTCCTGATCCTCTCGGCGATCCAGAACTCCGTCCTGGAGGAGGTCATCGTCGTCGGGTATCTGCTGCGCAGACTCGGGCAGTTGGGGTGGACGCCGACGGCCGCGCTGGTGGCGAGCTCGGTGCTGCGCGGCTCGTACCACCTCTACCAGGGGATCGGCGGTTTCCTCGGCAATGTGGTGATGGGCGTGGTCTTCGTCCTGCTGTACCGGCGCTGGGGGAGGGTCGGGCCGCTGGTCGTGGCGCACGCGCTGCTCGACATCGTGGCCTTCGTGGGATACGGGCTGCTCGCGGGCAAGGTGGGGTGGCTGCCCACCGTGTGAGGCTTTGGCCTCGGTGAGGGTGAGTGAGGGGGGTACGGGTTCTCCGTACCCCCCTTTTTTGTTCGCTTCGTGGCCTTTGGTCATGCTGTTGGCTCCGTGGCCGTGGCCGTGGCCGTGGCCGTGGGTCGGGTCAGGCGTGCAGGTCGCCCTCGATGACCGTGACCGCGTGACCGTTCAGGAGGGTGCGGTCGCCGCGCAGCCGGGTGCGGACGATGCCGGTGCGGGCGCCGCCCTGCAGGCCGACCAGGTCGTCGCGGCCGAACCGGGCCGACCAGTAGGGGGCCAGCGCGGTGTGGGCGCTGCCGGTCACCGGGTCCTCGTCGATGCCGACGGCGGGGAAGAAGCCGCGGGAGACGAAGTCGTAGCCGCCGTCCGGGTCCTGGGCGGCGGCGGTGGCGATGATGCCGCGGGTCGACAGGGCCTTCAGGGCGGCGTGGTCCGGCGTGAGCCCGGCCACGGTGGGTTCGTCGCGCAGCTCGACGACGAGGTCGCCGATGTGGTCGGCCGTGTCGTGGACGGCGACGACCTCGGCGCCGAGCGCCTTCTCCAGGCCGTCGGGGACGGGGGCCGGGGTGAGGGAGGAGGTCGGGAAGTCCATCGTGATCGTGCCGTCGTCCTCGGCGGTGGCGCCGAGGAGGCCGCAGCGGGCCGCGAAGCGGACGGGGCCGCTCGCCGTACCGGTGGAGTGCAGGACGTGGGCCGTGGCCAGCGTGGCGTGGCCGCACATGTCGACCTCGGTGGTGGGGGTGAACCAGCGCAGGGCCCAGTCGGCCTCGCCGCCGGCGGGCAGCGGGTGGGCGAAGGCCGTCTCGGAGAGGTTGACCTCCGCGGCGACCCGCTGGAGCCAGGCGTCGTCCGGGAAGGAGTCCAGGAGCAGGACTCCGGCCGGATTGCCGGAGAAGGGCTGGTCGGTGAAGGCGTCGACGATTCGGATCCTCATGGCGCCGACCGTACCGGGGGTGGAATCGGGCGGGCCAAGGCCAATCGCGGAGAACTGGATCGGTCGTCCGTCAGACGGAGGACGGGGAGGTCGGCCCGAAGCGGTACCTGTCCTCCGGGTCGACCATGTCGTCGATGTGGATGAAGTAGTACGACGTCGTCGTGCCGGCCACCACGCCGAGGAGGAACTCGCTGCACGAGGCGGGATGGGCCTCCCAGAGGGGGCCGCGGCCCTCGTTGAGCAGGGTCGTCCACTCCTCCGGCTCCGCACCGGGCCGCACCAGCCAGTACAGGAAGTGCCCCGCGCCTTCCATGTACCCCCGTCGTACATCGGATCCGGGCAGTCCGGTGCCAGCAGCCAGACCGTGCCCGCGAAGACCCCCCGTAGGTCTCGACGAGCCGCTTGCAGTCGGCGGGCAGGGCGGGGCCGGTTCGGGGTCGCTTCAGTCGGCATGCTTGCTCACCGAACAGTTCCGATATATCGTTGAGGCATCGCGACAGTTCATAGAATGAAACCCGATGGAAGGAGCGTTGCGATGCGTTCACATGGACACGAGTACGGAAACGGACACGGAGCCGGCCGTGGAGGCTGCGGCCCCGGGCCTCGCGGTGACTTCGAGGGACGGCGTGCGGCGTTCGGGCCCTTCGGGCCGGGCTTCGGTGGTGGCGGTCCCTTCGGGGGCGGGCCCTTCGGTGGCGGACGCGGTCACGGGGGCGGCCGGGGACGGGCGCGGCGCGGCGACGTGCGTGCGTCGATCCTGGCGCTCCTCAAGGACCGTCCGATGCACGGCTACGAGATGATCAGGGAGATCGGCGAGCGCAGCGACGGGGCCTGGCGGCCCAGTCCCGGCTCGGTCTACCCCACCCTCCAGATGCTGGAGGACGAGGGCCTGATCACCAGCGCGAGCGAGGGCGGCAAGAAGCTGTTCACGCTCACCGACACCGGACGCGCCGAGGCCGAAGAGGGTCCCGACGCACCCTGGGAGGACGCTGGGCGCGGCGTCGACTGGGAGGCCATGAACGAGATCCGGCAGGCCGGTTTCGGTCTGATGGAGGCGTTCGGGCAGGTCTGGAAGGCCGGCAGCGCCGAGCAGCGGAAGAAGGCGGTCGGCGTGATCAACGAGGCCCGGAAGAAGCTGTACCTGATCCTGGCCGACGAGCACTGAGCCCGTGCCCGTGAAGGGGCCGGGAGAATGGTCCGCCCGTGCCCGTGAAGGGCCGGGAAGCCGTCGAAGGGCCCCGTGGCGCTCGCCACGGGGCCCTTTCGTCCGCCTGGATCAGGTCGTCTGCGGTCTTGCGGGTGCCTGGATCAGACCACCAGGCCCGAGAGCTTGCGCAGTGACTCGGTCAGGGCCGCCGTCGCCGAGTCCTTGAGCTTGCCCGCCATCAGGGAGACCGCCGCACCGGTGAACTCTCCGTCGATCCGTACGGTCGTGGCGTCCCCCTCCGCCGCCAGCGAGTAGCGGGTGGTGACGAGCACCCCCATCGGACCCTTCCCCTTGATCGCGAAGGCGCGCTCCGACTCCAGCTCCTCGACCGTCCAGAGCACCTCGGCGGGGAACCCCATCAGCTTCATGTTCTCCGTGAAGGTGGCACCCGCCTCCAGGGTTGCCGGGCCGCCGTTCGGGAAGTTGGTGTGGGTGGCGTTCCACTCGCCGTACGAGGGGAAGTCCACGAGCTGAGCCCAGACCTTTCCGGCCGGTGCCTCGATCCGTGCCTCCGCGCTGACTTCGGCCATGAGACCACCCCTTCACGCGTGCCTGCTGGGTTCCGGTGTCGCGGAACGTAGCCGGGCGGCCGTGAACATTCAATACTGATGAACCGTCAGTTCGGCGGCGGCCGGCCCCGCCCCGTCGCCGATCCACCAGATCTCGGACGCGTCGAAGCTGTCGGAGGCGCGGGGTGCCCCGTCCTCCTCGTGACAGTGGAAGGCCGCCCAGAACAGATCGGCCGGCAGCGCCTCCCGGGGCGCGTACACCCGGTAGACGTACTGCCGCCCGTCGCGTGCGAGCAGAGCCACCATCCAGAACACGATCGGAAGACGTAAGGGGCGGGGCCCGTGGTTGCGGCGGGGGCGCAAAGCAAGGCGGCGCGCGCCTCGGGAGGGCAACGCGCGCGATCTCATCCGTAAGGAGGAGGAACCGCGCGCACGTGCCCAACTCCGGTGGGATGCGGACATGCTTCTCCCCGGCGATGCCCCGGCCCTCCGATCCTGATGAGGTGGGAGGGTGCACCGTCCCGTCCCGATTCCCCAGCAGCCACTCCGGCAGCCCGCCGCCCCGCGCGCGGAACTCGCGCCCTTTCTGACGCCGTCCCTCATGACGGTCGTGACGGGCGCGCGCCGCAGAGCCCTCCGGGACGGCGACCGGCAGATCGACACCGCCCACCTCCTGCACGCGCTCATCGAGTCCGATCCCGAGGCCGGCGCCGCCTTCGAGGGCGGTCAGCAGCTCGCCCGCGTCCGCGGCTACCTCGTGCAGCGTTCCATCGGATACGGGCTGCGCTGGCAGCGCTCGGTCGAGGAGTCGGGGGCCGGCCGCCTGCTGCCCGCCACGCGCGGCGCCGAGCCCCCGGTCGGCCGGGCCGTCTCAGGCTGGTCGCCGGCCGCGTCCGTGGCCCTGGAGGAGGCCTTCCGGCGGGCCGCCGAACGCGGGGACACCCAGGCGCGCGGCCTCGACCTCCTCGCCGTCGTCGCCGCCGATCCGGAGAGCCGGGCCGCCGAGGTGTTGCGCCGCGCCGGGGTCGATCCGGCCGCGCTGAGCGCCCGCGCCGGCGCCCCGGCCGGAGCCCGTGCCGACGCCGGTACGGCCGCTCTGGCGGAAGAGTCCGTTCCATGGCGTGACGGGGAGCCGTCTCAACAGGTGTGACGGGGGTTACGCCCCTGACCGCCTCCTGTCATCATGGCCCGATGCACGCGTCTCAGGGGAGAAGCGCCGGCCTGGGACCAGCCCTGGCCTCGGCCTTCGCATTCGGTGGTTCAGGAGTGGCGGCCAAGCCGCTCATCGAGGCGGGACTCGACCCGCTCCATGTGGTGTGGCTCAGGGTCGCCGGCGCCGCGCTCGTCATGCTCCCGGTGGCCTGGCGCCACCGCGACCTGTTGCGCCGCAAACCCGCTCTCCTCGTGGGCTTCGGGCTGCTCGCCGTCGCGGGCGTCCAAGCCTTCTACTTCGCCTCGATCTCCCGTATCCCCGTCGGCGTCGCGCTGCTCATCGAGTACCTCGCCCCGGCCCTGGTCCTCGGCTGGGTCCGCTTCGTCCAGCGCCGGCCGGTCACCCGCGCCGCCGCCCTCGGCGTCGTCCTGGCCGTCGGCGGTCTCGCCTGCGTCGTCCAGGTCTGGTCCGGGCTCAGCTTCGACCTCGTCGGGCTCCTCCTGGCGCTCGCCGCCGCCTGCTGCCAGGTCGGCTACTTCGTCCTCTCCGACCAGGGCTCGGGCGAGGCCGGACAGGCCGACCCGATCGGCGTCATCGCGTACGGGCTGCTCATCGGCGCCCTCGTCCTCACCGTCGTCGCCCGCCCGTGGGGCATGGACTGGGCGCTGCTCGGCGGCAGCGCCGACATGGACGGCACCTCCGTGCCCGCGTGGCTGCTGCTCGGCTGGATCGTGCTGATCGCCACGGTGCTCGCGTACGTCACCGGCGTCGTCTCGGTGCGCCGGCTCTCGCCGCAGGTGGCGGGTGTCGTGGCCTGCCTGGAGGCCGTCATCGCGACCGTGCTCGCCTGGGTGCTGCTCGGGCAGTACCTCGACGCGCCGCAGATCATCGGCGGCGTGGTGGTCCTGGTCGGCGCCTTCATCGCCCAGTCGTCGACACCGAAGGCGCCCGCTGCGGGACCTGTGGCGGGGTCGGCGGCGGATGCCGGTGTGACGGACGTAGCCGGTGTGACGGACCGCGATACCGAGTTGTCCGCCCGGCGGACCGGGACCTAAGGTGCCGATCATGCATTCGACCGTGCTTCCGCCTCCCGCCGCCTAGCGCGCGCGGAGACCCTTCTCGACGAAGACCGGGCTCGGCCGGGCGACCTCTCGCCCCCGAGCGGTTCGTCGCTGCCCGCGCGCGGAGCCGAGCGACCACCTTTCCCTCCTGTCTTCCACGGAGAAGCCACGTGTCGAACTCTTCGGAATCCGCCCTGTCCGTCGGGCGGAGCCTGCTCTACCTGATCGTCGCCGGGATCGCCTGGGGCACGGCCGGTGCCGCCGCTTCGCTGATCTTCCGCATCAGCGACATGGGCCCGCTGGCCCTGTCCTTCTGGCGCTGCGTCGGCGGTCTCGTCCTGCTGCTCGGGGCGCTCGCCCTGCGTCCCCGGCACCGGGCCGTCCGTACGGCCGCGGAATCGCGCGGCCGCCGGACGGCCCGCATCCTCGGCACGGGGATCGGGCTGACCGTCTTCCAGAGCGCCTACTTCGCCGCCGTCGAGGCCACCGGCCTCGCGGTCGGCACGGTCGTCACGCTGGGCGCGGGACCCGTCCTCATCGCGGTCGGCGCGCGGCTCACCATGGGCGAACGCCTCGGCCGCGGCGGCGTCACCGCCGTCACCGGGGCGCTGGCCGGGCTCGTCGTCCTCGTCCTCGGCGGCGGGGCGGCGGAGGTCCGGCCGCTGGGTGTCGTCCTCGCGGTCGTCTCGGCGGCCGGATACGCGGCGATCACCCTGCTCACGCGATACCTCGGCCGTGACGGCGGCCGCACGGACGCGCTGTCCACCACGACCTGGGCCTTCGCGATCGGGGCCGTCGGGCTGCTGCCCGCGGCGTTCGCGGAGGGGGTCGTACCGCACACGGACGCGCCGGTGAGCGTGCTGCTCCTGCTCGTCTACGTGGCCGCCGTGCCGACCGCGCTCGCCTACGCGCTGTACTTCGCCGGGGCGGCGGTCGTCCGGGCGGCCACCGTCTCCGTGATCATGCTCCTGGAGCCGGTGAGCGCGGCCGTGATCGCCGTCTCGCTGCTCGGTGAGCGGCTCACGACCGCCATCGTGCTCGGCACGCTGCTGCTCCTCGCCGCCGTCACGGGCCTCGCGTTCGCGGAGGCCCGGACGGCGACGGCGGAACGGCGGCGGGAGGCCGTGGCGGTGTAGACGGAGGGGGGCCCGGGGCAGGCGCAGGGGGTGCGGGCCGTCACCCGCGGTGGCGGTTCGTGCCCCTCGACGTCAGCCGGTGGCCCGGCGGCGTAGTTGGTGGCCCCGCGCCGCCCGGTCGCGGGGGCCGTCGCGACCGGCCAGCCGCTCCATGACCCGGTCCTGGACCTCCTGCGGCTTGTTCCCCGCGTACTTGAACTTGGCCCGCACCTCGGTCACCTCAAGGCGCAGCACCCGGATTCCGGACAGCATGCGGCCGAACGGCGCCTCGCCGGGGACGGCGGGGGCCGTGCCGCCGTCCGGCTGGAAGTGGGCGACCTGGCGGTTGAGCAGCTCCGCCTTCTCCGCCGGATCGTCGACCACGTGCGCGGTGCAGCGCAGCTGGACGGAGGCGTAGTAGGAGGTGGGCGTGCCGTGTTCGGCCGGCGTGCCCTCGGGGGCCGTCCAGGTGCCGGGCACGAAGACGTAGTCGTCCACCACGCTGAGGAGCACCGTCGGGTTCGCCTCCAGGGCGCGCCAGAGGGGGTTCGGGCGGGCCAGATGGGTCAGCACCCGGCCGTACGGGCCGGGCTCGGCCTCGTACCGGAAGTGTGTCGGCTGCACCCACGGCGGTTCTCCGGGCAGGCCGTTGACGGCGAGCTGGCCGAAGTCGTGCCGGGAGAGCCAGTCGCGCCACTCGCCCTCGTCGTGGGGGGCGTCCCAGGGGTGGATCAACATGGTCCGTCCGTCCTCGGCATCGTGCGTTCGTCCCTTCGTGGTTCGTGGCTTCTCTAGAGCGCTGCCAGGTAGTCGGGCAGGGCGACGACCGGGTCGAGGTCGTCGGCCGGGACCGGCGCGCCGTAGCCGCCGCGCACCGGGACCACGCCGGCCCAGTGAGGGAGACCGAGGTCCTCGGCGTCGTCGTTGGGGCCGCCGGTGCGGACCTTCGCCGAGACCTCGTTCAGATCCAGGCGGATCACGGCCGTGGCGGCGAGCTCCTTGGCGTTCGCGGGGCGGGAGTCGGCGGAGCGGCCGGGGACGACCTGGTCGACCAGGGCGTCGAGGGCGATGCGCAGCTCCTCGGGGTCGGTGACCTGGTGGGCGGTGCCGAGGACCACGACCGAGCGGTAGTTGAGAGAGTGGTGGAAGGCGGAGCGGGCGAGCACGAGTCCGTCGACGTGGGTCACGGTCAGGCAGACGGGCAGACCGGGGGCCGTCACGCCGTCGCCGGCCGCGCGCAGCGGCCGCGAGCCGGTGGAGCCGTGCACGTAGAGACGGTCGTCGACGCGACCGAAGAGCGTCGGGAGCACGACCGGCGCGCCGTCCCGGACGAACCCGAGGTGGCAGACGTACGCCTCGTCGAGTATCGAGTGGACCAGGGCCTTGTCGTACGACGCCCGCTTGCGGGAGCGCGTGGGGACGGTCCGGTCGGTCGGCGCGTACGTGTCGGCGACGGCAGCGGTCTCGGAGGCCCCGGCGGAGGTCCTGTCGGCGGCCGTGTCGGCGGCGGTGCTCATTGCGTTCTCCATTGCACTAGTGCATACTTGTCTTTGTGCTAGGAGAGTATCGGATCGAAGGTCGTCGCGCATCGGACATTGCCGCGAGTGTGGAACGAGGGGTGGGGCTCGGAGCTCTTGAGCCAGGACAACTCCTGCCGCCTATGCGGGAGTTGGCCGGACTGCTCGGCGTGAACCCGAACACCGTCGCCGCCGCCTACCGCACCCTGCGCGAGCGCGGGGTCATCGAGACCGACGGGCGGCGCGGCAGCCGGGTGCGTCCGCGGCCCGCCACGACCGCGCGCGGCTCCCTCCGGGTGGAGGCCCCCGCCGGGGTCCGGGACGTGGGCAAGGGCAACCCCGACCCCGTCCTGCTGCCCCCGCTCGGCGAGGCCTTCGCCGAGGTCGCGCGGAGCTACGCCGAGCGGCCCGGCATGTACGGAGAGGCTCCCGTCGACGAGGAGTTCGGGCGCCTCGCGCGCGCCGCCTTCGACGCGGACGGGGTGCCGGACGGGCCCATCGGTGTCGCGTCCGGGTCCCTCGACGCCGTCGAGCGGGTGCTCGCCGTGCACCTCAGGCCCGGCGACGCCGTCGCCGTCGAGGACCCGGGCTGGGGCAGTCTGCTCGACCTGGTGCCCGCGCTCGGGCTGCGGCCCGTGCCGATCGCCGTCGACGACGAGGGGCCGCTGCCGGAGGCGGTCGAGCGCGCCATCACGAAGGACGGGGCGCGGGCGGTGATCGTGACGGACCGGGCGCAGAACCCGACCGGTGCGTGTGTGACCGAGGCCCGCTCGTCGGAGTTGCGGCGGGTCCTCGATGAGCATCCCGGTGTGCTGCTCATCGAGGACGATCACGGGCACGGGATCGTCGCGCAGCCGCTCCACCCGCTGGCCGGGGGCACCGACCACTGGGTGCTGATCCGCTCGGTCGCCAAGGCCTACGGCCCCGACCTGCGGGTCGCCGCCTTCACCGGCGACGCCGAGACCGTCGACCGGGTCCTCGGTCGGCAGCGGCTCGGGCCCGGCTGGGTGAGCCGGCTCCTCCAGCGGACCGTCGTGCACCTGTGGGCCACGGACGCGGTGGACCCGGCGGTCGTCGCGCGCTCGTACGGGAAGCGGCGCGACGGGCTCGTACGGGCCCTGGCCCGGCGGGGCGTCGAGGCCCACGGGCGCAGTGGCATGAACGTGTGGGTGCCGGTGCCCGACGAGACCCGGGCGGTGGCGGGTCTCGTGGCGGCGGGGTGGGCGGTGGCGCCGGGGGCGCGGTTCCGGATGGAGGCGGGGCCGGCGGTACGGCTCACGGTGTCGGGGCTTGAGGCGGGCGAGGTGGAGGCGCTGGCGGAGGCGGTGGCGGGGGCGGTGGGGCCGGTGGCGGCGCGGAGCTATGGGTGAGGCGGGAGCGTGGCGGGACCTTGCCGCTCCGGGCAGCGCCTGAGCCTTCGCCCGTGCGGGGCGGCTGCGCCTTCGTCACCGTCGTGTGGGCCCGTGCCCCGCGCCGTGTGGGCAATCGTCCCGCGGGGCGGGACGGGTGGGCACACGGGGCGGCGCGCTCGGCGGCGCCTCCGCCCCTGGCGCCTGGACCCGTACCCCGAGCGCATTGCGCAAGGGGTGCGGGTCAGGGTGCGGAAGCCTGGGCCCGGCTGGGGGCGCCGTCCGTTGTGCCCACCCGATTGCCCGCAACGGGGGTGGCGGTGGCGGCGTCCGTTGTGTTCACGTTGCCCGCGACAGGCGTGGTCGTGCGGCGGGGCGGTCGGGATTGGGTGAGGGCCGCGCCGGCCAGGACTATCACGGCGCCCACCGGGGTGTTCCACGTGAGTTGTTCGTCCAGGAGCGCCACTCCCGCCGCCGTGGCGATCACCGGGATGAAGTACGTGACCATCGCGGCCGTCGTCGGGCCGACCTCCGCGACCACCCCGTACTGCAGCAGCATCGCGTACCCCGTACCGAGCGCGCCGAGGGCGATCACCGCGAGCAGCGGGAGTACCTCCACCGACTTCGGCAGCGAGGTGAACAGCGGCGTGACGACCGCCAGTTGCAGGGTCGCGAGGCCGACCTGGGAGCCCGCGAGCGAGAGGTTCGACGAGCCCGTGCCGGTCAGCGTCCTGCGGACGTAGATCCAGCCGACCGCGTAGCTGAACGAGGCCAGCAGGGCCAGCGCCGTGCCCGTCACGTCGACGCCCGAGAAGCCCTGCCACGCGCCGAGGACCGTGAGCACGCCCATGAAGCCGATGCCCAGGCCCGCCGCGCGGACCCGGGTCGGGCGGTCCTCGGAGAGCGCCACGAGGGAGAGCAGCATGCCCCACAGCGGGGTCGTCGCGTTGCAGATCCCCGCGAGCGTCGACGGGATGGTCAGCTCGGCGTACGCGAAGAGGGAGAAGGGCAGCGCGTTGAGGAGGAAGGCCGCGACCGTCAGACGGCCCCAGACGCGGGCGCCGCGCGGCAGCCGGTCGCGCTTCACGACCAGGGCGACGGCGAGCACCGCCGTACCGAAGAGGAGCCGCCCGAAGGTCACCTGGAAGGGCGCGAAGCCCTCCGTGCCGACCTTGATGAAGACGAAGCTGAAACCCCAGATCAGGGCCAGTACGCCGAAGCGGACGCGCCAGTCGAGCAGGCGGGAGGAGGAAGGTGGGGCTGTGGGGCTCATGCACTCAGGGTGACCGCGCCGACTTCTTAGGACAAGCGAGAATTCCTCGACCCCTTCCCTTAGTATCGCTTACATGTTGAATCTGGAGCGCCTGCGCACCCTCGACGCCGTCGCCCGCCACGGTTCGGTCAGCGGCGCGGCCGACGGACTCCACGTCACCACCTCCGCCGTCTCCCAGCAGCTGTCCAAGCTGGAGCGCGAGGTGGGGCAGCAGCTGCTCGCCAAGAACGGCCGGGGGGTCCGGCTCACCGACGCCGGGCTGCTGCTCGCCGAGCACGCCGCCCGGATCCTCTCCCAGGTCCAGATGGCCCAGGCCGACATCGAGGCCCAGCGCGGCCAGGTCGTGGGCCAGGTGCGGGTCGCCGGCTTCCCGACGGCCGCCCGGGGCCTCTTCCCGGCCGCGCTCGCCGCCCTGCGCGAGGGGCACCCCGACCTCCGGGTCCGTACGACGGAACTGGAGCCGGAGAACGGCGTGCGCGCGGTGCTGCGCGGCGACGCGGACCTCGCGCTCGTCCTGGACTGGAGCAACAAGCGGGCGCCCGTGCCCGGCGGCCTGGAGCGCGCCCATCTGCTCGACGACTCCGCCGACGTGGCCCTGCCCGCCGGTCACCCGCTGGCCGGGCGGGAGGCGGTGGACCTGGTGGACTTCGCCGACGAGGAGTGGGTCTCCTGGCCCGAGGGTGAGTTCTGCCACGACTGGCTGATGTTCACGCTGCGCTCGCAGGGCATCGAGCCCCGGATCGGTCACCTGGCGGGGGAGCACCACACGCAGCTGGCGCTCGTCGCGGCGGGACTCGGCGTGTGCGTCACGCCCAGGCTCGGCCGGCCCGTGCCGGAAGGGGTCGTCTTCGTGCCCGTACGCCAGCAGGTGCGGCGCCACATCTACGCGACCTGGCGCGCCGACGCGGGCCGCCGGCCCTCCGTGCGGGCGGTCGTCGGCGCGCTGCGGGCGGCGGCCGAGCCGTTGGGGAGCTGACCCGGGTTCAGAGGCCGGCGAGCTTGCGGAAGTCCCAGGACGCGATCGCGTCCGGTGTCAGTCGCATCCAGGCGTGCCTGCCGTCGTGCGGCATCGCGTCCAGGCCGAAGTTCTTGGCGGCGAAGAGCTGCTCGGGCACGTCGAGTTCGGGGCACGGCTCGCCCGTACGGGGGGCCTCGCCGACGAAGGTGACGGTGCCCGAGAGCTCCACGCCGCGCAGTTCGCCGTAGTCCTCGCCGTCGTCCACCACGACGGCGATCCTCGGGTCGGCGCGCAGCTCCGCCCAGCGGCGGCTGCGGGTCAGCGAGTACAGCCAGAGCGAGGAGCCGTCCCAGGCGAACCAGAGCGCGCTCACGTGCGGGCGGCCGTCGGCGGAGACGGTCGCGACCCGGCAGGTGCGCTGTTCGGCGAGGAAGGAGTCGAGCTCCGCCGGGGTCATCATGATCCGGCGTCCACGGCGCTGTGCGACGGTCATCGTCCGCACCCTTCTGGATTTCTGATGAGACGTCAGAAAGCATGGGGGGTCATTCGCGCGCGTGCAAGGGGAGAGACCATGGACCAGAGGGCGAGAGAACGGCTCGGGGAGCGGATCCGGCCGGACGGCGGGGTCGTGCTGCTCACCGTCGAGTGCCAGCAGGGGGTCGTCGGGCCGGACAGCGCACTGCCCGAACTGGCCGCCGTCGCCCGCGCGTCGGGGGCCTTGCGGAACGTCGCCCGGCTGGTGGCCGCCGCGCACCAGGCGGACGTCCAGGTCATCCACGCCGTCGCCGAACGGCGCCCCGACGGGCGGGGCGCCAACAGCAACGCCCGGCTCTTCCGGGCCGCCGCCCGCCTTCCCGTACAGCAGCACAGCGGGAGCACCGCGGTACGGATCGCCGAACCGATCGAGGTCGCCGAGGAGGACCTCGTCGTACGGCGGCTGCACGGGCTCTCGCCGCTCGCGGGGACCGATGTCGACCCGCTGCTCCGCAACCTCGGCTGTCGGACCCTGATCGTCACCGGCGTCTCCGCCAACGTGGCCGTGCCCAACGCCGTCTTCGACGCCGTCAACCTCGGCTACACCGTGGTCGTGCCCGGGGACGCCATCGCGGGGGTGCCGGCCGACTACACCCCCGCGATGATCCGTCACACCCTCGCGCTCGTCGCCACGATCACCACGACCGACGAGATACTCGCCTCCTGGAAGTTCCCCCGGCGGTCCGGGAGCGCGGCCAGCGCGTCGGGCGGAGGGACCACCGGCAGCGCCGGAGGCGACGGGAACTCCGGGGGTGTCGTCAGCCGAGGCTGATCGCGTCGCCGACCACCTGGATCGGTGTCGGAGGCAGGGGGGAGCCGGCCGGGCCGGACTTCACGCTGCCGTCCGACACGTCGAAGTGGCTCTGGTGGCACGGGCAGACGATGACGCCTTCCTTGACGCTGCTCACGGCGCAGCCGGCGTGGGTGCACTTCGAGGAGAAGGCCTTGAACTCGCCGGCCTTCGGCTGGGTGATGACCACGCCCTTGTCGGCGAGGACCTTCCCGCCGCCCACCGGGATGTCCGCGGTCCGCGCGAGCGTCTCGCCCTCCGCCGCCGCGCCCTTGTCGTCCGTGCCACCGCCCCCGCAAGCGGCGAGTACCGCTACGAGCCCCGTGCCGCCCGCCGCCGCGACGACCGTCCGGCGTGCCACTCCGCTCATGTGCTGTCCCTCTTCCCTCATGCGTTCGGTGCACTTGTGCTCCTGCCCGAAGGTACGGCTGTGAGCTGTGTCCCGTTCACAGGATCGAGCGTTCGCCTCCTTACAGTTCTGGCTAGAGTGTCTGATCCTGGACATCTTGTGATCGAACTGTCCATCGGAGGGGAGGCGACGGGCATGCTGACGCGGTCGGTGAGTGCCCATCACGTACGAGCCGTGCTGCTGGCCGCCGAGCGGCGGGGGGTCGCCGCCGGGCCGCTGCTCGCCCGGGCCGGACTGTCCTCGGCGCTCGTCGAGGAGCCCCGAACCCCGGAGCGGGCCTCGGTCCGGGTTCCGGCGGAGCAGTTCGGACAGCTCGTCAGAATGCTCTGGGCCGCCCTCGACGACGAACTCATCGGCTTCGGCGGCGCGCCCAGCAAGGTCGGGACCTTCGCGATGATGGCCCATGTCGTGGTCCACGGCAGCCGTGACCTGCGCGAGGCGCTCCGGCGGGCCGGCACCTTCTACTCCCTCTTCCCGGGCGGCCCGCGCTTCCGCCTCGTGGAACCGGCGGCGGACGTCACCTGGACCGACGACGCCGACGAGGCCCTGATGGAGTTCGACGTCTCCGGGTACGACGACCCCCTCCACTTCGGCGCCGAGTCCACCGTCCTCGTCGCACACCGCTTCGCGGGCTGGCTGGTCCGGCGCCGGATCGGCCTGCGCCGCGTCGAGTTCGTCCACCCCGAGCCCCGGCACGCGCGCGAATACGCCCTCCTGTTCGGGGCGCCCTGCGTCTTCGGCGCCGCGCGGACGGCCGCCGTCTTCGACCGGGCGGACCTCGACGAACCGGTCCTGCGGGACGCCGCCGAGCTCAGGGTCTTCCTCCGTCGCGCCCCCTTCGACGTGCTCGTCCGCGCCGACTACGGCAGTACCGCGACCGGCCGCGTACGGCACCTGATCGGGAGGTCCCTGCCCGCCGGACCGGTGCCGACGCCCGAGGAACTCGCCGACCGGCTGTCCGTCAGCCCGCAGACCCTGCGCCGTCAACTGGCCGCCGAGGGAACCACGTACCAGCGGCTCCGCGACCAGGTCCGGCGCGACCACGCCCTCGCCGAGCTGACCGGCGGCCGGATCTCGATCGAAGGGCTCTCGCGCCGGCTCGGCTTCTCCGAACCCAGCGCGTTCCACCGGGCGTTCCGGCGCTGGACCGGTGAGACGCCCCGGGCCTACCAGGCCAGGGCACGCGCGCGCGACCACCGGGGCGCACCGTCTCCGACGCCGGGCGCTCCCGGTCAACAACCCTGAGCGGTACGGTCACAGCCGCCGTCCGCCGCCCGGCCTACCGTCCCGCCATGACCGAAATCGACCGGTCCGGCGCCCTACGGCCCCCGGACCCCCGCAGCGCTCGTCCCCGTACCCGGACCGGGTCCCGATGACCGTGCGCCGGGTGGCCGGTGCCGTCCTCGGGGCCGGGACGGTGCTCTGTCTCGTCGCCGCGGTGGCCGTGACGGCCCTCGGCGTACGGGTCGACGGCACGAGCATGGCGCCGACCCTTCACGAGGGGGACCGGATCCTCGCGGCGCCGGGCTCCGAGGGGGAGGCGCGCCGGTTCGACGTGGTGCTGCTCCGTGCCACCGGGAAGGACGCCCTCCTGGTCAAGCGGGTGATCGGCCTGCCCGGCGACCGGGTCGGCATCGTCTCCACGCCCGAGGAGCCCTTCCAGGTGCTGCTGCAGGAAGGAGGAGCGGGCCCGGTGCGGCGGGTGGTGGCACCCCAATGGGCGGAGCAGGCCCACCGTACGGGCGCGTGCTGCGGTCCGGACGGGACCCGGTCGGCGCGGTCCGAGCTGCGGACCGTACCCGAGGGGTCGTTCTTCTATCTGGGCGACAACCCCGACCTGTCCGACGACTCGCGGGCGTACGGCTGGGGCGAGATCGCGCGGATCGAGGGCCGGGTCGGCGCGCGGGCCTTCCCGGTCTCGACGTCCCCGGACATCGGCAACCGGCCGGTTCTGGAGGAGTACCGGGGGCCGGGTCCCTAGGGGGGCGTCTTGCCGGTCAGGGTCGACAGCCCCTGGCGGTGTCCTGCCGGTCGGACCGGGTGCTCGCGGGCGGTACCTTCTCGTCGCCCGTGCTCAGGGCGACCCGGACCACGGTGTCCGCGACGCGCCGGGCGGACTCCTCGGGCGAGGAACCGGCCTGGACGATGTGGCTCGCCGTGAGCCGGACCGCCGCGTCCACGGCGAGTTCGCGCGCGACCGGGTCGATCGTCGGCCAGGCCTCCGCGACATACGCGTCGGCCATCGCCGTCGCCGTGTCGAAGGCCGCTGCCGAACGGGTCGTCAGATAGGAGAGGAGGCCGTCCTCGCCGGTGCTCGTCAGCATGGCCTTGATCAGCGGGTTCCGGCCGGCCAGCGTGAGCGTGAAGCCGACGGCGGTCTCGACCGCCGCGCGCAGGTCGTCCCGGTGGGCGTCCAGGCCCTCCTGGATGCCGACGAGGCAGCGCTCCAGCTCGCGCTGGAAGAGGGCCTCGCCGACCGCCTCCTTGGAGGGGAACTCCGAGTACAGCGTCTGGCGGCTGACCCCGACCGCGCCGGCCAGGTGTGCCATCCGCAGCTTGTCGAAGCCGCGGTCCGCGACCGCCTCGTACGCGGCGTCCAGCAGGCGCTCGCGCAGCAGTGTCCGGACCGTTTCCCTGAACCGTGGCATCGGCCAAGCCTAGTCCAGCGGGAATTCTCTCCAGGAGTGTCCGAAGTATTGACACTTCACGAGAGAGTGTCCAATTCTCGAACATGCAGCCGTAAAGTGTCATACGTCTCCGACCCAGCCACATCCGGCCGAGGGACGCACGGCTGCGTTCACATCCCCACCCGCGCGGCTGGTGCGGGACGACGGTTGGAGATCACATGCAGCACGAGACCAGAGGCGTCACCCGCTGGCGCAGATCCGCGTTCCTCGCCGTGCCCGCCACGGCGGCCGTCGCCGCCATGGCCACGGCCATGGTGCAGGGCGCGCTCGCCGCGAACCTCTCGCTGACCAGCGTCCCCTTCACCCTCAGCTCGAAGACGGTGGCGGCGCCGCAGGGCATCGGCGCGGTCATGCACACCATCGACGCCGGCGGGGCCAAGGGAGCCGCCGAGGTCGGCATCGCCAAGGCCGGCCTCGACGGCATCTGCGTGCACGCCGTCCAGTCCGTCAACCTCCCGGTGATCGGCAGCCTCGGCACCTGGTCGCTCAACATCTCGTCGCCGGCGGCGGCCACCCCGCTCACCAGCGACCAGCTCGTCGCAGGCGGCGGACTCCAGGCCAACAAGCTGGTCCTGGACGCCCAGTCGCTCAAGGCCGCCACGGCCACCCTCAACGCGAGCGACGCCACGCCGAACGTCATCGGCGCCGCCGCCGACGGCGCCGGGATCAAGGGCACGGGCATCACCGACGGCACCCCGGGCCAGTTCGGCCTCGATGCCACCGGTGGCCGTACCGACATCAAGAACCTCAACGCCGACGCCAACGGCGCCACGATCTCGGGCGCGATCACCCTGCCGGACCTCGCCATCGGCATCGCCCACGGCGACAAGGGCTGCTGAGCCGGCCGGACCCGCACCGTACGGCCCCTCACCGCCGTACGGCCCGTCACCACCGGCCGGACCCGCACCCTTCGGCCGCGACCGCCGGCCGGGGTCCGTACTCCTCTTGGGCCACGGACCCCGGCCCCCACCCGCCCACGACCCTCACCTGCGAGGCCCTCATGACCATCGATCCACCGCCCGAGCCGACGCCCGGTCCCGAGGAGCTCGCCCCGGCGCCCTCCGCGGACCCGGTCGCGCGGACCCGCGGGGCCCGCGCGGCCTTCCGGCGCTGGCGTCGTACCCGGCCGTTCTGGGCGACGGTCTGGACCGCGCTCGGCGGATTCGTCATCTTCTTCCTGCCGATGGCACCGCTCGGGAAGATCCTCCAGGTCGGCGTCGGAGGGATCGCGGGCATGGCGGGCGGCGTCGTCCTCATGGCGATGGCCCTGCTCATGCTGCTGCTGCCCGGCCAGCGGCACACCGCCGGCGTCATCGCGGTGATCGCGGGGGTCGCCTCGTTCCCCCTGTCGAACCTCGGCGGACTCTTCGTCGGCATGGTCCTGTCCGTCCTCGGCGGGTCCATGGCCTTCGCCTGGCTCCCCGAGAAGCCCGCCAAGCGGAAGGGCGGTCTCTTCCGCCGGACGCGGCCGGCCGGCGTATCCGTGGGGAGCGGATCCGTATGACGCAGAACCCGTTCAGCACCCGCCGCGTCGGCCCGGCCCTCGCTCGGATGCGTACCACCGGAACCCGTGCCGCCGCCGACTGGAACGCCCGGATGCTCGCCGAGGCGGCCGACGGCACCCGGCGCGGCACCCGCTGGGGGCGCGGCGCGCTCGCCCTCGTCCCCTCCGCCCTCGCCGTCGGCGCCCTCGGCGCCGCGCTCGCGCAGGGCGCGCTCGCCGCCAACTTCAGTGTCGCGGGGCAGCCGTTCACCCTGACGTCCAACGGCGTCGAGGGCAGTGGTTTCGGCGCCATCGTCAACACCCCGGCCGTCGGGCGCCCCGACGGCAGCACCACCACCAACACCGCGATGGCGCGCGTCGGTTTCGCGAGCGCCGGGCTCGCCGGGCTCTGCGGGATCGTCCACCAGTCCATCGCGGGAGTCCCGTACTCGCTGCTCCTGACAGGTGGCCAGAAGGTCACGGCCACCCCGCCGACCGCCTTCACCACCGACATCGACGCCTCGAACCTCTACATCCAGGCGACCGAGCTCCAGGCCTACGGACCGACCACCCTCCAGAACGCGGTGCTCGGCCAGTCCGCCGACCAGGTCACCGTCGCCGGCAAGCCGCTCACGGGCGCCCTGCCGGGCGGATTCGGGCTGGGCTCGGCGGGTGGCGAGGGCGGCAGCTCCATCAAGCTGCACGGACTCAACGCGACCGCGTACGACGCCGAGATGGCGGGTGCGCTCGTGCTGCCCGACCTGAGGATCAGGGTCGTCGCGGGAACGGCGACCACATGCTGAGCCGGCCGGCGCACGCGTACGCGTGGTTCCGGGCCTTCCGCCGTACGCGGCCGTTCTGGGGCGGGGTGTGGCTGGTCGCCGGGGGCTGGACGGTCCTCAAGTTCTCCCTCAGCTCCCTGCAGCTGATCGTCAGCACGGGCTTCGGCGCGGTGGCCGGCTACCTCGTCGGCGGCGGGATGATCCTGTGCGGCCTCATCCCGCTGGCACTGCCCGGCCAGCGCTACACCTTCGGACTCATCGGCGCGGTCCTCGCGGTCGTCTCGCTCGTCGTCTCCAACCTCGGCGGCTTCCTGCTCGGCATGGCCCTCGGCGTCCTCGGCGGTTCCATGATGGTGGGCTGGGGCGCCAAACGGCCCCGCCGCCGGGCGGCGGTGGAGGTGGAGGGGTGAGGGGCCGCGCGGTGCCGTCGGCCGGGGCGCGGCGCAAGGCGGCTGCGGTCACGGCCGTGCTGCGCAAGGCCGTCGCTGGCACCTCCGTGCGGCGCGAGGCCGTCGCCGTGAGCGCGGTGCGGCGCAAGGCCGTCGCCGTGACCGCCGCCCTCGTCCTCGCCGTCGTCACCGCCCTCTGGTCCGGGCAGCCGAGCCGCGCCGCCGGAACGGCGGCCGCCGTCGAGCCGATGGGCGTGCCCTTCCTGCCCTCCCCGGACCCGCTCCACGTCACCATCGCCAGCATGGTCGCCGTATCCATGACCGTAGAGAAGAACGTCACCATCCGGCTCTCCGACGGCACGACGCGCGTCACCAACCAGTACACCTTCACCAAGCTCAAGATCCGCTCGCACATGAACGTGACGCAGCGGGCGGCGGGTCACACCGTCACCATCGACGTCCCCGGCGAGGGCTCCCTCGGCGGCTACGACAGCGCGGGCAAGCCCGAGACGACCACGATGTGGGGCAGCATCTCCAGCGTCTGCGTCCGCGTCCTCGTCAAGATCTGCGGCGTGCAGGGACTCCTCGACTTCTTCGGCTCGCTCATCCCGCTCACCGCGGGGGCCGAGGACTTCGTGGGGGACGTCTACGCGATCCGTACGGTCGACGACCACGCGGCTCTCGATTCCACCGACAACCCCGTCCACCTTCCCGGAACCATCACGGTGACCATGCCATGAGCCCCGAACCCGACGTGAGCCCCGAGCCAGACACGGGCCCCGAGCACCGCCCCGAGCACCATGAGAGCCCTGTGAGCCGCGGCCCGGAAGGGCGTACGCACTGGCGGCGGTCCCTCGCCGTCGCCGTGCCCGCGCTCCTGGCGGCCGGCGGCCTCGGCTCCGCCATGGCGAGCGGCGCGCTCGCCGTCGGCCTGCAGATCCAGGACCGGCCCGTGGACTTCACGACCAGCAGTCTGTACGGCACGCAGTACGGCGCCGCAGTCGTCGACCAGACCGTCGTACGGCCCGACGGCTCGACCGGATCCGTACGGGTCCTCCGCATGGGGTTCGCGGACGGGATGCTCAACGGCCTCTGCCTGAGCAGGCCGCAGCAGATCGCGGGAGCCCCGTACACGTTGCTCCTCACCCTCGGCGACGACAACCCCGGCTCCTGGGAGATCAGGACGAAGAACACCGTCCTCGACCTGCGGAACGCCACAGGGGTCCTCGACATGGACGGCATCGTCGACCTCAACACCGACGGCGCCGACGTGAAGACCGTCAAGGACGCGAGCGGGGCGTACGTCGTGAACCCGCTGAACAGCCCGCGGCACCGCTTCGGCATCCAGGCGCGGTACGCCAAGTTCGACCGGATCGTCGGCACCGCCCAGGACTTCCAGATCCCGGGCCTCCTCACCACACCGAAGCTCAAGCTCTCCGTACGACCGGGCACCGTCGCCTGCCCCGCCCCGGCGGCGCCCACCGGGACACCGGGCACCCCGTGATACCCGGGCCGCCTCCCCGTCCGTCGGGGTTCCGTATCTGACGGGCCGTGCGACCTGGCAGACTGCGGGCCTCACGGTCGTCTCCCCCTTGTCGTGAGCGGACCGCTCCACCGGGGAAGCGGCAAGCGACTCCTGGAGGCCCACCATGGCGCAGCAGCCCGGACAGCCGGCGGTCCGCACGAGCGGACGGCCCCGCCGGCCACCGCACCGGCCCGGGAGCGGGGCGAGCGCCCGATGACGCTGTGCCCCACCCGGCGCGCCGATCCCGGCGCGTTCGTCGTCCGGAGCGCGCCCGCCGTGCCGACCGCGGCCGTGCTGCTGCTCCACGGGGGCCGCGCCGACGGCCCCGAGCCGCCGCCCGCCCTCAACCTGCCCGCGCTGCGCATGCGGCCCTTCGCCGCCGCGGTGAGCCGGGCCGTCCGGGGCCGGGACGTGCTGATCGCCGAGGTGCGCTACCGCCACCGGGGCTGGAACGGGGAGAGCGCCGACGCCGCAAGGGACGCCGAGAGCGCGCTCGTACGCCTCCGGGAACAGGCCGGGCCCGTCCCCGTCGTGCTCGTCGGCCACTCGATGGGCGGCCGAGCGGCACTCGCCGCCGGGGGAGACCCCGCCGTCCGAGGTGTCGTCGCCCTGGCGCCCTGGTGCCCCACCGACGAGCCCGTCGACCACCTGGGCGGTCGGCGCCTCTACCTGCTCCATGACGAGAGCGACCGCGTCACCTCGGCCCGCGCGTCCTGGGACTTCGTCCGCCGGGCCCGCGCCGCGGGCGCGGACGCGGCGGGCATCCCGATGCCGACGGGCGGCCACGCGATGCTGCGCGGCGCCCATCTGTGGCACCGGCGGGCGGCCGAACTCACGGCGGCGCTGTTGTCGCACGGGTGAGGGGCGCGAGCGGCGCGACCGGGTGCGGGTGGGGGCGACGGTGCGGACGTGGGCGATGGTGCGGGTGCGGCGGTGAGCCGGAAACCTGGATCCGGGGCTTGAAGCTGCCGCAACGGAAGCTCCTACCGTTCTGAGCAGGGCCGGAGCGACCGGCCCGGTGACGCACTCGTGAGGGGAGGCGGCAATGGCCTGGCCCACCGCGGAGGTCGCCCGGATGTCGGGCGTGACGGCCCGGACCCTGCGGCACTACGACGAGATCGGACTGCTGCCGCCGCCGTGGACCGGCACCAACGGCCACCGTTACTACGAGGAGGCCCAGCTGCTGCGACTGCAGCAGATCCTCGTGCTGCGGGCGCTGGGTCTCGGACTGCCCGAGATCGGCGAGGTCCTGGCCGAGCAGGTCGACGAGGTGGAGGCCCTGCGGGACCACCACCGTCGCCTGCTCGCCGAGCGCGACCGGCTCGGTGCCCTGGCCGCCACCGTCTCCCGCACGATCGTCGAACTGGAGCAGTCCAGGAAGGACGGCAGACCCATGAGCGGAATCAACCGGCCGGAGAACCTCTTCGAGGGCGTGCGACCCTCCCAGTACGGGGACAACCTGCGGGAGTTCCCCGAGCTCGCCGACGCGGTCGCGCGCCACGGCTCGACGCTGAGCGACGACCGGATCGAGGCGGGGCACCGCGAGCGCACGGCCCAGATGATCCGCCTCGCGGAGCTGATGGTCGCAGGAACGCCTGTGCACGCCGAGGCGGTCCTGGCCGAGATCGAGGCCCAGTACGAGGGTCTGACCGAGCTCCGCGCGGTGTCCGCCGAGGAGTTCCGCGCGATCGGGCGCTCCTGCGTGACGAACGAGCAGTGGCGCACGGCGTACGAGGCGATCGCACCGGGCCTGGCCGTGTACCAGCGGGATGCGATCGAGGCCTACGCCACGAGCCGGCTGGACCCCTAGGGCGTGATCAGGCCCGCGCACGCCGCCCGCGTCGCCGCGTGAACCGCGCGGGCCAGGCGGGCGCCCCACAGGGAGCGTGGGCCGGCGAAGGGCTCGGCTTGGGTGCCGGTGCCGGTGCCGGTGCCGGTGCTGGGGACGGTGTCGGTGTCGGGGCGGGGGCCGGTGCCGGGGCGGGTGACGCTGCCGGGGCCGGGGCCGGGGCTCGGGCTGGGCCTGGGGCCGGTGGGGATCGGGGCCGCCACGCAGACCGCGTCCGTCGGTGTGCCCGAGGCGTTCGCGCCGAGTTCCACCAGGGCCTGCACCTTCGCCTCGGTGGCGGTCGCCACCGCGTTCACGAGGGCCGCGTCCGTGAGGGGGACCGGCAGCGACACGATGATGTTGATCGTGCCGGGGCGAGGGATCGTGACGCCGCCGACGCCCGGTGCCGCCGCCCAGCCCCGTACGCCTATCCCCGCGGTGACCACCGCCCGCACCCCGCCGTCCTCCGCATGACACCGGTCCGCGACCGAGGCGGCCGTCATCAGACCCACGCCCGCTCCGGTGAGCCCCGCCCCGGCGGCCAGGTCGCGGAGGTGGGCGACGGCATCGAGCCGGTCGTAGCCGGGCGGTACCTGGGCGTTGATCACCCACTCCCGCTCGCCGATGCCGCCGCCGAGCACCGCGCTCGACACCATGCGGACGCCCGGCCCCGGCGCCCACACGAGGAGGGGCCAGTCTCGGCCCTGTTCCGTGTGGGTGAGCAGAGCCGCGTCGGCGAGAGACGTGCTGGTCAGGAGGGTTCGCGTAGGCACCCCCGCACCCTAGGGGGTGCCTTGTAGATCAGGCGAGGCCGTCCCAGCCCCAGCGCGGTGTGGGGCCGGGTGCGCCGAGGTCCGTGCCGGGCGCGGAGGCCGAGACGTCCTTGGCGATGCGGGTGCCCCAGTCGAAGTACTCCACCACCCGGCGGCGCAGCAGGGCGTCGTCCGGCAGCTCCTTCTCCACGGCCGCCGTCATCAACTCCATCCAGCGCAGCCGCTGTTCCTCCGTGATGCCGAGCCCGAGATGGGCGCGGAGCAGGGCCTGGTGCCCGCCGAGCTCCGCCGTGAACTCGGCGGGGCCCGAGAACACCTCCGCCAGCCACACGGCGACGTGCTCCACATGGGCGGCGGTGAAGTCGGCGAAGACGGGGGCGAGGAGGGGGTCGGCCAGGACCCCCTCGTAGAACGTCTCGGAGAGCCGGCGCAGCGCGTCGGCGCCGCCCACGGCCTCGTACAGGGTGTTCGTGTGCTCGGCGGTCATGGAGGGCCTCCGGATCCGGGGTGTGTCCCCCCAGCTTTCACACAACACCACCCGGATCCAAGGATGTTCGCTATCGGCGGGGCGCCTCGGGTGCGCGGTGTCCCAGGGCTCCGGCGGCCGGCGGCGACGCGGCTGCCTCAGCTCCACGGAGATCGCCGCCCGCATCGGCTCGCGGGCGTGGTCCAGGGTCGGCGCGCCGCTCGGCCGGCGCGTGCTGAGTCCCTCCGTGAGGGCGGTCATGCGCTGCGCGGACGCCGTGGGCGTCGGCGCGGGAACGGCCGGGCAGGCCTCGGCCGGCAGCGCCGCGGCGTCGCGACGCAGCGCCGGAGCAGGCCCGCGGAGACCCTGACGGGAGATCATGTCGGCGCCCCTTCCTCGCCGGAGGGGTGCGTGTCCGCCCGGCCGCTCCCGGTGTAAATTGGCGAGATCGCCGCGGCCTGAACGCAAAAAGGCCGAACCTTTGATTGCTTGGTTCAGCCCTGGGATAACCTGGGAAAATGCTAACAGAGGTCACTGCAACCCGCTATGTCACGCCCTTGCGTGAGGGTGGCTCGCTCCCCGGGATCGTCGAGGCCGACGACCTCGGCACCTACGTCATGAAGTTCACCGGCGCCGGCCAGGGGCGCAAGACCCTGGTCGCCGAGGTGATCTGCGGGCAGCTCGCCCGCCGGCTCGGTCTGCGGGTGCCCGAGCTCGTCACCATCCAGCTCGACCCCGTCATCGGACTCTCCGAGCCCGACCAGGAGGTGCAGGAGCTGCTGAAGGCGAGCGGCGGGCTCAACCTGGGCATGGACTACCTCCCCGGCTCGCTGGGCTTCGACCCGCTGGCGTACGAGGTGGACCCCGTCGAGGCCGGCAAGGTCGTCTGGTTCGACGCGGTGATCAACAACGTCGACCGGTCCTGGCGGAACCCGAACATGCTCGTCTGGCACGGCGACCTGTGGCTCATCGACCACGGCGCCACCATGATCTGGCACCACAACTGGCCCGGCGCCCAGGCGTCCGCCGCCAAGCCGTACGACGCCTCCGACCATGTGCTCGCCCGCTACGCGCCCGACATCGCCGCCGCGGCCGCCGGACTGGCCCCGCTCGTCACCCGTGAGCTGCTCGACGAGGTCGCCGCCGACGTGCCCGACGAGTGGCTCGTCGACGAGCCCGGCTTCGACAGCACGGACGAGGTCCGCGCCGCCTACGTCGCGGCGCTGCTGCCGCGCGCCGCCACCATCCACGAGCGGATCACGCTCGGCCCGCGGACCGAGAGCCGCCCGCAGCAGCCGCCCGGCTGGCTCGCCGAGCGCCTCGCGCCCCGGACGCACTCCACCGAGAAGGACAGCACCCCATGACCGACCGTGATGTCTTCGAGTACGCGCTGCTGCGTGTGGTCCCGCGGGTCGAGCGCGGGGAGTGCTTCAACGCGGGCGTGGTCGTCTACTGCCGCGCCCGTTCCTACGTGGCCGCCCGTACGCACCTGGACGAGGCGAAGCTGTCGGTGCTCGACCCGGCGGCCGACGTGACCGGGGTTCGGGCCGCCCTGCGCGCGGTCGAGGGGGTCTGCCTGGGGGGTGACGCCGCCGGCCAGGCCGCGGGCGACGACGCCGGACGGCGCTTCCGCTGGTTGATCGCGCCGCGCTCCACGGTCGTCCAGCCGGGGCCGGTCCACACCGGCCTCACCGCCGACCCGGAGGCCGAGGTGGAGCGGCTGCTCGACCTCCTCGTGCGCTGACCGCCCCCGCTCTGCGACGGGGAGTGACCGGGTGCACCCGGTGGGCCGTTGACACCGGGTGCCAGGGCTTCTAGCGTCTCGTTCTGCGGACGATACTAAGCGGTCGCTCATGTGCGGGACGCAGGAGCGGGTGACCGGTTCGACCGCGACCAGGGACGATCCAAGGGCGAGGAGAACCAAGCATGTCCACCACCGAGCAGCGCGTAGCCGTCGTCACGGGTGCCGCACGGGGTATCGGAGCCGCCACGGCGCTCCGCCTCGCGGCCGAGGGCCGCGCCGTCGCCGTACTCGACCTCGACGAGGCGGCCTGCAAGGACACCGTCGAGAAGATCACCGCCGCGGGCGGCACCGCCCTCGCGGTCGGCTGCGACGTCTCCGACAGCGCCCAGGTGGAGGCCGCCGTCGCGCGCGTCGCCGCCGAGCTCGGCGCGCCGACCATCCTCGTCAACAACGCGGGCGTGCTCCGCGACAACCTGCTCTTCAAGATGTCGGAGTCCGACTGGGACCTCGTCATGAACGTGCACCTCAAGGGCGCCTTCCTGATGGCGAAGGCCTGCCAGAAGCACATGGTGGACGCGGGCTTCGGCCGGATCGTCTCGCTCTCCTCCTCCTCGGCCCTGGGCAACCGCGGCCAGGCCAACTACTCGGCCGTGAAGGCCGGTCTGCAGGGCCTCACCAAGACCCTGGCCAAGGAGCTCGGCAAGTTCGGCATCACCGCCAACGCCGTCGCCCCGGGCTTCATCGTCACCGAGATGACCGCGCAGACCGCCGAGCGCGTCGGCATGGGCTTCGAGGACTTCCAGGCCGCCGCCGCGTCCATGATCCCGGTGCAGCGGGTCGGCCGCCCCGAGGACGTCGCCAACGCGATCGCGTTCTTCACCGGCGACGACGCCGGCTTCGTCTCCGGCCAGGTCATGTACGTGGCCGGCGGCCCGCTCAACTGACGACCGGCATCGAGAGGAGCACGGCAGACATGACCGCACAGGCACGGCCGGAACCGTCCGGCAAGGTCGCTCTCGTCACCGGCGCCAGCCGGGGCATCGGCTACGGCATCGCCGAGGCGCTCGTCGCCCGCGGCGACCGGGTCGTCATCACCGGACGCGGCGAGGAGGCCCTCAAGGAGGCCGTGGAGCGCCTCGGTGCCGACCGGGCGATCGGCGTCCCCGGCAAGGCCCACGACGAGGCGCACCAGGCCGCCGCCGTGGAGGCGGCGATGGACGGCTTCGGCCGGGTGGACTTCCTGATCAACAACGCCGGTACGAACCCGGTCTTCGGTCCCATCGCCGACCTGGACCTCGGGGTGGCCCGCAAGGTCTTCGAGACCAACGTGGTCTCCGCGCTCGGCTTCGCCCAGCGGACCTGGCACGCCTGGCAGAAGGAGCACGGCGGGGCGATCGTGAACATCGCCTCGGTCGCCGGCGTCTCCGCCTCGCCCTTCATCGGCGCGTACGGAATCAGCAAGGCCGCGATGATCAATCTGACCATTCAGCTGGCCCATGAATTCGCCCCGCTCGTGCGGGTCAACGCGATTGCCCCGGCGGTCGTGAAGACGAAATTCGCGCAGGCGCTGTACGAGGGCCGGGAGGCGGAGGCCGCCGCCGCCTACCCGCTCGGCCGGCTCGGGGAGCCCGAGGACATCGGTGGCGCGGCCGCCTTCCTCACCTCGTCCCAGTCGGAGTGGATCACCGGACAGACCCTCGTGGTCGACGGCGGGATTTTCCTGAACGCCGGAGTCGGGTGACCGATAATCGGACACTTTCCGGATTTCGTGTCCGGATTGACCCCGGTTATACGTCGAATGCCTTAAGTGCCCCGTCAGGCTCGAACATTGACCTGACGGGGTGCTGCGGTATCGTCGGCCGACCCGTGGCTGAACGAGGAGCGTGCACGTGTTCAACCGGACCAGTCTGCAGGCCGCTGCAGCCCTTGTGTCCATATCCCTGGTAACCGGATGCAGTGTCTTCTCTGACAGTGATTCGGCCGGGGATCAGAGAATCGTCGTCGGTACGACGAGCTCTCCCACCACGCTTGACCCGGCTGCCGCCTGGGACAATTCCTGGGAGCTCTTCCGGAATGTCTTCCAGACCCTGGTGAGTTTCCCGACGGGCAGCACGACCCCGGATTCCGACGCCGCGGAGTGCAAGTTCTCGGACACGTCCAGCCGGGTCTTCGAGTGCAAGCTCCTGGAGGGCCTCACGTTCTCCAACGGGCACAAGCTGGACGCCAAGGCCGTGCAGTACTCGATCGAGCGCATCCGCACGATCAACCACAAGGGCGGCCCGAACGGCATGCTCGGCTCGCTCGACAAGATCGAGACCGTCGGCGACCGGACCGTCGTCTTCCGGCTCAACAGGTCGGACGCCACCTTCCCGATGGTCCTCGCCACACCGGCGATGTCCCTCGTGGACCCGGCCGAGTACCCGGCCGACCGGCTCCGCGCGGACGGCAAGCTCACCGGCTCCGGCCCGTACGTCCTCGACTCGTACACCGAGCGCGAGTCGGCGGAGCTGACCAAGAACCCCACCTACAAGGGCTTCGCCGACCGTAAGAACGGCGGCGTGACCATCCGGTACTTCGACGAGTCCGAGGCGATGGTCGCCGCGCTCAAGAAGAAGGAGATCGACGCCACCTACCGCGGCCTCACCGCCGAGGAGGTCGTCGAGCTCCAGGACGACAAGCCGGAGAACCAGGGCCTGCAGATCGTCGAGTCGACCGGCGCCGACATCCGCTACCTGGTCTTCAACACCCAGGACCCCACGATCGCCAAGCCCGCGGTCCGCAAGGCCATCGCCCAGGTCGTCGACCGCGACGAACTGGTCAGCAAGGTCTACCAGGGCACCGCCGAGCCCCTGTACTCCATGGTGCCCAAGGGAATCGCCGCCCACACCACCAAGTTCTTCGACCGCTTCGGCGACCCGGACGCCAAGAAGGCCAAGAAGATCCTCCGCGAGGCCGGCATCACCGAGCCCGTCGAGCTGAAGTTCTGGTACACGACGGACCGCTACGGCTCCTCGACGGCCGCCGAGTTCAAGGAGCTCAAGCGCCAGCTGGAGGAGACCGGCCTCTTCAAGGTCGCCATCGAGGGCAAGCCCTGGAAGGACTTCCAAGCGGGCTACCAGAAGGGCGAGTACCCGGTCTTCGGCCGCGGCTGGTTCCCCGACTTCCCGGACCCGGACAACTTCGTGGCGCCGTTCGTCGGCAAGGAGAACGTCCTCGGTACGCCGTACGTGAGCCCCAGGATCACCGGCGAACTGCTCCCGAAGTCCCGCCGCGAGAGCGACCGCGGGACCGTCACGGACGAGTTCGTGGAGGCCCAGGAGATCATGGTCCAGGACGTCCGGCTGCTGCCCCTGTGGCAGGGCAAGCTGTACATCGCGGCCCGTGACGACATCGGCGGCGGCGAGGGCGCGCTCGACCCGCAGACCGTCATGCAGCTCTGGGAGCTGAGCCGCCGGGCCAGCTGGTAGGACCCGGCCGGCGAGGAGCGGAGAGCCTGTGGGGGCCACTGTCAGTGGCCCCCGGTAGGTTCGTGGACGGAGTAAAGGAACGTCCACCGGAGGTTGTTGACCGTGACCGACACCAGCATGCTGCCCGAGTCCTGGCGGGGAGTCCTCGGCGAGGAGCTGCAGAAGCCGTACTTCGCGCAGCTCACCGAGTTCGTCGAGGAGGAGCGCGCCAAGGGACCGGTCTTCCCGCCGAAGGACGAGGTGTTCGCCGCCCTCGACGCCACCCCGTACGACAAGGTGAAGGTCCTGATCCTCGGCCAGGACCCCTATCACGGCGAGGGGCAGGGGCACGGCCTCTGCTTCTCGGTCCGGCCCGGGGTGAAGACCCCGCCCTCCCTGCGGAACATCTACAAGGAGATGCAGGCCGAGCTCGGCCACCCCGTCCCGGACAACGGCTATCTGATGCCGTGGGCCCAGCAGGGCGTCCTCCTGCTCAACGCCGTGCTGACCGTCCGCTCCGGCGAGGCGAACTCGCACAAGGGCAAGGGCTGGGAGAAGTTCACCGACGCGGTGATCACCGCCGTCGCCTCGCGCCCCGACCCCGCCGTCTTCGTCCTCTGGGGCAACTACGCCCAGAAGAAGCTGCCCCTCATCGACGAGGAGCGGCACGTGGTGGTCAAGGGCGCCCACCCCTCGCCGCTCTCGGCGAAGAAGTTCTTCGGATCGAAGCCCTTCACCCAGATCGACGCGGCCGTCGCGGCCCAGGGACACGAGCCGATCGACTGGCGCATCCCTGACCTCGGCTGAGCCTCGGCCCGATCCGGCCCCGGTGCGGCTAGCGTCGGCTCTCCCAGTGGGTGAGCGGGTGGAGGTCGCGGTGACCGAGCAGCAGCAGGTGTCGGACGACGGGGTCATGACCAGGATCGGGCAGGCGATGATGCTGCTCCACGGCGGCGACCGCGAGGAGGCTCGGAACCGCTTCGGGCTGCTCTGGCAGCAGATCGGCCCGGACGGGGACCCCCTGCACCGGTGCACCCTCGCGCACTACATGGCGGACGCCCAGGACGACCCCGACACCGAGCTGGCCTGGGACCTGCGGGCCCTGAGCGCGGCGGAGGGGCTCGCGGGAGAGCGGCTCGCCGAGCACGGCTCCGCGGTAGCCCTCCGGGCGCTGTACCCCTCGCTCCACCTCAACCTGGCCGCCGACTACGTCAAGCTCCAGCGTCCCGACGCCGCGCGGGTCCATCTGGACCGGGCCCGCGCCGCCTCGGACCACCTCGACGACGACGGCTACGGGAACGGCGTACGGGCCGCCATCGAGCGCCTGGAGCTGCGGCTCCGGGGAGTGTGAGGGCCGAGGGGCCTGCACAGGCCACTCGCCCGGGAGCCTCAGTGGCCGTACGTGCCGTGGCAGATGCGTGACGGGTCGCTGTCGGGCGCCCAGCCGCTGTAGCGCTCGCCCAGGTCGCAGACGTCCGCCCGGGAGACCGGTGCGTTCCTCGGCAGCCCGGCCGGTTCCGCCGGCGGTTCGGGCAGCGGCGGCCGGGTCTCCGGGCGCGGACGCTCACGCTGCCGCGGTACGGACTCGGGGCGCGGCGCCTCCGGGCGGGGCGGAGCCGCTTCCCGCAGGCGCGGCCCGGGCGAGGGCGTGGCGCGGGGCGCGGCGGACGGCGGGGGACCGGGGAGCGCCGCTTCGAGGGCTTCCAGGGCCGGTCCCTCGACGATCTGCGGGGCCACGTCCTGGCCGGGGCGTACGGTCTCCGCGACGGGCGCGTGGACGGGCGCCGGCGGCGGGGTGTCCACCGAGACGCAGCCCGCGAGGGCGGCCACGGCAGCCCCGACCAGGATCTTCGCTGTTGTTCGGGTTCCATGCACCCGCGCAACTCTGCTGGCCAGACGGTGATCTTCGCGCCCCTACCGGAGCGGAATGCCCCGCACGGGTGAGCGGCGCGGGACCGGCCTTGACCCCGTCGGCGCGCGGGCGGGAATGCGATCCCGGTCGCGCGGTGGCACGCCACGGGATCACGTGGTCAGGGGGACGGATCCCGGTCGGTCCGCGGCGCGTGGACGCTCAGTCGCCGGTCGCGCCGTCGATCCGCTCCCGGACGAGGTCCGCGTGGCCGTTGTGCCGGGCGTACTCCTCGATCATGTGCAGATAGATCCAGCGCAGGTTGAACTGCCTCCCGCTGTGGTGCTCGCCCTCGCCCAGGTCGTCGAGACCGCGCGTGGCGGCCACGGTGCGGGCGTGGGCGATCGCCGCCTGCCAGGTCGCGTGGGCCTCCTCGTAGGTGTCCTCGTCGGTGAGGTGGAAGTCCCGGTCGCGGTCCTCCTCGGTCGAGTAGATCCAGCCGGCCTTCTCGCCCGCCAGGACATTGCGGAACCAACCGTTCTCGACCTCCGCCATGTGGCGGACGAGGCCGAGCAGACTGAGCTCCGACGGCGGGGCGGACAGGGTGCGCAGCTGGGTCTCGTCGAGCCCCTCGCACTTCCTCGCGAGGGTCGCGCGATGGAAGTCGAGCCACTGCTCCAGCGCCTCGCGCTCGCCCGAGGTGGTGGACGGGTCGACACGGGGGACGGTTTCGGTGCGTTCGGAGGTCATGCGCGGCATCGTCCCCCACGATCACCGGCCGCGCCACTGCTTTCCCCGCGCCCCGGGCCGGTGCCGCCGCCGAGCATGCCGCGCAGCAACTCGTCGAAGCCGGTGCGCAGTTCCGCGCGGCTCGGCACCGCCGCGTGGAAGGAGCCGGCGGCGCAGGAGAACATCAGCCCCTCGCACCAGGCGATGAGGGAGAGCGCGTGACGCTCGGGCTCGGACGAGCCGGCCGCCGCGGTCATCGCCACCAGGGGGCCGTGGAAGACGGAACCGGCGGCGTCGAAGAAGGCGCGGAGCTCGGGGCGGCGGGTCGCCTCCAGGGCCAGCTCGTAGCGGGAGACGAGCAGGGCGCGGTGGTCGGTGAGATAGCGGTGCAGGGCGAGGGAGAGCGCGTCCACGAGGGTGTCGGTGCCGATGGGCGCCCCCACCGGGGCTCCGTACGGCGCCCCGTCCCGCGCCCCTTCCGTTTCCCCGGGTCCGGCGGCGCCCGGCAGCTCGTCCGGGGTCAGGACCTGGGACTCCAGCTGTACCTGACGTCGTACGGCCGTCTCCAGGAGCGCCTGGCGGGTGCGGGCGTGGTTCGACGTCGACCCCTGCGGCAGCCCCGCCCGCTCGTCCACCGCCCGATGGGTCAGCCCCCGCATGCCGCGCTCGACGAGGAGGTCGAGTGCGGCGTCGCCGATCCGGTCCGCACGGGAGGCGGGGGAGGCGGATGTGCCGGAAGAGTCGGGAGTGCTCGAAGCCCCGGAAGAGCCAGGGGAGCCGGCAGGGCCGGGGGAGGCAGCGGAGGGCGTCGCTGAGGTCATGAGGACAACCTACAACCGGCGCTTCCCGCATCACTACATCTGTAGTACGGTCATGTCACCGGACGTACTACAGATGTAGTTCCCTGATCCGAGGAGCAGCCGTGGAACAGCACCATGCAGTGGTCGTCGGAGCCGGCATCGGCGGACTCACCGCCGCCGTCGCCCTCCACCGCGGCGGTTGGCGGGTCACGGTCCTGGAGCGCGCCGCCGACCTCGCCCCCGTCGGCGCCGGCATCGGACTGGCCCCCAACGCCCAGCGCGCCCTGGACGTCATCGGCCTCGGCGACCGCGTCCGCGCCCTCGCCGCCTGGCAGGGCGACGGAGGCATGCGCGCCCCCGACGGCCGCTGGCTCGCCCGTACGAACGCAAAGGACGCCGCCGAGCGCTTCGGAGGGCCGCTCGTCCTCCTCCACCGGGCCACCCTCGTCGACATCCTCACCTCGGCCCTCCCCGACGGGGCCGTCCGCACCGGAGCCGCCGCCACGCTCGTCGACCCCGGCGACGACCACCGCCCCGCCCGCCTCGCCACCCCCGGCGGCGAGATCGAGGCCGCGCTCGTCGTCGCCGCCGACGGCATCCGCTCCGCGACGCGCCACGCCCTGTTCCCCGGGCACCCCGGCCCGCGGTACGCCGGCTGCACCACCTGGCGGGTCGTCGTCCCGGCCCCCGAGCGGCCGTTCGCCCCGCACGAGACCTGGGGCGCCGGACGCCTGTGGGGGACGCAGCCCCTCAAGGACGGCAGGGTCTACGCGTACGCGATGGCGGCCGCCCCCGCCGGCGGCCGGGCGCCCGACGACGAGAAGGCCGAACTCCTGCGCCTGTTCGGCGACTGGCACCACCCCGTCCCCGAGATCCTCGCCGCCGCGGACCCGGCGCAGGTCCTCCGCCACGACGTCCACCACCTGCCCGACCCGCTGCCGGCCTTCCACCGGGGGCGGGTCGCGCTCCTCGGCGACGCCGCGCACGCGATGATGCCGAGCCTCGGCCAGGGCGGGAACCAGGCGATCGAGGACGCCGTCGTCCTCGCCCACCACGTCGGCCCCGCCGCCGGAACCCACCACACCGCCCCCGCGCCCGACTTCGTCCCGACCCGCGCCCTCGCCGCGTACACCGCCGACCGCCTTCCCCGTACCACCGCCATCGTCCGCAAGGCCGCCCGCACCGGAGCGGTCACCCTGCTCGCGGCCCGCCCCGCCGTCGCGCTGCGCGCCACGCTCGTCAGCGCGGTCTCCCGGTTCGGCCCGGGCCTCGTCCTGCGCGGTTTCGACGGCATCGCCGACTGGCGGCCGCCGGTGGCCCCGCCCCGGTCCGCGTAAGCTGACCAGCGCGAACGGCCCACCCGCACAGGGCCTGTGGACACGACGAAGGAGAACCCGTGAAGGTTGGCTGCATCGGACTCGGCGACATCGCGCAGAAGGCCTACCTTCCGGTCCTCGCCACCCTCCCCGGGGTCGAACTCCACCTCCAGACCCGCACCCGCGCGACGCTCGACCGGGTCGCCGACACCCTCCACCTGCCCGCCGCGCAGCGCCACGGCGACCTCGACTCGCTGCTCGCCGCCGGACTCGACGCGGCCTTCGTCCACGCGCCGACCGCCGCCCACGCCGAGATCGCCGGCCGACTCCTGGACGCGGGCGTCCCCACGTACGTCGACAAGCCCCTCGCCTACGAGTACGCCGAGTCCGAGCGGATCGTGGAGCTGGCCGAGAAGCGCTCGGTCGGCCTCGCCGTCGGCTTCAACCGGCGCCTCGCCCCCTCGTACGCCCAGTGCGCCGAGCACCCGCGCGAGCTGATCCTCCTGCAGAAGAACCGCGTGGGCCTGCCCGAGGACCCCCGTACCCTCGTGCTCGACGACTTCATCCACGTCGTCGACACCCTGCGGTTCCTCCTCCCCGGCGAGATCGAGCACGTCGACGTGCGCGCCCGGATCCGAGAGGGGCTCATGCACCACGTCGTGCTCCAGCTCTCCGGCGACGGGTTCACCGCCATCGGCATGATGAACCGGATGAACGGCTCCACCGAGGAGATCCTCGAGGTCTCCGGGCAGGACACCAAGCGCCAGGTCGTCAATCTCTCCGACGTCGTCGACCACAAGGGCCAGCCGACCCTGCGGCGGCGCGGCGACTGGGTGCCGGTGCCCCGCCAGCGCGGTATCGAGCAGGCCGTACTGGCCTTCCTCGACGCCGTACGCGACGGGCGGGTGCTCAGTGCCCGGGACGCCCTGCGGACCCACGAGCTGTGCGAGCGCGTCGTGCGCGAGGCGCTGATCCAGGCCTCCTGAACGCGCCCGCGCCCTCGGCGGCACACACCGCGCCCACCACGGCGAGCGCCCCGTACAAGGGCCAGTCGCCCCAGCGGACGTAGCCCGTCGTCGAGTCCGAGAGCGGCAGCTCGCGGACGGCGACGGCGCTCGCGTCCGTGCCGAGCACGGGTCCGATCCTGCGCCCGTCGGGGCCGTACGCCGCGCTGACCCCGGTCAGCGTCGCGTGCGCGACGGGCCGGCCGGTCTCCGCGGCCCGCAGTGCCGCCAGGGACGCGTGCTGGGCGGGCGCCCAGCTCTCCTGGAAGGTGCTGGTCGACGACTGGACGACGAGGAGCCCGGCCCCGTCGCGCACGAGGTTCCGGCTCATGTCGGGGAAGGCGGACTCGAAGCAGATGAGCGGGCCGATCAGCGGTTCCCGAGCGCTGCCGCCGATGACGTCCCCGCTGCCCTCGCGCGTACCGTCCCCGCCGCCGTCGCCCGTGGCCGGCAGCCTCATCACGACCGGTGCGGTGCCCCGCCGGCGGTCCTCGTCGGCGGCCTTGCCGAACGACGTCACCCAGCCCAGGACCCCGCGCGCGGGGATGTACTCGCCGAACGGCACGAGCCGCATCTTGTCGTAGCGCTGACCCGTGAGCCCCGCCGGACCGACCAGGACGGCACTCTTGAAGATGCCCGGGCGGTCGGCCCGCCGCGCGTCCACATTGACCAGGAGCGGCGCGTCGACCTCCCGTGAGAGGGCGGTGAGCCGGGCGGCGATGTCGGGCCGGCCGGCCGGATCGGCGCCGACGCCGCTCTCGCCCCAGACCACCAGATCGAGACGCTGCCCGGCGAGCGAGCGGGTCAGCTCCTCGGCACGGTCGAACCGCCGCTCCGCGCCGTCCGCCCCGTCGAACACCCCCGGCTGTACGAGGGCCACCCGCACCGTCCCGCTCACGCGCGGCGCCCCCACCCCCCAGGCGGCCGTTCCGGCCACCAGCGCGCAGCCCGCGAGCCCCGCGACCCCGACGGTGCGCAGCCCCGGCGCGGCCACGAGCAGGGCCACGGCCGTGTTCACCGCCACCACGAGCGCCGTCACCAGCCACACCCCGCCGACCGAGGCGAGCCGCAGCGCGGCAGGCACCTGCCACTGGCTCGCCCCGAGCAGCCCCCAGGGACCTCCAAGACCCTCCCAGGAGCGCACCAGCTCGATCAGCAGCCAGCCGGAGGGCAGCGCGACCAGGGCGGTGGCGGCCCGCAGCGCCGACGGCGCGCCACCGATCAGGGACCGCACGAGCCAGGCCCACGGCAGCCACAGCAGGCCGAGCAGCGCGGAGAGCGGCAGCAGGAAGACGTGCAGGCTGGGCAGCAGCCAGTGATGGACGGCGAACACGAAGCCGATCCCGCCCAGCCAGCCGTCCAGGGCGGCCCGGCCGGCGCCCGGAGCCGTACGGATCAGGAGAAGCCAGGGGACGAGCGCCAGGTACGCCCACCACCAGAGCCCGGGGGCGGGGAAGGCGAGCGCGGGCAGCGCGCCGCAGCCGACGGCGAGCAGGGAGCGGGCGAAACCGCGCCGACGGGACCGGCCGTCTCGGTCGTGGCCCGGGGCGTGCTGCGGGGCGGGGTCCTGCTCCCGCTCCGGCTCCGGGGCGGGGTCCCGACCCGGCTCCCGCTCCCGGTCTCGTCGTCGTACGAACGGATTTCGCATGGCATGCCTCCGCCCTTGCCTTCAGTGTCGGGCGTGACCGGGTCCGGCGCGGCTCGGGCGGTCCGCCGTGGTGACCGGGGCGTGAGGATCCCAGGGGAGCGGCGGCAGCGGGAGCCGGTGGTGGCGGTCAGCCGTGCCTGCGCCACCGTTCGTCGACGACGACCGACGTCAGCCGCCAGCCGTCGGCGGTCCGCACCGCTCCGAACGCGTAGCGGCCCCCGCAGACGAAGTCCTCGCCGGAGGTGAAGCGCATCGGATTGACGTAGTCGGCGCGGATCTCCGCCGTGTCCCCGATCTCCGGGTACCCGGCCGGGCCGCGGAAGTCGACGCGGCGGTTCACGATGAGGTGCTGCCGTACGGGAAAGAGCGTCAACGTCTCGGCGAGCCAGTCGGCCACCTCGGTCGCCGGGCCCTCGACGCCGCCCGAGCCCCGGTAGTCGGCCCTGCCGTCCGGGGAGAACAGCGCCCGGTAGGCGGTCCAGTCGGCGTCGTCCACGGCCGCCGCGTACCCGGTGATCAGGTCGTCGACGGCGAGTCGGTCCATCACGGTCGCGAGGTCCACGCGCTGCGTCATCGGATCAGTCTCGGGCAGGCCGGTACAGGGGCCAAGGGGCGTGCGCGGGGGAGTTCCCGGACGCGGTCATACTGGCCGGATGCGCGTGAACATCGATCCCGAACTGAGCGACCGCACCTCCTTCTACCGGCTGCTCACCGCCACCGTCGTGCCGCGGCCGATCGCCTGGGTCTCCACGTCCTCGGCGGACGGGACGGACAACCTGGCCCCGCACTCCTTCTTCACCATCGCCTCGGTCACGCCGCCGGTCGTGCAGTTCACCTCGGTGGGGCGCAAGGACTCGCTGCGCAATGTGGAGGAGACGGGGGAGTTCGTCGTCAACCTCGCCCCCGAGGGGCTCTTCGAGCAGATCAACGCGACGGCGACGGACTTTCCGCGCGGGGTCAGCGAGTTCGACGCCTGCGGCGTCGAGCGCGAACCGAGCCTCCGCGTGAAGCCGCCGCGGGTGGCGGCGTCGCCGGTGGCGCTGGAGTGCGAGCTGCACAGCACGCTGCGGATCGGCGACTCGACGGTCGTCTTCGGCCGGGTGGTCCACGCGGCGATCGACGAGTCGGTCCTCCTCGACGGCCACCCCGAAATGGCCCTGATGCGCCCGCTGACCAGGCTCGGCAAGAACGAGTGGGGCACCCTGGGCGGCATCAGGGAGATCGCCCGCGTGCCTTACCAGGACTGACCGGAAATGCCGGGCCCTGAGAGCAGGGCCCGGCATTCGGTACGGCGGCGTCGCCGGAGGGGGACGGCTTCGTCGGGCCGCCCGGGAGGTCTGACCGGGAAGCCGCGGACTGACTGATGCCCACCAGAGCCGCTACACGCCGATCGCCGGCCGCGTCGAGCGCGCGACGGGGGTCGCGGACGGCCCCGGGAACGTGACCTCGCGTGGCCGGCCGGGACCTTCGCGGTCCCGCCGGTCGTGATCGTCGGCGTCCAGGGGGCGAGCGCGTTCCGGTCTCACGCCAGCACGGCCAACTCCGCGGCCTCGACGACCGTCAACGCCTTCGTGTCGGCCGGGTTCACGCTCATCGGCATCGGCGTCCGGCCGCCGGGGCACCGTCCACGTCCACGCGTCAGCCCCGTAGCGGGGCAGGCGCACACCTAGACTCGATACGCCGCGCCCCGTTGTCACCGTGGACGGTTACGGGTCCGCAGCGGCGCCCTACACGGTCAGCGCCGACCCGGTACCCACCGCGCTCCAGGCCGGGGACACGACCACCGTGGACAGCGCGTCGTCACCTCGGACGTCATCCTCGACCCGGCCCCGCCCGGCGGGGAACGAACCTGCTGGAGTCGTCCTGACGGCCTGTACGTCTAGTGCGCGGGCGTGAGGAGCTGCTTGCAGGTTGCCCCGTGGCGACAGAACGGGTGTCTCTGTCGCCACGGGGCCCTGTGCCTGTATGGCTACCGCGGTGCTGCCGGGGCGTGTGTGTTCGCCCGGCCGCTGGGGTGGGTGTTACGCGGGGCTGTACCTCTCGATCATGCGGACGGCGCCGAAGGTCCAGTTGCCCGCGGGGGTTTCCCAGCCGCCGACGTGGGAGTTCAGGGTGCCGTCCGTCTTGGCGGTCCAGGTCAGGGTTCTGACGCGACCATCCGCGTAGCCGTACATGCCGCCGATGTCGTCGCGGCCGTCACCGTTGAAGTCGCCGGTGACGATCTTGAGGCTGTCGCGCCAGAAGTTGCCGGCCGGGATGGTCCAGACCTCCTTGCGGCCGCCGAACGCGCCGCCGATGCCGCTCGGCGTGAAGCTGATCATGGCGTCGTGGCCGTCTCCGTAGTCGTACCACGTGACGATGTCGTCGCGGCCGTCGCCGTTGAAGTCGCCCGAGTGCAGCGAGGTGGCTTCGAAGCTGCCCCAGTCGGTGCTGGTCCAGCCGGCGAGCGGTTCGTTGAAGGCGCCGGTGGGCTTGGCGGTGAAGGTGAACAGGGTGGTGTCACCGTTGTCGTAGCCGTAGAAGACGCCGATGTCGTCGCGCCCGTCGGCGTTGTAGTCGCCGCTGGTGAACTTCATGTTCGGCACGTACCAGCCGTCGGCCCGGTAGAAGGAGGAGAAGGGGTAGTTGAAGCCTCCCCTCACGTCGGCGGTGAAGGTGAACAGCTTGTCGCTGCCGTCTCCGTAGGCGTACCAGGTGGCGATGTCGTCGCGGCCGTCGCCGTTGAAGTCACCGGACTGGACGTGGATGGCGTCGAAGTTCCAGTGTCCCGCGGGGACCTGCCAGGAGACGAACGGGGCGTTGAAGTTGCCGTCGCCCTTGCCGAGCCACGTGCGCAGGTTCATGTGGCCGTCTTCGTAGCCGTAGAACGCCGCGATGTCACCCACGCCGTCGCCGTTGAAGTCACCGGTGGTGTGCTTCATGTTCTCGGCCCAGTAGTTGCCGGCCGCGGCCGACCAGGCGTGCTGGGGGGCCTTGAAGGTGCCGTCCGCGTTGGTGGTGAAGGCGTGGATCTCGTCGTGGCCGTCGCCGTAGTCGTACCAGTCCGCCATGTCGCTGCGGCCGTCACGGTTGTAGTCGTGCCGTACCGCGGTGCCGCTGGACCAGAGCGACTGCGTCTTGTCGTTGTAGACGGTGAGGTCCCCGGAATCCCGGAGCATGGTGAAGCCCTCGCCGGCGTTGGCGGCTCCGGTGGTCCACAGACGCTTGTTGTCGGCGTTGTAGACGGAGAGGTTGCCGTTGTCCTCGACTCGGGCGACGGCGCCGGCGGTGCCACCGGTGCTGGACCATACCTTCTTTCCGGCCCTGGTGGTGATGAACAGGTTGCCGTCCGTGCCCAGGGTGAGCGTGCTCGACTGGGAGGTGACGGAGCTGCCGGGGTTGATGATGGTGCCGGGCACGAGGCGGACGCCGCCGGTGACGCCGTCGATGGTGAACGGGACGTCGAACCCGGTGAGGCTCGTGGGTGATCCCTTGCCGCGCCAGCCGATCATGGTGTTGTCGGCCCTGCGGGCCCACAGGTCGGTGATCTTGTCCCCGTCCATGACACCGTCGCCGGTGCCGTCGCCGTCGAGGTCGCCGGACGTGCCGATCTGCGGGTACAGGGACTTCTTGAGACCGCTGCCGATCTTGACCCGGTCGTTGCCCCAGGTGGCAAAGTTGATCTTGTTGGCGGCGGGGTCCTTGGCGCCGTGCGAACGGAAGAGATCGCCGGTCGCGTCGTCCCGGAGGAGGAGGTCGGGCAGCTTGTCCCCGTTGATGTCCCCGGCGGAGACGACGGTGTACTTGCTCCAGTCCATGCCGATGTCGCCGACGGGGACGGGGAGCCCGCGCGGAGCGCTCAGGATGTCGGTGCTGCGGGCGCCGCGGTAGAAGTACAGGGCGCTGCCCTGCTTGACGAGGACGTCGGGCGCGCCGTCGTCGTCGAAGCTGCCTCCGACGATCTGGTCGGCGTCGAACCAGTGGTTGTTGGATTCCCGGGAGACCCGCAGGGTGTGCGGTCCTTCCTGGGTGTCGACGAGTCCGGAACCGTAGTTCCTGTAGACCTGGAGCTGCTTGCGGTTGTTGTCGTTGGGGTTGGGCACGAGGGCGAGGAGGTCGTTGTATCCGTCCTGCTGCCAGTCGCCGACGGCCGAGACCTGCTGGCCAGGGAAGACCGCGTCGCCCGAGGTCGCGTTCACGGCCGAGAACTCTCGGTTGCCGTTGCCGGTGTAGGCGATGAGCGTGCCGCTGCTGTCCGGGCTCCAGATGTCCTTGAACCGGTCGCCGTTGAGGTCGTTGGCCTCATCGCGGGCCAGTTCACGGTTGGCGTAGTACAGGTAGGTCCCTGTGTCGGAGCGGTTGCCCGCCGCGTCCATGCCGTAGGCGTAAATCAGGCGCGGACCCGCCGCGGGGATCGTCACCTCGCCCGTGAAGATCCCGTTGGCCGGCGTGGCCGTACGGACGTCAGGATGGGTGTCGGTCCACCAGAAGATCTTCGTGACGCCGTCCGCAGGCGCCGGCTTGAAGGTGAAGACGGCCTTCTTGCGGGCGAGTCCCGTGGAGTCCGGCCAACCGTCGGTGCCGGGCGGGTAGACGGGCTTCCCGTTGACGAGCGGGGAGATGATCTCCGGCGGGGACTTCGGCCGCTGGCGGTCCAGCTTGAAGGCGCACGGGGCGTTCTTCCAGCCGGAAGAGGCGTTGTCGGAGTCGGTGGTCCTCACGCGCCACGTGTAGCTGACGCCGGAGCCTCCGGGCGTCATGGACACTGGGACGGCGAGGGTGGCGACGCGGCCGTTGAGGGCGGGGACGGTCTTCGTGAACACGCGGGTGCTGGTGCCGCTCTTGTTCTCGTAGAGCTCGAACTCGGCGGTGAGGTTGCCGCGGTCCTCGTCCGTGATCGTGGCGTACAGGCTGACGGTCACGTTGCCGAGGTTTCCGCCGCTCGCGCACGGAGTGACAGGGCTGGTGCCGAGCTTGCTCGGGAGGTCCGGGGCGGTGTTGTACTTCGTCTCCAGGACGACGGTCTTCGGGTCGAACTTCTTCCAGCCGAAGGTGTCGTCCTCATCCGCGTACAGACCGAAGGTCACGTCGTCGGCGCCCGCGGCGGCCTTGCTCCTGACCCAGTTGGTCGCGTCGAACTCGAGGTTGCCGGCGGGGCACGCCGAGGAGGAGCCGTCCGGGGGCACCCAGCCCTTGGCGTCGTTGACCGTGTCGAGGGGCGAGCTCGTCAGCTTGCCCGGCTGGTTGCCCCAATTGGTCTTGGAGTTGATCTCGCCGGTCGGGTAGAGGTACAGCGCCCGTGCCTGGCAGGACCAGGACCAGGTGTTCTTCACCCGGAAGGTCGCCGACTTCACCTGGGTCTTCTTCAGGTGGGAGATGTCCAGCTGGAAGAAGGAGCGGGAGATGCGGTCGGAGCCGCCGGTCTGTGCCTCGTAGCCCACCCGGACGGGGTCCTTGGCGTTCCAGTACGAGTTCTTCGGCCAGGCCTTGTAGACGCGGGTCCAGTTCCACTTCTGGCGGTCGCCGTAGCCCCAGCTGGGGTCGATGTAGACCGGGTAGGTGGTCTCGGCGCCGGTCAGCAGGTCCTGGTCCGGGGTGATGGTGAGCGTGTCCGACGTCAGCTCGGTGGGCATGACCGCGTCCTGCGCGCCCAGACCCGGGTCGAAGGTGTCCTCGCCCTCGGCTGCCGGGGTGGTCCCGCCGGCGTCGGCGGTCAGGGCCATCGCGCGGCGCAGCGTGGTCGCCGCGGCCGGCTGGCTCGCCGTCGTGGTGGAGTCCCACATCATCGGTGCGGAGCTGGAGAAGACGATCTGACCGGCCGGGTCCAGGGCCGTCAGGCTAGCGGTCTCGGCGTCCTTCGCGACCGTCAGACCGTCGGTGTCGATCCCGAACTGCAGTTGGGCGAGCCGGGGGTTCTGCGCGGCCTCCGGGGTCTTGACGACGAAGACCTGGGAGAAGCCCTCGACCTCTGCCTTCAGTTGGAGGTCGACGCCGGGCAGCACCTCGGCGTACGTGGCGACGTTGCCGTCGAGTGTCGGTGTCGGCAGCGCGGTCGGCCAGGTCAGCGACAGGCTGCGGCCGTCCTTGGAGCCCTGGAGCAGTGGTGTGGTGCCGCCGCCGGAGAACTTCACGGCGATGTTGGTGGCCTTGGTGACCACGGAGCCGTCAGCAGCGAACATCAGGTTCGGGTCGGCCGCGACCCATCCGCCGTCCCGCCACAGCCAGACGGGCGTTCCGTGCTCGGTGACCTGGAACCCGCCGTCGGGCTGAGCCCAGGTCTCGGAGCTCTCCGTTCGTCGGGAGAGGACCTCCTGAGGCTGGCCCGTCGCGGCGGCCTGCTGGAGGGCGTAGTCCTCCTCGCTCAGGGAGCCGTTGGCCACCGGATCGTCCGACGCGACAGACGTGGCGACGGAAGGCGCCCCGGTGGGCGTGACGCTCGCTGCGGGGGCGACCGCGAGCACGGAGGTCAGCATGGCTCCGGCCAGCGCCCCAGGTATCAGGCGGGCCCCCCTGGACCGCCCGAGAATCGATCTATTTGTCGTGGACACGTCTAGAATTCCTCCCCAAAAAAGTGTCCGAATTTCCAAGGCGCCGACGTCTGAAAAGTACCGTAGCGGCCTCGAATTGAGTTGACTCTACAGCCTTGACCGGACCCTCCTCGGCGTAATTTATGCCGTAAATTCGGGCAACCTGTCAACCTTCGGCCTGGTTGGGGTATCTCTGGTCAACCGCTCCTGACCTGGGACTCTGTGGGGCAGCTGTGTGGCAATGACCCTAAAGGCAGCCTCTCCCGGCAGATCCATTCAGTAGGCACCCACTTCAGTGATCCGTGCTGCCCGTGTCAGATGCAGCTGTTAAAGTTCGGCGTTTTTATTTGTTTTCGAGGGGTGGGAGTAAGTGAGTAATTTCCGTACGCGAGGGTGGGCCGTGGCATTGTCCGCGGTGATGGCGGTAGGACTGCTCCCCGCCACTTCCGTCGCGCTCACAGAACATGACCCAGGGATCAGCGCGTCGCTGCCCGGCCTCAAGCAGCCGAAGCCTGTCCCCGTGGAGCCGCTGCGCGCGGGGGGAACGAAGCGCCCGGACATCAGTGCCGTCAAGGCGCCCGTCCGCGCGTCCTGGCCCGCGCCCGGTGCGCAGACGGTCAGCGTCTCGGCGCCGACGCCGCTGAGCCGTGCCACCGGCGTGGCGCGTGAACTGCCGGTCTCGGTGACCGCCGTCACCGACACGGCGAAGGCGACGGCGAACGGCGCACGCGGGGCCGCGAGGACGCCCGCGCTGATTCGGGCGAGGGTCTCCGTCGAGTCCCGCGCCGCCGCCGAGAAGGCGGGCGTCGACGGGCTGTTGCTCACCGTCGGCAGGGCTGATGGCGTCGAGGCCGCCGGGCAGGCGCGCGTCAGCGTCGACTATTCGGCCTTCAAGAACGCCTACGGTGGCGACTGGGCCGCGCGACTGCGGCTGGTGCAGCTGCCGTCCTGTGCGCTCACGACTCCGGAGAAGGCTGGGTGTCGAGTGGCGAGGCCGCTCGAGACGGCCAACGACACCGGGAGCAACACCCTCACGGCCGTGACTGCGGTGCCTGCGGGTGCCCGCGCGGCCACCACCGCATCGGCCCCGGCGGCAGCGGCGTCCGGCATGACCGTCCTGGCGGCGACGGCCGGTGCATCGGGTTCCAGTGGTTCGTTCTCGGCGACCTCGCTGGAACCGTCCGGTGCGTGGAGCGCCGGCGGCTCGACAGGCGGCTTCTCCTGGAGCTACCCGGTGGGGGTCCCCGCCGTTCCCGGCGGTCTGCAGCCCAGGGTCACGCTGGGCTACAGCTCGCAGGCTGTGGATGGTCGTACCTCGGCGTCGAACAACCAGGCCGGCTGGATCGGTGACGGCTGGGGTTACGAGCCCGGCTACATCGAGCGTCGTTACAAGTCCTGCGAGGACGACAAGGATGGTGGTACCAACACCACCAGGGTCGGCGACCAGTGCTGGTACAGCAACAACGCCACGCTCTCGCTCGGCGGCAAGACCACCGAGCTCGTCCTCGATCCCGTCAAGGGCTGGCACCCCACGTCCGACGGCGGTGAGACGATCGAGAAGCTCAGCGGTGCCGACAACGGCGACGCGGGCACGGGCGCCGTCGCGGGCGCGGGCGAGTACTGGAAGGTGACGACGCTCGACGGCACCCAGTACTTCTTCGGCAGGCACAAGCTTCCCGGGTGGGCCACGGGCAACCCCGTGACCGACTCGACCCTGACCGTTCCCGTCTTCGGCAACCACACGAACGAGCCCTGCGCCACCTCCTCGTTCGCCTCTTCCTGGTGCCAGCAGGCGTGGCGCTGGAACCTGGACTACGTGGTGGACCCGAGCGGCAACGCGATGGCCTACTACTGGAAGCAGGAGGCCAACAACTACGGCCGTAACGTCAACGCTTCCACCGGCGCGTCGACGAAGACCCCGTACGACCGCGGCGCCTATCTCGACCGCATCGAGTACGGCCTGCGGGACTCCGCGCCGTATGCGGCCAAGGCCATGGGCAAGGTGATCTTCACCTCGAAGGCCCGCTGTGACACGAACTGCACCTTCGACGTCGCCCAGGCGCTGAACTGGCCCGACACCCCGCTCGACCTGTACTGCAAGGACACGGCGACGGAGTGCAAGCAGCAGTACTCGCCGAGCTTCTGGTCGAGCATGCGGCTGACCGACATCGCCACCCAGGTCCTGACCGCCGGCGCCTATGTGAACGTCGATGCCTGGCATCTGACGCAGACGTTCCCCCCGTCGGGTGACGGCATCTCCACCCCGATGTGGCTGCACGGCATCAAGCGCACCGCCACCGACGGCACCGCCACAGCCGACGTCCCGATGATCACCTTCGTGCCGGTGCAGAAGGCCAACCGTGTCGACAAGCTCCGCGACGGCCTCGCCCCGTTCATCCGCATGCGGATGTCGCAGATCACCACGGAGTCCGGCGGCACCATCGGCGTCGACTACTACGACCCCGACTGCACCGCGACCTCCCTGCCGCCCACCGACGGCACCAACTCCACGCGCTGCTACACCGTCAAGACGGCCATCGACGGCCCGGACCCCGAGCACGACTGGTTCAACACCTACCCCGTCCAGCGCGTCATCGAGGGCGACAACATCGCCGGCACCCCGGACGTCGTCACCGAGTACGCCTACGTCGGCGGCGCCGAATGGGCCAAGAGCGAGGACGAGTTCACCAAGGCGGAGTATCGCACCTACGCGCTGCCCCGCGGCTACCACCTCGTCCAGACTCGCACCGGCGCCGGATTCGACAAGAAGACGCTGACCGAGGCCCGCTACTTCCGCGGCATCGACGGCGCCCAGGTCAAGAACTCCGCCGGCATCGCCGTCACCGACCGCGAGCAGTTCGCCGGCATGCTCCGCGAGACGGCCACGTACAACGGTGACGGCGGACCGCTCGTCAGCGCCACCTCATACGTCCCGTGGCGCTCGGCCGCGACGGCGACCCGCGCCCGCACCGGACTGCCCGCCCTTGAGGCGTACTTCACGGACACGCAGACCGAGGAGACTCGGGTCAAGATCACCGGAGGTGAACGCACCACGCGGTCGGTCAAGGGCTTCGACTCCTACGGCCTGGTCGCCACCGTCTCCGATCTCGGCGACATCGACAGGACCGGTGACGAGAAGTGCACCACCACGACCTACGCCCGCACCGGCACCTCCACGGTCCGGGACAAAGTCTCCCGCAGTGAGACCGTCGCCGTCGCCTGTGGCGAGACCGTGTCGCGTCCCGCGGACGTGATCGACGACGTCCGCGCGTACTACGACGGTCTGGCTCTGCACGCCGCGCCGACCAAGGGCCTCGTGACCAAGTCCGAGCAGATCAACGGCACGGGCACCGGCTACGACATCGTCACCTCCACGCCGAGCGTCTGCGGCACGGGGGGTACTCAGCTCTGCTTCGACGTCTACGGCCGCCGGCTAGCCGAGGCCGACGCCTATGGCAAGATCAGCCGCACCGCCTACACCCCCGCCACCGGCGAGGTGGCGACCAGCAGCGTCGTCACCAACTCCCTCGGGCACGCGATCACCACGGTCTTCTCGCCGGGGCGCTCGCTGCCCACCAAGATCACCGACGCGAACGGCAAGGTCACCACGACCGCCTACGACCCGCTGGGCCGGGTGACCAAGGCGTGGCTGCCCGGTCGGGCCCAGGCCACCTACCCGACGGCGCCGAACATTCAGTACGACTACCTGCTGCGGAACAACGGGCCGGTCGTCGTCACGACGAAGACCCTCACGCACGACCTCCAGTACCGGACGAGCTACGCGTTCCAGGACGGCCTGCTCAGGGCGCTGGAGACGCAGGAGGAGTCCCCGGACCGGGCCGGCCGCCTGATCACCGAGGTGTTCTACAACACCCGCGGCGAGGCGATCGTCAACTCCGGCACCTACTTCGCGACCGGCGCTCCCGAGCCGGTTCTCGTCACAGGGCAGCAGACGCAGTACCCGTCGTCGACCGAAACCGAGTTCGACGGTCTCGGACGGCCCACCGCCGTCATCTCCAAGCGCTACACGGACGAGACCAAGCGCACCACGACCACATACACCGGTGACACGACCACGGTCGTCCCGCCCACCGGCGGCACCGCCACCACCACCGTCGTCGACGCCCTCGACCGCACGATCGAGCTCAAGCAGTACACCGACGCGGCCCGCACCAAGGCCCAGTCCACCCACTACACCTTCGACAACAAGGGCCGCCTGGCGAAGATCGCCGACGCGTCGGGCGCGGAGTGGACGTACGGCTATGACACCCGCGGCCGTCAGACCCTGGCCGTCGACCCCGACAAGGGCAAGGCCGTCACGGCCTACGACAAGGCGAACCGGCCGACCGACGTCACCGACGCCCGCACGATCACCCTCCACACCGACTACGACGACCTCGGACGCCGCACGGCGTTGAAGAAGGGCGCCAAGCTCCTCGCGGCCTGGAGCTACGACCCGACCGGAGCCAAGGGCCAGCTCTCGAAGTCCACCCGCTATGACGAAGCGGGCAACGCCTTCGTCACCGAGAGCAGCGAGTACACCCACTCCTACCAGCCGGGCAAGACCACCGTCACGGTCCCGGCGTCGGAGACCGGTCTCGCCGGCACGTACGAGTGGTACACCTCGTACAACGCCAACACCGGTCAGGTGCAGGACGTCGAGCACCCGCAGATGGCCGACCTGCCGTACGAGCTGGTCAGCAACGGCTACACCGCGGTCACCGGCCTCCTCGACACGGTCGGCACGGTCACCGACACCAGCAGCGCCGCGCTCGTCTCGGACATGACCTACGACCACTACGGGCGTCCGATCCGCGCGGAGTACGGCGAGTTCGGCCGCCATGTGTGGACGACCAACCAGTACGACGAACACACCGGACAGCTGACCAGTACGTTCACCGACCGCGACACCGCGCCGCAGCGGGTGGAGGACACCTCCTACACCTACGACCCGACCGGCAACATCACCCGCATCGCCACCGGCTACGACCAGGGCACGGCTCGCACCACGGACACCCAGTGCGTCCAGCTGGACACCCTGCGCCGCATCACCGAGGCCTGGACCAACACCGGCACGGCCTGCGCCACCGACCCGTCCGACAGTATCGTCGGCGGACCGGACGCCTACTGGACCAGCTACACCTACGACGCGGTCGGCAACCGTGACACCGAGGTCCAGCACAAGACCGCCTCGGGACCGGCCGCGGACATCACCCGCGACTACACGGCCCCGAAGGCCGGCACCCACAACCTGCCGTCGGTGACGCAGACCGGCGCCGACCCGCGCACGGAGACGTACACCTACGACGCGGCAGGCAACACAGAGACCCGCAAGATCGGCAACGCCGACCTCCAGACCCTCGTCTGGGACGACGAGGGCCACCTCAAGTCCGTCGCGACGGCCGCCGGCGCCACGGGCTACCTCTACGACACCACCGGACAGCGGCTTCTCCGCCGTGACTCCACCGGCACGACCCTCTACCTGCCCGGCGGCAACGAGCTCCACAAGGACAAGGCCGGCAAGGTCACCGGAACCCGGTACTACGGCGGCGTGGCCATGTACAAGGGAGGCAAATTCACCTTCCTGCTCGCCGACCACCACGGCACCGGCAGCACCCAGATCAGCAACAACGCCGGCCAGGCGATCACCCGCCGCAAGACCACCATCTTCGGCGGCCCGCGCGGCACCCAGCCCACGAACTGGATCGGGGACAAGGGTTTCGTCGGGGGCACGAACGAAGCGGACACCGGACTCGTTCACATAGGGGCCCGCGAATACGACCCGGTCACCGGGCGATTCGTCAGCGTGGACCCCATCCTGGAGGCCGACAAGCCCCAGACGATGAACGGCTACGGGTACGCCGCCAACAACCCCTTCTCCTTCTCCGACCCCACGGGCGAAGCGCTGGAGGAATGCGTCAACGGGATGTACGTGTGCAAGAACAAGGGCACGGACATCGTCAAGAAGGGGAAGAACTACGACAAGGTTGTGGATCAGAACCGACGTAACAGCACGGTCTTCAAGCAGAACTACGACAACTACGTGCGAAGCGTCGAACTCGGCCGACGCGCCAGGGCGGCGTACAGGAGCGGCGTGGGTGGCAATGCATCGGTTCACCTGAACCCGACGGCTCCACAGCTCGTCGCAATGTTCTTCATGGGCTCGGCGCCGGACGCGTACAGCTTCGACGAGTCGGACCAGTTCACTTCCGGTGTCAAGGACCACATCTGGATGGACGTGGTAAGAAGGTTCCTCACGTCACGGAAGGGCTTGAAGAGCGGCCAGGTGATCAAGGGACTCGACTACAAGACGAGTGCCGGAGCCGAGATGAACGGACTGGAGCTCAAGGAGATGATGATGGGTGAACTCGCCGACTTCGTCACCTACCTCTCCGGGGCCAAGGACCCCGCGACCCAAGAGGGCGCGACTCGAGCGATCCTCGGGTCGTTCAACCTGAAGGCGACCGTGTCGGACTACCAGCCGCTCACCCGTACCGGAAGGGTCGACTACGAGCTGACCCAGAAGATGACCGAGGAATCGTTCACTCGTGGCGTTTCCGAGGATGGCTACAAGTCCGGGGCCAAGGAGCCCGGGGCGGTGAAACTGGCAGAAGGCATGCGGTCCGTCTTCCCCAACGGTATGCGGGACGTGCACTTCACCGTGCGGTGGTCCGAGCGCCTGCCCATGCAGCCCTTGGGTGAGTGACATGACCGAGGAATTCGACGACGCCACCGAGGCCGAAGACCTCCGCTCGGAGATCGCCCGAAGCCGGAAGGCCGAACGCGTCGGCTGGGTGGCCATCGCGGCCGTGGTGACTCTGGCCGCTGTCGTGGTCCTCGCCATCATCGCGGGGGTGCTGCTCTTCTCGATCGCGGCGGTCAGTGTGAACTGAACCGCACCGCGAGCAAAACGCACCGTCCGCCACACCGCCCGGAGCGCGCAACAGAGTGCGCTCCGGGCGGTGTGTGTTGTGTGCCGAGAATCGCCTTGGCGTACGGGCATGACGTGCGGTCAGGTGCCGACATCCCCCGTGATCAGTGAGGGCGACCCGCGTGGCCCGTCGACAGCTGGGGATTTGCACCCAGAACATGCCGGGGCCCGGGCATGCCGCCGGGGGACGACCGATCCCGAACGCGCGCCGTGACGGGGCCCGGGTCAGTCCGGCCGGACATGAGAAGGGCCCACGCGGTGGAGGCTGTGTGGGCCCTTACAGGTCGTCTCCACTTTGCAGATGCACACCCTGTTACGGGGGCGTCTCCCGTCTCCCGAGCGGGAGATGAGTGGGAGAAAAGTGGGAGACGATCATGGCGCGCCGATGCGGTTCGACGCTAGAAAGCGCTAGGTGGCGCTACATGTGTGCACCTGGTCAGCCGCCCGACTCGCCCGCGTGCGGGCTCAGGGCGTCCGTGCCGACCAGGATGAAGAGCAGGATGCCGAGCAGGATCCGGTAGATCACGAAGGGCATGAAGGACTTCGTGGTGATGAACTTCATGAACCAGGCGATGACCGCGTAACCGACCGCGAAGGCGATGATCGTGGCGAAGATCGTCGGGCCCCAGGAGACGTGTCCCTCGCCCGCGTCCTTCAGTTCGTACGCGCCCGAGGCGAGCACCGCCGGGATCGCGAGGAGGAAGGAGTAGCGCGCCGCCGCCTCGCGGGTGTAGCCCATCAGGAGGCCGCCGGAGATCGTCGCGCCCGAGCGCGAGACGCCCGGGATCAGGGCCATCGCCTGGCAGAGGCCGAAGATCAGGCCGTCCTTCACGCTGAGTTCCTTGAGCGTCTTGCGCTCGCGGATCGCCCGGTGGCGGCCGCCGATCTCGTCGCGGGCGGCGAGCCGGTCCGCGACGCCGAGGACGACGCCCATGACGATCAGGGTGGTGGCGATCAGCCGCAGGTCGCGGAAGGGGCCCTCGATCTGGTCCTTGAGCGTGATGCCGAGGACGCCGATCGGGATGGAGCCGACGATCACCAGCCAGCCCATCTGGGCGTCGTGGTCGGAGCGCATCGCCTTGTCGGTGAGGGAGCGGAACCAGGCCGAGACGATCCGGGCGATGTCCTTGCGGAAGTAGATCAGTACCGCGGTCTCGGTGCCGATCTGGGTGATGGCGGTGAAGGCCGCACCCGGGTCTTCCCAGCCCGCGAACGCCGCAGTGAGACGGAGGTGCGCGCTGGAGGAGATGGGAAGGAACTCCGTCAGCCCCTGGACGAGTCCGAGGATGAACGATTCGAACCAACTCATGGGGCTAGGGCCGTCCCGTTATGTACGTGTGCGATCAGAAGGTCGTGCGCAGCGTACCGTCCCCAGATGACGGGCCCGCCCTCAGGCCTCCTGAGGGACCGTGGGACCCGTGGTGGTCCAGCCCGGTGCCCGGACGTGGGCGGTGAGGCTGCCGCGATCGGCCTCGTCCCCGCAGTGGGCGCAGACGATCCGGGGGCTGAGGACCTCGCCGCACCGGTGTTCGAGGACGACCGGGCGGTCGTCGGCGTTGAGATGGCGGTCGCCCCAGGCCATCAGGGTCACCAGGACCGGCTGGAGCTCCTCGCCGGCCGCCGTGGCCCGGTACTCGAAGCGCTGGGGACGCTCGCTGTACTGCACCTTCTCCAGGATGCCGGCCTCGACGAGCCGCTTGAGGCGGGTGGTGAGGATGTCGCGGGGCGCGCCGGTGTTCCGGGCGATCCGGTCGAAGCGCCGTACGCCGAGGGAGACCTCGCGGAGCACGAGCAGGGAGTACTTCTCGCCGACGAGCGCCAGGGTGTCGGCGATCGAGCAGGGGCGGGGTGCGGCCTTCATGGGACAAGCGTAGGGCAGTGCGGATGTGGTTGGTTTGAAAATCCAACTCATCACCTCGAAAGGGTTTGAGAAGCGAACCCGCTGGGCTATGTTACCGATGAGTGTTGGTCCACTTTTCCAACTCAGGAGCCTGTCATGCGCGACGCCGTCATCGTCGAAGCCGTCCGGACGCCGATAGGGAAGGGCAAGACGGGCGGAGCCCTGTCCCATGTCCACCCGGTCGCCCTGCTGTCGCACACCCTGCGCGCCCTGATCGAGCGCAGCGGCATCGACCCCGCCCTCGTCGACGACGTGATCGGCGGCACCGTCGACCAGGTCGGCGAGCAGGCCATGAACACCACCCGCTACGCCTGGCTGGGTGCCGGATTCCCCGAGTCCGTGCCCGCCACCACCGTCGACCGGCAGTGCGGCTCCTCCCAGCAGGCCGTGCACTTCGCCGCCCAGGGCGTGCTCTCGGGGGCGTACGACATCGCCGTCGCCTGCGGTGTCGAGTCCATGAGCCGGGTCCCGATGTGGTCCAACGTGCCGCCCGGCGCCGACCCCTTCGGCCCCGGAGTCGCCGAGCGCTACCCCGAGGGCCTCGTCCCGCAGGGCATCAGCGCCGAACTCATCGCCGCGAAGTGGTCGATCGACCGCGAGGCCATGGACGCGTTCGCCACCTCGTCGCACACCAAGGCGGCGCGCGCCTGGGCGGCCGGACTCTTCGACGCCGAGGTCGCCCCGTACGAGGACGTGCGCCGCGACGAGTCGGTGCGCCCGGCGACCACCCCCGAGATCCTCGCCGGGCTCCGGCCCTCCTTCGAGGACCCCGGCTTCGCCGAGCGCTTCCCGCAGATCGACTGGTCCGTCACCGCCGGCAACAGCAGCCCGATCAACGACGGCGCCTCGGCCGTGCTCGTCATGGCAGCCGACACCGCCAGGAGCCTGGGGCTGCGGCCCCTCGCCCGGCTGCACAGCTTCGCCGTGACCGGTTCCGACCCGCTGCTCATGCTCACCGGCGTCATCCCCGCCACGGAGAAGGTGCTGCGGCGCTCGGGCCTCTCCCTCGCCGACATCGACCTCTTCGAGATCAACGAGGCCTTCGCCAGTGTCGTCCTCGCCTGGCAGCAGGAGACCGGCGCCGACCCGGCCAAGGTCAACGTCCACGGCGGCGCGATCGCCCTCGGCCACCCCCTGGGCGCCAGCGGCACCCGCCTGACCACCACGCTCGTCCACGCACTGCGGGCCCGGGGCGCCCGTTACGGGCTCCAGGCGATGTGCGAGGCGGGCGGCCTGGCCAACGCGATGATCGTCGAGGCACTCTGACCCGGCCGCCGATCTGACCTCGGCCGCCCCTCTGACCCCGGCCGTCGATCTGACCTCGGCCGCCCCTCTGGGCCCCCGCCGCGCCTCCTCCCCCCGCCGTCCGGACGCCCGTCTAGCGGGGGCCGCCCACCGTCTCGGGCGTCTGCTCCGGCTCCCGCGCCACGGCCGGAGCCGGGGCCCGCAAGTGGTGCCGCTTGCGCCAGGCGACCACGGCGGCCGCCACGGCGGACAGGGCGATGAAGCCCGCCGAGATGAGGAAGGCCGGGGAGCCCGGCTCCCCCGCCTGCGCCCCCGCGACGACGTACGCCGCCGTGTTGGGCACCGAGCCGAGCGCGGTCGCCACCAGGAACGGCACGTACCCCATCCTGGAGACGGCGGCGCAGTAGTTGGCCGCCGCGAACGGCACCCCCGGGAACAGCCGGATCGCCAGCATCGACCGGAACCCGTGCCGGCTGAGCTGCCCGTCCGCCGCCGTCAGCCAGCGGCCCCGCAGCATCGGCCGCAGCGCCTCCTGCCCCAGGAAGCGGCCGAGGGTGAAGGAGATCCCGGCGCCCAGCACCGTCCCCGCGATCGCCGCCGTCAGACCGTAGGCCGAGCCGAAGAGCGCGCCCGCCGCCAGATTGAGCACCGGACGCGGGACGAACGCCGCCGTGCACACGCCGTACGCCAGACCGAAGAGCATCACCGCGCCCGTGCCGTCCGTCTGCCCGGGCCAGCCGGAGGAGAGCAGCCGCTGCGGCTCGTACAGCACGACGAGGGCCGCAGCGGTGAGCAGCAGCAGGGCGAGCATCGAGAGCCGTGCGCGGGGCGCGAGCAGGGCCCGGGAGCAGCGGAGGGCGAGGGAGCCCGGCGGCCGGGGCACGGGAGCGAGCATTCGGGGAGAGTAGCGGACGCGTTCGTATGATCGCCGTAATGTGCGTCATGTCCCGCCCGGCCACCGGCCCATGACCTCGGGCCGGCAGCTGACGACCCACGACACGGAGGGCCCCATGACCGAGACCGCGCCGACGGTCGGCGGCCCCGCCGGCATCCCCGACAGCGCCCTCGCCGACACCCTTCTCGACCGGCTCACCAGCGTCTACCCGGCCGCGGGGAACCCCTTCCGGGCGCAGGAGATGGTCGCGTACATGAAGGGCGTCGCCCCCTTCCTCGGGCTGCGCACCCCCGAGCGCCGGGATCTCTCCCGTACCGTCCTCGCCGGCACCCCGCGCCCGGACGAGCAGGACTGCGCCGCCGTCGCCCTGCGCTGTTTCGCGCTCCCCGAGCGCGAGTACCACTACTTCGCCGTCGACTATCTGCGCCGCCATGTGAAGCGCTGCTCGTCCGGATTCCTGCCCGTCGCCCGCCGGCTCGTCACCACCGACTCCTGGTGGGACACGGTCGACCACCTCGCCGCCCATGTCGTCGGCGGTCTGGTCGCGGCCGATCCCGCCCTCGGCGCCCGCATGGACGAGTGGATCGAGGACGAGGACCTGTGGGTGGCCCGGACGGCGATCCTGCACCAGCTGCGGTTCAAGGACGCCACCGACGCGGACCGGCTCTTCGCCCACTGTCTGCGCCGCGCCTCCGACACCGACTTCTTCCTCCGCAAGGCCATCGGGTGGAGCCTGCGGGAGTACGGCAAGACGGCCCCGGCCGAGGTCCGCGCCTTCGTCGCGGCGCACGGCACCCGTCTCTCGCCCCTCTCCGTACGCGAGGCCCTCAAGCACCTCTGACGGTCCCCCCGGCAACCCCCGGCACAATGAGAGCGTGAACGAGCAGATTCCCGTCATCCGTGAGGTCGACCAGGGCACCGCGCGCCTCATGCCCGATGTGGACCGGGAGCGGGCCTGGCTCCTCACGGTCGACGGCGCACCCCAGTCGTACGTCGACCTCGACGACCCGGCGTACCTGGAGTTCGAGTACGCGCGCCGGCTCGCCCATGTCGTCGACGGCGCCGCCGACGACGGCGAACCCCTGGACGTCCTGCACCTCGGCGGCGGGGCGCTCTCCCTGCCGCGCTACGTGGCCGTCAGCCGGCCCGGCTCGCGCCAGGACGTGGTCGAGGCCGACCGGGGGCTGCTCGCGCTCGTCGCCGAACACCTGCCGCTGCCCGAGGGATCCGGGATCACTCACCGTGCACGGTGCGGACGCCCGGCGCTGGCTGGAGGAGGCCCCCGACGCCTCGGCCGACCTCGTCGTCGGCGATGTCTTCGGCGGCTCCCGCGTGCCCGCCCACCTCACGTCCGTGGAGTACGCGCGCGAGGTCCGGCGCGTCCTGCGGCCCGACGGGCTCTACGCCGCCAACCTGGCCGACGGGGCGCCCTTCGCCTTCCTCCGCTCGCAGCTCGCCACCTTCGCGGCCGTCTTCCCGGAGCTCGCGCTGGTCGCCGAACCGGCCGTGCTGCGCGGCCGCCGCTTCGGGAACGCGGTCCTGGTGGCCTCCGGCCGGGAGATCGACACCGCCCACCTCGCCCGCCGGGCCGCGGCGGATGCCTTCCCCGCGCGCGTGGAGCACGGGGACACGCTCGACCGGTTCACCGGCGCCGCGGCACCGGTCCTCGACGCCGGGGCCGTCCCGTCACCCGTTCCGCCCGAGGGCGCCTTCGGTATCGGCTGAGGCGGCGGCCGGGTCGGGGATCGGCCCCGCCGCCGTCGGAGCGGGGGCGGAGCCGGAGCCCACGGCCGGCGTCGCCGTGCCGACCGGCTCCTTCGTGTGCGGACGCCGGGTCAGATTCCGTACGTCCGGCACCAGCAGGACGAGCGCGGTGACCAGCACCATCAGCCCCGCGGCGCCCCACAGCGCCGTGCTCCGGCCGAACGAGCTCTCCGCCGGGCCCGCGAGCGCCGTCGTCAGCGGCAGCAGGGCCGTCGAGCCGAACCAGTCGTAGGCCGACACCCGGGACAGCTTCTCCTCGGGGATCTCCTGGTGCATCGTCGTCATCCACGAGACGCCGAAGACCTCGATGGCCACACCGCTGACGAACATCGCCGCCGTGAGCCCCACCGCGTCGAGCGGCACGGCGAGCGCCGCCGACGGCAGCGCGATCGGGAAGACGCAGAGCGTGCCGACGAACAGCAGCCGGCGGGGCTTCCAGCGGGCCATCAGGACGGCGCCCGCGAGCGTCCCCACGCCGTACGCGGCGAGCGCGATGCCCCAGGGGCGCGCGCCGCCCAGCTCGGCCTTGGCCACCAGCGGCCCGTACACCGACTCGACCGCGCCGATGAGCCCGACAACGACGGAGAACTGGGCGACGATCGACCACAGCCAGGGCCGGCCGATGAACTCGTGCCAGCCCTCCCGCAGATCGGCGAAGAGACCGCCGCCGGGGGCGCGTTCGGGGATGCCGCTCACGTCCAGGAACGCGCGCAGCCCGCCCGCGACCGCGAAGGCGACGGCGTCGACCAGGAGGACCCAGCCGGGCCCGACGAACGCGACGAGCGCGCCGCCGAGCGCCGCGCCGCCGATGGACGCGCCGTGCATGGCCATCCGGTAGACGGCGAAGGCACGGCTCGCCTGCTCCCCGGTGACGCTGGACATCAGCATGCCCTCGGCCGCCGGGTTGAAGAAGGCCTGGCCGGTGCCGCAGAGCGCGGTGAGCACCATCATCTGCCAGATCTGGGCCGTCCCCGCGAGCACGAGGGCGGCGAAGACGGCCTGCGAGACGCAGTTGAGGACGTTGGCGGCGACCATCACCCGGTGCCGGGGCACCCGGTCGGCGACCGCGCCGCCGATCAGCAGGAAGAGGACGAGCGGCAGGAACCGTGCCATCGCCACGAGTCCCACGTCGCCGGCGTCGCCCCCGGTCTCGAACACCGCCCAGGTCGTGGCGATCAGCGCGCCGTGCGTGCCGAGGTTGGTCACGATGGTGGCGGCGGTCAGGAGGACGTAGTTGCGCCCGGCCCATTCGGGGCGGCGCGAGCCGAGGGGGGCGCGGTGGGGGGCGGCGGGACTGTTCACCCCGGGACTATCCCTGGCGGGCCGCCCGTATGCCAACCCGATATCCGGACGGGGCGCCCTGAGGGCCGGACGGCGGTCCGAAGACGGCGGCGCGGCGCCCGGACGGGGCTGCGGAGACGGCGGCGCGGCGCCCGGACGGGGCCGCGGAGACGGCGGTGCGGGCACGGACGGCCGTCCGGAGACGGCGGCGCGGGGCCCGGACGGCGGTGCGGACGGGTCGGCCCCGGCGCGTGGACGGACCACGTGCCGGGGCCGGACCTTCGAAGGCCGTCAGGTCAGGACGCCGGCGCGAGCCGGACCGTCGACAGGATCTGCTGGATGGTGGCGTCCGGCAGCTCGTCCTTGACGCCGTCGGCCCCGTAGAGCACCCAGGTCGAGAAGTCGCCCTTGGCGTTCTTGAAGGTGAAGGCGATCGACTTGCCGTCCGTCTCGCACTTGTTGCGCTTCTTGACGCCCGGCGCGGTCGCCGTCGCCATGTGGCCGGTGAGACCGGACTTCGTCTTGTACGGCACCGGCTTGGTGATCTTGATGGTGCTCTGCGGCATGTGCTGGGCGTATCCGCCCCACACCCACGTGCCGGCTTCGCTGCGCGCGGCGTCCGCGGTGTTCTTGGCGCCCTGGCCGCCCTTGGTGCCTGCGGTGCTCAGGCCCCAGGTCTCCATGGTGCCGTTCTTGTCCGTGTCGTAGGTGCACCACTCGCTCTTGAAGCGCGCCGGCGACGACATGGTGACGAGCGGGCTGCCGTCGTTCTTCTTCTCGTCGTCGAAGTAGGTGATCATGCCCACCTTCAGCACCTCCCACTCCGGCGGTACGTCGAAGAGGGTGCCGTACTTCGGGTTGTAGACGACCTTCCAGCCGGGGATCGTCGGCTGCTGGGCCGCGCCGTCACGCGGGTTGTCGATCCCTGACGGGCTGTCGCTCGGCTCCGTGGAGGGGACCGTCGACGGGTCGGCGGACGGGTCCACGGGCGCGGAGGCCGTCGGGTTCGGCTTCTGGTCGTCGGCGGTCGTCTTCTTGTCGTCGTCCTTGCCGAGGACGAGGAAACCGGTGACACCGGCCGCGACGACCACGGCGGTCGCGGCGACGATCGCCACGAGCGTCGTCTTCTTCTTCCCGCCGTCGGGCCCGCCGGGCTGCGCCGGCCCCGGCACCGCGTACTGCTGCGGAACGGTCGGCTGCTGGTACGGGTTCGGCTGGCCGTAACCCGGCTGCTGTCCGTACCCCTGCTGCGGGTAGCCGGGCGGCGCGGGCGGCTGCTGCGGATGGCCGGGCTGTGTCGGCGGCTGCGGATACCCGGGCTGGGCAGGCGGCTGCTGATACGGGTTCGGCTGCTGGTACCCCGACTGCTGGTAGGGGTTCTGATTCTGGTCCTGCGGGTTCTGCTCGCCCCCGGGCGGCTGCTGTCCTGGCCACATGGCCAGTAACCATAGAGGTGCGGAGGCGCCCCGACCACGCCCGCCCCCGCACAGCGCGCGCGTGGGGGATGGCCAAGGCTGCTACTCGTGGGTAACATCACGCCCATGAGCGCAGACCAGATGACCGTCGGCGAGATGCTCGCCGCCACGGTGCCCATGGCCGGAACCCTGAATCTGGAGTTCCTGGAGACCACCGCCGAGCGCGCCGTCGTGCGCCTGCCGGACCAGCCCGCCTACCACAACCACGTCGGCGGCCCGCACGCCGGAGCGATGTTCACGCTCGCCGAGTCCGCCAGTGGCGCCATCGTGCTCGCCGCGTTCGGCGACCAGCTGAGCCGCGCCGTACCGCTCGCCGTCAAGGCCGAGATCGGCTACAAGAAGCTCGCGATGGGCGTCGTCACGGCCACCGCCACCCTCGGCCGCCCGGCCGCCGAGGTCGTCGCCGACCTCGACGCCGGGCAGCGGCCGGAGTTCCCGGTGAAGATCGAGATCACCCGCGAGGACGGTGCCGTGACCGGCGAGATGACCGTCGTCTGGACCCTGCGCCCGAACGCCTGACCAGGGACGCCGTGACCGCCCCCGTACCCCCTCCGGGGTGCGGGGGCGGCCGCGTTCCCGGCGGCCGACGGCACGGGCCGTCCGGCCCGACCGGGTAGGCTGCCCCGGCGTGCCCGCCGCGGTGCACGCCGGCGCCAGGGACCCCCGACCAGGGGCCGGGCGCGGCAGGGCAGTCGAAACGGGAGGAAGCCGCGTTGCACGTCCAGGAGTGGCTGGAGACGATCCCCGCGATCGCGGTCTACGTCCTCGTCGGCGTGGTGATCGGGCTGGAGAGCCTGGGCATCCCGCTGCCCGGCGAGATCGTGCTCGTGAGTTCGGCGCTGCTCGCCTCGCAGCACGGCGACATCAACCCGTACGTCCTCGGCGCCTGCGCCACCGCCGGCGCGATCATCGGTGACTCGATCGGCTACGCGATCGGCCGCAAGGGCGGACGGCCGCTGCTCGCCTGGCTGGGGAAGAAGTTCCCCAAGCACTTCAGCGAGGCCAACATCGGGCTGGCCGAGCGCTCCTTCCAGAAGTGGGGCATGTGGGCGGTCTTCTTCGGCCGCTTCATCGCCCTGCTCCGCATCTTCGCTGGGCCGCTCGCGGGCGTCCTGCACATGCCGTACTGGAAGTTCCTGATCGCCAACGTCTTCGGCGGCATCCTGTGGGCCGGCGGCACGACGGCCGTCATCTACTCGGTCGGCATCGTCGCGGAGGCCTGGCTCAAGCGCTTCTCGTGGCTGGGACTCGTCCTCGCCGTGCTGATCGGCGTCGCCTCGATGCTGATCATCAAGAACCGTGCCAAGAAGGCGGCGGCGGAGCAGGCCGAGACCCCGGAGCCGGCACCGGTCGCGGTCGCCGACTGAGGCCGGACCCACCAGGACGTACGTGAGGGAGGGCGGTACCCGTCGACGGGTACCGCCCTCCCTCACGTACCGGACGTCGCACGGCTCGCGCCCTCACCTGGCGGACGTCGTACGGCTCACGCTCCGAAGGCCTCCGCGTGGCCCTTGGCGAGGTGCAGATACATCTCGGCGTTCAGCCGGATGCCCGCCTGCTCCTCCTCGGTCAGCGGACGGCGGACCTTCGCGGGCACGCCCGCGACCAGCGAGCCCGGCGGGATCTCCATCCCCTGCGGGACGAGCGCCTGCGCGGCGATCAGTGAGCCGGCGCCGATCCGCGCACCGTTGAGGACGGTCGCGCCCATGCCGACGAGCACGTCGTCCTCGATGACGCAGCCGTGCACGGTCGCGTTGTGGCCGACGGTCACGCGGTCACCGATCGAGACGGGGAAGCCGGGGTCGACATGGACCGTGCAGTTGTCCTGGATGTTGGAGTCCTCGCCGATCGCGATGGGGCCGCAGTCCGCGCGCAGCACCGCGTGGTACCAGATGCTGGCACGGGCGCCGAGCGTCACCTCGCCGAGCACCACGGAGGTCGGGGCGGTGAAGGCGGTCGGGTCGATCCGCGGCTCCTTGCCGCCCACACCCTTGATCAACGCCTCTGTCATGGTTCGCTCCTGATCGTCAGCCGTCATGTCACGCCCGGGGGTGCCCCCGCCGGCAGCCTATGCCGTGCCCATGACGGACATCACAGCGCACGGCGGTGATCAGGTACGACGCCGCCGACTACGGTGTCCGGGTGCCCAGGAACAGAAACACGTTCTCGTCCCTCGCCGCCTGGCGGCGCCGGATGCTCAACCGCGCCGTGCAGGGCGGCTGGCGCTGGGTGCAGGAGACCGGGTCGGTCACGGCCGAGCACCCCGGGAAGCTGCGTTTCCGCCGGATCGGCGCGGGCACCCGGCTCGCCTTCCCGCAGGGCACGGTCTTCGGCGAGCGGTGGATCGAGATCGGCGAGTGCTGCATCGTCGCCGAACAGGTCACGCTGACGGCCGGGATGCTGCCGGGCCTGGACCTCGGGACGGAGACGGTGCTGACGCTCGGCGACGGCGTCGTCCTCGGCCGGGGCAGCCACGTGATCGCCGACGCGAAGGTGACCATCGGCTCGGACACGTACTGCGGTCCGTACGTCTACATCACCTCGACCAACCACAGTTACGACGATCCGGACGAGCCCGTCGGCCGTCAGTGGCCGCGCTCGGAGCCCGTCACGATCGGCCCCGGCTGCTGGCTCGGCACGGGCTCCGTGATCCTGCCCGGCGCCCGCCTCGGCCGGAACGTGGTCGTCGCCGCGGGCGCCGTGGTACGCGGCGAGGTGCCCGACCACTCGGTGGTCGCGGGCGCCCCGGCCAAGGTCGTCCGCAGCTGGGACAAGGAGCAGGGCTGGCAGCCCCCGCTGCGGACCCCGGCCCCGGTCCCGATCCCCGACCACGTGACCTCCGAACAGCTCGCGGCGCTCGCGGCCTGGGAGGTCGAGCAGGCGCGCCAGGACGGCCCGCCCGGCGTGTCGGCCCGGTCCGTCTAGCCCGTCGCGAGCAGCACCGTGCCCACCAGGGCGAGGCCCGCGCCCGCCGCCTGGATCGCGCGGAGACGTTCCTTGAGGACGCCGTAGGCCGCGAGGGCCGTGACCACCGGGTAGAGGCTGGCGAGGACGGCGGCGACCGTGACCGGGCCCTGCTGGGCGGCGATCGCGTACGTACCGTTCGCGGCGACGTCGGCGAGACCGACGAACGCCAGGGCCGGGAGGGCCGCGCGGATCACCTGCGGGCCGCCCTCGGGCAGGGCCCTGCCGCCGCGCCTCACCGAGGCGTAGAGGGCTCCGCCGCCCACCAGGACGTTGGTGACGCGCTGGACGAAGAGGGCCAGGAAGAGTCCGGTGACCGTCGTGGAGGCCTCGGCGATCAGCGCCATCACCGAGCCGAAGCCGAAGGCCGCGACCAGGGTGAGCAGGACCGCCTGGCGCTGCACGGGTGCCCCGCGGAGCTCCGGTCCGCCGGCGAGGACCACGCCGAGGACCGCCACGCCGATCCCGGCGAACTGGACGAGCCCCGGCCGGTCGCCGACGAGCAGGCCGACCGAGACGGGGACGACGACCCCGAGCGAACCGAGCGGCGAGACGACGCCCATCGGGCCGAGCGCGAGCGCCTTGTAGAAGGCGAGCATGGCGGCGGGGCCGACGACGCCCGCCCCGACCGCGTACCAGAGCTGCGGTCCCGCCTCGGTCCACGCGCCGGTCGTGAGGACGACGGTGCCGAGGACGACGACCGCGAGGAGCTGGGAGACCACGACGACCGTGAGGGCGGGGATCCGGCGCGTCAGGAGCCCGCCGCCGAAGTCGGCGAGGCCCCACAGAAGGCTGGTGGCCAGGGCGAACAGGGCGGTCATGAGTCCTCGCAGTCTCGGACGGCAGTACAGTGCAGTGAACCATCGGGTGCACCCCACCGTAGTTCAGTCTATTGAACTCTGTCATCCAAAATATTGGACGGAATGTGTCGGACCTCGATCAGCTCACGCAGTCGCTCGCCCGGAACCTGAAGCGCTGGCGCAAGGAGCGGGGACTCACCCTGGACGCCCTCGCCGCACGGTCGGGCGTCAGCCGCGGCATGATCATCCAGATCGAACAGGCCCGGACCAACCCCAGCGTCGGCACCACCGTGAAGCTCGCCGACGCGCTCGGCGTCTCCATCACGACGCTGCTCGACTACGAGCAGGGCCCCCAGGTCCGGATCGTCCCGCCGGACCAGGCCGTCCGCATGTGGTCCACCTCCACCGGCAGCCACACCACCCTGCTCGTCGGCACCGAGGCCCGCGGCCCGCTGGAGCTGTGGTCCTGGACCCTCATGCCGGGCGACGGAAGCGCCTCCGACCCGCACCCCGACGGGACGGTCGAACTCCTCAACGTGACCGCGGGAGTCCTCACCCTGGTGGTCGACGGCGAGGAGCACCGCCTGCCGGCCGGCACCTCCGCCGTCTTCGAGGCCAACACCGGGCACGAGTACCGCAACGACGGCGACGAGCCCGCCGAGATGACGATGGCCGTCTCCATCCCGCCCGTACGCTGAGCCGCCCGAGGCGTGCGTACGGCCGGCCGCCCGACCGCCGAGACGGGCGGCCGGGCCCCGGGCGGTCGTTGTTAGCGTGAGGCGTATGCGCGCACCCATCGGAACTTTCGACGACGCCCGGCCCGCCCCCGACTGCCTGGACCTGCTGACCGGCCCCGTCGTCGCCGCCGTCCGGGCCTGGACCGGGCCCGTACCGGCCGATCAGCTGCTGTACGTGGACACCGACCCGGCCATCGCCGACACCGCGGTCTTCGTCGAGCACTACGGGCCCGCGCTGCTCGACGAGTCCGCGAACTGCGTCGTCGTCGCGGGGAAGCGCGGCGAGACGACCACCCTGGCCGCGTGCGTCGTGAAGTCGGCGACGCGGGTCGACGTCAACGGGGTCGTACGCAAGCATCTCGGCGCCCGCAAGGCCTCGTTCGCGCCCATGGACACCGCGACGGGCGAGACCGGCATGGAGTACGGCGGCATCACCCCCATCGGCCTCCCGGCCGACTGGCCCCTCCTCGTGGACGCCGCCGTGGTGGACACCGAGTGGGTGCTGGTCGGCAGCGGCCGCAGACGCGGCAAGCTCATCCTGCCCGGGAAGGCCTTCGCCCAGCTCCCGGGCGCCGTCGTCCTGGAGGGCCTCGGCGCCCCCGTCGGCTGAGGCCCCCGAAGGGCCCCGAGGACCTCAGCCCAGGCGCGGGATCTCGATCGCGGGCGACTGGCACGGCCCTGGCTCCCCCCACGTGCTGCGCCGCCGCCTACCTCTCGGCGGCGCTCCCGCCCCCTGCGACGTAGAGCAGCCGGGCGGCCGCGACTCTCCTCCGTGAGTGCCGGCTCGCTCCGTCGCGGGGGGGCGAACTTTCGAGCGCTGTCCACCGGACGGTGCTTCTCTCATTTCTCCGGAATTCGCTGGGACGCGAGGAAGTCAGGACGGGATCAGCCATGGCCGACGTGCCCACTCCGCAGTCGGACGATCGCCCGTGCACGTGGTGCGGGCGCCTGCTACCACGAGACGCGCGCTACTTCGGCCGTGACGCGCTGGGCTTCCAAGGCCTGCGTGCCCGGTGCCGGGAGTGCTGCGCCGCCATCGAGCGCGAGAGGTACGCACGCACGTCAGCCGACGTCCTGGAACGCAAGCGTCAGGCGCGCATCGAGCGCGCGGAGATGCGCTCCGCGACTCACCCCGGTGGAACGCCGCTTAGGCGCCCACACAGACCCCTTCCTGAGCCCCTGCCGACCGGTGGGGGCTCAGTCGTTTCATCCGACGAGAGGTAACCGAACGTGGCAGTAACCAACCCGGAGTTGGCGGCAGCGCTGGCGGCCGTCCCGGAGATCGAGCGCACCGCCGACCTTCACGAGTCCGCCAAGCGCCGGCTCTCGCGCCACGGTGCGGGGGAGGAGCCGACGCGGGCACGAGACCGAGTCATCGACGAGGCGGTTCAGTCGTTCGTGGCTACCGGCCGATGGCCATCCGACATTGGTGCGCAGGCGGCGACCGCTTACGCGGACGGTATGTCGTGGGAGGCGGAGCGACTCGCGCTGAAGCACGCCCCCGAGTTCACCGAGGACTGTGCGATCGACGCGTTCCACACGATGCCGACGGCGCACGCCGTGAGCATCGGGCAGGGGTGACGATGGTTGCCCCCGGACGACGACGCGCCCCCACCCGCGTCCACAGTCGCGACTACCGGGGGCAGGCACGGTCATCGGCGTCAGGCCCGATCGTGCTTCCCCTGGCAGGCTGCGACCTACCCGTCCCGGACATGCCGACAGGGCGGGTCTGGACGGAGGGGCAACCCGACTGGGTCGCCCCTCGCGAAGACGTTAGGTGCGCTTGAGGTACTGGAGCACGATGAGACCCGCACCAGCAACCGCGAGGCACGCGGTTCCGGCCCTGGTGAGGCCATCAAGAGCAGTGCCACCAAGTTCGGTGACGACGATAAAAGACAGAAGGCCCGCCACCACACCGACGAGCATCACGATGATGATGTCGCGAACCGGGTGCGCGCAGATAGTGGTGGTGCCGCTGGACGTCACGCTGTTTCCTCCCGAGTGTCACTGACGCGTATTGCATGGAGACACACCTCACCTGTCGGTGCGTTCTCCAGCTAGGAGCCGACAAGACAGCTCCTGGGCCCACGCCGTGACGGCGAGGCCAAATACGATCAGTTCGTCCTTTTCGGATTCGGGAAGGGTCAGGCGCGTGCGTAGGTTTCCAGCCGATACACGCGTCTAGGAATGTACAGCATCGTCAACTACACCACAAGCAAACGGCGTTCGCAGGTGTAGTCGAGACACCGTCGCGCTGAGCTGGGTTGGAGCCGGCCGCTTGGCTGGCCAGGGGGGTGTACTCGGACCGCCGGACCCCAAGACCGTACAGGTGCTGATCCTCCCTTTCTGTACGGGTCTGGGAGATGCCGCCATGGCGTCCGCAGGAGCCCCGTAGAGCCCGCTGAGGCGCCCGTCAGGGGCCCTTGCGCGGGTCGGACACGGTGGATCGCGCTCGCTCGACGATCAAGGATCCTGCGTCGACGGCCCTGGAAAGTGTGACATCGCCGCAGGTCGGAACCCATATAGCTGACTTTGTGTGGCTGGAGCGGACGCTTGCCGGCGCGCCGGTCACGGAGGACACGTTCCTTGCGTGGGTCGGTATGGGGAAGCTGAGAGATGCGCTTGACGCGCGTCAGGAGCCTGCCGAAATCGGCCCGTTGGTGGGGTTCTGATGGCAGACCTGGACATCGTCGGCAGCGCCGGCGCAGATGTCATTCCGGTTGCGCCGCGGCTGGAGGGCAGGCAGCACAGCGAGCCGCGTCCCGTCAGGGCGACGATCAGCCCACGAGCGACGAAATGGCTCAGGTGCGCATCTTCACCACTCCCGTGCCGAAGGTGGAGTCATGACGAACCCGACCACTCAGGAACCGCCTGTCGTGCTGTCCGCGGACTACGGAGTGCGCCCGCGCCCCGAGCCGCTGACGGCTGGCCTCATCTGCGGGGACCGTCCGGGGATGGGGAGGCGGAGCCAGACCCGTGTGGGCGGTCCTCGCGAGACCCCTGCACGGAGAGCGGGCGGGACGCATGTCGATAGAGGTCGGCCGTGTGTCCCGCCCGTGCGACGTCGGGCCGACGTCACCCCTGACTGCCCCGGTCGTCCTCTTCCCCCGTGAAGGACGGTCGGGGCTTCTTGCGTTGCTAACCCAGGGAATTGATCTCGATCGCAGGGCAGCGGTCCATCACCATGTCCAGGCCCGCCGCGCGCGTACGGGCGAAGGCGGACTCGTCGATGACGCCCAGCTGGAACCAGACCGCCTTCGCACCGGCCGCCACCGCCTCGTCGGCGATCCGGCCCGCCTGCTCGCTGTTGACGAAGACATCGACGACGTCGACCGGGAACGGGATGTCGGCGAGGGACGCGTACCCCTGCTCGCCGTGCACGGTCTCCGCCTTCGGGTGGACCGGGACGACCCGCTTCCCGAAGCGCTGCAGGACGGCCGCCACGCCGTAGGCGGCCCGCCGCGTGTTCGTGGACAGGCCGACCACCGCCCACGTGTCGCCGGTGGACGTGAGGATCCTCCGCACGGTCTCCTCCGCGGAGTAGCCGGCCGGGTCGGCGGACGTGGTCTCGACGCTCATCGCGCTCGCTGCCTCTCTTCGGTGTGGCCCGTCTTCCTCGTCAACCGGCCGCCACCGGCCATCATTCCCGTCCTCGGCCTCAGCCGCCCCAGGCGCGCCGTTCGGCCTCACGCGGGGCCTCGACCAGGGACGGGAGGCCGGGGCCGAAGGTCATCACCGGGCGGGCCGGATCCCACCGGCGCCAGCCCGGGTCGCCCGTCGCGGCGAAGGACACCCAGGCCGCGTGCATCGCCGCCGCCAGGTGGCGGGGCGCGTCCGGGCCCGTCAGGGCGCGGGTCTCCGGCAGGTCGAGCGTGTCGAAGACGAAGCCGAGTTCCAGCGCGTGACAGGCGCGGAGGTCGAGGACGGGGGAGGGCCAGCCGAACTCGTACATGTAGGTCGCGGAGGCCCCGCCGATGTTCAGCCGGGCGTCCGCGAACATGTTCAGCGGCATCCACAGCAGCTTGTCCGCCGCGAGCGCGCCCAGGACCTCGCCCGGCTTCTCCTGCGGCCGGCCCGCGCGGTACACCCTCGCCACATCCGGCGATATCCGCCCCTTCCGGAGCAGGAGCCGCTGCCCCAAGGACCCCACCTTCTCGGTGTGTCCGCCCGGCACGAACCACAGCCGGTACTCGTCCGTGTTCGTGCCCATCAGCAGCTCCACGTCCGCCGAGGCGCCGTCGACGAGCAGGTCCCCCGGATGGTCCGGCAGGACGTCGCCGTCCACGGCGATGTGGAAGGCGTGGCCGCTGAGCACCGGATTGCCCTTGCCCGTCACCGCGGTCTGCGCCGCGAGCAGCCGCTCCGGGTCCACCCGGGCGAACGCCTCCGCCGTCGCCGGCACCTTGAGCCGTGCGGCCATCGCCTCCGTGGTCCTCCGTGCGACGTCGAGCGACCGGGCGCTCGGCGCCCCGCTCTGCATCACGGCCCGCCGGAACAGGCCCTTCGCGAGAGGCGAGGCCATCAGGGCGGCGATCGAGATCGCCCCCGCGGACTCGCCGAAGACGGTGACCCGGTCGGGGTCTCCGCCGAAGGCCGCGATGTTCTCCCGTACCCAGGTCAGTGCGGCGATCTGGTCGCGCAGGCCGAGGTTGGTCGGCGCGTCGGGGAAGACGCCGAAACCCTCGATGCCGAGCCGGTAGTTGAGGGAGACGAGGACCACGCCGTCCCGGGCGAACGCGGTGCCGTCGTAGACGGGGACCGCCGAGGAGCCGTGTTTCAGCGACCCGCCGTGGATCCAGACCATGACGGGGCGCCCGCCCTCGTCGGGGCCCTCCTGGGAAGCCGGCCAGGGCGCCCAGACGTTGAGGTTGAGGCAGTCGTCGCCCGCCACCTCGGGGTCGGGGAGCAGGGCGTCGAGCGGCGGGGCGTACGGGCGCTTGCGTGCCGTCGGCCCGAAGGCGGTGGCCTCCCGTACCCCGTCCCAGGCCTCCGCCGGCTCCGGCGCGCGGAACCGCAGCGCCCCGACGGGGGCCTGCGCGTAGGGGACCCCGAGGAAGGACGCCACGCCGTCCTTCAGAGCGCCGCGCAGAACGCCGTTCCTCGTGCGGACCCCCGGGCCGTCCTGGACGTGTTCCGCGATGTACTCCGACATCGATTCACCTTTCCTCCGTCGACGGTGACGCACCGTCCCGATCATGCGGGCAGAGCCTGGCCCGCGGTCAACCCCCCGACACCAGAGCCCTCTTGAGGACCTTGCCGGTCGGGCCGAGCGGGAGTTCCTCGACGAACCGCACGATCCGGGGGTACTTGTGGCGGCCGAGCCGCTCCCGCGACCAGTCGACCAGCTCGTCCTCGGAGAGCGGGGCGGCACCCGCGCGGCGCACCACCACCGCGCAGACCTCCTCGCCCTTCGCGTCGTCGGGGACGCCGATCACCGCGACCTCCGAGACCGAGGGGTGGCGTACGAGCACCTCCTCGACCTCGCGCGGGTAGATGTTGAAGCCGCCGCGGATGACCAGGTCCTTCTTCCGGTCCACGATCCGCAGGAAGCCGTCCTCGTCCCGTACGCCCAGGTCGCCCGTGCGGAACCAGCCGTCCACGACCGCCGCCGCGGTCGCCTCCGGGTCGTCGAGGTAGCCGGCGAAGACGTTGTGCCCGCGCACCACGACCTCCCCGACCCCGCCGTCCGCGAGCAGCAGGATCTCTCCTTCCACGGCCGCGTCCGCGACGCCCACCTCCACGCCCCAGACCGGGTGCCCGACCGTGCCGGGCCGGCGGCCGATGTGCGGCTGGTTGAAGGTCGCGACCGGCGAGGTCTCCGTCAGGCCGTACCCCTCGAGGACCTGCGTACCGAAGGTCTCCTCGAAGCGTTCCAGGACGGCGACCGGCAGCGCGGCGCCGCCCGACACGGCGGCGCGCAGGGACTCCGGCCGTGCGTCGGAGCCGGCCGCCGCCTCCACCAGGGCGTGGTACATCGTCGGTACGCCCATGAAGACCGTCACGTCCTCGTCGACCAGCACCCGCAGGGCGGCCGGACCGCTGAACCGGGGCATCAGCACGAGCGTCGCGCCCTGCCGCAGCGTCCCGTTCATCGCGCAGGTCTGGCCGTAGCTGTGGAAGAGCGGCAGACAGCCGAGGACCACGTCGCCCGCGCCGAGCCCCAGCAGGTCCTGCGAGGTCACCGAGGCGTTCATGACGATGTTGAGATGGGTGAGCAGGGCCCCCTTCGGGCGGCCCGTCGTGCCGCTCGTGTAGAGGATCACCGCGGTGTCCGAGGGCTCCGCCGGCTCGGCGGCGTCCGCAGGCCGCGCCGTCGAGGGCGCCCCCTGGAAAGCGCGTACCCCGGCCGCGCGCGCCGCCTCGTCGGCGACCGCCCACAGCGGCCCGCCGCTGACGATGCCCACCGCGCCGCTGTGCTCCAGGACGTACCGAACCTCCTCGGCGACGAGCAGCGCGTGCACCGGGACGACCGTCGCGCCGGCGGCGAGCGCGCCGTAGTACACCCGCAGGAACTCGATCGTGTTCGGCAGCAGGACCGCCAGCCGGTCGCCCGGCTTCACCCCGGCCTCGCGCAGCCCGGCGGCGCAGCGCAGCGCCTCCGTCCACAGCTCGCCGTAGGTGAGCCGGGTCGCGCCCTCCACGACCGCGATCCGGTCGGGGAAGTGGCGGGCGGACTCGCCGAGGACGCCGGCGACGCTCAGTGACATGGCACGCTCCAGATACGCGGAGTCAACAGCTCTGTTGACGATCGGTGACACGGCACAGAATCCGCCGCGACCCCGTCCGGGCGCCATGTGCAGGTGCCCACCATGTGGCCCGCCGAGCTGGGCAGCGGCCCCGCCGTACCGCCCGACCCGTGGCATTCGCCAAATCCCGGCGCTACGGTGCCAGCCATGACGCACAGCTCGGCCGCACCCGGAGAGCCCCCGGGACCGCGCCCCGGCGGAAGCCGCACCACGCCGGGGCGAGCGGGCGGCCCCGGCGCACCCGCGACGGGCTCCGGTGCCCGCCCCGGTGGGTTCCACACGCCGCTGAGCGGCTCCGGTGGTTCCGGCGCGCTGCGCCGCGCGCTCGCCACGGCGATGCTCGCCGACATCGACCGGCTCACCGACCGCGCCGTCGACGACATCCGCGCCCACTCCGGTACGTACGCCTCCGGGACGCCCGTCACCCGCGAGGACCTCTGGGAGATCTGCCGCGACAACCTCCTGCGCGCCCTGGAGGACTTCGGCGGGCTCGCCGCGACCGGCGGCGACTTCGAGTGGGCGGCCCGCGAGACCGGCCGCCGCCGCGCCGAACAGGGCGTACCGCTCGACACCGTGCTCCAGGCCTACCGGCGCGGCGGCCGGGTCCTGTGGCAGGTCATGGCCGAGCACCTCCGGATCCGGGCCGGCCGGGACTCCGACAGCCGGGACGTCGAGCTCGACATGGCGAGCGGCGTCTGGGAGACCATCGACCGCTACTCGGTCGCGATGGCCGACGCGTACCGGATCGCCCAGCTGGAACTCCAGAGCCGCCAGGACACCCGGCGCGTCGCCCTCTTCGAGGCGCTGCTCGACGGGCGCGCCGACGATCCGGCCGTCGCCTCCGCCGCCGCGGCCGCGCTCGGCGTCCCCCCGGTCGACCGGTACGTCGTCGTGGTCGCCGCCCAGGACCCGGCCGCGCCGCCGCACCCCTCGCCGGTCCTCGAGGCCCAGGGCATGTGGTCGTACTGGCGGCCCCGCTCCGGCCGGTACGCCGGGATCGTCCGGCTGCCCCGGCGCGACGCGCCCGCCGGGCGGCCCGCGGCGGCCGCGCCGCTCGGCGGCACCGACCCGGCCACGCGCGCGCTCCTCGCGGCCCTGCGCGAGCGGACCGGGGCGACCGCCGGGGTCTCGCCGGAGTTCGACCGCCTCTCCCAGGCGGGGCGGGCGCTGCGGCTCGCCGAGCAGACCCTCCGCACCCTTCCCGCCGGCAGCGGCGAGGTCGGCGTCTTCGACGACCGGCTCGCCCAGGTGCTCCTCAGCGGGCGCACCGACATCGCCGAGCGGATCGTCACCGTCCACCTCGGCCCGGTGCTCGCCACCGGCGGCGAGCGGGCCGCGCTCCTCACCACCCTGCGCGCCTGGCTCGACCACGGCTGCTCGGCCTCGCGGGCCGCCGACCAGCTCTATTGCCACCGCAACACCGTCCTCAACCGCATCGGCCGCATCTCCGAGCTCACCGGCCGCTCCAGCGAGTCGGGCGAGGCCCGGCTCGGCTGGGCCCTCGCCCTGCGCGCCCTGCCGTACGCCGGCCTCGCGACCCCGCCCGAACCGGCCGCCGGGGAGCGCGAGCCGGAGTCCATGTAGCGGGGCCGGCGCGACCGCCGGAGTGGGGCGGCGGCCACGGAACGTAGGCTGGCCGGATGCAGGAGCAGTACGTCACGTTGGCCCGCGAGGGTGTGCACGAGTCCGAGATCAACCGCTCGCGCTTCCTCTGCGCGCTCGCGCCCGTCGCCGACGAGCGGGAGGCGCAGGAGTTCATCGCGCGCATCCGCAAGGAGCACCCGACCGCCAGCCACAACTGCTTCGCGTACGTCCTCGGCGCCGACGCCTCCGTCCAGAAGGCGAGCGACGACGGCGAGCCCGGCGGCACGGCCGGTGTCCCGATGCTGCAGATGCTCCTGCGCCGCGAGATGCGGTACGTCGTCGCCGTCGTCACCCGCTACTACGGCGGTGTGAAGCTCGGCGCGGGCGGTCTCATCCGCGCGTACGGCGGGGTGGTCGGCGAGGCCCTCGACGCACTCGGCACGGTGACCCGGCAGCGCTTCCGGCTCGCCACCGTCACCGTCGACCACCAGCGCGCGGGCAGACTGGAGAACGACCTGCGGGCGACCGGGCGCGCCGTCCGTGATGTGCGCTACACCGACGCCGTCACCATCGAGATCGGCCTCCCGGACTCGGACGTCCCCGCCTTCCGCGCCTGGCTCGCGGACGCCACGGCGGGCACGGCCTCCTTCGAACCGGGCGGCGAGGCGTACGGGGACGCGTGACGGTCGGGGCCCGATCGCCGCCCTCTGACGGCGGAGTCCGTACGGCCCCGACCACACCCCCCGGCGGGATAGCGTGGTGGGCGCACACGTACGGGAACCAGCGGCGAGGAGCGGCGCACATGCGGGGTGGGACGGCATCGTGAGGCTCCTGCACACCTCGGACTGGCATCTCGGCCGGTCCTTCCACCGCGTCGGCCTCCTCGACGCCCAGGCCGCCTTCCTCGACCACCTCGTGGCCACCGTCCACGCGCACGAGGTCGACGCCGTCCTCGTCGCCGGTGACGTCTACGACCGGGCCGTGCCCCCGCTGCCCGCCGTCGAGCTCTTCGACGCCGCGCTGCACCGTCTCGCCGAGGCCGGCGTGCCCACGGTGATGATCTCCGGCAACCACGACTCGGCCCGCCGTCTCGGCGTCGGCGCCGGACTCATGGAGCGCGCCGGTATCCATCTCCGTACCGACCCGGCCGGCATCGGCACCCCCGTCGTCCTCACCGACGCCCACGGCGACGTCGCCCTCTACGGCCTGCCCTACCTCGAACCGGCCCTCGTCCGGGAACGGCTCGGCGCCGAGAAGGCCGGGCACGAGGCCGTCCTCGCCGCCGCCATGGACCGGGTCCGCGCCGACCTCGCCGGCCGACCCGCCGGCACCCGTTCCGTCGTCCTCGCCCACGCCTTCGTCGCGGGCGGCGCGCCCAGCGACAGCGAGCGGGACATCACCGTCGGCGGCGTCGCGGCCGTCCCCACCGGGATCTTCGACGGCGTCGACTACGTCGCCCTCGGCCACCTCCACGGCAGCCAGACCGTCACCCCGCGCGTCCGCTACTCCGGTTCCCCCCTCGCGTACTCCTTCTCCGAGGCCGACCACCGCAAGACCATGTGGCTCGTCGACCTGGGCCCGGGCGGCCCCGACGGGGCGATCACCGGCGCCGAGCGGCTCGACTGCCCCGTCCCGCGCCCCCTCGCCCGGCTCCGGGGACGGCTCGACGACCTCCTCGCCGACCCCGCGCACGCGCGCCACGAGCAGTCCTGGGTCGAGGCCACGCTCACCGACCCGGTGCGCCCCGCCGAGCCGATGGCCCGGCTCACCGCCCGCTTCCCGCACACCCTGAACCTGGTCTTCGACCCGGAGCGGACGGGCGACGACCCCGGCGCCTCCTACGCCCAGCGGCTCAGGGACCGCACCGACCAGCAGATCGCGGAGGACTTCGTGGCCCATGTGCGCGGCGGCTCGGCCCTCGACGGCGCCGAGCGGACGGTCCTCTACGGCGCCTTCGACGACGTACGGGTCGACACGGCCGAGCGCGAGGTGGGCCGGTGAGGCTGCACCGTCTGGAGATCACCGCGTTCGGCCCCTTCGGCGGCACGCAGACCGTCGACTTCGACGCCCTCTCCGCCGCCGGGCTCTTCCTCCTCCACGGACCGACCGGCGCCGGCAAGACCTCCGTCCTCGACGCCGTCTGCTTCGCCCTCTACGGGAGCGTGCCCGGCGTCCGGCAGACCCCCGGCGCGACGCTGCGCAGCGACCACGCCCCCGTCGGCACCTCCACCGAGGTCGTCCTCGAACTGACCGTGGGGGAGCGGCGCCTGGAGATCACCCGGCGCCCTGCCCAGCAGCGCCCCAAGAAGCGCGGCGGCGGCCTCACCACCGAGAAGGCCCAGACCTGGCTGCGCGAGTACGACCCCGCCACGCGCGCGTGGAACGGCCTCAGCCGCTCCCACCAGGAGATAGGGGAGGAGATCACCCAGCTCGTCGGCATGAGCCGCGAGCAGTTCTGCCAGGTCGTGCTCCTCCCGCAGGGCGACTTCGCCCGCTTCCTGCGCGCCGACGCCGAGGCCCGCGGCAAGCTCCTCGGCCGGCTCTTCGACACCCGCCGCTTCGCCGCCGTGGAGGAGCGCCTCGCCGAACTGCGGCGCGCCGCACAGCAGCAGGTCGAGGAGGGCGACGAGCGGCTGCTCGCCCTCGCCCACCGGATGGGCCAGGCCGCCGGGGGCCTCGCCGTCGCCCGTACCGCCGTCGACGGCCGGCCCGGCGACCCCGGCGTCGCCGAGGCCGTCCTCACCTGGGCAGCCGTCGCCCGTACGGAGGCCCGCGAGGCACTCGACATCGCGCGCGTACGGCTCGACGCGGCCGAGGCCCGGCAGGGTGCGGCGCGCGCCGCGCTCGACGCCGAGAACGACCTGGCCGCCCGCCAGGCCCGGCACGCCGACGCGCTGCTCCGCCAGGAGCGGCTCACCGCGCACGCTCCCGAGCGGGACCGCCTCCAGGCCGCCCTCGACCGCAGCCTGAAGGCGGACCGGGTGGCCCCCGCGCTCGGCCTGCGCCAGGACGCCGAGCGCGATCACACCACCGCGCACGCCGCCCTCGCGCGTTCCCGCGCCCAGCTGCCCGCCGACCTCGCCGACGCCGGGGCCGAGCACCTCTCCACCCTCGAGCACCGGCTGCGCGAGGAGCTCGGCGGCCTGGAGGCCGCCCGCCGTGCCGAGCGCCGCGCCGCCGCGATCGCCGACGAACGCGCCGCGCTCGCGCGGGAGGCACGCGCCGACGACGACGTCCTCCGTGACACCGCCGACTGGCTCGCCGGCTGGGAGTCGCGCCGCGCCGCGCTCAGCGAGCACGTCGAGGCCGCCCGCGACGCCGCCGCCCGTGCCGAGCACCTCGCCGGCCGCCTCGAACCCGCCCGCCGCCGCCGCGACGCGGCCCGCCGCCGTGACGCCCTCGCCGAGGAAACCCGGGCGGCCGAGGCGCGACTCGCGGACGCCCGGGAGCGCCGGAACGCCGCCCATGAGACCTGGCTCGACGTCAAGTCCCGCCGCCTGGAGGGCATCGCCGCCGAACTCGCGGTCACCCTCGCCCCGGGCGACCCCTGCCAGGTATGCGGCTCCACCGCCCACCCGGCCCCCGCCCGCACCACCGCCGGTCACGTCGACCGCGCCACCGAGGACGCCGCGTACGCCGCCTACACCGGAGCCGAGGAGACCCGCACGACCGCCGAGCGGGCGCTCGCCGTCACCCACGAGTCCTGGTCCACGGCCCGCGCCGAGGTCCAGGCGGGCGCCCCGGCCGGTTCGCCCGAGCCCACTGTCGGCGAACTCGCCGACGAGGTAGAGGAGTTGACCCGACTCCACGCCGAGGCACACGCGCTCGCCGGACAGACCCACAGCGCACGGGAGACGCTCGCGCGGGCCGAGCGCGAGTACGAGGGGCGGGTCGCCGCCCAGCGGGATGCCGAGCGGCGGGTCGCCGCGCGGACCTCGCGGCGCGAGGCCCTGGACCGCGAACAGCTCGCCCTCGACGAGGAACTCACCCGGGGACGCGGCGCGTTCGCCACCGTGGCCGAACACGCCACCCGCCTGGAGCGGCGGATCGCCCTCCTCGTCGACGCCACCGCCACGGTACGGGCCGCCGAACTCACCGCCCAGCGCCTCAAGGAGGCCGACGACCGCCTCGCCGACGCCGCCTACCGCGCGGGCTTCACCACCCCGGCCGAGGCCGCCGCCGCGCTCCTGCGCGAGGGCGAGCGCCGCGACCACCAGCAGCGCGTGGACGCCTGGCAGGCCGAGGCCGCCGCCGTCGCGGACCGGCTCGCCGAGCCCGGCACCGCGGCCGCCGCCGCGCTTCCGCCGGCCGACCCCGCCGCGGCGGCCGCCGCCCACACCGCGGCCGAACGCGCCCTCCGCGAGGCCGACTCGGCCCTGGCCTCCGCCCGCGAACGCGCCGGCGACCTGGCCGGCCTCTCCCGGCAGGCCCTCGCCGAGGTCCGCCGCCTCGGGCCGCTCCGCGAGGAGTACGACCGGGTGGCCCGCCTCGCCGCCCTCACCGCCGGCACGTCGACCGAGAACGAGCGTCGGATGCGCCTGGAGTCGTACGTCCTGGCCGCCCGCCTCGAACAGGTCGCGGCCGCCGCGACCGCCCGGCTCCAGCGGATGTCCTCCGGCCGCTACACCCTGGTCCACTCCGACGCGCGCTCCGGCGGCAAGCGGGCCGGCCTCGGCCTGCACGTCGTCGACGCCTGGACCGGCAACGAGCGCGACACCGCCACGCTCTCCGGCGGCGAGACCTTCTTCGCCTCTCTCGCGCTCGCCCTCGGTCTCGCGGACGTCGTCACGGACGAGGCGGGCGGCGTACGGCTCGACACCCTCTTCATCGACGAGGGCTTCGGCAGCCTCGACGAGCAGACCCTCGACGAGGTCCTCGACGTCCTCGACTCGCTGCGCGAGCGCGACCGCAGCGTCGGCATCGTCAGCCACGTCGGCGATCTGCGCCGCCGGATCCCGGCCCAACTGGAGGTCGTCAAGGCGCGGCACGGCTCGGCCGTACGGCTGCGCACCGGCGGGGACGCGCTCAGCGGCTGAGCGAACGCCTCGGCAGCGGCGAGGAGTAGACCACGCTGGTGGTCACCGAGCCGAGCGTGGCGATCTTCCCGGAGATCTCCTCCAGGTGCCGCATGGACCGGGCGGCGACCTTGAGGACGAAGCAGTCGTCGCCGGTGACGTGGTGCGCCTCCAGGATCTCCGGCGTGGTGCCGAGCAGATCGTGGAACGGTTTGTAGTTGCCGTGCGGGTAGCGGAGCCGTACGAACGCCAGGATCGGCAGTCCGAGCCGGTCCTGGTCGACGATCGCCGTGTACCCGGAGATCACCCCGGCCTCCTCCAGGCGCCGCACCCGCTCGGTCACCGCGGACGGCGACATCGACACCGTACGGGCGAGGTCGGCGAAACTGGCGCGGCCCTCGGACTGGAGGGCTTCGAGAATGCGCCAGTCGGTGGCGTCGGGGGTGTACTCGGAGGTCATGTACGAGAGATAGCAGGGGATTCCCCGGTCGATCAAGCGATCGACCGGGGATCTCAGTGCGCGGTCCTCACAGCCGTGAGAGCTCGTCGACCAGGTCGTCGAGGCCCAGCGGGCCCTGCGAGAGGGCCGCCATGTGCCAGGCCTTCGCGTCGAACGCGTCCCCGTGCGCCGCCCGCGCGTTGGCCCGGCCGAGCAGCCAGGCGCGCTCGCCCAGCTTGTAGCCGATGGCCTGCCCCGGCATCGACAGATAGCGGGTCAGCTCGCTCTCCACGAAGGACGGCGGGCGGCTGCTGTGCCGCTGGAAGAACTCCTGGGCCAGCTCGGGGGTCCACCGCTCGCCCGGGTGGAACGGCGATTCCGCCGGGATCTCCAGACCCAGGTGCATGCCGATGTCCACGATCACCCGGCACGCTCGCATCATCTGCCCGTCGAGGTAGCCCAGGCGCCGCTCCGCGTCGGGCAGGAAGCCGAGTTCGTCCATCAGGCGCTCCGCGTAGAGCGCCCAGCCCTCGCAGTTGGCGCTGACCTTGCCGATGGTCGCCTGGTAGCGGGAGAGGCGGTCGGCCACGTGCACCCACTGGGCGAGCTGGAGGTGATGGCCGGGGACGCCCTCGTGGTACCAGGTCGACACCAGGTCGTACACCGGGAAGCGCGTCGTGCCGTCCACCGGGAGCCAGGTGCGGCCGGGACGGGAGAAGTCCTCGGACGGGCCCGTGTAGTACGGCGCGGCGGCGCCGCCCGGCGGGGCGATGCGCGACTCCACCCGCCGTACCCGGTCGGCGAGTTCGAAGTGGGTGCCGTCGAGCGCCTCGATCGCCTCGTCCATGAGCCGCTGGAGCCAGACCCGGACCTCGTCGACTCCTTCGACGTGGGTGCCGTGCTCGTCGAGGTGGGCGAGGGCCTCCCAGGGGCCGGCGCCCGGCAGGATCCGCTCGGCCTCGGTCCGCATCTCGCCGAGCAGCCGGTGGTACTCGGTCCAGCCGTACGCGTACGCCTGGTCGAGGTCCAGGTCGGTGCCGTTGAAGTAGCGGGTCCAGCGCTGGTAGCGCTCGCGGCCCACCGTGTTCGGGGCGTCGGCGACGGCCGGGGCGTACACGTCCCGCATCCAGTCCCGCAGCTCCGTGACGGCCTCGGTGGCGCCCCGGCCCGCCTTCGCGAGCCCGGCGCGCAGATCCTCGGGCAAGGTGTCGGGGGCCGCGGCGGCGAACTCCTCGAACCAGCCCGGCCTGCCGCTCTCCGCGCCCGCCCACTCGGTGAGCTGCTCGACGAAGGTGGCGGTGGGGCGCGGCCCGCCGAGGAGCTTGCGCTCGAGACCGAGCGCGAGCGAGGAACGGTAGCCCCCCAGCGCGGCCGGGACCGCGCGCAGCCGGGCGGCGACCGCGGCCCAGTCCTCCTCGGTCTCCGTCGGCATCACCGTGAAGACGATGCGGACGCTGTGCGCCGGCGAGCGCATGTTGCTGACCGTGCAGAGGCCCTCCTCGGCCTCGAACATGGCGAGTTCCGCCGTGAGGCGCTCCCGCAGCAGACGGGCACACCGCTGCTCGGCCTCGCTGTCCGCACCCGGGACGCGCTCCGCCGCGTCGAGCCGGGCGAGCGTCCGGCGGGCGAGGTCGGCCACGGCCCGCTGGCCGGCCGGCGAGAAGTCGGGCAGCAGTCCGGCACTCTCCTTGACTCCCAGGTACGTACCGGTGATCGGGTCGAGGGCGATGAGTGCGTCGACGTGTTCGTCGGCGACCTGGCGGGGCAGCGGGCTGCTGGAAGTCTCTGGCATGGGGGTCATCCTGGCGCCTCCGGCGGGCCCGCGTCACCCTGGTCGGAGGTCAGTCGGCTGACAAGGAGGGGCTCGAAACGGGCGGCAGAAGCGGGCCGCACTCCCACTCCTGGAAGATCAGCCGGGTCTCGACGCGGGCCACCTCGCGGCGTGACGTGAACTCGTCGAGGACGAGTCGTTGCAGGTCGGCGGGGTCCGCTACGGCCACGTGCACCAGGTAGTCGTCGGGTCCCGTCAGATGGAACAGCGCCCGCGACTCCGGCAGGGCCCGGATCCGGTCCACGAACGGACCGATCAGTTCCCGCCGGTGCGGCCGGACCTGGACGAGAAGGAGTGCTTCAAGCCCTCGGCCGAGTTTGGCCGGATCCAGTCGTAGCTGGTGTCCGAGGATCACGCCGGTGCGGCGCAGACGTGCCACCCGGTCCAGGCAGGTGGACGGTGCCACTCCGACCTCGGCGGCGAGTTCGCGGTAGGTGGTCCGGGCGTCGTTCTGCAGGAGGCGAAGAATGTGCAGATCGACCGCGTCCAGTACGACAGAATCGGCCATCTGGCGAACGTAGCACGGCGATTTCCCGCTACTTCCCGGTATCCGTTCACAGTGCCGCCATGGACGCCATGGACTACGGCCGCTCGGACACCCCGAGAGCCCTCGCCACCGAAGCCGTGCACGCCGGCCGCGAAGACCTCGCCTCGCTCGGTCTGCACGCCCCGCCGATCGACCTGTCCACCACCTACCCCTCGTACGACGCCCGGGCCGAAGCCGCCCGGATCGACGAGTTCGCCACCACCGGCGCCCGGCTCGACGGGCCTCCGGTCTACGCCCGGCTCGACAACCCCACGGTCGCCCGCTTCGAGGAGGCCCTCGCCCGCCTGGAGGGCGCCGAGGCCGCCGTCGCCTTCGCCAGCGGCATGGCGGCCCTCACCGCCGTCCTCCTCGCCCGGGCGAGCCAGGGCCTGCGCCATGTCGTCGCGGTCCGTCCGCTGTACGGTTGCAGCGACCACCTGCTCGACGCCGGTCTGCTCGGCACCGAGGTGACCTGGACCGACCCGGCGGGCGTGGCGGATGCGATACGCCCCGACACCGGCCTGGTCATGGTGGAGTCGCCCGCCAACCCGACCCTCGCCGAGGCGGACATCCGCGCCCTCGCCCACTCCTGCGGCTCCGTGCCGCTCCTGGTCGACAACACCTTCGCCACGCCCGTGCTCCAGCGCCCGGTCGAGCAGGGCGCCCGCATCGTGCTGCACAGCGCCACCAAGTACCTCGGCGGCCACGGTGACGTCATGGGCGGCGTCGTCGCCTGCGACGAGGAGTTCGCCCGTACCCTCCGCCAGGTCCGCTTCGCCACCGGAGGGGTGCTGCACCCGCTCGCCGGCTACCTGCTGCTGCGCGGTCTCTCCACCCTGCCGGTACGGGTGCGGGCGGCGTCCGGCACGGCGGCCGAACTCGTACGGCGCCTCGCCACCGACCCCCGGATCGCACAGGTCCACTATCCGCGGATCGGCGGCGCCATGATCGCCTTCGAGGTGTACGGCGACCCGCACGACGTCATCGCCGGCGTCCGGCTCATCACCCCCGCCGTCAGCCTCGGCAGCGTCGACACCCTCATCCAGCACCCGGCCTCCATCAGCCACCGCATCGTGGCCGAGGGCGACCGGCGCTCGGCGGGCGTCAGCGACCGCCTGCTGCGGATGTCGGTCGGTCTCGAGGACGTCGAGGACCTCTGGCGCGATCTGACCTGGGCGCTCAGCGCTCCGCCCGCCGCACCCCTTCGTGCGGCTGCTCCTGCTGCGTCTCACGGTGCTGCGGCCGGGCGGCCGGTCGCGGTGCCGAGGCCAGCCGGGCTGTGATCACCAGGGTGCCCTCCTCGATCTGGTAGTCGAGGGGGAGGTTGAGCGCCCGCATCGCGGCCACCATCCCGGTGTTGGAGGACTGCGTCACGGCGTACACGCTCGCGCAGCCGGTCTCCTCGGCCATCGCCACCAGCCTGCCGAGGAGCTCGGAGCCGATGCCGCGCCGCTGCCAGTCGTCCTCCACCATCAGCGCCACCTCGGTCTCGTCGCCGTCCCAGAGCAGATGCCCGAGGGCGACGAGCCGGCCGGAGGCCGTCTGGACGGCGAGGGTGCGCCCGAAGCGCGGGCTGAGCAGATGGTCGAGGTAGCGGTCGGCGTCGCCGACGGGGCCGTGGTAGCGCAGGCCGAGGGTGCGCGCCGAGCAGCGGTCGTGCATGGCGCGCGCGGCGGGCAGATCGCGCTGATCGGCGCGGCGGACGGTGATCTCGTTGCCCTCGGGGAGGGTCAGTACGTCCTGGCTGCGCGGGACGCGCGGGCCGAGCCGGGCGTCGAGCTCCACGAGGGCGCGGGCCCGGGCGAACTCGGTGGGGGTGAAGGGGAGGTAGGGCCGCTCCACGATGAGCGTGCCGCCGTTCGGGTCGCGCAGCCGCATCACGGTCTCCTCCAGGACGCCCTCGACCGGGGCGGGTTCGCCGGTGGGACGGCCGGTGAGGGAGACGGCGGGCACGGAGTGGAGGGTGCAGCGGCCGAGGAGCTGGCGCAGCGCGAGCGGCAGCTCGGCCGCGTCGAGTGCCGTACGGGTGGCCAGTCCGAGGACCCGGGTGGGGGTGTCCACCAGGTCGTGGGCGTCGGCCCGCTCGGTCCAGGTGTCGCGGCCGCCGGCCGCCGCCGTCTCGCGGGCGAGGGCGTGGGCGGAGAGACCGGCGGGCGCCCGCAGCAGGAACTCGTCGACCGTGCCGTCGGCGAGCGGATGCGTCTGGAGGGTGAGGATGTCCACGCCCAGGCGGGCGAGGACCGTGCACAGGGCGGCGAGGCTGCCCGGCGTGTCCGCGACGGTGGTCCGCATCCGCCACAGCGCGGTCTCGGCGGGCACCACGGGCTCCGTCTCTGCCCGCTCCTCCTCGGTGCTCACCGGGACGGCCACGGGGGAGTGCCCGCCGGTGTGCCCGGCGGGCGGGGCATGGCTCGCATGACTGTGCCTCCGCGCCCACCAGGTGTGGAAGGCGGCGGTGGCGACCAGCGCGATCGCCGAGAACACCAGGAGGTAGGGGCCGTCGGGGCCCTTGACGATGCTCTTGGCGATCGTGTCGGCCACCACCACCGCGGTGAACAGGGCGGCCAGCTCGATCAGGTCGTGCCGCCAGTGGTGCGGACGGCGGGCGCTCTTCGAAGACGTCACATCGGTCATGACCTCACTGTGACCCAGTGGTGTTGCGTGATCACGAACGCTTTGTGACTGACGGGTTAAGCGCCCATCTAGCGGCTTAAAGAACGATTCAGACCGTTTCTGTCAGAGGCTGATCGGCCCCCCGGCCGAGTGCGCCCGCCAGCCGCTTCGCCTGGACGACGAACTGCGAGGCGCTCCGCGCCGAGGCCATCGCGTCGAGCCCCGCCACCTCACCCCGGGCCCCGCACCGCTCCACACAGTCCGCCGCGACCGCGAGCACCTCGCCCAGACCGCGCACCGGCTTCTCCGCACCGAGCAGCTCCGGCAGCAGCGGCTCAAGAACCGCCCAGACCGTGCCGTACGCGCCCGTGGCGGCCGTCGTCCGGAGCGCGTCCGCCAGCCGGTTCGGCTTCACCGAGCCCTCCACGACCAGCCACGCCAGCTCCGTGCCCAGCAGCCGGGCGTCCAGATCGCCCCGCGCCGCCAGGACGAGCAGCGCGTCCACCGCGCGCAGCCGGTCGTCCGCGTCCTGACAGCCCAGACCGAACGCCACCGCGAGATGGACGGACCGGCCCGCCGGGCCGCCCGCCTCGGCGAACGCGGTGAGCGGTTCGGTCACACCGCGCTGGTCCGCGTCGGCCCCCGAGGCGAGGGAGGACAGGACGCACGCCGCCACGAACTCACGGTCCACCGGCAACGCCGCGGCCCAGTGCGCCCGCGTGTCCAGCCAGTGGTAGCAGCGACGGGGAGTCGCCCGCAGCTCGCCCCCCAGCCACCGGAAGGCCGCCGGGAACTCCTTGCGCACCGCGGGACGGTCGTCGATCTCGACGACGATCCGGTCCGTCAGCCACCACTTCTGCGAAGCCCGGTCCTTCCCCCGGCCGAGGAACCGCACCCTCGTTCCCAGGGGGTCTCCCGCCCGCAGCCACGAGGCGAGCCGGTCTCCCTCCCGTGTGCCGAGCGCCACGGCCTCCTCGGCCGCTCGCGCGGCCGACGGATCCCGGCGCCCGACCCGGAGCAGCGCCTGGGCGAAGTCGGCCGGGGCCGGCTCGACGCCCGCCTCCCGGTAGCCACGCAGGCGCTCCACCAGCACCACCGGGTCGATCTCACCGGTGTGCAGGGTCGGCGCGGCCAGCAGGAAGGGCAGCGCGTCCGTGCCGATCAGGCCGGCGGCCTCCCACAGGCGCGCGTCCAGGATCCCCGACAGCGCCTCGTGGTGGCAGGCCTTCCGGTCGTTGCCCTTCGCCCGCCCGGAGTCGACACGCCACCCCGGCAGAAGACCGAGCAGCCCCGCGAGAACCACCTCCGCCCCGTGGGTGTAGTGGCTGAAGTAGTGCTGGTGCTCCCAGTGCTCCGTCGGGAACGCCTCGCGCACCGCCGCCTCAAGACCCGCCCGGTCCCGCCGCGCGATCCGCACCAGACCGTCGAGCGTCCGCTCGAACGCCGTCGGGTCCTGGTACCGGCCCCTCGTCAGCAGCTCCTCCACCAGCGCCTCGACCGTCGTCGCAGGCGCGGCCACCGGCTCCCGCTCCGGGACCGGCGGCAGGATCTCCTCGTACGGGACCCCGGACTCCGCCTCCAGGTCGTGCCCGAACAGCGCCACGGCCGCCGGACGGTGCACCGGACTCAGCAGACCGGCCTGCTCGGCCAGCTCACGGCGTACGGAGGCGTCCACCGCGCCCGCATGACGGCCCACCAGCTTCAGGGCCCGCTCCTGGATCGTGGTGTCCTCGTGGCCGAAGGCCTCCGCCACGGCCGGCAGCAGCTCCTCCACCGCGCCGGGCTCCCGCGCCAGCACCTTGCCGACCAGCGCCAACTGGGCCCGCACCAGCTTCTTCTCGGTACGGAACAGCACTCCGCCCGTCATCTCCGCCAGCGCCCCGGCCGACAGCGCGCCGTCGGCGGCGAGGCCCGCGAGGACCTCCTGCGCGTACCCCGCGACCGGGGACGGCGCGTCGGCCGTCATCCCGATCCAGTCCGGGACCCGGTCCCGGCGCTCGTTCGCGCTCGGCTCGACGAGCCGCAGCACCTCCAGCGGGAACCGCAGGTCGCGGGCCCGGCCGCCGCGCAGCAGCCGGGAGACGCACAGGTCCACGACCTGGGCCCGGTCGAGCACGCCCTCCGTGACGAGGGTCGCGAGCGCGGTGGGCCAGTGCGTCGGCGCCTCGGGGCCGACCGACCAGGTCAGCCGGTCGGGCGTCTCGGCCATGGCGAGCGCGTGCGGCACGAGCACCCGCGTGTGCGAGTCCTCCCGGAGCCGCTCCACAAGGCGCGAGTCGGTGATCTCCCGCGTCCACGCGAGGACATAGCCGTCGGTCGCGGGCACCGCGCACCCGGAGCGCTCCACGAGTCCGCGGATCAGGCCGTAGCTGCTCTCCGCCACGGCCGGCCGCGCCGCGAGCCGCTGCGCCACGTCCGCCGTCCACGCCGGGTCCCGGTCGGCGAGCACCGAGAGGACCAGGGCGCCGTCCTCGGAGCGCCAGCTCAGCAGGTCGCGCCCGCCGAGCCAGGTCGCCGTCGCGGCCGCGCCGGTCTGACAGCCGGCGCCCGCCACGTACAGCGCGCGCCGCACGGCGGTCGCCTCGTTCCACCGCTTCCAGTCCCAGGCGCGCACCTCGGAGCGCAGGGACTTCAGCTGCCCGAGAGCGGTCTTCCGAGCCGCGGCGTCCAGCGGCTCCAGGAGCGCCGGCACCTTGTGGGCGCGCCCCGCGCGCACCGCCGCCAGCAGCTGCTCGACCGGGGTGCCCCCCTCCGTACCGCCCGTGGTTCCCGCGTCGCCGCTCGTGCTCCCCGCGTCGACTGCCGTGTCGTTCCCCGCCCCGCGCACCACGGCGCTCCTCACCTTGGTCATCATGCTGTCCATCACCCTGTTCACCAGGCTGATCCCCACCTCGGGCCCCCCACCCTCCATCGCCGTCCCGGCGCTCCCCGTCATCGCGGCGCTCCGGCGACCGTCGCTCCGTCGCCCCCGGCACCGACGGGCTCGGGCCTCGCGCCCCGCCGGACCATCCGGACCGCCAGCGCGTGCTTGCACGGGCCCCGGCGGCCCCGGTAGTCGGCCCACCACTGGCAGGTGCAGCTCAGCACCCCGTCCGACTCCCGCACCCGGTAGCGCCGTTCGCCCGAGACCACCGTCGCCGGCTCGCCCTCGACGGTCACCGCGCCCTCGGCGACCAGCCGTCGGGCGCTCACCAGGCGCGGGTTGTGCCGCTCGGCGCGGTCCGCGTCGTACGGCAGCTCCCGGTGGAAGTACGCCGCGTCCGCCACGTCGTACCCCACGCGCCCGGCCGTGCCGAGCCGGGTCAGCGCCGCGCGCACCCGGTCGATCGTGAGCCCGGCCTGCGCCGCCAGGTCCGCCGGGTCGATCCGCGGCTCCCAGGCGAGGAGGACCGCGACCAGCTCGGCGTCCTGCGCGGCCTCCTCCGTCGCGAGGGCCTCCAGGACCCCGCCCTCGCCGGAGAAACCCCGCGCGGGGTCCGGCGACAGCGTCAGCGTGAGCCGCATGCCCGGCAGGACCACCTCCCAGGCGCTCGCCGTGGCCAGGGTGCCGTCCGGCACCGGCCCGTACACCCGGAGCCCCGTCGCGTGCCGCAGCACCCGCTCCAGGGCGACGAGCCGGTCGGGTCCCGGCAGACACACCGCTCCGGCGCCGGGCCGGGTCGTCGGCCGCAGGGTCCGGCCGGACTGCGTGATCCACATCGGACCCCGCCCACGGGCCTGGTTGCGTGGCAGGGACCGAAGGAAACGGACGGCCTCCGCCCCGCTCAGCTCGGCCCGCAGATCGAACCGGGCCGAGGCGACCTGCGCCTCGGCGAAGCCCCGCAGCCAGCGGTCCGGCAGCGGGACCTTCTTCTCCACGACCGCCCCCGCGAGCGTGGTCACCGCCATCTCCTCCGGACCCACCCGGAGGTGCAGCGGGTCGTCCCCCGTCATCCGCGACAGCGCCTCGCGCAGCGGGTTGTTGACGTCGACGTTGGTCGTTCCGTGGCCCGTCTCCGTACCCCCGAGCCCTTCGTCGAGCACGTCCAGGCGCGCGTACACCCCGCCGCAGCCGGAGAACGACTCGAACCGCAGCCGGTCCCCGTTCCCCGTCACCACCGGGTCGAGCGACCCCGGCCGTATCCGCTGGTGGTAGCGGGCCGCGGCGACGTCGGCGACCGCCAGCAGACCGCGGGCGGCGACCTGCGGCGAGGCCAGGAAGCCGGCGAAGAAACGGGGATGGGCCTCGGCCCCGCGGGGCGTGAGACCCCCCGCCGTCTCCAGACCGAGCAGCCGGCCGGAGCCCGTGGACTCCAGCGCGGAAGGGCGGGCATAGGCGAGTGCCTGTACGGATCGCGTCATGGAAACGACGTTAGGACCCGGCACTGACAATCACCGGGGAGCCGGGGCCCGTCCGGCCGTCACGACCGGCGGGCAGCAGCTCCCGCACCCCCTCCGACCAGGTGTCACTGCCCTACGCGACCCGGCCGCAGCACCTTGCTGAACAGGACCGCGCCGCCCTCCGCCCGCAGACGGGCCGTCAGTTCTCCGCTGTGACCGTCGATGTCGACCTCCCCGAAGTACTGCGGGCTCTCCATCGGCGACAGATTGGCCCGCTCGGGCGCCCGGACGAACACCCGCTCCGGGCCGAACGTCGCGTCCAGCGCGTTCGCCGGGAAGCCGCCCGCGGCCAGCGGACCCGACACGAACTCCCAGAACGGCGCGAAGTCCTGGAAGGCCGCCCGCTCCGGCGCGTAGTGCTGCGCCGAGGTGTAGTGCACGTCCGCCGTCAGCCACAGCGTGCCGGTGATCCGCCGGTGCTTGATGAACCGCAGCAGCTCCGCGATCTGCAGCTCACGGCCCAGCGGCGCGCCCGGGTCGCCCTGCGCGATCGCCTCGATGTTGGTGCCGTCCGGGACGACCAGGCCGAGCGGCATGTCCGCCGCGAGGACCTTCCACACCGCGGTGGAGGCGGCCAGCTCCCGCTTGAGCCAGGCGAGCTGCTCGGCGCCGAGGATGCCGGTGGTGTCGTCGGCCTGTCGCCCGGGGGAGTTGGCGTTCCGGAACGAGCGCATGTCGAGCACGAACACGTCGAGCAGCGGCCCGTACCGCACCACCCGGTGCATGCGGCGCTCGCGACCGTTCCCGCGCGCGTGGAGGGTGGACACCGGCGTGTACTCGCCGAACGCGCGCAGGGCGCGCGAGGCGAGGACGTCCACGTCCTTCTCCGTGTAGCGCGCGTCGTCCAGGATCTGGCCCGGATACCAGTTGTTGCGCACCTCGTGGTCGTCCCACTGCATCACCGTGGGCACCTGCGCGTTGAACGCCCGGACGTTGTGGTCCAGGAGGTTGTATCGGAAGTTGCCCCGGTACTCGTCGAGGGTCTCCGCGACCTTCGACTTCTCGGGCGTCGTGACGTTCCGCCAGATCCGCCCGTCGGGCAGCGTCACGCTCGGCTGGAGCGGCCCGTCGGCGTAGATCGAGTCGCCGCTGCACAGGAAGAAGTCCGGGTCGAGACGGCGCATCTCCTCGTACGCGCGGAAGCCGCCGATGTCCGGGTTGATGCCCCAGCCCTGCCCGGCGATGTCTCCCGACCAGAGGAAGCGGACCCCGTCCCGACGACGGTCGGGAGCGGTGCGGAAGGTGCCGACGATCCGCTCGCCCGCACGGCGCGGGTCGTCCGGGTCGGCGAGCGTGACCCGGTAGTGGATCTGCTCGCCCGCGGGCAGCCCGCGCAGCGCCGTGGTGCCGGTGAAGTCCGTGCCGGCGCCGATCAGCGGCCCGTGGTGGCGGCGCACCCGCCGGAACGACTCGCTCGCCGAGGTCTCCACGAGCATGCGGGCCGGCCGGTCCGAACGCACCCACACCAGACCCGAGGACGTCGTGACGTCGCCCGTCTGCACACCCCACTCGGCGCGGGGCCGGCCCGACAGCGCGAACGCCGGAGCGGCGAGACCGGCACCGCCGACGGTGAGCGCCGCGGACGCGGCGAGCGAACCGCGCAGCACGCTGCGCCGGGCGGGGGAGGGGGAACTGCCGGGTACGGGCTGGGACATGGAAGAGCCTCCGAGGGGCGTCCGGGCGGGGGCGGTGCGTCGCCCCATGCCTAACGGCCGGGGGCGGCGCCCACACGAACCCCGCGTGAACACTCACGTGGGGGGCCGCCGCGGGCCTCCGGCACCGGGCGCGTGAACAGAGCCCCTCCCCCCGGGCCGACCGCCTCCGGGCCGTGTGAACGGAGCTCCGCGCCCTCCGGCTCACCGCCTCCGGGCCGCGTGAACGGAGCACCTCGCCCTCGGGCCGACCGGTGCCCGGCGCATGGATCGCCATCCCCGGCCGACCGGCGCCCGGCGCGTGGATCGCCTCACCCGCGGCCGACCGCCTCCGCCACCCTGCGTATCCCGGCCGTCAGGACGGGCGGCGCCAGGTGCGCGTACCCGATCACGAGCCGCACCTCCCCGTCCCCGGGCCGCGCCGTGCCGTACTCCTCCAGGGGCCGCAGCGCCACCCCCGCCTCCGCCGACCGTGCCAGGAACCGTTCCGGCGGCCCGTAACGCCCCGGTACGCGCGCGATGACGTGCAGCCCCGCGGCGATGCCGCTCACGACGGTCCCCGGCAGGTGCTCCGCGAGCGCCGACAGGAGGGCGTCCCGTCGCTCCCGGTAGGCGCGTTGGCAGCGGCGCAACTGCCGGTCGTACGCGCCACGCGCCACGAACTCCGCGAGCACCGCCTGATCGAGTACGGGGTTGCCGAGGTCCATCGTCCGCTTGCGCTCGACGACCTCGGCGAGCAGCGCCTCGGGGACGAGCATCCAGCCGAGCCGCAACCCGGGCGCGAGCGACTTGCTGACCGAGCCGGCGTAGACGACCCGCTCCGGGTCCAGTCCCTGGAGCGCGCCGACGGGAGCCCGGTCGTACCGGAAGTCGCCGTCGTAGTCGTCCTCCAGGACGTGACCGTCCACCGCCCGCGCCCAGTCGAGCAGCGCGGCACGGCGCTCCGCCGACCAGCTGATCCCGGACGGGAACTGGTGCGAGGGCGTCACCACCACCGCCCGTACCCCGGAGGCGGCGAGCGGCTCCGGCCGCAGCCCCTCCTCGTCGATGGGCAGCCACACCGTGTCCAGACCGGTCGAGGCGAAGAGCCGCCCGTGCTCCGGGCTGCCCGGATCCTCGACGCCGACCGCGCCGAGCCCCCGCGCCCGCAGCACGAAGCCGAGCAGGGTCGACGCCTGCGCCACCCCCGAACACACCACGAGCCGCTCCGGATCGGCCACCACGCCCCGGCGCCGCGTCAGCATCCCGGCCAGCGCCTCCCGCAGTTCGGGCAGCCCGCGCGGGTCCGGATACCCGAGGGCGGGGTGGGGGAGCCGCGCGAGGACGGCCCGCTGGGCCGCCGACCAGGCGGCTCTCGGGAACAGCGACAGATCGGGTGTCCCGGGGCGGAAGTCCACACGGACGGCGGGCGCACCCGCACGCCGCGCGTGCGTGCCCGGGGCCGGATCTCGGACGACGGCCTCACGCACGTGCGGGGCCGGGTCCGGACCAGGGGCGCCGGCCCCACGCGCGCGCGTGGCCGGGCCCGGGCCAGGGGTGAGGGCGGCGGCGAGGGCTCCCTCCGCCCGCGTACCCCCGCCCGGATCCTGGGCCGCCCCACGCGCGGGCGTGCCGCCGAGCCGGCCCCTCGCCGCGTCGCCCACCCAGGTACCCGCGCCCCGGTCGCTGCGCAGATAGCCCTCGGCGGTGAGCTGTTCGTACGCCTCCGTGACCAGGCCCCGTGAGACGCCCAGGTCGGCCGCGAGCGCTCGGGTCGACGGCAGCCGGGTCCCGGCCGCGAGCCGGCCCGAGCGCACCGCCTCGCGCAGCGCCTCCTGGAGGGCCCGGCCGCGTCGCCGCGCCGGGGCGGCGACGGCCGGCAGGAGCAGCTCCCAGGCCGCCTGTCCGTGGCTCCTCATGTCCGTGCGGCCCCTCTCCCCGTCCCGCGCGCCGGCGGTCCCGGCCCAGGCCCATGATGCCGCCGATGCCGCGCCCGAGCGGACCGGGTTGGATCCGGTCCGGCGGCGGGCCCGTCACCCGTGCAGGTCGAAGGAGATGTGCGGGGCGAGCGCGCGGAGGAAGTCCGGAGCGTCGAAGACCTCGCCGGCCGAGGCGACGCCGGTCGTCCTGGTCCGGCCGGTGAGGATCCGCCCGACGGCCTCCACGGCGAGCGGCGCGCTGACGGCGTAGATGTCCTGGCCGACGGCCACCGCCCGGCGTTCCGCGTCGCCCGAGCGGACGACGACGTCCACGACGAAGGTCTGGTCGGACCGGCCGAGCTCGTCGACCGCGGCCGGTGCCGACGCGTCCGGCGCCGACAGGTCCTGGGCCGCCTCCACCGCCATGTAGGTGCGCACCTCCGGCACCTTCAGATGGCTCGGGACGGTGACCACGTCGGCCATCGTGAACTCACCGATGACGGGCCGGGGACCCATCGGGGCGGGGAAGGGCCACTCCTGGACCGTGAACGCGTCGTCGTGGTACTCCAGCCGCCCCTGGGTGAAGCGGACGTGACGGCCGTTCCGCCGCTCCCGGGAGACCTTGCCCGCGGCGAGGGTGCCGGCGGTGGGGTGCCAGCTGCTCAGCCCGTACGCGATGTGGGCCTCGTCGGCCGATGCCCAGTCGCCCATGGCGGCGGTGGCGAGCAGATCGCCGAGGCCGCCGTAGAAGGCCATCGCGGGGACGATCACCGTGCCCGCCGCGCGGGCCCGGTCCGTGAACCGCTCGAACGTGTCGACATTGGCCTCGATCTCGGCCGCCACGTCCACGTACGGGATCCCGGCCCGCAGGGCCGCCTCGATCACGGGGGCGCCGGTCACGGCGAACGGACCCGCGGTGTTGATCACGGCCGCCGCACCTGCCAGCGCGCGGTCGAGCGACGCCGGGTCGTCGACCGACGCGGGCCGCACGTCGAGCCCGGGACGGGACTCCGCGAGAGCCCTCAGTTTGCCGGCGTCACGGCCGACGGCCACCGGGACGAACCCGCGGGCGAGCAGCTCCGCCACCACGAACCGCCCGGTGTGTCCGTAGGCGCCGAACACCGCGACCGTGAGCCCCGTTTCCATGACTTCTCCCTGCTCTCGTACGACCCGAACCGTTCTCCTGGGACCAATCCTGGCCCCGGCGGCCGTCACACACGAGTGTCCGGAACGACATCCTGCGTACAATTACGGACGTGGACACAGACCTGAGGCCGGACCCGGGCACCGTCGCGCTGGCCGTCACCGAGGGGATGCGTCAGTTCGAACTCTCCGTGGCGTACGAGGTCTTCGGCCCGCCCCCGTCCGCCGTGACCGGCCCCTGGTACGACGTCTCCCTCTGCGGACCGTCCACCGTCCGGATCGGCCGGTTCCGACTGGAGCCCGACGGCGGCTTCGACCTGCTGGCGCGCGCGGGCACGGTGATCGTTCCCGCCCTCGCCGAGACCGACGAGGCCCCGCCCGCCGAACTGGTCGACGCCGTGCGCGCGGCCCACGAGGCGGGCGCGCGCGTGGCCTCCCTCTGCACGGGCGCGTTCGTGCTGGCCGCCGCGGGCCTGCTCGACGGACGGCGCGCGACCACCCACTGGGCCCACACCGAGGAACTCGCCTCCCGCCACCCCCGGGTGGAGGTCGACCCGGACGTGCTCTACGTGGACGACGGCCGCGTCCTCACCTCCGCGGGCAAGGCCGCCGCGATGGACCTCTGCCTGCACCTGGTCCGCCTCGACCACGGCTCGGCCGTCGCCAACACGGTCGCCCGTAGCCTGGTCGTACCCCCGCACCGCGCCGGCGGCCAGGCCCAGTTCGTCACCACCCCCGTGCCCGCGCGCGACGACCACCCGCTCGGCGATCTGCTCCCCTGGGTGATGGAGCGGCTCGACCAGCCGCTGACCGTGGACGACCTGGCCCGCCGGGCGCGGATGAGCTCGCGCAACCTGGGCCGCCACTTCCGGTCGGTGACCGGTACGACCCCGCTGCAGTGGCTGCTGACCCAGCGGATCCGCCACGCCCAGGAGTTGCTGGAGTCCACCGACGAGAGCGTCGAGGGCATCGCGACCGCCACCGGCATGGGCACCGCCACGACCCTGCGCCGGCACTTCAACCGCACCGTCGGCGTGCCCCCGGACGCCTACCGCCGCACCTTCCGCGCCCGCGCCGGCGCCGACCGTCTCATGTGACGCCCTTCAGCGGCCAGGGGATGCCCGATGGTGAGGGAGGACCGGTGTCGAGGCTGTGAGGGCAGCCGGGGCCCGGCCGCCCCTCACGGGCGCCCCCGTCGTGGGGCCGGCGTCCGTCAGGTCGCTCGGCGGCGGATCCACCAGGCGCAGAACCCGGCCAGGGCCAGGGCGAGGCCGAGATAGAGCCCGGTCTCGGCCCACTGCAGGACCCAGAAGTTCCCGGCGGGCTGGTACGTCACCTGCTGCTGGTAGCCCAGGGCGCCGAGGTCGGCGACGCAGCCGTCGACCTGCTGCAGGGTGGGCGGGCCCGACTCGGTGCGCAGGCAGTCGGCGAAGGACGACGGCACGGGGGCCGGCTGACCGGACGCGTTCAGCGTCTGCTGGGAGGTGACCCAGGATCCGGGCACTTCTTCGAGGTGCGCGATGATCTGCCTGGCACCGTCCTGGATGCTGATGGGGGCGCCGCCGGGCTCGATCGGTAGGACGGTGCGGTCCGCGGCCGCCAGGTGGGACCGGATCCAGATCGGTACGACGATCTGGACGGCGGCGTACAGGGCGAACGTGGTGGCCATCGCGGGCAGGGTGCGGCGGATGACCAGGCCGAGGGCGACGCCCAGCACGAAGGCGAAGGCGGCATGGGCCACGGGGACGACACCCCGTGCGGCGAAGGCCACGGGGTCGAGCCGCGGGAAGTACGTGTCCGTCGCGCCGCCGCCGTTGACAGCCCGGTCGAGGGGGCTGCTCCACCAGCTCACCGCGAGGCTGGTCAGTCCCGCAGCGGTCATGGCGGCCGCCGCACCGAGCCCCAGCTTGGCCGCCAGCCAGCGCGTGCGGGTGACGCCCTGGTTCCACGCGAGGTAGTGGGTACCGGTCTCCAGCTCACGGGCGATCAGCGGCGCGCCCCAGAACATCCCGACGACGGCCGGCACGGCGAGTACGACCAGCAGTCCGGCGTAGTAGAGGGACTGGTCCGAACTGGAGACCTGGTCCACCAGGCTGCTGCCCACCATGCGGTAGAGGTCGGACAGGTGCGGGCCGGTGACCGCGAGGGTGACGGCGAGGGCGGCTACCACGGCGAACACCACGGCGGCCTGGGTACGGAACTGGCGCCAGGTCAGCCAGATCATCGGAGTACCTCCAGTGCGGGCCGAGTGTCACGTACCGCGTCGGCGGGCCGGGTCATGTAGGCCAGGACGATGTCTTCCAGACCGAGCGGGCTGACGGTCCAGGACGGATCGTGGACCGCGGTGTCGGTGCGCACCAGGAGAGTGGTCTGCCGGTCGGTGTGGCTGGCGGTGACGACGTGCTGACCGCTCGGGAGCGTGTCCGGGTCCCGGCGCGGTCCGGTGAGCCGGTGGTGGCAGGCGACGAGGTCGTCGATGTCGCCGGCCACCTGCACCCGGGAGTCGACCAGGACGATGACGTAGTCGCAGGTCCGCTCCACGTCGGAGACCAGGTGGGAGGAGAGCACGACGCTCAGCTCGTGCTCGGCGACGGCCTCCATGAGGTCCTGCATGAACTCCCGTCGGGCGAGCGGGTCCAGTGCCGCGACCGGCTCGTCCAGGATGAGCAGCTCCGGGCGTTTGGCGATGCCCAGGGTGAGGGCGAGTTGCGCGCGCTGGCCGCCGGACAGCTTCCCGGCCCGCTGCTCGGGGTCCAGACCGAGGCGACGGATCCGCTCGCGCGCCACGGCTTCGTCCCAGTTCGGGTTGAGGCGCTTGCCGAGGTCGAGGTGGTCGGCGACGCTCAGTGCGGCGTAGACCGGGGTGTCCTGGGCGACGAAGCCGACCTTGGCCAGCTGCTCCACACCCGAGGCGGGGCGGCCGCCGCACACCTCGATGGTGCCGGCCGACGGGGTCAGCATGCCGGAGGCCAACTTCAACAAGGTCGACTTTCCGGCGCCGTTGGGGCCGACCAGGCCCACCACCCGGCCGGCGGGGACGTCCAGGTCGCAGTTCTGCAGCGCCCAGCGCTGCTTGTACCTCTTGCCCAGGCCCTGGGCTCGCAAGACGGCGCTCACGCCACGTCCTCTCCGGCCACGTTGCGAAACGTGTTCATGAACAACGCCTCGATGCTCTCGTCGTCGAGCCCGGCCAGCCGGGCCTTGGTCAGCCAGCGCTGCAGGTCCTTCTGGAGAGGCCCGTGTGCGGCGAGCGAGGCGTCGGCCAGGGTGCGGGTCACGAACGTGCCCACGCCGGGGCGGGCGGCCACCAGGCCGTCGTGCTCCAGCTCCCGGTACGCCTTGAGCACCGTGTTCGGGTTGACCGCCATCTGCCTCGCCACGTCCTTGACCGTCGGCAGCCGGTCTCCCTCCTTCAGCAGCCCCAGGCGCAGTGCGTGCCGAACCTGCTGGACCAGCTGCTGGTACGGGGACAAGCCGGACCGGCTGTTCAGGTGGAACTCAATCACCGGTTCCCTCCATTTATCTAGTTGCCTAGCACTATAGACCTCTAGGTCGGTCATGAGGCAAGAGTTCACCGCGGACGCCGGGCCGGCCGGCTGAGGAAAGCGAACCCGCGCGATCTCCCGGCCGGTGTATGCGAACCCGCCCGCCGGCCCGGGACGGCGGCCCGCACGAGGCCCGCACGGCGGCCCGCACGGCGGCCCGGACGGCGGCGCACACGACGGCATCGCCCCGAAGTGGTCCCCGATGGCGTGACAGAAGTGGACCTTCACCAGGGCCGCGCGCCTTCCTAGCGTCGGAGGCATGAACGTGAACGCCCTCCGCGGGGTCCTCCTCGTGACCCTCGCCTACGCCCTCGTCGGCGCCTCCTTCACCGCGAACAGCCTCCTCGGCGACTACCCGTACGCGGGCGGCCAGGCCCTGCGCTACGGCGCCGCCTGTCTGCTCCTGCTCCCGCTGCTCGGCCGCGGCGGGCTCGCCCCGCTGCGGATCCTGACCGCCCGTCACTGGCTGCGGCTCGCCACCCTCGCGGGCGTCGGCATGGTCGGCTTCAACCTGGCGGTCCTCGCCGCCGAGCGGACCGCCGAGCCGGCCGTGCCCGGCGTCCTCGTCGGCTGCGCCCCGGTCGTCGTCGCCGTCCTCGTCCCGCTGACCGAGGGCCGCAGGCCCGCCCCCGCCGTGCTGTACGGGGCACTGCTCGTCGCCACCGGTGCCTTCACCGTGCAGGGCTGGGGGCGTACGGACCTGGCCGGAATCGGCTGGTCGGTGGCCGCGCTCGCGGGCGAGGTCGGCTTCACGGTGCTGGCCGTCCCCGTCCTTCGGCTGCTCGGGCCGAAGCTGCTCACGGCGGTCGTGTGCGGGGTCGGCGCGGCCGAGGCGGCGCTCGTGGGCCTGGTCGTGGACGGGGCCGGTCTCGTCCGGATGCCGACGGCGGTGGAGACGGGCGCCCTGATCTGGCAGGCGGCGCTCGCCACCGTTGTCGGGTTCGTCCTCTTCTACATGGGTGTCCAGCGAGTCGGCATGGAGCGGGCCACCCTCTTCACCGGCGCGATCCCGGTCGCCGCCGCCCTGAGCGCCGCCCTGGTCGCGGGGGCCGCCTTCGGTCTCCCGCAGGCGGCCGGCAGCCTGCTGGTGGGGGCCGGTGCCGCCGTGGGCACCGGCCTCTTCACGCGGAGGACCCGCTGCACCTGCCCGGACTCAGGTGACGCTGCCGTCCAGGATCACGCGTGCGACGAGAGCCGGGTCGTCGTTCATGGGCACGTGACCGCAGCCGGGCAGCCGGACGAGCCGCGCGCCGGGGATGGTGTGCTTGGCGCGGACGCCCTGGCGGGGAAGCAGCAGCCGGTCGCGGGCACCCCAGGCCACCGTGACGGGCACGTCGGCGACGTCGTCGCGGAAGCGCACGCTCCCGCCGGCGGTCAGGGTCTGGCGGAACCCGCCGGCCCCGCGCAGCGCGAGCGTTTCGGCGTAGGCGGCCGCGGGTGAACGGCGCCCCGGGCGTGCGTAGATCGTGCTGGTGAGGACGGTGCGCCCGGCGTACGTCCGGGAGAGCCGGTCGATCACCGGCAGGGGCAGCGACCTCGCCGCGCCCCGCATCGCCCGCAGCGTCACGAAGGCGTACCGCCGCTCGCCCTCCGACCAGAAGCCGGCGGGGGAGAGGGCGGTGACCGAGCGCACCAGTTTCTCCCGGCCCAGCTCCAGGGCGAGCAGTCCGCCGAGCGAGTTCCCCGCCACATGGGGGCGCTCGACGCCGACGGCCTCGCAGAAGGCGGCGAGCACGGTCCCGACGGTGGACAGGTCGTACGGGCAGCCCTCGGGCAGCTCGTCGGAGTCGCCGAAACCGGGCAGGTCGACGGCGATCACGTCCCGCTCCGCGGCCAGGATGTCCAGCACCGGCTCCCAGGCCTGCCAGTGGTGCCCGATCCCGTGCAGGAGCAGCAGCGGTTCCCCCGCGCCCCGGCGTTCGTAGGTGAGGGACGCCGTGCGGGGGCCCACCGGCGTCTCGATCGTGAACGCGATCCGTTCGGGCATGCGGACTCCCTGTCCTGAAGCTTTTAGACGTCCTGTCAGCGAGAATTACCGATCAGTAGCCTGGAGTTCAAGACCCCGTCCGAAACTGGACAGCGCGACCCTGGTGGGCTGGGATGGACGGGTGCCCACCGATATTCCGACCGACACCCTGACCGAGCACTTCGAGGAGCACCGCCCGATGCTCCTCGGCGTCGCCTACCGGATGCTCGGCCGTGCCGCCGACGCGGAGGACGTCGTCCAGGAGGCCTGGCTGCGCTGGACCGCGGAGGACCGGGCCGAGGTCCGCGAGCCCCGGGCCTTCCTCGTACGGATCACGACGCGGCTCGCCATCGACCGGCTCCGGCAGGCCCAGGCGCGCCGCGAGTCCTACGTCGGCCCGTGGCTGCCCGAGCCCGTCGTCACCGACTTCGGACCGACCGCGCCCGACACCGCCGAGCGCGCCCTGCTCGCCGACTCCGTCTCGCTCGCCGTCCTCGTCGTCCTCGAATCCCTCTCCCCGCTGGAGCGGGCCGTCTTCGTGCTGCGTGAGGCCTTCGGCTTCCCGTACGCCGAGATCGCCACCGCCCTGGACCGCTCCGAGGCGGCCGTGCGCCAGCTCGCGGGGCGCGCCCGGCGTCATGTCGACGAGGGCAAGCCGCGCTACGACGTCGACCCGGCCGAGCGCCGGGACCTCACCGAGCGCTTCCTCGCCGCGGCGGCGGGCGGCGACCTCGGCGATCTCCTCGCCCTGCTCGCCCCGGACGTACGGCTCGTCGGCGACAGCGGTGGCAAGTCCAAGGCCCCGCTGCGGATCATCGAGAGCGCCGACAAGGTCGGCCGTTTCCTGCACGCCACCTCCCAGGGCGCGGGGGAGATCTTCGAGTTCCGCTTCCTGGAGCTCAACGGCGCCCCCGCCCTGCTGGCCCTCGTCGACGGCACGCCGGACTCCGTCTTCCAGATCGAGGTGCTCGACGGACGCGTCCAGTGCGTCTACATCATCCGCAACCCCGACAAGCTCCAGGCGCTCGTCGGTCTCTGACGCGCCCAGGACGCGCACGGGACGCGCCCAGGACGCGCCCCACGCGAAGAAACGGCCCGATCACGTCGATCGGCCGGAACTCCACCCCGTCTCCCCCCAGGGAGGCGGGGTGTTTTGCTGCGCGGGGCACACGGGGGCGCGAACGTCCTGTGAACGATCTAGGTCAGAGGGTCACATTCGGGGGCGTTCGACAGAGGATTGGTCTTGACCAAGGGGTGGGCTCGCCTTATGGTCGCAGAGTTAGTGCAGGAACCTTTAATAAACAAGGGCGCGGAAAAACGCCGCGGGACACGGCGAATTGCGGAGGATCAGGGTGGGGACCACGCAGCTGGCATCGGTACCGGAACCGAAGTACCAGCACCTCAAGACAGTCATCGGCGAAGCACTCGACTCGGACTTCGCGGTCGGGGAGATCCTCCCCAACGAGCGCGATCTCGCGGCACGCTTCGGCGTCGCCCGTGCCACGCTCCGCCAGGCTCTGGAGCAGCTGGAGCTCGAAGGCAGACTGCAGCGCCGTCGCGGCGTCGGCACCACCGTCGCCCCGCCGCGCGTCGGCGTCGACGTCTCCACCGCCCAGCACTCCTGGCCGGGCGTCGGTGACGACGCCTGGCAGTCCCTGGACTCCGCCGCCGACGTGGCCCCGGCCGCCGTCGCGCGCGTCCTGGAGAGCGGCGCCGAGGAGCAGGTGCACATCGTCCGCCGCATCCGCGTCAGCCAGGGCCAGCCCGTCGCCGCCGAGCTGCTCTACGTGCCCGCCGGCTCCGTCCCTGGCCTCAGCGCCATCGACGCGCCCGTCGGAACCGCCCGCGCCCGCGCGGTGCTCCGCGAACTCCAGCACCTCGCCCTCGACGGCCAGGACCGCTCCGTGGAGCTCGGCTCCGCCCGCGCCGACGACGCCAAGGAGCTCGACCGGCTGCCGGGCGCGCCCGTGCTCGTCGTGACGACCCGCTACCTCTCCGGAGGGCGTACCGCCGCCGTCTCCGTGGCCACCTACCGCGCCGACACCTGCCGCCTCACCTTCGGCGACTCGGGCGACCTGGTCATGGCCTCGTAGCGCCCTCCCGCGCACACCGAACACCGGCCGACGGCCCGTCGCGAGGATCCTCCTACCGGCGGGCCGTCACCGTGCCGTCGACCGCGAAGAGCTGCTCCTCCACGTGGTCGAGGGCGAGCCGCAGCGCACCCGTCCCCACCGCGGCCTCGCCGAGCAGCGACAGGACCACCCGCGGCGGCCGCAGACAGAACCGGGCCAGCTCCTCCCGGAGCGGCTGGAGCACGCCGTCGAGGCCGGCCGCCCAGCCGCCGACGACCACCAGCTCGGGGTCGATCGCCAGGACGAGGGCCGCCACGTCGTGCACGAGCCGCTGGATGAACCGCTCCACCGCCGCCTCCGCGCGCGCGTCGCCCTTGCGGGCCAGCGCGAAGACCTCGGCGACCGCCTGCTCGTCCAGCGGGTGCAGCGGCTCGTCCGTCGTCGACAGCAGATGTTCGGGGGTGACGCCCCGGCCGAGCAGGTGCAGGGCGCCGATCTCCCCGGCCGCCCCACCGAAACCGCGGTGCAGCCGGCCGCCGATCAGCGAACCGGCGCCCGGGCTCAGCCCGGCGAGGACGAAGACGATGTCGTCGGAGTCGGTCGCGGCACCCTTCCAGTGCTCGGCGACGGCCGCCGCGTTCGCGTCGTTCTCCACGATGACCGGGCACTTGAAGGAGCGCCGCAGCCGCTCGCCGAGCGCGAGACCCGTCCAGCCCGGCAGGGCCGTACCGAGGCGGACGGTGCCGTCGGCCTCCACGATGCCGGGGGTGCCCACGCCGACGGCCCGCAGATTGGACCGGGCGACCCCGGCCCTGCGCAGCACGTCGGCCACGACCGTACGGACCCGGTCCAGGCGCTCGTCCTCGGGGGCCGTCTCCGACACCTCGCGCGAACCGGCGCCGATGATCCGCCCGTCCAGACCGGAGAGCAGCGCGGCCACCCGGTGCGGGCCGATCTCGATGCCGAGCAGATGACCGGCCTCGGCGCGGAAGCGGAACCTCCGCGCGGGACGCCCCTGGCGCCGGGCCTCGCCCTCCTCGGGCGCCGCCTCGACGACGAGGCCGCCCTCCATGAGTCCCTCGACGACCCCTTCGACCGTGGGCCGCGAAAGGCCGGTGATCCGGGTCAGATCCGTGAGCGTCGGCGCTTCGGCGCCGCGCAGCGCATGGAGTACCACCGCGGAGTTGATCCGCCGCAGCAGAGACGGATCCCCGCCGGTCAGCCGCCCCACAGTGTGTCCTCCCAGCTCGTGCACCTCTTCGGCGGATGGTACTCAATGGGCCCGGTCGCGGCGAGTGCCGCCCCCATGACGCTTTGGATTCGCCCCGGCCCACCGGCCCCCTCGGTTTCTGACGCGGCGCCAACTGTCAGTGGTGGGGGCTTTACTGGAGCCATGACCACGGCAGACCACCTGGCGGCGATCGACTTACTCAGGGCCCGGGGATTCGACGGCGGCCCGGACCACCACCTGGCGGAGCTCGCGACCAGCGAGGACTTCTGGGAGGACGACGGCACACGCCGCCCGATCGTCGAGGACCAGTACGAAGCGGAACGGGAGGGGCTCGGCGCCCTGCTCACCGTGCGCTGGGGCGAGCCCCGGGAGCTCGATCTCGGGCTCGTCCTGGAGCGGAGCATGGAGGGCGAGTCGATACCCGAGCCCTGGTCCACCCTCAGCTGCCACACCCCGGACCTGCGCCTGTGGCGGGCCGACGGGCTGTGGATCGGACTCGGCGTCTCCCAGTGGGACAAGGAACTGCCGTTCCAGCTGCTCGCCGTGGTCACCGCGGTCGACCCGCCGTCGTGACGGCGTCACACGGCGGGCCCGGCGGTCTCCCCCTCGGCGGCCTCCCTGAGACGGGCGTACTCCGCGGCCATCGTCGCCGCCGTCCAGTGCGCGTTGAGACCGCTCGGGTTGGGCAGCGCCCAGATCCGGGTGGACCCGATCACGCGCTCCTGCGGCCCGATGGCGGCCTTCGGCTCGCCGAAGGCCGTGCGGTACGCGGTGACACCGACGACCGCGAGCCAGCGGGGCGCGAGCCGCTCCACCTTCGCGGCCAGGATCCGGCCGCCCTCGACGTACTCCTCCCGGCTCAGTTCGTCGGCCCGCGCGGTGGGCCGCGCCACCACGTTCGTGATCCCGAGGCCGTACGTCAGGAGCTCCTCCTGCTCGTCCGGCCGCAGCTGCCGCGGCGTGAACCCGGACAGGTGGAGCACCGGCCAGAAGCGGTTGCCGGGGCGGGCGAAATGGTGGCCCGTCGCCGCCGTCATGAGACCCGGGTTGATCCCGCAGAACAACACCGAGAGGCCGCCCGACACCACGTCGGGAACGACGCGGTCACGGGCGGCCTCCAGCTGCTCCTGGGTGAACCGGGGGCTCCCGGTCAGAGGATCGCCCCGGGGGCGTAGGCGGCGGCCTCCGGGTGCTGCTTGAGGATCTCCTCGATACGGGAGACCACCGCGGCGACCTGGTCGGCGGCGGCGCCGGTGAAGGACAGCTTGTCCGCCATCAGCTCGTCGAGCTGCGCGCGGTCCAGCGGGATGCGCTCGTCCGCGGCCAGCTTGTCGAGGAGCTCGTTCTGCACGGTGCCCTGCTCGCGCATGGCGAGGGCGGAGGCGACGGCGTTCTCCTTGATCGCCTCGTGGGCGACCTCGCGGCCGACACCGGCGCGCACGGCGCCCATGAGGACCTTGGTGGTCGCCAGGAAGGGCAGGTAGCGGTCGAGCTCACGGGCGACGACGGCCGGGAAGGCGCCGAACTCGTCGAGCACGGTGAGGAAGGTCTCCAGGAGGCCGTCGAGCGCGAAGAACGCGTCGGGCAGCGCGACCCGGCGGACCACCGAGCAGGAGACGTCGCCCTCGTTCCACTGGTCGCCCGCCAGCTCGCCGGTCATCGAGGCGTATCCGCGCAGGATGACCATGAGGCCGTTGACGCGCTCGCAGGAGCGGGTGTTCATCTTGTGCGGCATCGCCGAGGAGCCGACCTGGCCGGGCTTGAAGCCCTCGGTGACCAGCTCGTGGCCGGCCATCAGGCGGATGGTCTTGGCGATCGACGACGGGGCGGCGGCCAGCTGCACCAGCGAGGTGACCACGTCGTAGTCGAGCGAGCGCGGGTAGACCTGGCCGACCGAGGTGAAGGCGTGGGCGAAGCCGAGGTGACCGGCGATCCGCTGCTCCAGGTCGGCCAGCTTGCCGGCGTCGCCGCCGAGCAGGTCCAGCATGTCCTGGGCGGTGCCGACCGGGCCCTTGATGCCGCGCAGCGGGTAGCGGCCGAGCAGTTCCTCCAGGCGGGCGTACGCCACGAGCAGCTCGTCCGCCGCCGTCGCGAACCGCTTGCCGAGGGTGGTCGCCTGGGCGGCGACGTTGTGCGAGCGGCCGGCCATGACCAGCTCCGCGTACTCGGCGGAGAGCTTGCCGAGACGGCCGAGGACGGCGACCGTACGGTCCCGCATCAGCTCCAGGGAGAGCCGGATCTGCAGCTGCTCGACGTTCTCGGTGAGGTCGCGCGAGGTCATGCCCTTGTGGACGTGCTCGTGGCCGGCGAGGGCGTTGAACTCCTCGATCCGGGCCTTCACGTCGTGCCGGGTGACCTTCTCGCGCTCGGCGATGGAACCGAGGTCGACCTGGTCGAGCACGCGCTCGTAGTCGGCGAGGGCGGCGTCCGGAACCTCGATCCCGAGGTCCTTCTGCGCACGCAGCACGGCGAGCCAGAGCTGACGCTCCAGCTTCACCTTCTGCTCGGGGGACCAGAGGACGGCGAGCTCCGCGGAGGCGTAGCGGCCGGCCAGAACGTTGGGGATGCGGGGCTTCGCAGTCACAGCAGTCACGTGGACAGAGTTTACTGGCGATTTCTGCAGGCCAGCGCCACGGTCCGACCTGGAGTTTGCTACGAGACGCAGCTCACGATCGCAGCTCACGGTTCGCAGCTCACGGGCGAACCTCACGGTCGAACGGTCGCAGCTCACGGCCGCACCTCACGGCCACCGCTCCCGAACGGCGCTCCGCCGGGTCTACGGCTCCGTCGACGGCTCGTACGGCAGCAGCTCCGGGCGCTTGGGCGCGCGGCCGTCGCCCGACGAGCGGCCGGTGAGGCGCCGCCCGATCCACGGTCCCAGGTGCTCCCTGGCGAAGCGGGCGTCCGCCGCGCGGCGGCTCGCCCAGCCCGGCAGGGGGGTCGGGGGCGGTGGTGTCCGCCAGTCCGCCTCGGGCGCCAGGCCGAGCGTCTGCCACACGGCCTCGGCGACCCGCCGGTGCCCGTCGGTGGTGAGGTGGAGCCGGTCCACGTCCCACAGCCGGGGGTCGGCGAGCGAGGGGGCGCTGTACAGGTCGACGACCAGGGCCCCGTGCCGGGCGGCGAGGTCGTCGACGTGCGCGAACAGCTCCTCCATCCGGGGGCGGAAGCGCTCCAGGACCGGCCCGTTCCGGCCGGGGCTGCGCATCAGGACCAGCTGACCGCAGGACGGCGTGAGCGTCTCGACGGCCTCGGTGAGCAGTCCGCGCACCCGCCCCATGTCGACCTTGGGTCGCAGGGTGTCGTTGAGCCCGCCGACGAGCGTCACGACATCGGCCTTCATCGCGGCGGCCGTCTCGACCTGCTCCTCGACGATCTGGCCGATGAGCTTGCCGCGTACGGCGAGGTTGGCGTACCGGAAGCCAGGGGCGCGGGCGGCCAGCCGGTCCGCGAGGACGTCGGCCCAGCCCCGGTAGGAGCCGTCGGGCTTACGGTCCGACATTCCCTCGGTGAAGCTGTCGCCGAGGGCGACGAAACTGTTGTACGTGGCATTGATCTCCATGGCGGAGAGATCATACCGCGCGGTATGCGCGGCCCTCCGCCGGAGCCCTGCCCCCCCCCGTGAACGGGGGAGGGCCCCGGGAACGCGCGTTCCCGAGGCCCTCCGCCACCCGCGTCCGGCGCTACGGCGCCGCCGGGCGGCCCACCAGCTCCCGCAGCACGTCCTCCATCGTCACGAGGCCGGCCGGCTTGCCGTCCTCGTCGAGCACCGCCGCGAGATGCGTCCGGCTGCGGCGCATCGCCGTCAGCACGTCGTCCAGCGGCGTGGCCGCGCGGACCCGGGCGATCGGCCGCAGCGCGGACACCGGGAACGGCTCGTCGCGCGGCGAGACGTCCAGGGCGTCCTTGACGTGCAGATAGCCCAGGATCCTGCGCTCCTCGTCGACCACCGGGAAGCGCGAGTACCCGGTCCGCGCCGCCAGCGCCTCCAGCTCGCCCGGAGTCGTGCCGACCCGCGCGTACACGACCTTCTCGGCCGGCATCACGACATCCCGTACGGGACGGCGGCCCAGCTCCAGGGCGTCGTGCAGCCGCTCGGCCGCCCGGTCGTCGAGCAGCCCCGCGTCACCGGCGTCGGTGACCATCCGGGCCAGCTCGTCGTCCGAGAACGTCGCCGCGACCTCGTCCTTGACCTCCACCCGCAGCAGCTTGAGCAGCACGTTGGCGAAGGCGTTGATCGCGAAGATCACCGGTCGCAGCGCCCGCGCCAGCGTCACCAGCGGCGGTCCGAGCAGCAGCGCCGTACGCGTGGGCTCCGCCAGCGCGATGTTCTTCGGCACCATCTCGCCCAGCAGCATGTGCAGATACGTGGCCACGCTCAGCGCGATCACGAACGAGATCGGGTGGACCAGGCCGTGCGGCACGCCCACCGCGTCGAAGACCGGTTCGAGCAGGTGCGCGATGGCCGGCTCGGCGACGATGCCGAGCACCAGGGTGCAGAGCGTGATGCCGAGCTGCGCCGCGGCGAGCAGCGCGGAGACGTGTTCGAGGCCCCAGATGACGCTGCGCGCCCGCCGGTTCCCGTCCTCGGCCAGCGGCTCGATCTGGCTGCGGCGCACCGAGATCAGGGCGAACTCGGCGCCGACGAAGAAGGCGTTGACGACCAGGGTCAGCAGACCGATCAACAGCTGGATCACGATCATCGGCCGGCCTCCCCGGTCTCGTCCTGGTGCCCCCGCGACGCGGGCGCGTGCAGCAGCACGCGCGCGGCGCGCCGGCCCGAGGCGTCCACGACGTCGAGCCGCCAGCCGTCGAGCTCCACGCTGTCCCCGACGGCCGGGATACGGCCCAGCTCATGGGCGACGAAGCCCGCGAGCGTCTCGTACGGGCCGTCCGGCACCCGGAGGCCGATCACCTCCACCTGGTCGGTACGGGCGGCGCCGTCGGCGGACCAGAGCTCACGCCCGTCCGCGTCCTCGCCCGCCCGCGCCAGGTCCGGCGTCTCGTGCGGGTCGTGCTCGTCGCGCACCTCGCCGACGACCTCCTCGACGATGTCCTCCAGGGTGACGACCCCGGCGGTGCCGCCGTACTCGTCGATGACGACGGCCATCGTCTGCTTCCCGGACAGCCGGTCGAGCAGCCGGTCCACGGTCAGCGTCTCGGGGACGAGCAGCGGCTCGCGCAGCAGCTCGCCGATCCGGCGGTGGCGCCGCTCCTCGGCCGGTATGGCCAGGACGTCCTTGATGTGGGCGATGCCGACGACCGAGTCGAGGCTGCCCCGGTAGACGGGGAAGCGGGAGAGGCCGGTGGCCCGGGTCGCGTTGGCGACGTCCTCGGCGGTGGCCTGCACGTCGAGCGCGGTGACCTGCACGCGGGGCGTCATCACGTTCTCCGCGGTGAGCTCGGCCAGGTTGAGGGTCCGGACGAACAGCTCGGCCGTGTCCGCCTCCAGGGCGCCCTCCTTCGCGGAGTGGCGGGCGAGCGCGACCAGCTCCTGCGGGGAGCGCGCCGACGCCAGCTCCTCGGTCGGCTCCATGCCGAGACGGCGCAGGATCCGGTTCGCGGTGTTGTTGAGGTGGCTGATCAGCGGCTTGAAGGCAGCGGTGAACATCCGCTGCGGGGTGGCCACCACCTTCGCGACCGCGAGGGGCGAGGAGATCGCCCAGTTCTTGGGGACCAGCTCGCCCACCACCATCAGGACGACGGTCGACAGGGCGGTGCCCAGGACCAGCGCCACCGAGGAGGCGACCGAGGCGGAGAGGCCGAGGTCCTCGAGAGGACCCCGGATCAGCTTGGCGATCGACGGCTCGGACAGCATGCCGACGACCAGGTTGGTGACGGTGATGCCGAGCTGGGCGCCGGAGAGCTGGAAGGTCAGCGACCTGACGGCCTTGAGCGCTCCCGCCGCACCGCGCTCGCCACGCTCGGCGGCGTCCTCGAGCTCACGGCGCTCGACCGTCGTCAGCGAGAACTCGGCCGCGACGAACGCGCCGCACGCGACGGAGAGGAGGAGCGCCAGGAGGAGCAGAAGCACTTCGGTCATCGGTTCACCTCCGTCCCATGATCAGTCAGGGGGAGGGGGAATGCTCGATGTCGGCTGTCGTCGCCGGTGCTTTCGGGAGCAGTACGGAAATCAGTACTACTGGGAGGCTCGCCCATGGGCGGACGCTCACACCTTTCGGTCGTCGGGTCGTCTGAATGAGAGACCATGGTAAAGGATCGGCAAAACAGCGGGTGACCGGCCCCGGTCCGGCCGACACCGTTCAGTCCGTGAGCGGCTTCACCCAGCGGCGCCAGTGATCCTCACGACCGTACCCGGCCGCCGTCCACAGCCGCTGTCCCGTCTCGTTCGCCTCCAGGACCATGGCGTCCGCACGCCGTCCCCCTAGTGCGAGGAATCGTTCCTCGGCCGCGCGGAGCAGCGCGGTGGAGATGCCCCGGCGGCGGTACGAGGGCAGGACCGCCAGACGGTAGAGGGAGGCGCGCCAGCCGTCCCAGCCGGCGATGACGGATCCCACGATCCGGTCGTCGGCGACCGCCAGGAGGAGTGCCTCGGGATCGCGTGCGACGAGCCGGGTCACCCCGTGCACGTCGTCCGAGATCGAGGTCCCCTCGGCGGACTCCTTCCAGAAGGCCAGCACGGCCTCGGCGTCGTCGGGGGAGGCGGCACGTATCTGCAGGTCGATCATGGCCTGATCCCATCAGACGGGGCCGGGCCGTCGCCAGGATTTCCGCTCCGTGGGACGCCGAGGCTACCGCCGGGCCACGCCCAGGACACAGGGCGAGGAGGGCAGCCGCGGCCCCTTCTCCGGAACGTCGAACGCGCGGTACGGGCCCAGGACGAAGCCGGCCGCCTCGATCGCCGCGAGCGGGGCGCGGGAGGTGTGGCAGCCGCCGAAGAGCAGCGGCCAGACCGTCCGGTCGAGGCCCCGCTGCACGCGCGCGAGGCCGGGCGTGTCGGCCACGCCGTGCTCGAAGAAGCGCAGCTCGGCGCCGGGGCGCAGCACCCGGTGCAGCTCGGCGAGGGCCTGCGGGAGGTTCCGTACCGTACACAGCACGAGGGAGGCCACCCCCGCGTCGAAGGAGGCGTCCTCCAGCGGCAGCGCCTCTGCCGTGTCCGGGAGCACGGTCACCGGGACCGGGGCCCGCAGCGCGGCCTCCTGGGCCAGCCGCCGCAGCCGGGACTCCGGTTCGAGGGCCATCACCTCGGTGACGTCGGCCGGGTAGTGCGCGAAGTTCAGCCCGTTGCCCGCCCCGATCTCGATCACCCGCCCGGACAGCCCGGCGAGCAGCTCCGCCCGCAGGGCGCCGAGCCCGCCCTTGGCGTCGGCGGACACGCTGAACCGGGCGTAGAAGCGGGCGAAGAGCGGATGGTGGACGCCAGGGGCTGCGGACGAGGCGGGTGACGGAGTGTTCGGCGGTGTCATCTGAGCCTCCTCAGCCCGTCACGAAGCAGAACTCGTTGCCCTCCGGGTCGCGCATGACCTGGAAGGAGCCCTGCTCGTCCGTCACCGGCCCGCCGACCCGGGACGCGCCCGCGGCCAGTGCCTCGTCGGCGGCCAGGACCGGGTCCTCGACCTCCAGGTCGAGATGGACGCGGTTCTTCACGGCCTTGCCCTCCGGCACCCGCTGGAAGGCGAGCCGGACGAAATCCGGCGGGTCCACGTACGACCAGTCGCCGCTCCGGTCGACCGGATCACCACCGAGGAGCCCTGCCCAGAACCGGACCAGAGCGGCCGGATCGGCACAGTCGAAGACGATCTCCTGAACGTGAGCGCGCATGCCTCCAGCCTACGGAGTGAAGGCACGCGCGTCCCTCGAAACGGGGCCCCGCGTCACGCGTCACGAGGCCCCGCCGCCTGCTCCACGGGCCCCCGCGTCACGCGTCACAAGGCCCCGCCGCCTGCTCCGCGGGCCCCCGCGTCACGCCTCACGAGGCCCCGCCTCCTGCTCCGCGGACCCCGGCGTCAAGCGTCACGAGGCCCCCGCGTCCTGCCGCTACGAAGCTCCCGCGTACGGCTCCGCGAATTTCTCCCGGAACGCGTCCCCGTCCCACGTGCCGCCGAGCTCCGGCCCCAGCCACCCGCCCGCCGCCGCCCGGAACTCCGCCGGGCCCAGCGACCCCGACCCCTCCGGTACGGCTCCGAGGAGCGGCGCGTCCGCCTCCCGCGGCAGGTCCGCCAGGTTGCAGCGCATCGCCAGGTCCGGCGCGTCCGGCCAGCTGCCGATCACCACGCCCAGCTGCTCGATCCCGCGCGCCCGCAGCGCCTCCGCCGTCAGGGTCGAGGAGTTGAGCGTCCCCAGACCGGCGGGGACGACCACCAGAACGGGCGCGCCGAGCAGCGCCGCCGCGTCCGCGAGCGTGCCGCCCTCCTCGTCGAAGCGGACGAGCAGCCCGCCCGCCCCCTCCACGAGCACCAGGTCGTACTCGGCGGCCAGCCGCCGCGCGGCCTCGGCGACCTCCGCGGGCCCGACCGGGGCGAGCCCTGCCCGCCGGGCCGCCGTCCCCGGGGCCAGCGGCTCCGGGAAACGACCCAGTTCGGCCGAGCCCACCGCGCCCGAGAGCCGGACGACCTCGTCCGCGTCACCGCGCTCGTCCGGCCCGACGCCGGTCTGCGCGGGCTTGAGGACGGCGACCGTACGGCCGGCGGCGGTGGCGACGGCGGCGACGGCGGCGGTCACGACGGTCTTGCCGATCTCCGTACCCGTACCGCTGACGACGATGATTCCCACGGTTCTCCCCGTTCTCCCGTTTCCCGTTCTTCCCGTCAGCCCGCGACCGCCGCCGCGCGCACCGCGGCGCAGATGCGGGCCAGGTCCTCGTCGCCCGTCACGTACGGCGGCATCGTGTAGATCAGGTCGCGGAACGGGCGCAGCCACACGCCCGACCGGACCGCCGCCTCCGTGGCCGCGGCCATGTCGACGTCGTGGTCGAGCTGGACGACGCCGATCGCGCCGAGCACCCGCACGTCGCGCACACCGGGGAGTTCCGCGGCGGGGGCGAGCCCCTCGCGGAGTCCCGTCTCGATGCGCTTGACCTCCAGCGCCCAGTCCTGGGACATCAGCAGGTCGATCGACGCGCAGGCCACCGCGGCGGCCAGCGGATTGCCCATGAAGGTCGGCCCGTGCGCCAGGACGGGAACCTCGCCGCGCGAGATGCCCTCGGCGATCTCCGTCGTGCAGAGCGTGGCCGCCATCGACAGGTAACCGCCCGTCAGCGCCTTGCCCACACACATCACATCGGGGGAGACACCGGCCTGGCCGGCGCCGAACAGCGTGCCCGTCCGGCCGAAGCCGGTCGCGATCTCGTCGAAGATCAGGAGGACCCCGTGCTCGTCGCAGGCCTCGCGGAGGACCCGCAGGTACTCGGGCGGGTGGAACCGCATCCCGCCCGCGTTCTGCACCACCGGCTCCACGATCACCGCGGCGACCTCGTCCGCGTGGAGGGCGATCTGCTCCCGCAGCATCCGGGCGTACGACTCCTCGTACGTGACCGGCGGCGCGTCGACGAACACCTGGCGCTGGAGCACGCCCGACCACAGCTCGTGCATCCCGCCCTCGGGGTCGCACAGCGACATCGGCTGCCAGGTGTCCCCGTGGTAGCCGCCACGCCAGGTCATCAGGAGCTGCTTGCCGGGCCGGCCCACCGAGCGCCAGTACTGCAGACACATCTTGGCCGCGACCTCGACGGAGACCGAGCCGGAGTCGCTGAGGAAGACGTGCTGGAGCGGTTCCGGGGTGATCTCGACCAGACGGGTGGCGAGCCGCACGGCCGGCTCGTGGGTGAGCCCGCCGAACATGACGTGGCTCATCCGGTCCAGCTGGCTGTGCGCCGCCTCGTTGAGGACGGGGTGGTTGTAGCCGTGGAGCGCCGACCACCACGAGGACATGCCGTCGATCAACTCGGCCTGGCCGTGCACCGGTTCGGCGAGCCGGAGCCGGACGCCCGACGCGGACTCGACGACCAGCGGCTCCGTGCGTCCCGGCATGGGCCCGTACGGATGCCAGACGTGTGCCCGGTCCAGGGCGAGCAGTTCGTCGTTACGCATTCGGGGCGAGCTCCGTCCCGGCGCCGCGGCGGCGCACCGCCACGAGGTCGGGACGGGCGCCCGGCACCTCGTTCGCGGGCTCGGCGGCGGGCTCCGCCGCAGGGGCCGCCTGCGCGTGACCGCCGCACGGACCGCAGCCGCCACCGGCCGCGTCGTGCGAGCCGCAGCCCGCGCCTTCCGACGCGTCGTGCGAGCCGCATCCCGCCGACGCCTGGGAACCACAGCCGCCGCCCGCCGCGGCGAGCGCGTCCGCGCGGTGCTTCGGGAGCGTCGTCGTGCCCGCGCCCTCCACCTCGAAGCCCGCGTCCGCGATCATGTCCAGGTCGGCCTGGCCGGCCTGGCCCTCGCTCGTCAGGTAGTCGCCGAGGAAGATCGAGTTCGCGATGTTCAGCGCGAGCGGCTGCATCGAGCGCAGGTGCACCTCACGGCCGCCCGCGATCCGCACCTCGACGTCGGGGCAGACGAACCGCACCATCGCCAGGATCCGCAGACAGCGCTGCGGGGTGAGGTTCCATTCCTTGGCGAGCGGCGTCCCCTCGAAGGGAATGAGGAAGTTGACCGGCACCGAGTCCGAGTCGAGCTCGCGCAGCGCGTACACGACGTCGACGAGGTCCTCGTCGGTCTCGCCCATGCCGGCGATCAGACCCGAGCAGGCCGACAGACCGGCGGCGTGCGCCTTCTGCACGGTGTCCACCCGGTCGGCGTACGTGTGGGTCTTGGTGATTCCGGCGTACGTCGCCTCGGACGTGTTCAGGTTGTGGTTGTACGCGTCGGCGCCGGCGTCCTTGAGCCGCTCCGCCTGGCCGTCCGAGAGGAGGCCCAGACAGGCGCACACCTCGATGCCCTCGTTCTGCTCCTTGATGGCCTCGATGGTCCTGCCGACCCGCTCGACGTCCCGGTCCGTCGGACCGCGGCCGCTCGCGACCAGACACACCCGCTTGGCCCCGCCCGCGACACCCGCGGCGGCGGCCTGCGAGGCCTCGTCCGGCTTCAGCCAGGTGTACTTGAGGATCTCGGCCTTGGAGCCGAGCCGCTGCGAGCAGTACGAGCAGTCCTCGGGGCACAGGCCCGACTTCAGGTTCACCAGGTAGTTGAGCTTCACCCGGCGCCCGAACCACTGACGGCGCACCTTGCCGGCCGCCGCCACCACATCGAGCAGTTCGTCGTCGGAGGTCGCCAGGACGGCGAGCGCTTCTTCACGGGTCGGCAGCTCGCGCCGCAGCCCCTTCTCCACCAGCGTGTTCAGCAGGTCCATAAACGCTGATCCTTGCCTACCGCCCACCCCCTGGCCAAGGAGGATCCGAACAAACGCCCCCGATAGAGGTGTGTGGATGACCACATCCCGACCTCGGCATCCTCCGGTTAGGGTCTGTGCGCTGCCTACAAAAGGATCGCCGAATGCCACAGGCCGACGACGCGGGGGCCGCGGGCCCCCGCCGTACCGCGTTCGACTGGACCGACGCCGAGGCGCGCCGCCGGGCGGACGCCGGTCTCGTCCGTACGCTGCGGCCACGGGCCGCCGAGTCGGACCTGCTCGACCTGGCGGGCAACGACTACCTGGGCCTCACCCGCCGCCCGGAGGTCACCGAGGCGGCCGCCGACGCGGCGAGGCGCTGGGGCGCCGGCTCCACCGGCTCCCGGCTCGTCACCGGCACCACCCGGCTGCACACCCGGCTGGAGCGCGAGCTCGCCGAGTTCTGCGGCTTCGAGGCTGCCCTCGTCTTCTCCTCCGGCTACACCGCCAACCTGGCCGCGCTCACCGCGCTCGGCGGCCGCGACTCCCTGATCGTCTCCGACGCGTCCAACCACGCCTCGATCGTGGACGGCTGCCGCCTGGCCCGCGCCGAGACGGCCGTCGTGCCGCACACCGAACCCGAGGCCGTACGCAAGACCCTCGGCGCGCACCCCGGGCGGCGGGCCCTGGTCGTCAGCGACTCCGTGTTCTCCGTCGACGGCGACAAGGCCCCGCTGGCGGAGCTGGCGGAAGCCTGCCGCGCGCACGGCGCCGGACTCGTGGTGGACGACGCCCACGGCTTCGGTGTCCTCGGCGAAGGCGGCCGGGGCGCCCTCCACGAGGCCGGGCTCGCGGGCGACGAGGACGTCATCGCCACCCTGACCCTCTCCAAGTCCCTCGGCAGCCAGGGCGGTGCCGTCCTCGGCCCGGCCCGGGTGATCGAGCACCTGGTGAACGCGGCCCGCACCTTCATCTTCGACACCGGTCTCGCCCCGGCCGCCGCGGGCGGCGCCCTCGCGAGCCTGCGTCTGATCAGGGCCGAACCGGGCCTCGCCGAGCGGGCCCGTACCGTCGCGACCACGCTGTACCGGCTGCTCACCGAGGCCGGTCTCACGGCGGCCCGGCCCGACGCGGCCGTCGTCTCGGTGCGCGCGCCCTCGCCGGAGGCGGCCCTGGGCTGGGCTGCGGACTGCCGGGAACAGGGGCTGGCGGTCGGCTGCTTCCGGCCCCCGTCGGTCCCCGACGGCATCTCACGGCTGCGGCTCACGGCCCGCGCCGATCTGACCGACGCGCAGATCGAGCACGCGGTACGGACGATCCTGCGCACCGCTCCCGCGGCCGGGTAGGACGCCAAGAGCGTTTCCGGGCCCCAGAGTTCACCGCTTCGGGCGACAGATGGGGACATATCTTGGTGGAACGCCGCACGGCGCGGCACGATCGGTGGCACTCTGACGCGAAGCGCAATCCGGGGCGGTGGCCCCGGTGGGAAAGGGACAGCGTCGTCATGGCAGATCACCAGGAAGCATCCGTCACGCTGCCGAGCGATCCCGCCTCGGTCCCCACAGCACGTCGGTACGTCGCGGACGTCCTCATGGGCTGGGGTCTGGACGACGCCGCGGAGATCGCGGACTCGATCCGGCTGATCGTCTCCGAACTGGCCACCAACGCCGTTCTGCACACGCTCGGGCAGTCGCCCACCTTCACGGTCGACGTCCGTCTGGAGCGCGACGAGCGGCTCCACATCGGCGTCACCGACAGTCATCCGCGCCGGCCGCGCCGCCTCCCGGCGGCGGTCCAGCAGGACAACGGCCGCGGCATGGTCATCATCCGCGTCCTGGCCGCGGAAGCCGGCGGCCGTCTGTCGGTCACGCCGACCGAGGACGGCGGCAAGACGGTCTGGATCACTCTGCCGTGGACCGTGGCCCCCATGGCGAGCTGTTAGGTCCCGTGCTGTCGGTCAGGGGTACGGCGGCGCCACCGCACCCCCCCCACGGACGAACCGCTACCGCCGCCTGATCAGCGGACGCGGCCGTAGTAGACCTTCGACGACCAGATCTTGTCGAGCTTCACCCATGAACCCGTCTTGGGCGAGTGCCAGATCTTGCCGCTCCCGGCGTAGATGCCCACGTGGTACACCCTCCCGCCGGAGTGGAAGAAGACCAGGTCCCCCTTCTGCCTGGTGGAGGCGGAGATGTGCCGGGTCTTGTTGTACTGCTGCTGCGCGGTGCGGGGCAGCGACTTGCCCGCCTGCTTGTACGCGTAGAGCGTCAGACCGGAGCAGTCGAACCTGGAGGGTCCGGTGCTCCCGTACCGGTACGGAGCTCCCTTCTTGGACGCGGCGACGCTCAGTGCCTTGTTCGCGTGCGTGGTGGCTGCCTGGGCCTCCGCCGCCGCACCGGGTGCGAACAGCGTGCCGCCGACGGCGGCGAGGGTGAGAGCCGAGACGGCTCCGGCCCGGGACAGCAGGGACGGGACGTGCATCTGCGCAGTCATGCGCAACCCTTCGTCAGCCGCCTGCGAAGGATGACCTGTCGGGTTCGGGCTGGCGAAGATGCCCGGCCGCTGACGCGGCTTCACCCCAAGGGACGGCCTCGCTGCCGGAACAGCGCGTACGCCCCGTAAAAATCGGGTCCTCCACTCCTGCCGATCCAATCCTGTCGACCAGACGTCCGGGACAGCGGCAGGACTCGGCGTCCGCCCGGACCGCCCCGCCGCGGTGGCGGGGGCTTGTCGTCGACAGGGATCTTGACCCACACACAGGTCGAAATCCGAGCTGAAACGGCGATATGTGAGGCTCCTCACGACTGATCCATACGGGTGGACAGGGAGCCTTTGCGATCTTCGGAGGTGTGGCCTACGAGCCTCGCACCAGCGGTGGAACACCCCATTCCGCCAGATGTGTACACCTGTTGCGCAACTCACCCGGCACATATGTCGACTCGTCGACTACGCCGAACGGGGGAGCGATTCTGCGGTGCGCGTCGGCCGTCCGGACCTCGACACGACACGCGGATATGTCAACTCGCCCGGGTGCGCGGGACGGTGACGCGGTCCGCGCGGCGCTCACCGTCCAACACCCTGAGGGCGCGCGCCAATGTGTCCGCGTGCACCTCGTTCTCGCCCCGCATATGCATGAGCGTCAGGGCTTGGAGGAGTGCCTCCGCCCGCCCTACCAGGGCTTGTGCCGCACGCAACGCGCCATAGGTATGCGGGCCTCTGGATGGATTGATCTTTCCGAGGAGGTCGACGACTTCGAGGTAGGCGTCGACGAGTTCACTCTCGGCGCGGGTCAGGGCGGGCAGCGGAGGCAGCTCGGGAACCACGGCCGGCTCACCCCGCCGTGCCGCCGGCGCCCGCGCGCCGGTTCGTGATCACGTGGTCCACCAGGCCGTACGCGACCGCCGCCGGCGCGTCCAGGACCGTGAGGCGGTCGAGGTCGGCGTCGACGCGCTCCCGGTCCCGCCCCGTGTGCTCGGCGAGCATCCCCGCCATCAGCGCGCGGAGGCGGAGCAGTTCACGGGCGTGGATGTCGAGATCGCTCGGCTGGCCCTGGAGCGGCTCGTCCATGGCGGGCTGACGCAGTGTGACCCGGGCGCCCGGGAGCATCATGCGCTTGCCCGGGGTGCCGGCGGAGAGCAGCACGGCGGCGGTGGAGACGGCCTGGCCCAGGCAGGTGGTCTCCACGTCGCAGTGGAGCGAGCGCATCGTGTCGTAGATCGCGGTCATGGCGCTGATCGAGCCGCCGGGGGAGTTGATGTAGAGCGAGACGTCCTGTTCGGGGCCCGCGTGGTCCAGATACAGGAACTGGGCGATGACGTCGTTGGCCGACGTCTCGTCGATCGGCGTCCCGAGGAAGACGATCCGGTTCGAGAGGAGCTTCGAGTAGGGGTCGAGGGTCCGGGTTCCGTAGCTGGTGCGCTCCGTGAACTCGGGCAGGACGTGGCGAGCATCCATGGTGGGTACCTCCATCTGTAAAAAATGTACAGGACGTACAGCCCGTAAGATGGGGAGCATGACCTACGAGATCCCGGTGACGCAAGCGCGAGCCGAGCTCGCCGACCTGATCAACCGCGTCGTCTACGGCGGGGAGCGCGTCGTCGTCACCCGCCACGGGAAGCCGCTGGTCGCCCTGGTCTCCGCCGCTGACCTGGAGGAACTCGAGGCGGCCGAGAAGCCCGCCGACGAGCAGGTGATCAGCTCGGTCTCCGGCCTCCATTCCCTGGACTCCGCTACCGGCGAACAGCGCCGCTTCGGCATCGCCGCCCACCACCGCGAGCCCGGCGTCTCCTAGGGCCTGTCCGGCAGATCATGGCCGGGTCCTGTCCGGCGGATCAGGGCCGGGGCCGCGACGCCTGGCGCCCGACCGGCGGATCCGTCCGCCGACCCTCGCCGTCCTCGCGAGCGCACACCGAAGAGCCGCGTGCCCCCGTCCGCTACAGCGGGGGCACGCGGCCGTCTTCTCGCGCGTATGGGCTCGGTGGGCCGGATCAGCCCGCGCGCGCCGGAATCGGGGCCGGCGCCGCAGCCACCGGCTCCGTGGGTCCGGTACGCCTCCGGGTTCCGATCAAGGCCGCCGTGAGGCCCGCCGCCGCCCAGAGGGTGAGGACGAGCAGCGGTCCGCCCGCCGCCGCGCCCTCGAAGGAGGAGACGGACCGGAGGGCCGAGCCCGCGGCGCCCGGCGGCAGCCACTGGCCGAGGGTGCCCACGGCGGTCGGCAGGAGTTCCGGAGCGCTCGACGCGCCGGAGAAGGGGTTGCCGAGCAGGATCATCAGCAGCGCCCCGAGCCCGAGGCCCGGCTTTCCGACGAGGGCCGCGAGCCCGGCGAACGTCGATCCGATCGCCAGCACGGTGAGGCCCAGGACTCCGGCCTCGGCCCACCAGTTCCCGCCGAGCGCGCCGAGCCAGCTGTGAGCGAGGGCCGCGCCGACGACGCCCGCGAGCGCCGCGGCGCCGGCGAGGGCGGCCGCCGCGCGCCCGCCGCGCAGGCCGAGGAGGGTCGTCACGACCCCCGCCGCCGCTCCGGCCAGGGCGAGCGGCAGCAGGCTGGAGGCGAGCACGGCCCCGCGCGGGTCGCCCGCCGGGGCGGCGACCACATCCGTGACCTGGATCTTCGTGCCCTCCGGGGCCTGTGCGGTCAGGGCCTCGCGCAGGAGCCCGGCCACGACGGGGCTCGCCGCCGAGGCCGTCAGGAGTTCCGTGCCGCCGGGGGTCACGACCACCGCTCCGTATACATCGCGGTCCTCTATCGCCGTGCGGGCCGCGGCCTCGTCCGCGTAGCGGTGGACCTCGAAGGCCCCCTCGTGCCGGGCGAGGTCCTGTTCCAGGGTGGTGGCCACCGTGGCGGGACCCGCGACACCGATCGGCAGGTCGCGGGGGGCCGTCCGGGCCGCGGGCCACGCGAAGGCCCAGAGGGTCAGGGCGACGACGACGGGGATCAGCACCATCACCGCGATGGTCCTGCGCCCCGCGCCGACGGCGGTGGCGTTGGCGGACATGATGTCCTCGATTCAAAGAGAAGGATCGTTCGTTTTTATGTTCCATCACTGTCCTGCGGGCCTCGGAAGTTGTCAAGAATGAATATTCGTTTTAGGTTCGGGGCATGGCTCGTGTCTCCCAGGAACACCTCGACGCCCGCCGGCGCCAGATCCTCGACGGCGCGGCGCGCTGCTTCGCCCGCAACGGCTTCCACGCCACCTCGATGCAGGACGTGCTCAGCGAGGTCGGCCTGTCGGCCGGCGCGGTCTACCGGTACTTCCGCGGCAAGGACGAGATCATCGCGGCCATCGCGACCGAGGCGTTCGCCGGGATCAGAGGGGCCTTCGAGGAGGCGTCCAGGACCACGCCGCCGCCCACCCCCGACGTACTGATCGGCGCCGTGCTCCGGCTCTTCCTGGAGGAGCGGATCGAGGGCGCAGACCGGCAGGCCTTCGCGCGCCTGATCATCCAGGTGTGGACGGAGACCCTGCGCGACGAGCGCCTGGCGAAGACCCTCGCGGAGGGCTACAACGGCATGCGCGTCGTCTGGGCGGACCTGGTCGCCGTGTACCGGGAGAGCGGCATCCTGTCCGCCGACGTCCCCGCCGACCACGTGGCCCGCACGCTGATCGCCGTCGTCCAGGGCTTCATCGCCCAGCAGGCCCTCTTCGGCGATGTCGCCGTCGACGTCCTGGAGGACGGGCTCCGCGGTCTGATGTCCATGTCGGTCGATCCGGTCCGACGATCATGAAAACGCAAAGCCGCAGTTAACGAGCCGGAAAAACTTCCGCCCTAACGTGCAATGTCTGGCCGCGTGCCGCATCTCCGCAGTTCAACAAGGTGTTGACGGTCGGTAGGGTCCGCAGCTGTCCGGGTGTCCCCGGTCGACGACTGTGAGGTGGAAGAGTGCAACTGAGCCCGCACGAACAGGAACGCCTGCTCATCCATGTGGCCGCGGACGTGGCCACCAAGCGCCTGGCCCGGGGTGTGCGCCTCAACCACCCCGAGGCCGTCGCCCTCCTGACCTCCCACATCCTCGAAGGCGCCCGGGACGGTCGTACCGTCGCCGAGCTCATGGCCTCAGGACGCAAGGTGCTCACCCGCGACGAGGTCATGGACGGCATCCCCGAGATGATCCACGACGTCCAGGTCGAGGCCACCTTCCCCGACGGCACCAAGCTCGTCACCGTCCACGATCCCATCGTCTGAACGGGCCGCGCCGATGATCCCCGGAGAGATCCTGTACGCGGACGAGCCCGTCACCCTCAACGAGGGGCGCCCCGTCACGCGTCTGACCGTGCTCAACGCAGCCGACCGGCCCGTCCAGGTCGGCTCCCACTACCACTTCGCCGAGGTCAACCCCGGCCTGGACCTCGACCGCGCCGCCGCGCACGGGCAGCGCCTGCACATCGCCGCCGGCACCGCCGTCCGCTTCGAGCCCGGCATCCCCGTCGAGGTCGAACTCGTCCCGCTCGCCGGCCGCCGGATCGTGCCCGGCCTGCGCGGCGGCACGGCGGGCCCGCTCGACACGACCGACCACGCGGCCGACCGCGCCGACCAGGCCGCCGAGGCCACCGAGGCCGAGGGGGCCGACCGTGCCTGACCTGCACCGCGCCGTCTACGCCGACCTGTTCGGCCCCACCACCGGCGACCGCATCCGGCTCGCCGACACCGATCTCCTCGTCGAGATCGAGGAGGACCGCAGCGGCGGCCCCGGCCGCGCCGGTGACGAGGCCGTCTTCGGCGGCGGCAAGGTCATCCGCGAGTCCATGGGCCAGGCGCGCACCACCCGCGCCGAGGGCGCCCCCGACACCGTGATCACCGGCGCCGTGATCATCGACCACTGGGGCGTCGTCAAGGCCGACATCGGCATCCGGGACGGCCGGATCACCGCCCTCGGCAAGGCGGGCAACCCCGACACCATGGACGGGGTCCACCCCGACCTGGTGATCGGCCCCGAGACCGAGATCATCGTCGGCAACGGCCGGATCGTCACCGCCGGCGCCGTCGACGCCCATGTCCACTTCATCTCGCCGACCGTCGTCGAGCAGGCCCTCGCCACCGGTGTCACCACCCTCGTCGGCGGCGGAACGGGACCGGCCGAGGGCACCAAGGCGACCACGGTCACCCCCGGCCCCTGGCACACGGCCAGGATGTTCGAGGCCCTCGACACCTTCCCCGTCAACATCGGACTGCTCGGCAAAGGCAACACGATGTCCCGGGAGGCCATGCACTCCCAACTGCGCGGCGGAGCGCTCGGATTCAAGATCCACGAGGACTGGGGTGCCACCCCCGCCGTCATCGACGCCTGCCTGGGCGTGTGCGAGGAGACGGGCGCCCAGCTCGCCATCCACACCGACACCCTGAACGAGGCCGGCTTCGTCGGCGACACCCTCGCCGCCATCGCCGGGCGCACCGTCCACGCGTACCACACGGAGGGCGCCGGCGGCGGGCACGCGCCCGACATCATCACGGTGGTCTCGGAGCCGTACATCCTGCCCAGCTCGACCAACCCGACCCGGCCGCACACCGTCAACACCATCGAGGAACACCTCGACATGCTGATGGTCTGCCACCACCTCAACCCGGCCGTCCCCGAGGACCTCGCCTTCGCCGAGTCCCGCATCCGGCCCTCCACCATCGCCGCCGAGGACGTCCTCCACGACCTGGGCGCCATCTCGATCATCTCCTCCGACTCCCAGGCCATGGGCCGCGTCGGCGAGGTGATCATGCGCACCTGGCAGACCGCCCACGTCATGAAGAAGCGGCGGGGCGCCCTGCCCGGGGACGGCCGCGCCGACAACCACCGCGCGCGCCGCTACGTCGCCAAGTACACGATCAACCCGGCCGTCGCCCAGGGCATGGACCATCTCATCGGCTCCGTCGAAGCCGGCAAGCTCGCCGACCTGGTCCTGTGGGAGCCCGCCTTCTTCGGGGTGAAGCCGCTCACCGTCCTCAAGGGCGGCCAGATCGCCTACGCGCAGATGGGCGACGCCAACGCCTCCATCCCCACCCCCCAGCCCGTCCTGCCCCGGCCGATGTTCGGCGCGCTCGGCAAGGCGGCGGCGGCCGGCTCCGTCAACTTCGTCGCTCAGGCGGCGATCGAGGACGACATCGCCCAACGGCTCCGCCTGCACAAAGAGTTCACCGCGATCGGCAGCACCCGCCGGGTGTCCAAGGCGGACATGCGGGAGAACGACGCGATGCCCCGGGTCGAGGTCGACGCCGACACCTTCACGGTCACGATCGACGGCGCAGCGGTCGAACCCGCCCCCGCCGCCGAACTGCCCATGGCCCAGCGCTACTTCCTCTTCTGATGACGAGTCGCTCCGCACTCATGGTGCTCGCCGACGGGCGGTTCCCCGCCGGCGGGCACGCCCACTCCGGCGGCGCCGAGGCCGCCGTCAAAGCCGGCCGCATCCAGGACGCGGCCGGACTCGAAGCCTTCTGCCGGGGCCGGCTGCACACCACCGGACTCACCTCCGCCGCGCTCGCCGCCGGAGCCGCGCACGGACTCGACCCGGAGGAACTCGACGCGGCCGCCGACGCCCGCACCCCCTCGCCCGCCCTGCGCGCCGCCGCCCGCAGACTCGGCCGGCAGCTGATGCGGGCGGCGCGCGCCACCTGGCCGTGCGCCGAACTCGACGCGCTCGCCGCCGCGTTCCCGCGCGGGGCCCATCAGCCCGTCGTCCTCGGCGTCGCGGCCCGCGCCGCCGGGCTCGGCCCCGAGGACGCCGCGCACTGCGTCGCGTACGAGACCGTCAGCGGTCCCGCCACCGCCGTGGTCCGGCTGCTGAGCCTGGACCCCTTCCAGGCCACCGCCGTCCTCGCCCGCCTCGCCCCCGCCATGGACCTGGTCGCCGACGAGGCCGCGCGCGCCGCCCGCCAGGGCGTCGACGCCCTGCCCGCGGCCTCCGCGCCCCTCCTCGACATCACCGCCGAACAGCACGCGTCCTGGCCCGTCCGCCTCTTCGCGTCCTGAGAACCACTGGAGCCGCCCCATGCACCTCGACCACGGTCACACCCACCACGGCGCCGTCTCCGCCGACGCCCATCGCCCCGACGGCACCCGCCGCGCCCTGCGCATCGGGCTCGGCGGACCGGTCGGCTCGGGCAAGACCGCCACCGTCGCCGCCCTCTGCCGGGTCCTGCGCGACACGCTCTCCCTCGCGGTCGTCACCAACGACATCTACACCCGCGAGGACGCCGAGTTCCTGCTCCGCAACGCCGTCCTGCCGCCCGAGCGGATCCAGGCCGTGGAGACCGGTGCCTGCCCGCACACCGCCATCCGTGACGACATCTCCGCCAACCTCGAAGCCGTCGAGGACCTTGAGGACAGCGTCGGCCCGCTCGACCTCATCCTCGTCGAGTCCGGCGGCGACAACCTCACCGCCACCTTCTCCAAGGGACTCGTCGACGCCCAGATCTTCGTCATCGACGTGGCCGGCGGCGACGACATCCCGCGCAAGGGCGGCCCCGGCGTCACCACCGCCGACCTCCTCGTCGTCAACAAGACCGACCTCGCCCCGTACGTGGGCTCCGACCTGGAGCGGATGGCGCGCGACGCCAAGGAGCAGCGCGGCGAACTGCCCGTCGCCTTCACCTCGCTTCGCGCCGAGCACGGCGTGGCTCCGGTCGCCGACTGGGTCCGGGCCCAGCTCGGGGCATGGACCGCGTGAGCCTGCGCGCCACCGCCCGGATCGCCGCCGACGCCGACGGGGGCCTGCCGCTGCTCGTGAGCGACGGGCCCCTCGCCCTGCGCCGGACCAGGGCCTCGGGGCCGTACACCCGGGTCACCGTCGTCGGGGCGATGAGCGCGCCGCTCGGCGGTGACCGGCTCGCCGTCGAGACCGAGGTACGGGACGGGGCCAGGCTCCTGGTCGACTCGGCCGCCGCCACCCTCGCCCTGCCGGGCCGGAGCGCCGAGCCGGCCGCGTACGACGTCCGGATCACCGTCGGCGAGGACGGGGTGCTCCGCTGGCTGCCCGAACAGGTGGTCTCCGTGCACGGCTCCCACCTGCGGACGCGGACCGTCGTCGAGCTCGCCGCGACGGCCCGGCTGGTCCTCCGCGAGGAGCAGATCCTCGGCCGGCACGGCGAGCCGCCCGGCACCCTCGTCACCCGCCTCACCGTCCGGCGCGCCGGGCGCCCGCTCCTCGACCAGGAGCTGGCCTTCGGCCCCGGCGCCCCCGGCGGCTGGGACGGCGGCGCGGTCCTCGGCGGCCACCGGGCCACCGGGCAGCTCCTCGTCGTCGATCCGGCGTTCGCGGAGAAGCCGGTGCCGCCGCGGCTGCTCGGCGAGCACGCCGCCGTCACCCCGCTCGCCGGACCCGCGGCCCTCGTCACCGTCGTCGCCCCGGACGCGCTCGCGGTCCGGCGACTGCTCGACACCGCTCTGTCCGAACTCGCACCGTTCTGACGGAGTCTGACCGGATCTATGCGTCCGTAGAGAGGTCACCGCTCAGCGGTACACCGTTCACCGGTTATTGGTTCGGCAAAGAAACACGCGTTCGCCCTTTCATCGGGTGCCCCCGGGACGAAAGGATCCCCCGGACAGCCAACACACAGCGCCGCCACGGGGGGTGGCGCTCATCCTGGGGGAGTACACGTTGAGACGTACCGCCATGCTCGGCTCGGCCGGGACCCTGATAGCGGGCACGCTCGTCGCGGGCGCGCTCGCGGCCCCGGCCGCGAACGCCGACAGCAACCGCCACCTGCGCGACGCCGAGTCGATCGGCGTCGCCGTCGCGGCGGCGCGGGCCGCCCAGGCGGGCATCGACTGGCAGGACTGCCCGGCCGCCTGGGGCCTCGAGAAGCCGATCCAGTGCGGCTGGGTCACCGTCCCCGTCGACTACGCGAAGCCCAACGGCAAGAAGATCAAGATCGCGGTCGACCGGATCAACGCCACCGGCACCCCCGCCGAGCGCCAGGGCGCGCTCCTCTACAACCCGGGCGGCCCCGGCGGCTCCGGCCTGCGCTTCCCGCGCCGGGTCACCACCAAGAACGCGATCTGGGCGGGCGCCGCCAAGGCCTACGACTTCGTGGGCTTCGACCCGCGCGGCGTCGGCAAGTCGGCCCCCATCTCCTGCGTCGACCCCAGCGAGTTCGTCAAGGGCCCCAAGCTCGACCCGGTCCCCGACAGCGAGGCCGACAAGCGCGCGCAGCGCAAGCTCGCCGCCGAGTACGCCAAGGGCTGCGCCGAGAAGAGCGGCGACATGCTGCCCTTCATGAACACGCCCAACACCGCGCGTGACCTCGACGTCATCCGCGCCGCCCTCGGCGAGAAGAAGCTCAACTTCGTCGGCGTCTCCTACGGCACCTACCTCGGCGCGGTCTACGGCACCCTCTTCCCGACCCACGTCCGCCGCATGGTCCTCGACAGCGTCGTGAACCCGTCGACGCGCAAGGTCTGGTACGAGGTCAACCTCGACCAGGACATCGCGTTCGAGGGCCGGCTCAAGGACTGGATGACCTGGGTCGCCCAGAACGACGCCACCTACCACCTCGGCGACACCCTGGCGGAGGTCCAGCAGCAGTGGGTGACCCTGCGCGCCGCCGCCAAGAAGGCGCCCCTCGGCGGCAAGGTCGGCCCGGCCGAGCTCATCGGCTTCTTCCAGAACGCCCCCTACTACGACTCCATGTGGGCCCCGGTGGCCGAGGCCTGGAGCGCGTACGCCGCGGGTGACCCGCAGCCGCTCATCGACAACGCGGCCTCGGACCCCACCGACACCGCCGGCAACGCCGCCTCGGAGAACGGCAACGCCGTCTACACCGCGGTCGAGTGCGCCGACGCCCCCTGGCCGACCAGCTGGAAGAAGTGGGACCGGGACAACAGCCGGCTCCACCAGCAGTACCCCTTCATGACCTGGGCCAACGCATGGATGAACCTGCCGTGCGCCACCTGGTCCGCGCCGCGCCAGCGCCCGACCGAGGTGAAGACCGGCAAGGGCCTGCCGCCGGTGCTCATCGCCCAGTCCGAGCGCGACGCCGCCACCCCGTACGCCGGCGCCGTCGAGCTGCACAAGCGGTTCAAGGGCTCGCGCCTGATCACGGAGAAGGACGCCGGCTCGCACGGCATCACCGGCCTGGTCAACCCGTGCCTCAACACCAAGGTCGAGGCCTACCTGCTGACCGGCAAGCTGGACGCCACGGACCAGACCTGCGCCCCGCACGCCACCCCGAAGCCGTAACACGCTGACGGCCCGATGAGGGGAGGGACAGCCGTCCCTCCCCTCACCCGTGTCACCCCCGCGACGCCAGCCAGGCGTCCTCCGCCGCGTAGTCGAAGAGGTCCACCCCGTACTTCGCGAGATTCGGGAAGGTCTCCCGCCAGTCCCGGCCCGTCACCCGCTCGGTCAGCCACGCGACCGTCTCCGGCAGCGAATCCGCGTACGACACCACCGGCCGGTACCCCAACTCCCGCTCCGCCGCCGCCATGTCGTAGACCACGTTCCGGGGCGCCGTCCACGGGGTCGACCCCACGATGTCCCGCGGCGGCGCGCCCTCGATCAGCACCGTCTCGCTCTCGACGCCCATGACCGCGTCGATCGCCGCCCCGATCTCCGCCACCGTCGGCGCCTCCGGGTCCCCGCCGTTGAGCACCCTGCTGCCGGGCCTCGCCGCCGCCAGCCGGACGAGCTCCGCGAGGTTGTCCACGTGCACCGGGTGGAACCGCGAGGCCCCGCCGTACGCGAGCGGACGCACCGGCCGCCCGTCGAGCACCCGCTTCACGAACCACAACTCGCGCGGGCCCGGGGAGTACGGTCCGTGGATCGCGCCCGCCCGCAGCACCGTCGTCGGCAGGGCGTCGCCCGCCGCGAGCAACTCCCGCTCCAGCGCCACCTTCCGCGTGCTGTACGACGTGTCGCCGGGCGCCACCGTCCGCCAGTCCTCCCGGATCGGCAGCGGGTAGTCGGGGAAGCCGTCCGGCCGGTCCTGGGTGTCGAAGCTGCGCCCCTGCTCGTCCTCGTAGACGGCGCCGCTCGACACCACCACCGCCGAACCGACCCGGTCCGCGAGCCCCGTCAGCTGCCGGCCGTGCCCGGCGTCGTACGCCACGATGTCCACCAGCACATCGCATCCGTCACCCAGACCGGCCGCGAGCGCGCCCTCCTCGGTCCGGTCGAGCACCACCGACCGGACCTCGGCCGGCCACCTCTCGTCCCTGCCGCCGCCCCGCGAGGCGGCCGTCACCTCCCAGCCGTCCGCGACGAGCGCCCGCACGGCCGCCCGCCCCACCTGTCCCGATCCACCCAGCACGAACGCGGTTCCCTTGGTCATGATCGAGACGCTACGGCCGTCCCGTGCGGCGGCCCAGCCGTTTGCGCCGAGCGCGGATCCGCTCACAGCGTCCCCGCCGGGGGAACTTCCCGCCGGGGTTCAGCCGTCGGCCTCCGCCTCCGCCGCCTTCACCACCGCCGCGTAGTCGTCCACGTACTCCTGCCCGGACAGCCGGAGGATCTCGTACATGATCTCGTCCGTCACCGCGCGGACCACCGCCTTCTCGCCCGCCGACCCGGCGAACCGGGAGAAGTCCAGCGGCGCCCCGAACCGGATGGTGACCCGGCGGATCCTCGGCACGACCTTCCCCGGCGGCTGGATCTCGAAGGTCCCCACCATCGCGCAGGGCACCACCGGCACCCCGGCCGTCAGCGCCATCACCGCCACGCCCACCTTCCCCTTGTAGAGCCGCCCGTCGTGCGAGCGCGTGCCCTCCGGGTAGATGCCGAGCAGCTCACCCTTCCCGAGCACCCCGAGGCCCTCCCGGATCGCCGCCTTGCCGGCCTCCTTGCCCGAGCGGTCGACCGGGATCTGTCCGGCAGCCCGGAAGAAGGCGGCCGTGAGCCGGCCCTTGATCCCCGGCCCCGTGAAGTACTCCTGCTTCGCCAGGAAGGTGATCCGCCGGTCGAGCACGACCGGCATCAGGAAGTGGTCCGAGAAGGAGAGGTGATTGCCCGCGACGATCGCCGCACCCTCCTCCGGGATGTGCTCCAGACCCTCGATACGCGGCCGGAAGAGCAGCTTCAGGAGCGGTCCCAGCAGTACGTACTTCATCAGGTGGTAGAACACCCGCGACCCCCGTTCGTCGTCCGTCAAGCCCGTTGTATCCGTGCACGGCCCCGTGGTCCACTGGTGGGGGAGCGTCACCATGACACGCGAGCGCGGAGCCAGGCGCCCCGGCCGCGTCCTCACCGCCCTCCTGTGCGCGGTGACGGCGGCCGGGCTGTACGGCTGCTCCGACTCGGGCACGCCGGAACCGGCCCCCACGCTCGCGCCCACCACGCCGGCGCCCGTCACCACGACGCCCGCGCCCACCACGACGACACCCGTCCCGACCGGCCGCTCGCCCTTCACCGGGCTCCCGGCGCGGTCCGGCCCCGTCCTCGCCGTCAAGATCGACAACGTCGCCGCGGCCCGCCCCCACACCGGGCTCGGCGCCGCCGACCTCGTCTACGTCGAACAGGTCGAGGGCGGTACGACCCGGCTCCTCGCCGTGTACTCCTCCCGCCTCCCCGAGCGCGTCGGCCCCGTCCGCAGCGCCCGCGAGTCCGACATAGAGCTGCTCGGCACCTTCGGCCGGCCCGTCCTCGCCTACTCCGGGGCGCAGTCCGCCCTGAACCCGCTGCTGAGCGCCGCGCCGCTCCACCCCGTCACCGAGTCCACCCGTCCCGGCGCCTTCCGGCGCTCCCCGGACCGGGCCGCCCCGCACAACCTCTACCTGCGCCCCGAGCGGGCCCTCGCGACCGTCCCCGAGCCCCAGAACGCCCGGGACATCGGCTTCCGCTTCGGCCCCGCCCCGGCGGGTGGCACCGCGGTCGACTCCGAGACCGTCCACTATCCGGCGGCCCGCTACACCTTCACCTGGTCCGCCTCCGACCGGACCTGGCGGGTGGCGATGGACGGCCGCGCGGCCCGCGCCACCGACACGGGGCCCCTCGCCCCGTCGACCGTGGTCGTCCAGCGCGTCGCCGTCCGGCCCTCCCGGTTCCACGACGTCACCGGCGCGGTCTCCCCGTACACCGAGACCGTGGGGAGCGGCACCGCGCTCGTGCTGCGCGACGGGCGCGCGTACGAGGCCCGCTGGTCCCGTACGTCGGCGGCGTCGGGCACCACCTTCACCACCCCGGGCGGCGAGCCGCTGGCCTTCGCACCGGGACAGGTCTGGGTGGTCCTCGCACCGCGCTGAGCGCGTCGCGGGTCGGCCGGGGCGGCTCAGGGGCTCGCCGGGCCCGGGCCCGCCGGCGGGCGGCGGCGCGGGCCGGCCGGGGCCGCGCTGTCCGACGCGGCCAGGCCGATCGTCGCCACAGCGAGCACCACCGAGCCGAACCAGAGCCAGCCGCTGCTGCCGAGCGCCACCGTGTACGCCGTCGTGAGCACCACCGCGGCGCAGGTCAGCACCGCCATCGTCTTCGTGCCACCGGACATCAGTCCGCCCTCCTCCCGACCGAGGTCGTGGAAGCCGTCCAGCCCATCGTGACCCCCCGAGAGGGGCGCGCGCTACTCCCCGGACGCTCCGGCGTGCGCCGGAAACGGAACCGGGCCCGGCGCCGGACCCCGTCAGAGGCCCCGCGCCGGGCCCGAAGAGGGACCGCTCACCGCACGCCGGTCGTCACCGCTTGGTCTGGAGCGAGGCGAGGTACGCGTTGTACGCCTCCAGCTCCTTGTCCCCGTCCCGGTCCGCGGCCCGGTCCTGGCGGACCGCCTGCCGCTGCTCGGAGTGGTACCACTGGTAGACCAGCGCGATCAGCACCAGCACCGACGGGATCTCGCTGAACGCCCAGGCGATGCCGCCCGCCGCGTTCTGGTCGGTGAGCGCGTCGATCCCCAGCGAGGCCGGCGGGTTCTCGTACGCCTTGACCATCGGCTCAGAGGCCATCATCAGCGCGATGCCGAAGAAGGCGTGGAACGGCATGCCCGCGAACAGCTCCAGCATCCGCATCACGTAGCCCGGACGGTGCGGGCCCGGGTCGACGCCCATGATCGGCCAGAAGAAGACCACGCCCACCATCAGGAAGTGGACCATCATCCCGATGTGGCCCGTCTTGGAGCCCATCAGGAAGTCGAAGAGCGGCGTGAAGTAGAGCGCGTACAGGCTCGCGATGAACATCGGGATCGTGAAGCCGGGGTGGGTGATCACCTTCATGTACCGGCTGTGCAGCAGCTTCAGGAGCAGCTCGCGCGGCCCCGTCGAGCCCCGCCCCGCCACCGGCAGCGCCCGTAGCGCCAGTGTCACCGGCGCGCCGAGCAGCAGCAGGATCGGCGACAGCATGGAGATCACCATGTGCTGCACCATGTGCACGCTGAACATGACCATGCCGTAGTCGTTGAGCTTGGTGCACATGACGAGCGCGATGGTCAGCACGCCGACCGTGAAGAACACCGTCCGGCTCACCGGCCACGCGTCCCCGCGCCGCCGCAGCCGCGCCACGCCCCAGCCGTACAGACCGAGCGCCGCGAGGCAGCCGGTCAGGAAGAACAGGTCGGGGGAGAACTCCAGGCCCCGTCCCAGCGTGAACGGCGGCAGATCCGTGGTCATGCCGTGCCCGCTGTGATCCATCGTGTGTACTCCTGGAGCCCGATTCGCGCTTGTTGTCCGCACCAGACTAGAACCGCCCCCGGCCGCGACTGCGACCGGGGGCGGTGTCACGCGAACGCGTCCGTACCGACGTGCGTCAGATCACGCACTCGGCCTCGGCGTAGCGGTCGGCGGGGACCGTCTTGAGGCTCTCCACGGCCTGGGCCAGCGGAACCATCGTGATGTCCGTGCCGCGCAGGGCCGTCAGCATGCCGAACTCGCCGCGGTGCGCGGCCTCGACCGCGTGCCACCCGAAGCGGGTCGCGAGGACACGGTCGTACGCGGTGGGGGTGCCGCCGCGCTGGACGTGACCCAGGATCACCGGGCGGGCCTCCTTGCCGAGGCGCCGCTCCAGCTCCACGGAGAGCTGGTTGGCGATCCCGGTGAAGCGCTCGTGGCCGTAGATGTCGGTGCCCGCGGTCTTGAAGTCCATCGAGCCCTCACGCGGCTTCGCGCCCTCGGCGACGACCACGATCGCGAAGCGCTTGCCGGCCTCGAAGCGCTCGCCGACCCGGGTGGTCAGCTCGTCGATGTCGAAGGGGCGCTCGGGGACGACCACGGCGTGCGCGCCGGCGGCCATGCCGGAGTGCAGCGCTATCCAGCCGGTGTGACGGCCCATGACCTCGACGACGAGGACGCGCTGGTGCGACTCGGCGGTGGTCTTCAGCCGGTCGAGGGCCTCGGTGGCGACGGTCACGGCCGTGTCGAAGCCGAAGGTGACATCGGTGGAGGCGATGTCGTTGTCGATCGTCTTCGGGACGCCGACGATCGGGAGACCCGCCTCGGAGAGCAGGTTCGCCGCCTTGAGGGTGCCCTCGCCGCCGATCGGGATGATCGCGTCGAGCCCCAGGTCGGCCACATGGCCACGGGCGCGCTCGACGCCGTCGACCAGGTGCGCGGGCTGGACCCGCGAGGAGCCGAGGATGGTGCCGCCGCGGGCCAGGATGCCGCCCACCGCCTCGAGATCGAGCTTGCGGTAGTCGCACTCCAGGAGGCCCTTCCACCCGTCGTGGAAGCCGATGACCTCGTCGCCGTGGTCGACGACGGCGCGGTGCACGACGGAACGGATGACAGCGTTCAGACCGGGGCAGTCTCCGCCGGAGGTGAGCACGCCAATGCGCATAGCCCAAAAACCTTTGCAACGTGGGCCGACTCCCGGACCACGTCGTCCGGCTGGATCCCCGCCACCCTATCGCCGCAGGGTGGCGGGGCCGAACCGGATGTCCGCACAGTGGACAACGTACGTTCGTACGAGGGACCAACAACGGCGCGCGTGTTGCCCCCGGAGGCCCGTCCGGGGACGGGCCGCGTGACCGCTACGCGGGCTGCGTGGCGGCCGCGATGCGCTCGGCGCGCAGCGCCTCGTACCAGCGGTCGTCCGTCGGCGGCAGCGCGTTCACGTCGAGGGCCAGCTTCAGGAGCAGGTCCGCGATCTGCGGGTTGCGGGCCATGACGGGGCCGTGCATGTACGTACCGAAGACGGTGTCGTTGTACGCGCCCTCGGTGCCGTCACCGGTTCCGTTGCCCTTGCCGAGGACGGTCCGGGCGAACGGCCGGGCCGTCGGGCCGAGATGGGTGATGCCCTGGTGGTTCTCGAAGCCCGTCAGCTGGGGCAGGCCGAGTCGCGGGTCGATGTCCGCGAGGACGTCGCCGACGCACCGCTCGCCCTCGCCGCGGGTCGTGGTGACGTCGAGCAGGCCGAGGCCCGGCTGCCGCTCGCCGACGTCGTTGATGAACTCGTGGCCCAGGATCTGGTAGCCGGCGCAGACCGAGAAGATGATCGCGCCGTTGGAGGCGGCCCGGGACAGGCCGCCGTCGCGGAGCAGCCGCTCGGCCGCGAGCCGCTGTGGACGGTCCTCGCCGCCACCGATCAGATAGATGTCGCCCGAGGTCGGGATCGGCTGGTCGCTGCGGACGTCGACGCGCTCGACGTTGAGCCGCCGCTGGAGGGCGCGGCGCTCGACGACGAGGGCGTTGCCCTGGTCGCCGTAGGTGCTGAGCAGGTCCGGGTAGACCCAGACCAGGCGCAGGCTGCTGTCACTCATGCTGCAAGTCCTCTACGGGTCAGTTGCCGACGCGGCGGCGGACGTCCTGGAAGGCGGTGTAGTTGGCGATCAGCTCGATCTGTCCGGGCGGGGCCATCGCGACGGCCTCGTCCAGCGTCTCGCAGACGCGGAAGTCCACACCCGCGACCTCCAGGCGGACGGCGAGGTCCAGCCGGCGGTCGCCGATCACCATGATCGGGTGTCCGGCGAGCCGGCCGTAGTCCACGTCCCACAGCCAGGAGGTGTCCGTGCCGTCGGCGCCGCGCGCGTTGACGGAGAGGATCACCGGGGCGGGCGGCCCGTCGATGAGGGAAAACGTTTCGAGCCAGCCCGCCGGGTTCTTCGCGAGCAGCAGGCGCAGCTCACGGCCCTGGAAGGTCACCACGTCGTAGCGTCCGGCGACGGCCTGCACCTGGTACATGCGCTCCAGGGCCACCTGCGGCGGCACGCCGAAGACGGCGGCGACGGCGGCCGAGGTCGCGGCGTTCGCCTTGTTGGCGCGGCCGGGCAGCTGGAGCCGGATCGGCCAGGCCGAACCGTGCGGGTCGAGCACGTGGTCGCCGCTGAGCGCCCAGCTCGGCGCGGGACGGCGGAAGCCGCACTCGCCGCAGAACCAGTCGTCGCCCGGACGCTGCATCACACCGCCGCAGGAGGGGCATGACCAGGCGTCGTCCTTCCACTCCTGGCCGGCGGCGACCCACACCACGTTCGGCGAGGAGGAGGCGGCCCACACGATGAGCGGGTCGTCGGCGTTCGCGACGACGACGGCCTTCGTGCCGTTGAGACCCTCGCGCCACTTCTCGGCGAGCATCCGGGTCTCGGCGGCGCGGTCGAGCTGGTCGCGGGAGAGGTTGAGCAGCGCGATCACCTTGGGCGTGGTGTCGCGGGCCACACCGGCCAGGTACTTCTCGTCGACCTCGATGACGCCGTACTTGGAGTCCGAGCCACCGGCCAGCGCCGAGGTGATGCCGGCGGGCATGTTGGCGCCGAGGGCGTTCGAGACGACGGGGCCGGCTGCGCGCAGGGCCTCCGCGATCAGCCGGGTCGTCGTCGTCTTGCCGTTGGTCGCCGACACCAGGACGACGTCCAGATGCTGCGCGAGCCGGCCCAGGAGGTCGGGGTCGAGCTTCAGCGCCACCTTGCCGCCGATCACCGATCCGCTGCCGCGTCCCGCCGCACGCGACACCGCGGCCGCGGCCCTGCCCGCCGTCACGGCCAGCTTGGCGCGCGGCGACAGCGGCTCTGGATTACCGGGGTGTCCTGACATCGTTCTTGTTCCTCCTTGCGTCGGTCCGGGCTCAGCCTATCGAGATCCGGCCAGCAGCCCGAACAGCGGCACCGCCGAGCGGCCGCGCGAAACAGCCAGGTCACGGCGGACCGTACCCTTACCGCCATGCGAAACCGCCCCATCCCCGGCAGTTCCGGCCAGGTCCGAGCGATGACTCTGCTCGGCGACCCCGTGCTGCACACGCCCTGCGCGCCCGTCACCGACTTCGGGCCCGAACTCGCCCGCCTCGTCGAGGACATGTTCGCCACGATGTACGCGGCGAACGGCGTCGGCCTGGCGGCGAACCAGGTGGGCGTGGGCCTGCGGGTGTTCGTGTACGACTGCCCCGACGACGAGGAGACCCGCCACCTGGGACATGTCGTGAACCCGCGCCTGGTGGAGGCGGACGGCGACGTGTTCCGGGGTCCCGAGGGCTGCCTCTCCCTGCCGGGTCTTGAGGCTCCGACGCCCCGTTACGACCGCGCGGTGGTCGAGGGCGTACGGCTGGACGGGACGCCGGTACGGGTGGAGGGGACGGGTTTCTTCGCCCGCTGTCTCCAGCACGAGGCCGACCACCTGGACGGCGGGGTCTACGCGAACCACGTCACGGGGTGGCGCAAGTCACGTCTGATCCGCGCGATCCGCAAGCAGCCGTGGGGGAGCGGGGCCGGGGTGCTGGAGGGCTGAAGGGCACCCCCGGCTCATGGGCCGGGGGTGTACGTGCGTCAGAACCCCGGTCCGCCGGGGAGGTCCGGTGCCTGTGCGAGGCGGCCCCACAGGAGGTCGGCCAGGCTGCGGACGAGATCGGCGCGGGAGCAGGGGCGCTCGCCGAGCCACCAGTCGCCGGCCGCGTGCATCATGCCGACGATGCCGTGCCCCCAGATCCGGGCCTGGGCCTCGGCGCCGGGACCCAGGTCGACGCGCTCGGCGATGACCTGGCCGAGCTCCTCGCCCATCCGCCGGAGCAGCGGCGCCGAGTGGCGGCCGACGTCGAAGCCCTGCTCGGGGTGGTGCGACTCCTCCGCCGGATGCATGAGGAAGCGGTAGACCTGGGGCAGCGCCTCGATGGAGGCCAGGTAGGTGTCGAGGGTGGATTCGACGCGGCGGCGGCGGTCGGACGGCGCGTCGAGCGCGGCCCGCAGGGCGGCGAGGAGGGCGTCCGTGTGCCGGGTGGCGAGGGCACGGTAGAGACCGCCCTTGTCGCCGAAGTGGCGGTAGAGGATCGGCTTGGTGATGCCCGCCTCCGCCGCGATCGCGTTCATGGACGCCTTGGGGCCGTCCCGGAGCACCACCCGGTCCGCCGCCTCCAGCAGCTCGCGTCGCCGCTGTTCGGCGGGCGTCTGCTGGTCGGTGGTCCGGTGTGCGATGTCCATAAGCGTGTCTCCCCGCCCGTGCGATTCGTGAGGCTGTCGCAACGTAACACCCGGTCGGTGTCCGCTGCCGGTCGGGCCGAACCGCTCCACCGCAGGTTGACAGCCCATACCCGCCGGTAACAGACTGGTGTTACCGCAAGTAACGTACAGCTGGGAGGGACGATGGGCGAGTTCACGCTCGATCTCAACGATGACCAGAAGCAGGTCCGCGACTGGCTCCACGGCTTCGCCGCCGATGTGATGCGCCCCGCGGCCGCCGAGTGGGACGAGCGTGAGGAGACTCCCTGGCCGATCATCCAGGAAGCGGCCAAGATCGGCATCTACTCGCTCGATTTCTATGCCCAGCAGTTCTTCGACCCGACCGGCCTCGGCATCCCCATGGCGATGGAGGAGCTCTTCTGGGGCGACGCCGGCATCGCGCTCTCCATCGTCGGCACCGGCCTCGCCGCCGTCGGCGTCCTCGCCAACGGCACCGAGGAGCAGATCGGCACCTGGGTCCCCCAGATGTACGGCGACGCGAACGACGTCAAGGTCGCCGCGTTCTGCTCGTCCGAGCCCGACGCGGGCTCGGACGTCGCCTCGATGCGTACCCGCGCGGTGTACGACGAGGCCACCGACGAGTGGGTGCTCAACGGCACCAAGACCTGGGCGACCAACGGCGGCATCGCCAACGTCCACGTCGTCGTCGCGGTCGTCGACCCCGAGCTCGGCTCGAAGGGCCACGCCTCCTTCATCGTGCCGCCGAGCACCCCCGGTCTCTCCCAGGGCCAGAAGTTCCAGAAGCACGGCATCCGCGCCTCCCACACCGCCGAGGTCGTCCTGGAGGACGTCCGCGTCCCCGGCCACTGCCTGCTCGGCGGCAAGGAGAGGCTCGACGAGCGCCTGGCCCGCGCCCGGGAGAAGGCCAAGGCCGGCGGCGGTGAGCGCGTGAAGAACGCCGCCATGGCCACCTTCGAGGCCTCCCGCCCCGCGGTCGGCGCCATGGCCGTCGGCACCGCCCGCGCCGCGTACGAGGTCGCCCTCGACTACGCGAAGACCCGTGTCCAGTTCGGCCGCCCGATCATCGAGAACCAGGGCGTCGCCTTCCAGCTCGCCGACATGGCCACCCAGATCGACGCGGCCCGCCTCCTGGTCTGGCGCGCCTCCTGGATGGCGACGGCCGGCAAGCCCTTCACGGCGGCCGAGGGATCCATGTCCAAGCTGTACGCGAGCGAGGTCGCCAAGAAGGTCACCGCCCAGGCCATCCAGATCCTCGGCGGCAACGGCTACACCCGCGAGTACCCGGTGGAGCGCATGCACCGCGACGCGGCCATCTACACCATCTTCGAGGGCACCAGCGAGATCCAGCGCATGGTGATCAGCCGGGCCATCGCGAAGTAGAAAGGCCCGCACCGTGCGGGTGCGGGCCCCTTCGCCGTGCTTCGTGGAACGCCCCCGAACCGTCGGTGGCCGCTCGTACAGTGAGGCCATCCATCCGCCCCTGCCGGCTGATGCGGCACCCGGACCCGCCCCGTCGTGTCGCAACGGGCGGGACACCCTCCCGGAGAGCCCGTGGACGACCTGATCGCCTTCCTCAAGGCCCGTTACGACGAGGAAGCCGCGGCCCGGCCCGGTGGGACCGGCGAAAGCCTCCGCCCGTGGGAGATCGCCGGCGATCCGTACCTCCGGATCGCCAGGGCGGGGGTGGTGACCGAGGTCATGTCGGAGCGGCAGCCGCTCGAAGCCTCCGCGGTCACCTGCCCGCCCTGGTGCGGCCTCGGCGGCGAGCACGCGTTCACCGGGTCGTGCGCCCTCCGCCGGATGGGGCCGGTCACGGAGGCCGGCGGCCGGCGCTGGGTCCACGACGACACCGGCGCTCGGTTCACGGCTCCGCCCGTGACGCCGGAGCGGACGATCCGGGTCCTGGCCCTGCCCTACGCCGGTCACCCCCAGCAGCTCAGGCCGCGAGGCTCTGCTCGGTCTGCGTCGCCTCGGCCCACGCTGCCACGAGCACCTGGTAGATCCGCTGCTCGTCGGCCGTCAGGGAGCGCTGCTGCTCGCCGGCGCGCACCCACAACGTACGAATGGCTTCGTTCAGGGCCTCGGGTCCAGGGGTCTCTCTATGGTGATCGGACATGTGTCCAAGGCTAGGGCCCGCGTCCGGCGAAGCGCGCACTGTCCGGGCGTGCGTTGCGCCACGCTCTCGGCTCCGGCCGTGAGACCGGCCACTTTTCTCTCCGCCCGCCAGGGGGTCGGCCGGACGCGGCCCCGCTACGCCCCCTCCCGGCGGCGCACCATCTCGGTGATCCACGCGGGCGCGTACGGGGACGTGCAGCCCGGGGCCGTCGGGTAGTCCTTGAGGACCTCCAGGCGCTCACCGATGTCCAGCGCCCGGGCGCGCAGGTCGGGGTGCTCGATGCCGATCCGGGCGAGACAGTGGTTCATCGCCCACTGCAGACGGTCCGGGGCGTCCTTCATCTCCGCCTCGACGACGTCGAGCAAGCCGTCGAGGTCGAGGCCGTCGGGCTTCTTCGCGACCCGCTCGGTGGTCAGGGCCCAGCCGGCGCTCGCCACCACCGGATCCGGGTCGGCCGTCCACGCCACGCGCAGCTCCTCGGCGTGGGGGCTCTTCCTCACCACGTAGTTCACGAGCCAGTCGTGCACCTTGGGCGTGCGCGCCCCGCGGAGCATGGCGTCCAGATCGTCCCGCCCGAAGGCCTTCGGGCGGCAGATCAGCAGCGCGAGCAGTCTCGCCGCGCTGTCGTCCGTCTCCCAGAGCCGCTCCGCGAGGTCCTGCCGCGTCTTCAGCCGCTTCGCCAGCGCGCGCAGCTTGCCGAGGTTCACACCGTGGTCGTCACCGTGCCTCTCGTTCACCGCGCGCGCCTTCGGGTCCTCCAGCGTGGCCAGCTCGGCCATCACCTCGGCCACCGTCACCTCGGCCACCTCGGCCACCTCGGTCTCCTGTTCCTCGTCGTCCGCGCGATGCGGTCCGCCACCGGCCCCGCCCCGCCCTGCCGGGCGGGGCGTCAGACGAGACAGAACTCGTTGCCCTCGGGGTCCTGGAGGACCACCGCGTAGTGGTCCATGCCGTTCGGCTCGTCCATCGTGTACAGGATCGTCGCGCCGAGGGCCGTGAGCCGCGTCACCTCGCCGTCCACCCGCTCGCGGCGCAGGGCGAGCGGCACCCCGCGGCCGCCGCCGACCTTCAGGTCCAGGTGGACGCGGTTCTTGACCGTCTTCGGCTCCGGGACGCGCTGGAACCAGACCCGGGGACCCGCGCCCTTCGGGTCCACGATGGACTCCGGGAGCTCCCCGGCGTCCTCGCCCAGCTCGTCCTCGGGGACGCCGATCGCCTCCCAGTACGCCCGCCAGGTGGCGTGGCCCTCGGGCGGCGGATCGGGGACGTAGCGCAGGGCCTCCAGCCAGAACGGCACCAGGCGCTGCGGGTCCGCGCAGTCGATGGTCAGTTGCAGGGTCATCTCGGGTCGCTCCATGCGGCGAGCCTCTCAGACACCACTGACAACCGCCCCGATCGAGCCAACAGGCCAGATTCGGTCCGCTGTTCGGGCAACCCTCACCCGTGAGTCACCCGCTGCGGGACAATCACCCGTCAGGCGACGATCGAGGGGAACCGTTCATGGCCATCACCACCGGTGCCGAAGCGCCCGAGCTCGCGGGACTTCCGCTGCTCGGCTCCATGTTCGACCTCAAGAACGACTCCCTGGGCACCTTCCTCCGCGCCCGCCGCGACCACGGCGACGTCGTACGGATCAACGCCGGGCCGCCCGGAATCCGCGCCACCGTCTACGGCGTCTTCTCCGCCGAGGGTGCCCAGCAGGTCCTCGCCGGGGAATCGGCGAACTTCCGCAAGGACAACGCCTTCTACCAGGAGGTCCGCGACTCCTTCGGCAACGGGCTCCTCACCAGCCAGGACGATGACTACCTCCGCCAGCGCCGGCTCGTGCAGCCCCTCTTCACCCGCCGTCGGGTCGACAGCTACGCGGCCGCCATCGCCGCCGAGGTCATCACCCTCACCGAGGAGTGGCGGGAGGCCGACGCCGCGTCCGTCGACGTCCTCCAGGGCATGGCCCGCCTCGCCCTGCGCGCCGTCGCCCGCATCCTCTTCGGCACGGACGTGGACGCGGCCGTCGAGATCGTCGAGAGAAGCTTCCCCGAGGTCGGCGCCTACGTCCTGCGCCGCGGCTACTCCCCGCTCAACGCCCCCCGTGACTGGCCCACCCCCGGCAACCGCCGCGCCGCCACCGTCCACCGGGCACTGTACGAGGTCTGCGACCGGATCATCGCCGAGCGCCGCGGCTCCGGACGGGCCCCCGGCGACGGCCAGGACCTGCTGACCCTCCTCGTCGAGGCCGAGAACGCCGAGGACGGCAGCTTCGACGCGACCGAGCTGCGCGAGCAGGTCCTCATCTTCCTGCTCGCCGGCCACGAGACCACAGCCACCTCCCTCGGCTTCGCCCTCCACCTCCTCGCCCTGCACCCGGAGGAGCGGAAGCGGGCCCACGACGAGGTCGACCGGGTCCTCGCCGGCCGTACCCCCGGCGCCGCGGACCTCGACTCCCTGCCGTACGTCACCCGGGTCCTCAAGGAGGCCATGCGGCTCTTCCCGGCCGCCCCGGTCATCGGGCGCCGCGCAGTCGCCGCCACCTCGATCGGCGGCGTCGCCGTCCCGGCCGGCGCGGACGTCATCGTCGCCCCCTGGGTCACCCACCGCCACCCGGACTACTGGGAGGACGCGGAGCGCTTCGACCCCGACCGCTTCACGCCCGAGGCGGAGGCCGCCCGACCCCGCTACGCCTGGTTCCCCTTCGGCGGCGGCCCGCGCGCCTGCATCGGCCAGCACTTCTCGATGCTGGAGTCGGTGATCGCGCTGGCGATGATCCTCCAGCGGTACGACTTCGAGGCCGTCGACACGGTGGTGCCCGTGGCGCCCGCGATCACCCTGCAGGCGGCGGGCCCGGCCCGCTGCCGCCTCACGCCCAGGACGGCGTAGGCGCGTCCGGACGACCGTGGCCGCGACGCGGAAGCGCGTACGCGGCCCGGCTCAGTCCGTCCGCCTCCCGCCGAGGTGGAGGGCGCGCAGGGCCGCTTCGAGGGCGAACCGGTGGTCGGGATCGAGGAGCCGGTCGCCGAAGTGGCTGTCCAGATTCCGCAGCCGGTAGCGGACCGTCTGGGCGTGCACGCCGAGCATCTCGCCGACCTGCTCGGCGGGCGCCCGGGTGGAGATGTGGACGCGCAGGGTCTCGATCAGCCGGTCGCGCCGGGTGCCGGACAGCTCGTCGAGCGGGGCGAGTTCACGCTGGGCGAGCTGGTCCATCAGGGCCGGGTCGGACAGCAGCCACAACGTTGTCAGGTGGTCCTCGCAGTGCACGAGGGGAGCGTCGGCGACGACGCCGTCGTCGATGAGCTGGAGGACGCGCCGGGCCCAGCGGAGGGAGTGGGCGGCCTGGGCCGGCGGCACGGTCAGACCGACGATGGCGGAGGTGCCGGCCAGGGCGGAGCCGAGCATCGCGAGGCGGTCGGCGGTCAGCGGGCCGGGGATGAGCAGATACGGCTGGGGGAGGCTGAGGTCGGCGAGGACGTCCCGGTCGAGCCCCGCCTGGACGAGTTCGGCGAGCGGCGGTCGGAGGGCGACCAGGGTGCACTCGGCGGGGAGCTGCCAGGAGGCGTCCCGGCACAGCTCGGCGATGGTCGCCCGGGGCAGCGGCGGCCCGGCGACGACCAGGTGGAGTAACTGTCTTCGCACCGCGGCCACATCGGACACCGCGCGGGTCTGGACCATGACCCAGCCCTCGCGAGACAGGGCCTCCAGCTCGTCGACGTAGGCGAAGAGGGCGTCCGCGAAGGCGAGGATCAGGGTGGGGGAGAGGTTGTACGTACGTCCGATGATCTTGGCCCGGCGCAGCGCGACGCGTGCGCCGAGGCGGTAGGCGCCCAGTAACGTGTCGAGGTCGCGCCCCTCGTAGGCCTCCACGCGGCCGAACTTGCGGAGCAGTTCGTCCCTGAGGGCCGAGTTCGTCCCGGGGTCGGCGACCCGCTCCACGAAGGCGGCGAGCGCCTGCTCCACACCCTGGCGGATCGCGTCCGAGTGCGGCCCGTTGAAGAGATGGGCGTACACGGGATAGGTCCGCTGGACCTCCATGCCGATCTCCTTGATGAGGCCGGGGATCTCCGGCCTCATCAGGGCGGCGAACTCCCTGGGGAGCGGTTCGAGCGGTTCACCGATGTCCGGCGACTGGGCGATTGCGGGCATGAACCGATCCCTTGCTCTCCTACGCGACCGGTGGGGGAGCGACGGTGCGGAACCCAGCCTGGCGTGGTGGGCGCCGCCGTGGTCGTCAGGTGCGTACCTACGTGGACTGCTGAAGCTAAGACAACCGCTGTGTGGTGTACACACGTTGAGCAAGAGTTGGCGTGCCGGAGGGGTACGCGCTTACCCAGTAGGCCGGGAATCGACCCTGGGTGGCTGTTACCGGACGGCGGAGTGCCAGTTCCGGGAGAGGACCTTGCCCGCGTCGGGGGCGGCGAGCCCGGGGGCGAAGAGGCCCGTCAGGTGGGTCTGGGTGTTGTTGAGTGTGAGGCTGTTCTTGCCGGCGGCGGAGGGCAGCCCCGTCTTGAGGTTGACGGCGGCGTCGATCACACCGAACCAGCCGAGGCCGCAGCCGCTGGCGCCGGGGACGGCGAAGGTCTTGTCGCTCTGGGTGGAGCCGAGGATGTTGAGGCGGCTCATGTCGCCCTCCTCGTTCGGGGAGCCGTCGCCGTTGAAGCGCTCCACGCCGAAGTCGGGCGACGTGAGGTTGCTCGGGCGCAGGATGATCGGGTTGGCCTTCGTCCCGATGTAGCAGTTGCTGCCCAGGAACGGGTTCTCCAGGCGGATGCGGACCGGGATGGACACGATCGGCTTGTCGGTGAGGACACCCGCGATCTGGTCGAAGTCCGAGGGGGTGCCGACCGACTCCATGGTGGCGGTGATCTTGTTGAGCTTGGCGTCGGTCAGCTGCCGGCAGATGTCGGTGATGAACGGGATGTCACTGGGACACATCAGACCGAGGAGGCCGCCGGGGACGGTGGCCGGAGCGGCGATGAGCGCGCCGCCGGCCGGGGCGGTGACGGTGCTGGTGCCGTCGGCGTTCTGGACGACGCCGATCTGGAGGTTGGTGCTGCCGGTGGTCACGGTGGTGTTGCCCAGCTTGATGGAGCCGCTGGCGGAGTAGGACACGACGCACTGGGGCGAGGTGTCGAGGCCGTCCGAGGCGAGCATGGCCCCGGCGTCGACGGGGCAGCGGGTCGACGGTCCCCAACTGCCGTTCAGCTGCGGGTTGCTCGCCGTCGCCGTCCCGATGGAGGCGAAGGCGCCGAGCGCCGTCAGGGCGGAGAGCGTGGCGAGGCGCGTGCGGGAGGAGACGAGGGGCATGACGGTGCCTTTCGTTGAGGGGGCGGGGGTGAGGGGGCGAGGGGGTGCGGGGCGAGCGGTGGTGCGCGGAGGGCGAAGGACCGGAGGCGGACCGGGGCAGACCGGGTGCGCAGGCTCAGCGCTCGGGCTTGGGCACCACGTACGGCTGGCGGTCCGCGGTGCACTGGCCCTCGGTGGGCACCTCCACGCCCACCGCGCAGGTCTGGCCCTGGATCTGCCTGATGTGGTTGCCGGGGCCGGAGATGGAAGCGGTGAGGAGGCGGTCGAGGTCCTCCCCGCCGGCGCCGCAGCCCTTGAACGCGGGGATCGTCACCTCGCCGGTGAGCGGGCCGCCACTGGTGAGGACGTAGCCGGTGGCGTCGGTGCCGTTGAGGAGCTGTCCCTTGCCGAGCAGCACCAGGTGGTCACCGGGGTACTTGGAGGGCTGGGGCTCGGGGGAACTGAGCGGTGTGACCGTGCGGCAGTCGGGGCCTACGTCCAGCGGGGTGCCGTTGACCTCGACGTCGAGAACGCGCAGGACGAGAGGGACCCGGATGTAGGTCTCCGCGATGTTGTCGGGGAAGACGAGGAGGACGTCCGACTCCACGATCAGGGGTCCCGCCTGCTCCAGTACCAGGGTCGCCTTGGTGGGCGCGAAGCCGAAGGTCAGGAAGGTGGACGTGAAGGGCGGGGACTGCTTGCGCCCCTGGTACCGGAGGGAGCCCTCCGACTTCTGGAGCAGGTGCAGGGTGCCGTCCGGGCGGAAGTCGATCACCGGCTCACCCTGTTCGAGCTGGACGCAGGACACCGGGATGAGCGAGGCCCCGTCGAGCTTGCGCACGTTGGAGTAGCCGGTGATGTACGCGGAGAGCGAGGTGGAGGTCGGCTTCTCGGTGACGCAGGGCGGTGCCTTCGGGCGGCCGGCGGTGGCGGGCGCGTTCTCGGTGGCCACTCTCGGGCCCTTGCCGGAGTCGGTGGCGGCCGCCGTGTCAGGCGGTGCTCCGGTTGTTCCGCCCGTGGGCTCCCGGCCGGCCGGGGTCGACGGGCGACCGGAGGGGGCGGTCGACGACGAGGGGGAGGGGGGCGGGGACGAAGAGGGGGCGGTCGGGGGAGTGGACGGCGTGCCGGGGCTCGGAGTGACGGCGGAGCCCGGCGCGACAGGGATCCTGGCGAGCGTCGTCCGGCCCTCCGCGTCCGGCCCGGGGACGCAGCTGACGGAGAGGGACGCCGGACTGGTGGGCGTACCGTCGGCCTTGCTCGGGGCGAGGCCGACAGCGAGGTTTCCGGCGGTGAGGGTCAGGTCGCCGGCGGTGCCCGTCGTGAGGGCGGGGACGTCGCCGGTGCCGGTGAGCGTGAGCGGGCCCTCGGCGGGGACGGGGGCGGGCTGGGCCGTGCCGAGCCATGTGACGTCCGTACTCGCGGCGTTCTGCCCCACGCCGACCGTGAGCGTCGTCTCCGCCCGTACCGTGGCGGCCTCGAGGGCGGTGAGTTCGGCCGCGGCCGCGGCAGGGAGTTCCAGTGTCGTGCTGACGTCGGCGGCCTCGATCGTCTCGCCGACGGTCGCCCGGTCGGGGACGGTGGCCCTGATCCGTACCGTCGCGGTCTGCGGGCCCGAGGGCAGGGTGCAGAGGTAGGGGAGCCGGGTGTCGACCTCGTGCGAGCCCAGGGCCACGGCAGCCGCGGGGAGAAGGGGGGCGAGTGCCACGAGTGCGGCGATCGCCGCGCCACGCGTCTGGGCGCGGGAGGGCCGCAGGGCGGCTCGCTGGCCTCTCATCTGGTGCTCCGCTCGAATCGTGCGCGCGAGCGTCGGGTGCGCGGGCGCGAAGGGAAGGCCGTCGGGGGCGCGGACGGCCCGCGTCCGCCCGGCCGGGGTCACCGGCCGGGCGGACGCGGGCGCGCGCCCTACGGGTTGGAGCCGACGATCGTCGGGATGGTGGTCGTGTTGGCCACCTTGACCAGGTAGTCGCCCTTGAAGAGCGGCTTGGCGCCGACCGGGACGGCGGAGCCGCAGTTGGTCGAGGAGACGACGGTGAGCTCGCCTGTGACGCTGTTGACCGCCAGCTTGCCCGTCGAGTTGGTGTACGTGCCGGAGGCCTTGCCCGTCACACGGAAGACGCAGGCGCCGACCGTCACCTTGGCGTCGACGTTGCCGACGTAGCCCTTGGTGACCCCGGTCGCGGCGGTGTAGTCCTGTGCCACGACGGTCCACGGGGTGGTCGCGACGGTGGTCACGTTGCCCAGGACGCTGGTGCAGGGCGCGCCGGTGGCGCCGAAGGCGATGGCGCTGATGGAGGCGACGGTCGCCGGGTTGCCGGTGGCGCTCGCCATGGTGCCCGAGGCCTTCGAGTTCGTACACGTCATGGCGATGCCGTTGACGCTCAGGACGACGTTGCCGCTGTTGGTCGCGGTGAAGCTGGCGGGTGTCGGGTTGACGGTCCAGACCGTCGAGGGCACGGCCGAGGCAGGGCCGGCGGCGAGGGCGAACGCGGCGGTGGCCGCCCCGGCGACGACGGCGAGGTTTCTGATCTGCTTCTTCATGGGTCCCGGACTCTCCTTGAGGATTGACCAGCTGAGGGTGCGACCGCGGTGGGGGGAGCGGCCGGCGGCCCGGTATTTCTCGGCCGCGAAACCTGACGTTACTTGCGAGAAACTTAGCTGAACAATGCCGCAGTCCATGATTCTTTGAAGAAGCCTAATTGCCTGTCAAGCCGGTGAGCGGTGGCCGGAATCGCCTTGGTTCCATGGTGCGTAATGTCGACAATTATGATCGATCAGAGATGGCTGGATTCAGCGTTGCTCTCCCCGGTGACAAGCGGCGAAATGGAATTGTCTCCCGCCTGATAAACGCCCGGTCGCCCGCCGTCTGTCGCCGAAAACTCCGGATCCGGTATTGCCGGGGGAGGTTACTCGGCCGTAACGTTCCCGGGGCGACGACCAGAGTCGCAGGTCGGCCCATCCGTGTGTCTCCGTGCAGACAAAGTCGAGCACCGCCTTTGTCTCCGTGGTGACAAATACAGGAGCGGATCAAGGATTTTGCGCCACGCCTCTTGTCCAAGTGATCCGCACCGACTTAACGTGCGCCCGCGGCGCACCCCCGACGCACGCTTGCTGGAGGTGGGATGGGAATCGAAGTAGTCGTTGAGGGTCTGACCATGTCCTTCGGCAAGCAGAATATTTGGCAGGACGTGACCCTGACCTTGCCGGCCGGAGAGGTGAGCGTGATGCTCGGCCCCTCCGGTACCGGGAAGACGGTCTTCCTGAAATCGCTCATCGGGCTGCTCAAACCCCAGCAGGGCCGCGTTCTCATCAATGGCGTCGACATGGTGAGCAGCCCGGAACGAGACATCTACGAGACCCGGAAACTCTTCGGCCTCATGTTCCAGGACGGCGCCCTCTTCGGCTCCATGACCCTCTTCGACAACATCGCCTTCCCGCTGCGCGAGCACACCCGCAAGCGGGAGTCCGAGATCCGGCGCGTCGTCATGGAGCGGATCGAACTCGTCGGCCTGCTGGGCGCGGAGGGAAAGCTGCCGGGCGAGATCAGCGGCGGCATGCGCAAGCGTGCCGGCCTGGCCCGCGCCCTGGTGCTCGACCCGCAGATCGTCCTCTGCGACGAACCGGACTCCGGCCTCGACCCCGTCCGCACCGCCTACCTGTCGCAGCTGCTCATCGACCTCAACGCGCGCATCGACGCGACGATGCTGATCGTCACCCACAACCTGGACATCGCCGCCACGGTCCCCGACAACATGGGGATGTTCTTCCGGCGCAACCTCGTCACCTTCGGCCCGCGCGAGGTCCTCCTCACCAGCGACGAACCGGTCGTCACCCAGTTCCTCGCCGGCCGCCGCGAAGGCCCCATCGGCATGTCCGAGGAGAAGGACGCCGCCCTGCTCGCCGCGGAGCTGGACAACCCCGCCACCCTCCCGGCCGCGCCCCGCGTCATCGTCCCGCAGCTGGAACCCTCGCCCGGCCTCCCGCCGCGCGCGGCCGTCGCGCGCCGCCGGGAGCGCGTCCTCGGCATGCTCGACCGGCTGCCGCACGCCGCTCAGGCCGCCATCCGCGACACCTACGCCAGGGACGACGCGGCGTACACCCTGCCCCAGCGGGAGCGGATCACCGGGAGCGGCTCGTGATCACCGGCGCGCTGCGGCAGACCGGCCGGCTCTTCGCACTCGCCGCCGAAGTGACCAGGGCCGTCTTCCGGCGCCCCTTCCAGTTCCGGGAGTTCGTCGAGCAGTTCTGGTTCGTCGCCAGCGTCACCATCCTGCCGGCCGCGCTCGTCTCCATCCCGTTCGGCGCCGTGATCGCCCTCCAGGTCGGCTCGCTCACCCAGCAGCTGGGGGCCCAGTCGTTCACCGGCGGCGCCAGCGTCCTCGCCGTCATCCAGCAGGCCAGCCCCCTCATCGTCGCCCTCCTCATCGCCGGCGCCGGCGGCTCCGCCATCTGCGCCGACCTCGGCTCCCGCAAGATCCGGGAGGAGCTCGACGCGATGGAGGTCATGGGCGTCTCACCCGTGCAGCGGCTGGTCGTCCCGCGCGTCCTCGCCACCATGGCGGTCGCCGTCCTGCTCAACGGGATGGTCTCCGTCGTCGGCACGCTCGGCGGCTACTTCTTCAACATCATCCTCCAGGGCGGCACCCCCGGCGCCTACCTCTCCAGCTTCTCCGCCCTCGCCCAGCTGCCCGACCTCTACATCAGCGAACTCAAGGCCCTGATCTTCGGGTTCATCGCCGGCATCGTCGCCGCCTACCGGGGACTCAACCCCCGCGGCGGCCCCAAGGGCGTCGGCGACGCCGTCAACCAGTCCGTCGTCATCACCTTCATGCTGCTGTTCTTCGTGAACATGGTGCTGACGGGCATCTACCTGCAGATCGTCCCGCCGAAGGGAGGCTGACCGATGGCCTCCCCGTTCGTCTGGCTCGACCGGTCCGGTGACCAGCTCCTGTTCTACGTCAAGGCCCTGCTCTGGGTGCCGCGGACCCTGCGCCGCTACCTCAAGGAGGTGCAACGGCTGCTCGCAGAGGTCGCCTTCGGCTCCGGCGGCCTCGGCGTCATCGGCGGCACCATCGGCGTCATGATCGCGATGACGCTGTTCACCGGAACCGTCGTGGGCCTCCAGGGCTACGCCGCCCTGGAGCAGATCGGCACCGCGGCGTTCACCGGTTTCGTCTCCGCCTACTTCAACACCCGCGAGATCGCCCCGCTCGTCGCCGGGCTCGCCCTCTCCGCGACCGTCGGCGCCGGATTCACCGCCCAGCTCGGCGCCATGCGCATCAACGAGGAGGTCGACGCCCTCGAAGGCATGGGCATCCGCTCCATGCCGTACCTCGTCACCACCCGCATCATCGCCGGTGTCGTCGCCATCGTCCCGCTGTACGCGATCGGCCTGCTCTCCTCCTACCTGGCCTCCCGTTATGTGACGGTCCTCTTCAACGGCCAGTCCCAGGGCACGTACGACCACTACTTCAACCTCTTCCTGTCACCGACGGACGTCCTGCTCTCGGTGCTGAAAGTGCTGATCTTCAGCGTGATGGTGATCGTCGCCCACTGCTACTACGGCTTCCGCGCCACCGGCGGCCCCGCCGGCGTCGGCATCGCGGTCGGCCGCTCCGTACGCAACGCCATCGTGCTGATCAGCGTCACCGACTTCTTCCTGTCGCTGGCCCTCTGGGGCGCGACCACGACCGTGAAGGTGGCGGGGTGAGATGAGCGACTCACGTGCCGAGACCCTGCGCCGCCGGTTCGCCGGCCTGGTCTTCCTCCTGGTGCCCGCCCTGCTCGCCTGGCTGGCGGTCGCCGTATACGACAAGAGGTTCACCGACTCCGACCCGATCGTCATCGAGACCGGCAGCGTCGGCAACGAGATGCACCTCGGCGCCGAGGTGAAACTCCGCGGCGTCGTCATCGGCGAGGTCCGCGCCATCGACGCCACCGACGGCGGAGCCCGGCTCACCCTCGCCATGCGGCCCGGAACCCTCCGCCACGTGCCGTCCGACGTCCGCGCCCAGATGCTGCCCACGACCCTCTTCGGGGAACGGTTCGTCGCCCTCGTACCGCCCGGGAACTCCACGGCCGAGCCACTGGGACCCGGCGCCGTCATCCCGGAGGACCGATCGAGCAACGCCGTCGAACTCCAGCAGGTCCTCGACAACGTCCTGCCCCTGCTCACCGCCGTCCAGCCGCAGAAGCTCTCGGCCACCCTGTCGGCCGTCTCCCAGGCCCTGGAGGGCCGCGGCGACAAACTCGGCGACACCCTCACCCTGCTCGACGCCCACCTCCGGGAGTTCAACCCCCAACTGCCCGCCCTCACCCGCGACCTGAAAGAACTCGTGAAGGTCAGCCACCTCTACGCCGACGCCGCCCCGGACATCGTCACCGCGCTCACCGACTTCACCACCACCAGCGGCACCCTCGCCGAGAAGGAGGCCGACCTCGCCGGCACCCTCGGCTCCACCACCAGGACGGCCCAGGACCTGACCGCCTTCCTGCGCCAGAACAAGAACAACATCATCCGGCTCAGCGCCACCAGCCGTCCCACCGTGGAACTGCTCGCCGAGTACGCGCCGTCCTTCCCCTGCACCCTGCGCACCCTCGCCCAGTTCGTACCGGCCATGGACAAGGCCCTCGGCAAGGGCACCGACCAGCCGGGACTGCACGTCGACGTCACCACCGTGCCCTCGCGCGGCGCGTACGTCCCCGGCCGGGACACACCGTCCTACGGCTCCGGCGGCGGCCCGCGCTGCTACCCCGTGCCCTACCTCGGCATCCCGGTCGCACCCGCCGCCCGCGCCTCCGCCGCGGCCGACCAGGACCTCGGCCCGGCCAACTCCCCGCAGGAGAACGACCTCGTCAACGAACTCCTCGCCCCCGGGGCGAAGAAGCGGCCCGGCGACCTCCCGGACTGGAGCAGCACACTGGTCGGCCCGGCGTTCCGCGGCGCGGAGGTGACCCTCCGATGACGAAGCCGCCCACCCACACCCGCCGCCGCGGACTGACCGGCACGCTCCTGAAGTCCCTCGCGTTCGTCCTGGTCACGGCGCTGGCCACCACCGTCCTCGGCCTCAGCATCGCCAACACCGGGGTCGGCTCCGCCACCCGCACGTACAAGGCGCTGTTCACCGACGTCACCGGGCTCGTCAAGGGGGACTCCGTGCGGATCGCCGGAGTGAAGGTCGGCGAGGTGACCGACGTGCGCGTCGTCGAACGGCGCACCGCCCAGGTCACCTTCTCGGTCCGCGAGGACCGCTCCGTGCCCCGCTCGGCCACCGCCGCCGTGAAGTACCTCAACATGGTCGGGCAGCGCTACGTCTCCCTCGGCCGGGGCAGCGGCGACCTGACCGGCAGCCTGCGGGACGGGGACACCATCCCGCTCGACCGCACCACGCCCGCCCTCGACCTGACCCTGCTCTTCAACGGGTTCAAGCCGCTCTTCGAGGGCCTCTCGCCCGCCGACGTCAACGACCTCGCCGGATCACTCGTCCAGGTCCTCCAGGGCGAGAGCGGCACCGTGGACAGCCTCATGCGCCACATCGGCTCCCTCACCAGGACCGTCGCCGCCAAGGACAAGGTCATCGGCCAGGTCGTCACCCACCTCAACACCGTCCTCACCACCCTCAACAACCGCGAGGCGGCCTTCGACGACCTCGTCGTCACCCTCCAGAAACTCGTCACCGGCTTCAACACCGACCGCAAACCCCTCGGTGAGGCGGTCCAGGCCATCGGCGCCCTCACCACGACGACCGCCGGCCTCTTCCAGGAGGCACGGGCCCCCCTCAAGAAGGACATCCGCGAACTCGGCCGGCTCTCCGGCACCCTCGGCGAGCACACCCCCGCCATCGAGTCCTTCCTCGCCCACACCCCCGCCAAGATGACCGCCCTGGCCCGGCTGTCCTCGTACGGATCGTGGTTCAACCTCTACCTCTGCGAGGCGCGCGTGACCGGCGTGGGAACCTCCGACGGCTCGAAGCCGCCGACCGGGATCGCCGTGACCGAACCGAGGTGCCGCGGATGAGCCCCCGCCCCCGGTTCAAGCCGGTCGAGGAACGCAACCCGGTCGCCGTCGCCGTCGCCGGACTGCTGCTCCTCGCCCTCGTCGCGGCCCTGGCGTTCAACGTGGAACGGCTGCCGCTCGTCGGCGACGGCACCACCTACAGCGCCGACTTCTCCGAGGCCGCCGGACTCGACACCGGCGACGAGGTACGCATCGCCGGCGTCAAGGTCGGCAAGGTCACCGAGGTCTCCCTCGACGGAGCCAAGGTCAAGGTGACCTTCGAGGTCGGCGACGCCTGGGTCGGCGACCGCTCCACCGCCGCCATCGCCATCAAGACCCTCCTCGGCGAGAAGTACCTGGCGCTGGACCCGCTCGGCTCCGACCGGCAGGACCCGGGAACCCGCATCCCGCAGTCCCGCACCACCTCCCCGTACGACGTCACCCAGGCCTTCGAGGACCTCAGCGGCACCGTCGACGCCATCGACACCGCCCAGCTCGCGAAGAGCTTCGAGACGATCTCCGACACCTTCAAGAACTCACCGCCGCACGTCCGCAACGCCGCCACCGGCCTCTCCGAACTGTCGAGGTCCGTCTCCAAGCGCGACACCGAACTCGCCCGGCTCCTGGCGAACAGCAGGACGTTCACCAAGACCCTGGAGACCAAGAAGTCCAGCTTCGAGACCCTCATCGAGGACGGCGGATCCCTGCTCGGCGAACTCCAGAAGCGCCGCGACGCCATCCGCGCCCTCCTCAAGGGCAGCAGGGCGCTCGGCACCGAACTCAGCGGCGTCGTCGGCGACAACGACCGGCAGCTCGGTCCCACCCTCAAGGCCCTCAGCCGCGTCACCGGAGTCCTGGAGAGGAACAGCGGCCAGCTCGACAAGACACTCGCGCTGATCGGCCCGTACTACCGGCTCGTCGGCAACACCCTCGGCAGCGGCCGCTGGTTCGACAGCTACCTGTGCGGCGTGGTCCCCCGTACCTATCTGCCCGAGACCTCGCAGCCCACGACCGGATGCCTGCCGCCGAAACAGAAGGCGACGGCCAAGGGGAGCGGTGAATGATGACCAGACCCAGAAAACCCCTCGTCACCGGGCTCGCCCTCGCCGTGCTCGCCGCCTGCGGTCTCGTCGCCGTCCGCGTCCTCGACGACGACGGCACCCGGATCACCGCCTGGTTCGACCGGACGGTCGGCATCTACGCCGGCTCCGACCTGCGCGTCCTCGGCGTACGCGTCGGAGAGGTCGAGTCCGTGGAGCCACAGGGCACCCGGGTACGCGTCCGGCTCCTCCTCGACGAGGGCGTACGCGTCCCCGCCGACGCCCGGGCCCTCGTCGTCGCCCCGAGCATCGTCGCCGACCGGTACGTGCAGCTCACCCCCGCGTACAGCACCGGCCCCGCCCTCGCCGACGGCGCGGAACTGCCCGCCGCCCGCAACCGCACCCCCGTCGAGATCGACCAGCTCTACGACTCCATCACCGAACTGAGCCGGGCGCTCGGACCGAACGGCGCCAACTCCACCGGCGCCCTGTCCGAACTCCTCGACACCGGGGCGAAGAACCTCAAGGGCAACGGCACGTCCATCGGCACCTCCATCAAGGAGTTCGGCAAGGCCGCCAAGACCCTCGACGGCAGCAGCGAGGACCTCTTCACCACCCTCGGCCAGCTCCAGACCTTCACCACCATGCTCAAGGACAAGGACGGCGACGTCCGCACCGCGCAGGAACGCCTCGACGAGGTCGTCGGCTACTTCGCGGAGAACAAGGACGACCTCGCCGGCGCCCTCAAGGAACTCGGCAAGGCCCTCGTCCAGGTCAAGGCCTTCATCAAGGACAACCGCGGCGAACTGAAGAAGAACGTCGACCGGCTCGTCCCCCTCACCCAGACCCTCGTGGACCAGCGCGCCTCCCTCGCCGAAGCCCTCGACGTCGCCCCGCTCGCCGCAGGCAACGTCGTCAACGCCTACAACAAGGAGACCCGCACCCTCGACGGCCGCGCCAACCTCAACGAGATCAGCCTGGGCGGACCACTGCTCCCGCTGCCCGTGACCGGCGGCTCCGCGTCGACCGGCGGATCCGCGGGCGCCGGCGGCGCGGTGGGACCTGGCGGATCCTCACCGACCGGTGCTCCCTCCGCCACCACCGGAGAGGGGAAGCGATGAGACGCCCCACCCCGCCCACCCGGCGGGCGGCCGGAGCCGGAGCCGTCGGAGTGATCGCGCTCGGCGTCGGGCTCGCCGTCGTCCTCGGCGTGACCCCGGGGAACCCGTTCCGGTTCGACGGCATCGAGGACCTGCCGCTGCCCGGCGGCGCCGACCTCGGCCCCCACCCCTACACGGTCACCGCCGAACTCGACGACGTGCTCAGCCTCGTGCCGCAGTCCGCGGTGAAGGTCAACGACGTCGCCGTCGGCCGCGTCACCGCCATCGAGCTCGGGGCCGACACCTGGTCCGCCCGCGTCACTCTGAAGATCAACGGCGACGTCCGGCTGCCCGCCGGCGCGGGCGCCCGCCTGGAACAGTCCAGCCTCCTGGGCGAGAAGTACATCCAGCTCGTCGCCCCGCCGAAGGACGACGGAGGACGGCTCACCGACGGCAGCGTCATCCCGCTCACCCGCACCAGCCGCAACACCGAGGTCGAGGAGGTGTTCGGCGCGCTGTCCCTGCTCCTCAACGGCGGTGGCGTCAACCAGCTCAAGACCATCACCCGCGAACTCAACGCGGCGCTCGGCGGACGCGAACCCGAGGTCCGCTCGATGCTCCGGAGGGTCAACACCCTCGTCACCACCCTGGACGCCCACCGCGGCGACATCACCCGCGCCCTCGACGGCCTCAACCGCCTCTCCGCCACCCTCGCCGGCCGCAAGAAGGACGTCGACACGGTCCTCACCGGACTCTCACCCGGCCTCAAGACGCTGGAGAACCAGCGGGGTTCCCTGCTGACCATGCTGCGCGCCCTGGACACCCTGTCCGGGGTCGCCGTCACCACCGTCGACGCGAGCAAGAAGGACATGGTCGCCGACCTCAAGGCCCTCGCGCCCACCCTCACGGCACTCGCGGACGCCGGTGCCGACCTGCCGGAATCGCTCCAGGTGCTGCTCACGTACCCCTTCACCGACGAGGTGCTGCGAGGCGTCAAGGGCGACTACCTCAACACCTATCTGCACCTCGCCGCCGCCCCCGGAACCGAGGTGATCCCGCCCCTGATCCCCAGGACAGAACCCACGCCCACCCCCACGCCCACCCCGTCCGAGCCGGGCCCGGCCGCCCGCCGGGGAACCGCGGCGAGCAGCGGGATCCCGAGCCCGAGCCCGCCCCTGCCGCTGCCCCCGGCCACCTCGCCGAAGAACGGAGGCGAGACCCGGTGATCACCCGTACCGTACGGCTCAAGAACCTCGCCTTCCTCGTCATCGCCGTCCTCGTCCTCGGCTTCGTCGGCGTCCGCTACGCCGACCTCGGCCGCTACGCGGGCGTCGCCGACCACTACACCGTGCGGGTCCATCTCGCGCGCACCGGCGGCCTGTTCACCCACTCCGACGTCACCTACCGGGGCGTCTCCGTGGGACGGGTCGGCGACATCGACCTGACGGCCGAAGGCGTCGTGGCCGAACTGCGCATCAAGAAGTCCGCCCCCAGGATCCCCGCCGACGCCCGGGCCGTGGTCGCCGGACTCTCCGCCGTCGGCGAGCAGTACATCGACCTGCGCCCCGAGAGCGACGACGGCCCCTTCCTCGCCGACGGCGCCCGCATCGAACAGTCCGACACCCAGGTACCGGCCCCCGTCACCGACGTGCTCGCGAGCATGAACGACCTCACCGGTTCCGTACCCCTGGAGTCCCTGCGCACGGTCGTCGACGAACTCGGCAAGGCCTTCCAGGGGCACGGCGACGACCTCCAGGTCCTCCTCGACAGTGGCAGCCGCTTCGTCCAGGCCGCCGACACCTCGCTGCCGGCCACCACCCGGCTCATCGACGACGGCGAGGTCGTCCTGCGCACCCAGGCCGAGGAGAGCCGCGCCATCCGGGACTTCGCCACCGGCGCGCGCACCCTGGCCGCCACCCTCAAGGGCTCCGACGGCGACCTGCGCCGCCTCCTCGCCGTCACCCCCGACGCGACCGGCCAGGTCAGCGGGCTCCTGCGCGATCTCGACCCGAGCCTGAGCGTCGTCCTCGCCAACCTCCTGACCACCTCGGAGATCGCCGTCACCCGGCAGCGCGGCATGGAGGAACTGTTCGTGAAGTACCCGGCGGCCGTCTCGGCCGGAGCCACCGCCGTCGAAGGAGGCCGCATGAACTTCGGCATGGCCGTCACCTTCTTCAAGCCCCTGCCCTGCACGTCGGGATACGGAGCCACGCGCTACCGCAACGGTCTCGACCTGGGCACCGCGCCCGCCCTCAACACCGGCGCCTCCTGTACGGGCTCCGCAGCGGCCGGGGTCAACGTACGCGGCTCGGCCCACGCGCCGAAGGGCGGCCCCGTCCCCGTACCGGCCCGGCCCGGCTCCCTGCCCTCGGGCGGCGCGCGCACCACGGCGGAGGCCCGGCAGGCTCTGCCCGGCGCGCTCGCGCTGCCCGGCCAGAACGGCGGGCCGACGGACATGGCCGGCCTTCTCGGCCTGCACACCGGGGGCACCCGATGAGGCGGGGCCGGATCCTCGGCGCCGGCGCCCTCGTCGCCGCCCTCGGCTTCTGCGGCACCGGCGCCTGGACCTACGCACAGGCCCGTACCGACGAGGCCCTCGCCTTCGGCCGCGAGCGGGACACGGCGCTCGCCGAGGGCCGGAACCGCCTCACCGTCCTCAACTCCCTCGACGCCTCGACCCGCGAGCACGCCGAAGCGGGCATCCGGGCCTGGCGCGACGCGTCCACGGGCCCGCTCCGCACCGAACTGGAGCGCACCGCACCCGCGGTGGGCGCCTCCGCGCGCGCCACGGTCACCGAGGCCGCCCTCACCGCGCTCGACGCGAGAGCTGGTACGGCGAAACTCATCGCGACCGTCCGCGTCGACGTCACCCCGCGCGGAGGCGGCGCCACGACCACCGACCGCAAGCGCCTGGAGGCGGTCCTGACGCGCACCGGCGAGGACACCTGGAGGGTCGCGGCGCTGAGCGCGGTCCCCGTCGCGGGAGCCGAGGAGGGGGAGGACGAATGACGCGACTCCTGCGCAGGACGACGAGCGCTCGGTCGGCCGAGCCCGTGACCGACGGAGGAGAGACACCGGAGGAGACGACCGACGCGACGACGAAGGCCGCGGCCGAGGACGGGACGGCGGCCTCGACCGAGGCCACGGCCGACGCCCCGGCCGGGACCGCGGTCGCGGGCGAGCCGCCGGCCCCGGACGCGGAGGCCCCGGCGGACGACACCGCCCGCCGCTTCCCCGCCACCTGGCAGAAGGCCGCCCTCGCCGCGGCCGTCGCCGCCCTGCTCCTCGCCGGGAGTGCCTTCTTCCACGGCGCCCACCAGCTCCGGTCCACCCCCTCGGCGCGCAACCACGCGCTCACCGACGCCGGGGCCACCGCCCGCGTCGGCGGTGACATCGGCGAGGGCCTCGCCCGGATCTTCTCCTACACGCCCGCGAGCGACGACGCGGTCGAGCGTTCCGCCGGAACCGTCCTCGCCGGACGCGCCGCCCGCCAGTACGCGGACCTGTTCGCCCAGGTCCGCGCGAAGCTCGTCGAACAGCGCATCACCCTCAGCACCCAGACCGTCCGCACCGGCGTGATCGAACTCGACGGGGACAGCGCGCGCCTCCTCGTGTTCCTCGACCAGACCTCGCGCCGGGACACCGCGGGTCAGGACGAGGCGGGGCAGGGCAAGGCGACCGCCACCTCCGCCGCGGCCCAGCTCACCGTCACCGCGACGTTCCAGGGCGACCGGTGGCTGATCGTCGACATCAAGGCCCGCTGACCATGAGCGGGAGACAGGAGCACCCCATGAAACGCCCGGTCCGCACCCCGGCGGGCATCCGCCCGGCCCTGGCCGTGGCCCTCGTGCTCACCCTCGCCGCAGGTGCCTCCGCGGCCTGGGCCGGCCGGGACTGGTACGCCGCGGCCCACGACGACTCCGCCGCGTACGCCGTGCAACGCGACGAGGCGCTCGCGGCCGGGGAGCAGGCCGTGCAGAACCTCAACACCCTGGACCACCGGCGGGTGGAGCAGGGGCTCGACCTCTGGGAGTCCTCCACGACCGGCGAACTGCACAAGCAACTGGTCGAGGGCCGGGAGGAGTTCACCGGCCAGGTGAGGGCCGCGAGGACGGTGACCACCGCCCGGGTGCTGTCCGGGGCCGTCACCGAACTGGACGACCGGGCGGGGCGGGCCCGGCTGCTCGTCGCCCTGCGCGTCACCGTGACGACGCCCGACAGCAAGAGCGCGGACAAGGACAGCCGCATGCTCGGCGAACTCACCCGCACCGACGGCCACTGGAAGCTCAGTGCGCTGGGGCAGGCCCCGGTGGGCGGCACGGCGGCCGGCTGACCGGGGCCGTACCGCGACAGCCGCCCGCACCCGAAAGGACACGCACGATGCCGACGCCCCGCCACCACCTCAACCGCCAGCGCCGCCGCCAGGCCGCCCTCGCCGACCAGCAGGCACCCGGCGCCAGGTCCTCCCGTGCCCCCGCGGGTGTGCTCACGGAACCCGCCCCGAGAACCGGGGAACGACCGGCGGCGAAGCCCGCACGGGGAACGGCCGCGGAGCCGAAGGGGGAGACGAGGGGCCGTGAGAAGACCGGCGGCGGGGAGACGGGCCGCGCGAAGACCGGACGCGTCCCCCTCGCCGTCCTGTGCGTCCTGACGCTCCTGCTCGGCGGCTTCGCCGGATGGGCGTACAGCAGGGCGGGCGAGCTCCGGGACGACCCCGCGCGCGGCAACACCGCGCTCACGGATCTCGCCCGCACCAGTGAGATCAAGGGGCAGACGGGCGCCGCCGTCGCCGCGCTCTTCTCGTACGACCACGCCGACACCGCTCCCTTCGAACGGGCCGGCACGACGCTCCTGACGGGCAAGGCCGTCGCCCAGCACCGGACGCTGCTGGGCGGGGTGCTCGCCAAGGCGGCCCAGCAGAAGACGGTGATCACCACGACCGTCACCGACAGCGCGGTGGAGCGGATCGACGGCGACCGCGCCCGCGTCCTGGTCTACGCCGACCAGAGCAGCGTGAGCACGGCCGGCCGACCGTCGAAGGACAAGGCGGCCGCGGCCAAGGACCAGGGCGTCTACGCGGGCGCGATGTTCGCCGTGGACGTCGTGCTCCGCGACGGTCGCTGGCTCGTCGAGAACATCGACACCTTCGGCCGCTGACCGCCGCTGAGCGCGACCTTCGGCCGCTGACCGCCGCTGACCGCCGCTGACCGCCGCTGACCGCCGCTGACCGCCGCCGACCTTCGCCGGCCGCCGCTCCGAGCCGCTGCCGTCGGGCGTCGTCCGGCGCGGTGGGTGGGCCCTGTCAGCCCGCCCAGGTCGCGACGAGGACGGTCGCGTAGCGCTCCTCGCAGCTCAGGACGCGTGCCCCAAGACCGTGCGCGGCGACCACGTCCGCCGCTCGCTCGGCCTGCCGCTCGCTCGTCTCGACGAGCAGCCGGCCGCCCGGGGCCAGCCACTCCGGTGCCTCCGCGGCGACCCGCCGCAGTACGTCGAGACCGTCCGGGCCGCCGTCGAGGGTGACGAGCGGCTCGTGGTCGCGGGCCTCCGGGGGCAGCAGCCCGATGTCCCCGGTGGGGACGTACGGCACGTTGGCGACCAGGACCTCGACCCGGCCCCGCAGCTCCGGGGGCAGCGGGGCGAAGAGGTCGCCCTCGTGGACCCGGCCGCCGCGGGGTTCGATGTTCCGGCGGGCGCAGCGCACCGCCGCCGGCTCGATGTCCGAGGCGTGCACCTCCGCGCCCTCGACCCGGTGGAGCAGGACCGCGCCCGCCGCGCCGGAGCCGCAGCACAGGTCGACGCAGACGGCGCCCGGCCGGGCCAGGTCCACCGCGTGCTCGATCAGGAACTCCGTACGGCGCCGGGGGACGAACACCCCGCCGTCCACCTCGATCCGCAGCCCGGCGAACTCGGCCCAGCCCACGACGTGCTCCAGGGGCAGGCCCGAGGCCCGCCGCTCGACCATCAGGTCGAGTTCGGCGGGCCCGGCCGCCGCCGCGAGGAGCATCTCCGCCTCTTCCTCGGCGAAGACACAGCCCGCGGCCCGCAGCCGCTCGACGACCCCCGTGCCGCTCACGACGTCAGACAAGCTGGGCCTCGATCGCGGAGACGATCTCGGGGGCGCCGGGCTCGGTGCGCGGACGGAAGCGGGTGACCTGGCCGTCGCGGCCGATCAGGAACTTCTCGAAGTTCCACTGGACGTCACCGGCCTCGCCCTCGGCGTCGGCGACCTTCACCAGCTCCGTGTAGAGCGGGTGGCGGGCCTCGCCGTTGACGTCGATCTTCTCCAGGAGCGGGAAGGAGACGCCGTACGTCGTCGAGCAGAAGGTCTGGATCTCCTCGGCGCTGCCGGGCTCCTGGCCGGCGAACTGGTTGCAGGGCACGCCGAGCACGGTGAAGCCGCGGTCGCCGTACTCCTTCTGCAGCTGCTCAAGGCCCTCGTACTGCGGGGTCAGGCCGCACTTGGAGGCGACGTTCACGACCAGGACCGCGCGGTCCCGGTAGTCGGCAAGGGAGACGGGCTCCCCGGTCAGGGTCTTCAGCGGGATGTCGTACAGGCTCATGGACTGCTCCTCGTCGGAATAGGGTTTGATCTCAGCATGGGAGACGAACCACTGGCAATCTCGATCGATTCCGCGCCGGAGGCAGAACAGGGGCCGCGACCGCGCCGGATCCTCTGCCGCCTCTGCGGCCGCCCCCTCACCGGCGCCGACTCCCGCCGCTCGGGTCTGGGCCCCACATGCGACGCCAAACTCCACCCGCCGGCCGCCGACATCCGCACCCGCCGGCACGAGGTGGACCAGGACACCCTCCCGGGCATCGACCAGGCCCTGTGAGCGGGGCTCGGGCCGGAACCCGGCGACGCTACCAGCACGAAAAAAGGTCGCCCAGCCGTTTCCCCGTCGGCACAGTGGGCCCCGATGAGACTGAAACCCGAGCACCCGGAGTCCTGAGATGTCGACCCTGCGCGTCACCGCCGAAGTCCTGACCGTCCATCCCCACCCGAACGCCGACGCCCTGGAGCTGGCCCAGGTCGGCCTCTATCGAGCCGTCGTCGCCAAGGGCGCCTATCGGACCGGGGACGCCGCCGTCTACATCCCGGAGCAGGCCGTGCTGCCCGCCGCGCTGGTCGAGGAGCTCGGGCTCACCGGGCGGCTCGCCGGCGGGAACTCGGACCGGGTCAAGGCCGTGCGGCTGCGCGGGGAGCTGTCACAGGGCATCGTGTGCCGGCCCGGCGCGCTCGCCGGCGCCGACCTGGCCCTGGCGGCGGCAGAGGGGACCGACTTCGCGGAGACGCTGGGGATCACCAAGTGGGTGCCGCCGATACCGCCGACCATGAGCGGTGACGTGGAGGTCGCCCCGGACCTGCTGCCCTGGGTCGACATCGAGAACCTCCAGCGCTACCCGGGGATCTTCGAACCCGGCGAGCCGGTCGTCCTGACGGAGAAGCTCCACGGCTCGGCCTGCCTGATGACCTTCCTCGCCGAGGAGGGGCGCGTCCAGGTCTCGTCCAAGGGCTTCGGGTCGAAGGGCCTGGCCCTCCAGGAGGACCCGCGCAACCTGTACTGGCGCGCCGTCCACGGCCATGGCCTGGCCGCCGTGGCCGAGCGGCTGGCGAAACGTCTCGGCGCCCGCCGGGTCGGCTTCTTCGGCGAGGTCTACGGCTCCGGCTCCGGGGTGCAGGACCTGGCCTACGGTGCCGACGCCCGCTCCGAGACCGTCGGCTACGCGCTGTTCGACGTGTCGGCCGAGATCGACGGCCGGGTGGAGTGGCTGGACCCTGCCGAGGTCCTGGAGGCCGGCGAGGTCCCGCTCGTACCGAGGCTGTACTCAGGCCCGTACGACCTGGACACGGTCCTCGCCCACGCGAGCGGCCGGGAGACCGTCTCGGGCAGGGAGGCGCACCTGCGGGAGGGCGTCGTGATCCGGCCCGCGACCGAGCGGTACAGCCCGGTCCTCGGCGGCCGGGCCATCGCCAAGGCGGTCAGCCCGGCGTACCTGACGCGGAAGGGCGGCACCGAGTACGAGTGACCGGCGCGCGGCCGGGGCGGCGTCGGAACCGGTCCGACCCCGCCCGGCGCCCGTCTCACAGCTTCCTGAACAGGCCCTCCTGGACCACCGACACCAGGAGCTGCCCCTCGCGGTCGTAGATCCGGCCCCGCGCGAGTCCCCGGCCGCCCGTCGCGATCGGGGACTCCTGGTCGTACAGGAACCACTCGTCCGCGCGGAACGGCCGGTGGAACCACATCGCGTGGTCCAGCGAGGCCATGTCGAAGCCCCGCGGGCCCCAGAGCGGCTCGACCGGGATGCGGACCGCGTCGAGGAGCGTCATGTCCGAGGCGTAGGTCAGCGCGCAGGTGTGGATCAGCGGGTCGTCGCCGAGCGGCCCCACGGCCCGCATCCACACCGCGCTGCGCGGGTCCGCGCCCTTGACCTCGTCCTGGGTCCAGCGCAGCCGGTCCACGTACCGGATGTCGAAGGGCTGCCGACGGGCCATGCGCTCCAGGGCCTCCGGCAGCGCCCCCAGGTGCTCGCGGATCTCGTCCGCGAGGTTCGGCAGGCTCTCCGGGTCCGTCAGGTGCCGCGGCGGCAGCTGGTGCTCGAAGGCGCCGTCCTCCGGCTTGTGGAAGGAGGCCGTGAGGTTGAAGATCGTCCGGCCCTCCTGGATCGCCGTGACCCGGCGGGTCGTGAACGACCGCCCGTCCCGCACCCGTTCCACCTGGTAGACGATCGGCACCCCGGGCCGCCCCGGCCGCAGGAAGTAGGCGTGCAGCGAGTGCACCGGCCGGTCGCCCCCGGTGGTGCGGCCGGCCGCGACGAGGGCCTGCCCGGCGACCTGCCCGCCGAAGACCCGCTGCAGCGACTCCTGCGGGCTCCGCCCGCGGAAGATGTTGACCTCGATCTGCTCCAGGTCGAGCAGATCGACGAGCCTCTCGGCGGGATTGGTCACGTCAGCCCTCTCCTCTACAGCTGTCCGACGGACGTCACGCGGACGACCGCGCGGCCCTCCTCGTCGGAGGCCGCGAGATCCACCTCCGCGCTGATGCCCCAGTCATGGTCGTCGTTCGGGTCGGCGAAGGTCTGCCGCACGCGCCACAGGCCGTGGGCCGCGTCCTCCTCGATGGCGAGCAGCTTCGGGCCGCGCGCGTCGGGGCCCGTACCGAGCTCGTCGTACTCGTCCCAGTACGCGTCCATCGCCTCGCCCCACGCGTCCGCGTCCCAGCCCGCCTCGGCGTCCATCTCGCCGAGCGCGTCGACGTTGTCGAGGGCCGCCAGCTCCACCCGGCGGAACATCGCGTTGCGCACCAGGACCCGGAAGGCGCGCGCGTTGGCCGTGACCGGCTTGACCTGGTCGGCCTTCTCCTGGGCCTCCTCGGCCGTCTGGACCTCCGGGTTGGCGAGCTGCTCCCACTCGTCGAGCAGCGAGGAGTCCACCTGGCGCACCATCTCGCCCAGCCAGGCGATCAGGTCCTCCAGGTCCTCGGTCTTCAGGTCGTCCGGGATGGTGTGATCGAGCGCCTTGTACGCGCTCGCGAGGTACCGCAGGACGATGCCCTCGGTACGCGCCAGCTCGTACCAGGAGGTGAACTCTGTGAAGGTCAGCGCCCGTTCGTACATGTCACGGATGACCGACTTCGGCGACACCGGGTGGTCGCCGACCCACGGGTGGGACTTCCGGTAGACGTTGTACGCGTGCCAGAGCAGCTCTTCGAGCGGCTTCGGGTACGAGATGTCCTGGAGCCGCTCCATCCGCTCCTCGTACTCGACGCCGTCCGCCTTCATCTGCCCGACGGCCTCGCCGCGCGCCTTGTTCTGCATGGCGGCGAGGATCTGGCGCGGGTCGTCGAGCGTCGACTCGACGACGGAGACCATGTCCAGGGCGTACGAGGGGGACTCGGGGTCGAGCAGGTCGAAGGCGGCGAGCGCGAACGTCGACAGCGGCTGGTTCAGCGCGAAGTCCTGCTGCAGGTCGACCGTCAGGCGGATCGTGCGGCCCTCGGCGTCGGGCGTGTCCAGCTGCTCGACGACACCGCCGTCGAGCAGGGAGCGGTAGATCGCGATGGCCCGGCGGATGTGCCGCAGCTGCGCCTTGCGCGGCTCGTGGTTGTCCTCCAGGAGCTTGCGCATCGCCTCGAAGGCGTTGCCCGGGCGGGCGATCACCGAGAGCAGCATGATGTTGGTGACCTTGAAGCGCGAGGTCAGCGGCTCCGGCTCGGCGTCGATCAGCCGCTCGAAGGTGGTGTCGCTCCAGGCGACGAATCCCTCGGGGGCCTTCTTGCGGACCACCTTGCGGCGCTTCTTGGGGTCGTCGCCGGCCTTGGCGAGCGCCTTCTCGTTCTCGATGACGTGCTCGGGGGCCTGGGCGACCACGTAACCGGCGGTGTCGAAGCCGGCCCGGCCGGCCCGGCCCGCGATCTGGTGGAACTCACGGGCGCGCAGGGTCCGCACCCGGTTGCCGTCGTACTTCGTGAGGGCGGTGAAGAGCACGGTACGGATGGGAACGTTCACGCCCACGCCGAGCGTGTCCGTCCCGCAGATCACCTTCAGGAGACCGGCCTGCGCCAGCTTCTCGACGAGCCGCCGGTACTTCGGCAGCATGCCCGCGTGGTGCACGCCGATGCCGTGGCGGACGTAACGCGAGAGGTTCTGGCCGAACTTGGTGGTGAAGCGGAAGTTGCCGATCAGCTCGGCGATCTTGTCCTTCTCCTCGCGCGTGCACATGTTGATGCTCATCAGCGACTGTGCGCGCTCGACGGCCTGCGCCTGCGTGAAGTGGACGATGTAGACCGGCGCCTGCTTGGTCTCCAGGAGCTCCGTCAGGGTCTCCGTGATCGGGGTGAGCACGTACTCGTAGGAGAGCGGCACCGGCCGGGTCGCCGAGCGGACCACCGAGGTCGGCCTGCCCGTGCGCCGGGTCAGGTCCTTCTCGAACATCGACACGTCGCCGAGCGTCGCCGACATGAGGACGAACTGCGCCTGCGGGAGTTCCAGGATCGGGATCTGCCACGCCCAGCCGCGGTCCTGCTCGGCGTAGAAGTGGAACTCGTCCATGACGACCTGGCCGATGTCCGCGTACTTGCCGTCCCGCAGCGCGATCGACGCCAGCACCTCGGCCGTACAGCAGATCACCGGCGCGTCCGCGTTCACGGAGGCGTCGCCGGTCAGCATGCCGACGTTCTCGGTGCCGAAGATCTTGCACAGGTCGAAGAACTTCTCCGACACCAGCGCCTTGATCGGCGCGGTGTAGAAGGTCACCTGGTCATTGGCGAGCGCGGTGAAGTGGGCAGCCGCCGCGACCAGCGACTTTCCCGATCCGGTGGGCGTGGAAAGGATCACGTTGGCCCCGGAGACGACCTCGATCAGCGCCTCTTCCTGGGCCGGGTAGAGCGTGATGCCCCGGTCCTCGGCCCAGGAGGAGAAGGCCTCGAAGAGGGCGTCGGGGTCGGCGGTCGGCGGCAGCTGATCGATAAGGGTCACGCCCCCATCTTGCCTGGATTCCGCCCGGATGAGGGAACCGGCCACCGGTTCGAAGATCACGGACGATAGGCTCGTCCGTCGACCGGTCGTCAACTGAGCGCCGGCAGGGGAGAAACGGGGCGGGCCAACCATGATGGGACCGGCGCACTCGCTGTCCGGAGCGGCGGCCTGGCTGGGCGTCGGAGCGGCCGCGGCGGCCTTCGACCGCCCGATGCCGTGGCCGGTTCTCGTCGTCGGCGCGCTCATCTGCGCGGGCGCGGCCCTCGCCCCCGACCTGGACCACAAGTCGGCGACCATCTCGCGCGCCTTCGGACCGATCTCCAAGGGCCTGTGCGAGATCGTCGACAAGCTGTCGTACGCCGTCTACAAGGCGACCCGCTCCACCGCCGACCCCCGCAGGTCGGGCGGCCACCGGACCCTCACCCACACCTGGCTGTGGGCGGTCCTGATCGGCGGCGGCGCGTCCGTCGCGGCGGTCACCGGCGGCCGGTGGGCGGTGCTCGCGATCCTCTTCGTGCACCTGGTGCTCGCCGTGGAAGGCCTGCTGTGGCGTGCCGCCCGGATGTCCAGCGACGTCCTGGTCTGGCTGCTCGGCGCGACCAGCGCGTGGATCCTGGCGGGCGTCCTCGACAAGCCGGGCAACGGCTCCGACTGGTTCTTCACCGGCCCCGGCCAGGAGTACCTGTGGCTTGGGCTGCCGATCGTGCTCGGCGCCCTCGTCCACGACATCGGCGACGCACTCACCGTCTCCGGCTGCCCGATCCTGTGGCCCATCCCGGTCGGCCGCAAGCGCTGGTACCCGGTCGGCCCGCCGAAGGGCATGCGCTTCCGGGCCGGCAGCTGGGTCGAGCTGAAGGTCCTGATGCCCGCGTTCATGGTGCTCGGCGGGGTGGGCGGGGCCTCGGCGCTCGGCTTCTTCTAGCTAGCCGCCGATCCTCGGTACGCCGAGGGCCGTCACGAGCCGGGTCAGCTCCTCCTGGAAGAGCTTGTCAGGGCTCGTCGTCTGGCGGCCCAGATGCCCGTACACCTCCAGGGCGACGAGCCCGTGCAGATGCCCCCAGAGCCGTAGCGCGAGGGCGACGCCGGCCGGCGGCAGGTCGGGGAACGCCGGGCGCACCTTGTCGAGCAGCCCGGCGTCGAAGTCGTCCCAGGTGAACGCGCTGTCCCGGTAGAGCGCTTCCGCGTACGGCCAGGCCGCGGCGGCGAGTCCGGCGAGGCCGGTGCAGACCCGGCGGGCCGCGTCCGGGGCGGGCCCTTCCTCCGGCGCCCTGTAGCCGGGCACGGGGTCGCCGTACACGAGCCGGAAGCCCTCGGGGTGGGCCAGGGCCCACGCGCGGAAGGCGCGGGCCCAGGCGAGGATCCGCCCGGCCGGGTCCTCGGCGGAGGCATCGGCGGTGCCCCGTCCGGCCGCTTCCGCCCAGGCCCCTTCCACGGCGTCGGCGAGCGCCGAGTACACGTCGTCGATGAGCGTGGTGACCAGGTCGTCGCGGGTGGCGAAGTAGCCGTAGATCGCGTTGGCCGTCATCCCCATCTCGCGGGCGATGGCCCGCAGGGTGATGGCGTCGGGACCGCCCGAGGCCATCAGACGCAGCGCCGTGTCCTTGATCTCGGCGGTGGTCTCGGCCCGCAGCCGCTCACGGCGGCCCCGCCCGGCCGGAGCCGTCCCCGTCGTTGTTCCCGCTGTCCCGGTCATGCGGGCAGCCTATCCCTCTCGTGGTGGCCGTATGGAAACTGCACGCCGTGCACTTCACGGCGTATAGTTTCCGCACGGCGTTACGAAAGTGGCGCGCCGAAGACATGAGCACAGGGGAGAGCCATGCACATCGGAGTCGTCGGAGCCACCGGCACCATCGGCAGCCGCGTCGTCGCGGAGGCCCTGGAACGCGGGCACCACATCAGGGCCTTCAGTCGCGACGCCACGGTCGCGGCGGCGCGGGAGACCCGCGGGAACATCACCTGGGCGAGCCTCGACGTCCTCGACCCGGCCGGCATCGCCGCCGTCCTGCCCGGACTCGACGTCCTCATCAGCGCCTTCCAGCCCGGAAACGCCGCCCAGGACATGGCGGACACCGTCCGGCGCTCCATCGCCGACGCCGGGGTCTACGCCACCGCGGCCCGCGCCCTGCTCAAGGCCCTCGAAAGCCACCCGAGGACACGGCTCATCGTGATCGGCGGCGCGGGCAGCCTGGAGGTCGAGCCCGGCGTGGTGCTCGCCGACGCGGAGGACCGGCTCCACGCGACCCTCGACGGCGTCGGCCTGCCCCGCGCCTACGCGGCGGCGGTACGCGGCCACCGCGACGCCCTGAACGTGCTGCGCACCTCCAACCGCCGCTGGACCTACTTCAGCCCCGCCGAGGACATCGCCCCCGGCGAGCGCACCGGCCGCTTCCGGATCGGCGAGGACCAGCCGGTCCGCGACGCCGAGGGGCGCAGCCGCGTCTCGGCGGAGGACGCGGCCGTCGCCCTCGTCGACGAGGCGGAACTGCCGCGCTTCGTCCAGCGCCGCTTCACCATCGGCTACTGAGCGGACGGCGACGGAGGCGGGGACACGAGCGGGGACGAAGCGGGCCGGGGCGGGGCGCGTACGACGCCCCGCCCCGGCCCGCCCCGTCGGGTGTCACCCGTGCCAGGACCTCCACAGCGCCGCGTAAGCCCCGTCCGCCGCGACCAGTTCCGCGTGGCTGCCGAGCTCGCTGATCCGGCCCGACTCGACCACCGCGATCAGATCGGCGTCGTGCGCGGTGTGCAGCCGGTGCGCGATGGCCACGACCGTCCGTCCGTCCAGGACCCGGCCGAGGGACCGCTCCAGGTGCCGGGCCGCGCGCGGGTCGAGCAGCGAGGTCGCCTCGTCGAGGACCAGCGTGTGCGGGTCCGCGAGGACGAGCCGGGCCAGGGCGATCTGCTGGGCCTGCGCCGGGGTCAGCGAACGGCCGCCCGAGCCGACCTCGGTGTCCAGGCCCTCGTCGAGCCCCCGCGCCCAGACCTCCGCGTCCACCGCCGTGAGCGCCGCCCACAGCTCGGTGTCCGTCGCCCCCGTCCGGGCCAGGAGCAGATTGTCGCGGAGCGAGCCCACGAAGACGTGGTGCTCCTGGTTGACCAGGGCCACGTGCTCACGCACCCGCTCGGCGGGCATCCGCGCCAGCTCGGCCGCGCCGAGGGTGACCGAGCCGGTCCTCGGGGCGTAGATGCCCGCGAGGAGGCGGCCGAGGGTCGACTTGCCCGCACCGGACGGTCCGACCAGGGCGAGCCGGGTGCCGGGGGCCACCTTCAGGGACACCTCGTGCAGCACGTCGACCCCCTCGCGGTAGCCGAACCGGACCTCGTCCGCCCGGACGGCCCGGCCCTCGGGCCGTACCTCCGCGTCGCCCGCGTCCGGCTCGATGTCGCGGACGCCGACGAGCCGGGCCAGGGACACCTGCGCGACCTGGAGCTCGTCGTACCAGCGGAGCACGATGCCGATCGGGTCCACCAGCATCTGGGAGAGCAGCGCGCCCGTCGTCAGCTGACCGACGTCGATCCAGCCCTGCAGGACGAACACCCCGCCGAACAGGAGCACGGCGAGCAGCACCGTCGTGTGGGTGAGGTTGACGGCGGGGAAGAGCACCGAGCGCAGGAAGAGCGTGTACCTCTCCCAGGCGACCCACTCCGCGATCCGCCGGTTCGACAGCGCGATCCGGCGGGCGCCGAGGCGGTGCGACTCGACCGTGCGGCCCGCGTCGACCGTCTCGGCGAGGGCGGCGGCCACCGCCGCGTACCCCGCGGACTCCGAACGGTACGCGGCCGGCGCCCGCCGGAAGTACCACCGGGAGACCACGATGAGCAGCGGCGCGGCGAGCAGCGCGGCGAGCGCGAGCGGCGGCGCCGTGACCGCGAGGCCACCGAGCAGCAGTCCGGCCCACACGACGCCGATGGCCAGCTGGGGCACGGCCTCGCGCATCGCGTTGGAGAGCCGGTCGACGTCCGTGGTGATCCGGGAGAGCAGGTCACCCGTGCCGGCCCGTTCCAGGACGCCCGGCGGCAGGCCGACCGCGCGGACGAGGAAGTCCTCCCGCAGATCGGCGAGCATCTCCTCGCCGAGCATGGCCCCGCGCAGCCGGACGAGCCGGACGAACAGGGTCTGGATGAGCAGGGCGGCCGCGAACAGGGCGATCGTGCGCTCCAGATGGAGTTCACGCGCGCCCGTGGCCAGCCTGTCCACCACCGATCCCAGCAGGTACGGGCCGGCCATCGAGGCGACCACGGCGACCGCGTTCACTCCGACGAGCAGCGCGAACGCCCGGCGGTGGCGGCGCAGCAGTTCGCGTACGTAGCCGCGGACGGTCGCGTCGGCGGCGACGGGCAGCGTCGTCGCCGTCGTCGGGGCCGCCGGGTCGTACTCCGGTGGCGCCAGGCCGATCATGCCGATTCCCCTTCCAGTGCTTCGAGTGCGTCGGTCGCGTCGAGTGCGCCGGCCGGTTCGGCGTCGGCACCGCCCTGGAGCGGGCCGAGCGGGCCGAGGGCGGCGACGGGCGGTGCCGTCGCGGCGAGTTCCTCGTCGGTCTCGCGGGTGACGACCGCGCGGTAGCGGGGCTCACGGGCGAGCAGTTCGCGGTGGGTGCCGACGGCGACGGCCTGGCCCTCGTGGACCAGGACGACCCGGTCGGCGCGGTCCAGGAGCAGCGGCGAGGAGGCCAGGACCACGGTCGTCCTGCCCGTGCGCAGGGCGCCGACGCCGACGGCGACCCCTGCCTCGGTGTGCGCGTCGACCGCCGAGGTGGGCTCGTCGAGGACGAGCACCTCCGGGTCGGTCACCAGGGACCGGGCGAGGGCGAGCCGCTGACGCTGGCCGCCGGAGAGCGACCGGCCCCGCTCGGTGATCCGGGTGCGCATCGGATCGCCGTCGGTGTCCACGGACGCCTGGGCGAGCGCGTCGAGGACGTCGTCGCACCGGGCGGCGGCCAGGGCCCGGTCCGGGAGCACCTCGCCGGACCGGGGCACGTCGAGCAGCTCGTGGAGGGTGCCCGAGAGCAGGACCGGGTCCTTGTCCTGGACGAGGACGGCCGTACGGGCGGTGTCCAGCGGCAGCTCGTCGAGGGGGACCCCGCCGAGCAGCACCGAGGTGTGGTCCTCGCCCGGATCGGCCGGGTGGCCGCCGAGCCGGTCCGCGAGCCGTCCGGCCACGTCCGGGTCGCCGCAGACGACCGCGGTGAAGCGGCCGGCCGGCGCGAGCAACCCGGTCAGCGGGTCGTACAGGTCGCCGGTCGCCTTGCGCTCCTCGTCCCCGTCCTCCCCGGCGGTGGTGCTGCTCGTGCGGGCCAGCGCCAGGACCCGGGCGGCCCGCTTCGCGGACGGCCGGGAGAACGAGAAGGCCATGGCGATCTCCTCGAAGTTGCGCAGCGGGTGGTAGGTCAGGGCCACCGCGCTGTAGACGGTGACCAGTTCGCCGACCGTGATCCGTCCGTCGAACGCGAGCCGCGCGCCGTACGCCACCACGACGATGAGCAGGACGCCGGGCAGCACGACCTGGATCGCGGAGATCAGCGCCCACATGCGGGCACTGCGCACGGCGGCCGCGCGGACCTCCTGGGATGCGGTGCGGTATCGGCCGAGGAACAGCTCCTCGCCGCCGATGCCACGCAGCACCCGGAGCCCGGCGACGGTGTCGGAGGCGAGCTCGGTGGCCTTGCCCGCCTTCTCGCGCTGGACGTCCGCCCGGCGCGTGGCGCGGGGGAGCAGCGGCAGCACGGCGAGGGCGAGGACCGGGACACCGACGGCCACGACGACGCCCAGGGCGGGCTGGTAGACGACGAGGCCGACGCAGATGAGGACGAGCACGAGGGCGCCCGCGGCGAACCGCGACAGGGCCTCGACGAACCAGCCGATCTTCTCGACGTCGCCGGTGGAGACGGCGACGACCTCGCCCGCGGCGACCCGCCGGGTCAGGACGGAGCCCAGTTCGGCGGTCTTGCGGGAGAGGAGCTGCTGGACGCGGGCGGCGGCCGTGATCCAGTTGGTGACGGCGGTGCGGTGCAGCATCACGTCACCGACCGAGATCGCGGCGCCCAGCACCGCGAGCAGCACTCCGGCGAGCCCGAGGCGCCCGCCGTCACGGTCCACGACCGACTGCACGGCGATCCCGATGCCCAGGGGCAGTCCGGCGATGCCCAGATGGTGCAGAAGTCCCCACAGCATGGACTTCACCTGCCCGCCGAGCTGTTGACGGCCGAGCCAGACGAGGAGACGGGTGCCCGAGCGGACATCGGGTACCCCTGGGTCGGCGAAGGGAAGATCTCGAATCTGCATGGCGTCCCAGGGTCTCCGGGTCTCGTCTGGGGGAACGCGCGCCGGGGGTGTGCGACGGCGGAGGAAGCCGTGCAAGGTTCGCGTTTTCCCCCAGGGGCGGCAATCGATTTTCCGCACGGGGGAACAGATCGCGCCATGTCCGCTCATCGTCCTCTGGACCGCGCGGCGCCGAGCGCGCTTCACTCCAGCCCCATGAGATCACTCAAGATCATGAGCATGCTCAGTGGCCTTGTCCTCGCCGCGGGCGCGCTCCTCACCGCCCACCCGGCCGCCGCCGACGGTCCGAACGGCCCGACGCCCCCCGCCGAGTTCACCTCCGACTGGCACGACCCGGTCACCGCCGCCCCGCCCGTCGAGACCCCCGGCACCCGCAGCTGCCAGGTCACCCTCGCCGCCGCCCAGTTCCGTGACTTCACGCCCTACCAGGGCACTTACGCCCCGCCGAAGGAATGCGGCACCCGCTGGAACAAAGTCGTCCTGCGCCTCGAAGGACAGGTCAAGGGCCGCCAGTACGACCGCCTCGGGTACCTCACCGTCGGCGGTGTGGAGATCCTCCGCACCTCCACACCGCAGCCCTCGCCCGACGGCATCACCTGGTCGGTCGAGAAGGACGTCACCCGCTACCGCGACACCCTCAGCCGCCCCGGCGCCGTCGAGATGCTCATCGGCAATGTCGTGAACGAGACCTACACCGGCGTCCTCGACGTCCGCGTCACCCTCACCTTCCACACCGCCCAGGGCCGGGTGAAACCCGCCGCCGGTACGCCCGACCGGGTGATCCCCCTCACCGGCTCCACCCTCATCACCCCGCGCAACACCGAACGCGTCCTCGCCGAGGTGTACGCCACCGGCTCCGGCGGTGGCTGCGAGGAGTACTGGTACCTCTCCGTCCCCGACACCGCCCCCTACTCCTGCAGGGCCGGCGACGGCCCGCACCGGGAGGTCCGCGTCTCCGTCGACGGACGCCTCGCCGGCATCGCCGCGCCCTTCCCCACGGTCTGGACCGGTGGCTGGTCGAACCCCTTCCTCTGGTACGTCACCCCCGGGCCGCGCGCCTTCGACGTCCAGCCGATCCTCTACGACCTGACCCCCTTCGCCGCCGTCCTCAACGACGGCCGCGCCCACCGCGTGGAGGTCGGCGTCGCCGGGGTCCCGGCCGGACAGTCGGGCTGGTCCACCCCCACCAACGTGCTCCTCTGGCAGGACGAGGGGAGCCGGGTCGTCACCGGCGGCCTCGACCGCCACGAGGAGACCACCCCGCGCAACTCCTCCGTCTACACGGCGGGCACCGCCGACTCCCTCCACCGGCTCGACACCGACGCCGGCCACCGGCTCACCGTCGCCGGACACCTGAACACCTCGCACGGCCGGGTCACCACCACCGTCGACCGGACCGTCGCCCACACCTCCGCGCACCGCTGGGGCGAAGGGGAGAACCCGGACGCCTTCACCGCGCGCTGGACCGACCGCGAGACCGTGACCAGCGGCCGGACCGTCACCCGCGCCGACCGGACGTACACCATGGACGGCGAGACCACGATCGGCGCGGGCGACCGGCTGCGGACCGTCCTCACCCTCGGGGACCGCGCCGACACCGTCGTCCTGCGCGACGGTCGGCGCCTGTCCTGGTCGCGGCTCGACGACACGTACACCGGGGACGCCACGTACACCACCGGCGTCCCGCGCGACCAGCGGCACGCGGTCGGCACCACGCACGAGCGCTACCGGTTGTACGGCTCCGAGGGCTGCCACGACCGGAGCCTGACGACCGTTCAGGGCACGGTCACCCAGGACCTGCGCCGCTGCTGAACAGGGCGATGCCCGGCCCCCGTACGCGGGGGCCGGGCACCGTACGCCGGGAGCCCCGGCGTCAGGCCGGCTTCACCGAGTCCACGCCCGAGCGGGCCGTGCGCCACTCGCCGCGCGTGAAGTCGGGGATCTCCTGCGGCGCGCCCTGCGCCTTGATGGAGGCGTGGCTCAGCGGCACCGGCGCCGTCCAGGTCGCGGCGTCGTACACGTCGAAGTCCGGCGGCAGCCCGAGCCGCATGCACTGCATGAGGCGGAAGATCATGATGTAGTCCATCCCGCCGTGGGCACCCGGCGGGTTGGCGTGGTCCTTCCAGAGCCAGTGGTCGAACTCGGCCGCGTACGCCGAGAAGTCGGCCCACTGGTCGTCCTTGTGGTCCGGCTCCAGGTAGATCCGGGCCGGGTAGTCCTCGAAGACGCCCCGGGTGCCGCCCAGGCTGTTGACCCTGCTGTAGGGGTGCGGGGTGGAGACGTCGTGCTCCAGGCGGATGACCCGGCCCTGCGCCGTCTGGACCAGGCTGATCGTCCGGTCGCTCCCGATGTACGTCTCGTTCCAGCTGGGGTCGCCGGGCGGCATGTGCTCCTCGCGGTACTCGGCGAGGCCCAGCGCCGGTGTGCCGAAGCTGCTGATGCTCACCGCGCGGTCGCCCCGGTTGACGTCCATGTAGTTGGCGACGGGACCGAAGCCGTGGTTGGGGTAGAGGTCGCCCTTCAGCTGCGTGTGCCAGTGCCGCCGCCAGGGGCCCTCGTAATACGTCGGGGAGAACAGCAGACCGCGCAGGTCGTGGTTGTACGCCCCCGCTCCGTGCAGGAGCCGGCCGAACTTCCCGGCGTGCGCCATCCGCAGCACGCGCATCTCGTTCCGGCCGTAGCAGCAGTTCTCCAGCTGCATGCAGTGGCGGCGGGTCTGCTCCGACAGGTCGACGAGTTCCCACAGTTCGTCGAGCCGCATCGCGACCGGACACTCCACGCCGACGTGCTTGCCGTCGAGCATCGCCGCGCGGGCGATCGGGAAGTGGGTCTCCCAGGGGGTGGCCACGTAGACGAGGTCGAGGTCGGTGCGGGCGCAGAGGTTCTCGTAGTCGTTCTCGCCGTTCGCGTAGACGGCGGGGGCGGGATGTCCGGCGGCGACGACCGCCGCCGCGGCCCGCTCGGCCTTGTCGCGCACGGGGTCGCAGACGGCGTTCACCCGGACCCCGGGGAGCGAGAGGAAGTGGCCGATCATGCCGGCGCCCCGGTTGCCGTACCCGACGATGCCGACCCGGACGGTGGAGCGGCCCTCGAAGGGGACCCCGGCCATGGTGGGCCCCAGACGCTTCCGCCCGGCCCCGGCGGGCGACGCGGCGGCCGGAGCCGCCGCCGGGGCCGCCGCCTGCGCGGCCGGGACGCCGAGGGCGCCGATGCCGAGTCCCGCCCCGGCCGCGGCGGCGGTGGTCCTGAGGACCTTGCGACGGCTCGGGTCGTGCGGTGGCTGCTCGTTCATGGAACCTCCCGGAGCTGTGGGCACGGCTGTTTCATGAATCCCGCTCAGGCCCCTGGCCCCGGTGACCGATGGTGCGCAAGGGCGCCGACAGGACTCTTGCGACGGGTGGTTGGACTGTACTGTTCCGGATCTCGGACCGAGCCGTACCGGACACCCACCCTCACCCGAACGTACGAAAGGCCCCTCACCACAGGGGGTGAGGGGCCGTCAAGGAGCCGAGAGGCGTCAGGGCCGTGTCGCGTGCTCCAGGGCGAGGAGCACCGATCCGTACCGGCGGCCCGTCGCCCGGTCCATCCCGATCTCGCACATCCGGTTGGCCGAGAGATGCGCGTCGAAGGGCCGCGCCGTCACCTCGGCCGCCTCCCGCGCCGTCGCCGATGCCGTCAGCTCCGGGTGCAGCATGCCCCGGTCGCCCGCGAAGGCGCAGCAGCCCGCGTCGGCGGGGACGACGACCTCCTCGGCGCAGGCCCGCGCGAGCTCCGTCAGCCTGTCCTCGTCGCCCAGGTGCCGCATCGAGCAGGTCGGGTGGACCACGGCGGAGCCGACCCGGCGGCGTACGTCGAGCCGGGGGAGCAGTTCGTCCGCCGCCCACACCAGCGAGTCGACCACCGTCATCTCGGCGTGCAGCGCCCGGTTGTCCTCCGTCAGATAGGGCACGACCTCGTGCGCGATGCCCAGCGTGCACGAGGAGGCGTCCACCACCAGCGGCAGCGTCCCGCCGGCGGTCCATCCCCAGGCCGCCTCGACGATTCGGTTCGCCATCACCTCGTTGCCCCGCTCGTACCCCTTGGAGTGCCAGATCGTCGCGCAGCAGGTTCCGGCCACGTCGTCGGGGATCCACACCGGCTTCCCCGCCCGCGCCGACACCGCGACGACGGCCTCCGGGAGGGAGGGGCCCCGCAGGCCGTCCGGATTGCCGAAGATCCGGTTCACACAGGCCGGGTAGTAGACGGCGACCGCCGCGGGACGGTGGGTGCGGGGCAGCCGCCGCGCCGCCGCGCCCGGGATCTCCGGCAGCCACTCCGGCACGAGATCGGTGCTGACCGCCCGGCGCGCCAGGCCCGTCACCGACTCCAGGACCCGGTCGCCGATCCGGTCGGCCGCCGCGACCGCGAGCCGCGCGGAGGCCTCCGCCGCGCGGAAGTTCTTCGCGGCCAGAGCGGCGATCCGCTCCTCGCGGGAGGTGTGCCGCTCGTGCCGGAACTCCTTCATCAGCGCGCCCGTGTCGATCCCGACCGGACAGGCCAGCTTGCACAGGGAGTCGCCGGCGCAGGTGTCGACGGCGTCGTAGCCGTACGACTCCAGGAGACGGGTCTCGACCGGGGAGCCGTCCCGCTGCCGCATCATCTCCCGGCGCAGCACGATCCGCTGGCGCGGAGTGGTCGTCAGATCGTGGCTGGGGCAGGCCGGTTCGCAGAAGCCGCACTCGATGCAGGGATCGGCGATCCGCTCCACGGTGGGGATGGTCTTGAGGCCCCGCAGATGGGCGTGCGGGTCGCGGTCCAGGACGATCCGCGGGGCGAGCACCCCGTCGGGGTCGATGGCCTCCTTGACCCGCCACATCAGGTCGGTCGCCCGCGTCCCCCACTCCAGCTCCAGGAACGGCGCGATGTTGCGGCCGGTGGCGTGCTCCGCCTTCAGGGAGCCGTCGAAGCGTTCCACGGTCAGCTTGCAGAACTCGTCCATGAAGGCCGCGTACCGCTCGACGTCGGTGGGGTCGCCCGCGTCGAAGGCGAGCAGGAAGTGGAGGTTGCCGTGCGCGGCGTGACCGGCCACGGCGGCGTCGAAGCCGTGCCGGGACTGGAGGTCGAGCAGCGCCTCGCAGGCCTCCGCGAGCCGGGCAGGGGGCACCGCGAAGTCCTCGGTGATCAGGGTCGTACCGGAGGGGCGGGAGCCGCCGACCGCCGTCACGAAGGCCTTGCGGGCCTTCCAGTAGCCGGCGATGCGCCTCGGGTCCGTGGTGAAGGCGTTCTCCACGGAGGCCACCGGGGCCACCAGGGCGAGCCCGGCGAGGACCTCTTCCGCCGCCCGCTCGTACGCCTCCCGCGCGGCCGCGTCCGGCGCCCGGAACTCGACCAGGAGCGCCGCCGTCTCCTTGGGCAGTTCCGCCCAGTCCGCGGGGACGCCCGCCACGCTGACCGAGGCCCGCAGGGTGTTGCCGTCCATCAGCTCGACGGCCAGCGCTCCCGCCGCGTTGAAGAGGGGCACGGCCTCGGCCGCCGCCGGCAGGGAGGGGAAGAAGAGCAGGGCCGAGGAGACCTCGCGGTCCAGCGGCAGGGTGTCGAAGACGACCTCGGAGATGAAACCGAAGGTGCCCTCGGAGCCCACCATGAGACCCCGCAGGATGCTCACCGGGGTGTCGCCGTCGAGGAAGGCGTCGAGCCGGTAGCCGTTGGTGTTCTTGATGGCGTACTTGGCGCGGATCCGGTCGGTGAGGGCGGTGTCGGCCTCGATCTCCGCCTTGAGCTCCATCAGCTCCGCGCACAGCCTCGGCTCGGCGTGCGCCAGCTCCTCGTCGGCGGCCGGGTCGGCGGTGTCGACCACGGTCCCGCTGGGGAGCACGAAGGTCAGCGAGGCGACCGTCCGGTACGAGTTCCTCGTCGTCCCGGCCGTCATGCCCGAGGCGTTGTTGGCGACGACCCCGCCGATCGTGCACGCGATGGCGCTGGCCGGATCGGGACCCAGGACCCGGCCGTGGGGGGCGAGTGCCGCGTTGGCCCGTACGACGGTGGTGCCGGGGCGGATCCGGGCCCGCGCGCCGCCGTCGAGGACCTCGACGCCCACCCAGTGGCGGCGCACGTCGACCAGGATGTCCTCGCCCTGCGCCTGCCCGTTGAGGCTGGTCCCGGCGGCCCGGAAGACGACCTCGCGGCCCTTGCCGTGCGCGTACGACAGAATCGTGGAGATGTCGTCGATGTCCTCGGCGACCACGACGACCTGCGGGACGAAGCGGTACGGGCTGGCGTCGGAGGCGTACCGCACGAGGTCGGAGATCTTCGAGAGGACCTTCGCCGGGCCGAGGAGCTCGGTGAGCTCCTCGCGCAGCCGCCTCGGCGTCCCCCGGGCCTGCAGCTCCGGCACGCGGTCCGGGGCCGGACTCCGCTTCGTACCGGGGCGTAGGGCCCGCGGGTTCGGCTCGAACAGCGGCATGTCACGGCTCCCCTTCGCGCGTCCGCGTGCCCGAGAGGTCAGCAGCCGCCCTCCGGGCCGGGGTCGACCAGGGCGGTCAGCAGACCTCCGAGCACCTCGCGCTGTGCGGCGGTCAATGGAGCAAGGATGTCCTCTGCGGCCGCCCGGCGCGCGCTGCGCAGCTCCCGCAGCGTGGCGCGGCCCGCGTCGGTGAGCTCGATCCGCACCACCCGGCGGTTGCTCGGATCGGGCACCCGGCGCACCCGGTCGACGGCCTCCAGACCATCGACGAGACTGGTCACCGCGCGCGGGACGACCTCGAGCCGGGCCGCGAGGTCGGCCATCCGGGGCGGCTCCCCGAAGTGCGCGACGGTGCGGAGCAGCCGGGACTGGGCGGGCGTGATGCCGACCGGCTCCAGATGGCGCTTCTGGATCCGGTGCAGACGCCGGGTGAGGCGCAGCAGCTGCTCGGCGAGGAGGCCGTCGGCGTCGGGTTCCCCCGAACGGCCGGGTTCGGTCGGGACGGCGGAGGTGCTCATACGGGAACAATATCAGGACCATGTTCATTGTGAGTATAGGTAACAATGAGCTAAGCTCTCTCATCGACATCGCCGCACCCTCGAAGGAGCCCATGCGCCCCCACGACCAGTCCGACTGGACGCCCCCGCCCCGCGACTCCTCGCAACCGAAGGAGCCCGCGCAGCTGCGGCGCATCCTTCGGCTCTTCCGCCCCTATCGTGCCCGCCTGGTGCTCGTCGGCCTCCTCGTCGCCGCCGCCTCGCTCGTCACCGTCGCCTCGCCCTTCCTGCTCAAGGAGATCCTCGACACCGCGATCCCCCAGGGGCGCACCGGGCTGCTCAGCCTGCTGGCCCTCGGCATGATCGCCACCGCCGTGCTGACCGGCGTCTTCGGCGTGCTCCAGACCCTGATCTCCACCACCGTCGGCCAGCGGGTCATGCACGACCTGCGCACCGGGGTCTACGAGCAGCTCCAGCGGATGCCGCTCGCCTTCTTCACGCGCACGCGTACCGGCGAGGTGCAGTCCCGCATCGCCAACGACATCGGCGGCATGCAGGCGACCGTGACCTCCACGGCCACCTCCCTCGTCTCCAACCTCACCGCCGTCGTCGCGACCGTCGCCGCGATGCTCGCCCTCGACTGGCGGCTCACCCTCGTCTCCCTTCTCCTGCTGCCGGTCTTCGTCTGGATCAGCCGCCGCGTCGGCAACGAGCGCAAGCGGATCACCACCCAGCGGCAGAAGCAGATGGCCGCCATGGCCGCGACCGTCACCGAGTCCCTCTCGGTCAGCGGCATCCTGCTCGGCCGCACCATGGGCCGCGCCGACTCCCTGACCAAGTCCTTCGCCGAGGAGTCCGAGCGCCTCGTCGACCTCGAAGTGCGCTCCTCCATGGCCGGACGGTGGCGGATGTCCACCATCGGCATCGTCATGGCCGCCATGCCCGCCCTGATCTACTGGGCCGCCGGCATCGCCCTGGGCTCCGGCGGGGGCGCCATCTCCCTCGGCACCCTCGTCGCCTTCGTCTCGCTCCAGCAGGGCCTCTTCCGGCCCGCCGTCAGCCTGCTCTCCACCGGCGTGCAGATCCAGACGTCCCTCGCGCTCTTCCAGCGCATCTTCGAATACCTCGACCTGCCCGTGGACATCACCGAGCCCGCCGAGCCCGTCCGGCTCGCCGAGGTCCGGGGCGAGGTCGCCTTCGAGAAGGTCGCGTTCCACTACGACCCCGAGGGCGCCGGCCGCCCGACGCTCGACGCCGTCGACCTGACCGTGCCCGCCGGGGCGAGCCTGGCCGTCGTCGGCCCCACCGGCTCCGGCAAGTCCACCCTCAGCTATCTGGTGCCCCGGCTCTACGACGTCACCGGCGGCCGCGTCACCCTCGACGGGGTCGACGTGCGCGACCTGGACTTCGCCACCCTCGCCCGCGCGGTCGGCGTCGTCTCCCAGGAGACGTACCTCTTCCACGCCTCCGTCGCCGACAACCTCCGCTTCGCCAAGCCGGACGCCACCGACGAGGAGATCGAGGCGGCCGCCCGCGCCGCCCAGATCCACGACCACATCGCCTCGCTGCCCGAGGGGTACGACACCCTGGTCGGCGAGCGCGGCTACCGCTTCTCGGGCGGCGAGAAGCAGCGCCTCGCCATCGCCCGCACCATCCTGCGCGACCCGCCCGTACTGATCCTCGACGAGGCCACCAGCGCCCTCGACACCCGTACCGAGCACGCCGTGCAGCAGGCCATCGACGCCCTGTCGGCCGGCCGGACCACGATCACCATCGCCCACCGGCTCTCCACCGTCCGGGACGCCGACCAGATCGTCGTCCTGGAGGCGGGCCGGATCGCGGAGCGCGGCACGCACGACGAGCTGCTCGCCCGGGACGGGAAGTACGCCGCCCTCGTCCGGCGGGACGCGCGGAGCGCCGCGGACGTCATGGGTGCCGGCACTACCGAAGCCGAACAGGCGAACGTGGGAGCGGTTGTTCCCCAGAACGTGTGATCGTCCCGGGAATCGTTGCTCAACTCCCCTACGACGTCGGATGATTGCGGTGCGCGATCGAAGGGCTGCAGACCGTGACCGCGCAGTCCCACTGAAGCATCAGTCCCACTGATGTACCTGTACGAGGAGAAGCACCACCATGAACGTCATCACCAACCTGCTCGCCGGCGTCCTCCACTTCCTGGGCTGGCTCGTCTGACGATCGCAGTGCCCCGGCGCCGTCGGTCCCCCGTCCCAGGGGCCCGGCGGCGCCGCCGCGTGCGCGGGCTCCCGGGATTCCCGGACACGGCGGGTTAGCGTGCGGCCATGACGTACCGGCCGCCGACACCGTCCCGACGCCGTTCCCGGCTCACCCGGCGCGGCCGCCTCGCCCTCCTCCTCGGAGCCCTCGTCGCCGTGGCCGTGGCCGTCACCCTGCCCCTGCTCCTGACGCGGGACGAACCGGCCGTCGAAGAGCCCCGTGCGTTCCTCGTCCCCGAGGGCTGGCGGGCCGGCCAGGTCTACACGGCCGTCGACCGGGCGCTCGGCCTGCCCGCGGGCACCGCCCGCAAGGCGGCGACGGCCCCCGCCACCGCCCTCCCGCTGCCCGCGGCCGCCGGAGGAAACCCCGAGGGCTACCTCTTCCCGGCGACGTATCCGGTCCTCGACGCCACCACCCCCGAGGGGCTGCTCCGCTTCATGGTCGACACGGCCGGGAAGCGCTTCGGGGCCGCCCGGATCGCCGAGGGCGCGCGGGCGCACGGCATGAGCGTGTACGAGACGGTGATCGCGGCCAGCATCGTCCAGGCCGAGGCCGACAACCCGGAGGACATGTCCAAGGTCGCCCGGGTCGTCCACAACCGGCTCGCCCGGGGCATGGCCCTCCAGATGGACTCGACCCTCAACTACGCGCTCGGCCGCAGCACCGTGGACACCACGCTGGAGGACACGCGGCTCCGGAGTCCGTACAACACCTATGAGCACAAGGGGCTGCCGCCGACGCCCATCGGCAACCCGGGGGACCAGGCCATGGACGCGGTCATCCGGCCGGCGGACGGCGACTGGCTCTACTTCGTCACGGTGACCCCCGGAGACACCCGCTTCACCGCCGACTACGCCGCCCACCAGGTCAACGTGGCCGAGTTCAACGCCAACCGGGGTGCCGAGAAGGGCTGAGCCGGATCACACGGAGGCGCCCACCGGGGCGGCCGCCGGGGTGGTCCCCGTCGTGGCCGCCGCGGCCGCCGTCTCGCGGCGCAGCAGGCGCCGGATGTCCGAGACGGCCGCCCGCCCGGCCCGGTTGGCGCCGATCGTCGACGCCGACGGTCCGTACCCCACGAGGTGGACGCGCTCGTCGCGGACCGCGCGGGTGCCCTCGACCCGTATCCCGCCGCCCGGCTCGCGCAGCCGCAGCGGGGTGAGGTGGTCGATCGCCGCCCGGAAGCCGGTCGCCCAGAGGATCACGTCCACGGCCACCTCGCCGGGCCGGCCGTCGTCCCAGGCCACGCCGGTCGGCGTGATCCGGTCGAACATCGGCAGGCGGTCGAGGATCCCGCGCGCGCGTGCCGCGCGGATCGCGTCGGTGAGGGGGAGCCCCGTCACCGAGACGACACTCTTCGGGGGCAGCCCCTGCCGTACCCGCTCCTCCACGAGAGCGACGGCCGCCCGCCCCTCCACCTCCCCGAACGGCCCCTCGCGCCAGACCGGCTCGCTCCGGGTCACCCAGAAGGTCTCGGCGGCGACGTCCGCGATCTCCATGAGGTGCTGGGTGCCGGAGGCTCCGCCGCCGACGACGAGGACCCGCTTCCCGGCGAACTCCTCCGGGCCGGGGTAGCCGGCGGTGTGCAGCTGGCGCCCCCGGAAGGTCTCCTGGCCGGGGTAGCGCGGCCAGAACGGGCGGTCCCAGGTGCCGGTGGCGTTGATCAGGGCACGGGTGGCGTACGTGCCCTCGGAGGTCTCGACGAGGAGCCGTCCGGCGTCCCCCTCCCGTCCGGCGTCCCCCTCCCGTCCGGCGTCCCCCTCCCGTCCGCCGTCGCCCTCGCGGACGGCCATGACGTCGACGGGGCGGTGGATCCGCAGGTCGAAGGTCCGCTCGTACGCGTCGAAGTACGCGCCGATCACCTCCGAGGACGGCCGCGCGGGGTCGGCGCCGGTCAGCTCCATGCCGGGCAGCGCGTGCATCCCGTGCACCTTGCCGTACGTGAGGGACGGCCAGCGGAACTGCCAGGCGCCGCCCGGCCGCGGGGCGTGGTCCAGGACCACGAAGTCCCGGTCCGGCTCCAGGCCGGCGCGGCGCAGATGGAAGGCGGCCGAGAGCCCCGCCTGTCCCGCGCCGATGACGACGACGTCCACCGGCTTCGGCCCCTCGGCCGCCGCCACGGTCCCTGCCTCTTCGGCCCCGTAATCGTTCACGGTTCTACCAACCTAGGTGGGGGCGCGGATCTTCCCGCGCCCCCACGACGCGAGCCGTCCCGCGCCCTCATGGCATCAGCAGCAGCCGGCAGACAGGCCGCGTCCTACCGCCCGCCGGCGACGAGCAGCGGAGCACCCCCCGGCGCCGAGGCCGGCCGGCCGTTCGCGGCCGGGACGCCGAGCAGCGGGGAGGGCAGGGCCGTCGGCAGCAGACCGCGCGCCGCCAGCTCCGGCCGTACGCCCTCGCCGAACCAGTACGCCTCCTCCAGATGCGGGTAGCCGGACAGGACGAAGTGCTCCACGCCCAGGTCGTGGTACTCCTCGATCCGGTCCGCGACCTCGGCGTGGCTGCCGACGAGCGCGGTGCCTGCCCCGCCCCGTACGAGACCGACCCCCGCCCACAGGTTCGGCGAGATCTCCAGCCGGTCGCGGCCGAGGGAGCCGCCCTCGTGCAGCGCCAGCATCCGCTGCTGGCCGACCGACTCGCTCCGGCCCAGCACCTGCTGCGCGGCGGCGATCGTCTCGGCGTCGAGATCGGAGAGCAGCCGGTCGGCCGTCGCCCAGGCCTCGCGCGCCGAGTCACGGGAGATCGTGTGCAGCCGGATGCCGAAGCGGACCGTGCGGCCGCGCTCCTCCGCGAGGCCCCGGATCCAGTCGATCTTCTCCTTGACCTGCCACGGCGGCTCGCCCCAGGTCAGATAGACGTCGGCGTGCTCCGCCGCCACCGGACCGGCCGCGGCGGAGGAGCCTCCGAAGAAGATCTCGGGCAGCGGGTCCGGCGGCAGCGCGGTGAGGCCGCCCTCGATCCGGAAATGCTCGCCCTCGTAGTCGAACGGCCGCCCGGTCCACGCGCCCCGCACGACCGACAGGAACTCGGCCGTGCGCGCGTACCGCCGGTCGTGGTCCAGGTGGTCGCCGAAGCGGCGCTGTTCGGCGGAGTCCCCGCCGGTCACCACGTTGAGGAGGAGCCGGCCGCGGGTGATCCGCTGGTACGTGGACGCCATCTGGGCCGCGAGCACCGGCGAGATCACCCCCGGCCGGAACGCCACGAGGAACTTGAGCCGTTCGGTGTGCTGGGCGAGCGCGACCGTGGTGAGCCAGGCGTCCTCGCACCACGTCCCGGTCGGGGTCAGCACGGCCTCGAACCCCAACTGCTCGGCCGCCTTGGCGATCTGGATCAGATAGTCGATGTCGGGCGCGCGCACCCCGGACACGGTGCGGTCGCGGGTGATCCCGCCGTCCGTGTAGGCGTGCCGGTCGACGAGGGTCCGGCCGTCGCCGCCGGTGGGCAGGAACCAGTGCAGATGGACGGTCACGAGGAGGCCTTTCCGTAGCTGCGCGCCGCGGTGGTGGACGGCGGCAGGTCCTTGTTGAAGCGGGTGTCGACGTAGTCGGCGAAGCGGAACGTGCGCGGAATGAGCCCCAGGCCGGCGAACGTGTCGGCGATCTTCTGCTCGGAGGCGATGGCGGCGTCGTCGAGGGCGACCGGGATACGGGTGCCGTTGCTGCGCTTCACGGCGGCGAGCGCCACCTCGTACGGCAGCCCGGTCTCCTTCGCCCAGACCTTCGCCCAGACGTCGGGGTGGTCGAACACCCAGTCCTGGGCGCGCCGGAGCCGCTCGACGAAGTCACCTATGGCCTTGGCCTTCGCGGGGTCGGCGAGCGCCGAGGGGGCGGCGACCTGGAAGCCGAGGCCGTTGACGAGCCCGCGCCCGTCGGTGAGGACCCGGCCCTTGCCGCTCAGCAGGACCTGCGAGGTGTACGGGTCCCAGACCGCCCACGCGTCCACCTTGCCGCTGGTGAACGCGGCGAGCGCGTCGGCCGGTTGCAGCAGGGTGACCTGGACGTCGGCCAGCTTCAGGCCCGCCTTCGCGAGCGAGGCGATGAGCTGGAAGTGGGCGGAGCTGCCCTGGGCGACGGCCACCTTCTTGCCCTTGAGGTCCCGGGCGCTGCGCAGGGGCGAGTCCTTCGCGACGAGGATCGCCTCGCCCGCGGAGTCGCCGTGCGTCGCGGAGACCACGGTGATCTTCGAGTCGGCGCCCGCGGCGAAGACGGGCGGGGTGTTGCCGACCGAGCCGATGTCGACGGCCTTGGCGTTCACCGCCTCCAGCAGGGGTGGTCCTGACGTGAACGTCGACCATGTGACCCGGTACGGGAGGTCGTCGAGTTCACCGGCGGCCCGCAGCAGCGCCTCGGCGCCGCCCTTCTGGTCGCCGACGTTCAGGACGAGGGAGCCCTTGCCGTCGGAGTTCGAGGACGAACCGGCGGCGGAGGCGCCGGAGCAGGCGGAGACGAGGAGCGCGAGCGGCACGAGCAGCGCCGCGGTGGACAGGCGGAAGGACTTCACAGGGATCTCTCTCCTTCGGGTGGGGACGGGGGTGGGTGGGGGTCAGGCCGCCTGGTCGGCGAACGCGGATTCGTTGACCCCCAGTTCGGCCAGCAGCCGGGTCCGGAGCGCGGCCAGGGCGGGATCGCCCGCGGAGCGGGGCCGGTCCAGGTCGACGGCGGTGTCGTACGCGATGACGCCGTCCCGCATCACCAGGGCGCGGTCCGCGAGCTGCAGCGCCTCGTCCACGTCGTGGGTGACGAGCAGGACCGTGCAGCCGCGGCGCTGCCACAGCTCGGCCACGAGCCGCTGCGCCTTGATCCGGGTCAGCGCGTCGAGCGCGCCGAACGGCTCGTCGAGCAGCAGCAGATCCGGGTCCCGTACCAAGGCCCGTGCGAGGGAGGCCCGTTGGGCCTCGCCGCCGGAGAGCGTCTTCGGCCAGGCGCCCGAGCGGTGACCGAGTCCGACCTCCGCCAGGGCCTTCTCCGCCACCGCACGGCCCGGCTTCCCCGGCAACCCGAGGAGCACATTGCGCCAGACCCGCTTCCACGGCATCAGGCGCGGCGCCTGGAAGGCGACGGCGCGACGGCGCGGGACGAGGACGGTGCCGGAGATCTCCCGGTCGAGCCCGGCGAGGACCCGGAGGAGGGTGGACTTGCCGCAGCCGCTGTGACCGAGGAGTGCGGTGAACTGGCCGGCGTACAGGGTGAGATCGAGCCCGTCGACGACCGGCCGCCCGTCGAAGGAACGGGTGAGGCCCTGGACGGTCACTGCCCGGTGAAGGTCGGTCGCCATTGCAGCAGCAGCCTTTCGAGAGTACGGACGACGGCGTCGGCGAGAAGGCCGAGGAAGGCGTAGACGACCAGGCAGACGACGATCACGTCCGTGCGGAAGAACTCCCGCGCCTGGTTCATGAGGAAGCCGATGCCGGCGTCGGCGTTGATGGACTCGCCGAAGACCAGCGCCAGCCAGGCGGTGGCGAGGGAGTACCGCAGCCCGGTCATGGCCCCGGGCAGCGCCCCCGGCAGCACGACGTGCCGGACGAGACCCCAGCGTCCGAGCCCCAAGGACTGCCCCGCCTCGACGAGTTGGGCGTCGACGCCGCGGATGCCGGCGTACACGTTCAGATAGAGGTGGAAGGCGACGCCGAGCGCGATCAGCGCCACCTTGGGCGCCTCCCCGATGCCCAGCCAGATGATGAGGAGCGGGATCAGGCCGACCCAGGGCACGGTCCGCAGCATCTGGACGGGGGCGTCGACGAGGTCCTCGCCGAGCCGGGAGAGCCCGGAGAGCAGCGCGAGCGCGATGCCGACGATCCCGCCGATGAGCAGTCCGGCGGCGACCCGGCGCAGGGAGACGCCCATCGCGGTGGGGAGGGTCCCGTCGCCGATCAGCTCACCGCCGGCGCGGGCGATGGTCCCCGGCGAGGCGAGGGCCTCGGCCGGCAGTACCCCGGCCGTGCTGAGGGTCTGCCACAGCGCGAGGAGCAGGACGGGGCCCACCGTGCGACGCAGCCAGCGCGGGACGGCGGGGGCGCGGCCGGGGCCGCGGTCGGGGGTGAGGGGCTCGACATCCGGCAAAGGCGATATGTCGGGCGGAGATTGGGGTGGGGCGTGGCCGACCGTCATGGCGGAGCTCCGGGGGAGTGGGGTGGGGAGAGGGCGTGTGGGTACGCGTCAGCGACCGCGGGCGGCGCGGGGCGAGCGCGGGCACACGGCGATCAGGGCGTCAGTGGGGGTACGGGTACGGCGCGCGACGTCGGAGGGACGGCGGCGCGTCGGAGACGTGAAAGGGCGTCAGCGGCCGCGGCGACACGCGGCGGAGGCCACCCGCAGCAGGTCGATGTGACCGCGCGTGGTGAGCAGGGCTGTACGCAACATGGCGCGAAGGTAGCGACGCTCGCGCCCCGGGTCAACGGTGTCTCGGAGCGTGGACGCGGTGCGGGGCCGCGTGGACGCGCTTCTGGGCCCGGTGGAAGCGCTTCTGGGCCGGGTGGACGCGGCGCGGCGTCGAAAGAGACGGGCCGGGACAGGGAGTCAGCTTGGCCTGAATGCGTCTTGTGTGCGCGACGCAGGACCCCCTTTTGCCGATCAGTAAGGTTAGGCTAACCTCTGCGACGTGCAAGCAGGTGAACAGACCGCCGCGACCCCCCGTCCCCGCGGTCATGAACTCTCGGCCACGGGTGTCACCGTGGCGTACGAAGGCGTCGACGTCGTCCACGACGCCTCCATGACGCTGCGCCCCGGCGAGGTGACCGTCCTCGTCGGCCCCAACGGCAGCGGCAAGTCCACGCTGCTGCGCACCATCGCGCGCCTCCAGCAGCCGCGGACCGCCACGCTCGTCCTCGACGGCGACACCGACGGCCTCGCGCTGAGCCCCCGTGAGTTCTCGCGCCGTGTCGCCCTGCTCACCCAGGGCCGCCCCACCCCCAGCGGGCTCACGGTGCGCGACGTGGTCGAGTTCGGCCGCTACCCGTACCGGGGACGCTGGGGCAGGGCCGACCCGGGCGGCAAGGAAGCGGTGGACCGCGCGCTCGCCCTGACGGGCGTCACCGAACTCGCCGGGCGCGGCGCCGAGCACCTCTCCGGCGGCCAGCTCCAGCGCGTCTGGCTCGCCGGCTGCCTCGCCCAGCAGACGGGCGTGCTGCTGCTCGACGAACCCACCACCTACCTCGACCTGCGCTACCAGGTCGAACTCCTCGACCTCATGCGCGACCTGGCGGACGACCACGGCATCGCCGTCGGCGCCGTCCTCCACGACCTCGACCAGGCCGCGGCCGTCGCCGACCGGATCGTCCTGCTCGACGCGGGACGCGTCGTCGCGGACGGCGACCCCGAGGCCGTACTGACTCCCGAGCGGCTGACCGGCACGTACGGCATCCGCATCGAAGTAGACACCGATCCACTCACCGGCCGGCTGCGCACCCGTGCGATGGGCCGCCACCACTCGCGAAGCGAAAGGCTCAGCACCACATCATGAGACGACTTCTCCTCACCGCGGCGGCCGCCACCACCGCGGCCCTCACCCTGTCCGCCTGCGGTACCACCGAGCCCGCCGCCGACGACGCGAAGAAGAGCACCGAGCGCATCACCCTCACCGACTCCACCGGCGAGAAGGTCGAGCTCGACGGCCCCGCCAAGAAGGTCGTCGGCACCGAGTGGAACGTCGTCGAGCACCTGATCACGCTGGGCGTCGACCCGGTCGGCGTCGCCGACGTCAAGGGGTACAAGACCTGGGACACCGCCGTCCCGCTCAAGAACGAGCCGAAGGACATCGGCACCCGCGGCGAGCCGAGCGTGGAGACCGTCGCCGCCCTCAAGCCCGACCTCATCGTCGCCACCACCGACCTGCCGCCGGCCGCCGTGAAGCAGCTGCGCAAGGTCGCCCCGGTCCTGACGCTGAAGGCCGCCGACGCCGCCGACCCGATCGGCCGGATGAACGCGGACCTCGACGCCATCGCCGAGGCCACCGGCACCACGCAGAAGTCCGAGGAGCTCAAGAAGCAGTTCCAGGCGAAGCTCGACGAGGGCAGGAAGGCCCTCGCCGACGCCGGACTCGCAGGCACGCGGTACGCCTTCGCCGACGGCTACGTGATGTCCAACCAGGTCTCGATCCGCCCCTACACCAGCGGTTCGCTGATCGGCGCGGTCAACGAGAAGATCGGCCTCAAGAACGCCTGGACCGTCAAGGGCGACCCGGCCTACGGCCTCGGCACCACCGACGTCGAGGGCCTCACCACGCTCGGTGACGTGCAGTTCGCCTACGTCGGCAACGACGGCGACGCCGGCAGCACGCCCTTCACCGGCGTCCTCGCCAAGGACAAGGTCTGGACGTCCCTGCCGTTCGTCAAGAAGGGCGACGTGCACCGCCTGCCCGACGGCATCTGGATGTTCGGCGGACCCCGGTCGATGAGCACGTACGTCGACTCCGTCGTCGCCGCGCTGACGAAGTAGCAGCATGGCCGTCACCGCAACCACCCCCGCCACCCGTCCGCCGACGGCCACGTCCCGGACGGGCGCGGCCCCGGTGACGGCCGCCCTGGTCCTCCTCGTCGCGGCCCTCGCGCTCGTGGACATCACGCAAGGCACCGCCGCGGTCGGCGCGGCCGAGGTGTGGAAGGCGTTCACGGGACAAGCCGATCCGGCCGACGCGTCCGTCGTCATCGCCTCCCGTCTGCCGAGGATGACCGCCGGCCTCCTGGTCGGCGCCGCCCTCGGCCTGGCGGGCGCCGCCCTCCAGGCCGTCAGCCGCAACGTCCTCGCCTCGCCCGACACCCTCGCCGTCAACGCGGGCTCCTACTTCGCGCTCGGCCTCGGCGCCGCCTTCGGCCTCTCGCTCCCGCTGTTCGCCTCCTCCGCCCTCGCCTTCGCCGGGGGTCTCGCGGCGGCGGCCGTCGTCCTCGCCCTCTCGGGCCTGGGCGCCGGAACCGTCCGCCTCGTCCTCGCGGGCAGCGCCCTCTCCCTCGGCCTCACCGCCGTCACCGAAGGCCTGCTCCTGCTGTTCCCCGCGGAGACCGAGGGCCTCTTCCAGTGGAACCAGGGCAGCATCTCCCAGAACGGCTTCGACGGCGTCCTGCAGATGGTCCCGATCGCCGTCACCGGCCTCGTCGGGCTGCTGCTCCTCGCCCGCCGGGTCGACGCCCTCGCCCTCGGCGACGACGCCGCCCTCGGCCTCGGCGTCCCCGTCCGCGCCACCCGGGTCACCGCCGTCGTCCTCGCCGCCCTGCTCTCCACGGCCGCCGTCACCCTGGCCGGACCCGTCGGCTACGTCGGCCTCTGCGCCCCCGCGATCGTCCGGCCCCTCGCCCGCAGATTCCGGGGCTTCACCAAGCAGCGCGGCTTCCTGCCCGCCGCCGGACTCACCGGCGCCGCCCTCGTGCTCGGCTCCGACGTCCTGCTGCGCGCCCTCGTACCGGCGGACGTGGCGGTCTCCGTGCCGACCGGCGTCGTCACCAGCCTCGTCGGCGCCGTCTTCCTGATCGTCATGGCCACCCGTCTCCGGGACACGGCCGGAGCCACCGCCACCGAGCGGCTCCGCATCAGGAGCAGGGCCCGCTTCCTCACCGTCACCGCCGTCCTCCTGGCCGTGGTGATCGCCGTCGCCGTCGCCGGCGTGCTCCTCGGCGACAGCAAACTGCTCCTCGGCGACGTCGTGAACTGGGCCCAGGGACAGGCCGGCCGGACCGTCACCTTCGTCCTCGACACCCGGGTGCCCCGCGTCCTCGCCGCCCTCTTCGCGGGCGCGGCGCTCGCCCTGGCCGGCACCCTCGTCCAGGCCGTCACCCGCAACCCGCTCGCCGAACCCGGCATCCTCGGCGTCTCCGGCGGCGCCGCACTCGGCGCCGTGCTCCTCGTGACGACCGTGCCCCTCGCAGGTTCGTGGGGCATGGCCGGCGCCGCGTTCGCGGGCGCCGCCGCCAGCTCCGTCCTCGTCTTCGGACTGGCCGCGCGGGGCGGATTCCAGCAGAACCGGCTCGTCCTCGTCGGCTTCGGCGTCGCCATCGCCGCCTCCGCCCTGATCAGCCTCATGATCATCCTCACCGACCCGTTCAACGCGACGAAGGCCCTCACCTGGCTGTCCGGCTCCACCTACGGGCGGTCCCTGCCCGACGTGGTCCCCCTCGTCGCCGTCCTCGCCGTGGGCGCGGCCGTCGCGTTCGCCCGGCGCACCGAACTCGACCTCGTCTCGCTCGACGAGGACACCCCGCGCCTCCTCGGCCTCGGCCTGGGACGCGCACGCCTCGGCTTCCTCGCCCTCGCCGTCCTGCTCACCGCCACCGCCGTCGCCGCCGCCGGCACGATCGGCTTCGTGGGCCTCGTCGCTCCCCACGCGGCCCGTTCTCTTGCCGGCCGTCAGCACGCGCGCGTGGTGCCGGTCGCGATCCTCCTCGGCGCCGCCCTCGTGTGCACCGCCGACCTCGTCGGCCGCACGGTGATCGCCCCGGCCCAGCTCGGCGCGGGCCTGATGACGGCGGTGATCGGCACGCCGTACTTCCTCCACCTGCTGCTACGGAGCCGGCGCGGCTGAGCCCTCACACGAGTGCCACGTTGCCGAGAGACCCGAGCCGGAGGGCGGACGACCTAAGCTGCCCTCCGGCACAGGCCTCGACCCAGGAGTACGCACCATGACCGACCGCGACCGGCAGCCTCCGTACCCCGACGCCCTCCGGCCGGACGCGGCACCGGCCCCGCACGAGTTCCTCGCACCCGTGACCGGGCTGCTCGGCACCTGGGCCGGCACGGGCCGGGGTGGGTACCCGACGCTCGCCGAGGACTTCACGTACGCGCAGGAGATCACCTTCAGCCACGACGGCCGCCCCTTCCTCCACTACGAGGCGCGCGCCTGGCTGATCGACGCGGACGGCACCCCGCTGCGCCCCGCGGCGCGCGAGAGCGGCTGGTGGCGCCTCAAGCCCGAGGGCACCGTCGAGGCCCTCATCACCCAGCCCACCGGCATCGCCGAGATCCTGGTCGGTCGCGCCGAGAACGGCACGATCGACCTCACCACCCACACGGTCGCCCTCGCCCCCACGGCCAAGCACGTCGAGGCCACCCGCCGCCGCTACACCCTCACGGAGGCGGACACCCTGGACTTCGTCCACGACCTGGCGGCGGTCGGCCGGCCGCTGCAACACCATCTGTCGGCACAGCTGCGACGCGAGGACGGGAAGTAGACCCATGGGGAACCCGCACGACGACGACCCGTACCTGTGGCTGGAGGACATCTCCGGAGAGGCCGCGCTGGCCTGGGTGGCCGAGCGGAACGCGGAGACCGCGGCAGCGGTCACCGAGGGCGACGGGTTCGTGGCCCTGAAGGCGCGGCTGCGGGAGGTGCTCGACGCCTCCGACCGGATTCCCTACACCGTGCGGCGCGGTGAGCACCTGTACAACTTCTGGCGGGACGCGAACCACCTGCGCGGAGTGTGGCGGCGGACGACCCTGGAGCAGTACCGCCGGGACGCCCCCGAGTGGGAGGTGCTCCTCGACGTCGACGCGCTGGCCGAGGCCGAGGGCGAGAAGTGGGTCTGGGACGGGGCCCGGGTACGGCGGCCGGAGTACGACCGCGCCCTGGTACGGCTCTCGCGCGACGGTGGCGACGCCGTCGTCGTCCGCGAATTCGACCTCCGCACACGGGAGTTCGTCGACGACGGCTTCCGGCTGCCCGAGGCCAAGACCCGCATCGGATGGGCCGACGACGACACCGTCCTCGTCGGTACGGATCTGGGCCCGGACTCGCTCACCGATTCCGGCTATCCGCGTACCGTCCGCCGATGGCGCCGCGGCACACCCGTCGAGGACGCCCCCCTCGTCTACGAGGCCGACCGGGCGGACGTGGCCGCCTGGGGCTACCGGGACACCACCCCCGGGTTCGAGCGGGAGTTCGTCGGCCGCTCCCTGGACTTCTTCCACAGCGAGACGTACCTCCTGCGCCCCGACGGCACCCGCGTACGGATCGACGTGCCCGACGACGCGAGCGTCTACGCCCACCGGCAGTACCTGATCGTCACCCTCAAGTCCGCGTGGCTCGGGCAGCCGACGGGCTCGCTGCTCGCCTTCGGCTTCGACGCCTTCCTGGCGGGCGACCGCACCCCCGAGGTGCTGTTCACGCCCGATCCCCGGACCGCCCTCGCCGGGCACACCTGGACCCGCAACCACCTCCTCCTGGAGACGATGCGGGACGTCAGCACCCACATCGAGGTCCTCACCCCCGCCCCCGACGGCGGCGGCTGGACGCGCGAGCCGCTCGTCGGCGTCCCGGCCCTGTCCGCCGTCAGCGTCGTCGACACCGACCCCGACGTGTCCGACGAGTACTTCCTCGACGTGTCCGGGTTCCTCCAGCCCTCCACCCTCCACCACGGGCGGATCGGCGGCGGCTCGGAGGCCCTCAAGCAGGCCCCGCACCACTTCGACCCCACCGGCCTCACCGTCGACCAGCACTTCGCGACCTCCCGGGACGGCACCCGCGTCCCGTACTTCGTCATCGGCCCCGACCGCGCCACCGCGCCCGGCCCCGCCCCCACCCTGCTCTACGGCTACGGCGGCTTCGAGGTCTCCCTCACCCCGTTCTACGGCGGGGTGACGGGCCGGGCCTGGCTGGAACGCGGCGGCACCTACGTCATCGCGAACATCCGCGGCGGCGGCGAGTACGGCCCCGACTGGCACCAGGCCGCGCTCGGCGCCGAACGCCCCCGGGCCTTCGAGGACTTCGCCGCCGTCGCCGAGGACCTCGTCGCGCGGGGCATCACCACCCCGGCCATGCTGGGCGCCAAGGGAGGCAGCAACGGCGGGCTCCTCATGGGCGCCATGCTCACCCGCCACCCCGAGCTCTTCGGCGCGATCGTCGCCCAGGTGCCGCTCCTCGACATGACCCGCTTCCACAAGCTCCTCGCGGGCGCGTCCTGGATCGCCGAGTACGGCGACCCCGACGACGAGGCCGACCTCCCCCACCTGCTCGCACTCTCCCCGTACCACCGGCTCGCGGCGGACCGCGACTACCCGCCGGTCCTCCTGATGACCTCGACCCGCGACGACCGCGTCCACCCCGGGCACGCCCGGAAGACGGCCGCCCGACTGCGGGAGCTCGGCCACCGGGTCCTCTTCCACGAGAACACCGGCGGCGGGCACGCGGGCGCGGGAGACAACGAACAGGCCGCCCACAACAGCGCGCTCGTGCACACCTATCTGTGGCAGCAGCTCGCGGGGTCGGGAGAGGGCTCGGAGGCGGGAGCGGGAGCGGAGACGGAAGCGGGGGCCGAGGCGCCCACGATCCCCGGTCCGCTCACAGCCACCCCGACCGCTGCGCCTGCAGCGCCATCTGGAAGCGGCTCGTAGCCCCGAGCCGGGCCATCAGGACCTGCACGCGGCGGAAGAGCGTACGACGGCTGACGCCGATCTCCCGGGCGATGACCTCGTCGCTCGCGCCGGCCGCGAGCAGCCGGAGCAGACGCCGGTCGGCGGGCAGCAGCCCCGCCGGCCGGGCCGAACGGCCGTGGAACGGAAGCGCGTTCAGCCAGGCCTGCTCGAACAGCGCCACCAGCGCGGACAGCAGCCCGCACGGCTGCACGACCAGCATCGTGTTGTACACGTCCGTCTCCTTGATCGACAGGGCGACCAGGGCGTACGCGTCGTCGATGATCAGGAGCTTGACCGGCACCGACGGGAGGACCCGCGCCTGCTCGCCGGCCTCGATGCACGGCTCGATCGAGTTCTCCAACTGCCCCGGGTGCTCGAGCGACTCCCGCGAGTACACGACCCGCTGGGTCACCCCACGCGCGAGCGTGGCCAGCGCGTCGTCCGTGGCGCCGACGAGGGGGAAGTACGGCGGCGAGTCGAACTGCCGGATCTGCTCCCGGGCGCTCGCCCATGCCTGACGCATCCGGGGCCCGATGGCGTCACCGGTCACGACCTCCACCAGCGGATCGTGGTACCCGGCGAGCCGATGCCGCCGGAACGACTCGAACGCGCCCCCGACGGTGATCCGGGACGCGTCGAGCTCGGCCGCCCGGCGCCGCCCGAGGATCTCCAGACCCGCGGCGGGCGGCACCGGCGCCACGACGTCGGAACCCTCCTCGGCGGTGCTCGCCAGACCGCAGTCGACCAGCTCGCGGTACGCCTCCGCCAGCGCCTCGTCCCCGAGCCCGGCCGCGGCACCGATCGAACTCAGCGGGGCGGGCCCGCACTCCAGGAGCGTCCGGTAGACCCGGGCGCCCTCCTGCCCGATGCCCAGAAGCCGGAGTGCCTCGCCCAGTCTCTCGTTCGCCATGCACCGATTATCGACGCCTTCGATCCGGGGCCGTCGGTACCCGCCGAACGTGTGCCGCGGCGCCGCTACTCACCCACGAGTGAGTAGCGGCGCCCACGCGCGGTGCCGGGTGGCCGTCCTACTCTCACGATCATGAGTGCTGTTGCCCGAAGCCGTCCGGGCCGAGTGGCGCGGCCGTTCCTCCACGTCCTGATCGCCGTGGGCCTGGTCGCCGCCGGCCACTACCTGTGGAACGGCCCGCCGTACCCCAAGGCCGACCCCGACGCGGTCGCCGCGCGCCTCAAGGCGCGAGCGCAACGGGTGTACGACGAGGCCGCCCTGGCCGGAACCCCCGGCGTGGAGTCCCGGGTGGAGACACGCCCCTGCTCGTACCGCGGCCTCAGGGGGTTCGCACACATCGACGGCGGTCGCCTCGACGTACGCACCTTCGAGCTCATGTGGCAGGTCACGGACGTGCCGCGGGCGACGGCCCGCTCGGCACAGGCGCGCACCCGCCTCCGTCTGGAGCGGGACGGCTGGAAGCTCCTCAGCGAGAACGTCTCCGACCTGGGCTTCCGCTTCGAGCACCCCGGGACCGGCGACACGGTGGACGTCGACTGGTACGAGCCCACGGGAACGTTCGCCCTCAGAACCTTCTCCTCCTGCGGCGAGCTTCCGGACGGCTTCTCCGAGTACGACTGGCCGGCCGCCGCCTGGACGCCCCGATAGACCCCGATAGACCCCGGTGGACGCCCCGGCCGTGGCCGATCCGTGCCAGTGGCGGTCTTAGGCAACCGGAGTCCGCGCCGCGGAGTACGTTCCCGGGGTCGCCGGCCCACGGCGGTCGAGGTACTCATCCGGAAGAAGGTGCAGGACGTGGCGAAGGGTCGCAAGAACGGCCTCTACGAAGGCGTTTCCGAGGAACTCTCCACCCTGATGAGGTCGGGGTGGGCGGACACCGAGCGGCACGGGCTCGAACCCGACGAGCAGGCCCCGTACGCGGCCCGCCGCCGCGCGGGGCTGTCCGCGCGCTTCCCCGGCGAGCGCCTCGTGATCCCCTCCGGCAACCTCAAGACCCGCTCCAACGACGACACGTACCCCTTCCGCCCGTACACGGGATACGTGCACATGACCGGCGACCAGGCACGCGACGGCGCCCTCGTGCTCGAACCCCGCGCGGACGGCGGCCACGAGGCCTACTGCTACCAGCTGCCGCGCGACAGCCGGGACAACGACGAGTTCTGGATCGGCTACACGGCCGAGCTCTGGATGGGCCGGCGCCGCTCGCTCGCCGAGGCCGAGGTCGTCCTCGGGCTGCCCTGCCGCGACGTCCGGACCATCGCCGAGGACCTGGCCGCGGGGTCCGGTGTGCCGACCCGGATCGTCCGCGGCATCGACCCGGCACTCGAAGCCGCGGTCACCACGGACGAGGAGCGCGACGAGGAGCTGGAGGGGGCCCTCTCCGAACTCCGGCTCGTCAAGGACGCGTGGGAGATCGGCGAGATGCGCAAGGCGGTCGACTCGACCGTCCGCGGGTTCACCGACTGCGTCGGCGAGCTGTCGAAGGCCGTCGCCTCCTCCGAGCGGTGGATCGAGGGCACCTTCTTCCGCCGGGCGCGTCTGGAGGGCAACGCCGTCGGATACGGCTCCATCTGCGCCGCCGGCGAGCACGCCACGATCATGCACTGGACGGAGAACGACGGCCCGGTCCGCCCCGGCGAACTGCTCCTGCTCGACGCCGGCGTGGAGACCCGCTCCCTCTACACCGCCGACGTCACCCGCACGCTGCCGATCAGCGGCACGTTCACCCCGGTCCAGCGCCAGGTGTACGACGCGGTGTACGAGGCGCAGGAGGCCGGCATGGCCGCGGTCAAGCCGGGGGCCCCGTACCGCGATTTCCACGAGGCGTCCCAGCGGCACCTGACGGCGCGGCTCGTCGAGTGGGGCTTCATCGAGGGCCCCGTCGACCGCGCGTACGCCCTCGGTCTCCAGCGCCGCTTCACGATGGCCGGCACCGGGCACATGCTCGGCCTCGACGTCCACGACTGCGCTCAGGCCCGCACGGAGGAGTACGTCGACGGCGTCCTCGAACCGGGCATGGTGCTCACCGTCGAGCCCGGGCTGTACTTCCAGCCCGACGACCTGACGGTCCCGGAGGAGTGGCGCGGCATCGGCGTCCGGATCGAGGACGACCTGGTCGTCACCGACGACGGCCACGAGAACCTGTCGGCGGGCCTCCCGCGCACGTCGGCGGAGGTCGAGTCCTGGATGGCCCGCTTCGCGGGCTAGCCAGGCCCGGCCCGCGCGGCGGCGTCCTCGACGACGGCCGGCGAGCTCGGCGACGCGCCTGGGGCGGCGCGTCGTCACGGCTACAGTGGGCGGCCGGAGTTCGCCGCGCGGTCCCGTCCGGGTGGGCGAGGGCGTCGGCGGTGAGCGGCACCGGAGGAAACCCGTGAGACGTGTGACCGCAGGGATGATGGCGGGTCTTGCCGTGGCCGCCGCGGGGCTGGGCGCGGTCGGGGTGCCGTACGCCGCCGGGTGGATGTCCAGCGCGTCGGCCGCCGCGGGGGAGCGGGCCGCGGAAGCCGTGGCCGGGGCGGCGGGCGATCGTCGGGGCGCGGCCCCGTGCGAGGCCTCCGTCCCGTACACCTCGGGCGTCGGCGGATACGCGTCCTACCGCATCCCGGCTGTCGTACGGACCCCGGCCGGCACCCTGCTCGCCTTCGCCGAGGGGCGGGTCGGCGGCGCCGGGGACACGGGTGACATCGACGTCGTGGTGCGGCGGTCGGAGGACGGCGGGTGCACCTGGGGGCCGACGGTGGTCGCCGCCGCCGGACACGGCGACAGCCGCGGCAACCCGGCCCCCGTCGTCGACCCGCGCTCCGGCGACGTCGTCCTGCTGAGCGCGTACAACGGCGGTGAGGCCACCGAGGCGCAGATCCTGGGCGGCGAGGTGCCCGCCGCGCGGAGCCGACGGGTGTTCGTCCAGCGGAGCACCGACGACGGGCGGACGTTCTCGGAGCCGCGGGAGATCACCGACACCGTCAAGCGTCCCGACTGGCGCTGGTACGCCACGGGCCCCGGCCATGGCATCGCCCTGACCCGCCCGCCGTACGCCGGTCGTCTCGTCGTACCCGCCAACCACTCGACCGCACCCCCCGAAGGTTCGGGCGACACCGGCCGCGAGTCCCGGTACTACGGGGCGCACGCGCTCTACAGCGACGACGGAGGCCGGTCCTGGCAGGTGGGCTTCGTGGACGACACGTACGACGGCACGGTCAACACCAACGAGTCGACCGCGGCCGAACTGCCGGACGGCAGGCTGTACTTCAGTGCGCGCGACCAGCTCGGCACCAGCCCGGGCAACCGTGCCGACGCCTACGCGAGCCGGGGCGGGACGCGGCTGCCGCACCCCTTCGCACCCCAACCCGCCCTGGACCGCGTCCCCGTGGTCCAGGGCAGTCTGCTGTACGTGGGCGGCCCCGGCGGCAGCCTGGTGTTCTCGGCCCCCTCGGTACCGACGTCCCGCGCCGAGCCGGCCCTCTGGAGCAGCGAGGACGGCGGCCGGACCTTCACGAAGAGGCTGACCGTGTCCCGGAACAAGGGCGCGTACTCGGACCTCGTCCAGCTGGACGGGGCGACGATCGGACTCCTCCACGAGACGGGGACCCGGAGCGCGTACGAGACGGTGGAGTTCCGCCGGATCCCGCTGACGGCGGTGACGGCAGGGACGGCGGGGACGAGCCCGGCGGGCCAAGGGTCCTAAGGGGCCAGGGGGTGCCCGGTCGGTCAGGCCGGATCAGGGAGAGGCCGTCGGGGCCTTGATCGGTCTGCGGATGGCGTCGCGGATCCTGCGGGTCTCCGCCGCCGCCGTTTCGAGAGAGGCGCTCGGGGTGAACGCGACCGCGACGGCGGTGTTGGCGTCGCCCCAGCCGCACACGGTCTCTCCGTCCACTGTCTGGCAGCGGAAATCGACGTCCGAGCCGGGCACCCGGATCGTTCTGGGGGGATCGCTGACGATCTCACTTCCCGTGACGGTCACGGCTCTCATCAGGCTGTCCCGATCCCCCTCCGGGTTCTTGTACCGTCCGGACGAGCCGTATAAGTGCACCGTGCGGAACGTGACCCCCCTGTCGATGCCGATACTGGTGACGGTGTAGTCGGCGGAGTACTGCGTCGAGCCCTTCTGGCTCGTGGTGTCCGGTTGCGGGTCCGCGGGGACGCGGAGCCTGATGTTGCGCCCGTAGGCGCCGTCCAGCATCGACTCGGGGATCACGAGCTTGTGCGTGGCCTCGGGGAAGGAGCCGGCGGAGCCCGAGCCCGAGCCCGACCCCGAGCCCGAGCCCGACCCCCAGCCCGGTCCTCCGGACGCGTAGACGCCGTAGGCCGCGCCGCCGAGCACGAGCAGGGCTCCGGCCGCGGCGGCGACGACCCGGCGGGTGGGCATCCTCCCGTTTCCCGGCGGGGACGCGGAGCCCCGGGACTCGGCGCGCGGGGCTGTGGCGCGCGGGGCTGTGGCGCGCGGGGCCGCGCCGACGGTCGCCGCATCGGCGATGTTCCCGCCGGCCGGTGCCGCGGCGGACACGGCGGTCGGTGTCGGTGAGGGTTTCGAGGCCGCGGTCGGCGCCGGTGAGGGTGAGGGCGTCGAGGCCGCGGTCGGCGTCGCGTGGGAGGCCTGTGTCGGCGGGTGGGCAGCCGCGTCCGCCGTCGGCTTCACGGCGGTGTCCGGGGCCAACAGGTCCAGCAGTCCTCGGGGAGTGGGCCTGTGCGCCGGGTCCTTGGCCAGACACGCGGCGACCACCGGGCGTATGCCCTCGGGCAGGGCGGACAGGTCCGCCGGCTCGTGCACGGCCCGGTACAGCAGCATCACCGGGGTGCCCTCCCCGAACGCCTGCCCGCCGGCCGCCGCGACCAGCACCGCGCCCAGCGCGAACACATCGGCGGCGCAGCCCACCTCGTGACCCTGGGCCTGCTCGGGGGCCAGGAAGCCGGGGGTGCCGAAGGCCGCGCCGGTGAAGGTCAGCCGGGTCCCCTCCAGGGCCCGGGCGATACCGAAGTCGAGCACCCGTGGACCGTCGTCGGCCATGATGATGTTGCCGGGCTTGAGGTCCCGGTGGATCAGGCCGCAGTCGTGGATGGCCTGCAGCGCCTCCGCCAACGCCGCACCGAGCAGACGCAGTCGGGCCTCGTCCATCGGCCCCCGCTCGGCGAGCAGTCCCGAGAGCGTCGGCCCCGCGATGTAGGCGGTCGCGAGCCAGGGGGCCGCCGCGTCCGGGTCGGCGTCGACCACCTGCGCCGTGTGGAACCCGCCGACCTTGCGGGCGGCGTCGACCTCCGCGCGGAACCGGGCGCGGAAATGCGGGTCGGCGGCCAGTTCGGGGCGGACCACCTTGACCGCCACGGTGCGTCCGCCCCGTGACCGTGCCAGGTACACCGTTCCCATGCCGCCCGCACCCAGTTCGCGTTCCACGGTGTAGTCGCCGATGCGCTCCGGCAGGTCCACGCCGTCCACTCGCCACCCCCTGTGCGGCACGCCCCCGTTGGAATGCCGCGGGCCAGTATGGCCGACGCTCCGCCCGGCGTCACCCGCGCCCGGTCGGCGGTCGAGGGCCTGCCGGGGGCGGCTCACGCCAAGGTCGTGAGGCCCTCGTACAGGGCGAAGAGGCGGGGGAGCGGCGGGGTCGGAGTCCGGCCCGGGGCGGCAGGGGCGGGGTCGCAAGCGGGCGCGGGGCCGACCGCCCCCTGGACGGCACCCGGGCGATGCGGTTAGCTGCACTTGCACCTAATCAACAAGTTGCATATGGAGTCGTGATGCATCCGTTCCGTACCGCCGTCGAGAACCGGGACCACGCCGCCATCGAGGCGCTGCTCGCCGAGGACGTGGTCTTCACCAGCCCCGTGGCCTTCCGCCCGTACCCCGGCAAGGCCATCACCGCCGCGATCCTGCGTGGAGTGATGCGCGTCTTCACCGACTTCACGTACGTCCGCGAGATCGGGAGCGACGACGGCCGGGACCACGCCCTCGTCTTCACCGCGAAGGTCGGCGACATGGAGATCAACGGCTGCGACTTCCTCCACCTCGACGAGGAGGGAAGGATCGACGACTTCATGGTCATGGTCCGGCCGCTCTCCGCCGCGCAGGCGCTCTCCGCCGCCATGGGCGCCCAGTTCGACCGCATCAAGGAGGAGGCCTTCGCCGCGTCCGCCGCGGGCACGGCCCCCGAGGGCGAGCGGTGAGCCGCGCGGACTTCGACGCCGTCGTCATCGGCGCGGGCAACGCCGGACTCACCGCCGCCGCCACCCTCCAGCGCGCCGGCGCCCGCACGCTGCTCGTCGAGCGCCACAGCGTGCCCGGCGGCTGCGCGACCTCCTTCCGCCGGGGCCGGTTCGAGTTCGAGGTGGCGCTGCACCAGCTCTCCGGCATCGGCGCCGAGGGCCAGGCGTTCACGCTGCGACCCCTCTTCGACGACCTGGGCATCGGCGACCGGCTGACCTGGGTCAGGGAACCCGACCTCTACCGCACGGTCGTGCCCGGCTCCTTCGACGTGACCCTCCCGGCGGACTGGGAGGCCGCGACCACGACCCTGGAGGCGCACTTCCCCGGCAACCGCGCCCGCCTCGAACGGTTCTTCGCCCTCGTGCGGGACCTCACCTTCTGGCAGATCGCCGCGATGCGCGGCACCCCCGCCGACCAGGTGGACGAGCTCCTGTTCCGGCACGGCCTGCGGCCCGCGCGGGACGTCCTCGACGAGCACTTCGAGGACGAGCGCCTCAAGGCGGTCCTCGCCTCCTACTGGGGCTACCTCGGCCAGCCCCCGTCCCGGCTGCCCTTCCAGGACCTGGCACTCGTCCTCTTCGCGTACCTGGAGTTCAAGCCCTGGCACCTCCGCGGCGGATCGCAGGCGATGTCCAGCGCGATCCTCGACGCGTTCCTGGAGGCCGGCGGCGCCGTCCGGTTCCACACCGCCGTCGACGCGATCCTGACGCGGGGCGGGAAGGCCGTCGGCGTCCGCCTCGACGACGGCCAGGAGGTGACCGCGACCGACGTCGTCTCCAACGCCTCCCTGCCCGTCACCTACGGCATGCTCGACGGCCTCGACATCCCCGGCGCCGTCCGCGCCGACCTCGCATCCCGTCGGATCGGGGTCTCCGGCTTCGTCCTGCACATGGGCCTCGACGCCACCCCGGCGGAAGTCGGCTTCACCACGAGCACCACCTTCGTCAACACCGACCTGGACCCCGACCGCACGTCCGCCTCCTGGCGCACCCGCGAACCGGCCCGGGGCATCTGCGTCACCTCGTACGACGTCGAGCCGATCGGCTTCGCGCCCCGCGGGGCCACCCACGTCAGCCTCATGACACTCCAGTACGGCTCCGCCTGGGACGGGGTCGACCCCGCCGCGTACGCCCGGGAGAAGTTCGCCTACGCCGAGACGCTGCTCGACCTCGTCGAGACCGTCACCCCCGGCATCCGCGGCGTCATCGAGGAGGTCGACGTCGCCACCCCGCTCACCATGACCCGCTACCTGGGCCACCCGGGCGGTGCGATCTACGGCTACGACCAGGACGCCACCGAGAGCTGGCAGTTCCGCGACAGCGAAATCCACCCGCAGGTGCCCGGCCTCCACCTCGCCGGATCCTGGTCCGGCATGGGCGGCTTCCAGCCCACCCTCGAAGCCGGCGCGCGCGTGGCCCGGCGCCTGCTGCGGTCCAAGGCCGCCTGAAGAGACCGGGAGACACCTGTGACGCCTCATCACCTCGCCGCGCGCTTCGCCGACGCGGACCGCATCCGGGACGAGATCGCGGCCCGCCCGGCCGACGCCGCCGACCACACCGCGCGGACCCGCCGCACCATCGACACCTACCACCCGCGCCGGCTCGACCTCCGGGTCGACCGCGTCGTCGACGAGACGCCGAGCACCCGCACCTTCCGGCTCCGCCGCCCCGACGGCACCGACCTGCCGCCCTTCCTCGCCGGGCAGTACGTCGGCGTGTTCACGGACGGGACGAACCGGCCGTACGCCATCTCCTCCAGCCCGGCCGACCTGAGCCACTACGACCTGACCGTGCGCCGCGTGCCCGGCGGGCGGATCAGCAACCACCTGCTCGACACCCTCGCCACCGGTCACACCCTGACGACCACCGGCCCCCAGGGCACCTTCCACCACAACCCGCTCTTCCACGGCGAGGACGTCGTCTTCCTCGCGGGCGGCTCCGGTGTCGCACCCGCGATGAGCATGATCAGGGAGATCGCCGACCGGGGCCTCGACCGGCGCTTCCATCTCCTCTACGGCTCCCGGTCCCTCGACGACATCCTGTTCCGCGCGGAGCTCGACGCCCTCGCCGCCGACCGCCCCGGCATCCGCGTCCACCACGTCCTCCAGGAACCGGACCCGCGGTGGCAGGGCCCCACCGGACTGCTGACCGCCGCACGCGTCACGGAGCTCGCCGGGTCGCTCGACGGGCGGATGGTGTACGTGTGCGGGCCCCAGGCCCTCTACCCGTACGCCCTCGGCCAGCTCACCGATCGGCTCGGACATCCGCGCCGCCGGATCCGCTTCGAGGCCAACGGCGCCCCCGCCGATCCCACCCGGCAGCCGCACTGGCCGGCCGGCGCCGATCCGGTGGAGAGGGTCACGGTCGCCGCCCGCGGCACCGCCTTCCGGACCCCGCGGGGTCGGCCCCTCCTGGACGCCCTGGAGGACGCCGGCATCCGCCCCGAGTCCGCCTGCCGCTCGGGCGAGTGCGGCCTGTGCCGGGTACGTGTCCTCAAGGGCGAGGTCCACCACGCGGAGGAGGCCAGGCTCCGGCTCTCCGACCCGGACTCGGGGTACGCGCACGCGTGCGTCGCGTATCCCCTGACGGACGTCGAGCTGGACGTGTGAGGGGGAGGAGAGACCGGAGGGTGTGGCCGTATGTGCGCACATCGGTCGTCCGTACGAGGGGAAGTGGCTCGAACGTTCACCGATTCAGGTGACAGAGGCCGAGGCGAAACGTCCCTCCCGGAAGGGGGGCGTCCACGCTCGAAGCGACACATGGAGCCACCCTGTGGAGCGCCCGATGCAGCTGATCCCCCGTCATGACCCCTATATGGTCGTCCGCTCGACCGGCGGCGTCACCGTCGCCGCCCTCCGGGGTGAACTCGACCTCGTCCTCGTACGGCACCTGCGGCCCGAGCTCGACGCCCTCGTGCGGGAGTCCGAGGCCCTGACCGTCGACATCCGGCGCCTCACCTTCTGCGATGCCACCGGGCTCGGCCTCCTCGCCCACTGCGCCGGGCGCACCCGGCAGCGGGGGGCGCGCTGGCGGCTCGTCTGCGACCAGCCGTGGATCCTCCGGCTCATCCGCCTGACGGATCTCGACGACGTCCTGTGCCCGGAGGGCGAGCTGGAGAGCGAGCTGGAGGGTGAGTCGGCGGGCGTGTCGGCGGGGGTGTTCCCCGAAGGGTGGGACGCGGGGCTGCCGGGCGGGCTGACGGACATGGCGGCCCCTCGCTGGGATCCGGCGGTCCCCCTGCTGTCCCCACCCGGTGGGACAAGACCCGTCACCTAGGCGGCAGGGTGGGACGGGCCCTCGCGATACCGTCGGACGCATGTCTGAAGTCCGCTTGACCACGCCCTCCTTCCTGGTGCTGGGCATCATCGACAAGCTGGGTGAGGCCAGCCCGTACGACGTGAAGGTCGAGGCCGCGCGGACCGTGGCGCCGTTCTGGTCCATGCCGCACGCGCAGGTCTACGCGCAGTGCGACCGGCTCCTGGAGGCGGGGCTGCTCTCGGAGGTCAGACAGTCCGGCGGCCGGAACCGGCGCCAGATGAAGCTCACCGAGGAGGGGGCGGAGGCGCTCCGCGGCTGGCTGGCCGACCCCGCCTTCGTCCCGGTCGAGGCGCGGGAACGCGGCATCCTCAAGCTGTGGTTCGGGGCGAGCCCGCGGGTCCACGCCCCGGTGCAGATCGAGGAGCACCGGCGCACCCTCGACGAGTACGAGGAACTCGCGGGTGAGGTGGGTGAGTTGCTGACGCGCGGGCAGCGCGAGGCCTTGGAGTTCGGCATCCGGTACGAGCGGATGATGGTCGATTTCTGGCACTGGGTCGAGAGCCGCGAATCCTGATTCCCGCCCGCGAGTCCTGATTCCTGTTACTGACCGGTTGACCCCGGCGTTGCCCCGCCCTACCTTCCTCCATAGTCCAGAAAGGACTATCGCGGCCGACCGGCGCCGTGGACGGTGGAGGGGGATGCGCCGTGGGACGTTCGACGAGCACGGATTCACGTACGCGTACGGGTACGGGCATCAGGTGGGGGCGGGTCTCCGCCGTCGCCGTGACGGTGGTCTGCCTCGTGTACGCGCCGATCGCCATGACCGAACTCTGGCCGTACGCCACACCCGGAGCCCCCGCCATCGGCGAGTGGCTCCTCGGCCGGTCCGTCTCCGCGGAGTTCGTGGCCGATGCCGTCCGCGACCGGATGGGGCCGTACACCCGCAGCCTGGTCCCGCTGATCGTCCACTCGGTCCTGGGCGGCCTCCTGATGCTGCTCGGCCCGGTGCAGCTGCTCTCGGCGGTACGGCGCCGCATCCGGCTGCACCGCGTCCTCGGAACCGTCTTCGCCGGCACGGTGTACGTGTCGATGGCCGGCGCGGCGCTCTACCTCCTGCGCACCCCGCCGACGGAGGCCTTCAGCGGCGCCGCGTTCTGGATCGTCCTCGCGACGATCCTGGTGGGCACGGTCGGCAGCGTGACCTTCGGCGTCCTCGCCGCCCTGCGTGGCTTCCCGGACCTGCACCAGCGCTGGTTGCTGCTCTGCTACGGCTTCCTGATGACCGCCCCGCTGCTGCGGCTCGAATGGGGCGCGCTGCCCGCGCTGTACCCCGGGCTCTCCCTCCAGGACATCAACCGCGTCGCGATCATGCACCTCGGCGCCCTCGTCGCCTTCGGCGCGCTCCTCGCCTCGCGGGCCCTCGACCGGCGGACCGAGGCCCCCGGCCCGGCCGGCACCTGGGCGCCGGGCCCGGTCCTCGTCGCCGCCCACGTCCTGGGCGCCGCGGGCCTGGGCTGGATCACGTACGCCCTCCTCGGCCAGGGGACGCAGGGGCGACGGCTGCTGGTCGCGTACCTCGTCCCGTACGTGCTGACGTACGCCGTCATCGCGGTCCGCGCGAGGCGCGCCCGCGGGCGGGGAGGGGTCTGGGCGCGGGAGGAGTGGCGGCTGCACCTGGCGGCCCAGTGCCTGGCGCCCGCCTTCTCGGCGGTGACCGTGCCCGTACTGGAGCGGACGATGGGCCTGGACCGGCTCACGTCCCTGATCGCGGGAGTCGGCATCGGCGCGGGAATGCTGTCGTACGCGGCGGTCACAGTGGTGAGTCTGCGGGTCCTGCACGGCCGCGAAGTCCTCAGACGACAGGGGGAGTCCACGGACGCGCCGCTGGATCCACCCGGTCCGCCGACCGCGCGGCCGGCCGGTGCCGGTGCCGGTGCCGTGGTCGGTGTCGATGCCGGTGTCGCCGGTGCCGGAGCGGACGGGAGCAACTGATGGCCGTCCAGAAGGAACTGTCGCCCGGCATCGTCGTCCTGAGTGCCGTCGTGGGCGGCATCAGCCTCACCACCGGCGCCCTGCTCACCGTGACGAGCCTGTTCGGGTACGCGGCGGGCGCCTGGGTGTCCCCGGAGGCGCTGAGCCCCGGGCTCATCGGAGCCGCGATGGCCGGAGTGGCCCCCGCGCTGTTCACGATCGGGCGGGCGCGCCTCTGGGTGGACGTACGGAGCCTGGTGCTGCCGCTGGTGATCGTGCTGACCGGCCTGTTCACGGTGAGCCTGCTGAACGGCGGCTCCCTCCAGGCGGCTGAGGGCGGCCCGCTGTTCCTCGCCCTCTTCAGCCTCGGCTGGGTCGCCACGCTGGGACTGCTCGCCCTCGGAGCGGTGGGCTGCCTCGTCGCCCAGTACCGGAGGCCCGCCGGGCGTACGGGCGCGGCGCCGCGGCGGCCGGCCGTACCGCTGCCCGCCTGGTCGAAGCCGCCGCTCGCCGTCGTCGGCTCGGGATGGCTGGGCATCGGCGCCGGGCTGCTCGCCTTCCCCGGCTTCTGGGGCGCGCTCGTGCCGTGGACGGTGAACCGCGCGGACGCGCAGGGCCTCGGTGTGTGGGCGCTCGCGCTGGGCGTCGGAGTCCTCGGCGCGCTGGCCGAGGACGACCTGACCCGCATCCGCCCGGCGCTGCGGGCGGTCCCGCTGATCGCGCTGGTCGCGGCGGTCGTCCTCGCGGTCCACTTCCGGGCGGTGGACTGGACCTCGGGTCCGGGCGTCTCGCTGCTCGCCCTCGTCACCGGCCTGTTCACGACGGGAGTCTCGGGCCACTGGCTGCTCTCCCGAGCCGACCGTCAAGGCGGGGCTGCGCCCGCCGCCCCACCCGCTGCCGCGCCCGATGCCCCGCCCGCCGCCGTGCCCGATGCCCCGCCCGCCCGGCCCTCGCCGGCGGAGGACGCCCCCTAGGGCGCGCCGGGAAGCCGGACCGTGACGAGGAGGCCGCCGGTGCGGCGGGGGGTCAGGGCGAGGGAGCCGTCGTGGGCGCGGACGACGCTGTGCACGATGGCCAGGCCGAGGCCGACGCCGGCGTGTTCGTCGGTGCGCACGCGTTCCGCTCCCCGCCGGAAGGGTTCGGTGAGGGTCGGCACCAGGTCCGGCGGGAGCTGAGGGCCCGTGTTCTCGACCCGCAGCACGCTCGTGGCGCCGCCCGTCCCGGTGCGGACCGTCTCGGTGTGGACCGTCACGGTGCCGCCGGTGGGGAGGTTGTGGACGACGGCGTTCTGGACGAGGTTCGTCACCATCCGCAGCAGGAGCTCCGCCGAGCCGCTGGTCCGGGCCTCGCCACCGGTGACGTCGAGCGTGGTCCGGCGCTGTTCGGCGAGGGGGAGCAGCGTCTCGGCGGCCTCCTCGGCGAGGAGGGAGAGATCGACGCTCTCGCGGGTGAAGGTGCCGGTGTCGCCGCGGCTGAGCAGCAGGAGGGCCTCGGTGAGGTCGATCGCCCGCGTGTTGACGGCCTGCAGGCGTGCGACGAGCTCCTCCCGGTCACGGGTGGGGTCCTCGCGGGCGACGTCGAGGAGTGCCCGCGAGATCGCCAGCGGGGTGCGCAGTTCGTGGGAGGCGTTCGCGGCGAACCTGCGCTGCTCCTCGACGTGCGACTCCAGTTTCTGGAGCATCGAGTCGAACGCGTCGGAGAGTTCACGGAACTCGTCCTGGCGGCCCTTCATCCGGATCCGGTGGGACAGCGCCCCGTCCCCGGCCCTCCGCGCCGCGTCCCCGAGCTGGCTGAGCGGTGCGAGCATCCGGCCGGCGAGGAACCATCCCCCGACGAGGCCGAACACGAGGAGACCGGCCATCGCCACGGCGGCCGCGGGGAAGAAGGTGCGGACCAGGAGCCAGCGGTTGGGCGAGACCCCGAGCAGGCCCTGCGGGTTGTCGGGGACGTACCGCAGCAGGTATCCCCACACCACGGCCAGCAGCAGAGCGCCGGCGACGGCGAGGAACCCGGCGTAGCTGAGGGTGAGTTTCATGCGCGCGCTGAGCCCCCGGCGTCTAGCCACGCGCGGTGCCGGGGCGGACGGGGTCGGGGCCGGTCTCGATGCGGTAGCCGACGCCCGGCACGGTGGCGATGATCCATGGTTCGCCGAGCCGCTTGCGCAGGGCGGAGACGGTGATGCGTACGGCGTTGGTGAGGGGGTCGACGTTCTCGTCCCAGGCCCGTTCGAGCAGCTCCTCGGCACTGACGACCCCTCCCTCGGCGGCGACGAGGACTTCGAGGACGGCGAACTGTTTGCGGGTGAGCGCGACGTAACGTCCGTCCCGGAAGACCTCCCGGCGGAAGGGGTCGACCCGCAGGCCCGCGAGCTCGCGGACCGGAGGCCGGGCGTACGCGCGTCTGCGGTCGAGCGCCCTCAGCCGCAGGACGAGCTCCCGCAGCTCGAACGGTTTGGTGAGGTAGTCGTCGGCGCCGAGCTCGAACCCGGAGGCCTTGTCGTCGATCCGGTCGGCAGCCGTGAGCATGAGGATCGGGATGCCGCTCCCGGAGGCGACGATGCGCCGGGCGACCTCGTCGCCGGAGGGGCCGGGGATGTCGCGGTCGAGGACCGCGAGGTCGTAGGAGTGGACGCTGAGCAGTTCCAGGGCCGAGTCGCCGTCGCCGGCGATGTCGGCGGCGATCGCCTCCAGCCGCAGCCCGTCACGGACGGCTTCGGCCAGGTAGGGCTCGTCCTCCACGATCAGTACGCGCATGGCTGAAGCCTAAGCAGCGGAACACGGCGTCGACGCGTGCGAGGTCGGAGGCGCACCGGACGCACGGCTCAGGCCGCCGATGCCAGGGCGGGGCGGGGCCCGTCCGACGGCGCGTCCGCCCTGGTGCGCCACCAGCGCCGCGAGGCCAGTGCGGCGAGTGCGGCGCCGGTGGCGTTGACCAGGACGTCGTCCACGGAGGACACCCGGTCGAGCCGGAAGACGTACTGGGCGGCCTCGACCAGGATCGAGCAGCCCGCGCCGAGCGCCAGGATCCGGGGCACGGACGCCAGCGCCGCGAACCGCATCGGGGCGAAGAAGCCCAGCGAGGCGAAGACCAGGAGGTTGCCGACGATCCCGAGCGTCCCCATGGTCACCAGATCCCTCAGCGGCACCAGAGTCACCCGGGCCGGGGCGATGCCCGGCGCGGCGCCCGGCATCAGGGTCAGCCACAGGAACGGCACCGTCCCGTGGACCATGCCCACCTCGGCCAGCGACATCCGCCACGCCGGCGCGACACCGGCGGCCCGCCGCCGGAGCGTCAGGGCCCCCACCACGAGCAGGGACAACGGCACCGCGACCAGGGTCATGAGCACCACACCGTTGAACGTGTCGAAGCAGCCGTGCCACCGGCCGGCCATGCACCGCGGAGCGGACATCATGAGCGGCCCCCGGACGACGTACAGCGCGCCCGCGAGGCCGAGGACCGCCAGACCGACGATCACGGTCCTTCGCGTGCGGCGGGGCGGAGTGGGCAGGGGCGCGCTGGGTGTCATTCCCCCATTGAAGCGGGAGGGCGGTTGCGGGGGCGTATGCGATTCTCGATACACCCGCGATACGAGGGAGAGGGCGCGAGCCGGCGGTGGGGGGCCGAAATCCCCTGGCAGCAGGGCCGGGTGGGCGGGATCATGGTCGGATGAGCCAGCACGCCGAGACGCCCGCCCCGCCCGCCGGGAACACCCCGAACCCCCCGCCCGTGGACGCGCTGATCGTCGTGGACGTGCAGTCGGCCTTCGTCACCGGTGAGGGGGCCGTGCCCGCGGCCGCGCGGCTCGTCGACCGCACGACGGATCTCCTCGCGCGGGCCCGGCGGGACGGCGCGCTCGTCGTGCACCTCCAGAACGACGGACCGCCCGGCGCCGAGGACGAACCCCACACACCGGGCTGGGAGCTCCACCACCCCGTCGAGCCCGGGCCCCGTGAGCTCGTCATCCGCAAGCCGCACGACGACGGCTTCGAGGAGACCCGGCTCGGCGGCGTGCTCACCGACGCGGGCGTGCGGGCGGTCGCCGTCTGCGGCGTGATGTCCGAGATGTGTGTGCAGGCGACGGCTCGCACCGCCCTGGCGCGCGGCTACCGCGTGGTCGTGCCGCACGACGCCCACGCCACCCAGGACGTTCCGGCGGCGCCCGGAATCAGCGAGCTCGTGCCGGCCGCGACGGTCTCCCGGGTCGCGGCCTACGCCCTGGGGAGCGACGCGGAGGTCACCGTACGAGCCTCCGACGTCACGTTCACGGCCCCGGTCGCGGGCTGAGGCTCCGGGGAGCCCGGTCCGCTCGCCTCCGCGGACCGGGACCCGGCGGTCGGTCGGTCCAGTGACCGGCGCGGCCTCCGGGTGCTCCTCCGCGGACCGGAGGAACGCGGGTCCGAAAGAGCGCGCGGTCAGCCCCGGAAGCCCTCGGGGCGCTCGGGGGAGGCTTCGCCCAGCGCCTTCGTCACGCCCTCCACGCCCTCCCGCAGGCCGTAGACCGGGGTGTCCGGCTGCTGACGCCAGGAGTCGTCGATCCCGCCCGCGTCCACGGAGTCGAAGCCCAGCTCGTCGATGAGGAGCCGCACCTTCTTCTTCCCCACCGCGTCGTCACCCGCCACGGGCAGGGCGATCCGCTCCGGGTCGCCCGCCGGGCGCGGCCGCTCCAGGAGGTCCTGTGCGTACGTGCCGTTGAAGGCCTTGATCACCGGGTGGCCGATCCGGAGCTCGGTCCAGCGGCTCTCCGTCAGGCCCTCGTCCTCGATCGCGGCGATCCGGCCGTCGCGCTCGCGGGGGTAGTAGTTGCCGGTGTCGATGACGACGAAACCGTCCGCCGCACCGTCGAGGAACCCGGCCGGAAGGTCGGGGACGTTCTTCAGCGGGACCGTCACGACGACGATCTCGGCACCCTGCGCGGCCTCCGAGGCGGTGACGGCGGTGGCGCCCGTCTCCTCGACGAGCGCGCCGAGGGTCTCCGGGCCGCGGGAGTTGGCCACGGACACCTCGTGACCGAGCGAGGTGAGGCGGCGGGTCAGATTGCCGCCGATGTTGCCGGCGCCGATGATGCCGATCTTCATGGTGCTTCCTTCTGTCCGTTCCGGCTGTCTCTTCGAGCTCTCTGTTCCAGCCGCCGGAACCCGGAGTCTGTTCCCGGTCCCCGCGACCGGTCTCGAAACCCCTCTCCGTGACGCGCGGCGAGAGCGAGGCGGGGGCGCCCGGCGAGCCGTCTCAGTAGGTGAAAGGCAAATTGCACATTTCTGCAATTCGATACATCCTGGTCAGGCCGTGCCCGTGAGCAGTCGCCGGGCCGCGGCGACCCGCCCCGCGCACCCGCGCCCCCGGAGGACAGACCGTGCCGGTCCCGCTGTACCAGGCCAAGGCCGAGTTCTTCCGCATGCTGGGCCACCCCGTCCGCGTCCGGGTCCTGGAGCTGCTCCAGGACGGGCCGATGCCCGTACGGGAACTGCTCGCGCGGATCGAGATCGAGCCCGCGGCGCTCTCGCAGCAGCTCGCCGTGCTCCGCCGCTCCGGGATCGTGACCGCCGCCCGCGAGGGATCCACCGTCGTGTACACGCTCGCCGGCGGAGACGTGACCCAGCTGATGCGGGCCGCCCGGCGGATCCTCACCGAGATCGCCGCCGGGCCGCCGTCGTGCCCCCCCGCCCGTGCTTCCGCAGCCCGTGCTTCCGCAGTGATCGCCGTACGAGAAGGATGACGACGCACATGACCATCGAATGGCGTTACACCGTCCAGCAGGACCTGGGCGTACTGTCCCTGGCCGGGTTCCTCGGAGCCGACGCCGTGGGACGGTTCACCGGGGCCGTGGGGTGGGCGGTGGCGCGGGGCACGGGGCCGGTCGTCCTCGACCTCACCCGGCTGCGGGGCTGGTCGGTCGGCGGACAGCTCGCCGTCGCGGAGGCGGCGCTCCGGCTGCGGGCGGCGGGCCGCGCCCTCGAACTGGCCGCGATCCCCGCCGACGGCTCCCTCGTCCCGGCGGGCGAGGGTCCTCCGGTCCCGGTCCACCGCGACCTGGCCGCGGCGCTCGCCGCACACCGCGACGCGGGCGCGGAACAGCGGGCCTGGCGCAGCGACGCCTGGCCGACCACCTGATCCCCCGGCGGCGCCAGTACCGCTCACGTACCGCCCAGGTACGGTCCGGGTACCGCCCAAGTGCCGGACCGTCCTGGCAGGTTCCGGCCATGATCGGCCTCTGACCCGTCCCCGGTGGGTTTCCGTCCCGGCAGGCGCGAGGATGGGGGCATGCTGCAGAGTGCCGGGTCGATTCGACGCGCGGGGTGGGTGCGATGAGTACGCCGCTCTACCGACTGAAGGCCGAGTTGTTCAAGACACTGGGACACCCCGTCCGCATCCGGGTCCTGGAGCTGCTGAGCGAGCGCGAGCACGGTGTCGCCGAGATGCTCCGCGACACCGGCGTCGAAGCGGCGTACCTCTCCCAGCAGTTGGCGGTCCTGCGCCGGGCGAACATGGTCGTCGCCCGGCGCGAGGGCACGGCCGTGTACTACGCGCTGACGAGCCCTCAGGTGGCCGAACTGCTGACGACCGCCCGCACGATCCTCTCCGGCGTCCTCGCGGGCCAGGCGGAACTGCTGGCCGACCTCCGGGCCGCGGTACCCCGGGAGAAGACCCCCTGAGGAGCGTCCCGCTGTGCGGCGGTCTCCCCGTCCTGGTGCGCGGTGCGGACGCGCCGCCGCAGCTCCGCCCGCGCGGAGGCGTCGATCTCGGCGAGGTTCAGGCATCGATTCGCCCGACGACGGTACGACGTGCTGACCGACGTGTTCCGGCCCGCGCCCGCGCATGATCCGGGCCACGGACTCCTCGGCGCCGATACCCGTCGGGCGTCCCAGATGGATGTCGAGGTTCTCGAACGAGACCCGCTCCACCTGCGCCCGGTGCAGTGCCCCCGGCGCCTCGGCGGTCGGGGCCGCCGGCCGGGGCACCCCCGGTACGGCCAGATACCCGTCGACGTCGATCATGCTTCCCCTCGCTGCCCGGAGGACGATCAGCATAGGTCCGGCCCCGCTTCCCCACCGCGAATTCCTGGTGGCGGTCCGCCTCCTTCTCGGGCAGGCTGAGCAGCATGTATTCGGTGGTGCAGAACGTGGCGATCGACTGTTCGGATGCCTATCGGCTGGCGCGGTTCTGGAGCGAGGTGACCGGCAGTCCGCTGGATCCGGAGAGCGCGCCGGGCGCCCCGGAGACCCAGGTGATGCTCAAGGACGGCCCGGTGCTGTACTTCAACCAGGTACCGGAACCGAAGACCCGCAAGAACCGCCTCCACCTGTGCCTGCGCCCGACGGCCTCGCGCGAGGAGGAGGTCGAGCGCCTGCTGGCCCTCGGTGCCGCCCTGGCCGCCGACCACCGAAACCCCGACGGCACGGGCTGGGCGGTCCTCACCGACCCCGAGGGCAACGAGTTCTGCGTCCTCCGCGGCGACTCCGATCACGCGAGGACGCCTTCCTGAACCGCGGCCCCCGGGCACCGAGGCGCGACCTCCTCCTCAGGCGCGAGACGCCCCTCAGGCCCCGCGGTCCGGCTGCACGCCCGCGAGGAGATCGAACGCGCCCGTCAGCAGGCTGAGGGTGACCACGCCGACCACCTCAGCGATCACCCGGCCGCTCCAGCCGTGCGCCCGCACCTCGGTGACGTCCTCGTTCACGCCTCGGAGCGTGGCCGGTTCACCACAGGGGCGTCGCTTCCTCGCGCTTCCGCGCGAAGCGCCCCGGGGTCGTGCCGACGAGCCGCTTGAACGAGCGGTGCAGATGCGACTGGTCGTAGAAGCCGGTCGCCGTCGCCACCTCCCCGGGCGGCTGCCCGTCCAGGAGCAGCCGACGGGCCCGGTCGAGCCGGCGGGCGGTCAGGTACTGGTGCGGGGCGATACCGAAAGCGCCGCTGAACGCCCGTACCAGATGGGTGGGATGGGCGTGCAGCAGCCGCGCGGCCTCGTCCAGGGTCACCCCTTCGAGCAGCCGGGCGTCGAGGAGCTCGCGGAGCCGGTGGGCCACTCCGGGGTCCGCGGGTCGCGCGCGTGAGGCCACCTGGGGCCGCAGATGGATGCGGAGCCGTTCGCGGATGAGGGCGAGCCGGCTCTGCGCCTCCAGTTCGCCGCCCCGGTCCGCGAGTGCCCCGTGAAGCTGACCGACGCGACGGCGCAGCAGCGGATCGACGAGGTCGGGCCCGTCCACGGCGGCGCCGATGAGACTCTCGTCCAGCTGGGTCAGATCCAGATAGAGGACCCGCTTGCGGAAGCCGTGCGGGGTCGCGGGCGAGCCGTTGTGCGGCACCTGCGGCGGGAGCAGCGACACCGTGTCGCCCGGGGTGCCGTGCTCACGCCGGTCCAGGTCGTAGCGGACGGCCCCGTCGTCGACGATGAGCAGGGTCCACACGTCGTGGACGTGCATCGGGTACGCGTGCGCGGTGAAGTGGGCGTGGAAGACCTCCACGACTCCCGGCACGTGCGGGCGCCATGCCGAAACCCGCTGACCGGCCACCATGCAAGGAATGTACAAGACGGCACGGCGGGCCGGTCGGCAGTCTCGGACCATGACGACCACCGACACCGCACCCGTCCGCTTCGACACCAAGATCGCCGTACTCCTGCGGGACGACCTGGAGACCTGGCAGCGCCTGAACGTCACCGCGTTCCTGGTCAGCGGCCTCGGGTCGGAGCTGCCCGAGGTGATCGGCGAACCGTACGCGGACGCCGACGGCACCCCGTACCTGCCGATGTTCCGCCAGCCCGTGCTCGTCTTCGAGGGCACGAAGGAGACGCTGACGGCGGCGCACGCCCGCGCACTCGCGCGCGCCCTCCCGCGGGCGGTCTTCACGACCGAGCTGTTCACCACCGGCAACGACCGCGACAACCGCGCGGCCGTACGTGCCGTGGGGACCGACGGGCTGGATCTGGCGGGCCTCGCCGTCCACGGACCGCGCAACGCGGTCGACAAGGTGCTCAAGGGCGCCCGGATGCACCCCTGAGAGACCGTGGAGCCCCCGGGGAGGGACCGTCAGCCGGCCGCGCGCTCCGCGCACTCCAGCAGGATCGGGAGCGCGGCCGCCAGGGCGTCCGTCCCGTGCCCGTACGGCAGCCGGAGCCGGTCCCGGAAACCGTCCACCGGAGAGAAGGCCGACCCCGGGACGACGGACACGCCGTGACGCCGCGCCAGCTGGGCGAGGGCCTCCGTGTCGGCACCGGGGACCCGCACCCAGAGCGCGGGGCCGCCCGCGGGCCGGGTCCACTCCCAGTGCGGCGCCCCGGCGCGCAGCAGCGCCTCCGCCGCGTCGCGCCGGCCGCGCAACTCGGCCCTGCGACGCGCGCGTGCCTCCGGCAACCGGTCGAGCAGACGGACGGCGACGAGCTGGTCCACGACCGAGCAGGACAGGTCCACCGAGGTCTTGATCTTCGCGAGCCGGGCCACCACCTGCGGCGAGGAACGGACCCACCCCACCCGCAGACCGCCCCAGAACAGCTTCGAGAGCGTGCCGACCGTCACCGACGAGCCCATGGGCAGCTCGGCGACGAGCGGCACCGGGGCGGCCTCGTCGACCGTGTCGGCCTCATCGGCCGTGTCGGCCTCGTCGGCACGGCCGGTGGCGTCCGGAACGTCGCCGGCGCCCGAGGCGGCCCCGGCGTCCCCCAGGCTCAGTTCCGCACACGCCGTGTCCTCCACCGCGAACAACTCCCGCTCCGCGAGCACCCGCTGCCACTCCCGCCGCGCCGCGCCGTCCAGGCTGCGCCCCGTCGGGTTGTGCGCCGTCGGCTGGAGGTACACGAGCCGGGGCCGCACACGGGCGCACAACCGCCGCAGAGCGGCCACGTCGGCGCCGTCCCCGCCGCCGTCGGGACCGTCGCCGCCCACCGGCACCAGACGGGCACCTCGCGCGCGCAGTGCCTCCAGGGCACCCCGATAGGTGGGGTCCTCCACGACCACCGTGTCACCCGGCTCGACCAGCGCCTGCGCCACCAGCCACACCGCCTGCTGAGACCCCGAGGTCACCAGGATCTGGCCCGCCTCCGTCGGCACACCCGCCGCCCGGTAGTACGCGGCGATCCCCTCCCGCAACGCCGGGATCCCGTACGGGTGGTAGCCGTCGTCCCCGAGCAGCACGCCGAGGTCCCCGCCGGTCAGCGCGCCCACCGCGTCGCCCACCGCGCCGAGCCCCGGCAGCGCCCCGCTCGACAGGTCCGCGCCACCGGCCGAGGCGGCCGTACGCGACCGGGCGTCGAAGCTCACGAGCCGCCCCTCCGTGACGTACCCGTCGGCCGCCCCCGACCCCCGCAGCCGCGAGCCGCTGCCCCGTACGCTCTCCAGCCGGCCCTCGCTCTCCAGGAGGCCGTACGCGGCCGTCACCGTGGACCGGCTCACGCCGAGCACCAGGGCCAGTTCGCGCTGCGAGGGCAGGACCGTGCCGCCCGCGACGTCGCCCCGTGCGGCCAGCTCCCGCAGCGCGTCCGCGAGCCGCCGTGGCAGCGGCCCCGGCCCCTCAGACGACCAGCCGGTGAGAAGTCGGGACAAACGGGTCGAAGCAATCCGGGTCATGGCACCATCTTGCGCCACCACGCAGGCCAATCCGGCCAGAGTGGTCGTTGTCGCCGCAGGTCGCACGACGGAGGATCGACAACGGCGGGCCCCGGGCGACGGGACCCGGAGACGGGAACGGGCCGGGGACCGGCCGGGATCGGGCCGGATCGGGAGAAGGGTGGGCGCATGGCGACCGTCGTGCTGGTCGGCACACTGGACACGAAGGGGGAGGAATACGCCTGGCTGCGCGAGCGGCTCAGGGAGTACGGGGCCGACGTCCTCCTCGTCGACACCGGGACCATGCCCGCGCCCGCCCACGCGCCCGTGGCCGACGTCACCGCCGATGTCGTCGCGCGGGCCGCCGGCCACGACCTGGCGAGGCTGCGGGCCGAAGGGGACCGCGGGGCGGCCGTCGCCGCCATGGCCCAGGGGCTCAGCCGGATCGTCGTCGACCTCTACCGCAAGGGGCGGCTGCACGCCGTGCTCGCCGCCGCCGGCAGCGGCGGCTCCGCCATCGCCGCCCAGGCCATGCGGGCCCTGCCCATCGGCGTACCGAAGGTGCTCGTCAGCACCATGGCGGGCGGTGACGTCTCCCCGTACGTCGACAGCAGCGACCTCACCCTGATGTACAGCGTCGTCGACATCTCCGGCCTCAACTCCGTCTCCTGCCAGGTCCTCGGCAACGCCGCGGCCGCCGCCGCCGGCATGGCCCGCCGCCACGAGCGCAACCACGACGAACCGGCGGGCCGGGGACGGCCGGTCGTCGCGGCCACGATGTTCGGCGTGACCACCCCCGCCGTCGACGTGGCACGCGCGCGCCTCGCGGAACTCGGCTACGAGGTCCTCGTCTTCCACGCCACCGGCGCGGGCGGCCGGGCCGTCGAGAAACTCGCCAGGGACGGCATGCTCGACGGCGTCCTCGACCTCACCACCACCGAACTCGCCGACGAACTCGTCGGCGGGGTGCTCAGCGCGGGCCCGTCCCGGCTCACCGGCGCCGGCGCCATGGGCATCCCGCAGGTCGTCGCCCCCGGCGCGCTCGACATGGTCAACTTCGGTCCCGCCGCCACCGTCCCCGAGCGCTTCGCCGAACGGCGGCTCCTTGTCCACAACGCGACGGTCACCCTGATGCGGACCACCGCGCGCGAGATGGCCGACCTCGGCACCGCCATGGGCCGCAAGCTCCGCACCTCCCGCGGACCGGCCGAGGTCTTCTGGCCGCTGCGCGGCGTCTCCGCCGTGGACGTCACCGACGGGCCCTTCGCGGACCCGGAGGCGGACCGGTCCGGCCTCGACGCGCTGCGCGCCGCCGTGCGGGGCGGCGAGGTCCGCGTCCACGAACTCGACGCCCACGTCAACGACCCGTCGTTCGCGGTCGCCATGGCGGACCGCCTCCACCGGCTGATCACCGAGCAGGCCCGCCGAGCGGCCCACTGACGCACGCACGAGACAGACACCGAGGAGTGAACACCACCGTGAACACCATCAGCCGTCAGGACGTGCTCGACCGCCTGCGCGCCCAGGTCGCCGCCGGCCGCCCGATCGTCGGCGCCGGCGCCGGTACGGGGCTCTCCGCCAAGTGCGCCGAGGCCGGCGGGGTCGACCTGCTGATCATCTACAACTCCGGCCGCTACCGGATGGCCGGGCGCGGCTCCCTCGCCGGACTCCTGCCGTACGGCGACGCCAACGCCATCGTCCAGGACATGGCGCGCGAGGTGCTGCCCGTGGTCCGCGACACCCCCGTCCTCGCCGGCGTCTGCGGCACGGACCCGTTCCGCCGCATGGACCTCTTCCTGGACCAGCTCAAGGCCATGGGCTTCGCGGGCGTGCAGAACTTCCCCACGGTCGGCCTCTACGACGGCACCTTCCGCGTCAACCTGGAGGAGACCGGCATGGGGTACGGCCTGGAGGTCGACATGGTCCGCGCCGCCCACGAACGGGACCTGCTCACCGCCCCGTACGTCTTCGACCCCGAGCAGGCGGCCGACATGGCACGGGCCGGCGCCGACGTCCTGGTGCCCCACGTCGGGCTCACGACCAAGGGGGCCATCGGGGCGGGGACGGCCATGACGCTCGACCAGGCCGCCGCGGCGGTCCAGGAGATGCACGACGCCGCCCGGCGCGTGAACCCCGGCATCCTGGTGCTCTGCCACGGCGGCCCCATCGCCGAGCCGGAGGACGCGCGCTACGTTCTGGAGCGCACCACGGGCGTCGTCGGTTTCTTCGGGGCCTCGTCGATCGAGCGCCTGCCGACGGAGCGGGCCATCACGGAACAGACGCGCGCCTTCAAGGCCCTGACCACTGGCTGACGCCGTTGTCGGTGGTGTGCCGTACAACTGAGAGCGGGGAACAGAACGACCGCACGAGGGGGACGGCACGTGGAAACTTTCGCGGAACGGGGGAGTGCCGGGCGTGCGCCCTTCGTCGGGCGGGCCCGCGAACTCGACCGGCTCGACGTGCCGTTGCGCCGGCGCGCCGAAGGAACGGGGCCGGTGGTCGTGGAGGTCGTGGGCGAGCCGGGCATCGGCAAGTCCCGGCTCCTCGCCGAGTTCGCGGCACGGGCGAGGCGGCACGGGGCGACGGTCCTGCGCGGCCGCGCGGGACCCGCCCTCCCCGCCGCCTCCACCGTCCCCGCGGACCGGGACCCGAGCCCACCCTTCCAGGCCTTCGCGGACGCCTTCGCGGACCTGGACGACCACGACCGCGCGCTGTCCCCGGCCTTGTCGGCCCTCGCGGAACTCGTCGAGTCGCCACCGACGACGCCCCGCGCGGACCACGGGACGGGTTCATCGGTCAGGACGGGAGCCACGGCTGGGTCGACGGCACCGAACGCCACGGTCGGTTCGGCGACGTCGGGGTCCATGGTCGGTTCGACGGCGCCGAGCCCGGTGGTCGGTTGGACGGCGGCGAGCGGCACCGTCGGTTCGGCGAGGTCGGGGGCCATGGCCGGTTCGACGGCGTCGAGCCCGACGGTCGGATCGACGGCGCCGAGCCGCACGGTCCCTTCCCACGCGTCGGTGTCGTGTGCGGCCCCGGCGGACAGTGTCGTCCGTGCTCCGGACGGTCTCCGCTGCTCCGGCGGAGCGTTCGGTGCGGACGCCGTGCCGTCCGGTGGCGGGGACGCCGGCCACGTGCGGCGCGTCGCGGCGGCGCTCGGGCGGGTGCCGGCGGACGGGCCCGTCCTCGTTCTCGCGCTCGACGACTTCCACGCTGCCGACCCCGCCTCCGTCGCGCTCGTCGATCATCTCCTCCGGCATCCGCTCCGGGCGCCCGTCCTGCTCGTTCTCGCCCGCCGCGAGCGTCAGACCGCCCCTCCGCTCGCCTCCGTCCTCGCCCGCGCCGCCGACTCGGGAGACCTCGCACGGCTCGCCCTCGGGCCCTTGGCGCCGGACGACTGTGCCGAAGGGCTCGCCCCCGGGCTGCCGGCCGGGCTCGCCCGGGAGATCCACGCCGTCAGCCTCGGCAACCCGCTCTACCACCGCGCCCTCGCCCACGCGCGTACCCGCGAGGGAGGGGCGCCCGGGACCGGGCCCGTCGCGGTGGTGCTCGACGAGCTCGCCCCGCTCGACGGGGCACAGCGGGCGGTCGTCGAGGCGCTCGCCGTGCTCGACGGGCGCGCCACGGCCGAGCTGCTCGCCGCCGCCGTCTCCCCGCTTCCGGTCGCCCCGCCCCCGATCGCCCGGCACCCGGCGGACCTGCCGGACCTGCCGGCCCCCTCGCACCCGTCCAGCCCGCCCGGCCCCGCCACCCTCGACGGTGTTCTCAGGGAGCTGACCCACCGGGACCTCGTCCGGACCGACGACGACGGGCGGATCCTCGTCCTGCGCCACCCCGCCCTGCCCGAGCTCGTCCGTGGCACGCTCGACCCATGGCGGCGCCGTGAGCTGCACCGGCGGGCGGCCGACGCCCTCGCCGCCGCCGGGGCGCCCGTGACCGAGCGTGCTCCGCACCTGGTCCGCGCCGTGACGGCCTGGGACCCGGACGTCGCCGCCGAGCTGATCGAGGCCGCCGAGCGGATCGGGGCGGCCGACCCCGCGCGCGCGGCCCACTGGCTGGGGACCGTTCTCGCCCTGCTTCCCGACACCCCCGAGCACCGTGCCACCTGGCGCGACCTGACGCTGCGACGGGCCCAGGCCCTCGGATCCGCAGGCCGCGTGGCGGAGAGCCGGGACCTCCTCCACCACCTCGTCGACACGTGCCGCGCGCCGGACACTGCCGAGCTGCGGACCTCCGCCGTCCTGCTCTGCGCCTTCATGGAGCGCCACCTCGGCCGCTACCCGGAGGCGGACGCGCTGCTCCGCCGCGAGCTGGAGCGCACCCCCGGCCCCCGCCCCGACCTGCGGACCTGGCTCGTCGTCGAGTGGGGCTGCCGGGCCCTCTTCGCCGCCCGGTACCCCGAGGTCCGGTCCGTCGTCGCCCGGACCCTCGAAGAGGCCCGGCGGCGGCGCGACGAGGCCGGTACGGCGGAGGTGCTCACCCTGGCCGCGCTCGGCGAGGCGTACGAGGGCGAGACGGCCGCCGCCCGCGTCCACGCGGCGGAGGCCGCGGCCCTCACCGACACCTTCACCGACGGGGAACTGGCCGCCCACCCCGAGTCGTTGGTACGGCTCGGCTGGACCGAGGTCTTCCTGGAGGAGTACGGGAGGGCCGAGCGTCACGCCGCCCGCGGCATCGGGATGGCCCGGCGCGCCGGGCGGCCCTTCGCGCTCTCGCAGTTGCTGCTCTGCTCGGCGTACGTCCACTTCCTGACCGGCAGGGTCGGTGCCGCGCTCGACCTGGCCGAGGAGTCACTCGCCGTCGCCCGCGCCCTGGGCGGTGCCGAACTCGTCGGCTTCAGCGGGGCGATCCGGGCCGTCGTCCTCCTCCACGCCCGGCCCCTGGGCGACCCCGAGCCGTCGGCCGCCGCCGCGGAGGCCGCGGCCACGGTGGGGACCGCCGAGGGCTGGTGGGCCACCCAGACCCGCGCCCTGCTCGGCTACGCCGTACCGCTCCACACGGACCCGCACCGGGTGCGCGAGGTGCTCGTGCGGGCGGGCGGCGACCGGAACCTCACCCGGCTCCAGCCCTCGCTGCGCCCCGGATACCTCGAACTGCTCGCGGGCTCGGCCCTCGCCACCGGAGACCCGGCGGAGGCCGAGCGGGTCGCCCGCCGGGCCCTCGCGGAGGCGGAGCCGCTCGGTCTGCCCGTACAACGGGCCGCCGCGCTGCGGGCCTGGGGGCAGGTCCTCGCCCGGCGCGGCGAATCGGCGTCCGCCGCGCGGGCGTTCACCGACGCGGCACGGGAGAGCGCCCGCTCGGGGGCCGTCCTGCGGGAGGCCCACAGCCTGCTCCTCGCCGCGCCGCAGACACACGCGGCGGGCGACGGCACAAGGGCCGCCGCCCAGTGGCGCAGAGGCAGGCGACTGGCCGTCGAGGGAGGCGCCCGCATGCTGGTCGATCTGGCCGACCGGACCCGCCCGGCCCCTCCGGAGGGCGCGGCCGGGGGCCGGCTCGCCGTCCTGACTCCGAGGGAACGGGAGATCTCGGTCCTGGTCGCCGAGGGACTCACCAACCAGGCCGTGGCCGACCGGCTCTGTCTCAGCCCGCGCACGGTCGAGAGCCATGTCGCCCGGGTCTACCGCAAGACGGGAGTGGAGAGTCGCGCGGCACTCGCCTCCCTCGTGGTCAGGGACGGCGTCGGCGAGGGTCAGTTCTCGCGGGGATAGGTCGCCGTCACCCGGCCCTTCGCGTCTGCCTGCAGATACGCGGAGCCGTAGGTGTCGGACAGGTACACGCTCATGCCCGCCTTGGTCCCGAAGACCGACGAGGGCGGATTGATGACGAGATAGCGGCTGGTCGGCTCGTCGACCCCCAGTTCCTTGTCCGCGCGCTTCATCAGGGCCGGCAGGACGTCCCAGTCGAAGTCGTTGAGGTCGGTCGGGACCGAGCCGGGGAAGGCCGTGCCGGATCCCTGGCGGACGGCGGCGTCCTCGCCCCGGTACATGTACCGGTCGTACCGCTTCGTGCTGCCCTTCACGACCGACTCGGCGATCGCGTAGTCCGGGTACACGACGAAGCTGGTCACCATGGTCCCGCCCGCGGCCTCCTTGATCGCGGCGATGGCGGACCGGACCCCGGCGGGGGTCAGCAGACTGCCCTTCACGGGGACGACGCCCTTCGACGTCGCCGGCGACGGTGTCGACGTCGACGTCGGTGTGCCCGACGCGTCGGGCCGCTGGGCGACCGGGCCCTGCTGCGACGGAGGCGCGCTGCTCGGCCCGGCTCCCGGTTCGCCCGGCCGCCAGTCCCACGACATGGCGGCGACGGGGATCCCCACGGCGAGCACCACGACGGCTGCGGAACCCAGGAACCGGGCGGTACGACTCCGCCGCCGGCCGGCGGCACGGGCCGGGGAGGCGGACGAGGGAACCGTCGCCGGGGACACCCCGGAGGGCACGAACACGGCGGCGGCCGCGGGGGGAGCGGCCCACGGAGGAGCGGCCGACGGGGGAGCGTCTGCGGGGGAGACGCCCTGCGGCGCCGTCGCGGCAACCGCCGAAGCCGCGCCCGAGGTCGCCGGAGGTGTCAGGTGGCTCGCCGGAGGCGCGAGGTGGAACGACGTCGCCGCGCCCTCGCCGTCGCCTGCCGCACGCGGCGCGCCGAAGGCCTCCGCGCCCGCCCCGTTCGCGGGAGCCGTCGCCAGGCCCCGTACCGCGTCGGCGTCCTGACGGAGGGCCGGACGGGCGGTCGGGTCCGGTGACGCGACGGCGGCGAGCGCGCGGTCGAGTTCCTCCGCGTCCGGGCGGGCGGAGGGCTCCCTCACCAGCAGCCTGGTCAGCAGGCCGGTGAGCTCGCCTGCGCGCCGCGGGGGCGGTACGTCGTCGGAGAGGACGGCCGCCAGCGTCGCGAGGGTGTTCTCCCGGCGCAGCGGGTGGTGGCCCTCGACCGCCACGTACAGCACCATGCCCAGCGACCAGAGGTCGGCGGCCGGACCGCTGCCGCCACCGCCGCGGATGCGCTCGGGCGCCATGTAGTCGGGCGAGCCGATGATCGAGCCCGAGGCCGTCAGGACGGTGGACTCGCGGATCGCTGCGATGCCGAAGTCGGTGAGCACCGGCCGCCCGTCGGGGCGCAGCAGGACGTTGGCGGGCTTGACGTCGCGGTGCTCGATGTCCCGTTCGTGGGCGGCCCGCAGGGCCGAGAGCAGCTCGCGGCCGAGCGCGGCGGCCTCGACCGGGGTCATCGAGCCGCGGTCGAGCCGGTCCTGGAGGGATCCTCCGGTGACCAGCTCCATCACGAGCCACGGGTAGGTTCCCTCGCCGGCGTCGACGATGTGATGGATGGTCACCACGTTGGGGTGGTCGATCCGGGCGAGGGCGCGTGCCTCGCGCAGGACGCGCTCGCGCAGGGTCCGGGCGCCCTCGACGTCGTGCTCGGCGTGCGCGGGGTCCGGCGGGCGTACCTCCTTGACCGCCACGTCGCGATGGAGGACCAGGTCGCGGGCGCGCCAGACCGTGCCCATCCCACCGCCGCCCAGCCGCTCCACCAGCTCGAAACGGCCGTCGATCACTCTGTTCACTCGCACCCCTGTACTCGGGTCCCCGGGGCGGTGTCGGCCTGCTGCCCTGCCCCGCCCACTTCGCCGTACACGTCGACCTGATAGCGCCCCGGCGGTCCGAACGGCTCCGGGAGTTCGCGCAAGCCCGGCCACGGCCCCTGCGCGCCCCCGCCCGGGGCACCACCTTCCGCCGCGGCCTCGGCCTCGGTCTCCGCTTCGGCCTCGGTCTCGGCTTCGGCTTCGCCCTCGGTCGTGGCCTCGGCCTTCGCGTCGGCGTCGACCGTACCGCCCGCGCCGTGGACCTCCGGCACCGGGCGGTGGGTCCCCGCCAGGCCGAGCGCGTGCGCCGTCCGCAGGCCCAGGGCCGCACCATGACGGGGATCGTCCCACGACCGGGCCTCCGCCGCCGCGAGCGCGTACTCCCGCGCCGCCCGGCCGGGTTCGCCCAGGTGCAGCAGGCACTCGGCGCGCCAGGCCCTGGTCCCTACGCGCGCCGCCGTGTCGCCGTCCTCCGCGAACCCGGGCAGCGCCTGTCCGAGGAGGTCGAGGGCCTTGCCGTGGCGCCCGCGCTTCGCGAGCGCGACACCGAGCAGGAGTCGTGCGAGGGCACCCACGCGGATGTCCTGCGCCGGACCGTCGGTGTGACGGACGGCCTCGGCGAGCAGCGAAAGCCGCTCGCGGTCCCCCTCCACCTCCTCCGAGCCCGGGGTCGTACGCCCCTGCTCGCCGGCCCCGGCGACCGTCCGGGCCAGGGCCAGACAGAGACGGGCCCGGTCGGTGGGCCGCGGCGGCGTGCCCGTCACCCCGGCGGAGAGGGCGGCGCGGAGGAGCGCGGCCGCCTCCACGTGCGCGCCGGTGGCCCGCAGCACGGCGGCGAGCAGGAGTCGATGCTCGGTGGCAGGCCACAGCCGGCCCCCGGACCGGTGGTCGTCGAGTGCCGCCCTCAGATGGGCCTGTGCGGCCGCCGGGTCGTCGGGCGCCGTGATCCGGCCGAGCAGCGCGCGCGTGTCGGCGAGCACGCGGAGGACGGCGGGATCCGCCCGGTGGGGCGCGGCGAAGGCGATCAGCCGGGTGAGTTCCTCGCGCAGGGCGGCTGCCTCGGCCGTCGGGTCGGGTGCGGTGTCGAGCAGATCGGCGCGGGCCCGGCCGTGCAGCAGCCGCACCGTCGCCGTCTCGGCGACCGCGGCCTGCCCGATGCGGTGGAGGCCCGTGGCCCGATCGCACAGCTCCGCGAGCCGGGCGCAGACGGTCGCGCCGGGGCCGGGGCCCGGGCCCGCGACGAGCGCGCGCGCCCGTGAGACCAGGGCCTTGCCCCGTCGGCCGGCCTGCTCGTGCAGGTCGGCGGCCCGGAAGAAGAGCGGCCCCGCGGCCGGGCGCGCGGCGCCCCGGCAGTCGAGCGCGGTCGCGTCCAGGGCGTCGGCGTGGTCCCCGGGGGTGAGGGCCCCGCCCGCGCGCTGAAGGGCCGTCGCGGCCCGCTCCCAGGCACTTCCGGCCCAGGGATGCCCATGGGCGGTGAGCAGCCGGGCCCGGTGGAGCAGTTCGTGCGGATCCTCCGGCTCGTCGCCGGTACCGGTCCCCCGGTCGTACGGACGCACACCGAGGCGGAACTCGTCGGGCGAGCGGCTGCTCATGTGGGGGGTGCTCCGGGGAGAGGGGACGGGAGGGAACTGCACACCCGGCAGAACCCGCGAACACAGAGGTCGGACCGACTTTCGCAGCCCCGGGCCGCCCCGCACATCCGTAGAACTACGGAATCCGCTGCCCCGGTTTCCCCTTCCCCCTCCGATCCCCGCCCCTCCCGCCCCCACCCACTCTCGTCCCCACCCACCCACCGCGTCCCTCCTCCCCCTCCCCACCGCATCGATCGGCCGCACAACGCAGAGCCCACCCCCAGGTCCTCGGCTAGGGTGATCCGATAGGGAATACGCCCCCCGGGGCCGGGCCGATGCGTAGGTCGATGCGTTGGAGAACCACGAGTCGTCGAGCAGGGTCCCGCAGCCGCCCCGGGCGGCCGTCGGGGACGCGGGTGTGCTCCGCGAGCTGCTCCCGATCGCCCTCTGGCGCGAGGACGCCGAGGGTCGCATCGTCGAGTGGTCGCTCGCCGCGCAGGATCTCCTGGGCCACCGCCCCGAGCATGTGATCGGACTGCTCGCCACACCCCTCCTCGTCCCCGACGCCAACCGTGAACTCGCCGAACGGCTCACCCATCGCGTCCAGGCCGGCGAGACCATGGTCGGCACCCTGCCCGTCCGGCACCGCGACGGGCACACGATCGCCATGGAGATGTGGATCGTGCCGGCCGCCGACCCGGAGGGCCGGCCGGGCGCGATGCTCATCGCGGTGGAGACCTCCGAGGTCCTGCGCATGCGGGAGAACCTCGCGGCGATGGAGAGCCTCTTCACCCAGTCGCCGATCGGTCTCGCCCTGCTCGGCCCCGACCTGCGGTTCCTCCGGGTGAACGACGCCCTGGCCCGGATGAACGGGGTGGCGGCCGCCGAGCACGTGGGCCACCGCCTCACCGAGGTGGTGCCCGGCGTCAACGCCGCCTCCCTCGAATCCCTGATGCGCCAGGTCCTGGAGAGCGGGAACGCCGTCGTCGACGCCCGCCGGGTGGGCCGTACCCCCGCCGACCCCGATCGCGACCACATCTGGTCCTGCTCGTACGCCCCGCTCATCGACCGCACCGACCGGCGGTCCCTCGGACTCATCGCGTCCCTCGTGGACATCACCGAGAGCCAGGAGGCGCACACCGAGGTCGAGCGGGCCCGCCACCGCTTCGCCCTGCTCGCCGAGGCCGGGGCGCGGATCGGCACGACCCTGGACCTGCAGCAGACGGCCGAGGAGACGGTACGTTTCCTCGTGCCGCAGCTGGCCGACTCGGCGGACGTCCAGATGCTGGAGTCCGTCCTCGAGCCGGACGACCCGGTCGCCTCCACGCGCGGGGTGCTGCGGCGGCTCGCGGCCCGCTTCCCGGACCCCACGGCGCCCACGTCCCTGCTCGTCCCGGGGCAGACCTTCCAGATCCCGCTGGACTCCGTGTACGAGGGGGTCGTCGCCCGCGGCCGGCCCACGAACCTCTTCACGTCCGACATCCCGCACCTCTTCACCGACCCGCGGACCGAGGCGCTCCGCACCTACTTCGCCACCCGCATCGGCTCGGCACGGCTCATCCCCATGGTGGCCCGCGGCCAGGTGCTCGGCTCGGTCACGGTGACCCGGCTGCGGACCCGCGAGCCCTTCGACGCGCAGGACTGCGTCCTCATCGACGAGGTCGTGGCCCGGGCCGCCCTCAACATCGACAACGCCCGCCTCTATACGACCCAGCGGGAGGCCGCCCTCACCCTTCAGCGCAGCCTCACCAACAGCGCGCTGCCCGACGTCACCGGGCTCGAACTCACCGGCCGCTACCTGCCCGCGAGCGCCCATGACGTCGGCGGCGACTGGTTCGACGTCATCGCCGTGCCGGGCGGCAGGACGGGTCTGGTCATCGGCGACGTCATGGGGCACGGCATCCACGCGGCCGCGGTCATGGGCCAACTGCGCACGGCGGTACGGACCCTGGCCCGCCACGACATCCCGCCGGCGGAGATGCTCAGCTCCCTCGACGCCGTCGTCGCCGACCTCGGTGAGGACACCATGGCGACCTGTGTGTACGCCGTTCACGACCCGGCCACCGGCGGCTGGGTCATCGCACGCGCCGGTCATCCTCCGCCGGCCGTGGCCACCCCGGACGGGACGATCGCCTTCCTCGACGGGCCGTCGGGAACCCCGCTGGGCACGGGCGCCCACGACTTCGGCACCGAGGAGATCTCCCTGCCCGAGGGCGGGCTGCTCGTCCTCTACACGGACGGTCTCATCGAGGCCCGCGACCGCGATCTCGACGAGGGGATGCGGCAGCTCGCCCGGGCGCTCCGGCACCTCGAACGCCCCCTGGACGAGCTGTGCGACGACATCCTGAAGCAGCTGCTCGCGGGGCCCGCGCAGGACGACGTGGCGATGCTGCTCGCCCGTACGACCCGCTGAAATCCCGTACGGGGGGAAGAGGGTTCTCCTAGGGGTCTTCGGGGTGGCCGGCCTCAGGATCCCGCGTGCCGGAGGCGGTACAGGTCGCGGAGGAGGGCTATCTCCGCCCCGTGGTGCAGGAGTTCCTGGTTCACCCACCAGACGGTCTCCAGGAAGGGGTCCTCCGGATCGCTGCCGTGCGGGTAGGTGCTGTACCCGACGGTGTCGAGCGCCGCGTCGTCGGCGGACAGCAGCGCGTCCCGCCAGGCGCCGGCGGCGGTGTCGAACGCGGCGACGGCCGTCTCGACGTCCCCGCTGATCGGGTAGTCGTCGCGGGTGAGGGAGTGGCTGCCGTTCGTGTGGTCGGCGCGGAGCGCGAGCAGCTCGCTGAGGTGACTCAGCCGCCAGGCGATCGTCGTGAACGGCGGCGGTGCCGGGTGCGGTGGCGGAGTCGCGTCCCGGCCCCAGTCGCCGGAGGCGGTGCCGGTCAGCACGGTGGCGCGCGGTCCGGGCCCGTCGGTGCGGCGCCGGACGGACCAGCAGCCGGGGCCCGGCTCCCAGAGGTACTCCGCGTCGGTCATCGGGCCGACCTCGACGTCCGTACCGTTCCCGCTGTCCACCACCGGCCCCGCCATGCGGTCGGTCAGCCGCCGGCGGGCGAAGTCGAACTGGTCGAGGAGGGGGACGAGCCGTGCGGGTATCGCCATCGGGGGCTCCGGATCGCAGAGGGGCGGGGCAGGTCGGGTCGGCGGGCGGAGTGCCGCCGGAGGCGAGGGCGGAGGTGCCGGTGGAGGTGCCGGCGGAGGGGGCGGACCGGATCAGACGCGGTCGATGTGCACGCTCGTCGACTTCACTCGGGCGGTGGCCTGCATGCCGACCTCTAGCCCCAGCTCCTCCACGGCCTCACGGGTGAGGAGCGAGACGAGCCGGTGCGGACCCGCCTGGATCTCCACCTGCGCGGCGATGTCGCCGAGTTTGACGGCCGTGACGATGCCGGGGAACGCGTTGCGCGCCGACGTGTACGCCATGTCCTCGTCGCCCTGAGCGCTCTGCGCGACCTCGACGGAGAACGCGGCCAGGTCGCGGCCGTCGATGAGGCGTCGGCCGTTCTCGTCGCGATGGGTGACGAACCGGCCGCCGTCGGCCCAGCGGCGTGCGGTGTCGGGGCTCACGCCCAGCAGGCGCGCCGCCTGCCCGATGGTGTAGGACTGCATGTGCGAGAGATTACGCCCCCGAGGCTCGCATATGCAAGGAAAGTGCGCATATCTCGCCGAGCGGGGCAAGTCCTGTGATTCAGGCGGAATCCGATCGCCGTCCGACCGCCTCGACCAGCGGCAGCAGCCGGTGGGCCACTCGCTCCCGCAGCGCGATCTCGGTCCGGGTGCGGACCACCCCGGGCAGCTGGATGAGCCGCTGGATGACGTCCTCCAGATGCCCGGCGTCGCGGGCGACCACCCGGGTGAGCAGATCGCCGCCGCCGGTGATGGAGAAGGCCTCCACGATCTCCGGCACGGCCGCGAGCGCGTCGCCGACCTCGTCGAGGTGTCCCTGGGTCACCTCGACGTGGACGAAGGCGAGCACCGGGTGCCCCAGTGCGGCAGGAGAGAGGACCGGACCGGTCGCGGTGATCACCCCGTCGCGCTCCAGACGGTCGATCCTCGCCTGTACGGTGCCCCGCGCCACGCCCAGGATCCGCGCGTACTCACGCACGCTCGTCCGCGGCTGCTCGATGAGCAGCCGCAGGATCCGGGTGTCGAGCTCGTCCACGGCCATACGCGGTGGCCCTCCTCGGTTCCTTCGGCCCGGTACGGGATGCCTGGGTTCGGTGCCTGGGTTCGGAATCGTTTCATTCCGGTACGGAATCCGCTCCTCCGGGTGCCCCGCGGGCACACCGCGGTGGCCGGAGAGCGACTGAGCCCGGTGCCTCCGGGTATCTCCCGAGGAGGAGCACCGCGTGCCGTCCGCCGGGCACCCGCGGAGAGGAGCGATCATGCGACGCGGATCCGGGAACTCGTACTGGATGGCGTCGGCGCCGCCGCCCGGCGCCGCGCACCCGCCCCCGGACGGTGATCTCTCCGCCGACGTGGCCGTCGTGGGGGCCGGTGTCGCCGGAGTGTGCACCGCCCGGGAACTGGTCCGCGCGGGGGCCGACGTGGTCCTCCTGGAAGCCGACCGGATCACGACCGGCGTGACCGGGCACGCCGCCGGTGAACTGACCTCCCTGCACGGCCTTTGCTACGCACAGCTGCGCCGCCAGCGGGGCCCGGAGTCCGCGGCCCTGTACGCCGACGCCCAGGAGGACGCCCTGTGCCGGGTGGCGCGGGACTGCGCGGAGCTGGGCGTCGACGCGGGGATCGAACACCGGCCGGCGTTCACGTACACCGTCGACGAAGGCAGTGCGGCCGAGATCCACGAGGAGGCGGATGCAGCCGCGGAGGCGGGCCTGCGGGCGACGACGGTGACGGACACGGGGCTCCCGTACCCGGTCGTGGCCGCCGTGCAGGTGGAGGACCAGCTGCAGTTCCACCCGCGCCGGTTCGTGCTCGGCATGGCGGACGACTTCGTCGCGCGGGGCGGCCGCCTCCACGAGGGCACGCGCGTCACCGAGCTCCACGACGGCGCCGAATGCCGCCTCACGGCGGAGGGCGGAGCCGCTGTCCACGCCCGGGACGTCGTCCTCGCCACCCACTTCCCGCTCCGCTGCCACAGCAGTCTCCTGGTGCGCCTCTCGGTGCGCCGGGAACTCGTCGTCGCCGCGGCCGTGGACGAACGCCATGCCCCGTACGGCATGTACGTGACGTTCGACGACGGCGCCCGGTCGGTGCGTCCGGCTCCGCTGGGCGAGGGCCGGCGGTTGCTGATCGTGGCGGGCGAGGCGTTCGAGCCGGGCAGCGGGGGCGTGCCCGAGCGGTACGACAGCCTGGAGGCCTGGGCACGCGGGCACCTGCCGGGCTTCGCCGGGGCGGCGGAGATCCACCGATGGGCGGCCCAGGACGTCCACACACCGGACGGGATGCCCTGTGTGGGCCATGAACACCCGGACACCCAGCACGTCTACGTCGCCACCGGCTTCGGCGGATGGGGCCTCAGCAGCGGCGTCGCCGCCGGCCGCCTGCTGGCCGCGCACGTGACGGGCGCGCCGCGCCCGGCCTGGACGGAACTCGTCGACCCGCGCCGCCACCTGCCGGTACGCGAGGTACCCGGGGTCGTACGGCAGCATTCCACGGTGGCGCGCCACTACGTGGCCGGCTTCCGGACGCCACGCCGCTGCACCCACATGGGCTGCGAGCTGGGCTTCAACGAGGCCGAGCAGACCTGGGAGTGCCCCTGTCACGGCTCCCGCTTCGCGGCCGACGGCAGCGTCCTGCAGGGCCCGGCCACGCGCGCGCTGGCGGAGGACTGAGCCGGCGGACAGTGCGGGCGGTGCGCTGACGGGATGCCCCTGACGTCCCTGGCATCCCTGGCATCCCCACAGGACATGTATCCGCCGTGTATCGGGGAGCGCGTGATCGACCATCGAACCGGCCCGCCCGCAGTGACGGGCGACGGTGCGCACGGGGTCATCCCGCCCTCTCCTGACCGGCTCGACTTCGTCAGCGGCTCCCTGAAGGACCTCGGCCCCGGCCGGATCGCCGTGTCGAACAGCGTCGCCCGGGAACAGGGCGTGAGCGTCGGCGGCCGGATCAAGGCCGCACTCGGCCGGAACCAGCAGTTCGCGCCGTACACGGTCGTCGGCGTCTACCAGGACTACCCCACCGCGGGGGACGTGCTCGGCGCCCGCGCCGAGGTGGGACGGAACAGCCTCCTGCCGGACACCGTCCAGCGGATCCTCGTCCGCACCGACGGCGGCACGGTCTCCGACGCCGTCGAGGACCGGCTGCGTAACGCCACGGGCAACAGCCCGCTGGTCCAGGTGAAGGACCGGCAGGCCGTCGTCGACGAGGCCGCCGGCGCGATGGGCGAGCTCCTGACCCTGATGTACGGGCTCCTCGCCATCGGCGCCGTGATCTCCCTGCTCGGCATCGTCAACACCCTGGCCATGTCGGTCTCGGAACGCACCCGCGAGATCGGCGTCCTGCGCGCGATCGGCATGGACCGCGCCGGCGTCCGGCGGATGATCCGTCTCGAATCGGTGACCGTCGCCGCCTTCGGCACGCTCCTCGGCCTTGCGGGAGGGCTCTTCGGGGCCTGGGCGGTCGGGGCCCTGGCCAACGGCGCGCTGGAGGGCTACGCCCTGGTCCTGCCGTGGGGCACGCTGCTCCTCGTGTGCCTCGGCTCCCTGGCGATCGGCGTGGCCGCGGCGGCCGTCCCGGCCCGCCGGGCGGCGTCCCTGAGCCCGCTGGAGGCCGTCGGGGAGGGCGCGATGACGGGGTGAAGCGCACGCCGGACCGGAAGTGGAGACGGCCGGGGGAAGCGCGCGGCCGTCTTCCAGGACCGCCCGAGTGGGTGATCGGACCGGGCATCCGGCGGAGGCGGCGAGCGGGATCCCGGCCCCCGCGCGCGATCGGCGCAGAGTGGGCGGCGTGGACGTCGAGGAAGTCGCCGAGGAGTTGTACGGCCTGAGGCCGGCGGAGTTCGTGGCCGCGCGGGACACGTACGTCGCCCGGGCGCGCGCGGCGAAGGACGCGAGGGCGGCGAAGGCCATCGCCGCCCTGCGGCGCCCGTCGCTCGCCGCGTGGGCGGCGAACCGGCTGGCCCGGCAGCGGCAGCGGGAGGCTCAGCAGTTCCTGGCCCTGGGGGAGACGCTGAGGGAGGCCCACCGGACGCTCGACGCCGAGCAGCTGCGGGCGGCGAGCGGGCAGCGGCAGCAGCTGATCACCACCCTGGCCCGTACGGCCGGAGCGCTCGCGGGAGAAGCGGGGCTGTCCGTGAGTGACACCGTGCTGCACGAGATCGAGCAGACGCTGCACGGGGTTCTCGCCGACCAGGACGTGGCAGACCAGTGGTCGAGGGGCCGACTCGTCAAGACGCCCGAAGCGGTGGTCGGATTCCCCGCGGTCGCGCCGGGTGCGGTACCCGCGCGTCAGGCCCCGGCCGTCGAAGCGGCCGAAGCCACCGAGACCACCGAAGCCGCCGAGACCACCGAGAGCGAGGAGGCGGCCGAGGCCGCCGAGCAGCCGGCGCCGAAGAAGAAGCCGGCCCGCGGTGAGGCGGCGCGGCGGCTGCGCGAGCTCGAAGGTGCCCGTACGGCGGCGGAGGAAGCCGACGGCGAGGTCGGCCGGCGCGAGCGGGAGCTCGCCGAGGCCCGCGACGCGCGGCAGGCCGCGGCGGAGGCGGCCGAGGAGGCGGCCGAGCTGATCAGCCGCCTGGAGCGCGAGCTGCACGACGGCCGGAAGGCCCGGCAGGAGGCGAGGACCGCGTCCACGACGGCCGGCAAGGCGGTGACGACCGCGGAGCACGCCCTGCGGGACGCCCGCCGCGCCGCCGCGCAGGCCGCCGACGCTCTTCAGGGCCTGGAGGGCCGGAGTCAGGAGTGAGCCGGGCCGCGCGGGCGTGGCACGGCTCACCGGCAGAGGTGACCGGGCAGGGACGGCGACACGAGGAAGGCGGGGTGGTCCGTTGGCCGCCGGACGGCCGACAGGGTCCGCCCTTCACTGGGCCAATGGCCCACCCGACGGGCCGTGAGTTGAGCCAGAGGCACCATGGATGGTTTCCTTGGTGTATCCAGGTACTTTCGGCGCCGCGCAGCGCCGGGGCGGCGACGAGGCCGGTCCGGACCGCGGCGCCTTCGTCATGTCCACGAGCTCCCACCACCCCGGGACGCCGTGCGCAGGGCGGAAGGCAAGACGAGGGGGCGGTTCACAGCCGTGAAGAGGATGTTCGTGGCACCGGATCCGGGGCACGTCAGGTTGAAGAACTCGCTGCGCGCCGTCCTGGGCATCGCGCTCGCCGTCGCGCTCGCGGAGCTCGCCGGCCTCTCGCTGACCGCGTCGATCACCGGCGGTCTCGCCGCGCTGCTCGCGCTCTTCACCGTGATGGACTCCACCGTCCGCGCGCAGGCCGTCACCACCCTGCTCCTCCCGGCCGCGGGCTTCCCCGTCCTCGCCCTCGCCACCGCGCTGCACGACATCACCCTGCTGCGGGACATCGCCTTCCTCGCCGTCGTCTTCTGCGGGGTCTACGCCCGGCGCTGGGGCCCGCGCGGCCACGCGCTGGGGATCTTCGCGTTCATGAACTTCTTCACCACCCAGTTCCTGCACGCCGTCCCCGGGCAGCTCCCCGAGCTGTACGCGGCCGTCGCCATCGCCCTGGCCGCCGCCGGCGCGGTGCGCTTCCTCCTGTGGCCGCTGGAACGCCGTACGCCTCCGCCCGCCGCGCCGACCCCGCTGCCCGGCGCCGGGCTCTCGCGGGTGACCACCCGGCAGGCGATCCAGGCCGCGGCCGCGTGCGCCGTGGCGCTCGCGATCGGCCAGGTGCTCTCCGAGGACCGCTGGTACTGGGCCGTCGGCACCACGTGGTGGATCTTCGTCAACACCGTGTCGCGGGGCGAGACGCTGGTACGCGGCTTCCGCCGGGTCCTCGGCACGGTGATCGGCATCGCCGTCGGCATGGTCGTCGCCATCCCGCTCGACGGGGCCGTCGTCCCCACCGCCGCCCTGGTGGCCCTCTGCGTCTTCGGGATCTTCTACACCGCGCCCGTCTCGTACAGCTGGATGATGCTGGCCGTGACCGTGATGGCGGGTCTGCTCTACGGGCTCCTCGGCGTGCTCGATCCGGCGCTGCTGGTGCTCCGCCTGGAGGAGACCGCCGTGGGCGCGGTGTCCGCGGCGCTCGCCGTGCTGCTCATCCTCCCGGTCACCACGCACGCGATCAACGACGCCTGGATCCAGCGGGCGCTCCAGGGCGTGCGGTCGGCGACCTCCGCCTCGCTGCGGCGCCTGTCCGGTGACGAGGACGCCGACCCGACCCCGCACGCCGCCGAACTGGAGCTGCTGCTCGGACGCGTACGGCTCTCGCTCGCCCCGCTGGTCCACCCGCTGAGCCCGTTCCGCGGCAGGAAGGCCCGCGCGCGGCGGGTCCTGGCGCTGCTCGACGAGTGCGCCGACGAGGTGCGCGGGCTCGCCGCCGTGGCGGCCGACCCGGCCGCGAGCCACGACGCCCGCCTCGCCGCGGCCTGCTGGCGCGTCGAGGCCGCGGTGGAGCGGCTGACGACGCCCCGGGGTGGCCGCGAGGCAGCGGAGCGGGTGGCGGCGGACGGTGCCGTCGCCCCGGCCGCCGGTCAGGCGGCGCTCGGGCACGTCAGCGGTCTGGAGAAGCTCCTCGCCGCGCTGGACGAACCGCTGCGGACGCCGCCGGGCTCGTTGCTCGTCCGCCCCTGACGATTCCGGCGCGCCCCCCCCGCGTATCCCGGGCACGTCTGCGGCACGTCCCGGGCACGCCCACCGCGCGTCCCGAGGGCGTGACCCCGCCACTCCCCAGCACGTCTGCGGCGATCCCCGGCGCGCCCCGGCCACCTCGGCATCGCCGCGGACCCTGCCGACGCGCCCGCCCGTCCAGTCCGCCCGACCCCCCGCTTCGGCCCGCCCACCCTCTCTGGTCTAGACCGCCTGCTACCGTCGGCCGGACGCAGGCCGGTCGACCGCGACCGGCCACGGAGACAGGGGAGGCGCCGTGGGCGGCACAGGGACGGTTCGGGACCGGAGCGCCGTACGGGCGTACATCGGCTCCTTCACCTCGGCGGGCGGGCGGGGAGTCCTCGCCGCCGACGTGGACGCGGAGACCGGCGCGCTGACCGTCACCGGCGGCAGTGACGCCCTCGCCGACCCCTCGTTCCTCGCCCTCGCGGGCCCCGTGCTGCACGCCGTGTCCGAGACCGGCGCGGGGGCCGTCGCCGCCTTCGACGTCAGCGGACCCGAACCCCGGCTCCTCGGCGCGCCCGTCCCCGTCGACGGCGCGGCACCCACCCACCTCGCCCTCGCCGCCGGGCACCTCCTCACCGCCAACTACACCTCCGGCAGCGTCACCGCCCTGCCCCTGGACGACGACGGCACCGCCCGCCCCGCCACGACCGTCCTCCGGCACGAGGGCAGCGGCCCCGTCATCTCCCGGCAGGCCGGCCCACACGCCCACCAGGTGCTGCCCGACCCCAGCGGCCGCTGGATCGTCAGCGTGGACCTCGGCACCGACTCCGTACGGATCTGCGCCCTGGACCCCGGCACCGGGGCCCTCACCCTCCACGGCGAGACCGCGCTGCGCCCCGGCACCGGACCGCGCCATCTCGCCTTCCACCCGGCCGGCACGCACGCGTACGTCCTGAACGAGCTGGAACCCACCCTCACCGTCTGCCGCTGGGACGCCGACGCCGGCGTCCTCGAACCGCTCGGCGAGACCCCCGTCGTCCCCGAGGGCACCGCAGGACCCAGCTACCCCTCCGAGGTCGTCGTCGCCCCCGACGGGCGCTTCCTCTGGGCCGCCGTGCGCGGGGACGACACCCTCGCCGTGCTCGCCCTCGACCCCGACGGGGCCAAGGCCACCCTGGTCGCCACCGTGCCCTGCGGCGGAACCTGGCCCCGCGACCTGACCCTCGCCCCGTCCGGCCGGCACCTGTACGCCGCCAACGAGCGCTCCGGCGACGTCACCTGGTTCGCCCTCGACCCCGACACCGGGATCCCCGTGCGCGGGGGCTCCGTCGAGGCCCCCGCCGCCTCCTGCGTCGTCCTCGGCTGAGGCCGGGCCCCAGCCCCGCGAGACCGTACGCCGACACACCGAAGGGCCCGCGCCGGACATCCGGTGCGGGCCCTTCGACGTACGGGCGGGGTGGCGGGCCTCAGAGCGAGGGCGCGCCCTGCGGCTGCTGAGGCGGGATGCCGAGCGCGGCCGTGTACTGCGAGAGCACGAGCTTGCCGATCGCCGGGTAGGCGCCCAGCGGCTCGGCGGCGGCGCAGCCGGCCTCCTTCGAGGCCTCGTCGAGCAGGCCGTCGGCCAGCTCGGGGCCGATCAGGTACGGGGCGAGCGCGAGCTGCTCCGAACCGGAACCGCGCAGCTGCTCGGCGACGGAGGCGATCGAACCCTCCTGGTCCAGCGCGGCGGCGATGACGGGCACGGCGAGACGAGCGGCCAGCAGCATGCCGGTGATCCCGGCGGCCTGCACGGCCTCGTCGCCGCCGACCGTGGCGAGGATGATGCCGTCGGCGGCCGTCGCGACCGTGAACAGCCGGGCGCGGTCGGCGCGGGCCAGACCCGCCTCGGAGAGGCGCACGTGCAGCGCCTCGGCGAGCAGCGGGTGCGGGCCGAGGACATCGGTGAGCTCGGCGGTGTTGCCGGCGTCCATGACGGCCTGGCGGACCTGGCGCGTCTGCGCGCTGTCCGGACCCGCGAGCAGCGGCACGACGACCGAGGCGGGGCCGGCGGGGGCGCTGACCTCGCGGCCGGCGGCCACGGCCAGCTCGTACCGCTCGGTGCGCAGCGTGGCGGCGGCCGTCAGCACGGCCGCGAGCGAGGGGTACTCGCTGTCGTCGCCCTCGACGAAGCCGATCAGGGCGTCGAGGCCGGGCAGCTCGGAACGGGCGATGCTCACGACCTCTTCGGCCAGCGAGCGTATGGCGGCGGACGGCACGCCGGGCACAGCGAGAACCAGTGCGGGAGCGCCCTCGGGCGCCGCCGCGGGTTCGGGGCGACGGTGCCGCCCGGACTGACGGGGTCGAGGCATTCGTACAGGCAGGCCGGAAGCAGGCCCAGTGGGGGAGCTCATGGCGCCGCATGCTACTGGTTTCGCCCGGGGCGGCGTCGGCTGAGGTACGATCATGCGCCTTCTGCCCCTCTATGTCCCCCCAATGGCGCGTCCGGAATGCGGTCCCCGCCTTCGCCGCGGGTCGACGCACCGCCTCCCACCTGGGCGGATGAGGCCGCTCGCGGAGCGTCCTCGCCGAACAGGCGCAGCAGGGCGGGGTCCTCCGGCAGCCGCAGCGTGCCGGTGGCGAGCGCCGCCGCGAGCGCGACGGCGCCGGCCAGCGGATCCCCCGCGGGGTCCACGGTCCGGGCCTGCGGGACGAGCTCCCCGAGCGCCGCGCGCAGCGGTACGAGCAGGGGGGCGCCCATCTTGAACAGGCCGCCGGTCAGCGCCACCAGCGCCCCCGCCCCGGCCGGGCACGCCGCCTCGGCGGCCTCGGCGATGTGCCGGGCCGCCCGCGCCAGGATGTCCGCCGCCGCCGGGTCCTCGGCGGCGCACAGCCCCACCTCGGGGGCGAAGGAGGCGAGCACCGCGGGCCGGTCGGTGCGGGGGTAGAGCGCGCCCGGCAGGCCGGCCGCAGGACCGAACAGCTTCTCCGCCCGGGCCAGGAGCGCCGCCGAACCGCCCCGCCGCCCGTCGTACGCGCGCATGGCCGCCTCCAGGCCCGCCCGGCCGATCCAGGCACCGCTGCCGCAGTCGCCGAGGAGGTGGCCCCAGCCGTCGGCCCGCCGCCAGGACGTCAGGTCCGTGCCGAGCGCGATCATCCCCGTACCGCCGGCGACGACGGCCCCCGGCCGCTGCCCGAGCGCACCGGCGTACGCGGTGACGGCGTCGGCCGCCAGCGCGAGCCGCCGTACGCCCCAGGCCTCGGCGAAGGCACCCGGCAGCTCGGCCCGCAGTTCGTCCCCGAGGGTCGCCATCCCGGCGGCGCCCACGGCCGCGGCGACGACCGGCCGCGCGCCGTGAGGCTCCGTCAGGGACCGGACGGCGGGCAGGACCTGGTCGAGGAAGTGCCGGGCGGAGATGCCGCCGGGGCCGGTCCGCACCGGTTCGCGCGACGCGCGGGTGTCGAGCACGGCGCCGCTCACCGCCTCGGCCAGCGCGATCCGGAGTCCCGAACCCCCGGAGTCGACACCGACGACCAGCGCACCGGAAGGATCGTTCACGGAAGCCATGGGGAGGAAAGGGGTCATGGTGCACCGTCCTCGCGACGAGTGGGGCGGGGGAGTGGGCGGAGTCTAGGGGCAAGGCCCCCTGCGGGTGGCCCGGGACAGCGGTCGAAACGGGGTGTCACAGTAGGCCGGTAGAGTGACGGACCGTGACAGCGCGACCTTTGAAGGAACTGGTGGAGCCCGGCTGGGCGGAGGCTCTGAGCCCCGTGGCGGGCCGCGTGGCGGAGATGGGTGACTTCCTGCGGGCGGAGATCGCCGCGGGCCGGACCTATCTGCCGGCCGGACAGCACGTACTGCGGGCGTTCCAGCAGCCCTTCGACGACGTGCGGGTTCTGATCGTGGGTCAGGACCCCTATCCGACTCCGGGAATGGCGATCGGGCTCAGTTTCGCCGTCGCGCCCGAGGTCCGTCAGCTGCCGGGCAGCCTGGAGAACATCTTCCGGGAGCTGCACACCGACCTCGGGATGCCCCGGCCGTCGAGCGGCGACCTGACCCCCTGGACCCGGCAGGGCGTCCTCCTCCTCAACAGGGCGCTGACCACCGCCCCGCGCAAGCCGGCCGCCCACCGCGGCAAGGGCTGGGAAGAGGTCACCGAGCAGGCGATCCGCGCGCTGGCCGCCCGGGGCAAGCCGCTGGTGTCGATCCTGTGGGGCCGCGACGCGCGCAACGCCCGCCCGCTCCTCGGCAACCTGCCGGCGATCGAGTCCGCGCACCCGTCCCCGATGTCGGCGGACCGCGGCTTCTTCGGCTCCCGTCCCTTCAGCCGCGCCAACGAACTCCTCCTGGAGCAGGGCGCCCAGCCGGTGGACTGGCGCCTGCCCTGACCCGATCCGGCGGCCTCCTCCGTACGGAGGAGGCCGCCGGATCGGGTCAGGGCCGCGGGAAGCCGTGCCTCAGATCGCCGCCGCCCGCACGCACAGCACGTCCGGCAGGTGTTCGGCGAGGAGTCGCCAGCTGTCGCCGTCGTCGGCGCTCCCGTACACCTCGCCGTTGCGGTTGCCGAAGTAGACGCCCGCCGGATCCGCGTCGTCCGTGCACAGCGCGTCCCGGAGCACCGTGCCGTAGTGGTCGCCCTCGGGCAGGCCCCGGCTCAGCGGCTCCCAGGTGGCTCCGGCGTCGGTCGTCCGGTAGACCCGGCACCGGCGGCCGGCCGGGACCCGGTCGGAGTCCGCGGTGATGGGGAAGACATAGGCGGTGTCCGGGCGGTGCGGGTGCGCGGCGACCGCGAATCCGAAGTCGGACGGCAGACCGGAGCCGATGTCCGTCCAGCCGGCGCCCGCGTCGTCGCTGCGGAAGACGCCCCAGTGGTTCTGCAGATAGAGCCGGTCGAGGTTCCCCGCGTCCTGGGCGATCTTGTGGACGCACTGCCCGAAGACCGGGTGCGGATCCGGCAGGAACACCGCCGACACGCCCTTGTTGGAGGGTTCCCAGGCGGCGCCGCCGTCCCGTGAGCGGAACACCCCGGCGGTGGACACGGCGACGGTGACGGCCGCCGGGTCGCGCCGGTCGGTCACCACGGTGTGCACGGCCTCGCCGCCCCCGCCCGGCACCCACTGGGAGCGGGTCGGGTGCTCCCACAGCGGGCGGACGAGCTCGAAGGACTCCCCGCCGTCCGCGGACCGGAAGAGCGCGGCCGGCTCCGTCCCCGCGTACACGACGCCGGGGGAGTGCGCGGGTGCCGGGTGCAGCTGCCAGACGCGCTCCAGGGAGGCGCCGGTGTCCTCGGGGAAGGCGACGGCCGGCCGCGCCGGCTCGGTCCAGGTCCTGCCGAGGTCGTCGGAGTGGAAGACGGACGGCCCCCAGTGGGCGCTGTCCCCGCCCACGAGCAGCCGCGGGGTCGGCCCGCGGGTGTCGATGGCGACCGAGTAGACCGCCTGCGCGGTGAAGGCCGGATCGTCGAACTCCCATCGGCCGTCGTGCCTGCGGCCGATGAAGAGCCCCTTGCGGGTGCCTACGGTGAGGAGTACGTCGGGCATGACTGCCAACCTCCAGGACGCCGTTGTCGCGGATACGGGCCAGTCTGCACCCGGCCACTGACAACGGCTCCCGGACACTCCCGGAGACGCCCGCGCCCCGCCGTGCGCGCCCGTGGTTCGGGCGCCGTCGGTCGCCTCGCGGTCCTCAGATCGCCCAGGCGTACTGCGGCGGCGCCGCGTGCGTGGTCGCGCCCAGTTCGCGGGCGGCGCGGCGGGCCCAGGAGGCGTCGCGGAGCAGCTCGCGGCCGAGGAGGACCGCGTCGGCCTCGCCGTTGGCGACGATCTTCTCGGCCTGGCCGCTCTCGGTGATCAGGCCGACGGCGGCCACCGGCAGCCCGGTCTCGGCCTTGACGCGGGCCGCGAAGGGCACCTGGTAGCCGGGGCCGACCGGGATCTCGGCCGGTCCGCCGTTGCCGCCGCTGGAGACGTCGAGGAGGTCGACGCCGTGCTCGCGCAGGAGCGCGGCGAACCGTACGGTCTCGTCGACCGTCCAGCCCCGCTCCTCCAGCCAGTCGGTGGCGGAGACGCGGAAGAAGACGGGCAGTTCCTCGGGCCACACGGAGCGCACGGCGTCGACGACCTCCAGGGCGAGCCGGGTGCGGTTCTCGAAGGAACCGCCGTAGGCGTCGGTGCGGTGGTTGCTGTGCGGGGAGAGGAACTCGCCGATCAGATAGCCGTGGGCGCCGTGCACCTCGATGACCTGGAAGCCGGCGTCGAGCGCGCGGCGGGCCGCGTCCGCGAACTGCCCGGTGATCTCCCGGATCCGGTCGACGGTCAGCTCGGTCGGCACCGGGTAGCCCTCGGCGAACTCGACGGGGCTCGGCGCGACGGGCTGCCAGCCGGGCCCGCCCTCCGGGACGGGGCCGCGGCCCTCCCAGGGGCGCTTGGTCGAGGCCTTGCGTCCGGCGTGCCCGATCTGGATGCCGGGGACGGTGCCGTGGTCCTTGAGGAAGTCGGCGATGCGGCGCAGGGCCTCGGTCTGGGTGTCGTTCCAGAGGCCGAGGTCCGCCGGGCTGATCCGCCCCTCGGCGGCGACGGCGGTCGCCTCGACCAGGATCAGCCCGGTGCCGCCGGTGGCCCGGGAGGCGTAGTGGGCGAAGTGCCAGTCCGTGGCGACACCCGCGTTCGGTCCGGTCATCTCCGCCGAGTACTGGCACATGGGCGCCATCCATACCCGGTTGGGGACGGTCAGCGACCGCAGGGTGTAGGGCTCGAACAGGGCGACGCTCATGACGGACTCCGTTTCGGGATGCCTCGAAGGACGCTAGTACGGTAACCATCGTAGTACGGCATCTGTCAAACTACGAGGGTTCTCGTACAATGGCTCGTATCCCGGATGAAGTGGAGCCGCCGCCGTGACGACCGCCACCAGCCCTCGCGCCCTCGAACACCCCACGCGCGACCAGATCCGCCTGGAGGCGGTGCTGCACGCGCTCGCGGACCCGGTGCGGCTGCGGATCGTGCGGGACATGGCGCGCGAGCGCGCCGAACTGAGCTGCTCGTACTTCGACCTCCCGGTGACCAAGTCCACGACGACGCACCACTTCCGGGTGCTGCGCGAGGGCGGAGTCATCCGGCAGACGTACCGCGGTACGGCCAAACTCAACGCCCTGCGCGAGGACGACCTCGAAGCCCTCTTCCCGGGCCTGCTCGCCACCGTTCTCGCGGCGGCGGGAGCCCAGGCCGCCCGCGAGAACGCGCCCGAGCCCTCGGCCACCTGAGAGGCGCGCCCGGAGCCCCCGGGTCGTCCGCGACCGTGACTCGGTGCTCAGCCCCCACGGGGGAGGAGGCGACCGGCATCGCCCCCGGGGGACCTGAGCGCACCTCGGGTCACAGGGACCGCATCCTCCCGATCTCCGCCGACTGCTGGGCGATCACGTCGTTCGCCATCTCCTCCACGAGGACGTTGTTGCCCTCGCTCAGCACCTCGGCGGCCATCGTCACCGCCCCCTCGTGGTGCGTGATCATCAGCTTCAGGAACAGCTCGTCGAAGGCCTTGCCCTTCGCGTTCCTGAGCTCCTTCAGCTGTGCCTCGCTCGCCATGCCCGGCATCGAGTGATGGTCGTGGCCCGTCTGTTCGCGCGGACCACCGTTGTTTTTCAGCCAACCTTCCATCGCGCCGATCTCCGGCTTCTGTGCCGCCGCGATCCGCTCGGCGACCCCCTTCACCTGAGCCGAGGCCGCCCGCTGCGGGGCCAGCGCGGTCATGGTGAGGGCCTGCCGGTGGTGCACGATCATCATCTGCGCGTAGCTGAAGTCGGCGCTGTTCGGGCTCTGGTCCGGAAGGAGCTTCGCGGCCTCCTCGGGGGATATCCGCCTGGCGGGTTCCCCGGGCTTCCCCGGCGCGACCACCGTCCCGGCCGAACTCCTGGCCTCCGGTGCGCCCTTGTCGGGCCCCGACTCGCAGGCGCTCAGGGCGAGTACGGCGACGGCGGACAGGGCCGCGGCGACGACGGCACGCTGGCGGCGGATCAACAACGCGACCTCCAGATGTTCTTGCGGGGACAGTGACCGTTCCTAGCACTTTTCTCGTGGCTACCGATCAAAAACCTTCATTACGTCTGTGTTGCCATCTGTTGAGATGTGCACGGCAAGGAAGATACTGCCGGGGTCCAACACCCGTTCAACGCTGAACGGATACCAGGGAGGACGGAGTGACTTCGTTGCGTACCCCGCGTACCACGTCCATCACGCGCGACCCGCGTGCCAGGCTCAGACGCCTTGGCGTGGCATCCGCCGCGGCCGGACTGATGGCCACCATGCTCATGGCGGGCCCCGCCACCGCGACCCCCGACCCGGGAGACGTGCCCGCCCAGGGCAAGGTCTCCTCGGCGCAGGCGGCCGAGGCGCGTGCCGCGATACAGAGCGGTGAGATACCCGGCGTGGACGAGATCGTCCACAGCTCGAACATCGAGCACCTTGCCAACATCCCCAAGGACGCCCTCCCGGGCACCAACTCGGACCTCGCCTTCCAGGGCAAGTACGCCTTCGCCGGCAACTACGACGGCTTCCGGATCTTCGACATCAGCAACCCGAAGTCCCCGAAGACGGTCGCCCAGGTCCTCTGCCCGGGCTCCCAGAACGACATCTCCGTCTCCGGGGACCTGCTGTTCCTCTCGACGGACTCCTCCCGGAGCGACAACTCCTGCGCCAGCACGACGCAGCCCGCCTCCGTCAAGGAATCCTGGGAGGGCATGAAGGTCTTCGACATCAGCGACATCCGGAACCCGAGGTACGTCGCCGCCGTCGAGACCGCCTGCGGCTCGCACACCCACACGCTGGTTCCCAAGAAGCGGGACGTCTACATCTACGTCTCGTCGTACTCGCCCAACGCCGCGTTCCCGGACTGCCAGCCCCCGCACGACGGCATCTCGGTCATCAAGGTGCCCCGCAAGGCGCCGGAGAAGGCCGCGCTCGTCGGCTTCCCCGTCCTCTTCCCGGGCGAGGGCCCGGACGGCGGCGGCAACCCCGGCGGCCCGACCAACCCCGGCGTCTCCAAGACCACGGGCTGCCACGACATCACCGTGCTCCCGGAGAAGGACCTCGCGGCCGGTGCCTGCATGGGTGACGGCATCCTCTTCGACATCGAGGACCCCGAGCACCCGCGGGTGATCGACCGTGTCCAGGACAACGTCAACTTCGCGTTCTGGCACTCCGCGACCTTCAACCAGAAGGCCAACAAGGTCGTGTTCACCGACGAGCTCGGCGGCGGCGGCGCGGCCACCTGCAACGCCGAGGTCGGCCCGAACCGCGGTGCCGACGGCATCTACGACATCGTCGGCAAGGGCAAGAAGAGCAAGCTCGTCTTCCGCAGCTACTTCAAGATCCCGCGCCACCAGGCCGACACCGAGAACTGCGTCGCCCACAACGGCTCGCTGATCCCGGTCAAGGGCAAGGACATCATGGTCCAGGCCTGGTACCAGGGCGGCATCTCCGTCTGGGACTTCACCGACTCCCGCAAGCCCAAGGAGATCGCCTACTTCGAGCGCGGCCCGCTGTCCGCCACCACCATCGCCACCGGTGGCTCGTGGTCCGCGTACTACTACAACGGCTACATCTACTCCAACGACATCGCCAAGGGCTTCGACGTCCTGAAGCTCTCCGACCGCCGTACCGACCCCGCGAAGCGGATCAGGATGGACGAGCTCAACGTCCAGACCCAGCCGGACTACTTCGACTTCGGCCACTGAGCGGAGTCGTGACCGCCGGCCGTCGGCTCACGACGGCCGGCTGACGGCCTGACCACCAGGCGCGCCGTCGGGCGGACCCCCGTCCGGCGGCGCGCCCGCCTCCCAGTCCAGGCCGTAGCGGTGGAACAGCTCCGACCGCAGCCGCGCCAGCGGCATCTGCGCCCCCGGCAGCAGCACCGCCACCACCGCTCCCATCAACAGGGCGCGCAGCATCGGATAGTCCGTGTCCACGTCGTCGGAGCCGTACCGCGTCACCGTGTCCCGCAGCAGGAACGCGAGGCGCTGCTGTTCCGGGCACTGCACGAAGCCCTCGGCCTGCAGGATGCCCGCCATATGGGTCCGCATCAGGGTCGGCCGGTCCGCGGCGAGGCCCAGGATGGCGTCGATCGCGCGGGCCATGCGCTCGCGGCCGTCGTCCGTGCGCGGCTCGCGCTCCAGCGCCTCCTCCAGGGTGAGGTGCATCAGCCGGTGCACCGCCGACTGGAGGAGCTGCCGCTTGCCCGGGAAGTAGTACGAGATCAGCCCCCGCGCCGAACCGGCACGCTCCGCGATGTCACCGAGTGTCGTCGCCTCATAGCCACGCGTGTCGACGAGCTCCACCGTGGCCTGCAAAATGCGCTCCCGGGACCTGCGACGGAGCTCTTCATTGACCGATGGGCTACGCGGGGACATGCTTGACTCCTGCGTTGACTGGCTGCCGGCCAATATACTCGGCGCATCCCGTCGGGCTGCCCTCGTGACAGACCGCCGGGGACGCCGTCTGTTCTGGGCGACACGGGGGATCGTCCAGAACAGGCGGCTTCATCCTGTTCCTCCCATTCTGCTCTCCTCGCCGTCGCTCTCTCCGGGGCCGGCCCCGGGGAAGCGCCGCTCGCTCCAGCGGTACGTCAGGACCGCGGTGGCCACACAGCACCAGCCGAGCAGCCAGCCCCCGAGGACGTCCGAGGGCCAGTGCACGCCCAGATAGACCCGCGTCCACCCCACCCCGAGCACCGAGACGACCGCCACGCTCGCGAGGGCGCCCCAGCCGCGCCACTCGACGCGCCAGCGCAGCGCGAGGACCCAGAGCAACAGTCCGCAGGTGACCATGGCCGTCATCGCGTGGCCGGACGGGAACGCGGCGAAGCGCGCCGAGTCGACCGGATCGGTCCACTGCGGCCGGTCCCGCCCCACCAGCGTCTTGAGGCCCTGCTGGAGCCCCACGGCCAGCAGGCTCGTCACCGCCACCCACAGGGCGAGCCGCCGCTCCCGCCCCCACCACAGCAGCACCACCGTCGCGGCGGCCAGCGCGCGCATCGTCCACGGGTCCCACACCCAGTCGCTGAGGAAACGGTGCGCCTGAGTGAGCCCGGGATCGGCCACCGCGTCACGGTGGAGCGCCTCGGTCACCGACCGGTCGAAGGAGAGCAGGGGTGTCCACCCCACGGCGACGAGGACGAGCAGGAGAACGGCCAGGGCCCCGGAGATCACGGCGGAGGAGCGCATGTGTCGATCCTGCCCGACGATCGGCTCCGGGCGATCCTTCCCGCGCCCCGCGCGCGCCGTCGCGCGCGACCGGACCGGCGCGCCTGCCGTCACCCCTGTCCCAGCGCGCTGAGCGCCGGGACGAAGGCCACCAGCACCGGGATCACCGGCACCAGGGAGGCGGCCGCGGTCAGCCGGAGCCGGCGGCCCGCGGTGAGCCGGGGCGCCGCGGTCAGCAGCCGGTTCACCCGGCGCGGCAGATCGCCGTACGGGGCCTGGCCCGGCCCGAACACGCCCCGGTCCTCGTTCAGTTCGACCAGCGCGAGCGCGATCGTCAGCCGCCCGAACCGGCGCGAGGCCACATCGTCGGCGGCCAATTCCACCAGCCGGTGCATCTCCTCGCGGAAGGCCGCGAAGACCGGGATCCCCGGGAACCCGGCGGCCAGCGCCGCCGAGGAGTGCAGCAGCCAGTCGTGCCGGGCGCGCGCGTGCCCCTGCTCGTGCGCGAGGACGGCGTCCAGCTGACGGCCCTTCAACCGCCGCAGCGCCGCCGTGGTGATGACCAGCTGGGGTGCGCTCCCCGCCAGCCACCAGGCCTCCGCCCGCTCGCCCTCCAGGACCACGAGGCGCTCGCTGCCCGGCTGCTCGCCGGGGAGCAGGGGTGCGCGGACGAGCAGATCGCAGCGGCGCTGTCGGCGCTGTGACCGGGCCTGGCTGAACTCCCGGCCCAGCATTGCCCCGGACCACACCCCGCCGGCCGCCAGGGCCACCGCGAGCACCGCGGACCAGGGCCCTGTCGTGCCCAGTTCGTACGCGTCGATCACCGCGCGCGGCGCGGGCGCGAAGATCTGCCCCCGTACGGCCTGCCAGGCGGTCGACGCGCTGAACGTCATGGAGAGCGCGAAGCTCAGCAGCACGGCGGCGATCACGCACTGCCACACCCAGAGGGCCACCACGGGTTCTCGCTCGACCCAGTCCGCCCGCGACAGCAGCCGGGGGGCCGCGAGGGCGGTCGTAACTCCGAGCAGGAACAGCGCGAGGGAGACCCACATGGCGCCAGCCTATGAGCGCGGTACTGGTCGGGGGTATGCCCCGGGACGGCAAGTGACGTACGCCACGGTTTGGTTGGGCCGGGCCGCCCCTCGAAGCCCGGCCGGGCGCCGGGCGGGACTCACAGCGTCACCAGCATGGCCAGCATCGCGAGCGCCATCGACAGTCGGCAGGCGAGCGCCAGCTCCGGGCGGGCCGCCCAGTCGGGCGACGGCCCGGGACCCGGGCCCGGCCGGCCCGCCATCGGCGACCCCGGCCCGCCCGCCGCCGTCGGTCCCGGCCCGCCCGCCGCAGCCGTCGCCGGTATCGCGACCGGCACGAGTCTCGTGCCCGCGTGCAGCACGTACACCATGTAATAGAGGAGCAGCCCGCCCGTGACGACGGGTATGCCGCCCGCCGTGCCCGCCGTGTGCCCCGCGTGCGCCCCCGCGCCGGGAGCCGCCATCGACACCGCCATGTAGACCATGGCGAGCGAGCCGACGAGGTGGTGCAGATGGTGTCCGCCGTGCCGTACCGCCGCGAGACCGTGCAGCGCCGCGCCGCCGAACACCGCCGCGTACACCGCCCAGCTCCACTCCGGCGGAGTGAGCACCGCCGCGGGCAGCGCCATCGTCGCCATCCCGAAGCCCATCACCGCCTCGCCGCCCGCGGCCCGCCGCTCCTCCCCGGCGGACGCGCGCATCCGCAGCAGGCAGTACACGCCCGTCACCGCGCAGAGCACGACCACCAACCACCCGGACAGGGCCGGTCCGTGCACGGCACACCTCCCCCTCGACGCCGTCCCCTGACCGGAGGATGCCCGCGTCGGGCCGGACACACGCAGGCGCACGGGTGCGCACAGGCGTGCGAGGGGGAGTGAAAAGTGCGGGCGTTAGGCTCGGGACGATCGCGTACGGCGATCGTCAGCACCCGAGGGGAGCCCCGTTCACATGGACACCGCCACGTCGCACGAGACCGGCCGGATCAGCTACCGCGAGGCGGTCCTGGACGACGTCCCGGCCCTCGTCCCGCTCGTCGAGTCGGCCTACCGGGGCGACGCCAGCCGGGGCGGCTGGACCACCGAGGCGGACATCCTCCAGGGGCAGCGCACCGACTCCGAGGGCGTCGCCGCCGTGATCACCACGCCGAACAGCCGGCTCCTGGTCGTCGAGCGCGACGGCGACATCGTCGCCTGCTGCCAGCTGGAGCACCGCGCCGAGGCGGCCTACTTCGGGATGTTCGCGGTCCGCCCCGAACTCCAGGGGGCGGGTCTCGGCAAGCAGATCATCGCGGAGGCCGAGCGCCGGGTGCGCGAGCTGTGGGACGTCCGCGAGATGCACATGACGGTGATCTCCGTACGGGAGGAGCTCATCGCCTGGTACGAGCGCCGCGGCTACCGGCGCACCGGGCGGATGACGCCCTTCCCGTACGGCGACGAGCGCTTCGGTCTGCCCCAGCGCGACGACCTGGAATTCGAGCTCCTGGTGAAGCCGCTGAGCTGAGAAACGCGGCGGAAGGGTGGCTTCCCCCCTGACTGACAGGAAAAACTTCTGTGATCAGGGGGGTAGCACAGGATAATTTCTCTTGCCCCCTCTTGTGGCTGAGAACCGTCCACGGTTACGGTGTCTTCACGCGAGGTTCTCCTGTGGAGGAAGAGGCATGACGGAAATTCTTGTGCAGGACGTGACTGGTGGGGGGATATCCACCACCGCCCGGGTGATCGACCACCCCGCCTGGCCCGAGCTCAAGAATGCCGTGGAGGAGATCCGCACCTGGCAGAGCGCGGACGGCTCCATCGACTTCGAGCGCGAGGACGCGCCCGCCAAGGCCCTGGCCGAGCTGACCCTCGACCGGGTCGTCGCCGCGGTGGAGCAGCTCTCCCCGCTCGTCCCGCACGACGGCGCCTACCACCGCGCCCTCGTCTCCGACCTGCGCAAGTGGGCCGAGAGCGGCTTCGCCGTCCCGGACTTCCTGGACTCGCTGCTCGCCTTCCAGCCGGCCGCCGACCGCGTGGACGGGCTCCAGCACCTGGTGCTGTTCCCGATGTACACGCAGAACGGCAACCCCGACCGCAACCTCGAGGCCGTCGTACTCCGCATGGTGTGGCCGGAGTGGCTCGCCGAGCTCGAGCGCACCCGCTACGACAACCCGCTGTTCTGCGGGATCACCTTCGAGGACTTCACCGCCGGGTACGACACCAACTCGGCCGTCCTCTTCCCGGAGACCATCGCCGTCCGCGAGGCCCCCGAGCGCTTCACCTGGGGCGGGATCTTCTGCGACCGTGAGGCCGCCCGCTTCCGCAAGGTCACCGAGGCCGCCGTCGACACCCTCGGCATCCAGCTGCCCGCCGACATCGCCGCGATGATCGACGACCAGGAGCGCTGCGAGAAGGCCTTCGTGCTCTGGGACATGGTCCACGACCGCACCCACAGCCACGGCGACCTGCCGTTCGACCCCTTCATGATCAAGCAGCGCCAGCCCTTCTGGATGTACGGCCTGGAGGAGCTCCGCTGCGACCTCACCGCCTTCAAGGAGGCCGTGAAGCTGGAGGCCGAGGGCAACACCCACGGCCGTGACGTGCAGTACGCGGTCCTCTTCGACCGGATGTTCCGCTTCCCGCTCTCCGGCGACCGCAACCGCAACTACGACGGTCTCGGCGGCCAGCTCCTCTTCGCGTACCTCCACAAGAACGACGTGGTGCGCTGGACGGACAACACCCTCAAGATCGACTGGCAGCGGGCCCCCGAGGTCACCAACCAGCTCTGCGCCGACATCGAGAAGCTCTACCGCGACGGCATCGACCGCCCCAAGCTCGTCCACTGGTTCAAGGCGTACGAGCTCGTCTCCACCTACCTCGCCCCGCACCCGGGCTCGAAGTGGGCCAAGGGCCCCGACGCCCTCGACCTCTCCCTCCCGCCCCGCAAGCTCGTCGACGACGTGCTTCCGGACGAGTTTCCGCTCAGCATGTTCTTTGAGGCCCTCGCCAAGAAGCTGAAGGGCGTGATCGCCGACACCAAGGGGATCACCGCCGCCGACGTCTCGCGGAACGAGCAGGCCGAGCGGGCTGCCGCGTGAGCGCTCGTACCGACGACACGGAGGAGGCGTCGCCCATGACCGCCAACGGAAACGGCGGGCCGCTCGACGGCGCCGTCATCGCGGTCGCCGGTGCGGCCGGCCCGGCCGGCCGCGCGACGCTGATGCGCCTGGCCGAGGCGGGCGCGACCGTCGTCGGCTCCGACGCCGACCCGACGCGCCTCGCGGAGGCCGTCGACGCCGCGCGCTACGCCCACGGCGGCGCCAAGGTCGTCGGTGACACCGTCGACCTGCTCGACCTGGACGCCACGCGCGACTGGGCCGCGAAGACCGAGAAGGAGTTCGGCCGGATCGACGGCCTGGTCCACCTCGTCGGCGGCTGGCGCGGCAGCTCGTCCTTCACGGAGACCGACCTCGCGGACTGGGACTTCCTGGAGAAGCTCCTCATCCGCACGGTCCAGCACACCTCGCTCGCCTTCCACGACGGGCTGCTGCGGGCCGGCGGCCGCGGCCGCTACGCCCTGATCAGCCAGGTCGGCGCGCACAAGCCGCTCGCCAACAACGCCGCGTACAACGCGGGCAAGGCGGCCGCCGAGGCCTGGACCCTCGCGATGGCCGACTCGTTCCGCAAGCTGGGGGGCGACGACGGCCCGCAGGCGGCGGCTGCGATCCTGGTGATCAAGGCATTGGTGCACGACGCCATGCGCGCCGAACGACCCAACGCGAAGTTCGCGGGCTTCACCGACGTCAAGGACCTGGCGGACGAGATCGCCGGGCTCTGGGACAAGCCCGCCCAGGAAGTGAATGGACAGCGTCTGTGGCTGACCCCCAAGCCGTGACCGCGGCCCTCGGCCCCAGGACCGACGCACGTCGGCACCACGACCCGTCGGTCCGGGGCTTCGCCAGCGACAACTACGCCGGCGCCCACCCCGAGGTCCTCGCGGCCCTCGCCCTCGCCAACGACGGCCACCAGGTCGCCTACGGCGAGGACCAGTACACCGAGCACCTCCAGCGGATCATGCACAGCCACTTCGGCCCCACCGCCGAGGCGTTCCCGGTCTTCAACGGGACCGGGGCGAACGTGACGGCCCTCCAGGCGCTCACCGACCGCTGGGGCGCCGTCATCTGCGCCGAGTCCGCGCACATCAACGTGGACGAGGGCGGGGCGCCGGAGCGCATGGGCGGCCTCAAGCTGCTCACCGTGCCGACCCCGGACGGCAAGCTCACCCCCGAGCTGATCGACCGGCAGGCCTGGGGCTGGGAGGACGAGCACCGGGCGATGCCGCAGGTCGTCTCGATCACCCAGAACACCGAGCTGGGCACCGTCTACACGGTGGACGAGATCCGCGCGATCGTCGAGCACTCCCACGCCAAGGGCATGAAGGTGCACCTCGACGGGGCCCGGATAGCCAACGCCGCGGCCTCGCTCGACGTACCGATGCGCGCGTTCACCAACGCCGTGGGCGTCGACGTCATCTCGTACGGCGGCACGAAGAACGGCATGCTCTTCGGCGAGGCGATCGTCGTCCTCAACCCCGACGCGGTCAGCCACATGAAGCACCTGCGCAAGCTGTCCATGCAGCTCGCGTCGAAGATGCGCTTCGTGTCGGTGCAGCTGGAGGCCCTCCTCGCGAAGGACCTGTGGCTGCGCAACGCCCGCCACGCCAACGCGATGGCGCAGCGCCTCGCGGCCGGCGTGCGCGAGCTCGACGGGGTGGAGATCCTCTACCCGGTGCAGGCCAACGCGGTCTTCGCACGCCTGCCGCAGGAGGTCACCCGACGGCTCCAGGAGCGGTTCCGCTTCTACTTCTGGGACGAGTCGGCCGGCGACGTGCGCTGGATGTGCGCCTTCGACACCACGGAGGACGACGTGGACGCCTTCCTCCAGGCCCTGAAGGAAGAGCTGGCGCGCTAGCCCTCGCCGCATGAGCGTACGGCCGGGCGGAAAGTCATCGACTTTCCGCCCGGCCGTTTTCGTGCGCTCCACGCGCGGGGACGCATGGGATTCATCCTGGGCCGTACATCAGAGTTCAATGAAGTGGATTATCCAGTGCTCTACACTGAACCACATGCGGCTGTTCCGGACGCGCCGCGCGCCGCGCCCGGCCGGCCCCACCTCTGGCGGACGCTCCCCACGGAGCTCTGACCCCGGACATCAGCGAACGGCGGACCATGACCCTCACCCTCACCGTCTCCGACGAGGTGCGCACCCTCGTACCCGGCTTCACCGCCCTGGTGATCGAGGCCCACGGCCTCGTCAACGGGCCCAGTGACGAGGCCAGTTCGGCCCTCCTCGACGACGCCGCCCGCCGGCTCGCCGAGCGCCTCGACGGCCGGACCCCGGACCAGGACCCGCACATCGCCGCCTGGCGCGCCGCGTACACCGCGTTCGGCGCCAAGCCCTCCCGCACCCGCAACTCCGCGGAGGCGCTCGCCAAGCGGGCGCTCGCGGACGGCGGGCTGCCCCGCATCAACCGGCTCGTCGACGCCTACAACGCGGTGAGCGTCGCCCACCTCATCCCGGTCGGCGGCGAGGACCTGGGCAGGATCCGGGGCGCCATGCGCCTGGTCCGCGCCACCGGCGACGAGCCCTTCGTCACGATGGCGGGCGGTGTGGAGACGGTGGAGCACCCCGAGGCCGGGGAGATCGTCTGGTGCGACGAGGAGGGCGTGACCTGCCGTCGCTGGAACTGGCGCCAGGGCCCCCGTACCCGTATCGACGACGACACCGTCGACGCGTTCTTCCTGCTCGAATCGCTCGCCCCGATGACCCGGGACGAGCTCCTCGCGGCGGGCACCGAACTGGCGGAGTCCCTGGAGAAGCTCAGCCCGGGAGCCCGGATCACGGTCCGCGACCCGGAGTGACGACGCGTCCGCGACCCGGATCGGGATGTGCCCGCGTCCCGGAGTGACGATTCAGCGGGGCGCCGTCCGGCGGCGCCCCCACCGTCAGCCGGCGTCCTTGACCTCGGCCGGCGTCGGAGCCGTACCCCCGAGGTGCGCGGGCACCCACCAGGTGTCGTTGGCGTCCTTGGGGCGCACCGGGTAGGCGCGCTGCGCGGCCTCCAGGAGCTCCTGGACGCGCTCGCGCAGCCGCCGCGTGATCGCGCCCGCGTACTGGTCGGCGGGAGCCTCCACGGGCTCACCGACACGGATCGTCACCGGGATGTGGCTGCGCTTGAAGTTGCGGGGACGGCCCTTGGTCCAGACGCGCTGCGTACCCCAGAGCGCCATCGGGATCAGCGGGACCCCGGCCTCCTGGGCGAGCCGCGCCGCACCCGTCTTGAAGCCCTTGAGCGTGAACGACTGGGAGATGGTCGCCTCGGGGAAGACACCGATGATCTCGCCCGCCCGCAGCGACTCCAGCGCGTGCTTGTAGGCGTGCTCACCAGCCGAGCGGTCCACCGGGATGTGCTTCATGCCGCGCATCAGTGGCCCCGACACCTTGTGCCGGAAGACCGAGTCCTTGGCCATGAAGCGCACGAGGCGCTTCTGCGGGAGCGCGGCCAGGCCCGTGAAGATGAAGTCCAGATAGCTGATGTGATTGGAGACGAGCACCGCGCCACCCGTGCGCGGGATGTGCTCCGAACCCTGCGTGTCGATCTTCAGGTCGAGCGCCTTGAACATGGTCAGAGCGGCGCCGATGACCGGCCGATACACGAGTTCTGCCATCTGAGAGGAACCCCTTCTTCTGTGCCTGGGGAGGGTTCTCCCGGCGAAGTTACGCAGCCGTAGGTTTTCGGCTTTGGGCAGATCGTGCCCCATGTGGGCCGCCGTGACCAGTCCAGGCGGCTTCGTACAGGGAGATTCTCGTCACTCGCGGTGGTCGTGGCGGGAATCGAACTCTCCCGTGCGACGCTGCACCAGGTGAGACGGCCGACAGGGAAGGGGACAAGGGTGACGGAGCAGGGAACAGGGGTGACCGGGATACCCGGAACCGACACGCTGGGACCCGAGGCGCTCGGCGTGCCGCTGGGGGAGCGCGCCACCCTCGTACAGTTCTCCACCGCGTTCTGTCAGCCCTGCCGGGCCACCCGGCGCACCCTCGCCGAGGTGGCCGCGATGGTCCCGGGCGTCGGGCACGTGGAGATCGACGCCGAGGAACGGCTCGATCTCGTACGCGCCCTCGGCATCGCCAGAACCCCCACCGTCCTCGTCCTCGACCGGACGGGGCGGGTCGTCCGCCGGGCCGCGGGGCAGCCCCGCAAGGCGGACGTCATCGCCGCCCTGGGGCGGGCGGTCTGACGCGGTGACACTTCTCCCACATCCCGGTACGCACTTGACTGCACGCGGCAACGATCGCCACTCTGACGGGGTGCCCCAAGAACTCCTTCTCTACGGCCGGACCCATGTGGACCTGGCCCGCAACGCGAGCGCGCGCTGTCCGGGTGTCTGACCACCCCCGGACCCCTCTCATGCCGCCCTCGCAGAAGGACAACTCCATGACGGTCACGCCCGACCTCCGACCCGGCACCGTTCCCACCATCGGCGCACCCCGCCAGGCCTCTCCGGATCTGCTCCGCTCCGTCTTCCGCCGCCACGCGGCCGGCGTCGCGGTCGTCACCGCGCACGGCGAGCGCCCCGTCGGCTTCACCGCGACCTCGCTCAACTCCGTCGCCGCCGAGCCCCCGCTGATCTCCTTCGGGGTGGGTACGAACTCCTCCAGCTGGCCCGTGCTCGCCGAGGCCGAGCACATCGGCGTCCACATACTCGGCGAGCACCAGCAGGAACTGGCCGCCACCTTCGCCCGCAGCGGGGCCGACCGCTTCGGCGAGGAGACCCGCTGGAGCCTGGGGCCCGAGGGCGTGCCCGTACTCGACGGCGTCCTCGCCTGGCTGGTCTGCCGTGTCGTCGCCCGGGTGCCCGCCGGTGACCACCGGATCGTGATCGCGCAGGCCGTCGCCGGAGACCCGGACGGGGCGGGCCGGCCGCTCCTCTACCACCACGGCCGCTTCAACGCGCTGCGCGACTGAGAGTTCCCGTGCGCGCCGCTCTCCGCGCGTTGGGCAGATCACATCGCTGAGCGCTTGCTTACTGGTAACGGACTGGATGTACTGGCGAGTAATATTTCGGTCGGGGCGTCCGGCGCCCCGACCGGAAACCCGCCCTTCAGGCGCCTATGCTGCGAGCAACAAGGCAGCCCAGTTATGACGATGCAGTAGGAGAGCCGGCGTGAGCTTGAGGATCGTTGTCTGTGTGAAGTACGTGCCCGACGCGACCGGAGACCGTAAGTTCGCGGACGACCTCACGGTCGACCGCGACGACGTCGACGGCCTGCTGTCGGAGCTCGACGAGTACGCCGTCGAGCAGGCACTGCAGATCGCCGAGGAGGCGGACGACGCCGAGGTCACCGTGCTGACGGTCGGCCCCGAGGACGCCAAGGACGCGCTCCGCAAGGCGCTCTCCATGGGCGCCGACAAGGCCGTCCACGTCGAGGACGACGACCTGCACGGCACCGACGTCATGGGCACCTCGCTGGTGCTCGCCAAGGCGATCGAGAAGACCGGCTACGACGTCGTCATCGCCGGTATGGCCTCCACCGACGGCACCATGGGTGTCCTCCCGGCGATCCTCGCCGAGCGCCTCGGCGTCCCGCAGGTCACGCTGCTCTCCGAGGTCTCCATCGAGGACGGCGTCGTCAAGGGCCGCCGCGACGGCGACACGGCCTCCGAGCAGCTCGAGGCCTCCCTGCCGGCCGTCGTCTCCGTGACCGACCAGTCCGGCGAGGCGCGCTACCCGTCCTTCAAGGGCATCATGGCCGCCAAGAAGAAGCCGGTGGAGTCCCTGGAGCTGGACGACCTGGACATCGACGCGGACGAGGTCGGCCTCGCCGGTGCCTGGACCGCGGTCGACTCCGCCGCCGAGCGTCCGGCGCGCACCGCCGGCACGATCGTCAAGGACGAGGGCGAGGGCGGCAAGCAGCTCGCCGAGTTCCTCGCGAGCCAGAAGTTCATCTAAGGCTCGCGCGAGCCGCTCAGACCGCCCCTTTCGTTCGCAGGAGATTGAAGTCCCATGGCTGAGATTCTCGTCTACGTCGACCACGTCGACGGAGCCGTCCGCAAGCCCACCCTGGAGCTGCTGACCCTCGCCCGCCGCATCGGCGACCCGGTCGCCGTCGCGCTGGGCAACGGCGCCGCCGACACCGCGGCCGTCCTCGCCGAGCACGGCGCGGTGAAGGTCCTCACGGCCGACGCCCCCGAGTTCACCGAGTACCTGGTCGTCCCGAAGGTCGACGCCCTTCAGGCCGCCTACGAGGCTGTTTCGCCGGCCGCCGTGCTCGTCCCCTCCTCCGCCGAGGGCAAGGAGATCGCGGCCCGCCTCGCGGTCCGCATCGGCTCCGGCATCATCACGGACGCCGTGGACCTGGAGGCCGGTGACGAGGGCCCGGTCGCGACGCAGTCCGCGTTCGCCGCCTCCTTCACCACCAAGTCCCGTGTCTCCAAGGGCACCCCGGTCATCACCGTCAAGCCGAACTCGGCCCCGGTCGAGGCCGCCCCGGCCGCCGGTGCCGTCGAGGCCCTCGCGGTCTCCTTCGGCGCGCTGGCCACCGGCACCAAGGTGACCGCCCGCACCCCGCGCGAGTCGACCGGCCGCCCGGAGCTCACCGAGGCCGCGATCGTGGTCTCCGGTGGCCGTGGCGTCAACGGTGCCGAGAACTTCGCCGTCATCGAGGCGCTCGCCGACTCGCTCGGTGCCGCCGTCGGCGCCTCGCGTGCCGCCGTCGACGCCGGCTGGTACCCGCACTCCAACCAGGTCGGCCAGACCGGCAAGTCGGTCTCGCCGCAGCTGTACATCGCCTCCGGTATCTCCGGCGCGATCCAGCACCGCGCGGGCATGCAGACCTCGAAGACGATCGTCGCGATCAACAAGGACGCCGAGGCGCCGATCTTCGACCTGGTCGACTACGGCGTCGTGGGCGACCTCTTCGATGTCGTCCCGCAGCTGACCGAAGAGGTCAAGTCCCGCAAGGGCTGATCTCGCGGCGCAGGCGTGACCTGCGCTTCTGTACGGTCCTGGGGCCGCGTGGTGATGATCGCCGCGCGGCCCCCGGCCGTTTCGGACAACCATTGACTCAGGTCCCGACGGACTACTAACTTCGCTATACGGATTGTTGATTCCGTGAAGCGGAAAATAGGAGGATGTGGGATGGGTCAGCAGGAGAAGGTGTCGACGAGCCTCGCGGGCGCGGTCAGCGAGGGCATCAGCGCCTCCCTCGCAGCGGTGGACGCCGAGCTGGACCGCCGCTACCCGGGAGACCCCGGCACCCGCCAGCCCGTCCACACCGTCTACGTCCCCGGCAACGTCTTCGAGGCCGGCACCATCCGCTCATGGGGCGACCAGGCCCTCGCCGCCCTCGACGAGCACGCCCCCGACGCCGCCTCCTTCGCCGCCGTGCTCGGCCTCTCCGACGACCTCGCCGAGGACGTGTACGGCCGCGTCCGCGCCAAGCTGGAGCGCGAGCCCGTCGAGGACCTCCGGGTCGACTTCGAGGACGGCTACGCCGGCGCCGACGAGGACCAGGACGCCGCCCGCGCCGCCCGGCTGATCTCGGAGGCGTACGCGAACGGTACGGCCGCCCCGTACATGGGCATCCGGATGAAGTGCATGGAGTCCGCGGTGCGCGACCGGGGCATCCGCACCACCGACGTCTTCCTCACCGGCCTCCTGGAGAACGGCGGCCTGCCCGACGGGCTCGTCCTCACCCTCCCCAAGGTCACCTACCCCGAGCAGGTCTCCGCCTTCGTGCGCCTCCTGGAGGCCTTCGAGAAGGCACACGGCCTCGACGCCGGCCGCCTCGGCTTCGAGATCCAGATCGAGACCAGCCAGTCCATCCTGGCCACCGACGGCACCGCCGCCGTCGCCCGCATGATCGGCGCCGCCGAGGGCCGCGCCACCGGACTGCACTACGGCACCTTCGACTACAGCGCCTGCCTCGGCGTCTCCGCCGCCTACCAGGCCAGCGACCACCCGGCCGCCGACCACGCCAAGGCGATCATGCAGGTCGCCGCGGCGGGCACGGGCGTACGGGTCTCCGACGGGTCCACCAACGTCCTCCCGGTCGGCTCCACCGAGCACGTCCACGAGGCCTGGCGCCTCCACTACGGCCTCACCCGCCGTGCGCTCGCCCGCGCGTACTACCAGGGCTGGGACATGCACCCGGGCCACATCCCCACCCGCTACGCCGCCGTCTTCGCCTTCTACCGCGAGGGCTTCGAGGCCGCCGCCAAGCGCCTCTCCGCGTACGCCAACCACGCGGGCGGCGACGTGATGGACGAGCCGGCGACCGCCAAGGCCCTCAGCTCCTACCTGCTGCGCGGCATCGACTGCGGCGCCCTCGACACCGCCGAGGTCGACGCCCTCACCGGCATGAACCGCGCGGCCCTCGACCGCTTCGCGGCCCCGCGCCGCGGTGACCTGACGGCCTCCGCCGAGTAGCGGAAGGACCCCCTCGGGGTCGCCGCAGCGGCGGCGCCCCCGACGGTCGCCACAGCGTCGGCCGCCCCGACCGCCGCCCCGGTCACGGCCCCGGGCACCGCCGTCGGCGTCCGTCGCTCAGACGGCCGACGGCGGGATCTCGCCCGAACCACGCGCCAGGAGCGTGGTGCCGAGCACCACCCGCTCCGGCGCTTCGTCGACCCCGTCGAGCCGCCGGAACAGCCGCTCCGCCGCCGTCCGGCCGAGCGCGGCCGCGTCCTGGGCGATGACCGTGATGCCGAGCAGGTCGGCCAGTTCCATGTCGTCGAAGCCGACCAAAGCAACCGGCCGCGGATGCCCCGCGAGGGCGCGGACCACCGTGACCATCACCCGGTTGTTCCCCGCGAACAGCGCCGTCACCGGCTCCGGCGCCTCCAGCATCTCCCGTACGGCCGTCCCCACCCGCTCCGGCTCCGTGGAGCCCAGCGAGACCCAGGCGTCGTCGACCGGCAGGCCCGCGTCCTCCATCGCCGTGCGGTAGCCGCGCAGCCGCTCGGACGCGGTGTGGATACGGGGCCGGTCGCCGATGAAGCCGATCCGGTGGTGTCCGTTTGCGATCAGATGGGCCACGCCGTCGCGCGCCCCGCCGAAGCTGTCGGAGAGCACGGCGTCGGCGTCGATCAGCCCCGCGGGGCGGTCGACGAAGACGGTGGCGACGCCCGCCCTGATCTCCGGCTCCAGGTACCGGTGGTCGTCGCCGGCGGGGATGACGATCAGGCCGTCGACCCGGCGCGCGCAGAGGGCGAGCGCCAGCTCCTGCTCCCGGGCCGGGTCCTCGGCGCTGGAACCGTTGATGAGCAGAGCCCCGTGCGCCCGCGCGACCTCCTCGACCGCCCGGCTGAGCGGCCCGTAGAACGGGTCGGCGAGATCCTCCAGCACCAGGCCGACGGTCGCCGTCCTGCCCTTGCGCAGGACCCGCGCGCTGTCGTTGCGGCGGAAGCCGAGGACCTCGATGGCCTCCTGGACCCGTCGCTCGGTGTCCGGGGTGACCCCGGGCTCGCCGTTCACGACCCGGGACACCGTCTTCAGGCCGACGCCCGCGCGCGCGGCGACGTCCTTCATCGTGGGCCGGTTGCCGTAGCGGTGTTCGGTGTGGCGGGCGATGTCGGCCACGGTGCGCGGTTCCTCCGTCGAAGGTCGGGGCGTCCGGCCGAGGAGCGTCCGGCCGGACGTACTGCGGTGTCTGATCGACTTCCTGGCCGAATCATAGGACCTGGACAACGTTGTCATGGGAGGGGAGACTGTACGGAACGGGACACGATAGACAACGTTCCGCCCGTCGCCGACTGGAGAACCCGCGCCCATGCAGACCGATCCCGCCACGGGCCCCCTCGACGGACTCGTCGTCGCTCTCGACATCGGGGGCACCAAGATCGCCGGCGCCCTGGTCGACGCCGAGGGGAGCATTCGGATCCGCTCCCAGCGGCCCACGCCCGCGCGTGAGGACGGCGAGACGGTGATGGGCGCGGTCGGGGACGTGCTCGCCGAGCTCGCGGGCTCGCCCCTGTGGGAGGCGGCCGGGGCCGTCGGCATCGGCAGCGCGGGCCCGGTCGACGCGTACCGGGGGACCGTCAGCCCGGTCAACGTGCCCGGCTGGCGCGACTTCCCGCTCGTCGAACGGGTCCACAAGGCGGTGGGCGGACGGCCCGTCACCCTGGTCGGCGACGGCGTCGCCATGACGGCCGCCGAGCACTGGCTCGGTGCCGCCCGTGGCCATGACAACGCCCTCTGCCTCGTGGTCTCCACGGGTGTCGGCGGCGGCCTCGTCCTCGGCGGCAGGCTCCACCCCGGTCCCACCGGCAACGCCGGTCACATCGGGCACATGGTGGTGGACATGGACGGCGAGCCCTGCGCCTGCGGCGGACGCGGCTGCGTCGAACGGGTCGCCAGCGGCCCGCACATCGCCCGCCGCGCCCTGGAGAACGGCTGGCGCCCGGGGCCCGACGGCGACGCCTCCGCGGCCGCCGTGGCCGCCGCCGCGCGCGCGGGGGATCCGGTCGCCGTCGCCTCGTTCGAGCGGGCGGCCCAGGCCCTCGCGGCGGGCATCGCCGCGACGGCGACCCTCGTCGAGATCGACATCGCGGTCGTCGGTGGCGGGGTGGCGGGCGCCGGAGAGGTCCTCTTCGCCCCGCTGCGCCGCGGCCTCGCCACGTACGCCACGCTCGACTTCGTCCGGAACCTGACGGTCGTCCCGGCCCTCACGGGCACCGACGCGGGCCTCCTGGGCGCCGCCGCGGCGGCGGTGTCCTGATCCGCCCGCCCGGCGGTCCGGACTCCCGGTGGTGGGGCGGTCCCCGGCGCCGGTCCGGTCCCCGGCGGCGGTCCTGACCCCGGCTCATTCCTCCCGTACCCGCTCCGCCGTCCGTTGTTCGACGATCACCAGGAAGGCGTCGGACTCCAGGTCCATGACGACACGGGCCGGCACGCCCTCGTTCCTTCGCGCCCCGGCGAACTCCTCCGCCGGCCAGCTGCCCCGCGGGCCGCCGGCCGGAAAACGTTCGAGAACCGTACGACTCATTTCTCCGCACCCCCTCGTGCTTGCCGTTCTCAACGACCCCCGCGCGAAAGTGTCACGCTCATGCCCAAGCGGACGCATATGCCAGGACATGTGTTCGTGGTTTTCGTGGCAGGGTGTTGGGGGCAATCCACAGGGGGCTGTCGAAGAGGGGGGAATCGTGATCGTCTGGGTCAACGGTGCGTTCGGCGCGGGGAAGTCCAGCACCGCGCGCGAGCTGGTCGATCTGATCCCGAACAGCACGTTGTACGACCCCGAGGTCACCGGCGGGGGCCTGCGCGGCCTCCTGCCGGACAAGCGGCTCGCCGAGGTCGAGGACTACCAGGACCTGCCGATCTGGCGGCGCCTGGTGGTCGACACCGCCGCCGCCCTGCTCGCCGAACTGGGCGGCGTCCTGGTCGTCCCCATGACCCTGCTGCGCCAGGAGTACCGGGACGAGATCTTCGGCGGGCTCGCCGCCCGCCGCATCGACGTCCGCCATGTGCTGCTCGCCCCGGAGGAAACGATCCTGCGGCAGCGGATCGACGGCAGGTCCGAGTACGACGACCCCGACGTCGACGCCCGTGTCCGGGAGTGGTGTCACGGCCATCTCGCGCCGTACCGGGCCGCGCTCGACTGGCTCGCCGACGACGCGTACGTGGTCGACACCTCGGCGCTCACCGTGGCCGAGGCCGCCCGCTCCGTCGCCGACGCGGTCCGGGCCGGCGACGCCACCCCCTGCGGCATCGTCCAGACCCCCGAACCGACCGGCGAGACCGTCGCGGCCGGAGTCCTGCTCTTCGACGAGCGGGATCGTTTCCTCCTGGTCGACCCCACCTACAAGCCGGGCTGGGAGTTCCCCGGCGGGGTCGTCGAGGCCGGCGAACCCCCGGCCCGCGCCGGAATGCGCGAGGTGGCCGAGGAGATAGGCCTCGAACTCGACGCCGTACCCCGCCTCCTGCTCGTCGACTGGGAACGCCCTGAGCCGCCCGGCTACGGCGGACTCCGCCTCCTCTTCGACGGCGGCACGCTCGGCCCCGCCGACACGGAGCGCCTGCACCTCCCCGGCGCCGAGCTCCGCGACTGGCGCTTCGTCACCGAGGAGGAGGCCGCCGACCTCCTGCCCCCCGTCCGCTACCGCCGCCTCCGCTGGGCCCTGCGCGCCCGCGAACGCGGCACGGTGCTCAACCTGGAGGCCGGGGATCCGGTGGGCTGACGGCCACGGCCGGAGTCCCGCTGGTGGGCCGCCGGCCGCCGGCCGTCCCTCCGGTCGTGGACGCGCCCTCAGGCCTCCGCCGTCGCCGCCGCCGCGCTCAGACGCGCCGCCGTGTCCGAGGTCACCGGAGCGCCGTGACCGCAGCACAACACCGACGGCTCCAGCTTCGCGAGCACCCGCATCGAGTCCAGCGCGCGAGCACGGTCGACATGGAACACGCCGAACATCACGTCCGGCACCGACGCCACCGTGTCCCCGGTGAACAGCACACCGTGACGAGGGAGGTGGACGGCGATCGAACCGGGCGTGTGGCCGGGGGCGTGCACCACCACCGCTCCGCCGCCGAATCCGAGCACCTCACCGTCCCCGACCTCCCGGTCGACCCGGGTCGGCGGCGCCTCCGGCGCGGTCACACCATGCTCGAAGAGCGGGATCTCCCAGTCCAGGAGGTGCGGCTCCGGCACCGGCGCCTCGCCCCGGATCACCGGCGCGTCGAGCCCGTGCGCCAGGATCTCGGCCCCGTGCCGGTCCGCGAGTTCCAGCGCCGAGCCCACGTGGTCCCGGTGGCAGTGGGTCAGCACGATCCGGCGCAGCCGGTCCGGGTCGAGACCGGCGGACCGTATCGCCCCGGCCGTCTCGGCCGCCATGCCGGCCCAGCCGGCGTCGATCAGGGTCAGCTCCTCCTCGTCCTGCCAGAGATAGGCCTGGCCGATGGAGTAGTCGAGGAGGTGCAGACGCGGGGTGATCCTGGTGAGCTCGATGGATGCCATGCGGCGAACCTACGCATCCGCGCAGGTCCGCCGCTTGCTTCTACGCTCTCGGCGAGCTTCGCCGAACGCTGAACGTATCCGCCCGTCAGTTCTGCTTCTGGCGCGCGTAGTTGAGCAGGAAGTGCGCCTCGGCCACGGACAGCCGCTCCAGCTCGTCCGGTGAGACGGACTCGTTCGGCGCGTGGATCTGCGCCTCCGGCTCGCTCAGGCCGATCAGCAGGATCTCCGACTCCGGGTACAGCGAGGCCAGCGTGTTGCACAGCGGGATCGAGCCGCCCATGCCCGCCGTCTGCATCTCCTGGCCGGGGTACGCGATCCGCATCGCCTCGGCCATCGACGCGTACGCCGGGCTCGACGTGTCCGCCTGGAACGGCTGGCCCTGACCGACCTGTTCGAGGGAGACCCGGGCGTTCCACGGCGTGTGCTTCTCGATGTGCGCGAAGAGCAGCTTCGTCACCTCGGCCGAGTCCAGGCCCGGCGGCACCCGCAGGCTGAGCTGGGCACGGGCCGACGACGGGATCGACGGGGTCGCCCCGGCCACCGGGTGGCAGTCGATGCCGATGACGGTGACGGCGGGACGCGCCCAGATCCGGTCGGCGACCGTGCCGGCACCCGGCAGGGCCACGCCGGTGAGGACCTTGGCGTCCTGACGGAAGTCCTCCTCCGGGTACTGCAGCCCCTCCCACACCTGGTCGCCCGGCAGCCCGTCGATGACGGTCGAACCGTCCGGGCCGCGCAGCGAGTCCAGGACGCGGATCAGCGCGGCCAGGGCGTCCGGCGCGGCGCCGCCGAACTGACCGGAGTGCAGATTGCCCTCCAGGGTGTCGATCCCCACCCGGATCATCGTCATGCCGCGCAGGGTCGCGGTCACGGTCGGCAGCCCCACCCGGAAGTTGCCCGCGTCGCCGATCACGATCGCGTCGGAGACGAGCAGTTCGGGGTGCTGCTCCGCGTACCGCTCCAGACCGCCGGTGCCCTGCTCCTCCGAACCCTCGACGATCACCTTGACCGTCACCGGAACGCCGCCGTTCGCCTTCAGGGCGCGCAGCGCGAGCAGGTGCAGGATGAAACCGCCCTTGCAGTCGGCCGTGCCGCGCCCGTACCAGCGCCCGTTCCGCTCGGTCAGCTCGAACGGCGGGGTGAGCCAGGCGGACTCGTCCAGCTTCGGCTGTACGTCGTAGTGCGCGTACAGAAGGACGGTCGGCGCGCCGGCCGGGCCGGGCAGGATGCCGTACACGGCCTGCGAGCCGTCGGGGGTGTCGAGCAGGGCCACGTCCTGGAAGTCCTCGGCGCGCAGCGCGTCCGCGACCCAGTTCGCGGCACCCTCGCACTCGCTCCGGGGCGCCACGGCCTCGTCCGCCACCGACTCGAAGGCCACCAGCTCCGTGAGCTCGGCCTTGGCACGGGGCATCAGGGACCGGACGGTCTCGGCGATCGGATTCGAGGTCATGGGCACGCTCCTGATGGGTGCGACGTTTACGACGTAAGGACGGCGTTCGGCGTATGTCGTGGTACGGCGAACGCACCGCCGATCCTACGGCGCGGGCCTCTGGCTACCGCGCCGTAGGATGCGTCAGGAGCAGACCACCGGTCGGATCAGGAGCAGAAGCACATCGTGAGCAGCGAGCAAGCGGAGAACGCCGGTCCGGAGAACACCGCGCCCGAAGGCGCGGCTCCTGAGGGCATCACGGACGGGGCGTCGGACACGGTGCCGGACGAGGTCACGGACGCCGAGGTCACGGACGCCGAGGCGTCCCACGTCACGCGCGTATCGCACGACGGGGCGCCCGCGGAGGAGGCCTCGGACGTCGTGGACGCCGACGCCGTGACCGCGCTGGACGGCGCGGGCGGTGTCGAGCGCGTGGACGGCGAGAACACCGAGGTCTGGGACGTCGTGGTCGTCGGCGCGGGTCCCGGCGGCGCGTCCGCGGCCTACGCGGCGGCGGTGGCGGGGCGTCGGGTGCTGCTCCTGGAGAAGTCCGAGCTGCCCCGGTACAAGACCTGCGGCGGTGGCATCATCGGCCCCTCCCGCGACTGTCTGCCGCCGGGCTTCGAACTGCCCCTCCAGGACCGGGTGCACGCCGTCACCTTCTCCCTGGACGGCCGTTTCGCCCGTACCCGCCGCTCGCGGAAGATGCTGTTCGGGCTCATCAACCGACCGGAGTTCGACGCCCAGCTCGTCGAGCACGCCCAGAAGGCCGGCGCCGAGCTGCGGACCGGGGTCACGGTGACCCGCGTGGAGCAGCACGGCCCGGCGGTGCCGGACCGCCGGACCGTCGCCGTGGTCCTCGCCGACGGCGAGACCGTGCTCGCGCGCGCGGTCGTCGGCGCCGACGGCAGTGCCAGCCGGATAGGCGCGCATGTCGGGGTGAAGCTCGGGCAGGTCGACCTGGGCCTGGAGGCGGAGATTCCCGTACCGCCGTCCGTGGCCGAGGACTGGAAGGGCCGCGTCCTCATCGACTGGGGCCCGATGCCGGGCAGTTACGGGTGGGTGTTCCCCAAGGGAGACACCCTGACGGTCGGCGTCATCTCCGCGCGCGGCGAGGGCGCCGCCACCAAGCGGTACATGGAGGACTTCGTCGCCCGGCTCGGCCTGTCCGGTTTCGAGCCCACGATCTCCTCCGGCCATCTGACGCGCTGCCGCACCGACGACTCGCCGCTCTCCCGCGGCCGGGTCCTCGTCTGCGGTGACGCGGCGGGGCTCCTGGAGCCGTGGACGCGTGAGGGCATCTCGTACGCGCTCCGCTCGGGCCGGCTCGCCGGCGAGTGGGCGGTACGGGTCGCCGAGGCCAACGACGCGGTCGACGCACGGCGTCAGGCCCTGAACTACGCCTTCGCCATCAAGGCCGGGCTCGGCGTCGAGATGGCCGTCGGCCGGCGGATGCTCGCCGTCTTCGAGCGGCGGCCGGGGCTGCTGCACGCGACGCTGACGGGGCTGCGTCCCGCCTGGAACGCGTTCGCCGACATCACCCGGGGTTCGGCGACGCTCGGCGGCATGGTCCGCTCGAACGGCATGGCCCGGCGGGCCCTGGAGATCCTCGACAAGCGCATGGACACCTCGTCGGGTGTCGGCCCGGCGGGCCGGGGCGTCGGCAAGGGCGAGCGGCCGGCACCCGAGGCCGGGGCGAACGCCGAGGCGGACGCGGACGTGAGGACGGACGCGCAGACGGAGGGGAAGGCGGACGCGCAGGCCGAGGTTCCGGCCGGCTCGAAGGCCGACGCCTCCGCGAAGCCGGAGGCTCCCGAGGCCCCGGAAGCGGTCTGACGCCTCGGATCGGTGCACCAGGCGCACCTGAGGTGAGTGAAGCGGACGGGCTCCGCCGCTCCTGCCGGTCTCACGCGGCGGGAGTGGCGGGGCCCGTCGGCGTGACGCGGAAGACGGGGTGCTTCGGCGCGATGGCGCGCAGCTCCTCGTCGGAGGAGTCGGGGCCGACGCCGCCGAAGAAGACGCCGACCTCGGCCTTCCAGCGCTTGAGGTAGGCGCGCAGCAGCGCGGGCTTGTCGTCGTCGGCGACCTCGACGACGGTGAAGTCCTGCACGTGCTTGCCGAGGATCAGCTGCCCGCCGCCGGCCGCCCGCATGTTGTGGGTCCACTGGACGTGGCCGCGGGGGGCCACCAGGTAGCGGACGCCGTCCACCGTCAGGAGGTTGACGGGCGTACGGCGCCACTCGCCGCTCTTGCGGCCGCGGACGGCGAGCACGCGGGAGCCCCAGACGCTGAAGCCGCGGCGGGTCGCCCAGGCGACGCCGCGGTTGAAGACGTTCACGGTGAACCAGCCGGGCTTCATGACGTGCGAGGCGGGGTCGGAGTGGGTGGGCCGTGCGGACATGGGTTCCTCCTGGGGGATGAAGCGGTGCCGAGCGGTAGCCGTCGGGAGCAAAGTGTGAGCACTGCTCTCGCTTGGTTCGAGTGTGCAGGAATCGCCGCTCACAATCAAGAGCGCTGCTCTCATTTCGTATCGGTGCTCTGAAAGTGGTTACACTGCTCTCCATGACGACCGTTCGAGGAGCCCGCGCCCGCGCCCGTATCGAGATCACCGCCGCCATCAAGGACGAGGCCCGCACCCAGCTCGCCGCCGAGGGCGCCGCCAAGCTGTCCCTGCGGGCCGTCGCCCGTGAGCTGGGCATGGTCTCCTCCGCGCTCTACCGCTACTTCCCGAGCCGCGACGACCTGCTCACCGCACTGATCGTCGACGCGTACGACGCGATCGGCGCCGCAGCGGAAAAGGCCGCCGCGGAGACGGCGGGGCAGCGCCCCCTGGACCGGTGGACCGCCGTCTGCCGGGCCGTCCGCGCCTGGGCCGTCGCCCACCCGCACGAGTACGCCCTGATCTACGGTTCCCCCGTGCCCGGGTACAGCGCGCCCCAGGACACGATCGTCCCCGCTTCCCGCGTCGGCCTCGTCCTCATCGAGACCGCCCGCAGCGCGCACACCGGCGAGGGCGTCGCCCTGCCCCCGCTCCCGGAAGGACTCCGCCCCGAGGCCACCCGGCTGGCCGCCGACATCGCCCCCGACCTTCCTCCGGCCCTCGCGGTCACGCTGGTGGGCGCCTGGTCGCAGCTCTTCGGGCTGATCTCCTTCGAGGTGTTCGGCCACTTCCACAACATCGTCGAGGACCGCGACGCGTTCTTCGCCGCGGCGGCCCGCCGCCTCGGCCAGGACGTGGGCCTGCTGCCGCGCGGCTGAGGCGGCTCGACCCGCCCCGGCGGGACGGGTCGGTCGACGGCGGGGCTGCGACGCTCGACGAGTACGACGTCCCGCCGGACGCCCCGATGGCGGCCGAGGCGCTCCCGGGTGCCCACGAAGCGGACGCCCGTCTTCGCGTGGAGGGCGAGGCGCGCGGTGTTCTCCTGGACGATGCCGACTGGACCGTCCGGATCCCGTCGGCGTCGGTGGACGCGAGCAGCGCGGTGAGCAGCGACAGACCGACACCCCGGCCGCGCGCCTCGGGGTGGACGTACACGGAGTGCTCGACGACACCCGCGTACGGGCAGCGGTCGGAGACCGGGGAGACGGCGGCCCGGCCGAGCACCCGACCGCCCTCGTCGAGGGCGACGAGCCGGTGCCCGGGCGCCCGCGTGGTGTCGGACGCCTCCCAGCCGCGGGCGGTCGTCTCGAAGGTGGCGTCGCCGCCCGCGATGCCGAGGCCGTAGATCTCCAGGACCTGTGCGGCATGCGCGGGCAGCACCGGACGGATCCGCACCGCGTCGTCCCCGGTCACGAGGCCGCCGCCCCGACTCCGAGCTCGCCCCGCAGCTCGCGCACGAGGTGGCCGATCCGGTCGCGGAGCGGACGGACGGCGGCGACGTCCCGGCCCGCGGGGTCGTCCAGCCGCCGGTCGAGGTACCGCTTGCCCGGGAAGTACGGGCAGGCGTCACCGCACCCCATGGTGATCACCACGTCGGATTCCCGCACCGCGTCGACGGTGAGCACCCTGGGGGTCTCGGCGGAGACGTCGACGCCGACCTCCCGGAGGGTTTCGACGACGGCCGGGTTCACCGCGTCCGGGGGGGCGGACCCTGCCGAGCGCACCTGGAGGCGCACCCCGAAGACCACGCCGAACTGGGCGAGTCCGGCCACGCGCCCGCCGGCCTGAGCGACGACGAACATCGGCACCGAACCGGGGGCGATCCCGGCGAAGGTGTCGGCGAGGGCGCGGCCCCCGGTGACATCGCCCTCACCGAGCCGCCGCTCAAGCGTGCTGACCCGCGGCCGCACCCGTACGGACGGGACGCCCTCTACTCCGCCGGGAGTACGGGTGACCACCCCGTCGGGCTGACGTTTCCACGGGTCCCGCACGGTTAGCGTGGCGGACATGGAACAGGAGCGGAGGCGCGGGCAAGGGCGCGGACAGGGGCGCGGACAGGGGCGCGGGCGCGACGACGCGAGGCCGGCCCGCGAACCGGGGGAGCGACGGGCCCGCGAGCACCGGTCGCACGAGCACCCGGCCTGGGCGCCGGGCCGTGACTGGGGCCGGTGGCAGCGCGGCGGCGGCAGCGGCCTGCCCTGGCGGTCCACGCTCCTGATCGCCGTGGTCGTCATGGCGGGGACCGGGTTCGCCGCGAGGAACCAGCCCGACCGGGAGGCGCTCGACGCGCTCGGGCGCGCACTGCTGCTCCTCGGGGCGGCGCCCCTGCTGTTCCGTCACCGGTGGCCGGTGCCGGTGGTGTTCGGCGTCGCGGCCGTCACCCTCGGCTATCTCCTGGCCGGTTACCCGTACGGCCCGGTGTTCGTGATGGTCGCCGTCGCCTGTTTCGCGGCCGTCGTGCACGGACACCGGACCGCCGCCGCCTGGGCCCTCGGTCTGCTCTGGGCGGGCCATCTGCTGCTCTCGCACTGGCTCTACCGCTGGCTGCCCCCGGCGGGCGACGGCCCCGCCCCCTGGGGGCAGGAGCTGCCCGCGGCCGCGTTCGCCGTCGCCGTTCTCGCCGCCTCCGAGACGGTCCGCGTACGGCGCGAGCAGCGGGCGCAGCTGCGGGCCGACCGGGCCGCCGCCGAGCAGCGGCGCGCCGATGAGGAACGGCTGCGCATCGCCCGGGAACTCCACGACGTGCTCGCCCACTCGATCTCCGTCATCAACGTGCAGGCCGGGGTCGGCCTCGCCCTCCTGGACTCCGACCCCGAGCAGGCCCGCACCGCGCTGACCACCATCAAGGCGGCCAGCAAGGAGGCGCTCGGCGAGGTGCGCCAGGTTCTCGACACCCTCCGCACCCGCGGCGACGCGCCCCGTGCGCCCGCCCCCGGACTCGGCCGGCTCCCCGAACTCGTCGAACAGGCCGGCGCCGCCGGCCTCACCGTCACCGTCGCGACGACCGGACCGCGGACCGATCTGCCGCCCGGCGCCGACCTCGCCGCCTTCCGGATCGTGCAGGAGGCGCTCACCAACGTGGTGCGCCACTCCGGTTCGCGTACCGCCCGGGTCCGGATCGGGTACGGCTCCGGGCACCTGGACCTGACCGTCGACGACGACGGCCCGGCCACCGGCACCGAGGCGGGCGGCAGCGGCAACGGCCTCGCCGGCATGCGGGAGCGTGCCGCGGCCCTCGGTGGCACCATCGAGGCGGGCGCACGCCAGGACGGCGGCTTCCGCGTCCACGCCGTCCTCCCGTTCCACCAGGAAGAGCCCCCGTCACCGCAGGAGACCCCGTGATCCGAGTGCTGCTCGCCGACGACCAGTCGCTGGTCCGGGCGGGGTTCCGCGCGCTTCTCGACGCCCAGCCGGACATCGAGGTCGCGGGGGAGGCGTCCGACGGCGGCGAGGCCGTGGAACGGGTGCGCGCCCTGCGCCCCGACGTCGTCCTCATGGACATCCGGATGCCGCGGCTGGACGGTCTCGAAGCCACCCGCCGCATCACGGACGACGCGGACCTCGCCGAGGTCCGGGTCGTCATGCTGACCACCTTCGAACTCGACGAGTACGTCTTCGAGGCGATCCGCGCGGGCGCCTCCGGCTTCCTGGTCAAGGACACCGAGCCGGAGGAACTGCTGCGGGCCGTGCGCGCCGTCGTCCACGGGGACGCCCTGCTCTCCCCGGGGGTGACCCGCCGCCTGATCGAGGAGTTCGCGGCCCGCTCCAAGGCCCCGGGGGCGACGGCGGCCCTCGGTGCCCTGACCGAGCGGGAACGGGAGGTGATGGCCCTGGTGGGCATCGGCCTGTCGAACGAGGAGATCGCCCGCCGACTGGTCGTCAGCCCCCTCACCGCCAAGACCCACGTCAGCCGCGCCATGGTGAAACTCGGTGCCCGGGACCGCGCCCAACTCGTCGTCCTGGCCTACGAGTCGGGCCTCGTACGCCCCGGCTGGCTCGGCTGAGCCCCGACGGGGGCCAGGCCCGCGGTCGCCCGCACGGCCGGCCCCGGACCGGCACACGCGGATCTCGCCGGGCGGCACCCGCCCGGCGAGATCCGGAAGGCGTCCCTAGTCGCGGACCGCGACCTTCGCCGGGACGTTCTCCACGGCCGTCCCGCTGCCGGCGGCCGTGGCGCTCGCCCCCGACGGCGTGGAGCGGGCGACCACGACCGACGGCTCGCCGTCCCGCTTCCCCCGCGTCCGGAGGCCCGGCAGCGTGATGAGGAGCCCGGCCAGGGCGATGACCGTGACCACGGCGAGGCCCGGACGGAAGTCGTCCAGGACCGCCTGCGGCGAGGCGGTGCCCTCGCCGCCGTCCGCGGTGATCACGGCGGTGACGACGGCGAGGAACAGCGCACCGCCGACCTGGATCGAGGTGTTGAGGAGCCCCGACACCATGCCCTGCTCGTCGTCGGCGACCCCGTTGGTGGCCTGGATGTTGAGCGACGGGAACACCAGCGCGCAGGCCGCACCGAGCAGCAGCATCGACGGCAGGATGACGGCGGCGTACTGCGGGGTGAGGGAGATCCGCAGGAACAGCGCGTACGCGACGACGAGCAGCGTGAAGCCGACGGCGATCACCCGGGGGGTGCCGAAGCGGTCCACGATGCCGCCGATCTTGGTGGAGGAGAGCGCCACGAGCACACCGGCCGGCAGGAAGGCGAGGGCCGTCTGGAGCGCCGACCAGTGGAGCAACGACTGCATGTACTGGGTCACGATGAACTGGAAGGCGACGTACGAGCCGAAGAACGCCGCCGCGCCGAGCTGGGCCCGTACCTGTGAGCCGGAGCGCAGCACTCCGAGCCGTACGAGGGGACTCGCGCTGCGGCGTTCGATCAGGACGAAGGAGACGAGCAGGGCGGCGGCCACGGCGAAGGACAGCAGGGTGCGCACGGAGGTCCAGCCCGTCTCGGGGGCCTGGACGACGGTGAAGACGAGCAGCAGCATCGCGGCCGTGCCGGTGACGGCGCCCGGCAGGTCGTAGCCGCCGGATGAGTTCTCCCGGGCGCTGTGCGGGATGAGGCGGAGCGCGAAGACCAGCGCGATGAGGGCGACGGGGGCGGGGAGGAGCATCGTCCAGCGCCAGCTCAGCTCGGTGAGGAGTCCGGACAGGACCAGGCCCATCGAGAAGCCGGTGGCGGCGCAGGTCGTGTAGATGGACAGGGCCCGGTTGCGCTGCGGGCCCTCCTTGAAGGTCGTGGTGATGATCGACAGGCCGGCGGGGGCGGTGAACGCGGCGCTCAGCCCCTTGATGAAGCGGCTGGCGATCAGGAGGGGCCCGGAGTCGACGAGCCCGCCGAGCAGGGAGGCGAGCGCGAACACGGCCAGCGCGATGAGGAAGACCCGACGGCGGCCGAGCAGGTCGGCGGCGCGGCCACCGAGGAGGAGCAGGCCGCCGTAGCCGAGGATGTAGCCGCTGACGATCCACTGGAGGGTGGCGGTGGAGAGGCCGAGATCGGTGGCGATCGAGGGCAGGGCGACACCGACCATGGAGACGTCGAGGGCGTCGAGGAACATCGCGGCGCAGAGCACGAGCAGGGTGCCCCAGAGACGCGGACTCCAGCGTTCCTGGGCGGAGTCGGACACACCGGTGGGCGCGTCGGTGAGCGGAGAGGTCATGGGCAGGACAGTACATGCACGTGCATTGAATGCAAGTGCATTTAATTCTCATGCAACAAAACGGGTCGTTTCTGCTACCGTGCGGCCATGGCAGCGAACAAGTCCGAACGCGCGCTCGTGGACGAGTGGCGTGACGTCCTCGCCCTGCACGCCCGTACGACCTGTGAGCTCGACCGGGCACTCCATCCGTACGGCCTCGGCGCCAGCGACTTCGAGGTCCTCGACGTGCTCGCGGAGGGCGCGGCGGAGGGCGGCCCGGCCTCCTGGCGCGTCCAGGAGCTGGCCGGCCGGGTCCACCTCAGCCAGAGCGCCCTGTCCCGGCTGATCGCACGTCTGGAGAAGGACGGCCTGGTCCTACGGGGGATGTGTGCCGAGGACCGGCGCGGCGTCCAGGTGAAGCTGACCGAGAAGGGCCTCGGCCGCCATGCCGAGGTCCGGCCCCTCCAGCGCGACGTACTGACCCGGATGCTGGACGGGACGGCCTGAGCGGTCCCGGATCTCGGGACCGGGTGATCCTGGAGGCCTCGCGCCACACACGCCGGTGAGGGTCACGGGCAGCCGGTTCCACAGGACGAGGTGCGGCCGGTCGTCGGCCCCGGTCCCGCTCGGGCCGGGCCCGGCCGTCCGCACCCGGCTGGGCGACCAGACCCGTGCCCCTCGCGGAAACAGGCCGACGGCTCTTCACCGTCGGGGGCTCAACTCACCCGGGAGGCTCCGGCGTTCCGCGCCCAGTAGCCCATGGCGGCGGCACCGGCCGCGAGCACGGCGACGGTCGTGAGTGCCACCGGCAGGGAGAACCGGTCGGCGAGGAACCCGATGGACGGCGGGCCGAGGAGCATGCCCCCGTAACCGAGCGTGGACGCGGTCGCCACCCCGCCGGGACCGGCGACGGCACCGGCGCGGGCCACGGCGACGGGGAAGATGTTGGCGAGCCCGAGACCGGTGATCGCGAAGCCGAGCAGGGTGGCCCAGATGCTCGGCGCGAGCGCGCCGAGCAGCATGCCGGCGGCGGCCGTGGCGCCACCGAGGACCAGGGTCCGGGTCTGGCCGAGGCGTTCGAGCAGGGCGGTGCCGGAGAGGCGCCCCGCGGTCATGGTCAGCGCGAACACGGAGTACCCGGCGGCGGCCACCCCCGGGTGCGCGCCGAGGTCCTGCTCCAGGTGGAGGGCGCCCCAGTCGGCGAGTGCGCCTTCGCCGTACGCCGTGCAGAGGGCGATCACACCGAAGACGAGGACGACGCGCCGCGGCCCACCGGACCGCCCGCCCTTCACGCCGGCCGCCGGCGCCAGGGATTCGGGCGCCGCGGGGGAGGGGTGACGCAGGAGCACGGGCCCGGCGACGGCCGTGAGCGCAAGCCCGACCACGGTCAGCCCCAGCAGATGGACGGTCGGGGACAGGCCCCCGGCGAGCAGTCCGCCGAGCCCCGCGCCGATCATGCCGCCGAGGCTGAACGCGGCGTGGAAGCTGGGCATCACCGGGCGCCGGAGCGCGGTCACGAGATCCACGGCGGCGCTGTTCATCGCGACGTTGATCCCGCCGTACGCGGCCCCGAACACGAGCAGGACGAGCCCGAGGGCGAGCGGCGAGCGGGTGAGCGCCGGCAGGGCGACCGACAGGGACAGGAGGACGGCGGTGGCGACGGTGACGGCGTGGGAGCCCCAGCGACGGCAGAGCCGCCCGGTCAGCGTCATGGTGATGACGGCGCCGGCGGACACCCCGAGCAGGGCGAGGCCGAGGTCACCGGCCGAGGCGCCGGTCTGCTGCTTGACGGCGGGGATCCGGACGACCCAGCCGGCGAACAGGAAACCGTCGAGGGCGAAGAAGAGGGTCAGGGCGACGCGGAGGCGGGACAGGGAGCGGGTGGCGGTGTCTCCGCCGGAGCCCCCCGGAACGACCGTCCGTACTTTGTTTAGTAGCGGCACAAACTCAGGATAGGGGGATGCTCCGGCCGCAATCAAGCGAGCGGCACGGTCCACCCGAGGGCTCGACGAGAGCGGTGTGACGCTGTCCGGGTGACAAGGCCCAGGTCACCCCACCGACAGAACGTCCCAAGGGGCCACTGGAGAGCATCGTTTCTGCGGCGGATCCGCCCGCCCGGCATTGGAGTGAGACGCCGTGTCTCGCCATTTCCCAAGACGTTTGACCGGCAGACGAGCACCTTCTGGCACGTCATTCCGAGACCTTGAGGAGTAGCTATGCGTTCTCTCGCCGCGTCTGTCCTGGCCGTGGGCATCCTGCTGGGTGGCGCCGGTTCGGCGCTCGCCAACGACGGATTCGGGGCGGGGTACTTCTCCGCCGGTGGCGCGGGCTTCAGCTCGCACTGCTCGGTGGCCGGCGTCCCGGCCGTCTACGGAACGATCTTCACCGGCTCGTGTCACGAGAAGGGCTGGGAGAAGGGCCCGGAGGGCGCGTTCCTCGGCGCCCACTGACCTGACGCACCGCCTCGGGCGAGGACACAGCCCTCGCCCGAGACCGGGCCCGCGCGGAGGGGCGGTCGGCGACGTACGGGAGTGGGGGACGCGCAGGGACCGTGTTCGGGACGTAAAGCGCGATGTGTGGCGCGTAAGAACAAGCCGCACTTCTCGGGCCCGGCACGCGCCGTAGATCATGCGGTCCCGAACACGGTCCCGGAGCGTCCACCACGTCCGGACCGCCGGAGGGCCCCGCCCACCCGGCGGACAGCCGCCCACCGCCCGCCCCACGGCCCACCCCCCCCACCGGCCCAGGGGGGACACCCCACCCCCCGATCATGGGAGACTCGCCCCCATGAACGGCAAGGCGACGACGACCCGGACACGGCTGGACAGGGGGCGCAACGCGCTCGGCCCCGCGCTGGAGCTGGTGCACACCGGCAGGGCCCCCACCAGGGCCGTCCTCACCGCCGAACTCGGCGTCACCCGCGCCACCGCCGGCGCGGTCGCCGCGGAACTGGAGGCCCTCGGCCTCATCCGCGTGGACTCCAACCCCGGCGCCGCGGCGGGTTCCCAGGGCCGCCCCAGCCACCGCCTCGCCGTAGACGAGAAGGGCCCCGTCGCCCTCGCCGCCCAGGTCCACGCCGATGGCTTCCGCGCCGCACTCGTCGGTCTCGGCGGCACCATCGTGGCGACCGTCCCCGGCTGCGTCACCGTCTCCGCCGACCCGGCCCAGGTCCTCGGCGAGGTCGTCGAGGCCGGAGTCGCCCTGCTCAGGGAGAGCGGCCGCCGCTGCGTCGGCGCGGGGCTCGCCGCCCCCTCGGCCGTGGCGGAGCCCGAGGGCACCGCGCTGAACCCGCTGCACCTCGCCTGGCCCGCCGGTGCGCAGGTCCGGGAGATCTTCGCCGAGCGGGTGCGGGCCGCCGGCATCGACGGCCCGGCCTTCACCGGCAACGACGTGAACCTCGCGGCTCTGGCCGAGCACCGCCACGGCGCGGGCCGCGGCGCCCGCGACCTGCTCTGCGTGGCCACCGGCCACCGGGGCGTCGGCGGCGCGCTCGTCCTGGACGGGCGCCTGCACACCGGCAGCGCGGGCCTCGCCCTGGAGGTCGGCCACCTCACGGTGAACCCGGAGGGTCGCGCCTGTCACTGCGGCAGCCGCGGCTGCCTGGACGTGGAGACCGACCCGCTCGCCTTCCTCACGGCCGCGGGCCGCGCCCCCGGCCCCGAGGTGTCCCTGCTCCAGCAGTCCCGCGACCTGCTGCGCACGAGCCCCGACGACCCGGGCGTGCGGGTCGCGGTGGGGGAGCTGATCGACCGTCTGGGCCTCGGCCTCGCGGGCCTGGTGAACATCCTCAACCCGGACCGGATCATCCTCGGCGGCCTCCACCGCGAGCTGCTCGACGCGGACCCGGAGCGCCTCCGCGCGGTCGTCGCCGACCGCAGCCTCTGGGGCCGCAGCGGCGGAGTGCCGATCCTCCCCTGCACCCTGGACCACAACAGCCTCGTCGGCGCCGCCGAGCTGGCATGGCAGCCGGTCCTGGACGACCCGCTGGCGGCACTGACCCGCGAGCGGGTCTGACCACCGGCCCCGCGCGAGCCGGCCCCGCGCGAGCCCGCCTGACCGCCCCCGGGCGGGGGTGGCACGCCTGAGGGGCGGCGCCCCTGGCCGCCGGGGCCGTCACGCCAGAGGCTCGGCCCGCCCCTCGGCCAGCGCGGCCAACCGGTCCAGGGCCGTCCGCGTACCGGCCTCGTTGTCCGCGGCGGGCACGTCGTCCGGCACCCCTTCGTGGACGAGGACCACCTCCGTGCCGCCCTCCAGGGAGATCAGGGTCGTGGTGAGGGTCATGGGGCCCTGAAGCCCCGGGTCCGAGGTCTCGAACTCGGTGACCTCGACGACGCGTTCGTCAGGGCGCAGCTCCACGAAGCGCCCGTGGTACGTGTCCGTGCGGGCCCCCGACCTGCCGGCCCCGTCCGCGGTGTCGTAGGTGAGGGAGACCCGGAAGGTTCCCCCCTCGCGCGCGTCGAACTCGTGGACCTCGCAGGTCATTCCGTACGGCACACGCCACCGCGCGACCGCCTCCGGGTCGAGCAGGGCCCGATAGACGGCCGAGGGCGGGGCGTCGACATGGCGGGACACACGCGTGGTGTACACGTCTCCAGGCTAGGCGGTGTCCTGCCGATCATGCCAGGCGTCGCCGGCCCGGCATGATCGGCGGAACCGGCCTAGAGGCTGAGGGCGTCCTCCGCGTTCGTCATCCACGCGGTCACCGAGTTCTTGTCCGGCGACACGTACAGGCCGGGGGTCGAGGCCTTGAGCGGCTTCTGCGCCAGGTCGGAATCGGTGCTCATGGTCATCGAGATCGAGTGGACGGTCGTGCCCTTGCCGTCCTTGAGACCACCCATGAGTCCGGCGTACGCCGACTGCCCCGGCGCGAGCCGGATCGCGTCCTCGATGCCGGGGGCCGGACCGCGCTCGACGGCCTGCCCGTCGAGGGCGCCGAAGGTGACGACGGGGTGTCCCAGGGCCCGGCAGGGCTTGCTGCCCTTGTTGGTGATCTTCAGGAGGTAGCTGCTGGTCGTGGGCTCCGCCAGGGTCGCGGTGAAGGTCACGTCGAAGGTGCTGCACGGGAACACGTCGTAGTCGGGGTCGACCGAAGGCGACGCCGGCTTCGAGGGGGCCGGGGCCTTCGTGGGGGCGGCCGTCGGAGCCTCGGTCGGCGCGGCGGTCGGGGGCTCCGTGGGGGCCTCGGTCGGTGTGTCCGTCGGCGTCACGGACTTCGACGGAGGAGCCGACGGCGCTGCGGGACCACCTGCCGCCCCGTCCTCGCCGGGCCCGCAGGCGGTGAGCGCGGCCGTGGCGAGGGCGACGAGGACGACGGCGGATCTGCGGACGGTGCTCATGATGGTGTCCCCCCGATGAGTGCCGCGCACGGCGCGGTACGAACGAACTGATCGGATCTGTTCCGTTCCCGGTCCGACCCGGTCCGGGCTCGGCCGGTCCGAATTCCAGAGTCCCGGAGAAACTTCACGGCTTGGTGACGGCGGCTTGCCGAATTCACCACGGCGCCGGCCGGACGAACCCCGCCGCGCACCCTCATCGGCCGGAAACCCCTGGCCAGTGCCGGTCGGACGACGTAGCGTTCCGCCTCATGACCATTTCTGATCTTGATCTTCCTCCGCGTCTCGGCAGCCTCACCTTCCACAGCCCGCTCTCCGAGGCCCGCGCGACCCGCATGGTCGAGCGGCTCGCCGCGATCGAGCCCGCCGATGTGCTCGACATCGGTTGCGGCTGGGGCGAGTTGCTGCTCCGCATCGTCGAGGCCGCGCCGGCGGCCAAGGGCGCGGGGATCGACATCAACGGGGAGGACCTGGCCCGCGGCCGGGCCCTGGCCGAGGCCCGTGGCCTCGCCGACCGCGTCGAGTTCGTCGAGGAGTCGGCGTTCCGCACCGACCGGGGGCCCGTCGATGTCGTCCTCTGTCACGGATCGAGCCAGGCCCTCTGCGACCCCGAGCAGCCGCACGACCTCGCCGCGGCCTTGAGCGAACTCCGCCGTCTCGTCAGGCCCGGAGGGCATGTCGTGCTCGGGGAGTGCTTCTGGGACCGCACCCCCACGGACGACGAACTGGCCGGGATGTGGCCGGGCGCGAACGAGGGGGACCACACGTCCCTCGGCACCCTCGTCGACCTCGCGATCGAGGCGGGATTCAGGCCCGCGTGGATCGAGACGGCGACCGCCGAGGAGTGGGAGGAGTTCGAGTCGGGCTACCGGTACGACACCGAACTCTGGCTCGCCGCCCACCCCGAGCACCCGCTGGCCGCGGAGACCCGGGAGCGCGTCGACCGGCAGCGCTCCACGTGGGTGAACGGCTACCGGCGCGTCCTCGGCATGGCCTACCTGACGCTCGTCGCCGTGGCCTGATCCCTCAGAGAGGGCGCCACGGGGCCCCGGCCGACCGGGCCAGGGTCGACCCGGTCGGAGCCGACGGGGCCGGGATCGACAGGGTCGGAGCCGACCGAGCCGGAGCCGACCGGCCCCCTCGGGCCACGGCTCACCACTGCCGCCCCGCCCCCAACCGCCCCCGCTCCGGCGCGGACAGATGCAGGACACGGAAGCGCTCGCCCTCGTCGGCGGGCGCTTCCGCGTCGGCCCACAAGGTGAACGTGAGCAGTTCCCAGTGGCGCGGATCGACCGCCAGGGCGGAGGCCACCACCCCGTCCCGCCGCGCCTCGCGCGCGTGCCCGGCCACCGCCTCCGCCACGGCCTCGCCGGGCGGCACCCCGTCCCCGAGCGGCGTCCCGCGACGCGTCGCGGTGCCCGGCACCGCACCGGACGCGGGCCCCTCCTCGTACGACAGGCCGGTCCAGTGCTGCACCACGGGCCGGCCGAAGTCGTTCACGATGCCCTCGAAACCCGGGCCCCAGAGGAAGGAGTTCATGCCCTCGGGGGTGGCCCACAGATAGAACGGCGCGTACTGGTTGACCGGCGACGCGTTCCCGCGCTCCCGCACCAGGTACGCCTTCAGGCCGAGCCCGGGGAAGGCGTCGAGCAGATGGCCCCTCGTCGCCACCCGCTCGCGGATGATCCCCATGTCGTAGTCGGCGGGCAGGGTGATCTCGTACTGCATGGCGTGCACCGGAAGGCTCCTGTCGCCTCTGGGAGAAGATCTGTTCATGCGGCGGCGGTACGAGGGGCGAGCAGGCTCGACAACCCCCGTACGGCGCTGTCGAAGGGCTCCCGCGCCCCGGTCGCGCGCGCCAGCACGTACCCGCCCTGCACGGTCGCCAGGACCGTCGCCGCGATGTCCTCCGCGTCGAGGGAGTCGCTCAACTCGCCGCTGTCCAGGCCCTCCTGGGCGACCTCGGCGAGCCGGGACCGCAGCCGCCCGAGCACCTCGTCGACCGGTGCGCGCAGCACGGGGTCGGCGATGACCTCGGGATCCATCGTCAACCGGCCCACCGGGCAGCCCCGCAGGACGTCCCGCTCGCGCAGCAGATAGGCCTCGATACGGGAGTACGCCGTGCCCTCGCCGCTCAGGACGGCCTCGGCGGCGGCGCCCAGATCCTCGGCCGTCCGCCGGATCGCGGCGAGCGCGAGATCGGGCTTGCCCGCGAAGTGGTGGTACATGCTGCCCTGGCCCGCCCCCGCCGCCTGCTGCACGGCCTTGGGGCTCGTCCCCACGTACCCCCGCTCCCACAGGAGCTCGCGGGTCGCCTCGATCAGTCGCTCGGAGGTGTTCATGGCCGCACTGTACATACCAGTAGGTACAGAACGGAAGGAAGGCCGGAGCCTCCACGTACTCCCGCCGTCGTACACGCGATGCCGCTGCCCGTACGACGCGCCCGACCCCCGCCCGGAGGGAGTCTCGAACCACGGAAGAAGACCACCACGGCGCACCGGTCACGGCGCACCTCTCGCAGGGCACCGATCGATGCGCACCGAGGAGCTGAACCCCCATGAACACACTCGCCCACGCGGGCCCCGGCCCGTGGATCCTGTTCTTCCCCCTCGTCTGGGCGGTGGTGATCGTCGGCATCGTCACGATCGCCCGCCGCGCCGGATGGCGCCGCGGCCGTGGCCCGTGGCGTGACGTCGGCCCCGGCCGGGCCGAGGGGCCGGACGACAGCTCGCCCATCGCGCTCCTCGGCCACCGATTCGCCGCCGGGGAGATCGACGAGGACGAGTACTGGCGGCGCCTGACCGTCCTCGAAGAGCAGTTCGGCCGCCGTACCGACACCAAGGGGCACCGGGCATGACCACCACCGACAAGCGCCTCGGGACCGTGCCCGCCGCCCCCGCCGCCGTCCGCGTCGTCGACGCCGTCAAGGTCTACGGGCGCGGCGACACCGAGGTCAGGGCCCTGGACGGGGTGAGCGTCGACTTCCCCGTCGGCCGCTTCACCGCCGTCATGGGCCCTTCGGGCTCCGGCAAGTCCACCCTGATGCACTGCGCCGCCGGGCTCGACACCCTCACCTCCGGCGCCGCCCTGCTCGGCGACACCGACCTCGCCACGCTCGACGACCGCCGTCTGACGCTGCTGCGTCGCGACCGGATCGGCTTCGTCTTCCAGGCCTTCAACCTGCTGCCGACCCTCACCGTCGCCGAGAACATCACCCTTCCCCTGGACCTCGCCGGCCACGCCGTCGACCGGGAGCGCTTCGACCGGATCGTCGACACGGTCGGGCTCCGCGACCGCCTCCACCACCGGCCGAGCGAGCTCTCCGGCGGACAGCAGCAGCGGGTGGCCGTCGCCCGTGCGTTCGCCGGGGACCCGGACGTCGTCTTCGCCGACGAACCGACCGGCAACCTCGACTCGCGCTCCGGCGAGGAGGTCCTTCGCCTGCTCGGCCGTACGGTGCGGGAGACCGGCCGTACGGTCGTCATGGTCACCCATGACCCGGTCGCCGCCGCCCACGCCGACGAGGTGATCTTCCTCGCGGACGGCCGGCTCGTCGACCGGATGACGGACCCCACGGCCGACCGCGTCCTCGACCGCATGAAGGCGTTCGAGACGACGACCGGCACCGGGGCCCGTACGCGCGACGGGCACCCGACCGGCACCCACCCGACGGGCACCCACCCCACCGGCCCGAACCCGACGGACGGTCACCCGACCGCCCTCGCCTCCGGGGGTGCGACCCCATGAGAACTCCCTCCGCCCCCGCCTCGCTCCGCCTCGCCCGTTCCTCCCTCGGCGCCCACCGGCGCCGGTTCCTCGGCACCTTCGTCGCCGTCCTCCTCGGCGTCGCCTTCCTCACCGGCACCCTCGTCATGGGCGACACCCTGCGCGCGAGTTTCGACTCGATGTTCACCGGCGCGAGCCGGGGCACCGACGCCGTCGTCCGCAGCGCCGTCACCGTGACGGCCTCGGGCGACGCCCAGGGCACCCGCGGGCCCGTCGACGCGGACCTCGCCGAGCGCCTCGCGCGCGTGCCCGGGGTCGCCGCCGCCGCGCCCCGGATCGAGGGCGCCGGCCAGCTCCTCGCCGCCGACGGCACCCCCGTCGGCGGCAAGGGCCCGCCCACCCTCGCCGGGAACTGGATCGACGACCCGGCCCTCAACCCGTACAAGCTCGCGGAGGGCCGTGCCCCGAGCGCCCCCGGCGAGGCCGTCGTCAACCGGGGTGCCGCGAAGGCCGCGGGTCTCGCCCTGGGGGACACGACGGTCCTGCGCACCCCCGACCCGGTGCGCGTCACCGTCGTCGGTCTCGCCACCTTCGGCGGCGCGGACGGCATGGGCCAGGTCACCTGGACCGGTCTGACCCGCGCCGACGCCGAGCGGTATCTGACGGCACGCCCCGGCGAGGCGACGAGCATCGCCGTACGGGCCGGGCCCGGCGTCTCCCAGGAGGAACTGGTCGCCGCCCTCGCCCCCGCCCTCCCGGACGACGTCGAGGCGATCACCGGGCAGCGCGCCGCCGAGGAGAACACCGAGATGGTCTCCGGCCGCTTCCTCAGCCTCTTCACGACCTTCCTGCTGGTCTTCAGCGGGGTCGCGGTGCTCGTCTCCGTCTTCAGCATCCACAACACGTTCGCCGTGCTCGTCGCCCAGCGGACCCGCGAGAACGCCCTGCTCCGCGCGATCGGCGCCGCCCGGCGGCAGGTCGTCACCGGGACCCTCGCCGAGGCGCTGACCGTCGGTCTGCTCGCCTCCCTCGCCGGTCTGCTCGCCGGGATCGGCGTCGCGGTCGGCCTCCAGGCCCTCTTCCCCGCCATCGGCTTCCCCTTCCCCGAGGGCGACCTGATCGTGACCGGCACCTCCCTCGTGCTGCCCCTCGCCGTCGGCCTCGCGGTCTGCGCGGGCTCGGCGCTCCTGCCCGCCGTACGGGCCGGGCGCACGGCCCCGCTCGCCGCGCTCCGCGAGACGCAGGTGGACGCCTCGGGCACGTCACGCGCGCGCGTGGTGACCGGCGGCGTCCTGCTCGCCGTCGCGGTCGGCACGGTTCTCGCCGGTGTGCTCGGCACCCCCTCGCTGTGGTTCGCCGCGACCGGAGCGGCGCTCGCCGTCGCGGCCTTCGTGGTCCTCGGTCCGGTGGCCGCGTCCGTCGCCGTACGGGTCCTCGGCCGCCCCCTGCGCGGCGCCAACCGCGGCCTCGCGCGCCGCAACGCCCTGCGCAGCCCGGGGCGTACGGCGGCGACCGCGACCGCCCTGATGATCGGCGTCGCGGTGGTCACCCTCTTCACGGTCTTCGGTGCCTCCCTCAAGGCGACCATGGACCGCACGGTCGACCGCTCGTTCGCGGGCGACGTCGCCATCAGCGGTGCCACGTTCGGCGCCGGTGGCGCGGGACTCAGCCCGCGTCTCGCGCCGGCCGTCGGCGCGCTGCCCGAGGTCGACACCGCCGTGGGCCTGGGGCGCGGGGTGGCGGAGGTGGACGGCCGGGGCCGCGCCCTGACCGTCACCGACCCGGCGGCGCTCTCCCGGACCCTCGACCTCGGCGAGGTACGGGGCTCCCTCACCGGCCTCGGTGCGGACGGGCTCGCCGTCGCCGCCGACGAGGCGGCCTCCGCGGGGCTGGCCCCCGGGCGGACGGCCGAGCTCACGTTCACGGACGGCACCCGGCACACCTTCACCGTCCGGGCGGTCTACGAACGCTCCGACCTGGCCGGCGACTACCTCGTCACCCGCGAGGCCTGGGCCCCGCACCGCACCCAGGACTCCGACACCCTGGTCGCCGTCTCCTTCGCGGACGGCGTCGGCACCGAGGAGGGCAAGGCGGCCGTGACCGAGGTCGCGGACCGCTACGGGCAGCCCGAGGTGCAGACCCGGGAGGAGTACGCGGAGTCCTCGGCGGGCGGCATCGACATGATGCTCACCCTCGTGTACGCGCTCCTCGCCCTCGCCGTCCTGATCGCGCTGCTCGGCATCACGAACACGCTGACCCTGTCCGTCCACGAACGGACGCGTGAGCTGGGCCTGTTGCGGGCCGTCGGCCAGACCCGGGCCCAGCTGCGGGCCATGGTCCGCTGGGAGTCGGTCCTGGTGGCGGCCTTCGGCACGCTCGGCGGACTCGTCCTCGGCGGCTTCCTCGGCTGGGTGCTGGTCCGCGCCTCCGAGGGCTCGGGCGACAGCGCGTTCGCCTTCGCCGTACCGGCGGTGCAGCTGGCGACGGTGGCCCTGGTGGGTCTGGTCGCCGGGGCCGTGGCGGCCCTGCGCCCGGCGCGCCGGGCGGCCCGTCTGGAGATCCTCCGGGCGATCGCCACGGAGTGAGCGAGGGCCGGGGGCGGGCCCGCTCGGGCCGCCCCGTCAGCCCGTGCGGCCCGTCGGCACCCGGCGGGCCGCCGCCGCGCCCACGGCCACGGCGGGGGCCGGCGCGAGGACGGGTTCGAGGGCCGGCGCGGCGGCCGGGTCGGCCGGGGCGCTGAGCGGAACGCCGGGGAACGGCGCGTACTTGCGGAACGGGCCCTCGGGCGTGGAGCCGTACACGGCGTAGGAACGCGTCTCGACCGGGACGGCGGGCGGCGGCGCGGCGAGCGTGAACCACACCACCTTGCCGTCGGCCCCGCACGGGCGGACACCCCAACTCTCGCTGACCGCACCGACGATGGCGAGGCCGCGGCCGGACGTGGCCAGCTCGTCGTATCCGTCGCCGCCGTCGTACGCGTCGAGCGCGTCCGGGCAGCCGACGGCCTCCGGTATGCGGGGGTCGTGGTCCCGGACGGAGACCGTGAGGCGGTCGAGCAGCAGCTCGATCTCGACGGTGCACCGCTTGTCCGGCTGGGCATGCCGGTGGACGTTCGTCAGAAGCTCGGTGACACCCAGCACGGCATGGTCGATCAAAGCGTCGAGCTGCCAATGACGGAGATGCGCGGAGACAATCCTGCGGACCTGTCCGATCCGCGACGGCAGGGCCTGGAGCTCCACCGCGTAATACCTGCTCGGCTCGCTGATCACGGCTGCGACTCCCCGAAGTAGTCCGGAAGAAGACGAAGATTCGGATCTCACATGCGTACAGCAGGGTGGTGACCTGAGCGCACTGTCACCACCGGTCAACCCTCGGTGAGGTGGTTCCAGCGTGAACCAGTGGTGAGCGTCCCGCAACTCACGGCGACCCGCGACACGCCGGGCAGTCGCCTGAGCGGCGCCCCGCCGTCCGTCTCAGCGGCGCCCCGCCGCGCGCTTCAGCGCCGCCAGGAACCGTCCCGACTCCTCCGCCGCGGCGCGGTCGTCGCCCCCGGTCGCGCCGCCCTTGTCCAGGGTCAGCCGGTAGCGCGTGCCGTTCACGGTGGCCACCGCCTCGTCGGGCTTCGCGAACCACGGGCGCCCCGCCCGGACCGCCGTCACGGGCGCGCTGTCGATCTCGCTGCCGTAGCTCGTGAGAAGGGCGAGCCGCCCGTCCTCGATCCGCACCTCGCCGGCGCGTGTCAGTGAACGCGGCCAGCGGGCGATCCGCACGCCCCTGGCGCTGAACTCGGGATCCGACATACCGATCCGCCCCTCTCGTCCGGTTGCCCTCCCAGTGTGCCGGGCCGTCGCGGCCCGCACCAGGGGCCCTTCCGTACGGCGTCCTCAAGTCATCCCTATGGAGAGTCAAAGGAAACGTTTGCCCAGGTGAGAGGGGTATCGTCGGCAGCGGGGGAGTACCTGGGAAGTGATCGAGGAGAGGCGCGGATGAGCACCACCGAGAACAGTGTGGAGAGCGGTGTCACCGCCGCGGCGGTGACCGTCGACGTCGACCGCACCGACCCGGCGTACCGGTCCTGGCTCAAGGAGGCCGTCCGCAAGGTCCAGGCCGACGCCAACCGCTCGGCCGACACGCACCTGCTGCGCTTCCCGCTCCCCGAGAAGTGGGGCATCGACCTCTACCTCAAGGACGAGTCCACCCACCCCACCGGCAGCCTCAAGCACCGCCTCGCCCGCTCCCTCTTCCTGTACGGCCTCTGCAACGGCTGGATCCGGCCCGGCAAGCCCGTCATCGAGGCCTCCAGCGGCTCGACCGCCGTCTCCGAGGCGTACTTCGCGAAGCTCATCGGCGTCCCCTTCATCTCCGTGATGCCCCGCACGACCAGCCCCGAGAAGTGCCGGCTGATCGAATTCCACGGCGGGCAGTGCCACTTCGTCGACGACTCGCGCACGATGTACGAGGAGGCCGCCGCGCTCGCCGAGCGCACCGGCGGTCACTACATGGACCAGTTCACCTACGCGGAGCGGGCCACCGACTGGCGCGGCAACAACAACATCGCCGAGTCGATGTACCAGCAGCTGAGGCTGGAGCGATACCCGGAACCGGCCTGGATCGTGGCCACCGCGGGCACCGGCGGCACCTCGGCGACCATCGCCCGCTACGTCCACTACATGCAGCACGACACCCGCATCTGTGTCGCCGACCCGGAGAACTCCTGTTTCTTCGACGGCTGGACGCACCACGACCCGCACGCCACCGCCGACTGCGGTTCGCGGATCGAGGGCATCGGCCGTCCCCGGATGGAGCCGAGCTTCGTGCCCGGAGCCGTCGACCGCATGATGAAGGTGCCCGACGCGGCGAGCGTCGCCGCCGTCCGCGCCCTGGAGGCGGCGATCGGCCGCAAGGCGGGCGGCTCCACCGGAACCGGGCTGTGGAGCGCCTTCAAGATCATCGCCGAGATGGTCGCCCATGAGCGGACCGGCAGTGTCGTCACCCTGATCTGCGACGGGGGCGAGCGCTACCTGGACAAGTACTACTCCGACGACTGGCTGGCCGCCCAGGGCCTGGACATCGGCCCGTACAGCGCCGCTATCGAACGGTTCCTGGCGACGGGGGCCTGGCCGGAGTGAGCCGCCGGTCGAGCCGGCGCGCGGCGTCCCTGAAGGACAGCCCCACGCCCGGCCCCGCCAGGCGCAGTGCCAGCCGGAACGGCGCGGCGCCGTCGGCGGCCATCGTCCACCGCAGCCGGGTCCCCTTGCCGACGGGGGAGAGGGTCCACTCCTCGGCGAGGGCCGCCATGCCGGGGGCGTTGGTCGAGTCGACGCGGTAGGCGTATCGGGCGTCGGGCTCGGCGGCGAGGATCGTCTCCTCGAAGACGATCCCGCCCCGGAGGCGGACCGTCCGGCCCGCTCCGTCGCCCGACGGGACCGCGGAGGAGACGGCGGTGAACCAGGCGGGCAGGCTCCCCACCTCCACGGCGAGGGACCGGTAGACGGTCGGCGGCGGGGCGGCGAGCGTCGCCGTGAAGACCAGACGGACGGGTGCGGACGCGGTGAAGTCGAGCTCCACCGGCCTCAGTCGGCGTGCCATGAACCCTCCCGGGGTGGGACGCGAGCGGATGCAGCACCATAGCTGACGAACTGTCAATAGCCCAGGGGCCCACCCCGCCCACCCCGCCTGCCCGGCCGGTGCCCGCCCCGCCCGTGGACGCCCCAGCGGGACGCATGCCCACAACGGGGTGGGGGCGGGTGGGCGCCGCCCCTGGGGCCCCCGGACGGAGTCTGGGGGAGGGACGGAGGGGTGCAGCAGGCGGAGGCCCCGCAGCGGGGTCAGTCGTCCCGCAGCAGCCCGTCCACCGCCCGGCCGAACAGGGCCCGTCCCGCCCACCCGAGCGCCGGGTCGAAGGCCCGCGGCAGGCCCCGTACCGACAGTTCCTCCGTCCACACCACCCGGCTTCCGCCGCCCGGCGTCTCTGTCACCTCGACGAGCGCCCATCCCCGCACGACCCGCCCGGACTTCTCCAGACGGCAGACGCCCGACCGGCCCGCCCCCGCCTCCGGCGGTTCCCAGACGACGACCTCCATCGGGTCGTCGAACGACAGCCGGCCGACGCCGGTACGGGCCGTGAAGCGGGTCCCGGCGCGGTTCGGCCCCGGCGTCAGCACCCTCGTCCGGGTCAGCGGCACCTGCCGGCCGTGGGCCGGCCAGTCCGTGAGCCGCCGCCACACCACGTCCGGCGCCGCCGACACGGTCCGCTCGACCCGGAAGAGGGTCACGCCTGCTCCTCGCCCGCCACCACGAGCCCCGGCAGATGCTCCGCCACTTCGGCCCGTACGTCCTCGGGCAGGCCCCGGTCCGTCACCCAGGTGTCCACCTCGTCCAGGCCGGCGAACGAACTCAGGCCCACCGTCCCCCACTTGGTGTGGTCGGCGACCGCGACGACCCGGCGCGCCGACCGCATCAGGCACCCGTTCGTCTCGGCCTCCGCCAGGTTCGGCGTCGAAAGACCCGCCTCCACCGAGATGCCGTGCAGCCCGAGGAACAGCAGGTCGAAGTGGAGCGAGCGGACCGCCCGGTCCGCCACCGGCCCGACCAGGGCGTCGGACGGCGTGCGCACCCCGCCCGTCAGGACGACCGTTGCCGCCCCGCGCCGCGACTCGCCACCGATGCCCGCCAGTTGGGCCTCGTGGAACACGTCCGCGACCCGGACGGAGTTCGTCACCACGGTCAGGTCCGGCACGTCGAGCAGATGCCGGGCCAGGGCGTACGTCGTCGTGCCGCCGGACAGGGCGATCGCGCTGCCCGGCGCGACCATCGCCGCCGCCGTCCGGGCGATCTCGTCCTTGGCGCTCGGTTCGAGCACCGACTTGGCCTCGAAGCCCGGCTCGTGGGTGCTCGCCTCGACGACCGGAACGGCCCCGCCGTGCACCTTCGCGAGCATGCCCTGCCGGGCCAGCGCGTCGAGGTCGCGACGGATCGTCATGTCCGAGACGCTGAGGCGCCGGGTCAGCTCGTTGACCCGTACACCGCCGCGCCGCCGTACCTCGTCGAGGATCAGGGCACGCCGCTGCTCCGCGAGGAGGTTCTGGTTGTCAGTCACCGCCGGGGCCGGTCCTTCCGCAGGAGACAAGGGGATGGGTGTCGGATTCGGTGAGGAACGGTGCGCGGGCGCACCACTGTCCGCGATCCTGGTGCCGACGTCGCATCTTCCCACCCTGAGAGGAAGTCCCCTCAGTGTCCCCTGCCACACCCGCTCCGGAGAGCGGCGGCGCGGCGCTCGAACTCCTCGTCCACGGAGTCGGCGGAGCCACCCCCCAGGACATGCTCGACGACCCGAGGACCGTACGGATCACCGGCGACCGGACCGCCGCCATGCACCGGCGGGCCGAGGACGTCGACGCCGAGGACCACCCGGAGCGGTACGCGGCCCGTCCGGTCCCGGAGGCGTACGTCTGGTCCAATCTGACCTCGGGCGACGGCGCCCGCGCCCTGTGGCTGCTGCTCCTGCCGTTCATGGTCGTCAATCTCGCGCACTGGATGCGCCCGCCCGCCCACGGCAGGCCGGGGCTCGTCCGGACGTACGGGGTCCTCGTCCGGCTGGTGGCCCTCACCCTCACCGTGCTGCTCACCGCCGCGGCCTGCGAGGTCGCCCTCGACCTGACGGCCTGGCAGTGCGCCGCGAGCGCCGCCTGCACCGACGCGTACTCCTGGCTCGGTTTCCTCTCCGAGGCGCGCGGCGGCTGGTGGTCCGTGCCCGGCCGCCGCCTCGCTCTCGCCGCTCTGGTGCCGACCCTGCTGGTCGGCCTCCTCTGGTACCTGTCGAACCGGACGTGGAGCGCGTACGAGGCCCAGCGCCCGCCCACCGGATACGACGATCCCGTCGCGGCACCACGGGCCGCCACGGGGCCGGCTCCGGTCACGGAGGGGGCCGCCGACACGGAGAGCGCCGACCGGGGGGACGACGGTCCCGGCCCCGTCGAGCCGCGGCCCGCCCTCGGCCGCCCCGGCTTCTGGTACGGCCGCCGGCTCGTCGCCCGCCTCAGGGCCGCCCACACCGCCGCCGGATTCCTCACCGTCGCCGCCGCCCTCGCCACGGCCGCCGCCCGGCACGACGCCACCACCCCGGGCGCCGGCGCCTTCCTCGGCCGGCTCCTCCAGGCCGCCGTCGCCGCCCTCGCGGTGCTCGTCCTCTGGGTCGTCTGCCGCCGCGGCCGCAGCGAGCGCCGCCTCGACCTGCGCGTCGAACGCGCCCTCGTGTCCTGGCTGCCCGGCGTCTCGCTCGCCGTGCTCGCGCTCAGCGCCCTCTACGCCTGCTGGTCCCGCCCCGGCTGGACCTCCGGCGGAGCCCTGCCCGGCAATGCCGCATTCGGCGGACTCACCCTCGCCCAGGGCGGCCTCGTCGTCGCCCTCGGCGTCGTCGCCGTGCTCCTCCAGCGGCCCCGCCGGGACGCCCGCACCGCGTTGCGCGGCCTCGGCGGACCCGCCGTCGCCATGCTCGCCTGCGCCCTCGCCGGAGTGATGTCCGGTGGTGTCGCCCAGCGGGTCGCCGACTGGCTCGACGGGCCCGCCACCCCCGGCATGGGCGACGGAGGCCCCCGGATCAGCCCGCCCGTGCTGCTCAGCTGGCAGGCGTCCGTCATCCCCGTCCTGCTCCTGCTGCTGCTCGTGCCCGCCGCCCTCCTCGCCGTGCGGACCGTGCTCGCCGGACGCCGGCTGCGCGCCCGGGTCGAGGCCGACTACGACGCCGCCGGCGAACCCGACCCCGTCCGTAGCGGCCAGATCGCGGCCGGCCGGGCGCGGGCGTCGCTCACCGACTCCGCGCCCGTCCTCGTCGGCGTCGTCTCCGGAGCCACCCTGCTCCTCGGGGCGGGCTCCGTCGCCGGCGCCTGGGCCAGCGGAAACGTCCCCGGCCGGGCCTTCGACGGAGCCCACCCGGCGATCGCCTCCCTGGCCACCGTCACCCAGGCCATCGGCTCCTGGATGATCGGCTTCGGCTTTCTGCTCTTCGTCACCTGGGGCCGCCGCGCCTACCGGGACGCCTCCGCCCGCCGCACCATCGGCATCCTCTGGGACGTCGGTACGTTCTGGCCGCGCGCCGCCCACCCGTTCGCCCCGCCCTGCTACGCCGAACGGGCGGTCCCCGACCTGACCTGGCGGATGAGCTCCTGGACCCGCGGCACCGGCGGCCGGCTCGTGATCTCGGGACACTCGCAGGGCAGTGTGCTCGCCGCGGCCGCCGTCTGGCAGCTCCCGCCCGCCACCCGCGGCCGGGTCGCGCTCCTCACGTACGGGTCACCCCTGGAGCGGCTCTACGGACGCTGGTTCCCGGCCTACTTCGGCCCGGAGGCGCTGCGCGCCCTGAACCGTACGGTCCACTGCTGGAGCAATCTGTACCGCGCCACCGACCCCATCGGCGGACCCGTCCGTGTCCCCGCCGAGGGCGGCAGACCCGCCGTCGACGCGGCGGTCCTGCTCGACCCCGTCGCCTACGGCCGCACCCGCGCCCACCCGCTGCCCGAGCCGATCCTGGGCCACTCCGATTACCAGGCCGACCCGGCGTTCGCCCACCGGCGTGGCGCCCTCCTGGACCGGCTCCCGCCCGCCGTACCCCATCAGCGCGAGCCGAACGACACGGCGGATCAAGGGAGTTCGGGAAGATCCTCCGGGTAGAGCAGCGTCAGGTCGTCCGTGCTCGCCTCGGTGAGCGCGGAGACCCGGCCCGCGTGCCGCTCCACCATCGACTCGAACGTCTGCCGAGCCGTACGCCCGTTGCCGAAGGCCGGCCCCTTGGGCAGCTTCGTGAAGTACCCGAGCAGCGCCTCGTCCGTGCCCGGGGCGAGCCGGTACTCGTGCTCGTCCGCCTGCTGCCCCACGATCCGGAGCAGCTCGTCCGGCTCGTAGTCGCCGAAGGTGATGGTCCGTGAGAAACGGGACGCCACACCGGGGTTGACCGTGAGGAAGCGCTCCATCTCCGCCGTGTAGCCCGCGACGATGACCACCACCGCGTCCCGGTGGTCCTCCATCAGCTTCACCAGCGTGTCGATCGCCTCACGGCCGAAGTCCCGGCCCGAGTCCTCCGGCGACAGGGCGTACGCCTCGTCGACGAACAGCACCCCGCCGCGCGCCCGGTCGAAGGCCTCCTGGGTGCGGATCGCCGTCGAGCCGATGTGCTCGCCGACCAGGTCCACCCGGGAGACCTCGACCAGATGGCCGCGCTCCAGGACCCCGAGCGAGGCCAGGATCTCGCCGTACAGCCGGGCCACCGTCGTCTTGCCCGTGCCCGGGTTGCCCGTGAAGACCAGATGGCGGCGGACCGAGGCGGCCTTGAGCCCCGCCTCCTGACGCCTGCGCCCCACCTCGATCATGTTGGTGAGGGTCCGCACCTCCAGCTTGACGCTCTCCAGACCCACCAGGGCGTCCAGCTCCCCGAGCACGTCCTGCGAGGAACGGGCGTCCACCGCCGGAACGTCCGGGACCGGTACGGCGGCCGGGACACGCGGCGCGGGCACCGTGCCGAGCAGTCCGCCCGACTGGGTCGCCGTCAGGACCGTCCCGCCGTCGGGCACGGAGGACCGGACCGCGCTCTCGTCACTGGTGCAGTCCTCGGCGCTCGCCCCCTCCTCCGGGAACTCGTAACCGCCGCGCGCGCAGCGCTCCGTACGGCACTTGCGCAGGGTGGTCCGGCAGCCGTCGGTGACGTGGAACCCGTACCCGCCGCTGCCCGTGACCCGGCAGCCGGTGAAGGAGCCGCGGCCCTCCGCCGACACGTAGAAGCCGGCCTCCGCGGGCGAGGTGACCGTGCACCGGTCGATCGTGGGGTCGGCGCCCTTGGTGACGATGACCCCGGTCTGCACGGAGTCGATCGTGCAGCCGCCGAGCGTGCCGCCGCTGCCGTGGTCCCGGAACCAGGCGCCCGTCGACGCCTCCCGGATCCGGCAGTCGTCGAGCTGGGCGGTCGCCCCGTCGCTGACCGACACCGCCGTGTTCCGCACCTGCGACAGATCGCTGTCGACGACGTCCACCCGCGAACCCCGGTCAAGGACGAACAGCGCGTCCGGCACGTCGTGCACCCGGCAGGCGTCGAGGACGGCGGTCGCCCCGTCGCTCACCCACACCGCCGGGTAGTCGCCCGTACTGTCGTGGATCTCGCACTGGTTGGCGTCCACCCGGGTCCCCGGGTCCCACACCGACAGGCCGTTGCGGCCGAAACGGCGGACGGTCGACCGGGTCAGCGTGAGGACCGAGCGCGAGCGCAGGTCGACGGCGTTCTCCGGGACGTCGTGGATGTCGCAGTCGGAGAGCGTGAGCACCGCGTCGGTGTCGAGCGTGATGCCGTCGCCCGAGGTGCGGTGCACCGAGGAGTCGCTGAGATGGGCGGTCGCACGGGCCGCGATCTGGAGACCCGCGCCCTTGATCTCGTACACCTCGCAGCCGACGCCTTCGAGTCCGCTGCCCTCACCGGTCACGGCGATCCCGGCGCCGGAGGCGTGGTGCACCCGGCAGCGTTCGAGCCGGGGATGCGCGCCGCCCCGCACCGAGATGCCCGCCTGCCCCGCGGAGACCACCTCGCACTCCTCGAACACCCCGCCCGCGCCGTCGACCACGGCGATGCCGACCCCGGCGGGATTGTCGACGGTGCAGCGGCGGACCGTCGGCCTGGCCGCGCCCCGCACCTCTATCCCGGCCGCCGAGCGGGTCATGATCCGCAGGTCGAGCAGCTCGGGGGTGCCGTCCTCGACGAGCAGCGCCGGTGCGGCGACGTCCTGCCCCTCGATGTGGAGGTCCTGGACGGTGACGGAGGCCCGCAGCGTCAGCGGCACCCCGTCCGGCGGTGCGATCCGCACCGAGCCGATGGAGCCCTCGGGGCCGCGCAGGGTGACGGCCCGCCGCACCACCAGGTTCTCCCGGTAGGTGCCGGGAGCGATGGTGAGCACGTCCCCGTCCCCGGCCGCCTCGAGTGCGGCGGCGAGCGAGGGGTACTCACCCGTGCGGCGCCGCCACCGCGATGTGCCGGTGTGCGTCACCTGGACCGTGCCCTGTGCCATGGGTGTGTCCTGCCCCCGCCTCATGCCTCGCCGCTGATCCGATGCCCCACCGTAGCGCGCGCGAGGGCACGGGGTTGACGGGTCGTGGACGTGCACGGGTACCCGCGGCGGGGTGGGCGCCGGACGTATGTCACGCCCGGTCAGGGGACGGTCGCCGATGGTCGAGGTCGGTCGGGCTCGGTCGCGCGGTGGCGCCGCCGGAGGCCGTCGCAAGAGGGTCGTCAGGCGGTCGCAAGGGGGCCGGAATCGGGCGGAAGCGGGTCGGACGCCGGATCCCGCCCCCCGGTCCGGCCGAGCTTCGACCGTGGGTCAGCTGCCGGTCCCCGTGCGGCCCCAGTCCGGACCGGTCGCCGCCCACGCGCGGTCGAGGTGTGCGTACCGCGTCAGCACCAGTCGGCGTACGGCGAGGCGGCGGACGATCTCGACCATGAGTCCCGCGAGGAGAGCGGCCGTCAGACCGGCGACGATCGCGTGGGCGCGGGCGGTGTCCGCGTGCATCGGCGGAGCCACGGGGTGTCCGTACCGGTCGGTCCAGAGGCGGAAGGTGGCGCCCGGGGCCGAGGTCCGCCGGGCGGTCGTCACCGTTCCCGTCCGGGGCGAGCCGTCGGGTGCTGTCCACTCGGCCACGACGGAGCGGCGCAGACGCTCCTCGCCGGTCGCCTCGGCGGTCCTCGGGCCGCCCGCGGGCAGGTCGGCGTGCCTGAGCACCCGGGCCGTCGTCGGCACGCGCTGTTCCTGCTGGGTGCGGACCGCGCGCTGGAGCGAGCCGTGGGCGGAGGTGCCGGCGGCCCAGCCGGTCAGGGGTACGAGGAGACAGAGCAGCGCGACCGCCACGAAGGCGACCCAGGCCTCGACGAGATCCGTGGTCCGGCGCAGGGGATTGTGCCGCCAGCGCCAGAGTCCGATGGCAGCGCGCACGTGGGAACCCCCTCGTTGTTCACAGCTCCTTCAACGAGTGTGCCCCGGAGGTGGTTTCCCCGCCCGTCGGGCCGGTGAAGTGTGACGGGGGTCCCCTCGTCCCGGCTCCTCGTCGCGGCCCTTGTCCCGGCCTCCGTCCCGGCCTTCGTCCCGGTCCTGTCGTTTCGGTCTGCCGGAAGGGGCGCGGGCCGGCGCTCAGTCCAGGATCTTCACCTCGTCGCCGACCCGGACGGTGCCGGTGTGCTCGGGGACGAGGTTCTGGCCGAAGATGACCCGGCCGTCGCTCTTGCGGTGCCGGGCCAGGGTCCGCAGCGGTTCCTTGCCGCGCTCGGCGGTGAACTGGTTCGTCGTGGTGACGACACAGCGTCCGCACGGCCGCGCGACCCGGAAGGTGACCTCTCCGACGGCGAGGCGCGTCCAGCCGTCCTCCGCCCAGGGAGCGGTGCCCTCGATCACCAGGTTCGGCCGGAACCGGTTCATCGGAAGCGGGCCCTCATGGGCGTGGTCCCCCTGTGCGATCAGGGAGTTGAGGGCGTCGAGCGACGACGTGGTGGTGACGAGCAGCGGATAGCCGTCCGCGAAGCTCACCGTCTCGCCGGGCAGCGCGTAGTCCGGGTCGACCGGACGCCGGTGCTCGGGCGCGTCCATGTGGACGAGCCGGAACTCGCCCTCCAGGTACGCCGAGAGCCAGCCGACCGCCTCGGCACCGGCCGGCACGGCCTCCACCGGCTTGTCGAAGATCTCCACCGTGACCGTGGACGAGGGGTGCGGTACCTCGACGGTCAGCGGGGGGTGACCGGGCGCGGACAGGGTGACCCCGCCGCCCGGCAGCGGCTCCGCCGTGGCCAACGCCATCCGGGGGTGACGGCGTTGGGTCACGACCTTGCCGGCCGCGTCGACGACGGCCCAGCGACGGTCTCCGGCCAGCCCCCAGGGCTGCACCTCGGCCTCCGCGGGGGCCAGCGCACGCATGGCCTTCACCGGATGGACGTGGACGGAACGGAGCAGAGGAGTCGGCATGCGGTCATCCTGCCAGCCGCTCCGGACCCGGCGCCGTCCGGTGGGTGAAAGCCGGTCAGTAGCCTCCGCCCTGGTAGGGACGGTTGTACGGGTCGTCGTACTGCATCGGGGCGGGGACCGGCGCGGGGGCGGGCCGGGGTGCCGCCGGACGCATCGCCTCGTAGCCCGCGGGGGCGGGACGGGGCGGCTGCGCGTACTGGCCGCCCTGGTAGCCGCGCGGGGCCACCTGCTGCTGCGGGATGTACGGGGCGGGGGCGTGCTGCAGGGGCACGGGGGCCACCTGCGGCGTGGGCTGCGGGTATCCGTAGCCGTTGCCGTAGGAGGGCTGCGGGCTGGGCGCCGCCGGGAGGGCGGGCAGTGCCGCGGGGAGCGCCGGCAGGTAGGAACCGCTGGAGGGGAAGCTGCTGCCGGTGGCCGGGAAGCTGCTGCCGGTGTCGTAGGCGGCGGGCACTCGGATCGGGGCGATCTGAGGCGTGCCCCGCTCCGCGACCAGGGAGTCGTAGATCGGGGTGTCCGGGAAGGACGGCGCGGTGTGGTAACCGCCTCCATAGGTGGAGCGGGGGGAGGTCATGGCACATAAGTTAAGCCCACGATGTGCTGGTTGGGGAGCCTGATTAGAGGGTTGTTTGACGGGCTTCGTGAAGAAGTGGATCCCCAATCCGAGCGAACGTGCCAAAAACGGGCGGCGGAACGTGCCAAGATCATGTAAAAGCCGAGTTCGGAGGGGGTTACCGGCGGGTCGGGCGCCCCGGGCCGGTCGCGTGCCCCCGGGCATGAAGAACGCATAAAGAAAAGGTGCCCGGAAGGGGTGCGGGGAGTGATCATGGGCATGCTTAAGCGTCAATCCCCGGATCTCCGGGGCGATGTGTACACGCCGAATTGACGGCGCTACTCCCCGTGTCGGGAAAACTATTTCCGTGAAGAAGGGGGCGCGCTCATCTGAAGCGGCGTCACGCTCACTCGCCCGGCGCGATGTCGCGGCACCGGTCCGGTGCCGCCTCCGGCCGCGCGTACGTCCGGCCCTTCCACGCCGCACCGACCCCCCGGTAGTGCCGGACCGCCGAGTCCACCGTCATCAGGAGATAGAGGAACGCGGTGAGGGGCAGCAGCGGAGCGAGCCACAGCGGCTGCCGGTAGTAACGGAGCATCGGCACGTACGTCCCCGCCATCACCGCCCACGCCGCGCCACCCGCCCAGGCCGCCGCCCCGTCCCCGCGCACCGCACCCGCGAACAGGGCCATCGGCGGCACCAGATAGACGAGGACGAGACCCGCCACCGTCCCCAGGAGCAGCGGCGGACTGTGCCGCAGTTGCGCGTACGCGCTGCGGGCGACCATCCGCCACAGATCGCCGAGCCCCGGATAGGGACGCACGCTGTCGACCCGCTCCGCGAGCCCCAGCCAGATCCGGCCACCGGCCCGCCGCACGGCCCGAGCCAGCGACACGTCGTCGATCACCGCCTGCCGGATCGCCTCCGGCACGTCCGCCGCCACCGCCGTCTCCGTCCTCAGCAGCACACAGCCACCCGCGGCTGCCGTCGCCAGGGGACGCGGCCGGTTGATCCAGCGGAAGGGATAGAGCTGCGCGAAGAAGTAGACGAACGCCGGCACCACGAGACGCTCCCAGAGGCTCTCCACCCGGAGCCGGGCCATCTGCGAGACCAGATCGAGCCCGTTCGCCTCCGCGGCCGACACCAGGAGCCGGAGACTGTCCGGCTCATGGGCGATGTCCGCGTCCGTCAGGAGCAGGAACCCGGGTCCCCGCGTGCGTGCCAGCGCCATGCCGTGCCGCAGCGCCCAGAGCTTCCCCGTCCAGCCCGGCTCCGGCTCGCCCGGTGACATCACGGTCAGCGGCAGCCCGCCATGGCGAGCGGCGAGGTCGGCGGCCAGCCGGCCCGTGCCGTCCGTACTCCCGTCGTCCACCAGGATCACCTCGGCGACGCCCGGATAGTCCTGCGCGAGCAGCGACGGCAGACTCAGCGGCAGCACCTCGGCCTCGTCCCGCGCCGGCACGACCACGGCCACACGGGGCCACCGGTCCGGCTCCACGCGCGGGCCTCCCCCATGTTCCCGGGAGGCAGACGGCAGCCGCTGGTCGGTACGCCAGAAGAAGCCCTGGCCGAACAGCAGCCAGACCCAGACGGCCAGGGAGACGAGCGCGAACCAGGCGAGAGTGCTCATTCGCGGCAGTCTGCCCCAGAACGCGGGCCCCAGAACGCCCATCGGCTAGGGTGACCGGGTGAAGATCGCGCTCATGGATTCCGGAATCGGCCTCCTCCCGGCAGCGGCCGCGGTGCGGCGACTCCGGCCGGACGCCGACCTCCTCCTCTCGAACGACCCTGACGGAATGCCCTGGGGACCGCGTACCCCCGAGGACCTCACGGGGCGCGCCCTGGCCGTCGCGCTCGCCGCGGCCGAGCACCGCCCGCAGGTGCTGATCGTGGCCTGCAACACCGCCACCGTGCACGCCCTGCCCGCCATCCGCGCCGCCCTCGAACCGGACATCGCCGTCATCGGCACCGTGCCCGCGATCAAGCCCGCGGCCGCCGGTGGCGGCAAGGTCGCCATCTGGGCCACCCCGGCCACCACGGGCAGCGCCTACCAGCGCGGACTCATCCACGACTTCGCCGGCGGCGCCGAGGTCACCGAGGTGCCCTGCCCCGGACTCGCCGACGCCGTGGAGCACGCCGACCCCGACGCCGTGGACCGCGCGGTCGCCGCCGCCGCCGCGCTCACCCCCCGCGACGTCCGTACCGTCGTCCTCGGCTGCACCCACTACGAGATGGTCGAGGACCGCATCCTCGCCGCCCTCGACGCCCGCGGTCGCGCCGGACTGCCTCCGCTCGTCTTCCACGGCTCCGCCGACGCCGTCGCGGCGCAGGCGCTGCGCCGCGTCGGAGCCGAACCCGCTCCCGACGCGGACCCCACCGGCAGCCTCTCCGTCCTGCTCAGCGGCCGCCCCGGCCAGCTCCCCGCCACGGCCCTCGGCTACGCCGAGGGCCGGCTCCTCGCGGCGATCGCCCCCGCCCACTGAGCGAGGGGGCGTCGCCGCCGCCCGCTGAGTGGCGTCGCAGGCGCCGAGCGCCGGAGCCTCCCTCCGCTCCCCGCGGGGCCGCTCACCGAGCGTGCGTGGAGCACCTCGTTCCGTCGCGCTGTTCCGGACGAACCTGGGTACTCTTCCCGATATGAGGGACGATGCCCGGAATCAGTACGCCGACGAGCGGACGCCCGCCGTCTGGACCGGCCGCGCCACCAACCGCTTCCAGTGGGTCCCGGCGGCCGCCGGTGCCGCCTGCATGGCCCTCGGCATCACCCTCGCCGTCGAGTCGGCCTGGACCTCGGGCATCGCGCCCCTCCTGATGGCCGTGATCGGCTGCGTCGCCGCCGGACTGCTCGTCCTCTTCGGCACGCTCGCCTTCGTCCACGTGGCCGTGAAGGTCGACGACGACTGCATGGAGGTCCGCTGCGGCCACATCGGCGTGCCGCGCCGCCGCATCCCCCTCTCCCATGTCGTCGGCGCCGACTTCGAGCCGAGCGTCGACCCGCGCCACTGGGGCGGCTGGGGCTACCGCTGGCGCCCCGAGAAGGGCACGGCCGTGGTCGTCCGGCGCGGCGAGGGCCTGATCCTGCGCCTCGGCGACGGCCGGACGTTCACCGTCACCGTCGACGACGCCGAGTCCGCCGTCCGCGTCATCCGCGACCGTCTCCGCGACGTGGCCCCGCCCGCGCCACCCGCCCCGACCGGCCGCCCGGTGTGACCGGAAGGCGGGAGCGGCAGGAGCCGGATGAGCACCGGAAACCGGCGTGACCTCGTGGGCCGAGGCGCCTCGCCGGGCCCCACGCCCGGTCCGCCCGCCCGCCTCCGCCGACAGGAACGACCCGTAGACTCCGCAAGGTGAGCGCCACCATCAGCCCCGTCGACGCGTCCGCAGCCGACACCGCCCCCACGCCTGCTTCCCCGCTGCGGCGGTTCGTACGGCCCGGGGCGGCTCTGCTGTCCGGGCTCCTGCTCTACCTGAGCTTCCCGCCGCGCCCCCTGTGGTGGCTCGCGCTGCCCGCCTTCGCCCTGCTCGGCTGGAGCCTGCGCGGCCGCCGGCTCCGCGCCGGATTCGGCCTCGGATACCTCGCCGGGCTCGGCTTCCTGCTGCCGCTCCTCATCTGGACCGGCGAGGAGGTCGGCCCGGGACCCTGGCTCGCCCTGGCCGCCATCGAGGCGCTGTTCGTGGCCCTCGCCGGCCTCGGCATCGCGGCGGTCTCCCGGCTCCCGTGGTGGCCGTTCTTCGCCGCCGGGGTGTGGATCCTCGCGGAGGCGGCACGCGCGCGCGTGCCCTTCGGCGGCTTCCCGTGGGGGAAGATCGCCTTCGGCCAGGCGGACGGGATCTTCCTGCCGCTGGCCGCCGTGGGCGGCACGCCGGTGCTCGGATTCGCCGTCGCCCTCTGCGGCTTCGGCCTGTACGAGACGTACCGCCAGATCCAGGCCCGCCGGGCCGCGGGGACGGCGGCCGGCACGGTCCGCGACGGGGACACGGGCACCGACGTGGCCACCGACACCGCCACCGGCACCGAGGCCGGCGCCGTCGGCTCCGACCGCGCGCCCGCCTCCCGTACCGGCACCGGGCTCGGAGCGACCACCGGCGCCCGCCCCCGCAGCCTCCCGCGCGGCCCGCTCGTGGCCGCCGCGCTCGCCGTGCTCGTCCCGGTCACCGGCGCCCTCGCGGCGCTGCCGCTCGTCGACGACTCGGCCGAGGACGGCACGGCCACCGTCGCCGCCGTCCAGGGCAACGTGCCCCGCCTCGGCCTCGACTTCAACTCCCAGCGCCGGGCCGTCCTCGACAACCACGTCGCCCGCACCCGCGAACTCGCCGCGGACGTCAGGGCCGGCCGTGCGCCGCAGCCCGACTTCGTGCTGTGGCCCGAGAACTCCTCGGACATCGACCCGTACGCGAACGCCGACGCGGCCGACGTCATCGACGGCGCCGTCCGCGCGATCGGCGTGCCGACCGTGATCGGCGCGGTCATCGCCCCCGAGACCGGCAAGCTCCGCAACACCCTCATCCAGTGGGACCCGGACAGCGGCCCCGTCGCCACCTACGACAAGCGGCACGTCCAGCCCTTCGGCGAGTACATCCCGATGCGGTCCTTCGTGCGTGTCTTCAACAGCAACGTCGACCGGGTGAGCCGGGACTTCGGCGCCGGTACGAAGGTCGGGGTCTTCGACCTGGCCGGTACGAAGGTCGGCCTCGCCACCTGTTACGAGGCGGCCTTCGACTGGGCCGTGCGCGACACGGTCACCCATGGCGCCCAGCTCATCAGCGTCCCCAGCAACAACGCCACCTTCGGCCGCAGCGAGATGACCTACCAGCAGCTCGCGATGTCGCGGGTGCGGGCCGTCGAGCACAGCCGGTCGGTGGTCGTGCCCGTCACCAGCGGGGTCAGCGCGGTCATCCGCCCCGACGGCGAGATCGTCGCGGAGACGAAGATGTTCACCCCGGACGTCCTGGTCGAGAAGGTGCCGCTGCGCTCCTCGCTGACCCCGGCGACCCGGATGGGCACCCTGCCGGAGGCCCTCCTCGTGGCGCTCGCGGCCGCCGGTCTGGGCTGGTCGGCCTTCCGATCGGTACGGGCCCGGCGCACCGGGGCGGAGTAGAGCGGGACCGGCGTCCGAGCGGTGCGGGACCGGCGTCCGAGTGGGGCGGCCGGCGGATGATCTAGGGTCGGTGCATGGCTACCCCTGACTTCATCCGGGCCCTGCGCGAGACAGCCGGCCACCAGCTCCTCTTCCTGCCCGGAGTGAGCGCCGTCGTCTTCGACGACCGGGGCAGGGTGCTGCTCGGCCGGCGCGCCGACAACGGACGCTGGGCGGTCATCGGGGGCATCGTCGAGCCCGGGGAGCAGCCCGCCGACTGCGCGGTGCGCGAGGTCTTCGAGGAGACGGCCGTGCACTGCGAGGTCGAGCGGATCGTGCTCGTCGAGACCCTTCGCAAGCCCGTCGTCTACCCCAACGGCGACCAGTGCCAGTTCCTGGACGTCTCCTTCCGCTGCCGCGCGGTGGGCGGCGAGGCGAGGGTCAACGACGACGAGTCCATCGAGGTCGGCTGGTTCGACGTGGACGACCTGCCGGAGATGAAGCGCTTCTCGCTGCTGCGGATCGAGAAGGCTTTGGCCGACCAACCGACATGGTTCCGCACCACAGCGAACAGCTGAACTATGGGCGCGACACACATCGGTGGGGGAGCGGACGCTTCATAGGGTGCGGAGCATGAGCGCCCCCATCACCGCCCCACTCGGTGCCGTACCGGACCTCGGTTCGCCCGCCGCCGCACCCCGGCCCCGTGCCGTCGTCCTCGATCTGACCGGCCGCACCGCGCTCGTCACCGGCGCGGCCGGCGGCATCGGGCGCGCCTGCGCGCTGCGGCTCGCCGCCTCGGGGGCCCGGGTCAGAGCCGTCGACCGGGCGGCCGAAGGCCTGGAGACCCTGGCCGAGGAGGCCGCCGAGCTCCCCGGGAGCCTCGAACCCCGGCTGCTCGACCTCACCGACCTGGACGCCGCGGAGGCGGCCGCCGACGGCGCCGACATCCTCGTCAACAACGCCGGACTCCAGCTCGTCCGCCCCATCGAGGAGTTCCCGCCGGACGTCTTCCACACCGTGCTCACGGTCATGCTGGAAGCGCCCTTCCGGCTGATCCGGGGCGCCCTGCCGCACATGTACGCGCAGGGGTGGGGCCGGATCGTCAACATCTCCTCCGTCCACGGGCTGCGCGCCTCCGCCTTCAAGTCCGCGTACGTGGCCGCCAAACACGGCCTGGAGGGCCTCTCCAAGACCGCCGCCCTCGAAGGCGCCCCGCACGGGGTCACCTCCAACTGCGTCAACCCCGGCTATGTACGCACCCCGCTCGTCGAGCGGCAGATCGCCGACCAGGCCGCCGCCCACGGCATTCCGCCGGAGCGCGTCCTGTCCGAGGTCCTGCTGAAGGACTCGGCGCTGAAGCGGCTCATCGAGCCGGACGAGGTCGCCGAGGCCGTGCTCTATCTCTGCGCTCCCCAGGCCTCGTTCATCACCGGCACCTCCCTCACGCTCGACGGCGGCTGGACCGCCCACTGAAGGACGCCGTCGAGGCCCCTGCCCCTGGGTCCCCCGGGGACCCGCCCCTGGCGCCCCCGGGGCCCCTGCCCCCGGCGCCCCTGGTGTCCCTGCTTCCCCGTGAAGGTTGTCCACAGGGGTGGTGCGACCACACGTTCGGCAGGTATCCCTGTGTCCATGTCCCACGAACACGTCTCCTACCTCGAACTCCTCACCAGGGGAGCCGCGACGGAGGCCTACGACCGGCCCGTGCTGCTCGCCCGTGCGAGCGGCGCGGGCCCCGAGGCGCTGGCCGAACTCGAAGAGGCCAAGCAGCTCGCCCTGCGGGTCCGGGCCGAGCTGGAGGGGCGGCGGCGCCGCGAGGCGGAGCTGTCCGCGCTCTTCGCCACCGCCCACGACCTCGCGGGACTCCGTGACCTCGACGCGGTGCTGCGCGCCATCGTCCAGCGCGCGCGATCGCTCCTCGGCACGGAGTGCGCCTATCTGAGCCTCAACGACCCCGCTGCCGGCGACACGTACATGCGGGTCACCGAGGGTTCGGTCTCCGCCCGCTTCCAGCAGCTCAGACTGGGCATGGGGGAGGGACTCGGCGGCCTCGTCGCCCAGACGGCCCGCCCGTACGTCACCGACGACTACTTCGACGACGCGCGCTTCCAGCACACCCGGACCATCGACACGGCCGTACGGGACGAGGGCCTCGTCGCCATCCTGGGCGTCCCGCTCAGCCTCGGCAGCCAGGTCATCGGCGTCCTCTTCGCCGCCGACCGACGGGCCAGGGTCTTCGAACGCGAACAGGTCGCGCTGCTCGGCTCCTTCGCCGCGCACGCCGCCGTCGCCATCGACACCGCCAACCTCCTCGCGGAGACCCGCTCGGCCCTCGCCGAACTGGAGCGCGCCAACGACATCATCCGTGAGCACAGCGGCGTCATAGAGCGCGCCTCGGAGGTCCACGACCGGCTCTCCGAGCTCGTCCTGCACGGCGGCGGCGTCCACGACGTGGCCCACGCCGTCTCCGAGGTCCTCGGCGGAACCGTCGAGTTCACCGAGGAGGGCGCCGGAACCGCCCGCCGCGCCGGGGGCCACGCCGTCCGCGAGGGCGACGACTGGGTCGCCGCCGTCTCGGCCGGCGGCGAGACCCTGGGCGCCCTCGTGCTGCACGGCCAGCCCGACCTCGACCCGGTCGACCAGCGCACCCTGGAACGCGCCGCGCTCGTCACCTCCCTCCTCCTGCTCGCCCGCCGCTCCGCCGGCGAGGCCGAGCAGCGGGTACGGGGCGAACTCCTCGACGACCTCCTCGACGCACCCGACCGCGACCGCAGGCTGCTCAAGGAGCGCGCCGCCCGGCTCCGTACCGACAGCGACGCCCCGCACGTCGTGCTCGCCGCGCGGATCGACCGGGCCGGCGGCACCGCCGATCCGGACGCCGGCGGCCGCGAGAGCGCCGACCGCCAACGCCTCTGGTCGGCGGCCACCCACCTGGCCGCCACCCGCCACGGACTCGCCTCGGCCCGCGACGGCGGAACCGTCCTGCTGCTGCCCCTCGGCCCCGGCGAGAGCGCCGCCGACCTCGCCCGGCAGACCGCGCGCAGCCTCGGCGGCACCCTGCGCGAGCCCGTCACCGTGGGCGCCTCCGCTCCCGTACGGGCGCCCCTGGACCACCCGGACCAGGTCGCCGTCGCGTACGAGGAGGCCCGCCGCTGCCTCGACGCGCTGCGGCTCCTGCACCGCTCCGGCCAGGGCGCCGCGGCCGAGGACCTCGGCTTCCTCGGCCTGCTGCTCGCCGACAGCCGGGACATCGACGGCTTCGTCGACCGGACGGTGGGCCAGGTCGTCGCGTACGACCGGCGCCGGGGCACGGACCTGATCCGCACCATGGACGCCTACTTCGCGAGCGGCATGAGCCCGGCCCGGACCAAGGACGAACTCCACGTCCACGTCAACACGGTGGCCCAGCGCCTGGAACGGGTCGGCCGCCTCCTCGGCCCGGACTGGCAGTCCCCGGCCCGCGCCCTGGAGATCCAGCTGGCGCTGCGCCTGCACGCACTGGCGGACGCGGTCACGCGCACCTGAGAAAGGCCCGGTGCCCCGCTCGTCACGAGCGGGGCACCGGGCCTCTCAAGGATGTCCTGGAACGGGGCTCCAGGGACTCAGGCGTCGGCGCCGACCTTGGCATCGGCGGCGGTCCGCTCCTCGACCTCCCCCAGGTCACGGTCGCGGGTCTCCTTGGCGCAGGCGATGGCGACCACGGTGAGCAGCGCGGCGGCGATCACGTACAGGGCGATCGGGGTCGAGTCGCCGTAGTCGGCGAGGAGCGCGGTCGCGATGAGCGGGGCGGGGGCGCCGGCGGCCACGGAGGAGAACTGGGCGCCGATGGAGGCACCGGAGTACCGCATCCGGGTCGCGAACATCTCGGAGAAGAAGGCGGCCTGCGGCGCGTACATCGCCCCGTGGAGGACCAGGCCGACCGTCACGGCGAGCAGCAGGGAGCCGAAGGTGCCCCGGTCGATGAGCGTGAAGAACGGGAACATCCAGGCGCCGACACCGATCGCGCCGATCAGGTACACGGGACGGCGGCCGAGGCGGTCGGAGAGCGCGCCCCAGAGCGGGATCACGGCGAAGTGGACGGCGGAGCCGATGAGAACGGCGTTCAGCGCGGTCTGCTTGGAGAGACCGACCTCGGTGGTCGCGTAGACCAGGATGAACGCGGTGATCACGTAGTACGAGATGTTCTCCGCCATGCGGGCGCCCATCGCGATCAGCACGTCCCGCCAGTGGTGCCGCAGGACGGCGACCAGCGGCATCTTCTCGACATGACCGGCGACGGCCTTGCGCTCCTCGGCGGCGGCGAGGGCCGCCTTGAAGACGGGCGACTCGTCGACGGAGAGCCGGATCCAGAGGCCGACGACCACGAGCACACCTGAGAGCAGGAAGGGGATGCGCCAGCCCCACGAGGCGAAGGCGGCGTCGGAGAGCAGCGCCGTCAGCGCGGACAGCACACCGGTCGCGAGCAGCTGGCCGGCCGGGGCACCGGTCTGCGGCCACGAGGCCCAGAACCCGCGCCGCTTGGCGTCCCCGTGCTCGGACACCAGCAGGACGGCCCCGCCCCACTCGCCACCGAGCGCGAACCCCTGCACGAGCCGCAGCACGGTGAGCAGCACCGGGGCGGCGGAGCCGACGGTCGCGTGGGTCGGCAGCAGTCCGATGGCGAAGGTGGCCCCACCCATCAGGAGCAGGCTGAGCACCAGCAGCTTCTTCCGCCCGAGCCGGTCGCCGTAGTGCCCGAACACCAGCGCCCCGAGGGGCCGCGCGGCGAACCCGACCGCGTACGTCAGGAAGGACAGCAGGGTCCCGACGAGCGGGTCGGAGTCGGGGAAGAACAGCTTGTTGAACACGAGCGCGGCGGCGGACCCGTACAGGAAGAAGTCGTACCACTCGATGGTGGTGCCGATGAGACTGGCGGCGACGATCCGCTTGAGCGAACCGGGTGGCGTCGGGGAGGTTGTTGCGGCGGCCATGTGCACCACTTCCAGGCAAGTACGGGGACGATTCGGTGTCGCCACACCGTAGGAAGCGGCAGGTCAGGGGCGTATGTGGTGGGACACCACAGTTCGAGGTGGACGAGTGCGCTCAGCCGCCATGGCAGCCCCCCGCGGGCCTTCAAGAGGGCCCGGAAGCGCTGTGGGAGCGGCTGTCTTTGTTGCCCTGCTCCGGGGTGATCTGGCGGTGCGGTGCTGGCTTCCGTGCTGACTGAAAGCCCACGTCATCAGCGCGTGGCCAACGGCCTCGTGGCGCTCGGACCGGTCGACCCCACGGTGAATCCGGACCACCGGTCCTCGCCCCTGCTGACACCGACGCCCGCCGGCAAGGACGCGCCGGCCCGCGTGACCACGCGGGCCGAGGAGCGGCACCGCTTCCTCGTGGAGGACCTCCCCGACGAGGAGATCCGCGCCACGCGCGCCCCCACGTTCCTTGCCCTCCGCGGTGGCGACGGTGGCTTTGGCGGGAAGGCCGCCGCCGACGGTGTGCGGGTCGCTGTTGAAGGACGGCCGCGAGCAAGGCCCGGTTCCTGGGGGCAAGGTCCCCACGCATGTCCGCGACCACGTCCTCGCCGGCTGCTGAGGCAGCTCAGGATGATGACGTTACGGTTCGAGATCGACGACCCCCTTGCCGCCCAGGATGTCCAGCGGCACGGAGACCTGGTCGTGCGTGATCAGCCATTCGCCGTCGATCTTCCGGAAGCAGAAGGTCACCCGGACCCACATGCCGCCCGCCGCCGTCCCGTCGGGCAGCGTGCCGCTGAGCCGGCCGAAGCCGTGGGTGAACGCCACCTCTTCGCCCACCGTGGGCACCAGGTCGCGCACCTCGTAGGTCACCTCCTGGAAGAACGTGAACACGTTCGCCCAGTTCTTGAGTTTCTCGTCGATCCCCACGTGCTGCAGCGGCGGATCGATGTCGAAGGACACGACGTCCGCCGAGTAGAGCCGCCTCAGACCGTCGAGGTCCTTGGCCTGGATCGCGTCGACGATCCCGCCGATGTGCCGGCGGATCACGGCTTCGTCCGTCTCTCGCTGTGTGGGGGTGGCTGTCCGCCCTTCCGTGCTCCGGGCGACGACGTGATCCAGCAGTGTTTCGAGGGCGCCGGTGTGGTGGGCGCCCGGCTTGAGTGTCGCGTCGTCCTCGAAGTCGGTGTGCAGGGACAGCGAGACCTGCGGGGTCACCGCACCCATCTGGAGGAGCTCACACAGTGCCCGCAGCTGACGGGCCGCATGGGCGCCGCCGCCGGCGCCGTAGGAGACGAACCCAACGGCCTTGTGGGTCCACTCCGCGTACAGGTAGTCGATCGCGTTCTTGAGCACGCCGGGGATGGAGGCGTTGTACTCGGGGGTGACCATGACGAATCCGTCGAAGCGGGCGATGGTGTCAGCCCATGTGCGGGTGTGCTCGTGCTGGTAGCGCCCGGCGCGCGCGGGCAGCGGCTCGTCCAGGTGCGGCAGCGGGTGGTCGAGCAGGTCGATCACCTCGAACACGGCGTCGCCGCGGCGGGCCGCACGCTCGTGGACCCACCGGGCGACCTGGTCGCCCTTGCGGCCGGGACGGGTACTGCCGACGAGTATTCCGATCCTTGTCATCGCTGTCTCCTGAGGTGTCCTGCCCGGGAAATCCGGGCCGGTGGCGTCTCCGAGCAGTACGACGACACGACCCGGCGGAACGTCAGGAAGAGCCGAAGACCTGACAATCGGACGTGCTGTCTCGTCGGACCGCCGAGCAACGATCCGAGATCAGGGAGCCACCGGAACCATGACCGATCACGCGAAGTCACGGCACGACGAGTCCGACGCGGGCTTGGACGCGATCATCAGCGAGCGGCGGCGGCTGACCAGTCTCGCCTACCGGCTCCTCGGTTCCCTGGCCGAGGCCGAGGACGTGGTCCAGGAGACCTACACCCGCTGGTACGCCATGTCCCGACAGCAGCAGGACGCCATCGAGTCCCCTGGCGCCTGGCTGACGACGGTCGCCACCCGCGTATGCCTGGACCTCCTCGGCTCGGCCCGGGTCCGGCGCGAGCGTTACGTGGGCGAATGGATCCCAGAGCCGCTGCCTGAGCGGACCGACTGGATCAGCGGGCGCCCCGGCACCGCCGCGACCCATTCTTCGGACCCGGCCGACCGCGTCACACTCGACGAGTCGGTGAGCATGGCGTTTCTCGTCGCCCTCGAATCCATGACCCCGGCCCAGCGCGTCGCGCTCATCCTGCACGACGTCTTCGGTTACCCGTTCGCCGAGGTCGCCGGGATCACCGGCCGCACCCCGGCGGCCTGCCGTGAACTGGCCTCTTCCGCCCGGCGTCGCGTCCGCGCCTCCCAGCCCCCTGCGGCGCCGGCAGCCCACCAGGCGCTCCTCGTCAAAGACTTCAAGCAGGCTTGGGACGCGCAGGACATCAACGCCCTCGTCAGACTCCTCGCCCCCGGCGCGACGTTCACGGCGGACGGCGGCGGCGTGGTCGCCGCCGCGCTCCACCCGATCGAGGGCGGCGAAGGGATCGCGCGCTACCTCACCGACCTCGCCGTCCGGGCCTCCGACGGCCTGACGGTCCTGGAGCGCACGGTCAACGGCCGGGCCGGCCTGGTGATCGAACACGAAGGTGTCACCGTGGCCGTGTACGCGTTCGACGTCACGGAGGACCGGATCACGCACATCTGGGCGGTGCGCAACCCCGACAAGCTCCGCCCGTGGACGGCGGGCTGACCGACTGCGACGTCGACAGCGCGACGCCCACGGCAACCGGGCGCCCAGCGGATTCGGCACCCTGGACCCGCTCAACGTCCGCCGCCGAACGCAGAGCCGGGCGCATCGGTCAATCCACCGCGACGAATCATCCGACCATCATCGAACCCCAGCCCGCCCTATGTACTCAGAGGGCGTCCGGGCCCAGCCAGGGTCAGCGACGCGGCTTGTCCGGTATCGTCGCCTGATCATTTTCAGGCGGCGCGGCTGACGTCCAGCCGTTCGGACGACGGCTCGTAGCCGGCTGCCTTGTAGGCGGCGACGGCGGCGGCGTTCGAGGACGGGGTGCTGACGAGTGCGCTTGATGCGCCCAGTTCACGCAGCGCCGCCGCGGCGGCGAGGCTGATTGCCGTCCCGTAGCCGCGACCGCGATGGTCGGCGTGCACGCCCGCCGGCTCCAGCAGGCCGGGCTTGCCGGGCCCGGCAGACCAGACCGTCGCCGCGGCCACCGCGTTGTCCTGGTCGTCGTAGCCGATCAGGCACCGGGCGTCGGCATAGACCGGCCCCGCCGCGAGGACGTGCCAGATCTCCTCGGTGAACGCCGGGCTGCCGAACGCCGAGCGATGCACTGCGGTCCGCACCCCCGCCGTCTCCGGGCCGGCTACTTCGATCCGCAGGCCGGAGTCCTTCACCGGCTGGTCAAGGTCGCGGCGCAGCGGCGTCCATGGCTCGTCCGGAATCCAGCCCGCCTCCAAGAGGACCTCCCGGATCAGGGCGCCGCTGGGGATTTCGAGGCCGACCTTCCCGGGCGGCAGGACCCCGCGCTCCGGATCGTCGAGGTCTGCCAGCAGCCGACGCGCCAGACCACCGTCCTGCCGCAGATCCGGCGCGGTCGTCAGACGTAGCAGATCAGGGTCGTCCAGGTACCCGACGGCAATGATCCGACCGTCCACGCTCCAGGTGCGGACGGCCGCGGCCAGCCTCTCCGCGCCCAGCGCCCAGGCCCAGCCGAGGTCTCCCGGATGGAGTTGCAGCGGCGTGCGGTCGTCCTGCCATGCGCGGAGGGCATCCACGACCCCGGTCAGCCCATCGACGCCGGGCTCGTTCAGAACGATCGTCATGCCCCGCATCCCACACCATCACGGCGACCGGCCGCACCTGAGTTTTGTTCAGCCAGCACGTCACGCTTTGCCTCGTGGTCAGACTGGACGGCACAGTGTGTGCGGTATGTCGAGCTGTGGTGTTTCGAAGCGCAAGCGGCTTTCTGCGGCGCCATTGGCCGAAGCTGCGGCCGTTCCAGCATTGTCATGACGCCACTCAGGTGGGGCGCCGTTGAGCTGGATACGGATGATTCCGGTCGATCTCTGTCAAGGGGCTGGCGCTTGTGACGTCGGTGTTGCACTCCCACGCCCAGGACAGTGGCGTCCCAGCTGCTCTCGTGGTCGTCCACGCGTGCAGGGACGATGTCATCTATCCGGCTCTCAAGAAGCAGCCCTGTCAGGTTGGTTGGGGGCCGTTGTCCCCCATGGGGAGTTCATGGGCGTGGCCTATAGCGGGCGATCGTCTTTGATCCGGCCTTCTCCGCGTTCAGCCGGCGACGCTGCCGGCTCGTTGCGGCACGTTCGCTGGGCCGCGCCGCCGACGCCCCCTTCCGGGGCTGCCCTTGCCACCGCTGGGGATGGCGGCCGACGCGGTCACGCCCATTCGTCGTCGCGATCGATGAACCTCCATGCGCACGCCATGGGAGTCGGCGGAATCGACCTGGACGAAACCGGCTCCGGCGAGGACCGTGGCGTTCAGCCCACACGTCTGGCCGACGAGGCCGTGGATCGACGTGGTCGTCACCAGGGTGTCGTCCGGCGACAGGACGAGGATGTCGCTGGCGGCGCGGAAGGCGGCCGTTCGGAGAGTCTGATGGCCCAACTCCAGAGACCGCGCGTCCCCGCCTCCGGCGGGCCCGGCCGACGGCCACAGCACGACCGCGGGCTCGTCGCCTTGGCGGCGCACGGGCGTCGGGCAGCGCGGCCAGAACACGACCTGGTCCATGAAGGAGGGCCCCACGGGGACGCAGAGGCCATTCGACGCGACGACGGGGGCAAGCGGCCCGTACACCTCCTCTGTCGCGAAGACGACATGTGCACCAGTCGCCTCGATGCGGTGACGGATCGTCTCCGGGCCGAGGGCCGGGTCGAGGAGGGTCGCCACTGCTCCGATGCGGAGGGCGCCGTAGTACAGAGCGGCGAAAGCCGGGACGTCGTTCACCACAATGGCCACCCGATCTCCGGGCCGGACGCCGTGGGCGAGGAGGCCGCCGCCGACATGTGAGCTGTGTTCCTCCAGATCCGCGTACGTCCATGACCGCTGGTTCCAGCGCACGGCGGGATGGCACGGGTATTGGCTTGCCGTGTTCAGCAGGTTGGTGGCGAGGTTGCTCATCTCGGTCTTCCGCGTGGGATCGATCACCATTGACGGCGCGAACGGACTGCCGATCATGGATGCCGGAGTCGCCTCGTGGCTATGGATGCGATGACAGACCTTCTTGTCGGCACCGACAACCGTGGAGTATCGAGCGGGTGTTGACCATGAGTGTGGCGCGGGTGCCCTAGTCTCCAGTGGTGCCCGAGACTGCCCACCGTGCCGCCGTTTCCGACCTCGTCGCATCCCTGAGTACCAGGCTGGACGAGATCGTCGTCGGCATGGGCGACATGGTCGTCCGGGAGATCGACTTCTACCGGAGAGCGATCGTCAGCCGCGATGATCTGCACGACGCCCTCGGCCGGAGCGTCGGATTCATCCTCACGCACCTGGCCCGACCCGGCTCTACCGATGTCGACGTCTCCGCGCCCAGCGCCACCGGCCGCAAGCGGGCCTTCCAAGGCGCACCCTTGCCGGAGGTCCTGCGTGTCTACCGACTGAGCTTCGCCTACTTCTGGGAGGAACTCCTCTCCGAGGCTCAGCGGAGCGGACAGGGGGCCACACAGGCACTCCTCGCGACGGCCGGTCGCATCTGGTCACTCGCGGACGTCTACTCGACGGCGCTCACGGACTCGTACCGAGAGGCCGTCGCCGAACGGATGACGGAGACGGACCGCAGGCGCTCGGCGCTCGTCGCCGCTCTGATCGACGGGCCGACGACAGGCAGCGAGACCCTCTGGGAGATGGCGCGCGTCCTCGGCTTCCCCTTCCAGGGCGACTTCGTCGTGCTGATGGCCGAGGCGGCCGCGACGGCCGAGCCGCCCCTGAGCGGCCTCGACGCCAAGCTGCGCCCCCTCGGCGTCAGATCTGCGTGGCGAGCTCAGCCCGGACACGACATCGCGGTCCTCACCCTTCCCCGACCAGGAGGTACGGCCCCGGTGTTCGACGCCGTGCGCGCGTGTGCCACCGGAAGGGTTGGTTCCAGTCCCGTGTACCAGCAACTCGACCATACGCCGCAGGCGCTCAGGTATGCCCAGGTGGCCATGGAGTCGCTGGAGCCGGGAACGCCGGCGGTCCGTCAGCTCGACGACACCCCGCTGACGGAGCTCGTGATGAACAACCTCGACACCACCCGCCGGGCCGTCAACCGGGTGCTGGGCAGCCTGCTGTCACTGCCCGAGGACGAACGCACCACGCTTCTGACGACTGCCCGCGCGTGGCTCCAAGCACACGGTTCCGCAGCAGTGACCGCGCAGACACTGCACTGTCACCAGAACACCGTCCGATATCGCATGCACCGCTTGGAGGAACACCTTCGGGGACCGCTGACCGACCCGAGAGTCGTCGCGGAACTGTCGCTCGCACTCGATGCCGTAGGAACGTTCCCGTCGTTGTTGAAACCCTCTTCCCACCCCTGACCCGACACCGCGGCTCTGCTCGTGGTGCCCAGCTGTGTGCTGGAGGGAAGAGCCACCCCGACGTCACCCGGGTCCTTCCTTTGACTCCGCTGGCCCGCTCGGCCACCGTCGCTTCGCGAACTCCGCTCCTCCCTCCTCGCACCGTCAGAGGCGGTCCTGCCGCGGCCGTCGGATTTCGGCAAGAAGCAGGGCGACGTCGTCTGGGTCGTCAGGGCGGCGCATGGCGTCGACAAGCCGGGCACAGGTGGCGTCGAGGGGCGCGTTGGTCGGGCCGAGAGTGTTCAGGAGGAGGTCGAGGCGTTCGTCGATGGGGTCGTCTCGGGTTTCGACGAGGCCGTCGGTGTAGAGCAGGAGCCGGTCGCCGGGATGCAGGGGAACAGTGATGGAGTCGAAGTCGACACCGCCGACGCCGAGCGGGGCGCCGGCGGGCAGGCGAAGTAGTTCGGGTACCTGCCCGGCGCGCACGATGACCGGGGGCAGGTGTCCGGCGTTGGCGATGCGGCACTGTCCGGTGTGGGGATCGTAGGAGGCGTAGAGGCTGGTGGCGATGTAGTGCTCCAGGCCCTGGGTGAGCTGGTCGAGGAGGTGGAGGACTTTGTCGGGGGGCAGGTCGAGGGCTGCGTAGGCGCGGGCGGCGGTGCACAGCTGCCCCATGGTCGCGGCGGCGTCGATGCCGTTGCCCATGACATCGCCGATGACGAGGGCGGTCTTGTCGCCGGCCAGGGGAATGACGTCGTACCAGTCGCCTCCGACCTCATTGGCCGCCTGGGCCGGCTGATAGAGAGAGGCGACCCTCAGGCCGGGACGTTGTGGTGGGGCGGGGGGCAGGAGGCTGCGCTGGAGGGTTTCGGCAGCGGTGCGCACGTTCTGGTGATAGCGGGCGTTGTCGATGGCGATGGCGGCCCGTGCGGCCAGTTCCCGGGCGAGGAGCACGTCGTCCGCGTCGAAGGGCTCGGGATTGCGGACGCGCAGCAGGTCGAAGGCGCCAAGGATCTCACCGCGGGCGATCAGCGGAACCGCGAGATAGGAGTGCGCGCCGGCATGGGCGAGGGTCGTGGCGGCCTGCGGATCGCGGGCGACGCGCCGCAGGTCTTGCTCGTCGCAATGGGCCACGAGGACGGGATGTCCGGTGCGCACGCACTGGGTGATCAGCCGGTCGGGGCTGTAGGTGGCGACCTCGCCGACCGGGTCGGCCGCGTCGGTGATGTCGGTGGGGAAGGCGGAGGCGACGGCGAGCGACCGGAACAGTTCGCCTCCTTCCTCGCCCGGGGGCCGCGTGTGGGTGCGGTAGGTCAGCACGTCGTCCAGGACGTCGACCGCGGTCACGTCCGCGAGATCAGGGACGGCGACCTCGGCCAGTTCCCGGGCGGTCTGCTCGACCCCGAGTGTCGTGCCTATCCGGGTGGAGGCGTCGGCGATCAGTGCGAGTCGTCGCCGGGCCCGCTCGGCCTCGGCGGCCACCAGGTGCCGCTCGGTGACGTCGACGACCGAGGACGCCACCCCTATCACCCGGCCTGCGGGCCCGTGGATCCGGTAGTACGACACCGACCACGCGTGGTCATGATCAGGGTCGGCGCGCGTGCGGCTCACGATGTACTGGTCGAGGAGCGGCGTGCCCGTCACCAGCACGTGCCGCAGCGCCGACTCGACCGTTTCCACCCCGGGGTAGGCGTGGATGTCGCGAGGCCGACGCCCGATGTGTTCGGCAGCCGGCACCCCGTTGATCCGCTCCAGCGCGGAGTTGACCAGCCGGTAACGAAGATCGGTGTCCAGCAGAGCGAACCCCACCGGCGCCTGCGACACCAGCTGCTCGGAGAGCGCGAGGCGACCCTCGACGTCGTGCAACATGGTCTGGTCGACGGCGATCCCCAGCGCGTACACGTCGCCGAGATCATCCAGCAGCCGCATGTTACGGAACTCCACCAGCCGCGTCGCCCCGTCCCGGTGCCGGACGGGAAAGACCCCCGCCCAGCTCTCCCCGGTGCTCATCACCCCGGCGAACAGCTGCGCTGCCCGGTCGCGGTTCTCCTCGCTGAGCAGCAGCTTCGCCGCGTGCTGCCCCAACGCCTCCTCGGCGGTGTATCCGAACGTGTCGGTGGCCTGCGGGCTCCAGAACACGATCCTCCCACGGGCGTCCACCACGACCGCCGCGACGTTCAAGAAGTCCAGCAGACCGCCTGGCGCCTGCCAGCCCGGGCCGGTCGTCGGGGCCTCGGAGCCGTCGGTCTCAGGCGGAGCGTCGTGGGCCATCGCAGGCTCCCTCCACCCTGCCCCGGCAGGGCGCACAGGGCCGTCGGCTGAACACTTCCCTCCATGCTGCGCCCTCGGCGCGGCATGGAGCATCCCGAGGACGAAGATTCCGGCGTCGCGCCCCGCGGTCCGAGGCACGACGCCGTCTCGTGTGTACCCAGCCGAGGTCGGGACAGATCATCCAGGCGGGGCCGGGCCTGGGGTGCAGGTCGCGCGCCCGGGGGCAGGTGCCCCGATCCCCTCGCAGGGGCCGCCCTGGTACGGCTCCCCCGGAGGTGGACTGCCCGGACCCGTCCGGATCGGCTCCGGTGATCCGTTTCGGTTGGACAACGACAGCTGCGACGCCACTCAGAACAGGTCATGCGTGGCCGGAGGCAGCTCCGGCCGGGACCGTCCGGCTGCCCTGTGGTCCGGCTGGTCGGCCTCTGGTGTTGCGCGCGCGGCAGGCACGTGTGCTCGGGGGTGTGGAGAGGGCGGGGCGCTCTGGTCGATGTGGTCGAGCAGGTGGCGCAGGGCGGTGGACGCCTGGGGCGCGTCCAAGCGGGCGTCGAGGTGGGCGAGGGCGCGGCGTGTTCGGTGGCGGGCACGGCCAGTGCGTCCTGTGTGGTGGTCGGCGAGGGCACAGGCGTAATGGGCGAGGGCGGTCGCCCAGGTGTCGTGGCTGCCGGTCTGCTGGGCAAGGGCCTGACGCGCTGTGCGGGCTGCATGAGTGGGGTCGGTACGGGTCTGGACCACGGCCAGGGCGGCGAGACTGACCGTGGGGGTGGGGCCGCCGGGGACAAGGCCGGGGATGGTGTCGGCGGCGTGGCGGTAGTGGGCGGCGGCCGTGGACAGATCGTCGCGCTGCCAGGCGAGTGTGCCGTGTACATGGGCGATGCGGCCGATGAGAGCGTCGTCGCCGGTGAGGACGGCCGCAGGCCAGGCGAGGTTCAGGAGGCGGCGGGATGTGGCGGGGTCCGCGCCTGCGATGAGCCAGCCGGCGAGCCACTGGCATCGGGAGGTGAGGGGGCTGTCCGAAGGGAGGAGGGGCAGCAGTGTGAGGAGGTGGGCGGCACCCTCCTCGCGACGACTGTGGGCGGCCCACCAGAACCACAGGTGGAGGACGGTCTCCAGGACGATCTCGGCGTAGGGGTGGTGGCGGACAGCCCGGCGCATAAGGTCGGTCAGGTCGTCGTGTTCGTCGTGGGCGAGCTCGATGGCCTGCTGCTGCAGGCCGGTGTTCCACAGCGCTTCCGCGACCGAGGCAACGCTCCGACAGTGGCGGGCGTGCCGGTCCTGCGCCGCTCGTGATTCGCCCGCCGCCTCGAGGCGTTCGGCGGCGAAGTCGCGGGCGGCCCGGGACATCCGGTACCGCGGCTCACGTACCGCCCCGGGCACTTCCTGCCTTACGAGGACGCCGATCGCGGTCAGCTCGGCGAGCGCGGGAGGAACCTCGTCCGGGGTGAGGTCGGTGCTCTCGCAGACGAAGGTCGCGGCCTGTTCGGCAAAGGTTTCCACGAACACGCTGAGGCGTCGCCAGACCTTGCGTACGGCAGGTTCGCACAGGGCGTGCACGGCGCCGATCGATGCCCTGACCGACCGGTGGCGCCTGATGGTGCGGGGGCCCGGGTCGGTCAGCCAGCACTGCCCGTTCTCGAGACGGGCGACGAGCCGGCTCACGGTGGAGTCCTCCAGCTGGGCCGCGGCAAGCTCGAGCGCCAGGGGTACACCCTCCACCAGCGCGCACACCCGATCGACCGCCCCTCGCTCGGCCGTCATGATCCGCCCGCGCCCGACCGACTGAGCGTGAAGCAGCTCGGCCGCCGGCGAGAGACCTTCCGATGGGGCGTCGGTGTCCAGAGGTGCTAGCCGCAGTACGTGTTCGCTGCCGAGCTCCAGCGGGCGGCGCGCCGTGACCAGGACCCGCAAGGTCGGCAGACTCGTCAGCAACGACTGCACCAGCCTGGTGCAGTCGCCGTGCACGGGATCGACGTCGTCCAGGAGGAGCAGCAGCTTGCCGTCGGGCAGTGACCGCATCGCGGCCGCAAGATCCGCGGTCCCGGAGCAGCCGTAGGCCCCCGTCGCGGAATCCAGGGCCCGGGCGATGCGCGCCGCCAGTGCCCAGGGGGCGGCGGGAACACCGTCGTGCCAGCGGATGCGGACGATGGCCTCCCACGGACCGTCCTTCGGACAGGCCACAGCCCCCAGGGCCAGACGGCTCTTGCCGACCCCGGCCACGCCCGTCACGGTGACAAGCCGGTGCTCGGCGAGTGCCGTCCTCAGCGCCGCGAGTTCAGCGTCCCGTCCGACAAGTCCGAAGTGCCTGCGGGGACGGTCCACGAGCCGGCCACCGTCCTCCTGGCCTGCAGCCCACACGTTCGCCACTCCCTTCAACCGCCTCACCTCAATGGCCGTTCCGCCAGGGCTCGGAACGGTACGCACTGCTGTCTGAATCCTGCAGGTCGTGGTTGCAGAATCGTCACTGCAGGGCTTCACCGCACCCCAACGTCTCGCCCGTGCGCGAGGTATCGCCTCCGCGGCGTCCATCACCCTTCACGGTGAAGAAACAGGTCCCTTCGAGAGCGGCACAGCGGTGAGTCCGCCTTGGCACTGGGGAAGCGGGCGCCGCCTTGGGCGTGAAGGAGCAGCGGCGAGGCGCGCCTGCATCGGCCAGGTCAGCCGCCACCACCCGTCTGCGAGCCGACCGAGCGCCGCCGCCACCGTCCAGCGCCCCGGCCGCCTTCAGTCGGCAGATGCCGGACATCGCCGCCAGTGCCTCTCGCGAGGCACTCAGGAAGCGCGTCAAGGACGTACCAGTCGCCACGCTCGCGCAGCCTTGGTCCGTCCGAGCCGCCACCGAACGCCGCGCTCGCACCCTGACCCGCGCCGTGTTCGGAGCGATCGAGACCCTCATCACTCTCGTCGCCGCCACCAGCGCCATCCCTCCGACGCCCGGCGATCCCACCGACGACCGCCGCACGGCCCGGACGACCCGGGAGTGACGCAGAGGAAGGTTCCGCGCCCTCCGGCCCGAAGCTCGCCGCCGGCAGTCCGCCTAGTCTCATGCGAACCGATGCCGATCGACGTGGGCATCGAACAGCGGACCAGAGCCGGATTCCGGCCGGCCGGCGGACGTCGGGGCGACAACCTCGGCCCGCGCGTCATCCGTACCGGGGAACAGACTCACGTACGGCCCGCCCCGGGCCATGCCATGGCCACGATGCCGCGAGCCCTTCGGAGGTCGTGCTCGCTCATCGTGAGGCACTTCGGGAGCTACGCTCAGCAAGCCCCCGACCGACCGAGGCGCCGGGTCTCTGGCGGGCAGGCGAGGTCTACTCGTTCGGGATCGCGCTTGCGACCCCCGCCGCACAAGGCAACCCCTCCAGTGTGATCACAGGCACTACCTTCGAGTGAAGATCCGCTGCCGACCAGCACATTCCAAGAGAAGAAACGTTGCTTCGAGCATGGATCCACAGCAGTCCTGGAGTCACCACAAGGTCCTGGCGGAAGAATTCTGCTTGCATGATGAACGGGTCAGATTGGCGGAAGAGGCTCTACGCGAAGCACAGATGCACCGGAGCCGCTCACTGGCGGCGTTCGCCGTCACAGTGGGGCGGGACAGGTCCGTTGCCGATCTGTTGGGCCTGCAGGAGCGTGAGGTGAGGTCCGCCCGACGCGAGGTGGGCAAGACCAGTGCACGGATCGTTGCGGGCGACCTGCTCGATCCCCCGTCGGCTTCCGACGAGAACTCCCAGGCCGCATGGTCCGGAGACCAGGACGCCGCTCTCGCCAACGGCTGGAACCAGGGGGTGGATCTGCACGTGCTCGCCGCGCAGATCGGCATCGACGTGACCAACGTCGTCGACCGGCTGAAGGACCTGTCGACACAAGGGCTGCTGCGCGGACATGATGGCGCCACAACGAGGGGGCGCCACCGCAAGCGAGGCGACACGGCCGGCTCACGCACAGTCGAGGCCACTCCGCGCCCGCACCCCCGACAGCAATCGGCGGGACGAGAGCCGGGCAATCAGGAGATGACGGAGAGCTGGGCTGCGTGGGAAACACAGCTCAGCCATGATTCGTACAACTCCGTCGCGCGGGTGATCAGTGGTGTAGTCCTGGAAGGTGAGGTCTGCTCGCCGTCTCGGTACGACCACTACTGAGCCGCGTCGCGCAGGGGTGTGCCAGGGCAGGGCGGCGCGGCTGAACGGATCATGCAGCGAGGGCGAGGTGTGCGCTCGGGGTGTGGCACTCGGTCATGTCATCGCCGCCGCAATGCCCCGCCACCCTCTGCCGGCCTTCGTCGCACCACCGCCGGTGGTGCGACGGAGTGCGACGGACGCTGCCCCGAGCGCCATTGACGATGGTCGGACCCACCTCGCTCTGCCTGCCTGGGGACGTTGCCCCCTTCGTCGTCCTCTTGGGCCGGGAACGCCTGCCGAGGAAAGAGCGCACCGGCCAGGCGTGAATGTCGGCCCGCACCGTGTCGCCCTCGTACGGCTACTTCCCCTTGCGCGTCGGACCGGGAAGGACCGGGCGGGTACCGGATCGGCACGTACAGCGAAGCGGGGCGCGTCCTCCGGGTCGGTCCAGGGGGCGTGGACACCATCGAGGACGTGCTGCGGCTCCCCGCCTCCACGGCGAAGGTCGCTTTAGGGATGGGGGTCGTCGGTGAGAACGCCTACGTGGGTGAACGGCTCGTGATCACGTCGACCGGTCTGAACGGCGCCGACGCCCAGCACGAACCCCGCATGCTCTCCTTCGCTCCTGACGACCTGCATCGACCGAACGGGCCGTTCGTCATGACGCGGCGCGCGGGAGGCGTTGTGTGGCCCGCGACGACCCAGCCAGCTCGAGAAACCGTCCGCGCCGGAAGATCGTCGCGTGATGGTTCACGTCGCAGACCTGCCAGACCGCGACTCGAAGCGCGCCGCTTCGGTGCCGCTCCCGCCGTCGCGGCGTCGCGGTGGCCGGTCGCTTGCGGGGGTACGCACGGCGAGCAGGACGACGTCGTCCTCGGGGGCCGGGTCCGCCAGCCGGTCGCTGATCCGGCGGAGCAGTTCGTCCAGTGGCCGGTGTCCGTGGCGGGCGAGGAGGGCGATGAGCTGCGCGACGGCGGCGTCCATGTCGTGGCCGCGGCGTTCGACGAGCCCGTCGGTGTAGAGCAGGAGCGTCGAGCCCGGAGGCAGCGCGCGTCGGTGCTCGGTGCGGGTGAACGGACCGAGTGACCGGTGCAGCAGGATGTCGTGCTCGAGCAGCTGGGTCACGCGCCCGTCGGGAGTGCGGAGCAGGGGCGGCGGGTGGCCGGCGTTGGACCAGGTCAGCGTCCAGTCGAGGCTGCCGTCGACGGGTTCGAGCCGGGCGTGCACCAGGGTGCCGCTGGTCTCCATGGGCAGCACCGAGCAGGCCGCGTCGAGCGCGGTGAGCGCGGTGCCGGGGCTGTGGGGCGGATGGTCGAGGGTGGCCTGCCGCAGCATGCTGCGGACCTGGCCCATGATCGTGGCGGCGTGCATGTCGTGGCCGGTGATGTCCCCCACCGTGACCATGAGTCCCGGCGTCTCCCCGTCCGAGGCCGAGGCGCGGGGCAGATGGTGGGCGTCGTACCAGTCTCCGCCGATCATGTGGTCGTCAGCGGCCGGCTGGTACCGGGCGCTGATCTCGACGTGGTCGGTGAGGGGGAGGTCGGTCAGCATGGCGGCCTGGAGCTCGCGGGCGACGGAGATCCTCTCCTCCAGGTACAGGGCGCGTTCCACCGCCTGCGCGATGTAGCCGGACGCGGCGGTGAGGGTGGCCCGCTCGGTGACGCCCACCTGGTGCCGCTTGTCCCAGCAGATCGTGAGGACGCCCAGAAGGGCGCGGCTGCCCCAGAGCGGCAGGCACAGCATCGTGGTGGATCCCATGCGGTCGAAGAGGTCGGCTGCCTGGGTGCCGTAGTGGGCGACCGTCGCCGCGCGGTCGGCCACGAACACCGGCCGCCGCCGACGCAGGGCCTGGGTGCTCGGGAGGAAAGCCGCGTCGGCGGGCAGGGCGAGGAGTTCTCGTTCCACGGTGCGAGCGCCGTCCGGGTCGGGGACCCAGCGCAGGTCGCCCTTCCCGGCGACCAGCAGCCCCACGTAGGAGGGCTTGCCGACGCCGCCGAACAGATCTTTCAGGCGCCGGCGGACGTCCTCGAGGCCGGATGTCTGAGCCAGCTCCTCCGACGCCGTCAGCAGCAGCTCGGCGTGGTCCAGTCCGGCCTGGGCCTCCTGTTCCAGCCGCTGCGCGTCACGCCGGGCGTGCTCGGCCGCGGCCCGCGCGGCCTCCAGTACCCGCTGTGCGGACCGGCTCTGGGCCGACAGGATGCGCAAGCACAGCTCGGCGGAGCACGCCGCGGCCAGGTCCTCCAGATCGGACAGCTCGTCCGTGCCCCAGGAACGGGGCTCGTGGTCGATGGCGCACAGGGAGCCCAGGACGAGCCCGTCGGCGTCGGTCAGCGGCATTCCCGCGTACGCGACGGCTCCGAGGTCCGCCACGGCCGGGTGGGTGGCGAACCGCTCGTCGGCGCGGGTGTCCGACACGATCAGGGGTTGCCCCGAGGCCACCACGCGGCGGCAGAGCGAAGGGGAGAGCGGCAGCGTGCGCCTCCCCGCCCAGGGCTCCGGCAGGCCGATCAGTCCGGGCAGGAGCTGCCGGTCCTCCTCCACCAGCGAAACGAAGGCCACGGGCACGTGGAGCATTCGTGAGACCAGCCTGGCGAACCGGTCCATCCCGGTATCGGAGGCGGACGTGAGGCCGGCGCGGTGCAACGACCGCTGCTGGGTACTGATGGGGTTCGCTCCGGATTCTCGGCCCTGCTCCGGCATCTGACCTCCGACCTCTGCTCCGTTCCGAGGCCCTCAACGGCATCGTAGGGCAGCCGGGGGCTGTCGGTCGCGCCGTGAGGCGGCGGAGGGCGCTCAGGGGCGTACGCGGACTGTCTACCGAACGATCGCGGGGGTAGACGCGAGACAGTGAGAGTGAGCCGAACGCGGCTGCTCCGGCCCGTTCGGCGAAGGGGTTTCCCATGTGTGCCACGGTGACTGTACCCGCACGTCGCATCGACCCGGCACCGGTCGGCTCGGCGCGCGGAAGCCGCCGCATGACGGTGGGCGTCGAGGAGGAGTTCCTCCTCGTGGACCGGCGTACGGGCGTGCCCATGGACCGGGGCCCCCGTGTCGTGGAAGCCGCGGGCCGGGTCCTGGGCGAACAGGCGCAGACGGAGTTCTTCGAGGCACAGGTCGAGGTGTGCACCCGCCCCACACCGACTCTGGCCGTGCTGAGGTCCGAACTGGCCCTCCTGCGGAAGGTGATGGGGGAGGCGGCGGCCGGCGAGGGATGCCTCCTCGTCGCCACGGGTACTCCCGGCGTCCCACCCGGACGTCCGCCGGTGGTGACCCCCTGCGAGCGCTACGCGCGGATGGCCGCCCGGTGGTCCTCCCTGGTGGGCAGGTACGACGGAATGGTGTGCGGCTGCCACATCCACGTCGGAGTGACCGGACACACCCAGGCCCTCGCGCTGGCCAACCACATGCGACCTTGGCTGCCGACGCTCCAGGCGATCGCCGCCAACTCGCCCTTCTCCCTGGGCCGGGACACCGGCTGGGCGAGTCACCGGTCGGTCGAGTGGGCACGGTGGCCGGGCGTCGGCCCCGCACCCCTGCTCGACGGACCGGGCTACGAACGCCTCGCCGACCAGCTGGTACGCAGCGGAACCCTGCTGGACCGCCGGATGATCTACTGGCACGCCCGCCCTTCCGAGCACGTACCGACGCTGGAGATACGCGTCTGCGACGTCAACGCCGACCTCGACGTGGTCGTGCTGCTCACCGCCCTCGTGCGAGGCCTGGCCACCGCACTGCTGTCCGACATCGGAACCGGACGCCCGCCCCCGTGCCTCCCCGACCGCAGCCTCCACGCCGCCCACGCCCTCGCAGCCCGTCACGGCCTGACCGGCGACGGCCTGGATCCCGTGAGGGGAGAGCAGGAACCGGCTCTGCTGTCGGCGCTGCGGTTGCTGGAACGCGCGGCGCCCGGGCTGGCCGCGACCGGAGACCTGGACCTCGCTTCGGAGCTCTTCGACCGGCTGCGGCGCTCCGGTGGCGGAGCCGCGCGGCAGCGTGCCGCCCACCTCCGCAGAGGACGTCTCACCGACGTGGTGAGCGAGCTGGCACGCACCACGGCCGCCGCCTGACCGGACCTCGTCCTGTACCGATGCCCGTTCCTCCTGAGTCAGACCGTGTGAGAGCGGTGCCATCCGCCGCCGCGCTTCCCGGACGGGTCCCGCGGGTCCACGCCGCCCGTGGCGGAGCCATCCTCGCCTCTTGCTCCGGCTCGCCGCGTTCGCCGTGGCGGACGCCCGGAAAGGGCGAGTGGGCCTGCCACGCTCCCCCCGGGGGGAGCGTGGCGGAGTCGGCATCGAGGCCTGGCCTGCGAGGGGAGAGGGCTTGCCTCCGTCCGGTCAGACGGTCGTGGGGAACCTCGCCCAGGCGCGGTGTTCCGCCAGGGCGCGCGTGATGTCCTTGAGAGCGGCGGCGGCGGTGGCCCTGAACGCGAGGCCCGGTCCGTCCTCCCGGATCCCGGCGGCTTCGAGGATTCGGGACGAGTCGTTCCATCCGCCGATGGCCTTGCCGTGGCGGTAGGCCTCGGCGAGCAGCAAGAGAACGCGGGGGTCGGGGCTGCCGGGCTCGGGTGCGCCGGCTTTCGCGTCGCGGGCACCATGGGCATCAGCGGCCGCCTGGGGCGTCCCGGCCAGGATGAGGGCGTCGAACTCGATGGATCGGGCGGTGGCGAAGGTGCGTTGGACCGCGACCGGGTTCTTCTCGGGCCCGAGCGTGCCGCCCGCGGGGGCGATGACGAGGGGTTTCATGCCGGATGTGAGCACCCTGTCCCTCACCGCCCGGACGCCCCTCAGGTCGCAGGAGGGATCGGCGATGATGCCGACGACCCTCCCGTCCACCGGCCAGGTGCGGCCGAGTTGTGAGAGAGCGGGACTCGGGTCGACGTTCGCGAGCGGGTGTGTCGGGGCCGGCGCGGAGAGCCCGAGGCCGGTGGCCACCTCCGCGCAGAGTCCCGGGTCGATGTTCGCGAGGACGGCGAGGACACGTTCCTTGACCGGCTGCTCGTGGCACTTGTTCAGTTCGAAGGTGTACGCGGCGATGATGTGTTCGCGCTCCACCGAGGTCATGCTCAGCCAGAACAGGCGGGGTTGGGAGAAGTGGTCCGCGAAGGAGGCGGGCGCGTCCCTGACCTTTCGCGTCGCCGGGAGTTCGACCGGTACCTCGATGAAGGCACCCGTGTCGGCCCCGGCGAGGAAGGGGCAGCCGCCGTCGAGGCTGTTGGGCCGGTACGGGGCGACACCGGTGTGCACCGCGCTCTGGTGCATGCCGTCGCGGAGCATGTCGTTGACGGGGGCGTGCGGCCGGTTGATGGGGATCTGGCCGAAGTTCGGGCCGCCGAGCCGGCTGATCTGGGTGTCGAGGTAGGAGAAGAGCCGCCCCGCGAGGAGGGGGTCGTCGGTGACGTCGATGCCGGGGACGAGGTGGCCCGGGTGGAAGGCGACCTGTTCGGTCTCGGCGAAGTAGTTGACCGGGTTGGCGTCGAGGGTCATCAGTCCGATGGGCCGTACAGGTGCGAGCTCCTCGGGGACGATCTTCGTGGGGTCGAGGAGATCGATCCCTTCGAAGGTCTGCTCCGGGGTGTCGGGGAAGGTCTGGACGCCGAGTTCCCACTGCGGGAAGGCGCCGGCCTCGATCGCGTCGGCGAGATCCCTGCGGTGGAAGTCGGGGTCCATTCCGTTGGTGATCTGTGCTTCCTCCCAGACCAGGGAGTGGACGCCGAGCGTCGGCTTCCAGTGGAACTTCACCAGGGTGGTCGCGCCCTTGGCGTCGACCAGGCGGAAGGTGTGGATCCCGAAGCCCTCCATCATCCGGAAGGACCGGGGGATGGCGCGGTCGGACATGTTCCAGAGCGTGTGGTGGGTGGCCTCGGTGTGCAGCGACACGAAGTCCCAGAAGGTGTCGTGCGCGCTCTGCGCCTGCGGGATCTCCCGATCAGGGTGCGGCTTCCCGGCGTGGATGATGTCGGGGAACTTGACGGCGTCCTGGATGAAGAAGACCGGGATGTTGTTGCCGACGAGGTCGAAGGTGCCCTCGCCGGTGTAGAACTTCGTGGCGAACCCGCGCGTGTCACGCACCGTGTCCGCCGAACCCCGGGATCCGAGGACGGTCGAGAACCGGACGAACACCGGCGTCTCGACGCCCTTTGCCAGGAACGCCGCCTTGGTGATCTTGCCCGCCGTGCCGTAGCTCCGGAAGACCCCGTGCGCGGCGGCACCCCGCGCGTGCACCACCCGCTCGGGGATCCGCTCGTGATCGAAGTGGGTGATCTTCTCCCGCAGGTGGTGGTCCTGGAGGAGCACCGGCCCCCGCGGACCGGCCTTCAGGGAATGGTCACTGTCGGGGAGCCGGGCTCCCTGGGCCGTTGTCAGGTAGGCGCCGCCCTGCGCCACCGCGGCCTGTGGGGCGCCCGTGGGCTGTCCCGTGGGGCTGAGCGTGTCGGGGCCGACCTGGTCCTGCTCGGGCGGCAGCGGCTCGCGCGGCTCGGTGGGCTCGGTCGCCTCGGGAAGCTTCGGCGCGGACCTCTCGGGGGCGGTGCGGGCCTGGCCACGTGGTGCGGACTTGGCTGTGGTGGCCTTCCTGGCCGGGGCCTTCTTGGCCGGGGCCTTCTTGGCCGGGGCCTTCTTCGCCTTCGCCGACTTCTTCTGGGCCATGCCTCGTGTCTCCCTCTGCCGGATTCCTCGGCCTGCGATCCCTTGCCGCCCGACCGGCCGGCGGCCCTCGAGCACGGGAGCAACCCTTGCTCCCGTGCGCGCCTCCGGCACGTCGGGTACGGCCGGATCGGCTAAGACCGCGTCCGGAGTGGTGAGCCGGGGTGGTGGGACAGACGTCTGCACGCCGGCCTCAGGCGATCGCGGAGCCCCGTGACAGGAGCTGCACGACGGCCAGCCCCGCGACCGCGATCGCCGCCCGGAACGGCCAGCGGCTGCCTTCACGCCACCTCGGGACCGTACCGACGGCCGCGGCGCATCCCGCTGCCGTCGCACACGCCCAGCCCGCCGCCCCTGCCGTCCCGGGCGGGCACACGGTGACGATCGCGACCGCGGCCAGCATCGTGACCAGGGAGAGCCGGCGACAGGCCACGGGGCCGAGGCGTTGAGGCAGACCGCGGACACCCGTCGCGAGATCGTCCGCGATGTCCGGCAGCGCGTTCACCCAATGGGCGCCGACACCGAGCAGGGCACTCGTGGCCACGGCCCACCAGGCGGGCCAGGAGTGCGTCGGCGGGCCGAGCGTCACGAAGGCGGGCAGGGACGCGAACCCGACGGCGTACGGCACGGGGGAGAACGGGGTTCTTTTCAGGGCCAGGTCGTACGCCCACCCGCCGGCGACGACGCCCGTGAGGTGGACGGCCGCGGCGGCGGGGCCGCTGAGCAAGGAGAGCGGTACGCAGGCGACGAGCGCCACCACGGCGGCCACGGCGGCCGTCCGCGGGCGCAGTGCCCCGGCCGCGATCGGTTTGTCCCGCCGGCCGCTGGCGGTGTCCCGGCCCGCGTCCACCGCGTCGTTGCACCAGCCGATCGAGAGCTGACCGGCGAGCACCGCCGCTCCGACCGCCATGACATCCCCCGGTCCCCGCCCCGACGTGGCGGCCAGAGCGGTGACGAACACCGTCACGGCGAGCGTCGGCTCCGGGTGGCACGAGTGGAGCAGCGTCGCGAGCCGGTGTGTCGCTCGCACCGGAAGACCAGGGAGGTATAGAGACACGGGAGCAAGGTAATCGCGCCGTCGGTCGTGAGGAGACATCCCGGAATGCGTGTCCCCACAGTCGACCGGCTCGCCCCCGACACGCCTCCGGCGGTGCGTGCCGGCGGCGCCGGCGATGCGCGGCCCGATCCCGACGGGCGGCGGAGCGTCGTCGCCGCCGTCCGTACGGCCCTGCCGGAGCACCGATACGCCCAGGACGAACTCACCGAGCTGATCGGCGACCTCTGCCTGGCGCCCGGAGCGGACCGCACGGTGCTGCGCCGCCTGCACGGGGCCGCCGGGGTGCGGACCCGTCACCTCGCCCTCCCCATCGAGCGGTACGCGGCTCTGGGGGACTTCGGCGAGACGAACGCGGCATGGATGACGGCCGGTCTGGAACTCGGGGAACGGGCTTTGACGTCTGCGCTCGCAGCCGCCGGGCTGGCCCCCTCGGAGCTGGATCTGTTGGTGTGCACCTCCATCACCGGTATCGCCGCGCCGTCGCTCGACGCCCGGCTCGCCTCGCGCATGGGCATGCGGCCGGACGTGAAACGGATTCCCGTGTTCGGGCTCGGCTGCGTCGCGGGAGCGGCCGGTCTCGCCCGGCTCCATGACTACCTGCGCGGCCACCAGGGCGAGGTGGCCGCGCTGCTCAGCGTGGAGCTGTGCTCACTCACCCTGCAGCAGCGTGACGACTCGCCGGCCAACCTCGTCGCCGGTGCCCTGTTCGGCGACGGTGCGGCGGCGGTCGTCGCGCATGCCGCGCGGGCCGGCGACCACCGGTCCGGTCGCCCGGCGGTGGTGGCCACCCGCAGTCTCCTCTACCCGGACACCGAGCATCTGCTGGGCTGGACGATCGGTGCCGGAGGGTTCCGGCCGGTGGTGGACGCCGCCATCCCCGATGTCGTGGGAGCCCGGATCGGTCCCGACCTCCGGGACTTCCTGGCCGTCCACGGCCTGGATCTGGACGACATCGGGACCTGGATCTGCCACCCCGGGGGACCGCGGATCCTCACGGCGGTGGCACACGCCCTCGACCTTCCCGACGGTGCCCTCGCATCGGCCCACCGGGCCCTGGCCGTGTCGGGAAACATGTCCTCCGCCTCGGTCCTGCGGATCCTGGAGGACGTCACCACCAACGCCCCTCCGCCGCCGGGCTCGTGGGGCCTGATGATGGCGATGGGGCCCGGCTTCTGCGTCGAGTTCGTCCTCCTGCGCTGGTGAGGAACCACGGAACATGCTCTGGTACACGCTTCTCCTGGCGGCCGTCGCCGTGGAACGCCTCGTCGAACTCGTCGTGGCGCGACGCAACGCGGCCTGGACCCTGGCCCGTCTCGGGGTGGAGTACGGCAGCGGTCACTACCCCGTCATGGTGGCCCTGCACACGACCCTGCTCGCGAGCTGTCTGGCCGAGGCCTGGCTGGCCCACCGGCCGTTCCTGCCCGTGCTCGGCTGGAGCATGCTGGCCGTCGTCGTCCTGGCCCAGGCGCTGCGCTGGTGGTGCGTCACGACCCTGGGCCCGTACTGGAACACGCGGGTCATCGTGGTCCCCGGAGCCCGTCTCGTACGGGCCGGGCCGTACCGCTTCGCGCGCCACCCGAACTACGTCGCGGTCGTGGCGGAGATCGCGGCGCTGCCCCTGGTGCACAGCGCGTGGCTGACCGCGACCGTCTTCACCGTGGCCGACGCGGCGCTGCTCGCCGTCCGCATCCGGTGTGAGAACACCGCCCTGGGGCGGGTGGGCGTGGCGTGAGCCGCACGCACGATCTGCTGATCGTGGGCGGCGGCCCCGCGGGTCTCGCCACCGCGCTGTACGCGGTGCGGGCGGGGTTGGACGTCGTCCTCGCGGAGCCGCGAGGCCTGCCCGTCGACAAGGCCTGCGGAGAGGGGCTGATGCCCGGGGCGGTCAGGGAACTGCGCGCGCTGGGACTGGACGTGCCCGGCAGGCCGATCCTCGGCATCCGCTACCGGCAGGGCCGGCACCAGGCCCAGGCGGAGTTCCGGCAGGGCCCCGGCCTGGGAGTGCGGCGCACCGTCCTGCACGCCACCCTGCACGCGGCCGTCGTCGCCGCCGGAGTCCCTGTCCTGCCGGTACGCGTGCGGGATGTGCGTCAGGACGCCGCGGGCGTCTCCGACAGTGCCACGGGTGTGCGCGCCAGGTGGCTCGTCGCCGCGGACGGACTGCACTCGCCGGTGCGACGTTCGCTGGGGCTCGGCATGCCCGGCGAGGGCGTCCCGCGCTACGGGCTGCGCCGGCATTACGCCGTGACGCCGCCTTCCTCGTACGTCGAGGTCCATTGGGGTCCCCACGGCGAGGCGTACGTGACCCCGCTCGGGTCACAGCTCCTGGGCGTCGCGCTCCTGACCTCACTGCGTGCGCCGTTCGACGAACAGCTGGCCGGCTTCCCCGAACTCGCGGCCGCTCTGCCCCGCCAGGCCGCGGTCGGCGCCGTGCGTGGTGCGGGTCCCCTCCGCCAGAGGGTCCGCTCGCGGGTCCACGGGCGGGTCCTGCTGGTGGGCGACGCCGCCGGCTACATCGACGCGCTGACCGGAGAGGGCGTCTCACTGGCTCTCGCCGGTGCCAGGGTGCTGGTCGATCAGCTGCGTCGCGGCTCACCCGGCGCGTACGAGGCCGCATGGAAGCAGGCGACCCTCCGGCACCGGTTCCTGACCGACTGCCTGCTGCGAGCTCGGCAACGCCCCCGACTGGCGGACAAGATCGTGCCGACCGCGGCCCGGCTTCCCCGTGCCTTCGCCCTCGCGGTGAACGCCCTCGCCTGAACGTCCCGCCTGCGGCGACCTCGACCACGCGGTCGTGCCGCGAGCTCCTGCGCCGTGGCCGCCCCGACGCCGTTGACGAAGTGAATCGGCTGCGATCACCCTTCCAGCCCGTGGGGACCCCAGACGTGGAGGACGTCACGGGTCTCGGACAGCGTCGACCAGACACCGCCTCCCAGCGCGGTCGGCTCGCCGCCGACCGGCGAGGGGTAGTCGATCGGCACGACACCACGCGCTCCCGTGGTGCCGACCAGCCAGTGCCGGCCCCGCCCCCACTCCTCGTCGCTCTCGGCGGTCGAGACGACAAGGGTCGTCTCGTCGATGAAGCCGCCGGCCCAGTCCCAGCAGACGTCCACCTCCTCCTCTTCCTCGTCGGCGTCGGGGTCGGTGGGAGCGTCAGGGTGCCGGGGGATCGTCGCTTCGGCGTTCCAGTCCAGCGCCTCGACGACGGTGCCGCGAGAGTCTCGTACGGCGAGGGAGTCCTGGTCGTGGGAGACGGTCATGAGCCGGTCGCCCGAGGGGCTGAGGCTCAGCAGGCACAGGTCGCCGTCCAGACGGTCCACGGTCAGCTCCGTCCCGTCCCAGCGGCCCCAGCGCAGCGGTGCGCCGTCCTGTCCTTCGCCGATGCTCAGCCCCATCTGACGAGGATCGGTCGGGTGGGGCAGGTGAACGCTGCCGGCCGCTGCGGCTTCCGCGTCGGCGCGCGCGAGCACGTGACCGGTCTCGGCGTCGATGACCAGCCACTCATCGACCGCGTCGGGGCTCAGCTCGCCCTCGGGCAACGGGCCGCGCACGTGTGCCCAGACGAGCCTGCCGTCCGCCGAGAAGCCGACCGAGCCGCTCTCCGGGTACCGGTGGTCCTGCCGGTCCGCGTACGCGTCGTACGACTCGTGCATCTCCCGGCACGCGCCGTACCAGCATCCGTGGCGGACCTCCCAACGCGTCGCACCCGACGGGTCCACCGCGCGCACGGCGTGGACCCCGGCGAAGACGGCCAGGCTCGCGTCGGGCGCCACTTCCCACGTGCCGCGACTACGGGGCCACGGAGCGGGGAAGCGAACGCTCGTCCCGGCGCGTACGACGAAGACGTCGTCCAGGGGTTGGGCCACGATCTCGGCGTCGCTCCGCTGGACGAGCATCCAGCGCCCGGGCCGCCCCGTGATCTCCGGCGGACCGGCCTGCGACGAGGGCAGGAGAGCGGGGACGGTGGCACGGAGCCGAGCGTGAACGGACAAGTGAATCTCCCAGGGCAGTTGAACTCGGGGAAGAGTACGACGTGCCTCGGACATCGGCCGAGCAGCGCGTGGTTCGCCTAGGGGCGGTGCCAGACAGTGGCGGCGAGCACGGCGAGCGGCTCACACCACACGTCCGTCCAGGACGAGATGACACTCACGGCCTCAGTGAACCGCGGCGGGTCCCTTCCAGGCGGGCGCCGTCCAGGTTCACGCCGGCCGTCCTGGCCGCGACCATGACGGCCTCCGACAGGTCCGCGTGCGAGAAGTCCGCGTCGCCGAGTTCGGCCGCGACGAACTTCACCCGGCGCAGGGAGGCGCCGGAGAGCCGGGTGCCGACGAGGCGGGCGCGGGAGAACACGGCGTCGTCCGCGTTCGCGCCGCTCAGGTCGGCGCCGCTGAGGTCGCAGAGCCCGGCGTTGACCCGGGTGAGGGTCGCGTTCACCAGCGTGGCGCCGCGCAGGTCGGTGCCCGTCAGGAACGCGTCGGTGAGGTCGCAGCCGCTCAGGTCGGAGCCGCTGAGGTCGGCGTAGCTGAGGATGACGCCCGTCAGGTCCGCGCCGCCGAGGCCCACGCCGGCGAGTGGGATGCCGGCCAGGTCGTTCTCGGTGCCCCAGGGCAGGGTCCACTCGCTCACGAGCGCGCGCCAGTCGCCGCCGCCGGCGAGGGCGGCGCGGATTCCGGCGAGGGCGGTGGCGTTCTCCGCTCGGGTCCACCGCTCGCGTACCTCGGTGGCGTGGCTGTTCTCGTCGGTCATGGGCGCACTGTTCCGTTTCTGGGGTCGGTCACGGCTGCTTGATCTGGTGCAGGAAGCCTTTCACACGGTCCAGGTGGTAGACCGTCTCGTCGTGCTTCTTGAGGAGCACTTCGAGCCCGCGCTCGGTCATGCCGTCCGGCAGCTTCTCCATCTCCTTCCACAGGGCCTTGCGGACGTTCTCCAGTCCGTTCGCGGCCTGCGTGAGGTCCTGGACGTGGTCGTACGGGGTGCCGTCCGGCCTGCGGGCCACGACCTCGCCGCCCGCCTCGCGCCGCGCCGCCGAGTAGTGGTTGTGGTTGGGTTCGGAGTTGATGCGGCCGATCGGGTCGGCCTTGATGTTCTCCAGCTTCTGGATGGCGTTCATCGCCTCGTCGCTGAGTCCGAGCCCGCGGTAGGGGGAGAGGCCGAGCGGGTCGGACCAGGTGACCGGGTTGTGGACGTAGGCGGCCGGGTTGGGGGCGGGGAGGAGCCCCAGCGGGTCGGGGGTGAGGTAGCGGGCGGTCTCCGGGTCGTACTGCCGGAAGTAGTTGTGGTGGAGACCGGTCTCGGGATCGAAGTACTGGCCGGGGAACCTGAGCGGGGTGTAGGCGGTGGCGCCGCTGTTCCACGTGGTGGTGCCCCAGAGCGTGGCGCGGCTGTGCCAGGCCACCCGGCCGGTCTCGTCGACGAGTTCGGTGGGGGTGCCGACGAGGTCGGTGGCGATGGCGAAGAACCGCTCGTCGACGGCCTCCCGCGAGGCGTCCGCGCCGAGGACGCGTTCCGTCTGGGCCAGTGGCTTGGCGTGCCGGTGGTCCCAGGTGAGGGCGACGGGGCGGGGCAACTCGGGTGCGGTCGTGACCTGTTCGCACAGGGTCGGGCCGTCCCAGGTGAACTGGGTCTCCTCGGCCACCGTCTCGCCGTCGTCGGCGAGCCGCTGCTTCGCGGTGCGGCGGCCGAGCGGGTCGTACCGGTAGCGCCAGCGCGTCCCGTCGGGCGTGGTGACGGCGGCGAGGCGGCTCTCCGCGTCCCAGGTGTACCGCCAGGTGTCCGTCCTCCCGGAGAGCGTGGCCCGGCGGCGCAGGGTGATCCGGCCGCCGGCGTCGTGCTCGTACCGGACCGCTCCGGCGCGGGTGAGGGTGGTCCCGGTGTAGCTGCGGGGGCCGGTGGCGTCCTGGCCGGGGTGACCGCCGGGCCAGGACGCGGAGGTCTGGTTGCCGGAGGCGTCGTAGGCGTACGACTCCGTCCAGCCCGCGGCGGTGACCGTGGTGACGCGGCCGGTGGCGTCGAGGCCGTAGTGGAAGGTGCCGCGCAGGGCGTCGTCGAGCGTGGTGAGGTGGCCGTCGGCGCGGTAGGTGTAGGCGCGGCGGTTGACGGTGCGGGCGCCCGCGGTCAGGTGCTGGCCGGCGAGCCGCCCGGAACCGTCCCAGGACGTGGTGAGCGCGAGGGCGTCGCCGAAGGCGCGGCGTAGTTCCCGTCCGGCCGTGTCGTGGGCGAAGGAGATCCGCCGGGTGCCGCTGGTGAGCTGGGAGAGCCGGCCGGTGGTGTCGTACGCGTAGGTGGTGACGTGTCCGGTGGGGGTGATGCGGCGGGCGAGGCGTCCGGCGTCGTCGTAGGCGTAGGTGAGCGGGCGGCCGTCGACGAGTTCGGCCTTGAGTTCGCCGCGGCGGTCGTACTGTCGGACGAGTTCGCTGTCGGGCCCCTGGGCGCGGACCATCCGGCCGACGGCGTCGTACGCGTAGGTGGTGACCGATCCGGCGGCGTCCTTGCGGACGACCCGGTCGAGCGCGTCCCGCTCGTAGCGGACGGTCTGGCCGGTGGCGGCGGTGCGGGCGATGACCTGCCCGACCGCGTCCAGTTCGTAGCCGACGGTCCGCCCGTCGAAGTCGGTCTCGGCGACCGTGCGGCCGGCCCTGTCGTACACGTAGTCCCAGGTCAGCCCCTGGGGGTCGGTGACCCGGGTGAGGCGGAGGGCGGCGTCGTGCTCGAAGGCGTGGCGCGCGCCGTCGGGGCCGGTGCGGGCGGCGAGCAGGTCGAAGTGGGTGTACTCGAAGCGGGTCGTGAGGCCGTTGGGATCGGTGTACGCGGTGCAGTTGCCCTCACCGTCGTAGGCCCATGCCTCGGTGGTGCCGTCCGGGTGGACCCGCCGGGCGAGTTCGCCGTCCTCCGTCCACTCCAGGGTGGTGACGGCGCCGAGCGGGTCGGTGACACGGACGAGCCGGCCGTGGGCGTCGCGCGCGCACCGGGTGGTGCCGCCGTGGGGGTCGCCGACCTCCAGGGGGAGTCCTGCGGGGTCGCAGCGGAAGGTGGTGACGGCGCCGGACGGGTCGGTGGTGGCGACGAGGTGGCCCCGGTCGTCGTAGGCGTAGCGGGTGGTGTGGCCGGCGGGGTCCGTGACGGCGGTGAGGTTGCCGCGGTCGTCGAACTCCTGGCGTGTCCGCCCGCCGTCGGCGTCGGTGAACTCCACGGGCAGGCCCCGGTCGTCCCGGACGGTGGAGAGGCGGCTGCCGTCGGCCCGGACGACCGTGAGCAGCCGGCCCTCCTCGTCGTACGAGAAGGCGGTCGTCCGGCCGAGGGCGTCGGTGCGGGTGAGGAGGTTCCCGCGGGCGTCGTGGCCGAGCCGGGTGGTGTGGCCGAGCGGGTCGACGGTGGCGAGGACGCGGCAGGCGCCGTCGATCAGGTGGCGGGTGACCCGTCCGTCGGCGGTGGTGAGGGTGGTGGTGCGGTGGCCGGTGGCCGGATCGGGGTGGCCGTAGGCGAGGGTGAGCTGGACGTGGCCGTCCTCGCCGCCCTCGCCGATGACCCGGTCGTGCTCGTCGTACGCGTAGTCGTAGCGGCTGCCGTTGGAGTCGGTCCAGGTGATCACCCGGTGCCGGTCGTCGTAGGCGAGGGCGAGGGTGGCCCCGGAGGGCTTGGTGACCGTGGTCAGGTCGCCATCGGTGTGGCCGTAGCGGACGAGGTCCTGTCCGGTGCCGTCGGGGAGGCGCAGGGCGAGGCGCGTCACCCGGCCGCTCTCGGTGGTGACGTCGACGTGGTAGCCGGCCGTGTGGACGAGGGCGAGCGGGGTGCCGTCCTCGGTGCGGTCGACGGTGACGGTATGGCCGTTGCGGTCCACCGTCCGTACGAGCCAGGCCTCTCCGTCGCCGCCCGGTTCGGCGCCGGCGGGCGCGGCGAAGTGCCGGGTCAGACCGGTGTCCGGATCGGTGACCGTGTAGTCGCCCGACGCGTCGAGGGCGAGCGGCCGGCGGCCGGTGCCGGACTCGGGGAGCGTGGGGAGGCCGGGCACGGGGTGCGGGTAGGGGAGCAGGAGGCCGTCGTCCGTGACGTGGACGACGCCCCGCGCGTCGATCTCCAGGCGCTCGTCGACGGTGGAGGACCACGACGGGCCGAAGAAGCGTCCGGCGGTGTAGCCGGACTCGACGCGCCGGGTGAAGGTGAGCGGGAGGGTGCCGGGGAGGGAGACGTCGGTCTGGGGCAGGAACATCCGGCCCGAGGCGAGGTCCACCGGGTCGGTCTCGTCGACGAGACGGTGGGCGTCGGGGCGGTTGTGGGTGCCGTTCGGCGATCCGTCGAGCAGGCGTCGGGCGCGGTTGGCGTCGGAGGCCAGGTCCGCTCCGTCGGCCGCGATCCGGACGCCCTTGACGGCCGCGCCGCCGCCGGCGGTGGCGGCGGTGAGCAGCAGGTCGGGGACGAGCCGGCCGAAGCCCTCCGCCGGGTCCTTCATGAAGTTGTCGATCATCTGCTTGCCCGTGCCCCATGGGTCGTTGGCCATGAGGACGAGGCCGGAGGCGAGGCTGTTGAGCTGGGTGAGGTACTCGGCGGGGTGGGTGAGGTTGTACGGATCGGTGGGGTTGACGCTCCGGACGAAACTGAGCAGCCCCGCCGTGCCCTTGACGATGCCGCCTCCGAAGTGGGTCTGCATCACCTGGAGTTCGTCGAGGCCGTCCATGGCCTGGTCGGCGTACGAGGGTTTGGGCGGGGCCGCGTCCCGGGCGGCCCGGACGGCGCTACGGGCCGTCTCGGCGGCGGCGTTGCGCTGCTTGCGGGCCTCGGCGAGGATCTCCTGCGCCTCCTGCATGCCCGCCTTGCCGGGGTCGGTGAAGGCGCCCGGCTTGGGCGGCAGGGAGGCCGGGTTCCGTTTGTCGGCGGGCTGGGCGTTGTAGCTGTCGACGGCCTTGTTGTACTGGTCGACGCTCTTGTTGTGCGCGTCGGCCGCGTCGGCGGATGCCTTGGTGCCCGCCTTCCACTTGTCGATGGCGGTCTGGGCCTGCCCCTGGGCCCACTCGACGGTGAGGCCGAAGCTCGCCAGAGCGTCGGCGGCCTTGCCGAAGGCGTCCGCGGCCTTGAACCACTTGGGCGGCTCGACCGCGACCTTCTCCCGGAAGGCGTCGGCGGCCTCGCCCTTCACGGCGGACGCGTCGAGGCCCTTCAGTCCCTGGCCGACCTTCTCGAAGGAGGACTGGAGGTCCCGCAGATGGGAGGCGGTGTCCCGCAGCTTGGAGGGGCTGCCGTAAATCAGCTTGGTCTTGTCCTCGGTCTGCCCGAGGTCCATCTCGTCGACCTCGGCACCCATCCGGTTCGCCAGTGAGCGCGACTGCTCGCGCACCCAGTCGGCGCCGGACTCCCAGCCGACGTCCTCCAGCCGGTCCGCGGTCCAGTTCCCGGCGTCCTCGACCCGGTTGCCGACCCACTCGACGCCGTCCTCGACCGCGTCCTCGACGACATCCGGAGTGATGTCGCTGATGAAGTCCCCGATACCCACGGTCAGTTCCCCCCGGTGTCCTGTTGCTGAGCCCTCTGCTCGGGGGACGGACCGAAGGTCTCGTCCACGGCACGGTCGAAGTCGCCCTGGTCCACCCCGAGGAGTTCGTTGAGGATCCGTGCGCGGCTCCCGCCCTGGCCCTCCGTGAGGACCGCCCGCCCGGTGTCCTTCCAGGTCTGGGCGGCCTCGTCCCCGGCGCGTTCGAAGGACTCGGGGCTCCAGTCGGGGTTCAGGTAGTCCGGGGTGAACACGTCGCCCCAGTCCTGCTTGACGATGTCGGCCTCGGAGGCGTGCGGGTTGCCCACGGCGGAGTTCACGGCGATCTTGAAGGTGCCCTGGAGGTACTGGTCCTCCTCCCAGACGAGGCCGGCGGCGAGGCCCAGCGCCGCCGCGAGGGTGTTGGCGTCCTGGATCTGCGCCCGTACGCCCCATTCCCAGCGCTCGCAGTAGTCCTCGAAGTCCACCGAGAGACCGTGGTGCCCGGCTTCCATGCCGGTCATCGAGAGGTCGGAGAAGCCCTTGCCGAGCACGGCTCCCGTGCCCGTGCCGATGTCACGGAGTTCGGCGGTGGCCGCGCGGATCCCTTCGGTGATCTTCTTGATGCTCTCCGCGTCGAACCGCAGGTCCTCCGGCCCGCCCCCGCTCATCGGACGTCACCGCCGTCGGCCGGCCCGTCGGCCGGGGCGTCGATCGCCACGGCGTCGGGCACGATGCCCCGGACCGGCGGGAAGGCCATCGCCCCCTCCGGATCGGCGACGTCGACGGCCACTCCGGCGGGGACGCCCAGAGCGGGGACGATCTCGTCGAGCAGCCGCGCCCCGCGCAGCTCCGCGAACTCCCACGCACCGCCCGCCCCGCGCCCGTCCTCCCCGCCGGCCGCGCCCCGGGCCCGGGCGAACCGGGCGAGGGCCGCCTCGTCGGTGAAGGCGCAGATCCAGCGCACCCCGCCGAACTCCGCCGTCCACAGACCCCCGGAGTCCACCGGGACGAGGACCAGGGCACGCCGCAGCTCCCCGACCAGATCCCTGGGGTCACCGAGCCCGGCCCGCCGCTCGGCGATCCGTTCCGCAAGTACCGTCGCTCCGCCCACCGTCCCGCCTCCCCGACGTCGTACCGGGGGCCTCCCCCGTTTCTCGGGAGTACACGCGTGCTCTCCCCGTACGGTTCCCGGATCGACCGCACGGAGGGGCCGCGTGCCCACCGCGCGCGAGGAGTCCCGACGTCACCGGACGTCCAGGGTCGCGCTGCGGCCCGCGAGCCGGTGTGAATACCATGGAATAGCCGGATCTGCCCGGGGATTGCGCGGGAGCGATGCCATGAACCTGCTGCCGATCGAGATCAAGGTCAACATCGAGGGCGATGTCGCATCGGCGCTGTCCGCGCTGGGCGGGGCGGGTGCCGCGCGGACCATGCGCCGGATCTGGTTCGCGGAGGACCGGCAGAGCGTCGCCGAGGGCCGGGTGCGGCTGCTGGACGAGGGCGTGATCGTACGGTTCAGGATCGGTGGCGGTTCGGACGAACTGACCGTGAAGTTGCGGCCGTGCGAACGGGAACGGCTGGTCGGCCGGTTCGCCGACGCGTTCGACCCCCCGCCGTTGTCGTATCGGATCGAGGAGGACTGGTCGGCGGACAACCGGGTGGTGGCCGCCTCCCTGACCCACGGTCACCCTTCGGGCGCGTTGCTGGGTGCGGTCCAGCCCGGGGCCGATTCCGCCGCGTCGATCGACCCGGTGCAGGACCAGTTCCTGGATGTCTGCGCACCCGACGTCCAGCTCGACGGGCTGGTCGCGCTGGGGCCGGTCCTCTCCACGAAGGCCGCCGACGTCGCGCTCGGCGATCTGGAGGTGGATCTGGAGGCGTGGCGGGTCGCGGGCCTGGAATTCCTGGAGGTCTCGACCCGGGTGAAGCCCAAGGACGGGGAGAGCGCCGAGGAGTTGACGGCGCGGGCCGAGCGCAGGCAACGGAAGCTGGAGGAGGCGGTGCGGGAGGCCGGGGTGACGCCCTCCGATCTCTCCGAGAGCAAGACCCACAGGGTCCTCACCGCCCTGGCGGAGGCCGGACGCCCCTGACCGGCCGAGCCTCTCACGCCGGTCACGACCGCTCACCCGGCCGCGGTCCCCGCCTTGTGGTTCGGCCGCTCACCCCGGCCCAGGCCGTGTGGCCGCGCCGCTCACCCCGGCCCCCGCGCGAGGATGCGGCGTCAACCACTCCCTGTCCGTCCAGATCACCCCGTCCGGGATCCGCCTCGCGTACGCGGCGTCCTCGTCGATCCGCAGCCGTACGCTCTCGTGCACCTGGGCACCGGAGGGGACCTGGCGCGGCCGGTAGGTGAGCAGGGCCCACACGGCGCCCATGCGGTGCACCGTGCCGAGCGCGTGGCCGGCGTCGAGCGTGAGGTGCTTGCCGTACGCCTTCTCCTTGAGCAGGAGGTCCGCGTCGAGGGCGCCGTCCACGATCCACTTGAGCGCGACGGTGGGCAGTCTCGGGTCGTCGTCGAAGGTGCCGCCCACGTCGGAGTGGACTCCGGCGAACCAGGCCTCCTCGATGACCGGGCCCCGTGCCCCCGGCTTCTCCGGCGGCAGGACGAGGTACTCCTCGTACGGCCGGCGCTTCTCGTCGATGGAGACGGCGTGACGGACGCGGCTCACGTTGGGGACCCGGCGCGTGAAGAGCCAGCGCAGGTTCCAGCGCAGCAGTCCTGCCGCCTTGACCGAGTCCCAGATTCCCATGAAATGAACGGGGATTCCGGTGCGGTCGTCCACCTTCCGGCTGAACGCGCCGGCGAACCGGTGGAGTTGCTTCCAGTCGTCGTCGGTCCAGGTCCGGTTCTTGGCGTACACGGAGATCGCGTACGGCACGAGGTTCTCCGACCCGGGCCGCAGCAGGCCGACCGCCTTGAGCAGCCCCGCCAGGGCGCGTGCGGTGTACGCGCCGCGGCTGAAGCCGAAGAGGTAGATCCGGTCGCCGGGTTCGTAATGGTGCATCAGATACGTGTACGACTCGGCCAGGTTCTCCTTGAGCCCGGCACCGAAGGCGAGGCCGAGGAGCCGGGAGAACTTCCGTGCCGGGACGGTCCAGGCGCCGGCGGCGGAGAACGTGCCGACGCCGGGGTCGTAGTAGGCGATCTGTGCCGCCGGGTCAGCGAGGTCGAGCATCTCGTAGAGGTTGACGACGTTGGTGTTGCCGCGGGCCTTGAGCTGGTTGCCCGTCCCGTCCAGGCACACCACGATGTTCTTTCCCATCACGGCCTCCGAGGGACATAAGCCACTCTTCCTCCTATGCTAGAAGCAAAGCCTCCCACCGGCCCGCCAGTGCGTCACGTGGAGGTTCCATGGCCGGATTCACCGTCCACGTCTCCGAGGACGTGGGCGTCGCGGCGACACACGCACTCGTCATCGGGGTCGGGGCGTACCCGCATCTGCAGGGTGGCGGGTCGCCGACGGACCATCCGGGAGCCCTGGGCATGCGGCAGCTCTCCTCGCCGCCCCTCTCGGCCCGCGGGTTCGCGACCTGGATGATCGACGGGTACCACGACAGGAACAAGCCCCTGGGGAGCCTCGCGCTGCTGTTGAGCGAGGCCGCGCCGGCGCCGTTCGTCCACCCGGCGACGGGCGCGGAGCACGTCGTGGAAGAGGCGACCATCGACAACATCGTCGCCGCCGTCAGGGAGTGGAAGGACCGGGGCGACCACGACGACGCCCGGCTGGTCTTCTACTTCTGCGGTCACGGCGTCTCCCTGGGAATCACCACGTCCCTCCTGGCGTCGGACGTCTTCGCCGACCGCGACAGCCCGATGAACGGCGCTCTGCAGTTCGAGGCGCTGAAGAACGGGCTCAACAACTGCCGTGCCGGGCAACAGGTGTTCTTCGTGGACGCCTGCCGGGCGGGTTCCGACACGCTCGTCAAGCGTGTGGGAACGGACAACCTCGGCCGGGTTCCCCTCAGCGGCAGCACCTTGCGTCCCGACGGCTTCGTGCCGAGGATGCACGCCGTCTACTTCGCGACCCTGCACGGCCAGGAGTCCTTCGGCCGCGCCGGCCGCGTCAGCCTGTTCACCGACGCGCTGCTCCGGAGCTTCGACGGCGCCGGGAGCGAGAACACCGAGGGCCGGGTCTGGCGCGTGACGACCCAGACCCTGATGCACGCGATCAGCCAGTTCATGAGGGCCATCCCCTTCGCGGGCACTCTCGCCGGGGCCGCCGTCCCGGCTAGCCCGGAGTCCTTCGAATTCGACTTCCACGAACTGAGGGGAGACCCGATCGTCCCCGTGTACGTCGGCTGTCATCCCGCCGAGGACAACACCCGTGCGGAGTTCGTCTGCCGGCACCCGGCCCAGGCGGAGCGGCGGCGCCCACCGCCCGCCGACGGCGAGGCGGACCACAGCGAGTGGGCCCTGTTCCTGCCGTTCGGACAGTACGAGGTCGAGGCCCTCCTCGGGCCCGGAGACACCCGCCGCGAGACGTTCGACGCCCGCCCCCCGATGTTCCGCGTCGTATTGGCCAGACCATGACCGCCACGCTCGCCGTCCGGCTCCTCCTCTCGCCCGCCGGGGAGTTCAACGAGGCGGTGATCGTCGGTGACATCCGCTCGGCCGACCTCGAAGGCACCTCGCTGCGCAACATCCGTATCCCCTGCGGGCGTTCACCCGAGCCCGCCCCGTACCCGGTCGACCCCGGACGCTACGTCGTGTCCGCGACCCTGCCCTCGGGAATGGTGCTGACGAAGGACGCCGAGGCGGTGGAGGGCCGGTCGGCCCCGGTGGATTTCGACATGACCGACTCGCCGTACGGGACGCACGCCTGGCAGTACCTCATGGGCAACATCGAGCCCGAGCGCGTCTACCACGGTGCCACCGGGGTGCCGCTTCCCGAGTCGGTCGCCTCGCGGTCCATGGTCGCGCCCGCCGTCGGCGCGGACGGAGTCCTGCCCGAGTCCGTCGGCGACGTCTCCGCGCGCGCCACCTGGGTCGGCGACTCCCGGCCGGAATGCTGGTCCTACGCGTCGATGCTGGCCCTCGAACAGGACCCGGCGAGGCCGTCGGTCGCCCCGTTCATCGCCCGGAGCGCGCCCCGCCCCCTGTCTGCTTCCGCCGAGCGCGGGGCCGACGTCACCCCGCTCTACCGGTTCGGCCCCGACGGCCCCGCCCTTGCCCCCGGCGGGCCGGTCGGCGAGCGGCAGTTCCTCGTCGTGGAGGCCGCCGGAGCCGTACGGCTCGTCACCCTCCCCCTGCCCTGGGGCACCAGCGACGTCGAGGTCCTCGTCAACCTGCGGCAGAGCCCGACCGGCAGCGCCGTGGCCGTGGCCGTACGCGATCCGCAGCTCGGGGCCGGGCTCGCGTACATGGCCCAGGGCGCCCTGGACACCGCGGCGCAGCTCTTCACCGACGTGGGGAAGGCGCTCCACTCCGATCCAGAGAACCCGCTCGCGGCGACCGCCGGATCGTACGTCCTGCTCGGCACCGACCACCGCACCGACGAGACGTACTGGGACCCCTGGCTGCGGCTCCTCGCCGACCGCTACCCCTGGCTCAGCGACGGCGCGATCCTGCGGGCCGCACGGCAGCTGCGCCGGCCCGGGGCCGACCGGAAGGAGGCCAGGGACGGGCTCATCGAGGCCTTCGACCGCGGGATCCCCTTCTACACCCTCGGCCTCACCTGGCTCGCCGACGGACTCGCCGCCTTCCCCGACGACCCCGCGTGCGCATCCCGGCTCGACCAGGTCCGCCGGCTCTCCTGGCTGGCCGACATGCGCGAGCCGTTCCTCATCCTCGACCTGCGTCAAGGGAGCGCGTGATGATCCGCCTCAGCATGCTGCCCGCGGAGGACGGCGACTGTCTGCTCCTCGAATACGGAAACGACGACTTCGCCCGGCGGATCCTCGTCGACGGCGGGCGGCGAGGCACCTACGCGCGCATCAAGCCGCTCCTGGCCGGACTGGACGGCGGGATCGACGTGCTCGTCGTGACCCACGTCGACCAGGACCACATCCTCGGCGTGCTGGCCCTGCTCGGCGACCCCGGGCGGCCGGTGGAGATCGGTGACGTGTGGTTCAACGGCTTCGACCACCTGCACGACCGCGAGGTCTTCGGCGCCGTGGACGGAGAGCTGCTCACCACCGAGCTCATGAACCAGCGGCTCCCCTGGAACGCCGCCTTCGCCGGCCGCAGCATCGAGATCGACCACCCGCCGACCTGGTTCGACGACGGCTCCACCATGGAGGTGCTCGCCCCGGACCGCAGGCTCCTGGAGTCGCTGATCGACACCTGGAGGACGAAGTGCGAGGAAGCCGGGCTGATCCCCGGGATCGACCCCAAGGAGCGGCAGCCGGAGGCCGGGATCGAACGCTTCGGGGCGATCGACGTCGACGCGCTGGCCGCGGCGCCCTTCAGACGCGACGGCTCCCCGACGAACCCGACCAGCATCGGTCTGCTCTTCGAGTTCGAGGGCGTCCGCCTCATCCTCACCGGCGACGCGGACGACCCGCGCCTGGTGGCCTCGCTCCGCCCGCGCGCCGAGGCGGAGAACGGCCGGCTGCGGATCGACGCCCTGAAGGTCGCCCACCACGGCAGCGCCAAGAACCTCTCGAACAACCTCCTCGGCCTGCTCGACTGCGGCCGCTACCTGATCTCCACGAACGGAAGCGTCCACGGCCACCCCGACGACATCGCGATCGCCCGGATCCTGAAGAACGGCGGCGCGACGAAGGACCTCTTCTTCAACTACCGCGAACGGGCCGCGAACTGGGACGTGCCCGACCTCAGGGACCGGTTCGGCTACACCGTGCACGCGCCGTCGCGCGACGACGCGGACGGCTTCATCACGGTGGAGTTCTGAACACGGTCGAATACGGCCGAGCACGTCCGAGTGCGGCCGGGGTGAGGCCGAGCGCGGCCCAGTGCGTCCCTACGAGGCCTGCTTGGCCCGGACGCCCTCGGAGATGCGCTTGCCGAGGGTCGCGTCGATGTTCGTCCAGTACGTGAAGGCACGCTCCAGGACCGGCTCGCTCACACCGTCGAGGAGGTGGCCGACCACGTTGTCCACGAGCCGGTCGCGGGCGGCGTCGTCCAGGACCTCGCGCACGAGGGTGCCGGGCTGGCCCCAGTCGTCGTCCTCCGGATGCGAGACGTAGGCCGTCCGGGTGATCTCGCCGTCGGCGGTCCAGCTCGGCGGGCTCCCGTAGTGCTCGGTGTCGGCGGCGGGGCCGCCCTTGGAGTTCGGCGCGTAGACCGGATCGGACGTCTTCCGGTACGCCATCGCCCCGTCCTTCGAGTACGTGTGGACGTCGACGACGGGCGCGTTCACCGGAAGCTGCTGGTAGTTGACGCCGATACGGGCCCGGTGGGCGTCCGCGTACGAGAAGAGCCGGGCGAGCAGCATCCGGTCGGGGCTCGGCCCGATGCCGGGGACCAGGTTGTTCGGCTGGAACGCGGCCTGCTCGATCTCGGCGTGGTTGTCGGTGGGGTTGCGGTCCAGCGTCATGCGGCCCACCGGGATGAGCGGGTAGTCGCCGTGCGGCCAGACCTTGGTGAGGTCGAACGGGTTGAACCGGTAGCCGGCCGCGTCCTCGTACGGCATCACCTGGACGTGCAGCGTCCACGACGGGAAGTCGCCGTCCCGGATGTGCTCGAAGAGGTCCCGCATGTGGAAGTCGGAGTCGGCGCCCGCCAGGCGGTCCGCCTCGTCCTGGGTGAGGAAGTCGACGCCCTGGTCGGTCTTGAAGTGGTACTTCACCCAGAACCGCTCACCGGAGGCGTTGATCCACATGTACGTGTGGGAGGTGTAGCCGTTCATATGGCGCCAGCTGCGCGGAATGCCTCGGTCCCCCATCAGCCAGGTGACCTGGTGAGCGGACTCGGGGGAGAGGGTCCAGAAATCCCACTGCATGTCGTGGTCGCGCAGGTTGCTGTCGGCGCGGCGCTTCTGTGACCGGATGAAGTGCTGGAACTTCATCGGGTCCTTCACGAAGAACACCGGCGTGTTGTTGCCGACCATGTCGTAGTTGCCCTGGGACGTGTAGAACTTCACCGCGAAGCCGCGCGGGTCCCGCCAGGTGTCCGGGCTGCCGCGCTCACCGGCCACCGTGGAGAAGCGGGCGACCAGGTCGGTGCGGGTGCCCGGCTGGAACAGCGCGGCCTTGGTGTAGCGGCTGACGTCGTGGGTGACCTCGAAGCGGCCGAAGGCGCCGCTGCCCTTGGCGTGCGGCTGGCGCTCCGGGATGCGCTCGCGGTTGAACTGTGCCATCTGCTCGATCAGGTAGGCGTCCTGGAGGAGGATCGGGCCGCCGGGGCCCACCGTGAGCGAGTGCTCGTCGCTCTCCACCGGGGCGCCGGAGTCGGTCGTCGTCGCGGGTCGGTTCTCGGTCATGGATCTGCTGCCTTTCGTCGTCGCCCCCGCCTACCCTCTTCCTCCTCGGTGAAAGCTGCCACCCGAGGTCCTCTTCGAACCCGGCCGCGCCGGGGCCCGCCCGGGGCCCGCCCGGGGCGCGGGCCGGCGTCGGCCGGGAGACGGGCGAACGGTGTCACTTGGCCGAACGCGGCAAGCGCCGTGGGGACCCCGAGGCCAGGCTCGCCGCGGGGGAGGCGGATGCCACCGCGTCGGGGGACGGGGACTTCGCGCTGGCCCGCTACGACATCGCCGGAGGCCTGGACACCTCGTTCGACACCGACGGCAAGGTGACCACCGACTTCGGGTCCACCCATGAGAACGCCCTCGCGGTGGCACTGCAGCCCGACGGCAAGATCGCCGCCGCCGGTGTGAGCGGTTCGGACTTCGCGCTGGCCCGCTACCAGGACGGCGCGGCGGGCGGGGCGGACGTCTCGGTCACCAAGGCGGGCCCCGGTGCGGCCAGCCTCGGCGATCGGGCCTCCTACACCGTCACCGTGACCAACACCAACACCGACGCCACCGCACCGGTCACGGCCGTCACGCTGTCCGACACCCTCACCGGCCCCGGACGGCTGCTGTCGGCGACCCCCGGTCAAGGCACGTGCACGACCACGCCCAGCAGTGCCACCTGCGCCCTCGGCAGCCTGGCCCCCGGCGCGAGCACCGTCGTGACCGTCGTGGTCGAACCCACCGCCGTCGGCACCCTCTCCGACACGGTCACGGTCGACGCGGCGGAGTCCGACACCGTTCCGGGCAACGACACCGACAGCGTGAGCACCACCGTGAACAACGCCCACGGCTGCACGATCCTCGGTACGAGCGGTGCCAACACCCTCGTCGGCGGCAACGGCGACGACACCCTCAACGGCGAAGCCGGCACCGACGTCCTCGTCGGCGGCAACGGCGCCGACGCCCTCGACGGCGGCCCTGGCACGGACACCTGCGTCACCGGCCCCGGCGACACCGTCACCACCTGCCCGTAGGGCGTCCTGACATCCTGGGGCCATGAGCACTGATGATCCGTCGCTCCGTCCCCTGCTCGTGGTGGACGGCGCCAACGTCGTGGGATCGGTGCCGGACGGCTGGTGGCGGGACCGGCGCGGAGCCGCGGAGCGGCTGCGCGACCGGCTCGCCCTGACGGGCGGCCCGGCCGACGGCCCGTTCACGGGCCCGTACGAGATCGTGCTGGTCGTGGAGGGCCGCGCCCGGGGCGTCGCCTCCGTACCCGGCGTGCGGGTCGAGGAGGCCCCCGGCAGCGGCGACGACCTGATCGCCGAACTGGCTCGGAACGCGAGCGGCCGGCCGTGCCTGGTCGTCACGGCCGACCGCGGACTGCGCCGGCGGGTGGAGGAGGTGGGCGCCAGCTGCACGGGCCCCCGCAGTCTCCCCGCGGCACCGCGGTAGGAGGTGGGCACGCCCCGGCCACGCGAACCCGTGAATTGATCTGACGGGCCGTCAATTGACGCTGTATCAATTATTGACGGTTCGTCAGGTCGGTTACAGAATGCGGTCCACCCGACGGAGGGATCGCCCGTGCCTCGACCGTTGCGCGTCATCGCCGCCAGCTTCGCGCTGCTCCTCGCCACCGCCTGCAACTCCGCGTCGAGCGGCGGGAGTACCCCCTCCTCCGTACGCGGGGTCACCGACGACACGATCAAGGTCGGAGGCATCGTCTCCATGACGACCGCCAGCGGCTACTCCAAGAAGGACACCGACCTCGGCGCCCGGGCCCGCTACGACCGGGCCAACGCCGAGGGCGGGATCAACGGCCGGAGGATCGAGTACCTGGGGGCCGAGGACGACGGTCAGGACCCCGCGAGGAACCTGGCCGCGGCACGCAAGCTCGTCCAGCGGGACAAGGTCTTCGCGGTCTCGCCCATGAGCTCGGTCACCTTCGCCGGGGCCGACTTCCTCGACACCCAGAAGGTCCCGACCGTGGGCTGGGGCACGCTCCCCTCGTTCTGCGGGCCGGCGCACCTCTACGGCTTCAACGGCTGCCTCGTGCCGACGCCCGGCGGCACGCTCAACCAGACCTGGCCCGAGGGCCTCGCGGCCGTCCTCGGTGGCTCGCGCGGCAAGTCGGTGGCGCTGATCGCCGGCGACAACGACGCCGGAAAGTTCGGCATCCGCACCTTCACCCAGGGCTTCAAAGCGGCCGGCTTCCAGGTCCCGTACGCCAAGGCCGTGGTGCCGGCGACCTCGATGCCCAGCGACTGGTCGGCGTACACCAAGGAGATCCTCCGCTCGGGCCCCGGAGGCGGCGCACCCGACGCCGTCGTCTCCGTGATGCAGACGCCGTACAACATCGGCCTGTTCACCGCGCTCAAGCGGTCCGGCTACAAGGGCGTCATCTCCGACCCGACGGACTACGACCCCGGGCTGCTCGCGAAGGACGCGACGAAGCAGGCCCTCGACGGGGTGCACGTGCTGCTGCAGTTCCAGCCCTTCGAGTCGGACAGTCCGGCGATGCGGCGGTTCAAGGAGGACATCAAGAAGGCCGCGGGGGGTGAGAGTGTTCCTTTGAACATGCACATGCTCACTGGGTACATGAGCGCCGACCTCTTCCTCTCCGTCGCCGCGAAGGCCGGCGAGGACCTCACCGTCGAGTCCTTCCAGAAGGCCGCGTCCGGGTTCTCCGACACCGGCACGCTCGTCGGTGACCGCGCGCTGCCCAAGGGGCAGAAGGAGAGCTTCGGCTGCGGGGCGCTCGTCCGGCTGAAGAACGGGCGGTACGAGGTGGCGGTGCCGTTCAGATGCTATCCGCCGATCCCCTTCGGCTGAGGGGCGCGTCACGTGGGTGACCTGCTGGGCTTCGTCCTGAGCGGGCTGGTCTCCGGCGCGCTGTACGCGCTGCTCGCGACCGGCCTCGTGCTGTCCTACTCGGCCTCCGGGCTGTTCAACTTCGCGCACGGCGCCACCGCCTATCTCTGCGCGCTGGCGTTCTACGAGCTCCACTCCGGCTTCGGATGGCCGGCCGTTCCCACCGCCCTGCTCCTGGTGTTCGTGGTGGCGCCAGGGCTCGGCTGGGGTCTGGACCGGCTGATGTTCAGAAGGCTGGCCAAGGTCGGCGAGACGGCGCAGATCGTGGCCACCATCGGTCTGCTGGTCGCGCTGCCCGCGGCCGGGCTGTGGATGGTCGAACTCCTGGAGCGGGCCGGCGCCCCGGTCCTGCCCGCCGAGAACCAGTTCGGGCTGCCGGGCGTCGGGCCGAGCCCCGCGGTGTCCTGGCAGCCGCTCGACGGTGTGGGCATCGACTCCGACCAGCTGATCACCTGGATCGCCACCGCCCTCGCGGCGGCCGGCCTGTGGGTCCTGATGCGGCACACCCGGCTCGGCCTGCGGCTGCGGGCCGCGGTCGACAACCGCGCGCTGACCGAGCTGCGGGGCATCAGCGCGGACCGGCTGTCCTCGACCGCGTGGATGCTGTCGTCCGGACTCGCGGGCCTCGCCGGTGTCCTCGCGACCCCGCTCCTCGGGCTCTCCGCGCACGACTACACGCTGTTCCTGTTCGTCTCGGCCACCGCGGCGGTCCTCGGGCGCTTCGCGTCGGTGCCGCTCGCGTTCGTGGGCGGCCTCGGGCTGGGGGTCCTGCAGAACCTCGTGGCGGGGTACGCGTCGTTCGCCGAGGGCATCACCGGCTTCCGTACGGCCGTACCGTTCCTCATCCTCTTCGCCGGTCTCGTCGTCCTGGTACGGCGGCGGCGCCGCGCCGCGGGCACGGCCGCCGCGGACCCACCGCCGGTGGAGTACCTCGCCGGGATGGGGTGGGGCCGCCGCTGGGGCGCGTGGGTGGTTGCCGGGGTGCTCCTCGGCACGGCGTTCTACACCGTCACCACCCCCTTCTGGAGCGGGATCCTGGCCCAAGGGCTGGCGATCGGGCTCGTGTTCATGTCGTTCACGGTGGTCACCGGTCTCGGTGCGATGGTGTCCCTCGCCCAGGCGACGTTCGTGACCGGCGCCGCCCTGGTCGCGGGGCTGCTGATGAGCCACGGCTGGCCCTTCGTGGCCGCCGCGGCGGTCGGCACGGCCGCGGCGGCCCTGCTCGGCGCGGTGGTCGCGCTGCCCGCGCTGCGGCTCGGGGGCAGATCCCTGGCCCTGGCCACCCTGGCGCTCGCCTTCCTGGCGGACCAGGTGCTCTTCCAGCTCGGGTGGCTGCGCAACGGCGACACCGGGTGGGAGATCCCGCGGCCGGTGGCCGGACCCGTGGACCTGGGCGACGACCGGGCCATGGGGCTCGCGCTCGTGCTGCTCAGCGGGGTGCTCGTCGCACTCCTCACCCGGCTGCGCGCCTCCCGCTGGGGCCGGGCCATGCTCGCGGTCCGCTCGGCCCCGGAGGCCGCCGCGGCCTCGGGGGTGTCGGTGGTACGGACGAAGCTCCTGCTGTTCACGGTGTCGGCGGGCCTCGCGGGCTTCGGAGGGGTGCTCTACGCCTCGTACAACACCAGGATCACGGCCACGGACTTCACGGCGATGACGGGCCTGGTGTGGCTGGCGGTCGTCGTCGCGGCGGGGGTGCGCAGGCCGCAGTTCGCCGTGGTGGCGGGGCTGGTCTTCGCGGCAATCCCGCATCTGATGGCGACCTACGTGACCGAGTCCGCGCATCTGCCCGTGATCCTCTTCGGTCTTGCGGGGCTCGCGCTGGCGAACGACCCGGACGGATACTGCGCGGCGCTGCCGTCGAGGCGAGCGGCCCGACGCGCCGCGAAGCGGGGTGCGGCGGGGAGGGGGGCCGTGGCGGGGACCACATCCGGGGTCGTTCCGGAGGCCGTCCCCGGGGCCGCGTCCGGGGTTGTTCCGGGGGTCGTTCATCCACGCGACGAGGCACGGGCGGACCCGCACGTCCCGAAGACGCCGGCAAGCCCCCGGCCCGCGAACGGCGGCGGCGCGGCGGGCGTCGCCCCAGGAGCCGGCAGCGGCCCCGGCCGGACGCCGAGCGCGCTCGAACTGAGCGGCGTCCACGCCGGGTACGGCGGCGCGCCCGTGCTGCACGGCGTGGATCTCGCGGTGCGCGCCGGAGAGGTGCTGGTGCTGCTCGGGCCCAACGGGGCGGGGAAGTCCACCCTCTGCCGGGTCGCGGCGGGACTGCTGCGGCCGGCCGGTGGACTCGTCCGGGTGCGCGGTGAGGACGCCACCCGCGACGTGGCGGTCACGCGGGCCCGCCGGGGGGTGCGGCTGGCTCCCGAGGGACGGGGGATCTTCGCCGGGCTGTCCATCCAGGAGAACCTGGCCCTCCAGCTGACGGCGGCGGAGGACCGGGACGCCGTGTACGCGCGGTTCCCCGCGCTCGCCGCCCGCCGCTCCGTCGCCGCCGGATCCCTGTCGGGCGGCGAGCAGCAGCTCCTCGCCCTCGCCCCGCTCCTCCTGCGACCGCCGGCGGTCCTCGTCGCCGACGAACCGTCCCTCGGCCTCGCGCCGCTCGTCGTGGACGACGTCTTCCGGCTCCTGGCCGAACTCCGAGACAACGGGACGGCGTTGGTCCTCGTCGAGGAGAAGGCGGCCGAGGTGCTCGGCATCGCCGACACCGTCGCGTACCTCGCACAGGGCGAGATCGCCTGGACCGGGCCGCGGTCAGAGGTGGACCGGGAGCGGCTCGCCGAGGCCTACCTGGGGACGGGAGTCCGCCGATGAGCCACCCTCTGCTCCGTGCGAGCGGGATCGACGTCCGCTTCGGCGGCGTCCACGCCCTGCGCGACGTGACCGTCTCCGTCGGCCCCGGGGAGATCTGCGGCCTCATCGGGCCGAACGGCGCGGGCAAGACGACGCTCTTCGACGTGCTGTCGGGGATGCGGCGACCGGACGCGGGAACGATCGCGTACGACGGTACGGACATCACCCGCCGTTCCCCCGTCTGGCGAGCCCGGCACGGCGTTCGCCGCACCTTCCAACGCCGTCAGCTCTTCGGCCAGTTGACCGTCGCGGACAATCTCCTGGTGGCGCAGGACTGGCGGGGCGGGGTGCGGCCCGCGGCGCGCCGCCATCGGGAGCGGGCCGCCGCCGTGCTCCACGAGTGCGGGCTCGAAGCGCTCGCCGACTCGTACGCGGGCGGGCTGCCCGTCGGACAGGCCCGCATGGTCGAGCTGGCCCGCGCGCTCGCCGATCCGCCCCGGGTCCTGCTCCTGGACGAGCCCGCGTCCGGGACGACCGCAGAGGAGCGCCGCGGACTCGCCGCCGTCATCCGTCACATGGCGGACGAGGAGAACTGCGCGGTGCTGCTCGTCGAGCACGACGTGGCCTTCGTGATGGAGCTGTGCTCACGCGTCGTGGTGCTGGACCTCGGCAGGGTTCTCGCGGAAGGGGCGGCGGCCGAGGTCCACGCGGACCCGGCGGTGCGGGAGGCGTACCTGGGGACCGGTCCCGGCGGCCCGGGATGAGATCACCCCGATCGCGGCGGGGCACCGTCGACAGGGGTGGATCCGGACGTCAGACTGTTCGCGGAGGTGACGCGGGTGGAGGAACCGGTGGAAATGCGTGCCGCTGTTCGGGAGACGTACGGTCCGGCCGACCTCAGTTCGGTCCCGGTGTTCGCCGGAGGATTCATCAACTTCGGGCACTGGGGCTCGATCGACCTCGCCGGACCGCTCACGGTCGACGACCGGGTCCGCAGCCAGGAGGACATGTACCGGCAGGTGCTCGACGCCGCCGGTCCGCTCGCCGGCCGGCGGATCGTCGAGGTCGGCTGTGGGCTCGGTGTCGGCTGTGCGCTCGCCCTGCGCGCGTACCGGCCGGAGCGGGTGACCGGGATGGACATCCATCCGCAGCAGCTGGACCGCGCCCGCAGGACGAACGCGGAGCTGCTGGAGACCTCGCCGTCGGCGCTCCGGTTCGTCCGCGGTGCGGCGGAGGACATGCCGTTCGGTGACGGCGAGTTCGACTGCGTCTACAGCGTCGAGGCCGCCCAGCACTTCGACGACATGATCGCCTTCACCCGGGAGGCGGCCCGGGTGCTGCGGCCCGGCGGCCGGGTGGTCGTCGCGAGCTTCTTCACCCCGGACGACGACCCGGACCACGGAACCCGGCTGGCCTCGTACCTGGAGACGTTCGCCGACGGGCTGGACATCGCGCGTCCCGTCACGCTCGTGACCGACGCGCTCACCCGGGCGGGCCTGACGGACGTGCGGGCCGTGTCCATCGGGCCGGAGGTGTGGCAGGGCTGGGACCGCTGGCTGTCGGACCAGTGGAAGCCGGGAACCTGGCCGCGCAACTTCCTGAAGGTCTACGAGCAGGGCGACCTCGACTACTACATCGTCACGGCCGGCCGCCCGCAGGACTGATCCCGGGACCCGGCTCCGCCGTCGCGCCCCCGTCGCCCACACGGGGCGCGCTTGGCCTATACCAATCGCGAGCGTCCCAGTAGTCTCCTCCGTGGCCAGCGGTACACCCCGCCCCCCACCCCGGTTGCGTGCTGGCGCGGGCGAAGCGACCCCAACCACTGCCCCGAGCAGCCGGGTTCCCCCCATGCGCCGCCTCCAGGAGGATCACGGTGAACGTTCGCACGAGAAGCTCGGCCATCCTCTGCATCCTCGGTCTCGTCACCTCCCTCGCGCTCTCCACGGCCTCCGCGGAGGACACCGGCACCCGGAAGCCGGTCGCGAAAGCCGCTCAGTCCGCAACGGCGGCCGAGGCGAAGAAAGTCGCGAAGATCTCGCTCACCCACGTCGCCACGGCGCGCAATCCGATCGCCGGCGCCGCCGGTCCGGGCGGCGCGATCTGGATCGCGGAACGGGCCGGAACCGTAAGGGTGTTGGGCCCACGTGGCCTCGGAGAACCGGTGCTCGACATCTCCGCCGAGACCACCACCGACGGTGAACGCGGCCTCCTCGGCATCGCTTTCGACCCGGCGCGCACACACCTCTACATCTCGTACACGAATCTCGAAGGCACCAGCACCATCGACGAGTTCGCCGTACGGAAGGGCAGGATCCGGCCGGAGACCCGGCGCACCGTCCTCACCCAGACGCAGCCGTACGCGAACCACAACGGCGGTGACATCAAGTTCGGGCCCGACGGATACCTCTACATCGCGTTCGGCGACGGAGGCGCGGGCGGCGACCCGCACGGCAACGGACAGAACCTCGACACGCTGCTCGGCAAGCTGCTGCGGATCGACCCGCGCGGAGGCACGCCGTACGCGATCCCCCCGGACAACCCCTTCGTCGGCGACCCGAACGCGAAGGACGAGATCTGGGCGTACGGGCTCCGCAACCCGTGGCGGTTCTCCTTCGACGCGCGCACGGGCGATCTGCTGATCGGCGACGTCGGCCAGAACGACTGGGAGGAGATCGACCGGGCGCCCGCGAGGAGCGAGGGCGGCGAGAACTACGGCTGGTCCCAGATGGAGGGCAACCACCCCTTCCGGGGCGGCACCGAGCCGGCGAACCACGTGCGCCCGATCCACGAGTACGCCCGCACCGGCCTCGGCTGCGCGGTCACCGGCGGGTTCGTCTACCGGGGGAGCGCGATCCCGGCGCTCAAGGGGCAGTACGTGTTCAGCGACTACTGCGACGGCACCATCCGCTCCCTCTCGCTGAAGAACGGCAGGGTGACCGGGGTGAACGACCTCGTCGTCAACGGGGGCGAGGTCATCTCGTTCGTGGAAGGCCGCGCGGGCGAGCTGTACGTCCTCGCGCTGGGCGGCGCCATCACCCGTATCGACCCGGCGTAGCCGACGAGGCACGCCACGGCCCGACCCGACGCCGGGGCGGGCCGTGGCGTGCGGTCCGGCGTCCCGCCTGACTTGAGTCCTGATGTGCGTCCCGATGTACGCCCTGGCGTGCGTCCTGCCGTTCGACGGGCGTTCATGTGACAACGGGTCCGACGCCGACCGGTGTTCGGCGTCGGGCGTGAGTCTCGTGACGCCCTTCGCCACTCTCTCAGGACGGACCCGCCGTGCTCGAAGTACGCGCTCCCCGGAGGCGCCGCCGCCTCGCCCCGATCCGCCTCGCCGTCGCCGGTGCCATGCTGCTCGCCGCGGCGACACTCGCCGCTCCGGCCGCGCACGCCGCCCCGGCGGACGACATCCGCATCAACGAGGTGGTGACCACCGGCAGCGTCGACGACTCGATCGAGCTGTTCAACAAGGGCGCGGCCGCGGTCGACCTCTCGGGCTGGGTCCTCAAGGACGACGACGCGAGCCACACGTTCACGGTGCCGGCGGGGACGACGCTCGCCCCGGGGGCGGCGCGCGCGTTCGCCGTGGCCGCGGCGTTCGGCCTCGGCTCCGCCGACAAGGCCCGCCTCTACCTGCCGGGCGGCAGCACCCTCGTCGACAGCTTCAGCTGGAGCGCCCACTCCGCCCCGTCCTGGTCGCGCTGCCCCGACGGCACGGGTGCTTTCGGGAAGGCGGCCCTGACGCTCGGCGCGCCGAACGACTGCGGCTCCGGTGGCGGGACGAACCCGGTGTCCTGGCCCGGCGGCGGCTCCGTGGCGACGGCCGACGGGGCCGACGTCTTCGGTGAGGACCTCAGCGGCCTGTACCAGGAGGGCTCCGTCCTCTGGGCCGCCCAGAACTCCGGCAAGCTGTGGCGCCTGGTCCGCGACGGCTCCGGGGGCTGGCGGCCGGACACCACCGACGGCTGGACCTCCGGCAAGTCGCTGCGCTACCCCGGCGGGAGCGGCAGCCCCGACGGCGAGGCCGTCACCCTGACCGCCGCCGGCGCCGCGGGCGGCGCGTACGTCGCCACCGAGCGCAACGGCGACGCCTCCGGCACCAGCCGCCTGTCCGTCCTCCGCTACGACGTCGCCACCGGCACCGGCAGCACGTTGACCGCCACGAAGGAGTGGAACCTGACCGCCGGCCTGCCGGCCGTGGGCTCCAACCTCGGCTTCGAGGCGATCACCTGGATCCCCGACACGTCCCTCGTCGCGGCCGGGTTCAAGGACGAGACGACCGGCGCGGCCTACGACCCGAACCGGTACGGCGCGCACACCGGCGGTGTCTTCCTCCTCGGCGTGGAGGGCACCGGCGCGGTCCACGCGTACGTCCTCCAGGACAGCGGGACCGCCACCCGCGTCGCCACCGTCGCCAGCGGCATGGCCGGCGTGATGGAGCTCCAGTGGGAGCCGCAGGCCGCCCGGCTGTGGGTGGTCTGCGACGACACCTGCGGCGGTCTGCACAAGACCATGAAGATCGGCAGCGCGGGCACCTTCGCCCCCACCGCCTCCTACCAGCGCCCGAGCGGCATGCCCGACCTCAACAACGAGGGCTTCGCCGTGGCCGGCGCCGACGAGTGCGTCGCCGGCACCAAGCCGGTGTACTGGTCCGACGACAGCAACACGAGCGGCCACGCGCTGCGCCGGGGCACCATCGCCTGCTGAGCCCCGACCGTCCCGGCGGCCGGGTCTCCCGGCCGCCGGACCCGTGCGATCAGGCGCGCCGGGTGGCTGCCGCCAGCGCGTCCCTGACCTCCTGGGCCACGCGGGCCGCATCTTCGGCGTTGTTGACGATGTCCGTGTGGTTCATGTCGATGACGAGGACGTCGCTGGCCGAGTAGTGCTTGTGCACCCAGTCGTCGTAGCCGGACCAGAGGGTCCGGTAGTACTCGACGAGGCTCTCGTCCTGTTCGAAATCGCGGCCGCGCAGGCCGATGCGGTGCAGCACGGTCTCGAAGTCCGCCTTGAGGTAGACCATGAGATCGGGAGCCTTGCGGTAGGGCAGGCCGTCGATCTCGCGCATCATCTCGTCGAGCAGCCCCTCGTACACCTGCATCTCCAGGGAGCTGATCCGCCCCAGGTCGTGATTGACCTTGGCGAAGTACCAGTCCTCGTAGATCGACCGGTCGAGGACGTTGTCCCCTCGCTTGTACGCCTCCTTGATCGCGGCGAAGCGCGTCTGGAGGAAGTACAGCTGGAGGAGGAAGGGGTATCGCTTCGCCTGGATCTCCTCGGGGCTCGCCGTGTAGAAGAGCGGCAGGATCGGGTTGTCCTCCACGCTCTCGTAGAAGACGTCGCTGCCCAGCTCCTTGGCGATCAGCTCGGCCACACTCGTCTTGCCGATTCCGATCATGCCGCCGACGCAGATCACGGACATACCTCACTTCTCCCTGGGGGTCTTCTCTTGCGTGGGCGGGTCAGCCGGGTGAGCTGGGAAACCCGCACCGATGAGACGCACGCCGGCGGTCACCCGATTCCCTGGGATCTTTGTGATCAGCGTCATGTGGTCCCGTCCGGGCCGCGGCCCTGGGGCGGGCCGCTGTCCTGGACCGGCCTGACCGTTCCGCGGCCGCCGCGGGAAGCGACGAGCCGCGGCCCTGAGGCCGCCCTGAATTTTAGATGACGAATGCGCCCCGGGTGGGCCCGAGTGCGGGCGCCCGCCTCGCCGCCCCCGAGGCGGGGAGCCGCCCCGGCTGGCTAGGGCGTGAGCCAGCCGCGCAGGAGCCGGCTCACGGCGGGCATCGCCACGTATGTCATGAGCACATTGAACACGCAGGCGACGATCGCGCTGCTGAGCAGGAGGGGGAGACCGGTCAGTCGCGGGATGAGGACGAGGCTTCCCAGGACGGAGATCGGGTAGATCGCCAGGGTCGCGCTGATCGCCATCTTCCACCGGGGCGGTGCGGGCCGTGTCGAGCCCGGCTCGGCGAACCAGGTCTCCATGCCGGTCAGGGTGCGCCGGGCGATCTCCGTGTGGTGGTGCCCCTCGCAGTCGGCGAACCAGGCCGCCCGCTCCGGAGACTCCTGCCAGCCCCGGCACGCCGCCTCGTCCCGGAAGCGGTGCACGAGGAACCACGGGGCGTCGCCGCCGGAGGAGCGGAAGAGACCGTATCCGAGATGCCCCGGGAAGGCGGCCGCGCTGTCGAGGATGCCCCTGGCCCACAGCTCGAAGGCCGCTTCGTAGCCGGGCTCCACCCGGCGGGCTATGAGGAGGGTCACCTCGCCGGTGTCGGCGGGGACGGTGGCGTGCTCAAGGCTGATCGCGGTCATGCGAACTCCATCCGATCTCACCGCGCCCGGCCGTACTCTACGCAGGGACCGCCGTGAGTGGGTGAAGGCCGCCGGGGCCGTCGCGGCCACGGCCCGGGCGAGACGGCCGACGGGAGGTGACGGTCAGTAGGCCCCTTCAGGGCCCGCCGACCCGCCCCCGGCCGGGAGTTCGCCGCTGCATGTCGTCCGGCCGAAAGCGCCCGTCGCCGTGGCGCGCTGGACGTGTGCGCCCCGTACGGCCAGGGTGCAGCTCGCCGTGCCGCCCTTCTCGTCGAGGGTGACACCGACGGACGGGGGCGTGCCGGGCGGCAGGCTCACCGTCTTCCGCCACGGCAGGCCGACACGCGTGACGACCCCCGCCGGGCCGTCGCCCGCCGCCCGGTAGGTGATGTCGGCCGTGCCCTCGCCGACCACCTCGTACGTCACCTCCGCCGCGGGTGCCCCCGCCCGGCCCTTCGGCGGGGCCTTCTCCTGGCCGAGGACCCCGAAGGCGACGAACGCCGCGCAGGCGAGCAGCAGGACGGCGGCGACGACGAAGCCGCCGCGGTCGGTGCCGCGGTCGTCCGGGCTCCGCGAATCCCTTGTGGTGGCCGGGGTTTCGGTCCCCTCCGGTGCTTTCGCTTCCTCGGTCGTCGGCATGGCCGCACTTTCTGTAGGCGTGAATTCGCCTGGGTTATACACCATCGGAATCGACCGGTGCCAGGCCGCCGACAAATCAGGCAAGTTGTTTGAGCGGTGCCACGTCGAACCTGAAATGCCCTAAATGAGCTGCCGCTTGACGAAGCGTCATGCGCGTGAATAAGAATCGCCTCCGCCTTGATCGGCACACCTCTCGCGAGGTCGCCTCCCCGTGTGGGGAGGTGGCCCTACTTGGCATGCCCTGAGGTGCTCCGGCCGAGGTCAGTGCCATCGCGACCGGTGAGGGATCCCCTTCGTCGGCGCGTTGGCGCGCTCCCCTGCGCGTACGCGCGTGAGGGGAGCCGAGGAAGGGATTCGCGTGAAATTCAGATACGGGCGGGCGATAGCCTGCCTCGTGGTCGCGGCTGTCGCCGGGACCATGCTGCCACAAGTCGCTTATGCCGCACCGGTTTCATCCGATGACGGCGAGGGAATTGTCGATGCTTTCGCCGGCTGGTTCTCGGACGACGAACCCGAGGGGCCCCAAGAGCCGTCGACGGGCGGCACCCCGGTGCTGCCGAGCCGCGAGAGGCTGCCGCAGGGCAAGGCGGTCGCGAAGCCGAAGCGCGTCGCGGAGCTGACGGGCAGGCGCACGGCCAACGCCCGCTACTGGCAGCTCTCCGACGGCCGGGTGCAGGCCGAGGTGTCGGCCGTACCGACGGGCTACCGGGCGGGGAACTCCTGGAAGGACATCGACCCGACGGTCACCCCGACCGACGCCGAGGGCTTCGCCTTCACCAACGGGACCAACACGGCCCGCAGTTGGTTCGGCACCGACCCGAGCGGCCTGCTGCGCTTCGAGGCCGGCGGCCGCGCCGTCACGCTGGGCCTGGAGGACGCGGGCAGGCTCACGCCCGTCGCCGAGGGCGACACCGTCACGTACAAGGACGCGGTCCACGGCGCCGACCTGTCGTACGAGGTCGGTCCGGGCCGGGTCAAGGAGAACATCCTCCTCGACCGGAAGCCCACGGGCCCGGTCTCCTTCACGTTCACCCTGGACGCGGGCGGGCTGACGCCCAAGGCCGGCAAGGACGGCTCGGTCCTCTTCTACGGCGAGGGCGCCGACCCCGTCCTGGTGATCCCGGCCGCGTTCATGACGGACGCCAGGAAGGACACCCGCTCGCCGTACGGCTTCGCGTACAGCGACAAGGTCACCCAGACGCTGAGCAGGGCCGGCAAGGGCTGGAAGCTGACCGTCACCCCGGACACGGCCTGGCTGGCCGCGCCCGAGCGGCAGTACCCCGTCACCGTCGACCCGACGATCTCGATCGCCCCGACGCCGACGACGGCGCAGGACGTCATGATCTCCTCGGACGGTCCGACGACCAACTACAACGACAACTGGCGCCTGTCGGTCGGTAACACCACGACCGGCACCTCCCGGGCGCTGCTGCGGTTCCCGCTCACCGGCGTCCCGGCCGGCACGAAGCTGGACTCGGCCGATCTGAAGCTGTACTACGACCAGACGCACACCACCGGCGAGACCGAGGTCCAGCTGGAGGCGCACCGCGCCACCCAGGCCTGGACCGAGGAGCAGGCCACCTGGAACAGCGCCAACGCCCTCACCGGCGAGCTCTCGGGCACGGCGGTCGTGGTGGACGACGGCGACGCCGGGCGGACGGCCGCCGTCGGCGCCTGGCCGGCGTCGGGGAACACCGCGTACACGCAGTACGCGGTCAACCAGGACTACCTGTACAACAAGGACTCGGTCGCGGGTGACACGTACACCTGGCAGCCGAACCTCCCCGAGGACGGCACCTACCAGGTCGAGGCGCACAGCATCCCCGCCTCGGACCGTGCCACGAACGCCCCGTACACCCTCACGTACGACGGCGGCAGCAAGACGTACACCGTCGACCAGCAGGCCGGTACCGCCGGGGTGTGGAAGACGCTGGGGTCCCACCCGTTCAAGGCGGGCACCCTGGGCAAGATCGTCCTGGGCGACGGTCCCGCGTCGACCGCCACGTCGGTGATCGCGGACGCCGTCCGCTTCACCAAGGGCGGTGTCGTCACCAAGCGGCCGGGCGAGCTGAACACCTGGCACACCTTCCCCGTGACGAAGACCGTCCAGTCCTGGATCGACGGCGCGAACGCCAACAACGGCTTCGTCATCAAGGCCGGCGACGAGAGCGCCAACGGCCCCAAGGGCGGACCGCGTTACGAGGGAAGCGAGTTCGGGTACGGCGGTGAGACCGCCAACTACCCCCGTCTGGTCATGACGTTCGGCCGTCAGGGCGTGGACCTCGCGGCCCCCACGACGATCCATGACACGGGCGCGGAGCTGTCCTGGTCGGCGTACCAGGACAAGGATCCGATCGGCACCGGCGACGACATCGTCGAGTACCAGGTCCACCGCTCCGTCAACCAGACGTTCACGCCGTCCCCGGCCACGCTCGTCGCACCCGTCGCGTCGACGGTGACCTCCTTCACGGACACCACGGGCGTGCCGACGAAGGCCGACGACCCCGACCCCTTCGGGCGCGCGTACTACTACATGGTCGCCGTCAAGACGAAGGACGGGCAGGTCGTCGGCGCCCCGACGCAGCTCGTACGGCTGCCGAAGGCCGGCCGGACGACGAAGGTCCTGGACGCGACGCAGGACACCACCCTGTCCTCGGCCCGTCCGGCCCTCACGCACGACACCATCGACGACAGCGGCCCGAAGAACTGGCTCAGCGTCGGCAACAACTCGGCGACCTACGGCGACACCCGCGCCCTGCTGAAGTTCCCGGCCCTCGGCATCCCCGCCACAGCCCGCGTCCTGGACGCGAACGTGCGGCTCTGGAGCACCCAGACCGCGCAGGACACCGCCGGGGCGATCTACGAACTCCGGCCGCTGACACGCGACTTCGACGAGGTCACGGCGACCTGGGCCAAGGCGAACGCGACCACGAACTGGACCACCCCGGGTGGTGACCTCGGCGCGGTGGCGGCCGACACGGGCGCGAAGACCAACGACCCCGCCCGGCACGACTGGAACGTCACCTCGCTCGCCCAGTCCTGGGTGACCACCCCCGCCTCCCAGCAGGGCGTGGCCATCAGGATGGCCGACGAGGCCGCCGCGCAGGAGCGGACCCTGTTCCTGTCCTCCGAGGGCACCGAGCAGCGCCTCCGCCCGAGGATCGTGGTCACGTACATCGACTCCACCACCGAGTCGACCTACTACGCGCCGCAGACCCCGGCGCGGATGACCCCGAACACCGACTACACCGTCGACTTCACCCTCACCAACACCACGGCGTCGACGTGGAACGCCGCCGACCAGGTCCTCACCTACACGTGGGCCCTCCCGGACGGCACCGACGTCACCAACGGCGGCAACCAGGTCAGGACCGCGCTGCCGACCGACGTCGCACCCGGCGGCTCGGCCGGCCTGCAGGCGACGGTCAGGACGCCGGTCAACTCGGACAACGGCAACAAGCGCACCGACTACGTCCTGACCTGGGACGTCTACAACAAGACGGCCGGCACCTGGGCCTCGGGCACCGCCGGCATCCCGGGCCTGAAGCAGAACGTGGCGGTGGAGGACCCGACCTCCAACCAGCTCGGCATGGAGAAGTTCTACTCCTACACGGGCAAGAACACCGGCGCCGGCTCGACCGTCATGAACAACACGGCCTCCGGCAACACCGTCTGGCAGTACAACGCCTTCACCAACCCCGGTCGCGGTGTCACCACCTTCGCCCGGTTCGCCTACAACAGCCTCGACACCTCGGACACGGTCTCCGGCCCCGGCTGGTCCTTCCAGGCCGCCGGCCCCGTCCGGCTCGGCGCGCCGCTGGAGTTCCACCCCAAGCCGCACCCCACCGAGATCAGGCTCCCGGACGGCGACGGCACGACCCATGTCTTCCGCGAGCAGCCCGACGGCTCCTGGAAGGCCCCGGCGGGCGTCCACTACAAGCTGACGGCCAAGCCCGGTCTGGACTGCACGCCCCTCAAGGACCCGGTGCCCGACGCCTGGACGATGACCCGTCCGGACGGCACCCGGTTCGTGTTCGGCTGCGACGGCTACCTGACGTCGCTGGTCGAGAAGAACGGCAACACGCAGACGTACACCTACGAGGAACGCAAGTCCAACAACAAGCCGACCAAGTTCCTCAAGTACATCACCGACCCGGCGGGCCGGCAGTCGCTGACCCTCGCGTACTACTCCAAGGCCGACAGCGGCAACCCGAAGATCATCGACCACGTCAGGTCGCTGACCGACATCTCGGGCCGCAAGGTCACCTTCGACTACTCCGACAAGGGCCTGCTCACCAGGATCACCGACGGCGCCGGCTCCACCCAGCCGAAGGTCTTCGGCTTCGAGTACGACGCCACCCAGGGCAACAAGAACGTCAAGCTCGTCAAGGCCACCGACCCGCGCGGCAACGCCACGTCGCTGGCGTACAACTTCCCGCAGACCGGGGACGACCCGAAGTACCACTGGTGGACCAAGACGATCACCGACCGTCTCCAGGGCTCCACGGGCTTCGTGTACGCGGTGAACGCCGGCGACCCCAAGTTCACCGACACCCGGGTCACCGACGCCGAGTCGCGTGCCACCGCCTACGTGACCGACGACTTCGGCCGCGCCGTCCAGTCGACGAACGCCAAGTCGCAGACGATGAAGCTCGCCTGGGACGCCGACAACAACGTCACCTACGCGGAGGAGAACAACGGCGCCAAGACCGCGTACTGCTACGACCAGAAGACGGGATACCCGCTCTGGAAGCGCGACGCGGAGAACAACAAGGCGGGCGTCCCGCCCTCCTCCGACTGCGCTCCGAACGTCTACCCGGCCAATTCCACCCGGTACGCGTACCAGACCCGCGCCGACGGCTACTCGGCCGATCTCTTCACCAAGACCTCTCCCGAGGGCCGGAAGTGGCAGTTCGGCTACGACACCTTCGGCAACCTGAAGACGGTCACCGACCCCAAGGGCGTCGCCACCACCACCGTCGCCGGTGACTACACCACGACGTACGAGTACGACGCGTACGGCCAGCTGACCCGGGCGACCGACGCCAACGGCAACGCGGACACGAACAGCGACTTCGGGCCCACGGGCTTCCCGGGGACGATGACGGACGCGCTGAACAAGTCGTCCGCCTTCGTCTACGACGAGCGCGGCCAGGTCACCGAGGTCACCGACGCGCTGGGCAAGAAGATCACCCAGACCTACGACACCTTCGGGCGTCCGCTGGTCAAGACCGAGCCCAAGGACCAGGCCGCCGGTGACCTGATCACCGCCCCCGCGCCCGTGTACGACGCCAACGACAACGTCACCACGTCGACGGCGCCCAACGGCGCGGTGTCCACCGCCGTGTACGACGCCACCGACCAGCTGACCTCGGCGACCGCGCCGAAGTACACCACCACGTCGGACGAGCGGCGGACGACATACACCTACGACAAGGTCGGCAACCTCAGGACGACGACCGAGCCGAAGGGCACGCTGACCACCGCGGACGCGACGGACTTCGTCACGACCAACTCCTACGACGAGATCTACCAGCTCACCTCCGTCACCAACGCGAACGGCGACAAGGTCAGCTACGAGTACGACAACGCGGGCAACACCACCAAGGTCATCGACCCGAAGAAGAACGCCACGGCCGACCCGGCCGACTACAGCAGCCTGTCCGCCTACGACCTGAACCACCGGGTCACCGCGGCCACGGACGCCGCCGGCAAGATCACCAGGAAGGCCTACGACAAGGACTCCCTGGTCGTCTCCACGACGGACGCCGAGAACAACACCACCTTCGTCAGCTACGACGAGCGCGGGAAGCAGACCGAGGTGAGGATCCCGCGCAGCGGCACCTCGCCGATCACCTACCGCACGACCCGGTACGAGTACGACCAGGTCGGCAACACCACCAAGGTGATCACCCCGCGTGCCGTCGAGGCGGGCACGACCACGGCGTTCACCGCCCGCACCGAGTACGACGCGCTGAACCGGCCCAAGCGCCGTTACCAGCCGTACGACCCCGCGGACGCCCGCCACAACGACCCGAACGTCTACACCGAGACCGTGTACGACGCCGTGGGCCGGGTCGCGAAGACCTCCATGCCGCCCTCGGAGGGGCAGACCGTCCGGAACGACGCCGTCTTCGAGTACTTCGACAACGGCTGGACGAAGAGCTCCACGGACCCGTGGGACATCGCCACCACCTACGACTACAACGACGTCGGCCAGCAGACGACCCGGACGCTGACCTCGGCGGGTGGCTCCTCCAACCGCACGATGACCTGGTCGTTCTACCCCGACGGCAAGGTCAGGTCCCGCTCCGACGACGGTGTTCCGGTGGGCAAGGCGGTCGTCCTCGCGGACAACTCCGACACCCAGCACACCTCCGCCACGGGCACCTGGGCCACCGGGAACATCACCGGGCAGCAGGGCTACGACCACCGCACCCACGCGGCCGGCGCCGGCACCGACGCCTTCACGTGGACGCTCGACGTCCCCGAGGACGGCACGTACACCGCGTACGTGCGGTACCCGAAGGTCACGGGCGCCGCGACGAACGCGAAGTACACCCTCAGCCACGGCACGACCACCGAACCGGCCGTCACCAAGGACCAGAACGCCGGCAGCGGCACCTGGGTCAGCCTCGGCGGCTACGCCCTCAAGCGGGGCGAGGACACCCGGCTGAGGCTGGAGCAGAACAGCACCGGCGTCGTCGTCGCGGACGGGATCAAGCTGGTCCGTGACAACTCCGCGGACACCGACACCGAGAAGCGGACCTTCGACTACACCTACGACGTCAACGGCAACCTGACCGCGATCGGCGACACGTCCTCCGGGGCGAGGGTCGACGGCTACGCCATCACCTACACCGGCCTCAACCAGGTCCGGAAGGTGACGGAGTCGCTGGCCGGCGTCGAGAAGAAGGCGACGTCCTACACGTACGACGCCAACGGCCAGTCGGAGACGGTCACCCACCCCAGCCAGTTCTCCAGGTACACCTACGACCTCCGCGAGAAGGTCAAGACGGTGTCCGTCGGCAAGTCCGCCACGGACACCGCCCCCAAGGTCACGTCATACACCTACACCGACCGCGCCCAGAAGCTGCGGGAGACCAAGGCCAACGGCAACACCGTCGACTACACCTACTACCTCGACGGTGCCCTGAGGTCGACGACGGAGAAGAAGGCGGACGGCACCACGCTGGTCGCCTCGCACACCTACGCCTACGACGCCAACGGCAACAAGGCGCAGGACGCCGCGAAGAAGATGAACGCCGACAACCGATCGGCGTACCTCGACTCCACGACGGACTTCACCTACGACCCGGCCGACCGGCTGACCAAGTCGGTCAAGACGGGCAACGGCGCGGGCACGGAGACGTACACCCACGACGACAACGCCAATGTCATCAGCCAGACCGTCAAGGGTGTCGGCACCACGTTCCAGTACGACCGGAACCGGCTGCTGACCTCGACGACGGCGGGTGTCGGCGCCCAGTACGCCTACGACCCCTTCGGGCGCCAGCAGTCGGTGAGCTCCGGCGGCAAGGTCGTCGAGCGGACCGTCTACGACGGCTTCGACCACGTCGTGGAGTCCCAGAAGGCGGGCGCCGGCGGCGCGCTGACGTCGACGACGTACACCTTCGACCCGCTGGACCGCACCGCGTCGAAGACGTCGGACGGCAAGACCACCGAATTCGAGTACCTCGGCCTGTCCGGTGAGGTCCTCGACGAGAAGGTCGCCGGCGCGCTCACCAAGTCGTTCCAGTACAGCCCGTGGGGCGAGCGTCTGTCGCAGACCAAGCACAACACGGACGGCACGACCGAGGACGGGTACTACGGCTACAACAGCCACACCGACGTCGAGACGCTGACCGACAAGAACGGCGACGCCAAGGCGACCTACGGCTACACCGCCTACGGCAACAACGACGCCACCGAGTTCACCGGCATCGACAAGCCCGAGGCGGGCCGGCCGGACAAGGAGGAGTACAACCCCTACCGCTTCAACGCCAAGCGCTGGGACGCCCAGTCCGGCACGTACGACATGGGCTTCCGGGACTACAACCCGGGCCTCAACCGCTTCACCAGCCGCGACATGTACAACGGCGCCCTCGCCGACATGAAGCTGGGCGCGGACCCGTACACGAGCAACCGCTACGCCTTCACCGGCGGCAACCCCACCAGCCTCGTCGAGCTGGACGGCCACTTCGTCTTCGCGATCCCGGCCATCTACTGGGCGGGGGCGGCGCTCGTCACGGCGCTGTACGCGGCGACGCCGGAGGGCCAGCAGAACCTGGCCGACGCGGGGGCGGCGATCGGCAGCATGCTGATGCCGTCCGCCGACGACACCACGTCCAGCGACTCGTCCGACGAGCCGCGGCCCGGCCCCACGCCCAGCCCGTCGCCGGGCCCCGCGCCCAGGCCCGCGCCGCGGACCACCGACACCAACAACCCCGCGTGCGACCCGACTCCGCTGATCGACGGCGGACGGATCTACGGCGGCCTGGAGGAGTACACCGACCACCAGGGCAACAAGGGCTGCCGCGCGACCGGCGCCTTCGCGTTCCTCACCAAGGCCGACCGCAGGTCGCGCACCGGTGCGGGCGGTCTGCCGAGGTGCCCCGAATGCGAGCCTTCTGTCCAGCCGGACGGAATGGGAGAAATCGCGGCAGGAGGCGGAGAGCCGCAGGCGGGTCACCTGATAGGTTATTGGGGCAAGGGGACGGGTCAGGATGTCAAGAACCTGGTCGCATTGCACGGAAGCGCGAACCGGAGGATGGCCAGCAAGGTGGAGCGCTTCGGTTGGAAGCATCTGACCGGGGACAACAAGCTGATCATGTCGGTCGTTCCCGTCTACGGAGATCCGCATTCGGCGGTTCCCACGCTGGTCCAGGTGGGAATGACCGCGTACGGACCTCAGGGGGACATCGTGGACACGTTCTCGTGCACGGCGATCAACTCCCAGTCCGGCGTCGGCTCGACCTGCTAGAAGGGGCCCAGTGGTGGCAACGCTTTCCGAGATACAGGCCCTGTTGGGCGAACCCCGGTTCAACTGGTCGGATCCCGCACCATGGATCGGACTGGAGCAGGAACTGGGAATCGAGTTCCCGGCGGACTTCCACGGGATCGTGGACGCCTACGGTTCTGTCTCGATCAATGGGCAGTTGTATCTGAAACACCCCGCAGGACACCTTCTGCATGATCTGGGAACCATGATCAAGAGGGAGCTTGAATTCTGGGGCGAGGAGGACATGGCCGAGTACCTGCCGAATCCGGCAGGAACGAAACCGGGTGAATTGATTCCGGTGGCGACGGCCACGACGGGGGAAATGATTTTCCTTCGGATTCCCGAGGAGGCCTCTTCGCCCTGGCGCGTCGTCGTCCAGGAGATGGACAGTCCGTCGTGGACGCTCTACGAGATGACGTTCGGCGAGTGGCTGCTCGCCTATCTCAAGGGGAGGGACGTGACGCTCTGCGTGCGCGACCGCGCGCCTGACGGTCCGTTCTACGAGTTCCTGCCCTAGGAACGCATCCGCGAAGCCCCACCCTTCTTGGGTGGGGCTTCGTCATGTGCGCCTGCATGGGCGGGCTTCGTCATGTGCGCCGACGTCACGGCGCCCAGCGTCCCGCGATCAGCGCGGCCTGCTCCCGCAACGCCGAGATCTGGATCTCGCGCACCGGAGCCTGGTCACCGGCGCGGCGGCGTCGGCCGAGGCCGCCGGCGAGGTCCGGGGCGTCGTGCGCGCGCTCGGCCGGTTCAGGGTGGTGAGTGACGGCTTCCCCGCCTTCCCCGACATCGTCGCCTTCGATCCGCTGCGGATCCTCGGCACCCGGGCCGACGGGATCACAGGGCACGAAGCCAGGCGGCTGCTCTTCCGGGACCACCAGGTCATGGCCGAGGTGGCGACCGGCGCGGCGATCGTCGCCGTGATCGGCGCGGGCTCCGTCCCCGACACCGACCGGTTCCTCGTAGCGCTGCACACCCTGCCGTCCCCGCTCGCCGGATCCGGCGCCGACCCGGCGGCCATGCGGCCCCGCCGGTACCCGGCCCCGCGAAGCTCACCGCCCCCGAGCCCCGGAGCACCGACACCGACCGGGCCGTGACGTGCCGGCTGCCGTCCCGTCAGGGGTGGAGGTGCTGCCGCCAGTCCTGCGGGACGCGGTCGGCCGGGCCCGGGGCCGGCTGGTCGGCCGGGTGGCCGTCCGGCGGGGCCAGTGCGGGGCCGGCGTCGTACAGATCGTCGGTGGCGTAGTTCCAGAACCAGCTCTCGCCGGGCTCGAAGCTCTGGACCAGGGGATGCCCGGTGGACTTCCAGTGCGCGGTGGCGTGCTGGGCCGGTGAGGAGTCGCAGCATCCGATGTGGCCGCACTGCGCGCAGCGCCGCAGGTGGAACCACCAGCCGCCCACCGCGTCGCAGTCCCCGCAGCCCGGGCCGCTGGGCGGGACGCTCGGGTCGATTCCCTCGATCTCGGTCATGCGTGCTCCTCGGCGCTGCTGGTGCCGGCGTCGGCACCGGTGCGGGGGTCGGGGTCGGGGTCGGAGCCGGGTTCCGGCTCGGTTTCCGTCTCGGGGGCGGTCAGCGGCAGCAGCACCTGGAATCGGGTGTCGCCCGGGACGGACTCGACCTGGAGGCTTCCGTGGTGCTTGCTCACGACGATCCGCCAGGAGATGTCGAGACCGAGCCCCGTGCCCTCGCCGACCGGCTTGGTCGTGAAGAAGGGGTCGAAGATGCGGCTGCGGATCTCCTCGGGGACGCCGGGGCCCGTGTCGCGGAACTCCACGAGCAGCCGGTCGCCCTCCCGGGCCGTACGGACCGTCAGGGTGCCGTCGCCGCCGTCGCTCCCGATGGCGGACACCGCGTTGTCGATGAGGTTGGTCCACACCTGGTTCAACTCGGCCGGGTAGGCGGGCACGTCGGGGAGGGAACGGTCGTAGTCCTTCACGACGCGTACCCGCTTGCCGATCTTCCCGGACAGCATCAGGAGCGTGCTGTCGAGGAGTTCGTGGACGTCGACCTCGCGGTGCGGGGCGCGGTCGAGCTGCGCGTACTGCTTGGCCGCGTCCACCAGGTGGGAGATGCGGTTGGTGGAGTCGTCGATCTCGTCCATCAACAGCTCTGTCTCGACGGTGTAGTTGAGCCAGCCGATGGCCCCGGGCAGCACGTCTTCGGCCACGGTCGCCGCCACCTGCTCCAGCCAGTCCGTGTCCAGACCGGCTTGGACGAAGGTGGGCGCGAGGCGCCAGCCCTCCGGGATGCCGTGGTCCTCCAGCCAGTCGGCGAGCTCGTCCTCCCGGTCGGACGCCTCCAGCGGGCTCAGCACCGGCGCCTTGGCGACCCGTTCCGCGGTGCGTTCCTGGATCTCGATGAGATCGGCGAGCGCCTCCCGGGAGTAGGGGCCCTTGGCGATGATGGACAGTTTGTGCCGCATCTTGCCGACCCGCTCCCGGAGCGACGCCGTGGCCCGGACCGCCGCCGCGGCCGGGTTGTTGAGCTCGTGGGTGAGTCCGGCGGACAACGAGCCGAGCGCGAGGAGCCGTTCACGCTGTCCGATGGCGCGCTGGGTGTTCTTGGACCCGAAGAACAGCCCTTCGAGGAGGTGCACCGCCATCGGGAACCAGTCGGCCATGATGTCCGCGAACGACTGCGCGGGCATGACGAAGAACCGGGTGGGCTCGGTCACCCGCATGGAGTTGTTGTACGTCTGCGGCACCCGGTCGCCCAGATACGCCTGCATCGCTCCCGCGTACACGCCGCGCTGCGAGGTGCGGCTCACCTCCACGTCGTCGCCGCCGACCCGGCGGTACAGGACGACGGTTCCCTCGATCATCACGTAGAAGCAGGTGGCCGGGTCGCCCTCGGTGTAGACGGGGCCGGGTCCGAACCGTTCCACCCGTCCCTCGGCGCAGAGCCGGGCGAGTTGCTCGGGCGAGAGCTTCTCGAAGAGGAAGAGCGAGCCGATCTCGTGCCGGTCGCAGGGCATGACCTCGCCACCCGCGTCGGCGCCACTGCCCGCGCCGCCCGTGCCCTCGCCGCCCGCGAAGGCGCCACCCGCGTCCGCGCCGCCCGTGTCCCGGCCGTCGGTGTCCCGTCCGTCCCTGTCCTGTTCGCTCATGACTGCTCCAGATACCGGTGGACGAGCATCACGGCCATCGCTCCCTCGCCCACCGCCGACGCGACGCGTTTCGCGGACCGGGCGCGCGCGTCACCCGCCACGAACACACCGGGAACGTTCGTCTCCAGGTGGTACGGCGGCCGGTCGAGGGCCCACTCGGCCGGTGGCCGGCCGTCCGGCGTGAGGTCCGGCCCCGCCAGGACGAAGCCGTGCTCGTCGCGCAGCACCGTCCCGTCGAGCCAGTCGGTCAGCGGGGCCGCCCCGATGAAGACGAACATCCACTGGGCGTCGACGTCCTCGGTCGCGCCGCTCACGGAGTCCCGCAGCGTCAGCCGTTCCAGGTGCTCCTCGCCGTGCGCCGACTCGACGACCGTCCTGGGCCGCACGGTGATGTTCGGCGCCTCCTCGATCTGCTGGATCAGGTAGTACGACATCGACGCCACCAGCGAATCCCCGCGCACGAGCAGCGTCACCGACTTCGCGCCCCGCGCCAGGAACACCGCCGCCTGCCCCGCGGAGTTGGCGCCGCCGACGATGTACACGTCCTGGTCCTCGCAGGAGGACGCCTCGGTGAGGGAGGAGCCGTAGTAGACACCGCGCCCGGCCAGGTCCTCGCAGCCCGGTGCCAGGAGCTGCCGGTAGGTCACCCCGGTCGCGAGGATGACGCTGTGGGCGGCGACCTCCGTGCCGTCCGAGAAGCGGACGACGCGTGCCGCGCCGTTCACCTCCAGACCCGTGACCTCGCGCGCGGTGAGGATCTCGGCACCGAAGCGGGTGGCCTGGCGGCGGGCGCGTTCGGTGAGCTGCCCGCCGGAGACGCCGTCCGGGAATCCGAGGTAGTTCTCGATGCGGGAGCTCTGGCCGGCCTGCCCGCCGGTCGCCGAGCGTTCGACCAGCACGGTCCGCAGCCCCTCGGAGGCCCCGTACACCGCCGCGCCGAGTCCGGCAGGGCCGCCGCCGATGACGACGAGGTCGTAGAAGTCGGCGGCCGGCGTCGTCGCGAGCCCCACCCGGGCGGCCAGCTCGGGCGCGTCCGGTTCGACCAGCACGGTGCCGTCCGGCGTGATCACCAGGGGCAGCCGGCGGCCGTCGGCCCCGGCCGCGTCGAGGAGCCGCCGGCCCTCGGGCTCGTCGGAGGAGTACCAGCGGTACGGGACCTGGTTGCGGGCCAGGAACTCGCGTACGGACGAGGACCGCGCCGACCAGCGGTGACCGACCACCTTGGTCGCGGGAACCGGCCGGTGGTCACTGGCGCGCCAGGCCGTCAGGAGGTCGTCCACGACGGGGTAGAGCTTCTCCTCCGGCGGGTCCCACGGCTTGAGCAGGTAATGGTCGAGGTCGACGACGTTGATCGCGTCGATGGCCGCGTTGGTGTCGGCGTACGCGGTCAGCAGGACGCGCCGGGCCCCCGGGTACACGGCGATGGCCTGTTCGAGGAACTCGATGCCGTTCATCTGCGGCATGCGGTAGTCGGCGAGGATCACGGCGACGAGGTCGCCCCGCAGCTTCAGCTCGCGGAGCGCGTCGAGGGCGGACTCGCCGGACTCGGCGCGCACGATCCGGTGGCCGCCGCCGTAGCGGCGCCGCAGGTCGCGGGCGATGGCGCGGGACACCCCGGGGTCGTCGTCCACCGTCAGGATGACGGTCCGTGCCGCGTCGGTGACCTGTGCCATGCGTCTCCGCCCTGCTCGCCTCGGACGGCCGGGACGGCGGGCTGCCGACGCCGGTTCCCGCCCATCGTATGTTCGATCGTGGGGAGCCGCTTCCGGCAGATGGGCAGCCCAGCTCGACAGAATTAACTGTCGGAGCGAGTCTTTGACAGTTAAGCTTGTCGCATGAGTGATGTTGCTGGGATTCCGACTCCCGACACGAACGACGAGAACTTCTGGTCCGCCGTCTCCAAGCTGGTGGAGCCCCCGTGGCGCGAGCCCACCCAGGACGACGCGTTCACCATGGACGAGAGGGTCCACGAAGCCGTCCGTGCCCTGGCCGAAGGGATCTCGACCCGCGCACTGGCCTACCGCGCCGCCGACAAGTCCTTCGACCCCGGTCTCATGGTGGCGCCCGACGTGCAGCTGGCACTTCTGCGGGCGCTCTACGAGGCCAAGCTGTCCGTCGACCGGCTGGCGGAGAGCGCCGCCACCGTCGCCGGCCGCGGTGGGGCGAACTACGCGCAGCTCGGTGCCGCCTGGGGCGGCATCAAGCGTCAGTCCGCCCGTCTCAAGTGGCCCCACGCCGTCGTCAGGAAATCCGCCGGCGAGTCCATCCCGCTCCAGTACGCGGGCGGAACGGCGGTCGTGCATCACGATGCCGACACCGACGCCTGGTGGTACACCGCCACGGCCGCCGATCACATGGAGACGGAGTCCGAGCCCGTCCACGGCACCTACGCCCAGGCCATCGCGGGAGCAACCGAGTTCCTCCTCGCGCACACCCTGCCCGACCGCCGGTCGCCCACGGCAGGCACGTAGCGGCCAGGGGGGACGAGTTCGGCCGAGCGTGCCTGGCGTGGCCCTGATCGCCGAGGACGCCATGGGGATGGACGGCGTGAACTGCCCCGCGCCCGGCGGAAGGCGGCAAGGGTGCCACGGACGTCAGGGCGGCGCCTCTCGCGCGGGAGGGCGCCATCACGGTGATGTGCTGCACGGACAGGCCGGACGCCGAGGGCGGGACCGTGTACGGGGTGCGGCGCCGGGGACCCGACGCCCTCCCCGGACGGCAAGAGCTTCGCGTTCCTGCCCCGGAACGACAGCGACCAGTGGGTGCTGTACCGGTCGGAGTTCGCCACGCCGGGCGCCCAGCCGGTGAAGATCGCCGCACTGGATCCGCCCATCGACGGCGCGGACGACCACCGGGTGTCGCTGATCAGCTGGAACTGACAGGCGTACGCAGGGGCGGGCTCGGGGACTCGTACTGGAGGTCCGCCGCCACGACAGGGGTGCCGGCCCCTTACGCTCCGGAGGATTTCGCCCTAACCTCGCACCACTGCTCGCACGTTACCGGCCGGTCAATGAATCGTTGACGGGCAGTCGGGCCCGGGGGGTTGAGATGAGTTCCGCGCAGCACCTTCTTGAAAGCCGCCCGCGGTCGGTGGCGCACATCTTCCTCGCACGCGTCGAGGCCACACCCGACCGCGAGGCCTACCGCCACCCCGTGCCGGCCGGGCACGGCGCCGTCGGCGACGAGGAATGGCGCTCGCTGACATGGGCCCAGACCGCGGAGCGCGTGAAGGCGATCGCGGCCGGCCTGCTCACCCTAGGACTGCGCCCCGAGGAGCGGGTGGCCATCTCCTCCTCGACCCGGGTCGAGTGGATCCTCGCCGACCTGGGCGTGATGTGCGCCGGCGTCGCCGCGACCGCCGTCTACCCGAGCACGAACGCCGAGGAGACCGCGTACATCCTCGCCGACTCCGGCAGCCGGGCGATCTTCGTCGAGAACGCCGAGCAACTGGCCAAGGTGGCCGGGCGCGCGGAGGACCTGCCCGGGCTCGACACCGTCATCGTCTTCGACCCCGAGGCGGACATGCCCCAGGTGGCGGGTCTGGACGTGCTGACCCTCGCCGAACTGGAGAAGCGGGGCACGGCGCACCTGCAGGAGCGTCCGGACGCGGTCGACGCGGCGGTCGAGGCCATCCGGCCGGACCAGCTCGCCACCCTGATCTACACCTCCGGCACGACCGGGCGCCCGAAGGGCGTGCGTCTGGTGCACGACTGCTGGTCCTACCAGGCCGTCGCGCAGGAGGTCAGCGGGCTGCTGCTCCCCGACGACGTGCAGTTCCTGTGGCTGCCGCTGTCCCATGTCTTCGGCAACGCCCTGATCGCCGGTCAGGTGAAGACCGGCAGCGTGATCGCGGTGGACGGCCGCATCGACCGCATCATCACCAACCTGCCCGCCGTCCGGCCCACCGTGATGGCGTCGGCGCCGAGGATCTTCGAGAAGGTCTACAACGGGATCGCCGCCAGGTCGAAGGCCGAGGGCGGCGTCAAGCACAAGATCTTCCTGTGGGCGGCGAGGGTCGCCCGCGACCACGCCAGGACCGGCCAGGAGACCGTGGTGGCGACGGGACGGCGCACGCTGCCCCTGTGGCTCTCCGTGCAGCACGCCGTCGCCGACAGACTCGTCTACGGCAAGATCCGTGCGGCCTTCGGCGGCGCGCTCCGCGGCAGTGCCTCGGGCAGCGCCGCACTCGCCCCCGACATCGGCTACTTCTTCGCCGGCGCGGGCGTGCCCGTGCTGGAGGGCTACGGCCTGACGGAGACCAGCGCCGCCGTCACGGTCAACCCCGTCGAGAACTTCCGGGTGGGCACGGTCGGCAGGCCCCTGCCCGGCACCGAGGTCCGCATCGCCGAGGACGGGGAGATCCTCCTGAAGGGCCCCGGCGTCATGCGCGGCTACCACAACCTCCCGGAGCAGACCGCCGAAGTCCTGGAGAGCGACGGCTGGTTCCACACCGGCGACATCGGCGAGATCGACAAGGACGGCTTCGTCCGGATCACCGACCGCAAGAAGGACCTGTTCAAGACCTCGGGCGGCAAGTACATCGCGCCCACCGAGATCGAGAGCCGGTTCAAGGCCGTCTGCCCGTACGCCAGCAACATCCTGGTCATCGGCAACAACCGCAACTACTGCACCGCCCTGATCACCCTCGAAGAGAGCGTGATCATGCCCTGGGCGGTGTCCCAGGGCCTCGACGGGCGCGGTTACGCGGAGGTGGTCTCCTCGCCGGAGGCGCACGCGCTGATCGACGGCTTCGTCCAGCGGGTGAACGGCGACCTGCAGCGGTGGCAGACCATCAAGAAGTTCGCGGTCCTGCCGCGCGACCTCGACATCGAGCACGGCGAACTCACGCCGAGCCTCAAGGTCAAACGGCCCGTCGTGGAGCGGGAGTACGCCGAGGTCGTCGAGGCCATGTACGAGGGCGCCCGCGAGGCCTGACCTCGCTCGGGCCGGGCCCGAGGGCCCGGCCCGAGCGCGCTGCGCTACGCGGAGGCCCTGCCCAGGCCCCCGGATCCGCCGTTCGTGGGCGGGTACGCGGGCCGTTCCGGTACGGCCGGGGAGCCGTGCGGGGACGGGAGGGGCGGCAGGGACGGCTGCTGCAGCCAGGCCCTGAGCAGGCCGTCCACCGGCTCCGTCGCGTAGCGGGACACATGGGCCGTGAAGGTCGCCGTGGTCACCACGCCGTGCCGGTGCACCGTCGCCCAGTCGCGCAGCATGCGGAAGAAGGCGCCGTCGCCCAGGGCGCAGCGGATCGCATGCACCGTGAGACCCCCGCGCTCGTACAGCCGGTCGTCGAACATCAGCTTGCGCCCGGGGTCGGCGAGCTTCAGGTCCTGCGGCTGCGTGGCGAGCAGCCGGTACGCGGTCGCCGCGAGCTCCTGCGCGGTGCGGCCGCCGGAGCGCTCCGACCAGAGCCACTCGGCGTACTTGGCCAGGCCCTCGTTCAGCCAGATGTGCCGCCAGTCGGCGATGGTCACGCTGTTGCCGAACCACTGGTGCGCGAGCTCGTGCGCGACGAGGCGCTCCGAACCGCGCGCGCCGTCGACGTGGTTGGCGCCGAAGAGGGAGAGCCCCTGGGCCTCCACCGGTACGTCGAGCTCCTCGTCGGCGACGATCACCGCGTACTCGCCGAACGGATACGGCCCGAACAGCTCCTCGAACAGCTGCATCATCGCGGGCTGCCGGGCGAAGTCCCGCGAGAAGCGGGGCAGCAGATGCGCCGGCACATGGGCGCTCTGCGGCACCCCGCCGAGCCCGGGGTCCCCGAGCAGCACCGTCTGGTGCATGCCGATGGAGAGCCCGACCAGATAGCTGGACGTCGGCGCGGACTGCTCGTACACCCAGGTGGTCGTACTGGCCTTGGTCGTACGGGTGAGCAGCCGGCCGCCCGCCACCACGGTGTACGCGGAGGGCGTGTTGACCGAGATCTGGTACGAGGCCTTGTCGGCGGGCCGGTCGTTGCACGGGTACCAGGAGGGGGCGCCGACGGGCTGGCTCGCGACCAGGGCGCCGTCGGTCAGCTCCTCCCAGCCGAGCCCGCCCCAGGGGCTGCGCACCGGCCTGGGGTTGCCCGCGTAGTGCACCTCCACGGTGAACGCGGCGCCCGCGGACAGCGGCTTGGCCGGCCGGACGCGGAGCTTGCCGCCGCGATGGGTGTAGTGCGGCGCACGGCCGTTCACCAGGATCCGGCCGACCTTGAACTCGGAGAGGTTCAACTGGAACTCGGTGAGCGGTGCCCGGCCCGCGATGGCGCTGAGCCGCGCCGTCCCGGCCAGGCGGTTGGGGCCGGGACGGTACTCCAGAGCGAGTTCGTACCGATGCACGCGGTAACGGGAGTCGCCGTGGTCAGGGAAGTACGGGTCCGATGCCGTTGTCCGCTCGCCGCTCACTGCTGCTCCCGCTCCCTGCCCTGTGCTGTGCTCGCGCCGCCCGTTCAGGCCCGCCACGCCTCGATCGGATTGCCCAGCCAGCGGGTGTCGGCGGGGACGGATTCCCCGGCCATCACGAGAGAGGCGGGACCCAGCGTGCTGCGGGCCCCGACCGAACTGCCGGGCAGGACGATTCCGCCCGGACCCAGAGTGGCGCCCTCGCGGAGGACCACAGTATCCGTCCTCAAGATCCGGTCGTGGAAGAGGTGAGTCTGCAAGACACAGCCACGGTTCACGCTGACCGCGTCACCCAGGACGACCAGGTCCGTCTCGGGCAGCCAGTAGCTCTCGCACCACACGCCCCGGCCGACCCGGGCCCCGAGCGCGCGCAGCCACAGGTTGAGCAGCGGCGTACCCGGCACCGATCCGATCAGCCACGGCACGGCGAGGACCTCGACGAACGTGTCGGCCAGCTCGTTGCGCCACACGAAGCCGGACCAGAGCGGGTGCTCGCCCGTCCGGTGCCGGCCCACGAGCAGCCACTTCGCGGCCACCGAGACCAGGCACGCGGCCGCACCGGCGGCGAGCAGGACCGCCCCGGACAGCAGCGCCGTGCCCCAGACCCCGAGACCGGTCGCCGTGACCAGGGCGCAGAACACCGCCACGGTCAGGACCGCCAGGGCGGCCGAGGAGAACACCGGCAGCAGCCGGAAGAGCTCCACCAGACCGCGCGCCCACAGCAGCCGCGCGGGCGGGTCGTACGTCCGGCTCCGGTCGGAGTCGGACGCGGACCGCGGCAGCCTGACCGGGGGCAGGCCCAGGTACGAGCTGCCCTTCTTGGCCTTCTTCGGCGTCGCCGACAGCACGCCGACCAGCCCGTCGTCCGGCACCGTGCGGCCCGGAGCGGTCATGCCGGAGTTGCCGAGGAACGCCCGGCGCCCGATCTCGGAGTGCCCGATCCGCACCCAGCCACCGCCCAGCTCGTAGGGAGCGGTCAGGGTGTCGTCGGCGAGGAACGCGCCCTCGCCGACCGTGGTCAGGCTCGGCAGCGCGAGCACCGTCGACACCTCGGCGCCCCGGCCGATCTTCATCCCGAGCAGCCGCAGCCAGACCGGGGTGATCAGACCGGCGTACAACGGGAACAGCGTCTCCCGCGCGAGGTCCATCAGCTGCGTGACGGTCCACGCCTGCCAGGCGACCCGGCTGTGCGTGGGGTGGCTGCCGGTGCGCAGCCCGAGGCTGAGCAGCCGCACCGAGACGAGCACCAGCGACGCGTACGCGAGCCCGTAGGCGAGCGCCCCGGGCACCACGGCGATCAGCGCTCCCCGCAGCGCCTCGGCGAGCCCGGCGTCGGCCGGCACGAAGCGGCTCACCACGAGCAGCGCGGGCAGGGCGGCGAGCACCGGCAGAACCGTGAGGAGGAAACCGGTCGCCCCGTAGACCGCCCGCCAGTGGAGCGGCCGCGCCGGCCGCTCCTTGGGCCAGTTCCGCTTGGCCTTGCCGAGCTTGCCCGCGGGCGCGCCGGCCCAGCGCTGCCCGGTCGGGATCTGTCCCGCCACGGCGGAGCCGGGGGCCACCTCGGCCCGCTTGCCGACCCGCGCCCCGGGGAACAGCAGGCTGCGGGTGCCGACCACCGCGCCCGCGCCGACCTTCACCGGGCCGATCTCCAGCCGGTCACCGTCCAGCCAGTAGCCGGACAGGTCCACCTCGGACTCCACGGCGCAGCCGCGGCCGAGCTTCAGCATGCCCGTGACCGGCGGCAGCGAGTGCAGGTCCACATCGGGGCCCACCTTGGCGCCGAGCGCCCGCGCGTACCGCTCCAGCCAGGATCCGGTGAGCGAGGTCGCTCCGACGAACTCGGCGAGCCGCTCGGCCGTCCACAGCCGCAGATGGACGCTGCCGCCGCGCGGGTGGCGTCCGGCCCTCACCCCGCGCAGCAGCAGCCGCGCGCCGCCCGCGGCGATCGCCAGTCGGCCGGGCGGGCTGAACAGCAGCGCCGCACCGGCGGCCACCACCCACCACGAGGCGGTCGGCGCCCACGGATAGGCCCCGAACCGGTGCAGGACGTTGCCCAGGGCGAGCAGCGCCACCGTCCACCGGAGTCCGATCACGGTGAACAGCGGAAGCAGCAGGACGGTCTGCAGGAGCCCGGCCCGGAACGGCACCGGCGGAATCGTCCGTACGGCCCCGTCGTCCTGGACGGACTTCTCCAGGCGCCGGGCCAGCTTGCGCAGGGTGGGCTGCTGGTAGATGTCGACGACGGCCGCGCTCGGATACCGGGCGCGCAGCCGGGTGGTGAGCTGGGCCGCGGCGAGGCTGTTGCCGCCGATCGCGAAGAAGTCGTCGGCGGCGCCGGTGACGGCCACGCCGAGGGTCTCGCTCCACTGCTCGGCGAGCCAGGCCTCCGTGCCGTACAGCTGCTCGGACGGGCCGGTGGTCTCCAGGTCGGGCAGGGGCCACGGCAGCGCGTCCCGGTCCACCTTGCCCGACGTGCGGGTGGGCAGTTCGGCGACGGGCGCGAGGAGCGGCACGAGGGCCGCGGGGAGCTCGGCGCGCAGCCGCTCGACCGCCGCCGCGTGGTCCCAGCCCTCCTGCGTCACCAGATAGCCGACGAGCAGCTGGTTGCCGCTGCGCGCGGTACGGACGGCCGCGGCGGCGCCGGCGACACCGGGCAGGCCCTGCAGGGCGGAGTCCACCTCGCCCAGCTCGATGCGGCGGCCGCCGAGCTTGATCTGCTCGTCGCCGCGGCCGAGGAAGACCAGCCCCTCCGGCTCGGCACGGACGAGGTCACCGCTGCGGTACGCGCGCTCCCAGCCGAGGGACTCCAGCGGGGCGTACTTCTCCGCGTCCTTCTCGGGGTCGAGGTAGCGGGCGAGACCGACGCCGCCGATCACCAGCTGGCCGCTGCCGCCCATCGGCACCGGCTCGCCGGACTCGTCGACCACGGCCAGCTCCCACCCGTTCAGCGGGAGGCCGATCCTGATCGGCTCCTCACCGGTCAGCAGGGAGGCGCAGGCGACGACGGTCGCCTCGGTGGGGCCGTACGTGTTCCACACCTCGCGGCCCTCGGTGACCAGGCGCTGGGTCAGCTCGGGCGGGCAGGCCTCGCCGCCGAAGATCAGCAGCCGGACCTCGTCGAGGGTCTCCGGATCCCAGAGCGCGGCGAGGGTCGGCACGGTGGAGACCACCGTGATCTCCTGCTCCACCAGCCAGGGGCCGAGGTCGGCGCCGCTGCGCACCTGCGACCGGGGGACGGGCACGAGGCAGGCGCCGTAGCGCCAGGCCAGCCACATCTCCTCGCAGGAGGCGTCGAAGGCGACGGAGAGACCCGCCATGACCCGGTCGCCGGGTCCGATCGGCTCGTCGACGAGGAACAGCGCGGCCTCGGCGTCCACGAACGCGGCGGCGCTGCGGTGGCTGACGGCGACACCCTTGGGCTTGCCCGTGGAACCCGAGGTGAAGATGATCCAGGCGTCGTGCTCGGGCCCGGGGCGCGTGGCGGCGGCGCCGTCGCCCTCCCGCCCGGTGACGTCGATCCGCTGCTCCGCGCCGACCACGGCCCGCACACCGGCCTCGCCGAAGACAAGCTCGGCCCGCTCGTCCGGGTCCTCGGCGTCGACCGGCACATAGGCGGCTCCGGCGGCGAGCACGGCGAGGATGGCCACGTACAGCTCGTTCGTCCCGGACGGCACCCGGACGCCCACCCGGTCGCCGAGCCCCACACCGGCGGCCGCGAGCGCGCGCCTCCGGCGCTCGACCTCGACGGCCAGCGCCCGGTAGGTCAGCCGGGCGCCGCCGTCGTCCAGGGCGAGCTCGTCGGGGTGGTCCCGTACCGAGGCCTCGAAGATGTCGACGAGGGTGCGCACCGGGGCGGCGGTCCCGGCGGAGAACCGGGCGGACTTCCCGGACTCCTCCTCCCACGCGTCCCCGTCGTGGAGCAGAGTGGTGTCACCGTGCTCGGGTGTGGCTGCCATCGGACCTCGCGTCTCGTTCCCGGCAACGTCCGGGTCGCCGGGCGGAGCCCGGGTCTGCCCGGGTTGTTCCGTTCCGACGCCAAACAGCCCGCCAGTCTAGTGCGTCGGCCAGGATTCTCCGCTCGACACCTTGCGCGTGGCTTGTTGCGGACGGTATTGGAGGCGGATTCCGGGTGACCGTACGGTGGCCGGTGACGCCCGGGCGCCCGCCGGCTCAGGCGCCCGCCGACAGCCCGGCCACCCCTGGACCGCGGAGATCGGCCAGCACCGCCTCGCGCCCCGTCACCGCGAGCAGCAGGGACAGCGCGGGGCCCTCCGCCTCCGGCCCGGTTCCGATCGTCAGATCGGTGTCCGTCGCCGTGAGCCGGACGCGGGACAGGAGTTCCTTCGCTCCGCCGAAGGACACCGGGGTGCGCGCCTGGAGCCGGAGGGCCCGGACGACGGCGCGCGGCGGGTAGGAGCGGCTGAGGCCCAGGGGCCGGCGGATGTCCTCCCCGTGGACGATCTCCTCGACGAGCCGGCTGTCCAGGGGCGCGGGTGGCGCCGATGTCCTCGACGCCACCCGGCGGAACCGCTCCAGGGTCTCCCGCGGAGTGGCCCCGCGCTCGCGTTCCACCCCGCGCCTGTTCTGGCGGTCGAAGTCGAACCGCGCGCGCACCATGTCCGTGAGGAAGCCGAGGCGTGTCGCGCGGGCGTTGTCGACCAGATGGGCGAGCACGTCGTGCACGGTCCAGCCGTCACAGAGCGACGGCTCCCGCCACCGCTCGTCCTCGAGGTGCTCCAGGTCGCCGATCAGCGCCGCCCGCTCGGCGTGCACCATCGGCCAGACGTCGTCCGTCACGGCTTCTCCCTCATCGGCTCTCGTTCATGCCGCCAGGGCCGCCCGCACCTCGCCCGCCAGGGCGAACGGGTCGCCCGTGGGCGTCGTCGGGTAGCGCTGGTGGCCGCGCGCCCAGGCGTCGTCCCGCGCGAACCAGTCGACGGCCACCGGCGCGGTGCCGGTCACCAGCGCACGGTCGAGACTCGCGAAGTAGGCGGCCCACCGGGGCGCGTAGACGTCCTGGACGAGGCCGGACCATTCACGGTTGGCGTAGTCGCGCAGGCCGCCCGTCTCGCTCGGCCCCTTGCCGGCCCAGGTGGTGAGGATCGAGCGGGCGTCGTACTCCAGCTGGTCCCGTTCCTCCGCGTCGGCGCCCCAGGAGCGCGCGTCGGCCAGCCAGGGACCGATCAGGAACCGCTGGTCGGAGCCGACGAGCCGCCCCAGCAGCTCCTCGTGCGCCTGCCACTCCCGTACCAGCGCCCGGAAGCCCGTCAGGTCCTCGGCCTCGTACGCGGCCTTGATGCGCGGCAGCAGCACCCGGCCGCGGTTGGTGAGCGCCTGACGTGCCACGTCCACGAGATCGAAGCGGTACGCGTCCGTGGTCCGCAGCCGGGGCGCCACCTGGAGCAGTTCATCGAGGGCCCGCTCGACCGTCACGGCGTCGTACCGCATGGCCTTCGGGCTCCATTTCGCGGCGGTGGCCGCCGTCAGACCCGGCCGTGCGGCGAAGAGGCTGTCCTGCGGCTCGCTCCACGTCCCGGTCGCCATGCTGTACGGGCCGAGGCGCAGCCGCTCCCACGCGGCCGCCGCATGGGGGTCCGTACCGCCGTAGCGCCGGGCGGCGTACTCGGCGAACCAGGTCTTCTGGTCGATCGGACCCGTCTGCCAGGCGAGTTCGGTGAAGAGGTCGAACGCGGCGGGGCTCCCGCCGGTGGCCTCGGGGAGGTACGCGATCCCGCGCAGCGCGCTGTCCTGTTTGCCGAGCCAGGCGTGGAAGCGGTCCACCCACGCGCCCGTGTTGCCGCCGATGCTGGTGTGGCCGCCGAAGTTGGGGATCGTGCCGAAGGCGTACGGCGTGCCGCCCCACCGGACCTCGCGGTCGAGCCCGTCGTACCGGTCGGAGAGGCCGTCGACGATCAGGAGCCGACGGCGGTCGACGCCGCTCAGGAGGGCGTCGGTGGGGTTGTTCTGCCAGCCGAGCATGACCCAGGTGGCGCCGGGACGCGCGGTGTCCAGAGCCCGCTGGACGGCCCCGGCGGCCGCCGCGACGTCGACGGGGCCCGCGACCCCGCCCTCGTGCAGCAGGTCCATCTTGAACATGTCGCTGACACCGAACCGCTCCTGCTGGTAGCGGTAGTAGGCGGCGGCGAGCCGGGCGAAGACGGGCCCGGTCGGATCCAGCCAGTCGGGCCGGTCGAAGCCCACCCACTTGCCCTGTGGAACGGTGACCGCGCCGTCGTTCCGCGCGGCGAAGTCCGTCGGCACGGTGCCGAAGAAGCCCGGCAGCACGGGCGTCATCCCGAGCGAGCGGAGGTGGCCCGCGATCCGCCCGCCCAGCGTCGCCCGGGCCTCGACGAGCTGGTCGGAGACCGGCCCGCCGAACCCCGACAGGTTCTGCAGCAGCCACCAGCCCTGATGGGCCGGGGCGGGGATCCACGCGCGCAGCTCCGCCGCGCTGTAGCCGAACTCCTGGAGCGCCCGGTAGTACGGGTATTCGGCCCCCGTCGGGACGAAGACCTCGTTCACGCCGTGCAGCGCCATCAGGTCGATGTCGTGCTGGTAGGACGCGAAGTCGCGGTAGGCGCCGGAGTACCCCTCGTCGGTGTCGTTGAGGGCGTAGCGGTGGGGCACGGAGGCCGACCGGGTGAGGGTCCCGGCGACCGCGGGGAGGGTGCCGGGCAGCCGGCCGACGCTGGAGCCGGGCCATCCCAGGTCAACCCCGGCGACCCGCTCCAGGTACCAGCCGACACCGGTGAGGAGCGTGGCCGGAGAGGTGCCCCGGACCTCGATCGCCCCGGCCTCGCCCGAGACCGTGAAGTAGTCGCCCGAGGCGGGCTCCTCGACCGGGACCAGGATGAACTGCGCCGCCCGGGAGGGCAGCAGGCGCTCCAGGCTCGACCGGGCGGGTGCGGGGTCGAAGGGGGCGGCCGACGGGGCGGTGGCCCCCGGCAGCGGCGGCGCTCCGGGCGGGCTCGCCGCCGTCACGGCGGCGAGCGCCGTGGCGACGAGGACGGCACGGCATCGAAGGATCAGGCGACGGCCCATCTGGCTCCCTGCTGCGGGTCGAGCGGAAGGCGAGGCGTGCTTCGGGAGGTCCGGTCGACGAAGACTAGCGACACCGCGCCCAGCGGGACTGCGGGCACGCCCTTCCGACCGGGCGCCGGTGCTCCGGCGGCGCCGGTGGGCCCGGTGAGTGGGGACGTACCTGCCATGTACGGATGATCGGGCCGGGGCGCCGGGCGCGCATGCCGATACCGCCGCCCGGGGGGCGGCGGTGTCGGAGGGTCCCCTGCCACGACCCTCGCCCCGGCCTCCGGGCACGGGGTGCGCGGGGGCCGGGGGTGTGGCGTCCTGGGGGACCGTCAGGGCATCGCGGTGGGGCGGAAGCTCTGCGACGGTGAGCCGTCGCAGGGCCGTTGGACGAGGGCGACGCCGACCGCGGTCGTGCCGGTCGTGGCGAGGCACTTGCCGCTGTGGCGGGCGACGAGGTGGTACCGGCCGGAGGGCTCGGCCACCGGCAGCCACTGCTGGTTCGTACCGCCCCCGTAGGCCCACAGCTGCAGGGGCGCCCCGTCGGCCGTCGACCGGTCCGTCACGTCGAGGGACTGCTGCGGAGCCGTGCGGACGCCGATGCGGGTGTGGCCGTCGGTCGTCGGCGTGAAGCGGAACTGCTGGGCCTGGGTGCCGTTGCAGGTGTACTGCTGAACGGGGGTGCCGTTGGCCGTGCCCGCCGCCCGGACGTCGACGCACAGGCCGTTCGCCTCGGCGGCGAGGGTGTACCAGGAGTCCCCGGGGAACGGGCCGGGCGGGGTGGTGCCGGCGCCCGCCAGCCACCGGAGCCCGTCGAGGAGGAGACGGTTCTGGGTGGGGCTGGCGAAGGTGGAGGAGAGTCGGGTGTCGGTGGTGTAGTTCATGGCGTTGTGGCCGAAGTTCGCGTACAGCATGCGGTACTGGGTGTTGGTCCACACGAGCGGGTAGTCACCGCTGTACCAGGACTGGTTCGGGTCCGTGCCCAGCGGGAAACTGACCGGGTCGACCGAGGCGAGCACCTTGATCGACGGGTTGGACCGCAGGTTGTTCGACCAGCTGTACCACTCGCTGACGGCGGAGGTCCACGTCGTGGGCAGACCGGCCGCGGCCGGGTGGGAGCCGTTCTCCGTGCGGACGACGGCGGTGGTCGGACCCCAGGTGTTGGAGCGGAAGTTCCCGCTGCCCAGGAACTGGTTGTAGTACCAGTCCCAGCCGGAGGCGTTCGTCGTGAACGCCGACACGTGGAAGCCGAGCCAGCCGCCGCCGTTGCGCATGTACCGCTCGAATCCGGCGCGTTGGGCGGCGCTCTGCGGGGCGTCGTCGAGGAACAGGACGACGTCGTACGCGTCCACGCCGCCGTTGGCGAGCAGGTTCCAGTCGGTGGTCGCCGTGTAGGAGAAGTTCTGGGCGGCGGCGGTCCGGGAGAACCAGTCGTTGGCCTCCTTCACGAAGTCGATGTGGGCCGCGTCCCAGGTGCCGTTGGAGAACGAGATCACCCGGAAGTCGGGTGCGGCCGGGGCGGCCTGGGCGGGTGCGACGGCACCGAGGCCGAGGGCGAGCGCCATCAGGGCGAGGAGCCGTATCAGGTGTCGTGTCATGGGTGGTTCACCAGGTTCGCCACGTTGGTGGAGGAGTTGGACGGGCCGCCGCGGTCGTTGACGACGTGCCGGATCGTGCCGGTCCCGCCGAGGGAGACGGTCACCATGCTCCGGAAGCGCACGTCGGGCCGGTTGGGTGCCTCGATGGCGTGCTCGGCGGTGACGCCCGGGTTGACGTTGAAGTAGCAGTAGCTGCCGAGCCCGTAGGCCTGGTGACTGGTGACCGAGTCGGCGACCTTGTAGGCGGCGTAGCCCTGGGTCGAACCATTCATCCAGGCGGCTTGGTTGGGCGGGTCGTACGGCATCTCGTTCTGGTAGAAGTACGTCCGGCCTCGGTTGCCGTTCCAGACGGTCTGGTGCTTCTGGTAGTGCTCGACGAACAGGCCGTACATGGTGACGTCGTCGCCGTTGACGACGAGACCGGTGTCGGCGGTGTTGGTGTTCCAGCCGACGCCCGTGCCGTGGTCCGCGCGCCAGACCCACAGGTGGTCGCCGATGACGTGGTCGCTGTTGACGACCAGGCTGGTGGTGGCCTTGCCGACGGCCGCGCCGCCGACGCGGAAGTACACGTCGTGGAGCGAGGTCGGGTTCGCCGCGTGGGAGGCGGACGATCCGGCGGGGCCGAGCTCCAGGAGGGCCGGCGAGTTGACCGTGCCGGCGTCGAAGAGGACACCGGCGATCTTCACCCCGTCGACGTCGGCGACGGTCATCGCGGTGATGCCGTTGTCGGGGACGAAGGTGGCGAGGCCGAGGCCGAGGACCACGGTGTCGGGGCGGGTGACCCGGAGGGTCTCGCCGAGGTGGTACACGCCGGGGGTGACCAGGAGGTCCTTGCCCGCGGCGAGAGCGGCGTTGATCTGGGCCGCGGTCGCGCCCGGCTTCACGATGTGGAAGCGGTCGATGGGGAGTTGGGTGGCGGCGGGGGTGCCGCCGGCCGCCCACGTGGTGCCCGTGGAGTCGGTGCGCGGGGCGGGCACGACGACCTTGTAGGCGCCGGTGGCGTCCACGGTGAGGAAGGGCTTCTCGCGGACGACGGGGGAGCGGTCCACGGTCGTGTACGGCGGGTTGGGGAAGCTCGTGCCGGGGACGCCCTGGCTGCCGACGAAGACCATGTTCCAGTTCGACCCCGTCCAGGAGCCGAGCTGGGAGTTGCGGGTCAGCCACTGCTGCTGGGTGCCGGAGCGGACCTGGCCGTCGATCCTGGTGTCGGCCATGAAGCCGCCGCTGGACCAGCCGCCGTCGCTCAGCTCCAGGTTGCCGCGGACGTGCATCCGGCGGTACGCCGAGGCCTGGGACACGGCCCAGCGGTCGGTACCGCCGGTCGGGGTGACGGAGAGGTTCTCGGCGCCGCGCCAGAAGTTCTGGGTCGCGTTCTGCGGCGGGAACCAGTCGGCCTCGACGTGCACGGCGCCGTTGATGGTCACGGAGTCGGGCGACTGGCCGAGCCCGAGGACCTGGGTGTAGAAGCCGACGTTGACATCGTTGTTGTACGTGCCCGGCTTGAACAGGACGGCGTACCGCTCCGGCCCGAACTGGTTGGTCTCCTGGCGCTGGAAGATCGTGTTCAGCCGGCCCTGGACGGTCGCCGAGGGCATCGACGGGTCGAGGACGACGACGTTCGGCCCGAGGTCGACGTCCCCGGGCGCGGTGCCGACCGGGGTGACCTGGAAGCGCTGGGCGGCCGTGCCGTTGCAGGTGTACTGGACGAGCTGCACGCTGTCGGCGGTGGACGCGGCGGGGACGTCGAGGCACTTCCCGCTGTTGCGGTTGACGAGGTGGAAGGCGCCGCCGCCCTCGTCGACGGCCCGCCACTGCTGGTTGAGGCCTCCGCCGTAGGTCCACAGGTGGACGGCGGCGTTGTCGGCGGTGGAGACGTCGCTGACGTCGACGGCCTGGGCGGAGTCGTTGCGCGCGCCGATCCGGACGTGGCCGTCCGAGGTCGGTGCGACGGTCCACTGCTGGGCGGTGGTGCCGTTGCACGCGTACTGCTGGACGGCGGTGCCGTTGGCGGTCGCGGCGGCGCGGGCGTCGAGGCACTTGCCGCTGCCGGCGTTCACGAGGGTGACGGTGCCGGTGGGGATCTCGGCCGCGGCGGCGGATCCGGGGGAGAGGGCGACGAGGGCCGAGCAGAGCACCGCGCCGGTGGCCAGGACCGCCGCGAGGCGCTGGGGTCGTGGGCGGGCGCGGGAGGGGCGCCGGGGTGCGGCGCTCCTGGGCAGGGAGGTGGGGGCGGACATGGGGCTCCTTGGTGGGGACGGGAGGAGAGGCGCGGAGGTCGTGGGCCCGTGGTCAGCCGTTGTAGGCCGCGAGGATCCGGGTGAACTCCCAGGCCTGCTGCCCGATCCCGGAGCAGGTGTCGGCGCCGCCGCCGGTGCAGGGCCGGTCGCGGTTGACGGACCAGAAGGTCAGCCGGGCCAGGTGCCGCTGCTGCGCGTAGGCGAGGATCGCGCGGAAGTCGGCCTGGGTGATGGTCTCGCCCACGTCCGTGACGCCGTTCATCGAGGAGATGCCGGTGTGGCGGTAGGCCTGGTCGTCGCTGTAGCCGTACGCGTTCTTCACCGCGGTCTTGAGTCCCTCGGCCGCGCGGACGGTCAGGGTGCCCATGTTCTGTCCGTTGCCGCCGAAGTTGAACGGCATGATGGTCCAGCTGTCGACCGTGAGGCCGGCCGCGGCGGCCCGGTTGATGAGGCTGGTGTCGGGGCCGTTCTGGCCGGTCCCGAAGGTGACGTACACCTTCAGGCCGGGGTTGGCGGCCTTGACCGACTTGAGGGCGTCGACCGTGCGCTGCTGGACGGTGGGGCTGTCGTAGGCCGCGGCCTCGATGTCGATGTCGATGGCCTTGAGCCCGTACGCGTTGATGACCTTCTGGTACGCGGCGGCGAGTTCGCCCGCGCTGGAGCAGGAGCTCTCCAGCTTGTTGCCGCTCCAGCCGCCGAAGGAGGGGATGACGTCGCCACCGGCCGCCCGGACCGTGTTGACCGTCTGCTGGTCGACACCGCCGACGAGCGGGCGGCCTCCGTCCCACTGCGGGTTGCAGTAGCCGTTGCTGAGGACGAAGGCGAGCGTGAACCACTTGACGCCGGTGGCGTTCATGACGGTGGTCGGGCTCGGCGGGCTGCCCCAGCCGTTGTAGAGGTACGGCGCGACCGCCATGTTCCCGCCGGGGGCCGGTCCGGTGCCACCGGCCGGGGGAGCGGTCCACTTCTGGTTGGCGGCGCCGGTGCACGTCCAGATCTGCAGCCGGGTGCCGTTGGCCGAGCTGTTGCCCGTGGCGTCAAGGCACTTGTCGGCCCGCGGGTTGACGATGTCGCGGGCCGCCGTGACGGTCCAGCGCTGCGCGGCGGAGCCGTTGCAGTCCCAGAGCTGCACCGTCGTTCCGTCGGCCGTGCCTCCCGAGGTCACGTCCAGGCACTTGCCGAGGGCCTTGACGGTGCCGTCGGATCCCACGTCCCAGGTCTGGGCGGCGGTGTCGTTGCAGTCGTACAGCTGGACGGGGGTGCCGTTCGCGGGATTGGCCCCCGCGACGTCGACGCACTTGCCTCCGATGCCGGTGATCCGGCCGGCGGCGGCTTCGGCGGGGGCGTCGGTGGCGACGGTGAGACCGCCGGCGGCGAGGGCGAGCGCGGCCACGGTGAGTGGCAGACGGGTCCGGTGCATGTGGGGGTCCTCTCGGGTGGGGGAGAGTTCGTCGGCGGACGGGGCCGGGCGGCGGCGCCCACCGCGGATCTACCGGGTCGACCAGGCAGTTCAAGGACATGAACGCCATTCCACTTTCTGAGCGGCAAAAGTAAAGGTCTGAACCAGGCCCGTCAAGGGTTCGCGCATTCACGCCTTGAACGCACAACGTCCCCAACTGCGGCCCGAGTTGGGTTTTGTCGGGAGCTGGCGTGAAGTGTTGACGGCAGCGGCGGTCGTGAGCGGCGCCGGGCGCGGCCGGGCGGTGGCCCGGACGGATCGCGAAGGAGGACTTCAGCGGGGCCGGGGCGCTCGCTCGCGCGTGCGAAGCAACGGATACGCTCGGCGGCATGCCGAACCGAGTTCCGTTCCACGAAGCGCTGCTCTCCGCCGTGGGCACCCCCCAGCAGGCCGACCTCCTGGACAGCAGTCCGCGGTCGCGGGTGTGGCGGGTGCGGCTGGCCGACCGACGGCTGGTGATCGTCAAGCAGATCACCGACGGCGGGGACGCGGGCGCCGACGCGGACACGCGCTTCGCGCGGGAGGTCGCCGGACTCCGCCTGGCGGGGCGGGCCGCCGGGCCCGCCGTGGCCCCGGCGGTGCTCGCCACGGACCCGTCCTCGCGGGCGATGGTCCTCGAGCACGTGGCCGACCTCGGCAGGACGGACGACTGGATGCCGGGGTACGCCGAGTCCCTCGCCCGGCTGCACGCCCTGACCGGCCCCGCCGACGCGGGCGCGCTACCGGCCTGGTCGGGGCCCACGGCCAGCGACGCGGAGTCCTTTCTCGCCCTGGCCAAGGCGCTCGACGTGCCCGTGCCGTCGACGGTTCCCGATGAACTCGGCGGTCTCCTGGAGCGGTTGGACCCCACCCCGCACCATGCGCTGCTGCACGGCGACCCCTGCCCCGGCAACGATCTGCGCACCGCCGAAGGCGTCCGCTTCGTCGACTTCGAGCGGGCCTCGCTCGGCAACGGCCTGATCGAACTCGCCTACTTCCGCATCGGCTTCCCCACCTGCTGGTGTGCCATGGCGGTCACCGCGGCCCCGCTCACGGAGGTCGAGGACGTCTACCGGACCACCTGGCGCGGCCTCACCGGGAAGGACGTGCCGGGTGACCTCGCCGACGCGTGTGCGGGCTGGCTGATCCAGGGCGACGCCCTCGTCGAGCGGGCCCACCGAGGGACGGCCGACCAGTTCGCCCGGGTGCCCGCCGAGGACTTCGAGTGGGGCAACGCCTCCGCCCGCGAGCGGCTCGTCCACCGCCTGGGCGTGGTCGCCGACATGACCCGCGACCACGACCACCTGCACGCCCTCGGCCGCCTCGGCTCCGCCATGGCCGACCGCCTGCTCGAACGCTGGTCGACACTGCGCCCCCTGCCCACGCAGGACTCCCGCCCCTGGTAGGAGGGGGTGTCTCGCCGATCAGGTTCGGGCCGGCCCTGAGGGCGCGCGGCGGTACTGGGTCGTGTCTGGTCGACCGGGCCGGGCTCGCGGAGCCCGGCCCGGTCGACGAGTCCCCTAGGACACCAGTCCCTGGCCCTCCAGCTCGGTCAGGCGCACGGTGCAGAGCCCGCCGCGCTCGGACTTCACCTCCGTCACCTTCAGCTGGGTGCCCGGAGCGAGGATGTACTCCTCCTCGCCCGTGAAGGCGGAGAACCGCCGGATCGCCACCGCCCGCGCCGGAGTGACCTCGAACAGGGTCCGCCGGCCGCGGCTCCCGAGGAACGCCTTGGCCACGCCCAGCTCGGAGGTGCAGGACGACACGCCCCACCACGTCACCGTCTGCCCCAGCGGGTACTGCGACCGCAGGTCCAGCGCGACACCGCGCCACAACGGCCGGGTCTGCGCCGGCAGCGACTTCACCGCGGAGAACAGCAGTCGCAGATACGGAAGGTAGGGCACCAGCCGCTCCCGGTCCGGGGACCGCAGGACGGCGTTGATCTCGCGGTAGAACGCCGACTCGCACGTGTAGAGGTGCAGCGCCGAGATCGCGTCGGCGGAGAGTCCCTCCCCGAACGCGGACTGCCCGGGCCCCGCCTCGGCGGCCTTCGACTCGCCGAACGCGCTCGACCTCTCGATGTGCCGGTCCAGCCGGGCGAGGACCCGCGACACCGGCTCGACGGCCTTGCGGAAGTCCATCAGCGGCGTGTCGAACACCCCGGTGACGGCCGGGAGGACGAGTCCCTCGTCCTTGACGCTCGTGAGGCGTTCCAGATACAGCTGGTGGAGCTCCATCGTCGAAGCGATGAACGCCCCCATCCGCTCCGCGACATCACCGCCCTCCGAACCGTCCGCGCCCGCCGGCTTCCGGTCCCAGCCCTTGCTCGGCAGCCAGTCGACCGGTTCGGCGCCCACCGCGGCCAGGGCCTCGTTCACCTGGGCGAAGTGGTCCCCTTCGCAGAAGATGTCGCCCTGGGCGGCCGGGTTCGCGTGGTCGAGGTGCCGGACCTCGACCCCCGGGTACTTCTTCTCCAGCCGCTGGACGACCCTCTTCAGGCTCCGGGCGTGCGCGCCCCACCAGGCGAACACCACACCCCGGTCCTCCTCCGCGGCGTCCTGCTTCGCCCGGAGGATCTCCTCGACGATCTGCTCGGCCACCGGCCGCCAGAAGGACGTGTGACGATCCGTCGGCACCGCCCCGTCCGCGCTCGCCGTGAGAGAGGCGTTGAGCAGGAGCACACCCTGGGTGAGCATCGCCTGGAACCACTCCGGCGGCGCGACGGTGTCCTCCTTCCTCAGCAGCGCGCGGACGTCGGCGATCGGCGTCTTCTTGACGATGCCGTACTTCCACATCGCGGCCGCCTTGATGATGCAGCGGATGCTGACCACACGGCCGAACTGGCTGTCCTTCCAGTCGCTGAAGGTGTTGTCGAACATCGCGATGCCGGTCGCGCTCTCCGCCCGCGGGTACGGGTTCTGCCCGAAGGCGACCACCTTCCACTTGTGCGGCGGATGCGGCTTCAGCGCCTGGAACGTCAGCTCGCGCACCGGAACCACCTCCGGACTGCGCTTCGGGCCGATGAAACCGGCGGCCCCCGGCTGGGCCTCGATCACCGGCGCCAGCAGCGGAAGCCACGGCTCACCGCCCCCGGTGAACAGATCGGCGAGACCCAGGGGGTCCCCGGCGGAGGAACCCGCGCCGCCGGCGGCCGGCACGTCGACATCGTTCACGAGGACAGAACTCCCAGAACTCGGACCGGCCGCCCCCTCGGGCCCACCGGCATGCTGTACGGATTCGGATTCGGATGCGGTGAGGTCATCACCGGCGGGCCCGCCCTGCGCGGCGCCGGCCTGAGGAACCTCCGCGTCAGTGACGAAAGCAAGGCCGCTGCGGGACGTTGATCCGGACCCGCCGCGCGGACCCCGCTCCCTCGATGTCGTCGAGCTGCCCGAGCACCGCGGCCCGCAACTCGTCGTAGTCCGCGAACCCGTGGTCGTGGAAGAGCGCGTACCCCGTCCACATCAGGTTGGCGCACACCCCCGCCGGCACCCGGCCCGTCTGCGCGCCCATCCCCACGAGCGCCACCGACCTGATGCTGCCGGGCTTCACCCGGTTCTGCAGGTGCACCGCCTGGAACGCCGCCGCGCACGCCAGCGCCACGTTCATCGTCTCGCTGACGTCCTGCGAGGACTGCCGCATGGTCGGCGTCGAGATCAGATACCGCGGTACGGCCGCCCCGGACGGGACGCACACCGCGCTGCCCACCGGCAGACTCCCGCCGAACCGGTCCCGGATCGCCCGCTGCACCCTCACCTGGATGCCCGCGCCGAGGTGCCGCTTGACGACGGCGTCCACGCCACCGTCCATCCGGCCCCGCGCGTTGGTGGGGGACACCCACGCGTCGACATCCACGTCGAGCAGGGACCCGCGCCGGATCTCCACCTCGGGCGTGTCCGCGAACGCGGACCGCCAGGCCGCCACCACCTCGTCGTTGACATCGACCAGAACGACCCTCAACGCACGTTCGACACCCACGAATTCGCCCCTCTCGCGCAACCGCTCGAACAAGATCGAAGCTATCGCGAGGCACTGACAACGGGGCCGGTACGGAGGCCGCCCGGGCTCGCCTCGCGGTCGCGCGGCGGACGGCCCGCGTCTCGCCGACGGCGAGATCCACACCCCGATGTTCCAGGGCTGGACCTTCCACACCCGCCGCGCCTGGTCGGCGGGTGCCCAGAGCCGGCCGTACGACCCTCCGGGTGGACTTCGACTCCCCCTACCGGCGGGGGCCCGCGCGGTGACCCTCCGCTTCCGGATGTACGACGCCGGAAGCAACCGGTACCGGGCGGTGGACCACATCCGTCCGGGCTGACGGGGGTCCGGTGCCCTCGGGATCCCGGTCGCTTGGGCGGTCCCGGTGCCCGGGGGCTCCGCCTCGACTTGATAGGCAAGTGAATGCTTGCCTATCCTGGAGTGGTGGCCGACGACCTCTTCAAAGCATTGGCCGACCCCACCCGCCGCACCATCCTCGACGAGCTGACGCAGAAGTCCGGACAGACGCTGTTCGAGATCTGCGCCCGGCTGAGCATGAAGCACCAGCTCGGCATCTCGCGCCAGGGCGTCTCCCAGCATCTTGCCGTGCTGGAGGCCGCCGGGCTCGTCGAGACCAGACGGGAGGGGCGCTACAAGTTCCACGACCTGAACACGGCCCCGTTGCGGCAGATCGCCGACCGGTGGCTCGCACCCCACCCGTCCGGACCGGAGGAGAACACCCCATGAAGATCCACCTGACCAGCGTCTTCGTCGACGACCAGGCCAAGGCCGAGCGCTTCTACACCGAGATCCTCGGCTTCGTGAAGAAGCACGACGTCCCGGTGGGCGAGACGGACCGCTGGCTGACCGTCGTCTCGCCCGACGAGCTCGACGGCACTGAACTCCTCCTGGAGCCCGCCGGCCACCCGGCCGTCAAGCCGTACCGCGACACCCTCGTCCAGGACGGCATCCCGCTCGCCCAGTTCGCCGTGGACGACGTGCGGGCGGAGTTCGAGCGCCTGACCGCCCTCGGGGTCCGGTTCACCCAGGAGCCCCTGGAGATGGGCCCCGTCACCACCGCCGTCTTCGACGACACCTGCGGCAACCTGATCCAGATCGCGACCAAGCCGCAGTAGGACGTACGGCGGCGGCACGCGCGCGACGCGTAGCGCGGCGGCGGCCCCGCGCGCCCCGTCAGAGGTGCCGCGGGGCGCGCCGTACGCGGGAGGCGATCACGGCCGTCGCGCCGCTCCCGCATCCGGCGCCGAGTACCGCCCAGGTGGCGGGGTGCGTCCAGGCGGCAGGGGGAAGCTGCCGCGCCAGGACGAGGACGCCCATGACGACGACGAACCAGCCGAAGGCCGACCGCAGGGTGTCCTGCGGGACGCGGCCCGCCAGCCGCGCGCCGGCCGTGCCGCCGATCACGGCGGCCGCGGTGACCGTCAGGACGAGCCCCCAGTCGATGGCGGCGCCCGTGAGGTGGCCGGCGAGTCCGGCGAACGAGTTCATCGCGATGACGAGGAGCGAGGTCCCGACCGCGAAACCCATCGGCAGCCCGCCGAGGATCGCCAGGGCCGGGACGACGAGAAAGCCGCCGCCGGAGCCGACGAGACCCGTCACGGCGCCCACGGCCAGGCCCTTGGCGGCGAGGCCCGCGAGCGCGGGACCGCCCTGCTCGGGCCGGGCCTGCTCGGTCCGGGTCCGCTCGGGCCGATCGGGCTCGGGCCGGTTCGGCTCGCGTCCGTGGCGCGGCCCGCGGAGCATCGCCACCGCTGTGGCCAGCATCATCAGCGCGAAGCCGCCGAGCAGGACCGTGCCGGGCACGTACTCCGCGAGCCGCCCGCCCCCGTACGCCCCGGCCATGCTGAACGCGCCGAAGAGCAGGCCGGTCCGCCATCGAACCCGCCGCGCCCGCGCGTGCGGGACCAGGGCGGCCAGGCTGGTGGCGCCGACGACGAACAGAGAGCCGGCGATCGCCTCCTTGGTGTCCTGACCCGCCAGATACACGAGGATCGGCACCGTCAGGATCGAGCCGCCGCCCCCGAGCACGCCCAGGCTGACGCCGATGAGCAGGGAGGCGGCGACGACGAGCACGGTCACGGCGTGCTCCGCAGCTCCGCGATCACCGAGCGGACGTCGGGGCGGGGACCGCGGTTGTACGGCAGCTTGGAGAGCAGGACGCCCATCATGCAGGAGTTGCTGAGGGCCGCGAAGGTCAGTCCCGCGCCGATCGCCGTCCCGATCAGGTGGACGCCCGGCACCAGGACGCCGACGAGACCGGTGGTCAGGACGACGGAGCCGGCGACGAGGCGCACCTGGCGCTCCATGTCCCAGCGCTCGGGGCCGCGGTTCACGGGCGCACCGGCCGCCTCCCAGGCGTTCACGCCGCCGTCGAGGACACGGAGGTTCGGCAGCCCCGCCCCGGCGAGCGCCTGCTCGGCCTGCGCGGCCCGGGCTCCCGACCGACAGACCAGGACGACGTCCTCGTCGAGGTGGGAGAGGAGCTCGGCGCGGTGCTCGCGCAGGGTGTCCAGGGGGACGTTGTACGAGCCCGGGATGTGGGCGGTACGGAACTCGCCGGGCGTGCGGACGTCGAGGAGGCGTGGGGCGCGCCCTTCCTGGACGAGCCGGTGCAGGACGGCGGGGGTGAGGGAGGGCGGGGCGGCTGAGGGGGTGGCGCTCATGCGTGACTCCGGATGGAGGGATGGAGGGATGGAGGGATGGAGGGATGGAGGGATGGAGGGATGGAGGGGCGGACGGAGGGGTCGAAGATCCGTGGAGGATCAGACGGCGGCAGGGGCCGTGGGCTGCGCCAGGGCCGCGTGGCCGCCCAGCACGTCGGAGACGTCCACGAAGCCGCGGTGGCGCAGCAGGCTCGCCGCGATGGAGGAGCGATGGCCGCCGGCGCAGTGCACGACCAGGGGTCGGTCGGTGGGCAGCTCGGCCGTGCGCCGGGGAAGCTCGCTGAGGGGGATGTGCAGGGCGTCGTCGAGGAAGCCGTTCGTCTCGCGCTCCCCGTGGGTGCGGACGTCCACGACGACCGGAGGGTGCTCGCCCGCGAGCGCGGCCCGGAGCTGGGCGGCGGTCAGCCGGCTCGCCGGGCCGACCTCGTCGGCCAGCTCCTCCAGGGCGTCCTCGGGGTCGCGCAGGTGGCCCGCCACGCGGTCGAAGCCGATCCGGGCGAGGCGGGTGACGACCTCCTCCGCGCGGTTCTCGGGCGCGATGACGACCAGCTCGTCGGCGGGGTCGAGGACGCTGCCGGCCTGCTCGGCGAACCGGCCGTCGGCGGGAACGTTCACCGCGCCGGCCAGATGGCCCGCCGCGAAGTCCTGGGGTGAGCGCGCGTCGACGACGACCGCGCCCGAGCGGCGCAGCCGGGCGAACTCGGCCCGGGAGAGCGGGTGCGCCGCCGCCGTGGCGTCGTAGCGGCCCCGGTTCTTGCGGTTGAGTTCGGCGTCGTACGCGAAGTAGCCCGGCGCGGTGGACTGGCCGGCGGTGACCAGCGCGACGAAGGCGTCGCGGCTCATCGGCGCGCAGGCGTAGTTGGTGGCGCGCTGCGTCCCGATCGTGGACCACTTCTCGGTGGAGAGGCTCTTGCCGCAGGCGGAGCCGGCCCCGTGCGCGGGGAAGACCCGCACCTCGTCGGGGAGGGCCATCAGCTTGTTCTGGACGCTGTCGTGGAGCATCGCGCCGAGTGCCTCGGCGGTGACGCCCACGGAGGCGAGCAGATCCGGGCGGCCGACGTCGCCGATGAACAGCGCGTCGCCGGTGAGGACGCCGTACGGGACGGTGTCGTCGTCGTGCTCGTACACCAGGACGCTGATCGACTCCGGGGTGTGCCCCGGCGTCTCCATGATCTCCAGGACGACGTCGCCGAGGGCGATCCGCTCGCCCTCGGCCAGCTCACGGATCGGGTACTCGGTCTCGGCCCGGCGGCCGTAGCCGATCCAGGCGCCGGTGCTGTCGGCCAGCTCCAGATGGCCGGCGACGAAGTCGGCGTGGAAGTGGGTGTTGATGACGCCGACCACGGTCAGGCCGTGGGTGCGGGCGTCGGACAGGTACTCGGAGACGTCCCGGCGCGGGTCGACGACCACCGCCTGGCCGGTCCGCTCGTCGGCGATCAGGTAGGACGCCTGGGAGAGGCAGTCGAGGTAGTACTGGGCGAAGAACACGGCCATCCTTTCGTGCGGTATGCACGTACCGGGGTACCCCTAGGCTTCTGATACCCCCCTGGGTATGTGCGAACTCGACCGTAAGGGGACTCCTCGCGGCAAGTCAAATACCCCCCTAGGTATCCGTCGGGGCGGGGTGAGCGCGCCGAGGGAGCGAAACGGCACAGAGCCGCCCTCCGGCCGGGAGGTCGTCCCGGCCGGAGGGCGGCTCTGCGGAGTGTGCGTTCGTGGCCCCGCCCGTGGGCGGGCGTGCCGTCGGATCATGGGGTCAGCGCTGGGTGCCCGCGCGCCGACGACGGGTGAGCACGAGGATCGCGGCACCGACCGCACCCAGGGACGCGGCGGCGACGGCGTAGGGCGTGAGCTGCGCACCCGTGGTCGCGAGGGAGCTGTCGCCGGGCTCGGTGGCGGACGGCGAGGGCGGCGTCGTACCGGGCGCGGCGGGCGCGGAGCTGTTCTCGGCGGGCGGTGCCGAGCCCTCGGGCGCCGTCGTCTCCGGGGTCCCCGGGACCTCCTCCGCGGGCTGCGAGGGGGAGGGGGACGGTGACGAGGCGGGGGGCGTCGTGGAGGAGGGGGTCGGCGTGGGGGTGGCGCCCGGGCCCTCGGGCGTGGGCTTGCAGGTGAAGGTCGAGGAGCCGGTCCACGGATAGTTGTGCGTCTCGTTCCCCGTGCCGTGGGTCCGCAGGTCGCCGCCGACGTAGACGCGGCCGTTCGTGCTGGCCGTCAGGTCCGCGGACGCCTCGGGAGCGAGGATCGACCCCATGAAGTTCCCTCCGCCGCCGAGGGTGAGCGACGGGGACGCCTCGAAGTTGTAGAGGATCCGCGAGGCGGCCTCGCCGAAGTGCGCGGAGTCGTACCCGTCGACGCGGTCGCCGTTGAAGCCGACGGACAGGGGCGAGACGCTCACCGCCTGACGCCCCGTCACGTTCACCACGACGGCGGATCGTCCGGGAATCGACCGGAAGTCGAAGGACGAGGCGCCGTCCAGCTCCTTGGCGGAGATCTCGAACACCTGCGGGCCGGTGGTGCCCGCCTGACCGCCCTCGAAGGTGACGGTGTCGCCCCGGCGCACGCTCGTACCCGTGGGCTTCAGCGACCCGAGGGACGCCGACTCGTCCCGTACGGTGCCGGCGAACGTGTCGTACGGCGTGAGGGCCTCGCGCGCGCCCAGGCCCGACGAGCGGCTCCCGCCGTTCGTCTCCAGCCTGCCCTTCTCGCCGATGGCGCCGCCGACGCGGACGGCGCCGCCGTGGCCGGAGGCGGAGGACAGGCCGTGGCCGACGTCGACCGTCGTCCCATCGGCTATCGCCAGGTCCCCGCCCACGGCCAGCATGACCGAGCCGGGCGGCGGCACGATGCCGGAACCCGCGCCGGCGCGGCCCACGTTGAACACGCCGCCGGACGCCTTGGCGAAGGTGGCGTTCCCGCCGACGACCAGCAGACCCTCGGCCTCGGCGGACGCGCCGTCGGCGGTGTAGTCGCCGCCGGCGAACAGGGCCACGTTGGTGTCGGTGAACCGCGGTTCGTGACCGATACCGGGTTCCTCGCCGGGAGCCGGGCAGGTTCGGGTGCTCCCCGGGGCGGGGGTGGCGGCAGGGGTGAGGGGCGTGGCGAGGGCGGGGCCCGCGGCGGTGATGCCGAGGACGACGCCGAGTGCCACGGCGCTGCTCAGCCGACGGCCCGTTCTTCCGGTGGTGCTCATGTGCTGGTCCTTTTCTGGGGTTCCATGAGGGGGTGGGGCGAGCTGGGGCGGGGCGGGCGCCTGGACTCAGTCGGTCTCGGCCCGCAGGGCGGTGCGGGTGAGGGGGCCGTAGACGCCGGGCCTCTCCGGGATGTTCCGCGCGATCTGGAAACGGCTCAGGGCCTCACCCACGGGCTCGGTGAACACCCCGTCGGCCGACCCGAGATAGAGGTAGAGCCGCTGGAGCCGCCGCTGGAGATCGGCGACTTCGGGGCCGGCGCTGCCCAGGGCGAGCTCGCGCGACGTGGGCCGTGGGGGCCGATGGGGCTGGTGCGAGGAAGGCGGCGGGGGTGTCGTCGTGGGGGCGGGGGAGGGCGTGGACGCGGCGGCGCGGGAGGGGGTGGCCGAGGGCGCGGGTGCGGCCGGGGCCGGGGGAGGGGTCGCCCGTGGGACACGGACATGCGCGCTCTCCCCGGCCGACGGGTGCGCGCCGGTCGGGGGGAGTCCGCCGGTCGAGGGGGTCGTCGGCGCGGTCGCGGCCGTCGCGAGGCCGGGGAGCGCGAGGGACGGGTGCGAGGGCGGGGTGGGCTCGGGGCCGGCGGAGAGCCAGACGGTCAGCGCGCCGGCGAGCCCCGCGGAGAGCGCGCCCGCGACCATCAGCGGAAGCGACATGGACCGCCACGCGGGGGGCGCCGTGTGGGCGGGCCGGGACCGGCGCGACCCGGGGGAGGGTGTCGCGGCATGGGCCGGAACCTTCGGCAGCCGCACGGTGGCGTCGAAGAGTTCGATGTCCTGCCCGCGGGCTCCCGCGCCGCCGCGGTGGGGCTCGGCGACCTTCCCGAAGACGCGATCGGTCGGGTGCTCCGGGCGCGCTGTTTCCCGGGCGATGGGAATGACTGCTGTGGTCAGGGCAGCCCTGTTGCGCATCGAGTGCTCCAGATGAGGCGAAGCCGAGTGAGGTGTGGCGAAGTCGTGGAGATCTTGACCATCGTTCAAAGGGAGCGTCAACTGACCTCAATGCCGCTGAAATCAGAAGCTTCCCGACCTTGTTCCTTAATAGACCTTTAAGGCGTGACGCACGTCACACGGGATGGGGTGGCGGTCAGGCTCGGGAGGGGTTCGTGGGTCCGGTGGGTCCGGTGCTCCGCGGGGCGGTCGTCTGTTCGGCTGCCGCGAAATCTGATGAATGGGCGCCACGATGTGATCGGGTCATTGCATTTTCCGTGCAGTGATTAGTCGTTTTATGGGTCGAGAATGACCACTGGAGGCAGCCCTTCCAGCACGGTCACATGGTGAACCCGAACTGACTATGCTCCCCCGTGTGTTGCGCTGCGATCACAGCGAGTCATGAACGCTGTGGTGTCGCGCGGACGGAACGTGGCACTCGCCCCAAAGAAGCCCGATTCGTTCCTGTCGGTGCATCGCATCACCTCAGTCCGTTCATTCCAGACTGATTAGGGACCCCTTGATGGTTCGTGCAGGTTCAATTTCCAGAGCCCGGCCACCCGCGGGCGATCGCGTCTGGCTCCTCCCCCCTGGAGTTCTGGCCGGAGCCTTTGCCATAGCGTTTCTTTTCTCCTCCGCACAGATACGGACACCGGTCGCCTGGTGCGGTCTCGCCGCGGTCGCGCTGACGGCCGTCGCGTCCGCCGTGACCGCGCGCCGACTGCGGTCGGGGGCCGTCGTGCGCTACGAGCAGGCGATCGCCGACGCGCAGGAGTACTACGCGCAGCGGGAGTCCGCACTTCTCGGACGGCTGGCCGATCAGCGCGCCACCACCGTCTGGCTCGCGGAGGAGCTCCTCCCGGCCGCGGTCGCCCGGATGAAGAAGGGCGACCCCGCATCGGAGATCCTGCGGTCCGTCAACTTCGGCGAGCACCTCGACGAGGACTTCACCGAAGCGGTCCGGGGTGCTCTGCAGACGCTCCTGGAAGCGGTGGAGGCCGAGGAGTACACCAGGGACGCCTCCCAGCGTGCCCTCGTCGCCGTCGCGCGCCGCGTCCAGGCGATCGTGCACCAGCTCGCCAAGGACCTGCACTCGATGCAGATCCTCCACGGCACGGATCTCGTGGTCTCCCGCGGCCTCCAGGGCGTCGACCACCGCACCGCCCTCATCGGCCGCCTCGCGGCCAGCATCGCCGTCCTCGGCGACGCGCGGCCCGGACGGCAGTGGTCGAAGGCGATCCCGCTCTACGACGTGCTGCGCGGAGCCATGTCCCGCATCGTCGACTTCCCCCGGGTGAAGCTGCAGTCGGTGACCGCCGTGGCCGTCGTCGGCCCCGGAGCCGAGCCGCTCATGCACCTCCTCGCCGAACTGCTCGACAACGCCACCACGTTCTCGCCGCCGCACACCCCGGTGGAGGTGTCCGCGAGCGAGGTGCCCTCCGGCATCGCCATCGAGATCGAGGACCGCGGGGTCGGACTCACCGAAGAGGTCCGCCAGCGCGTCGAGCGCATCATGGCGCAGTCGGCGTCGGGCATCCACCTGGCCGGACTCGGCGAGGTGACGCAGCTCGGTCTGCCCGTCGTCAGCCGGCTGGCCCGCGAGCACGGCTGCGAGGTCGACCTGCGCACCTCCGCCTACGGAGGCGTACGGGCCGTGGTGCTGGTTCCCCGGAATCTGATCACCACCGTGCCGCAGTCCGCCGTGCGGTATCCGCAGCCGCCCGCCCGGCGGCGCACGGGAGGCCCGATCCTGCCCAGGCCGACGCCCCCGGGCGACGCCCCGAAGGAATCCGTGGAGGTCAGGAAGACCGTCAACGGACTCCCGCAGCGGCGACGCGAGACACCCGTCCAGACGCCGATCGTCCAGGTGGGCCCCACGCCCCCCGCTCCGGCCGCGACCCGGGGATCCTCCGGCACGACCCGTCAGCCGGGTCTGATGTGGGAGGCCTTCAACGGCGACAAGCGCGCGGCCGCCGAACCTTCCCCCGCACACAGCGAGCCTTCAGATGAGGTCGAGTAACATGCTGCCACTGCCGAACATGGACTGGATGCTCAAGGAGCTCGTGGGCGGCGTCCCGTACGTACGACATGTCGTCGTGCTGTCGGCGGACGGCCTGTGCATCGGGCAGTCGAACACGGAGCCCGACACGGCCGACGCGATCGCCGCGGCCTGCTCCGGCATCCAGAGCCTGGCGAGGGCCATCGCCCAGCGGTTCCCCGAGGGGGACGGCTCGACGCGGATGGTCGGGATCGAGGCCGACGGCGGTTACTTCTCCCTGATGGCGGCCGGCCCCGGCGCCTACCTCGCGGTACTCGCCGACGACCAGGTGGACGCCGGCCTGCTGGGTGACCGCATGCGGACGCTGGTGGTCCGGATCGGGCAGCACATGACCAGCCCTCCTCGTGAGGACGTCGGGCAGGCGATGTGACATCGGAGAACCAGGACCCCTGGAATGAAACCGATCCCGTTCCGCTCTACGTCATTACCGGGGGCACGGGTTCCGCGGCGAACACCTTCAATCTGGTCACCCTCATCGCGACGCGCTCCGAGCCCGACGCCGCGATGCAGCCCGAGCAGGCGGCCATCCTCACGATGTGCGCCTACCCGCTCTCGGTGGCCGAGGTGTCGGCGTACCTCAGCCTTCCGTTCAGCGTCGTCACCACGCTGCTCTCCCAACTCGTCGAGGACGAACGGGTCGAGGCCATCGCACCCGTGCCCGTCGCGGCATTCCCCGAACGCGGCCTGCTGGAGGCGGTGATCCATGGACTACGCAAGCTCTGACGTACGCGTCGCCGGCCCCCACGGCGCGGACATGCCGCTGCCCCACAGTGCCAGGGGCGTCAAGGTCGTGATCGTCGGAGGCTTCGGCGTCGGCAAGACGACCATGGTCGGCGCGGTCAGCGAGATCCCGCCGCTGACCACCGAGGAGACCATGACGCAGGCGGGCGTGGGCATCGACCACAACCCCGGCGCCCACGGCAAGAACACCACGACCGTCGCCATGGACTTCGGACGGATCAGCATCAACGAGGAGCTGATCCTCTATCTGTTCGGGACGCCGGGACAGGAACGCTTCTGGTTCCTGTGGAACGGCATCTTCGAAGGCGCGCTCGGCGCCGTCGTCCTCGTCGACACCCGCAGGATCGAAGTCTGTTTCGAAGTCATCACCCGCCTCGAGGACCGCCGCGTCCCCTTCGTCGTGGCCGTCAACACGTTCCCTGAGGCTCCGCACCACCCCGTAGAAGACCTGCGCGCTGCTCTGGCCCTCAGCGAATCCGTGCCCATAGTCACCTGTGACGCACGTGACCGGGCGTCCTGCCGTGACGCCCTGCTGTCGCTGATGGTCTACCTGCGCACCCTCGCCGCCGCCCAGGAGACCGCATGACCCACCCACCCGCCGAACACACCACCGCGATGCCCGGGGCGATCCCCCCTCCGGGCTGCCCGGCCCACCTCGCCACCGGACCCGGTGGAGCGACCCGCCTCTACGGCGGCGCCGCCGAGACGGACCCCATGGGCCTGTACGAGGAACTGCGCGCCAAACACGGTCCGGTGGCACCCGTGCTGCTCGACGGCGACGTACGCGCCTGGCTCGTCCTCGGCTACCTCGAGAACCGCGACGTGGCCAGCCGCCCGACCCAGTTCTCCCGCGACCCCCGCGTCTGGCACGGCTGGCGCAGCGGCGAGATCGACCCCGCCACCTCGCCGCTGGTGCCGATGATCGGCTGGCGCCCCGACTGTGTCTGCGCGGACGGCGAGGAGCACCAGCGGCTGCGCGGCGCGGTCACGGCCGGCCTCAGCCAGTTCGACCACCGGGGCATCCGCCGTCACATCACCCGCTTCGCGCACCAGGTGATCGACACCTTCTGCGAGGACGGCGAGGCGGAACTGGTCGGCCAGTTCACCGAGCACGTCCCCATGCTCACGCTGACCCACCTGCTCGGCATGTCGGACGAGGCGGGCCCCCGGCTCGTCCACGCCGCCCGTGACCTCTTCAAGGCCACCGAGACCTCGCTCGCCAGCAACGCGTTCGTCCTGGAGAGCCTCGCGCAGCTCGTCGACGCCAAGCGGGTCCGCCCGGGACAGGACATCGCGTCCGCGCTGATGGCCCACCCCGCGAACCTGTCGGACGAGGAGGTGCAGCACCACCTGCGTCTCATCCTGCTCGCCGGGTACGAGACGACCGCCAACCTCATGTCCAACGTGCTGCGCATGGTGGTCACCGACCCCCGGTTCCGCGGATCGCTGGCCGGCGGTCAGATGACCCTGCCGGAAGCGGTGGAGCAGGTCCTCTGGGACGAGCCCCCGCTGATGGTGTGCCCGGGCCGCTGGGCCAACGGCGACACCACCCTGGGCGGACAGCAGATCAAGGCGGGAGACATGCTCCTGCTCGGCCTCGCCGCCGGAAACGTCGACGAGGCGATCCGTCCGGATCCCGCGACGCCGGTGCACCACAACCGCGCGCACCTGTCCTTCAGCGCCGGCACCCACGAGTGCCCCGGCCAGGACATCGGCCGCATCATCGCCGACACCGGCATCGACATCCTGCTCACCCGGCTCCCCGACATCGCCCTGTCGATCCCGGAGGAGGACCTGACCTGGCGTTCCTCCACCTGGGCCCGGCACCTGACGGCGCTGCCCGTGAGCTTCGCCGCCCGCGCCCCCCAGGAGTTCGACGTGCCGAGCCCGCTGCCGGCCCCGCCGGCCCCGAGCGTCGGGACGCCGGAGGCGCCGCCGTGGCAGACGGCCGAGCCGGAGCCCGTGCCCGAGCCGGAGCACCGGCCCGCACCCCGCCCCTCGTGGCGGACGCGGCTCAAGCACCTCCTGCGGATGAGGTAGGCCGCACGTCGAGGGGGCTGCCGACGCCCGTACGCCGGTATCCCCCTCGCCGGATCAGGACCGCTGCCGCTGTTCCGGCACGGAGAGGTCCGCGGCGGCGTAACGGGGCGCTCCCGTGTACCAGGCGTGGAGGCCGGACAGGAAGCCGCAGGCCCCCTGGAGCCAGGTCTCCAGCTCGGCCCGCTCGTCGTGATCGAGCCCCGACCGCCGTACCAGCTGCGGCAGTTCGCTCTGCCGGAGGTGCTCGAAGTCCCGCAGCCGGGTGTTCACCAGATTCAGGGCCGCGGGCACGGCGTCGTGGAGGGCGATGCCCAGGGACGCGCCGAGGACCACGACCAGGTTGTTGACGTCGTGCTCCTCGTTGACCTCCCGCTCGTACGACGCCAGGTCGTTGGCCAGCCCCATGTAGTCCATGAAGGCGTCGAGCAGGGCACGTACGGTACGGCTGTGCCGTATCTGCTCGGGTATGCGCGCGCCGGTGGCCAGCTCGACGGAGTACGGGGCGGTGTGGGCGGCGAAGCTCTCGCGCCGGAACGGGGCGTACTCGATCAGGTGGGGGACGCGGCCGCCGCGGCTGTTGGCCAGCTCCTCGACCCCCGCGTCGACGTAGCGCACCAGGGCCCGGTTGAACTCGTGCCGCCAGTGCGCCAGTCGGGGCGGGAAGAAGTGCCGCTGCAGATCGGCGATGCCCCGCTCGACCGGGTTGGACGGCACGGGCGTGCGGGCGCCGCTGCCGAAGTCCGGTCGCAGGAACTCGTGCAGCCGGGCGGTGAAGGCCACGGCGCCGGGCAGGTCGCCGGTCTGCTTGAACGCGGCGGCGAAGTAGTCGTCCCAGGCCAACGCCCAGATGTTGAAACGGTGGTTGAGCCGGAGGTCGGCGAACGAGGCGTCGGGCAGGGCCCAGGCGGTCAACTGATCGACCGTCATGGCGTGGAACTGCGACCGGGTCCATATAGGGGGATGGCCCGACGGTCCTTCCGCGCCGTCCAGCATGCCCATCGCGCGCGCCCACGTCTCGCTCTCCTCGTGCAGGGCCGACAGATACGGATTCACCCGCAGTGGATAGGGCATCCACAGCCGGGGCTGCTCGAGAGCACGCACTGTCATGGGGACCAACCTCCTTCTTCGTTCGGCCGCGGAGGGACGCGGTTGGGCTGTGTGCACTCCCGCACGTGGTGACGGCCGCACTGCCGTGACGCCGGACGATGCCCGGCGCGCGGCCCTCCAAACCTGCCCGCCACCGGCGATCGTCAACCCCTCAACTGTTCCTGACCAGTATTCAGAACAGCTTCATGCGGAAGGAAACGATCCTTCTGGAGAACGTTCCGTAATTCCGCGCAAACTGTCGTCATCCTTCCCCGGAGCCTTCGCCCGAGTGCCCTTCGGGCCTCGGACGAGTATGCAGAGGAGGAGGGCCGCCATCACGACGCCCCCCGCCTCGACGGCGTTGGCGACGCACGCACGCCTGCGCGCCCCCGGGCCGCGAGGGGCTCGTCCTCCTCTCCGGCACCGCGGGGCCGGCGGGCCCGGCCCCTGCCCGGCCGCGTGAATAATCGCGTGCCCGAACGACGGCGACGCGTTACCGTCGCTCGTATGAACGTCACCGGCCGAAGCCTCACCGCGACCGCGCGAGCGACCAGCTCGCCGGTTGCCGCCGCCTGACCTTCCCCCTCCCACCGGCGACCGGAAACGGCCCTCCGGTGGTTCCGTGGCTCCTCCGCCCGCTTCGACGACCCCGCCGGCCCGTTCTCCGGTGCCTCCCTTGCCGTACGCGAAGGAGCCATCCCATGAAGACCGAGCACATCGTCCGCACGTTCGTCGAGTACTTCGAGGAGCGCGGCCACCGCCGCGTCACCGGATCGACGCTGCTGCCACCGCCGGGCGACCCGGTCCTGTTCACCACCTCCGGCATGCACCCGCTCACCCCCTACCTGGAGGGGCGTCCCCACCCGATGGGCCGACGCCTCGTCAATGTACAGCGCTGTCTGCGCACCACGGACCTGGAAGAGGTCGGTGACGCCACCCATCTGACCGTCTTCGAGATGCTCGGGACCTGGTCGCTCGGCGACTACGAGGGCCCCCAGAGCCTCGAATGGGGATACGACCTGCTCACCGAGGGCCTCGGCGTCGACCCGGGCCTGCTCCACGCCACGGTGTACGCCGGGGACGAGCGGACGGGACAGGACAGCGCCTCGCTGGAACTCTGGCAGAACCGCGGCGTCCCCGTGGAGCTCACCGTCACCGACAACTGGTGGTCCAACGGGCCGACCGGCCCCTGCGGCCCCGACTCGGAGATCTTCCTGTGGAGCGGGGACACCCCGCCACGCTCGACCCCCACCGAGGACGACCGCTGGGTGGAGGTGTGGAACCACGTGATGATGCGGCATCGCCGCCTCGACGACGGCTCCCTCATCCCGCTTCCCCAGCGCAACATCGACACCGGGCTCGGCCTGGAGCGGCTCGCCTCCCTGCTCCAGGGGAAGCCGTCCGTGTTCGAATGCGACGTCTTCGACCCCTGGCGCCGCCTCGTCCCCCTGATCTGGACGCTGGACGAACCGACCCGGCGTCTCGTCCACGACCACCTGCGCTCGGCCGTCGTGGTGAGCGGCGACGGGGTGCGCCCCGGCAGCACCGGACGGGGGTACGTGGTGCGCCGCCTGGTCCGCCGCGTGCTCACCGTGCTGTGGCGGGACGACCCGACGCGCGGTCTGGGCGACCTGCCGTCCGAGCTGATCGAGCACACCCTGGACCACTTCCGGCAGGACACGGACCCGGGCGAGGTGCGCCGGATGCTGCTCGACGAGGAGCGCCGGTTCCGACGGCAACTCGAACGCGGCCGCCAGGTGCTCGCCCGCCCGCGGTTCCAGCGCCCGCTGGACGAGGAGGACCTCCACTACCTCCACGACACGCATGGCCTGCCTCGGGACCTGGTGAGAACTCTGCGCGAGGAATGAGGGTCCTTCTCGGTACGACCGGGTTCACCCGTGACGGTGGACCCGGTCCGAGCCGCCCACGCGCCCCGGGCCGGTTCGGGCACGGTGATCACCATGCACCCCCGCCGTACGACGTTCCTCCTGCTCTCCGTACTCCTCACGGCCGGCTGTGTGGCCGTTCCCCACCCGCCGTCGCCCCCGCCGCGGCCGGGGCCCGAAGGGCCGGCGCCGGCCGCCGACCGGTCTCCGACACCGATCTTCACGCCGGTCCCCGCGTGGCCCGTACCCGCGCAGTCCGTTCCGCACGAGGAGATCGCCGACACGGAACCGCTGCCCGGCACACCGGCCGGGAGGCCGAGGGGACGGCAGGTCACCCAGGGAGTGGGGGGCGCCGCCGACGCGCCTGGCACCGGGCGGCCACGGGAGCGGCGAACGGCCACGCCGCCGACACACAGAGGCGCGACGGCCACGCGCAGTTCGGCGAAGCAGGCCAAGCAGGCCAAGCAGGCCAAGCAGGCCAAGCAGGCCGCGGGGAAGACCCGTACACGGACGGAACCCCGGGCGGTGCCGTCCGGGCGGGGGGCGCCACGCCCCAAGGCGCCGTCCGCCACGCGCGGCGGGCCGCGGCCGGCGAGCGCCGGGACTCCGGCGATGCGCCGCCTGTGCCGCCAGGCCGAGGACATCGACGCTCCCATGGGCGCGGCCGACCTGTGCCGCGGCATGTACGGCCGCTGAGGCGAGCGAGCGCGGCCCGGGGGATCAGGCGCCGTTCGACCCGGGGTTCATGGACTCCATCGCTTCCTTGGCCCGCTCGTCCATCTCCTCGGTGGGGACGTCCTCGACGTGCGAGGCGACGTTCCAGCGGTGCCCGAACGGGTCCTCGAACTGGCCGGTGCGGTCGCCGTAGAACGCGTCCTTGACCGCCGACAGTTCCTTCGCGCCCTGCGCGAGCGCCCGGGCGAAGACCGCGTCGACGTCCGCCACGTACACGTGCAGGGTGACCGGCGTGCCGCCGATCGTCTTGGGGGAGCGGAACCCGAGGTCGGGGAACTCGTCCGCGAGCATGATGACCGAGTTCCCGATGGCCAGCTCCGCGTGGCCGATCCTGCCGTCCGGGGCCGGCATCCGCATGCGCTCCTCGGCGCCGAGCACGGACACGTAGAAGTCGATCCCGGCCGCGGCTCCGTCGACACAGAGGTACGGCGTGACCCGCGGATACCCCTCGGGGATGGGCTGTACGGTCACGGTTTCCGCCTTTCCCGACCGGGCGGTCGCCGTCGACCGCCACGTCCGCCCACTGATATCCCGGCCCCCGCGGCACGCACCGGAGCCGCGCGGCGGGCGACCAGGGGATGCCCCGAAGGGCGGCAGCGGCGACGTGCGTCAGCGGCCGACGCCGCCGACGTACATCCGCAGGTCACGGCGGCGCGCGACATGACCGCGCCACCCGGCGAGGAGCACCAGTACCGTCCAGGCGACGAGGCCGCCGATGAGCGCGTCCAGGCGGCCGGCCGCGTCGACCTGGTCGGCCTGTTCCATGGGCACCTTGCCGCGTGCGTCGCGCACGACGGCGAGGCGGTCGCCGACGGCCGGGGCGCCGCTGCCGCGATAGACGAACCTCTCCGCCAGCTCCCGGCCGTCGGAGCCGCGCAGGGTCAGTTCGTGGTTCTTGCCGCCGGTGCCGGCGGCGCTGTCGGCCACCACGAGGACGTCCTCACGGACCCCGTAGCGTTCGAGTGCCAGTTCGGGCGCGTACTGGACCGCGCCGACCAGCACGAAAAGCGCGGGTGCGATCGCGAGCAGGACCAGCCAGATCCCCCGGTGCAGCAGGTGCAGCATCATTCCGAAGGCCAGGCACAGCACCACTCCGGTGCCGATGGCCACCCATTCCGCGCTCGGGACGAGGAACGAGACGCCCGAGACGACAGCGGCCGACCCCCAGACGTACAGCACCAGGGCGAGGGTGCGGCCCACCGCCGTCCGCGGTCGGGCGGACCGGCGCACGGAGGCCGGCGGATTGCCGACGCCGGGTGCTGCCGCACTGCCGTGTAGGGCCTCTGACATGCACCTTCTCCTGATTCTGGCCGCACCTGACGGGTGGGACGGCCGACGACGGTGCACGATAGCCGACGGGCGGTCTCCCTCCCCGCCTCCTTCCGTCTCCGGCCGCGCCTCCGTCGCGCGGCTGCCGGGCGGGCGACGTATCGTCCGAATATGCGTGACGAGCGCGTACCCCGCCGTCGACCGCGCTCCGGGCCGCCGGGCCCGGACACGCGGGCCGGTGAGCGCAGCCGCGCTCCGCGCCCGGACCCGCGCGGTGCCGTGTCGGGCGCCGCGGGCGGGTGAGACCCGTGGGCGGGAGCGCGGGCAGCGGGACCGAGGACGTCTTCGCCGACGGCCGGATGGCCGCCGTGCTCACCGGTCTCATGCGGGACACCGAAGCCTCCGTGGGTTTTGTCTACCTGCTGATCCCGGGGGACCGGATGCTGCGCCTCGTGCTCCTCTCCGGCCTGTCCCGGGAGATCGCCGCGCCATGGGTACGGATCCCGGTCGACGCTCCGATCCCGGTCGCCGACGCCATCCGCGAGCGGAAGCTCGTATGGCTGAGCGGCCTGCAGGACATCGCCCACCGCTACCCGCGGATAGGGATCGTGCTGCCGTACGACTTCATGCTGGCGGCCGTCCCCATCGTCGACGACACGACCGTGTGGGGCGGTGTCGTCCTGCTCTGGCCGGTCTCGCACGCGCCGGAGCTCGACGCGCGCGAACAGGAGACGCTCGACGCCCACTGTCGTCTGTCGGCACGGCTGCTGCGGCGGGCCGCCGACCAGGATCCCCCGCCGCCTCACCCCACCGAGCCCTACGTCGTCCACCCCGAGCGTCCCTCCGAGGCCGACCCGGGCCTCGCGTCTGCCGCGCTCGACCTCGCGGAGCGGCTGCCGGTGGGCTGCTGCGCCCTGGACCTCGACGGGCGCATCACCTTCATCAACACCGCCGGCGCCGAGCTGGTGAACGCGGATGCGGCCGTGCTCCTGGGGAAGCGGCCGTGGGAGGCACTGGTGTGGCTGAACGACCCCGCCTTCGAGGACCGCTATCGCGCCGCGGCCGTGACCCGGCGGCCGACGTCGTTCACGGTGGTGCGACAGCCGGCGACGTCGTTGCTGTTCGAGCTCTACCCGGACGCGACCGGCATCAGTGTGCTCATCATCCCGAAGGCGGGCGGGGCGCTGCCCCACGGCGGGCCGCCCGGGCCGCAGGACGGGCCCGTCCCCTACGAGGGCTCCGTCCCCGCCGCGACTGCCGCCGGGGCTGTTCCCGGGGACGTGACCGCGCCCGCCTCCGTGATCACCCCCGCCCCCGGGACCGCCCCCACCCCCGGGACCGCGCCCGAGCCCGGGCCCGGTCCGGACTCCGCGACCGCCCCCGGCTCAGCCGCGGCGTCCACGCCCCTGCCTCCCGCCGCCCCCGCGTTCGCCTCCGTGCCGACGCTGCCGAACCGCCCCGGCAAGCCGGTCGGCGCGACCGCTGTCTACCAGCTGATGCATCTCGCGGCGTCCCTGGCCGAGGCGGCCGGTGTGCGCGACGTCGTCGATCTGGTCGCCGACCAGATCGTGCCCGCCTTCGGTCCGGAAGGCCTCGTCCTCATGAGCGTCGACGACGGCCGGCTGCGCGTCATCGGCCACCGCGGCTACAGCGACGAGTTCATCGAGCACTTCGACGGCAAACCGCTCACGGCGCCGGTCGCCGACGCCCAGGTGCTCTCCACCGGCGTCCCCGTCTTCTTCCGCACGTACGAGGACCTCCGCCGCGCCCATCCCCAGGCCCCGCGCTACGAGGGCCGCAACGCCTGGGCGTTCCTGCCCCTGATCGCCTCCGGCCGCCCCGTGGGCTCGCTGGTCCTCTCGTACGGACGGCCCCGTCCCTTCCCGTCCGCGGAGCGCGCGCTGCTCACCTCGCTGGCCGGGCTCATCGCCCAGGCCCTGGACAGGGCCCGGCTGTACGACGCCAACCGCTCCCTGGCGCGGAGCCTCCAGAACGTCCTGCTGCCGCACCATCTGACCCCGCTCCCGGGTCTCGACGTCGCCGCCCGCTATCTGCCGGCGGGGCACGGCATGGACATCGGCGGGGACTTCTACGACTTCGTCCGCGCGACTCCGACCTCCGTCGTCGCCGTCATCGGTGACGTCCAGGGGCACAACACGACCGCCGCCGCGCTCATGGGGCAGGTGAGGACCGCCGTCCACGCGCACGCGACGGCGGGCGCGTCGCCCGGCGACATCCTGGCGCGCACGAACCGGCTGCTCGACGACCTCGACGCCGACCGCTTCACGAGCTGTCTGATCGCCGAGTTCGACCTCGCCCGCCACCGGCTGCGACTGGCGAGCGCGGGCCATCCGCCGCCCCTCCTGCGCCGGGCGGACGGCGGCGCCGAGGTGCTGGAGGTCCCGCCGGGGCTCCTCCTGGGGATCGCGACGGACGTCACGTACGACACCATGGAACTGCCCTGGGAGCCCGGCTCCGTCCTCGCCCTGTACACGGACGGACTCGTCGAGGCGCCGGGCCTCGACATCGGTACGGCCATGACGGACCTGGCGGAACGGCTCAGGGTGTCGACCGCCCCTGATCTGGACCGGCTCGCGGACGAGCTGACCCTCCATGTCAGGGACGCCGCGCACAGGACCGACGACGTGGCCCTCCTCCTGGTGCGGAGACCGCTGTAGTCGCCGACGCCGTCGAACTCCTCGGACCGTACGGGCCGGGTCCAGCCCCGACCCGGCGACCTATGCTCTGACGTGTGGTGAACCCCAGCGATCTCCAGGACTCCTCGGCCGGCCCCGTCGTCTCCGCCCCCGAGCTGCTCGCCCTGCACGCCGTACGGCTCAAGGGCGTGGCCGACGACGGCGAGGCGGCGGCGCGCTACGGGCTCGATACCGAGGTCGTACGGGAAGCGCTGCTCGACCACGAGGCGAGGGGCTGGGTGACCCGGCGGGCGTTCGCCGGGACGCGGGGGTGGACCCTGACCGACTCAGGCCGGGTCGAGGGGGAGCGGCAGCTCGCCGGGGAGCTGGCGGAGGCCGGCCTCGGGCCCTTCGTACGGGAGCGGTACGAGACGTTCCTCGCCCACAACGCCCGCTGCCTCCGGGCGTGCACCGACTGGCAGGTGCGACCGGACGGTGCGGGGCGGCTCGCCGTCAACGACCACGGGGACGCGGCCTGGGACGGGCGGGTGCTCGACGAACTCACCGAACTGGGCGGGGTCATCGACCTGCTGTCGGACGAACTGGGGACGCGGATCGGCCGCCTCGGCGGGTACGGCCCCCGCTTCACGGGCGCGCTCGCCCGGGTCCGGCGCGGCGAACTGTCATGGGTGGACCGGGTCAAGGAGGACTCGTGCCACACGGTGTGGATGGAACTCCACGAGGACCTGCTCGCCACCCTCGGCATCGCCCGGGGCGAGGAGCCCGGGGCGCGCGGCTAGGAGAAGGGCATGCGCGCGGCGCGGCGTCGACACTCTGGTCGTCCGGCCGTCGGAGCGCGGCAGTCCCCTCCACCGGCGCTGCGGATTCCGGCCTCCGGGGAAAACATGGGGGGATGTTCCCCATGTCCCGCAGGCCTGCCTCGTACCAGGATCGGACACGGCCCCGGAGCGGTGGGCCGGTCGGTTCGAGGAGGGGACGATGGCGGTGAGAGCCGGGCATGAGCGGGCGGCGACGTCGCTGTCGGCGATCGAGCGGTGGTGGGACAGCGGGCTGGTCCGCGACGAGGGGGACGCGGAACGGCCGGACTGGGCCGAGCTGGCCGAGGAGGCCGTGGCCGCCGCCCCCGCGCTGGTCGAATCCGCCGTTCCCACGGGGGAGTTGCCCGGGCTCAGTGGATTCGAGTGGGCCCTGCGGACGTTCACCGGCCGCGCCGGGGCCCGGTTGGAGCGGCGTCTGTCGGGCCGGGCGCGCGAGCTCGTGGACCTGACCACCGTACGGGGCGACCTGGAGCGGCAGCTCAGCGGCAGGCTGGCGCGGGCCGCCGCGCGGACGCTGGTCCTCGAACTGCACGAGGCGCGCGGCGCCGGGCGGCTCGAAGGCGACGACTCGCGGGCCAGGTTCCGGGACTTCCTGGCGCGCACCGCTTCCCGGCGCGGACTCTCCGAGCTGCTGGCCGGGCGTCCCGTCCTCGCCCGGATCCTCGGGCGGGCGGCGCTCGACGCGGCGGACGCGATGGCGGAGGCGCTGGAACGGCTCGCGGACGACCACGCCCTCCTGACGACCTCCGGTCTTCTCGCGCAGTCCGGCGGCGACCCGGGAGCGCTCGTGGGCATCGAGCCCGGCGCCGGCGACGGGCACCGGGGCGGGCGCACGGTGATGCTGCTGCGCTTCGCCGATGGCACGCGGCTGGTGTACAAGCCGCGCCCCCTCGCCGTACACCGCCACTTCAACGACCTCGTCGCCTGGTTCAACGGGCTCCCCGGCACCGTGGACCTGCGGACCCTGCGGCTGCTCGACCGGGGCGGGTACGGATGGGTGGAGTTCGTCGCCGCCGGCCCCTGCGCCTCCGCGGCGGAGGTCGAGACGTTCTACCGCCGCCAGGGCGCGCTGCTCGCGCTGCTGCACCTGCTCGACGGGACCGACCTGCACCACGAGAACCTGATCGCCGTCGGCGCCCACCCGGTCCTCGTCGACGTGGAGACCCTGTTCCACCCGCCGCTGCCCGGCTCCGGCACGTCCGACCCCGCCGCCCGCGCGCTCCACGACTCGGTGTACCGGGTGGGGTTGCTGCCGCAGCTCCTGGTCGGCGACCACAGCGCTCTGGACGTGTCCGCGGTCGGCGGCGGCCGTGAGGGCGTGTCGCCCGTCGAACGCGCGGACTTCGCCGACGCCGGCACCGACCGGATGCGACTGGTGCGCAGGGCCGGGACGTTCGGAGAATCCGCCAACCGGCCACGGGTGGCGGACGGCGGGCCGGTCGACCCGGGGGCTCACATCGACGCGCTCTGCGCCGGGTTCCGGGCCGGGTACACGGCCATCGGCGCGGCGGTGGACGAACTGCGCGGAGAATCAGGACTGTTGAGGGCGTTCGAGCGCGACGAGGTACGGGTGGTCGTGCGTCCCACCTGGGCGTACTCGCTGCTCCTCGACGAGTCGACCCACCCTGACCTCCTGAAGGACGCGAACGCGCGGCAGCGGGTCCTGGAGACCCTGCGGACCGAGCAGTTCGGTCCGGTCCTCGCGCCCGGCGTGCTCGACGAGGAGATCGCCCAACTCTGGGCCGGAGACGTTCCGTTGTTCACCGCCAGGCCCGGCCGGGACGACGTCCGGGGCGCGCCTGGACGACCGCCGGCGGACCGTACGGACCTGCCGGGCATCGCCCGCGTCACCGCGAAGCTCGACGCCCTGGACACCGTCGACCGGCAGGACCAGGAATGGATCGTACGGGCCGCGATGGCGACGACCTCCCGCGTCCCCGCGCACCGGCCGGCCGCCGGGCGGCGCACCCGTACCGCGGGCCGCGCCCCCGAGCCGGAGCGGCTGCTCTCCGCGGCCCGGTCCGTCGGTGACCAGCTGGTCTCCCTCGCGTACCGCGCGGGGCCGCGCAGCAACTGGATCGGCCTTGAGCTTCTCGACGACCGCTACTGGCGGATCGGCCCGATGGCGGCGGACCTGGCCGACGGCTACACCGGACCGGCGTTGTTCCTGGCCCAGTTGGCGGCCCTCACCGGCGCCGGACACTACGCCGAGGCGGCCCGTACGGCCCTGACGCCGGTGCCCGGGCTGCTCGAAGCGCTGCACGCCCGGCCCGAGGAACTCGGCGCGGTCGGCTCGGGGGCCTTCTCCGGCCTCGGCGGCATCGCGTACGCCCTCGCCGAGACGGCACGGCTGCTGGACGATCCGGAGGTCGGCGCCTGGGCGTCGGGCGCACTTCGGCTGGCCGCCGCGGCGACCGGGGCCGAGCCGGAGTACGGGGTGGGCGCGGGGCTCGCGGGCGGACTTGTGGCGCTGTCGGCCGCCCTCGGCGGTCGTACGGATGCGGGGACGGGTGCGGGCACGCGTACGGGCGCGGGTACGGGTGGCGGATCGGGCGCTGATCCGGAGATCGTGCGGGCCGCACGGGCCTGCGCGGACCGGCTGGTCGTCGCCGCCCACGCCGCCTCCGCCGTCGGTCCCGTGGACGCCGAACCCACGGTCGCCGAACTCGCTGTCCTCGGGAGGGGCTTCACGGAGGGGGCTGCCGGGATCGGATGGGCCCTGCTGCGGTTCGCCGAGACCGAGGCCACCGCCGAGGCGACCGTCGGGGCGGGGCGCCAGGCCGCCGAGCGGTACCGGCTCGCGGGACTGTCCGCGATCCGGGCGGCCGTCGGCCCGGATTCCCCGGACGGCGGCCCGGGAGCGGGCGGAGGCCACAGGGGAGTCTCCGCCCCCTCCCCGGGCGCCGGACTCGCGGGCACCGCGAGGGCCTCGGCCTGGTGCCGGGGAGACGCCGGCGTCGCGCTCGCCGTGCTCGACGCACCTGGTGCCCTGGCCGACCCGCACCTCGCGGCCTGGGCGCGGGGGGCCGCGCGGCGACTGGGGCAGAACGGGGCGGCCCCCGACGACAGCCTGTGCCACGGCGAGGCCGGCCTGTGCGAACTCCTCGGCCACTCGGCGCTCCCCGAGGCGCGACCGCACTGGATCCGTCGGGCGGGGGCGCTCCTCGCCTCCGTCGAGGAGAACGACGCCAGGAGCGGTGCCCCGGACGGAGTCCCGCACCCCGGCCTGCTGACCGGTCTCGCCGGGATCGGCCACGGCCTTCTCCGGGCGGGATTCCCGGAGCGCGTACCGTCGCTCCTCCTCCTGCGCACCACAGAGAGGCACCAGGACCGCTGACCCGCACCACGCACGACAGCTCGGCACCACCACCACTCCCGCGGACACGAAGGACGAGTGAGGACCATGCAGATCAGTGACTCGGTGACGTACGTCAACGGCGGTGCCGGCGCGGAGGCCGCGGCCCAGGACGACCCGGTGGGTGAGGTGACGCTCGGCACCGGCGGCATGCTGGGGCGGCGCGGCCGGCTGCTGAGGACGGCCGATCTGGACACGGTCGCCACGTGGGACATGCCCTACACCACGGGCACCATCACGGTGTCCTGACGCGAGGGCGGACGTGGGCCGGGGGCTCCCCGGCCCACTGCCGCGCACGAAAAGGATCAAGTAGCCTGCGGAGATGCGTGCGACGTCGTCGGTCATCGTGGGGCGGGACGCCGAGATCGAGTTACTGGACGAGGCCCTGGAGAGTGCCCGGAGGGGCGCCGGACGGGCCGTGTTCCTCGTCGGCGAGGCGGGGATCGGAAAGTCCAGGCTGGCCGGCGAGTGCGCTCTTCGCGCCTACGGCCGGGACATGCCGGTGCTGCGCGGCCGCGCCACGTCCACCGGGCTCGTCGTCCCCTTCCGGCCGCTGGTCGAGGCGCTGTCCTCGCGGTTCCGGGCGGCCGGCGCACCGGACGATCCGGAACTCGACCCCTACCGGCCCGCGTTGGCGGGCCTGGTGCCGGAATGGCGGGCCGCCGCGACGACGCCCGGCTACGCGATCTCGCTCGTCGAACTGGCCGAGGCGCTGCTCCGGCTGCTCGCCGTGCTCGGACGCGAACGCGGCTGCGTGATCCTCCTGGAGGACCTGCACGACTCCGACACCGAGACGATCGCGGTCGTCGAGTACGTCGCCGACAATGTGGCGGACCTCCCGGTCCTGCTGGTCGGCACGCTCCGGCCCGACCCGGGACCGGCGCTGGACCTCGCGCTCGCCGCCGAGCTGCGCAACACCGCCTCGGTGGCGGAGTTGGGGCCGCTCGACGAGACCGCCGTACGGCACATGGTGGACGCCTGTCTGGACGCGGCCCCGGGCGAGGTGCCCCCGGCCGCGCATCGGCACCTCTCGCAGCGCGCGGGCGGGAACCCGTACCTCGTGGAGGTCCTTCTGGCCGACCTGCTGGACATGGGGCGGCTGAGCAGGGCGGACGGCGGATGGCTCCTCGCCGATCACGGCGAGGCGACGGTTCCCACGGGAGCGGTACGCAGCTGGGCGCGCCGTCTCGCCCGGCTCGACGAGCCGGTGCGCGAGCTGCTCCTCATCGCGGCGACGCTCGGCGGCCGGTTCTCGGTCGGGGCGCTGAGGGCGGTGACCGGGCTCGACGACCGGGCGCTCTTCGCCCACCTCCGGTCCGCCTCCGAGGCCGGGATCATCGCCCCGGACGGCGCGGCCCACGACCACTACACCTTCCGCCACGTCCTGACCGCGGACGCGCTCAGGGCGTCGTTGCCGCCCGCCGAGCAGGCCGCGCTCGCCCGCCGCGCGGCCCAGGCGATCGAGGAGTCCGCCGACTCGTCGCTCTCCTGTGACCGGCCGGGTGAACTCTCGGGTGAACAGAGTCAGTTGGTGGCAACGCTCCGACTCGCGGCCGGTGACAAGGTGGCGGCCTCCCGGCAGTTCGCCCAGGTCGGCCGGCAGATGCTGGACGCCGGCGCCTCGGGCTCGGCCGCCGTGCTCCTGGAACGGGCCCGGAGCCTCGCGGCCGACGGGGAACGGGACGACGTCACGGTGCAACTGGCGATCGCCCAGGCCGAGTCCGGGCGGACCGACGTGGCTTCCGCGCTGCTCGACGATCTGGCGCCGGTGCCCGTCGGCTCCCCCGCGGCGGAGGAGCGGGCCCAGGCGCACACCCAGGTCGCCTGGGTCGCGACGATGGCCGAGCAGCAGCAGGAGGCACGCCGCCGGATCCGAGCGGCCCGTGCCCTGCTCGGGGCCGAGCCGCGCCCGGAGCAGGAGGCGGCGCTCGTGGTCGTCGAGGGGCACCTGGCGCTCCTTCCGGAACAGGACGGCCAGGAGGGCGTGGGCGACTCCGGGAGCCCGGCGGGCCGGGACGGAGAGGGGGACGGTCGGGGATCGGTGGGACGGGACGGAGGGGGCGACGGGCGTGGCTCGGAGGGCTGGGCCGGTCACGAGCGGCTGAAAGAGGCGGAACGTTCCGCCAGGAGCGCCGCGCTCACCGCGGAACAGCGCGGCCGGCCCGTCGTCGCCTGCCAGGCCTGGCAGCTCCTCGCCCTGCTGTCCCGGCAGCACGGGTTCGACGAGGCCGACGCCTGTCTGGTGCGGATGCTGGAGGTCGCCGAGAAGCACCGGCTCGCGGTGTCACGGGCCGAGGCGCTGGTACGGCTCGGCACCAACGCGTTCATGCGGACCGGAGAGGCGACGCAGCTGGAGACCGCCCGCGCGGCGGCGCACGAACTCGGCTCGCTGACCGTGCTCCAGACCGTCGACGGGCTGCTCGCCATGCAGAGCGTCCTCGCCGGACGATGGGACCGCGCCCGGGAGATCGTCGATCGTTCCGTGGAGGCGAGTGCCCGCCTCCAGAACCTGTCGGCGCACCGCTATCTGCTCCTCGTCGACGCCACGCTCGCAGCCCACCAGGGGCGGGGCCGCGAACAGGAACGAGCCCTCGTCCGGTTCCGCAGGGCGGGCGGGGAGGAGTCGATGCTCGTACCCCTGCAACGTGGACTGTGTCAGGCCATCGGCGCGCTCATGGCGGAGGACCGGAAGCGGGCCACGGCCGAGCTCGACGCGGCGCTCGCCTGGGAGCGGGAGCACCCGAGCTTCTTCTACCTCAGCGGACGGTACGGTCTCCGCCCGCTGCTGCGGACCCTCGACGGCGACGGCGACGGGGCCGGGGTCGGCGGGGGCCGCGAGGCGCATCAGGAGGCGCTCGCCTCGCCGGGCGGCCAGTTGGCCTGGAACCGGATGTTCCTCGGGATGGCGGACGCGGTCCTGCGCGGCCGGGACGGCGACCCGGACGGCGCCCGGCGAGCGGTGGAGGAGGCCGCCCGCGCGGCGACGGCCTTCCCGCAGGCCTGGCATCTCGCCCTGCGGCTGGTCGCGCAGGCGGCGCTCGCCGACTCCTGGGGCGAACCGGTCGCCTGGCTGCGGACCGCCGAGGAGTACTTCCACGAGGCGGGCGTCCAGCCCGTGGCCGGTGCCTGCCGGGCGCTGCTGCGGCAGGCAGGCGTCAGTGTGCCGCAGCGCAGGGGCGGCCGGGAACGGATCCCGACGGAGCTGCGTACCGCCGGCGTCACGCCGCGCGAGTACGAGGTGTTCGTGCTGCTCATGGAGCGCCCGGGCAATCTGCAGATCGCCCAGCGGTTGTGCATCTCGCCCCGGACGGTGGAGAAGCACATGGCGAGTCTGATGGCCAAGACCGGCTGTGTGGACCGCTCGGCCCTGTGCGCGCTGTCGGCGGAGCGGGCGGAGGACGGCGGACCGGCCGGGTTCGCGCCCCGGCGGCCGCCGGCCTGATCCGGAACCGGGCGGCGGCCACCCCGCCGCCCGCCTCCCCGGACCAGTACCGGTCCGGCGATGTGGGGGCCCGGCGAACCCGGGATGGGGGGCGTGCCCGACCCCATGGGGGCCGGGCCCCCCAGGACGTGCTCGGCGGCGGCGCGACTGTGAGGGTTCGGTACCGATGTGTGAAGGTCCGGCGCGACGGATCATCGAGCAGACCGATCAACTCCCGTCACCATACGGAGGTTCGCTCGATGCCGAGTCCGTCCGCGCACCCCGCCGCCTCACCCGGCACACTCCGCTTCACCGTCCTCGGCCCGCTCACGGTAATCCGGGGCGAACGGACATTGAATCTCGGCCCCTTGAAGCAGCGCATGGTGCTGGCGACCCTCCTGGCATCCGTCAACTTCCCCGTCTCCGTCGACGCGTTGACCGAGGCGGTCTGGCCGGAGGAGCCCCCTCGTACCGCCCGCAAGAACATCCAGGTGTACGTCAGTGCCCTCCGCGCGCTGTTCGGGCCGGACGACCGGGAGGCCCTGGACCGGCCACGGCTCACGCACACCGGAGGCGGATACGTACTGCGCGCGACGGAGGAGGAACTCGACCTCCTGAGATTCCGCTCCCTGGTGCGGGCCGCCGAGGGGCAGGCGCCCCAGGAGGCCGCCCGGCTGCTGAGACAGGCCCTCGACCTGTGGCAGGGGCCGCCGCTGGGCGACGACCTCCGGCAGTCGCCCACACTGGCCGAGGAGGCCGAGCGGCTGCGGCTGCGGCATGTGGCGGCGTACGAGAGCTGGGCGGAGGCGGAGCTGGAGCTGGGCGGCGCGCCGGCCGTGGTCGAGGGGCTGCGCGACCTGGTGGAGCGGCATCCGCTCCGGGAGCGGCTCCGGTCCGCCTGGATGCGCGCGCTGAGCGGCTCCGGCCGACAGCCGGAGGCGCTCGCGGTGTACGACGACTACCGGCAGCTGCTGGCACGGGAGTTGGGCCTGGAGCCGAGCGGTGCCATGGCCGCCCGCTACCGGGCGATCCTCGCGGGGGACACCCGCGGCGCCGGGGCGGGCGCGGCCGGCGGACCGCCGGATGGGAGACCCGCCGCCGCCCCGCCGAAAGCGACCGTGCTGCTGCCGCCCGACCTGGTCGACTTCACGGGACACGGCGAGGAACTCCAGGACGTCCTGGACCTCTTGGAGGGTGGCGGGAGCGGTGGGACCGGTGTGGGCGAGGCGGGCCACGTCGTGCTGCTGTCCGGACCCGCGGGATCGGGGAAGACGACGCTGGCGGTCAGGGCCGCCCACCTCCTCGGCGGCAGGTTCCCCGAAGGGCGGCTCTGCGTCTCCCTCCGGGACGCGGAGGGCCGCGCCCGCCCCCTGACGGCCGTACTCGCGGAGCTCGGCGAACGCAGCGGGCGGACCGGACCGTCGACACCCGAGGCGTGGCGGGAGTGGCTGGCGCGGCACCGGGTGCTGGTGATCCTGGACGACGTACCCGAGGAGCGCTCCGTACGCGCGTTGCTCCCGTGCGGCGGGCAGGGCCGGGTGCTGCTCACCGCGCGGGGCCAACTGGGTGGTCTCGCACCGGTGCACCGGATGGCCGTCCCGCCGCTCGACACGGCCGAGGCCGTACAACTCCTGGCCGGGCTCGTCGGCCCGCGGCGGGTGCGGGCCGACCGGGAGGCCGCGCTGCGGATCGTACGGGCCTGCGGCGGATCGCCGCTCGCGGTCCGGGTGAGCGGGATGCGGCTCGCCGTGCTCCGCCACGTACCGCTGCGGGAGTTCGCCGACCGGCTGACGGACCCCACCGGCGCCCTGGACGAACTGACCGCCGGGGACGTGTCCGTGAGACAGCGGCTGGCGCACGGCTGGGAGACGCTCCCGGCGGAGCGGGGCAGGGACGCGGGCCGGCTGGCCGCGGGCACGGGGGACGGCCCGTTCGGACTGACGGAGGCGGCGGAGGCGCTCGGCTGCGACGAGCGGCATGCGGTGAGGGTGGTGGAGGCGCTCATCGACGCGGGAATGGTCACGTCGCCGGGCGGCGAGGTCACCGCACACGCGGCGCGGTACGACATGCCGCACCTGATACGCCTGTACGCGCGGGGCGCGGGGTACGGGACGCCGGTGCTGACGTAGTCGACGGAGTGGCGGCGGTCGACGGGGCGGCGCCGTCGGTGGCGCACACCGGGCGCGAGCATGGCGCCGACGCGTCGAGGCCGTGACGCGTCGGCGCCGGTCGTCACCGCGGCGGCGCACCCGCGGCGGAGTCCGGGGCCGGAAGGCCCACATGGGAGGCCAGGAAGGCCAGGCACTCCGCCTGGAGCGCCGCCGCGCGGGACGCGGCCCGGTCCCCGTGGCCGACGCCGTGCTCCAGCCGCAGCAGGATCGGGCCAGTGCCCGACGTGGCGTGCTGGAGCGCGGCGCACATCTTGCGGGCGTGCAGGGGATCGGTGCGCGTGTCGCCGTCCGCGGCGGTCAGCAGCACCGCCGGATAGGCCGTCCCGGGCGTGACCCGGTGGTAGGGGGAGTAGCCGAGGAGGACCGGCAGCCGCGCCGGGTCCCGCGCGCTGCCGTACTCCGGCGTCCAGCTGGGGCCGAGGCCGGACAGTTCGTAGCGGACCATGTCCAGGAGCGGCGACGAGCACACCACGGCGGCGTACTTCCCCGGTTCCTGGGTGAGGGCCGCGCCGACGAGCAGTCCGCCGTTGGAGCCGCCCATGATCGCGATCCGTCCGGGCTCGGTCCAGCCGTCCTCGATCAGCCGGTCGGCCGCCGCGGCGAAGTCGTCGAAGGTGTTCTGCTTGTGCGCACCGCTCCCGGCCCGGTGCCACGCCTCGCCCTCCTCGCCGCCACCGCGAAGGCCCGCCCAGGCGAACACGCCACCCGCCCCGACCCAGGCGAGGACCTGCGCACGGTAACGCGGCGACATCGTGCGGCCGAAGCCGCCGTACCCCGTGAGCAGCGCGGGGCGCGGGCGGTCCGGGTGCCCGCCGGGGGAGATCACGAACATCCGTACCGTCGTCCCGTCCCGCGAAGGGAACGACACCTGACGGGTCACCGCACCGTCCGCCGCCGGACGGCCGACCGCCGCACCACCCGTCGCCGGGGCGTCGTCCGCCCGTCCGCCCGTCGCCGGACCGCGCGGATGGTCCGCACCGCTTGTCGCCGGGGTGTCCGCGTCCCGCTCCCAGCGCGTCAGGCGGCGCGTACGCGCGTCGAAGTGGAGGACGCGTACCGGCGTGACGAAGTCCGTGTACGCGAACCACGCCTCGTGACCACCCGACGCCACGGCCGAGAAGTCGCCGACCGCGCCGGTGCCGGGGAGCGGCACCGTGGCCACCCGCCGGCCCTCGACCAGGTCGTGCAAGGTCACCTCGGCGACGGTGTCGCGGGTCCAGGCGACCAGGCCGAGCGGGTTCTTCAGCTCGGGACCGGAGAGCACGACCAGATGGGTCAGCACCGCGTCCGGCCGTTCGGGGACGACCTCGTGCCAGGCTTCGGGGCCCAGGTGGAGCTCGTCGGGCCGGCACGCGACGACGCGTCCGCGCGCCGCGCCGCGGTCGGTGCGGAGCCACACCCGGTCCGCCGGGCCCGTACCGGGCACGGCGTGCAGCCGGGTGGCGGCCCCCATGCCCTCCTGGACCGGCCGGAGCGGCGGACGGTCGAGCGGCGCGGCCGACAGGTCGGCCAGGTGCACGTCGGTCCCGCGGCCGGTGCCGAGCGTGGCCGTGATGCCGAGCCAGCGGCCGTCCTCCGTCACGGAGACGCTGTAGAACTGGGTCTTGTCCCGCCCCTCGCCGAAGACCACGGCGTCCGCGTCCGGTGGCGTGCCGACCCGGTGCAGGCAGACCCTGCGGTGATAGCGCTCCTCGCCGGGGTTCAGCCGTGGGTCCAGCCGCCGGACGTAGTAGAACGCCCCGCCGCCGGGAAGCCAGCCGACCGACGACTTCCGCACCCGGTCCAACGGCCCGTCCACGACCTGGCCGGTGGCCACGTCGATCACCCGGAGCAGGGAGTCCTCCGTGCCGTCCCGGGACACCTGGTAGGCCAGCAGATCGCCCTCCACGGAGGGCTCCCAGGCGTCGAGGACGGTACGACCGGACGGGTCGAGGGCGCTGGGGTCGAGCAGGACCCGCTCCGTGGCTGAACCCGAGGCCGGGGGTGTCGTCCCGGTTCCGGCGTCGGCCACCACCAGGACCGGGTGTTCCTGGCCGGCCTCCTGCCGCAGCCAGAACACCCTGCCGCCGCGGACCTTGGGCGCCCGGACACGAGCGCCGGCGCCGAGCGCCGCCACCGCCGCCTCCCACCGCGCCAGGCCGGGCCAGGACGCCCTCTCCGCCGCGTACAGGGCCTCCTGCTCGGCGCTCCAGCGGCGCGTCTCGGCGGTCCCGGCGTTCTCGAGCCAGCGGTACGGGTCAGGGACGCGCACCCCGTGGAGTTCCTCGACGACGTCCTGCCGCTCGGCGTGCGGGTACGGGCGCCGTGTCCGTCGGGCGTCGGTGGTCACTCCGGTCTCCCTCGTTCGTGGTCGGGCGGACGGTGGCCGCCGGATCCGGCCGGAGACGTGGCGTCGACCGTGAGCGCGGCGGCCGCCTCCGCGGCGCCGTCCCCGTCGGTCGCCCCGGTGTCCTTCCTCGCGGGCTCCGTCCCCGGCAGGGCCAGCCACGCGAAGACGCCCGACAGGACGACGATCACCCCGGACACCGCGAAGATCGTGTCGATGGGGCCGAACCGGACACCGCCGACCGAGCCCGCGACGTCCGTCAGGACCGAGCCGGCGAGCCAGCCGGACAGGACCGCGGCGAGCATCGACGCCAGCTTCGTCACCGGATAGAACACGGCCATCACCCGCCCCCGGAAGTCCGGGGGCGCCGCCGCGAGCAGCAGCGGTGCCATCGCGGTGTTGAGGACGGTCAGCGGGACCGTGAAGACGAAGAGCAGCGCGACGCCGCCGAGGAAGGTGGTCTGCCGGGAGTAGGCGATCAGCAGAACACCGCTCACCAGCAGGCTGATCCAGGTGCTCCGGCGTGCCCCGAGCCACTGCACGACCCGGCCCCCGCTCAACGCGCCCGTGATGCCGCCCACTCCCATCGCCATGCCGATGTATCCGTAGAGATGGGCGTCGGCGTCGAGGTTGTCGGTGGTGAAGAAGACGTTGAGGGTGCTGAGCGCGCCGAGCCCGAACTGCCCGATGACGGCGAGCAGAAGCAGGACGACCAGGAACCGGCTGCGGGCGAAGAAGCGCACGCCGTCGGCGAACTCGCTTCCGAGGCTGGACTGTTGTCCCCCCGGTTTCGAGGCTTTCGAGGTGGGTTCGGGAGCGGTCTTCCCGCTCTTCGCCGTCGCGGCCGGCGCGGGTACGTCGATGGACCGGATCGCCACGTACGACACCGCGTAGGACAACGCGTTGAAGAGCAGGGCCCATTGGATTCCGGCGGCGAACAGCAGCGGCGCCGCGAGCGGAGGGCCGATGATCCACGCGGTCTCGCCGGTCGCCTGGCCGATGCCGGCGGCCCGGGCCCGGTTGGCCTCCCCCTTCACGAGGTCCGCCAGGATCGCGAAGCGCGCCGGTGAGAAGAACTGGCCGGCCGCGTGCAGCAGGAGCACGGTCCCATAGACGAGGGCGAGCCAGACGCCCGCCGGGAGCGCGTCGGTCGGCAGGAAGGAGACGGCGGTCAGGACGACCACGAGCGCTCCGCGCACCACTTCGGTGCGGAGCAGCGTGGCGAGCTTGTCCCAGCGGTCGACGAACACGCCCGCGAGGGGGCCGATGACCAGCACGGCGACGCTGGACGCCATCAGGACGCCGCTGACCGCCATCGGCGCCCACGACTCGTCCTTGGCCAGGACGGTCGCCACCCACAGCACCAGCGTCGTGCTGAAGACGGCGTCCCCGACGGACGAGACGGCCTGGCCGAACCACAGCCGGGTGTAGTCGCGGTTGATCAGCGTGAGGCGCGGTGTCATGAGGCCCCCCTCGGCGACGAGACGATCGACGCCATGAGGGCCGTCACCAGGGTCGTGTGGTACGCCGTCCGGAAGAACTCCCCGGCCGTGACGTGCGGCGCGGCCCTGAGTTCCGACGACCTCCCGGGGATCGCCCCGTCGGGCCGCTGGGCGCGCGCCAGACACTCCACGGCCGCCGCGCCCGACGGCGTACGGAGCGGATCCTCGCCCAGGACGAACTGGGTGAGGACGAGCTCCGCCGCCAGGTCCCAGAGATCGTGCGCGACACAGTGGAGCAGCATCCCGTGGGTGAGGTCCCGCGCGTGGTCCAGGTCGGCTCCGGCGATACGGGGGTCGGTGCGGCCGAAGTCGCCGAGGTAGAAGGCGGTGTGGGTCAGCGCGTACGCCTGCGGGACGGTGAGCGGCTCCACCGTGCCCTTCGCGGCCGGGGCCGCGGTCGCGACCGTGGGCCGGGCGGCGCGGAGGGCGACGAGCGGGCTGTGCGGGAGGAGCTCGGCGTACGGCTCGATGCCGTGGCGGACACCCGCCTCGTCCGCGTAGTAGCGGATCTCGATGCGCCGGTACGGTGACTTCTCGCCCGGCGACAGGAAGTCGGGGCCCAGCCGGGCGAGTTCCTCCCGGCACCGCGTGTCGTCGATTCCGTCGGGGGCGAGCGCGGCGTAGACCAGCCGGTACGTGGAGGCGTACGCGGGACTGTCGTCGAAGAGCCGCGGGAAGTCCGGGTCCTGCCAGAGCTTCCGTACGAGGGCGGTCGCCCCGCTCAAGGGGTCCGGTTCGGTGTCGCCCGGCCGCGCCGCGCGGTGGCAGAGCAGCCCCAACTCCAGTGCGGCCTTGGCCTTTCCCTGCGTTGTCGACCGGGGCGTCGCCGCGGCCGCGGCGGAGAACGGGTCGAAGTGGTCGAGGTTCCCGCCCAGCCAGTCCAGCGCGCCGGCGGAGAGCTGCTCCAGGAGTGAGGGCGGCATGGCTACAGGCGCCCCGTCTCGTGCAGATGGTCGAGCAGGGCCGTGTCGACGGTGTCGCGGAACCTGGCGAGCGTACGGGCGTCCTCGTCGTAGCTGTAGAGGTCCTGGCAGGCGATCCACCGGTCACCGGTCTCCGCGCTGGGCAGGTAACCGTCGGCGACCGTGCCGACCTCCCAGTCGGGCTTGCCCGCGGTCTCCCAGCAACTGGCCAGGGTGCCGTCCGCGCTGACGACCGCGCCGTACCGGCCGTCGGTGTGACCGCAGGTGACGCAGGTCTTCCGGCCGCCGGGGCGGTTCACGGTGAAACCGAGGTCGAGGGCCCTGCGCTGCCACCGGGTGAAGGCGGAGGAGAGCTCACCGGTGTGCAGGAGGCTGTTGGCGTATCCGACGCCGACATCGCCGATCCGGGCGAAGTACAGCGTGCAGCGCGCGGGGTCGAGCGTGGCCCCCAGTCGGTCGATCAGCGCGTCGACGCCGTGGAAGGTCTCCTGGGAGACGTTGACCCGCAGGGTCCAGCGGAGCGGCGTGACCTCGGAGGCCTTCACGACATTGCGGACGATCTTGTCGAAGGTGCCGCTGCCGTCCGCCCTGCCGACCCGGATCCGGTCGTGGTCGTCGCGGTCGCCGTCGAAGGTGACCTGGACGGAGGTCAGACCGCGGTCGTGGAGCCGGCGTGCGAGGGACGGGGTGAGCAGGGTGGCGTTGGAGATCATCCAGGCGGAGGTGGGGGCGATGTCCGCGGCCCGCTCCAGGAGTTCGAGACACCCGCGCGGGTTGAGGAGCGGCTCACCGCCGAAGAGGAGGATCCTGAGCCTCTCCAGGCCCACGGCGGCCATCTGCCGCTCGGTGAACCCGAGGATCGAGGTGATCGTCTCCGAGGTGAGCCGGGTCCGGGCGATCCGCGGCGGCCGGCTCCCGCCCGCCAGGTCCTGCGCGGTGTTCTGGAAACAGTAGCCGCAGCCCAGGTTGCAGTGGGTGCTGGTGAGGACGGTCAGGGCGTAGGCGCGGACCGTGGCGGGGGTGAACATCCCGCTCGCGCGCAGCCGTTGCTCGGCCTCGGGACGCAGACCTCCGTCGGGGGTGACATGGCGGTCGGCGAGCCGGGCGATGCCGCCCGGGCCGAGGAACCACCAGGTGCGCTCGCCCCGGAGGAGACGGGCGCCGGAGGAGGCGAGGTCGGTGCCGGCCGATGGGGCGGTGTGCGCCGCCTGCCGGGTGAACCCCGTCGCTTGGTCGATGCTCACCGTGTCGCCTCCCGTACCGCCGTTGCCCCTGCGGCTTCTGTGGTGGTGCGACCGGCGGCCGCGACCGGCCGGCCGTTTCCGACGATCAGCGTCGTGAGCGCGGTGACGAGGGTCGCCTGGTACGACTTCCGGAAGTACTGCACGGGCGTCGCGTCCGCCGGGGCGCGCCTGACGACGGACTTCCCGGGGATCGCCCCGTCCGGCGCCTGGACCTCGGCGAGCATCCGGATGCCGGCCGCCCCGGAGGGCGTACCGAGGGGATCCGCGCCGAGGCAGTACTGCGCGAGGACGAGCTTGCCGACGAGGTCCCATTCGCCGAGGCCCAGGCAGTGGTGGGTGAGCCGTTCCACGACCTTGAGGGCCTGCTCGCGGGCCTCGTCGGTCAGTCCGGGATCGCGCAGGCCGAAGTCGCTGAGGTAGAAGACGGTGTGGGTGACCACACAGGCGTCCAGGTCGGCCGCGGGCAGGGTGGCGGCCCGGGCGGGCAGGCTGACCGCGTACAGCTCGTCGTACGAGGCGAACTCGTGTTCGGCGCCCGCGAGATCGGCGTAGAACCTCGCCTCCAGGTGGAGGTACGGGGCCTTGCGCCGGGGTGCGAGGTAACCGTCGTCCTTCAAACGGGCCAGGACGGCGCGAGGGGCGTCGGTGACCGTTCCGGCGGGGGCCAGCGCCGCGTACATCAGCTCGAACTGCCTGGCGTACCGGCCGTCCAGGGTGAGGAGACGCGGGAAGTCGGGGCGCTGCCAGGCCTGTTCGACGATCGAGGTCGCCCCGCGCAGGGCGGTCTCCGCCGGCGCGGACGCTCCCCAGTAGCGGCAGAGCAGCGCGAGCTGCAGGAGGGCCTTGACGCGGGGTGTCTCCGGCAGTTCGGCGTGTCCGGCGGGGGAGTCGAGGTACCCCGCGTGCCGCGCGATCCAGTGCCGCGTACCCATGGACAGACTCGCCACGGCCTCATCGAGGCCGACTGATCGCGTACTCATGGTTCTCCTTCGGGGTTGCGGATGCCTGAGCCACCCGCTCGACGATGTCGGCCGCGCGGGCCGCGCCGTCCACCGCGGCCAGCCTGTCGCCGAGCGCGCGGGCTCGGGTCCGCAGTCCTTCGTCGCGCGACACCGACTCCAGCAGCGCCGACAGGTCCACGGACGGGGTCTTGAGGTCGCGCACGGCCACCCCGGCCCGTACGCAGGCGCCGGTGAGCAGCGGCTGTTCGGACCCGTTGGGCGAGAGCGCCAGGGGACGGCCGCGCAGGAGGGCCGACAGCACCGGGGCCGAGGTGCCGTTGGACAGCACCAGGTCGGCCGCGTCGACGAGCGGTCCCATCCAGGGCTTCCGTACGAGCAGGATGTCGGCCTCCGGAGCGGGCGCGGGGTCGGTGGACCGGCCCTGCTCGACCACCGCCTGGAACGCTCCGCCGGTGAACGCCTCGTTGAGCCGCGGCCACAGGCTCCGGCCGCCGAAGAAGCGGCCGAGGTGGACGTAGACGACGGGCTTCCCCCTGCCCGTCCGCCCCAGGTGGTCCTCGATGGCCTCCAACTCGCCCTTCTCGGGCGCTGGTTCCCAGGCAAGTGGTCCCGCGTACCCCACCCGGGCCGGGAGTTCAGCGCCCGGGTGCTCAAGGGCCGGATCCCCGCGGAGCAGCAGCGCGTCACCGAGGAGCGGATCGTCCTCCCAGCGGGAGGCGCGCCCGGCCAGGCCGACCTCCTCCCGCGTGGCGGCGTGGAGGTCCAGGCTGTCGCGGGTCCGGCTCTCCCGGGTCCTGCCCAGGTGCGGCTCCCCGTCGCCGCCGCTCCGGTAGTCCCACAGGTGCACCGAGAGCCCGACCACGACCACCGGGATGTCCAGGGCCTCGGCGGCGAGCAGGGCGCCGTTGCACAGCACCGAGGTGACGAGCAGATCGGCCTGCGCCGCCCGGGCCGCGCGCAGGATCGCCCGGTACTGCGCGGCGCCGGTCTTCCCCCACCACGTGGCGGAGAACGCCCGGTGACCACCGAAGTCCTCGGCCGCCGCGTACGGCAGCCCGGCCTCGGTCACGACGGGCCGGGCGGACGACCTGGCGAGGACGCTGACGTGATGGCCGCGGCGGCGCAGCTCGCGGCCGGCCGCGAGCGCCGGGTAGAGGTAGCCGCCGTCGCTGAGCGGGCAGAGCAGGATCTTCACGACGTGCGCGCTCCCTCGGGGTCGGGCGGGTGGTGGAAAGGCGTGTGGTGGAAGGGCGAGGGGGAGGGGCGAGGGGTGATGGTGTCAGGGCGGTGAGTGGCCGCGGGCCCCCCGGTTCCTGGCGTGACGCCGCCGAGAACCGGGTGGCCCGCGAGGTACTCAGGACGAGACGAGTCGCGTCAGGAGATGTCGCTGGAGTTGTTGATGATGCAGCCGGCCTCGTCCTCCTCGGCCTCCCCGTGCGCCACGACCTCGATGTCCTCGTCCTCGACCGGCTTCGGGTTCGTGTTCTCGGGCATGTTCGTCCTCCTCGTTTGACGGCGTCGCTGCGCCGGCTGAGAAGAACGTACGAACGGCGGGTATGGGAACGCCTGTCCGTCGGTTCGACGCCGGTATAGGTCGACGACCCGGACGCGGTACGACCCCGTGACGTGGGCCGATGCCCCCGCAGGGCAGCGGCGCCGGGCCGTCCGCAGGGCGTCCGCACCCTCCTCGGGGCCCTTCCGGGCCCTTCCTCGCCCCTCCGGACCTGGGGCTCAACCGTTCACCAGGCGTTCGTGAACCGAAAGTCTGCCGCCCCGGACCACGATCCAGGAATGCTTCGCGCGCGGAGCGAACTCACGGAGGAGGAGACGGACATGGACCTGGCGGAGCTCATCGGCCTGCGGCCGGTCCCCTGCGGTGGTCTCCTCGTGGCGCTCACCCGCCGCTGCCCCATGAGCTGCGCGCACTGCTCCACGGCCTCGTCCATGGCGGCGACGGAGGCGCCCGACCAGCGGCAACTACTCGACTTCATCGGCTCGTTCGGTGCCGAGGACCGCCCCGAGGTGGTCATGCTGACCGGCGGCGAACCGCTGCTCCTGCCCGAGCTGGCCGCCCGCGTGGCCCGTCTCGCGCAGGCCGAGGGGTCGCGGGTGGCACTGCTCAGCGGCATGTTCTTCGCCCGCGGGGGACGCGTCCCCGACCGGATCATGCGGACGATCACCGCCCTGGACCACTTCTCGGCGAGCCTGGACGTCCACCATGAGCGCGAGGTCCCGCGCGCGGACGTGCTGCGCGCCCTCCGCGCCGTGCTCGACGCCGGGGTCCCCGCCAGCATCCACCTCACGGGCACCGGTACAGGTCCCGCTACCCGTGACGGAGTTGGCGCGGAGTCCGGTACCGGCCCCGGCGCCGGCGGGGACGGCGACGACCCGTATCTGGTCGACGTCGTCGCGGACGTGCGCCGTGCCTTCGGCACCCGTATGCCCATGCTGGTCAACGAAGTGCGGCCGCTCGGCCGCGCCACCGGGCTCGTCCGGCCGACACCGCCGGGACCGGACGACGGACTGGCCGCGCCCTGTGCCCTCGCGGCCTGGCCGGTGGTCGCCTTCGACGGGACGGTGGCGGCCTGCTGCAACCAGTGGACGGTCGACCGGCGCCCCGTTCCCCCGCACCTGCGGCTCGGACACATCGCCGAGGACGACTGGCCGACCGTCCGCGAGCGCTCCCTCGGCTCCCCGGTGCTGCGCATGCTGCGCGCGGTCGGCCCGCGGCGGCTGCACGCCCGCTACGAGACCGAGCCGGCCCCGGCCGGCTACTGCCGCAGCTGTCACGCCCTCGCCGACCGCCCGAGCGTCCTGGAGGGCGCGGCAAGGGACGCCGGCGGTCGTGTCGGCGAACACCTCGACCGGCTCACGACGGCGCAGCAGCGCGCGGCAGGACCCGCCGCCCTGGTGCGGCGCATGGGCTGCGCGCGCTACGCGCACCTGGTCGAACCCACGTCCGGAGAGGAACGCGTGCCCACCAACGAGCCCCGACCCACCCAGGCGTCGCCCACCGCGGAGGCGAGGAGCAGCCGATGAACGCCACAGCCACAGCATCCACCGTCACAGCCACCACCACGGCCGCGGCCCCCACTTCCACAGCCCCGGCGGCAAGCACCCCCGCCCCCACCCGTACCGCCGCGTTCCCCGCATCCCTGGCGCTCCGCACCAAACTCGCGCCCACCGCCCCCGTCCTGAGGGCCGCGACCGCCGCGCTCTGGCGACCGGACGGCCTGCGGGAGCGGTACGTGCGCTATCTGGCCGCCATGCATCCGCTCGTACGGGCCTCGGTGCCGCTTCTCGTACGGGCGGCCGAGCGGTGCGCCGCCGCGCCCGACGACCCGGCCGCGCGACGCCTGGCCGCGTACTTCCTCCGCCATGCCGAGGAGGAGCGGGACCACGACGCCTGGCTGCTCGACGACCTGGCCGCCGCCGGTGCGGGTCCCGTGGCCGTGGCGCACCCGATCGTCGTGGAACTGGCCGGGGCGCAGTACTACCGGATCGAGCACGAACACCCCGTGGCCCTGCTCGGCTACATCGCGGTCCTGGAGGGCAACGCCCCGGGGCCACGGCTCGGGGACCGCCTCGCCGAGGTCACCGGACTCCCGGGCGGCGCGTTCCGCACGCTCAGGGAGCACGCGGAGCTCGACGGCGGCCACCTGGACGACCTGTACGGGGTGTTCGACGCGCTCGCGCCGACCCCGGCCCAGCAGACGGCCGTCTCCGTCAGCGCGCTGCACACGGCGAACCTGCTGACCCGCCTGTTCCTTTCCCTCGCCGAGGACAACGGAGGACACCGATGACCGACAACGCCACCCCGCACGGCTCCGAGCCCACCCTGGAGGCACTCGCCGCCGCGGGCTTCGACGTCGACGCGCTGAGTGAGGAACAGCAGGAAGTGGTACGGGCATTGACGCCGGAGGAGCTGGCTCTGCTGGTCGACATCAGGGGACGGCTCGACGCGGCGGCCCCCGAGGTCCAGGCCCACGCGGACGTGGCGGGCGGCGCGCTGTTCTGACGCGGGCGCGCTCCGCCGCCCCAAAGCCGAGCGGCCCCGTCGAACCCACCACCGTCCCCCTGTCCACCGGAGGAATCCATGTCCTGCGCCTCGTGCGGGAGTGCACTGCCGCCCGGAGCCCGGTTCTGCCCGTCCTGCGGCAGCCCGTGCGCTCCGGGGCCGGCCACGGCCAGGCCGACGGGCCGCAAGGTGGTGACGGTCCTCTTCTGCGACCTGGTGGGCTCCACCGCGCTCTCCGGGGCGCTGGACGCGGAGACACTGAGGTCGGTCACGCTCCGCTGGTTCGACCTGATGCGGCTGCGGATCGAGGAACAGGGCGGCACGGTGGAGAAGTTCATCGGGGACGCGGTGATGGCGGTGTTCGGTGTGCCGACGGTCCGGGAGGACGACGCACGGAGGGCGGCCTCCGCGGCCCTGGCGATGCGGGAGGCGCTCGCCGGTTTCAACGCGCGCCTGGAGGAGGCCGTGGGGGTACGGCTCGAGATGAGGATCGGAATCAACACCGGCCGGGCGGTGACGGGTTCGACCACGCAGCGGCAGGCGATGGTCTCGGGCGAGGTGGTGAACGTGGCCGCCCGCCTGGAACAGAACGCGGCGGCCGGGGAGATCCTGCTGGGTCCCGACACCCTGGCGGCCGCCGGGCCGGGCATCCGGACGACGGAGACGGGCCCCCTGCTCCTCAAGGGCAAGAGCGACCGGGTGGCCGCGCACCGCCTGATCGCCCTGGACGAGGAGGACGGTCCGGAAACCCTCCGCCGCTTCGACGTCGGCTTCGTCGGCCGTCGGCACGAACTGGATCTGATGGACCAGGCGTTGGCCCGGGTGACGCGAAGCGGAAGGGGTGACCGCCTGGTGGTGGGCGGCGAGGCGGGCCAGGGGAAGACCCGCTTGGTACGGGAGTGGCTGCACCGCGCGACAGCCACGGGCCGGACGGCCGGACGCACGCCGCCGCTCTCCACGCCCCAGGTGCCGGCGGCGGGTCCGGTCCCGCTTCCGACGCCCGCGCCCCGTCACGGCGCCGGGCGTTGCCGGGCCCGGGGTGAGCAGCCCAGTCTCGGGGCGCTCGCCGATGCCGTGGCCGGGCTGCTCAGGAGCGCCGGCACGGTGGCGCCTTCGCCCGAACTCGACCTGCTCCACCAGGGCCTGCTCCTCGACGGGACCCCCAACCCCTCCCCGGCGGACACCTGTGCCGCGCTCGCCAAGGTTCTCGCCGAGCTGTCCGAGGAACAGCCCGTCGTGCTCGTGATCGACGACTGCCACTGGGCCGCCCAGCCGCTCTTCGACGCCCTCGACCGGCTCCTGCGCGCCCTCACCGACGCGGCCGTCCTGATCGTCCTGCTCACCCGGCCCCAGCTGTTCGACGTACGGCCCGAACTCGCCCCGGGCGCCGTCCTGCTCGGCGGCCTCTCCGACGACGAAGCACAGCTCCTCGCGGCCGAGCTGACGGAGCGCACGGCCGACAGCCCGCCGCTCGCCCCCCAGGTCCTGGCGCGGGTCGGCGGGAACCCGCTGCACCTGGAGCAGCTGCTCGTCGCGGGGAACCCCGTCGACGCGGACAGTGTCCCCCTTCCCCTCCAGGCCCTGATCGGCGCCCGGATCGACGCGCTCGAACCGCCCGAACAGCGGGCCCTCGGCCTGGCGTCCGTCCTGGGCGGCGACTTCACCGCCGACGAACTCACGGCGCTCGCCGGACATCCCTCCGAGACGTGGACCCCGTCCGAGCTCCGAACCACCCTCCACCGGCTCGTCCGGCACCGTCTCATCAGTCCGGACGGCAGCGCGTTCCGCTTCGCCGGAGGGCTGATCCAGGAGGTCGTCCACACCAGCCAGTCCAAGCAGGACCGCGCCGACCGGCACGAACGCGCGGCACGCCTCGACACGGTCCGGAAGCGCGGCAGCGCCGCGGTCGGGGCCCATCTGGAGCAGGCGTACCGCTACCGCGTCGAGCTCGGCGCCCAGGACGCGCACACCGACGGGCTTCGTCGACGTGCCGCCGACGCCCTCGCGGAGGGCGGTCGACTCGCGCTGGCCCACGCCGACCCCGTCTGGGCCGCCGACCTGCTGGGCAGGGCCACGGCCCGGTACGCGGCGGGCGAACCGGGCAGTGCCGGCACGCGGCGGCGACTCGGGCAGACGCTGCTCGACCTCGGCCGAGTCAGGGAAGGCCGGGCCCTGCTCGAAGAGGTCATGGCCGAGGTTCCGGCGGACGGCTGCGGCACCGATGCGGTGGAGGCCGCGCATGCCCGGCTGGGCCTGGCGTCCGTCGGCCGGTCGGCAGACAGCCGGTCGGCCGACGGCCGGTCGGACAGCCGCGGGGCCGTGACAGGGAGCGACGCGGAGGAAGCGCGCGCCGGGGACCCCCGGTCGGAGAACGGCCTCCCCGTGGCGGGACCGGCCGACGGAACGTCGACGGGGGAGCCTCGGAACGACGAGGACGGCCGCCCGTCCCGGGACAGCCGGCGCGCTCCTGCCTCCGCTCCGGCTCCGGCCGCCGCCCCTCCAGCCCCGTTCCACGCGCGCCCCGCCGCGCGCCGTGACGCTCCCCCCGGCGAGTCGCCGGCCGAGGCCGCAGCCGCCACCCTGCCCGTCTTCGCCGCGGCCGGCGACGAGTTCGGTCAGGCCCGGGCCTGTCTGCGACTCGCCCAGCACGCCCAGGAGCAGGGCCGGCACCGGGAAGCCGAGCGGCTGCTCGACAGGGCCCTCGGCCATGCCGTACGGGCCGACGCCGAGCCGGAGCGGGCCGCCGCCCTCGGGGCCATGGGCGTGTCCCTCTGGCGCGGGCCCCTGCCCGTCGCGGACGCCGTGACCCGCTGCCGCGCCCTGCTCGCCGAGCAGGGGGCCGGCCGCCGGGCCGTCCGGCTGACGCTCAACTGTCCGCTGGCTGTCGTCCTCGCCCTCCAGGACGACCGTGACGGCGCGCTCGCCTGCCTCGCGGAGGCCGCACACCTCGCCCAGCGCCTCGGCTACGCCGAGGCCGACGCCTTCCTGCCCCTCTTCACCGCCACCGTCGACGATCTGGCCGGCCGCCGCGAGGAGGCCCTCCTCGGCCTGGATCGGGCCGCGGCCGCCGCGCGGGCGCTCGGCGCCACCGGGCTCCTGCGCGGCGCCCTCCTCGACGCCACCCGCATCCGCCTCGACCTCGGCGACTGGCGCTCCGCACACGACACCCTCGCCGCACTCGAACCGACGGGGCGCCGGCCCGAAGCGGCACGGCCGCGCGCCGAATCGGCCGACCTCGACGGTCTGCGCGCCCGGGTCGCCGCGGTACGGGGGGAGGCCGCGACCGCCACCCGCCTGGCCGACCGGGCGCTCGCCACCGCCGTCCGTACGGACTCGCCCATCGTCCAGGGCCTCGCCGCACTCGACGCGGCCCGCACCGCTCTCGCGTTGGGACATGTGCAGGCCGCGGCCGCGGCGGCGGTGCGCGCCCGGTGGAGCTTCGCCGCCAAGGGCCACCTCCCCGCGGCACGCGAGGCCGAGGCCGTCGCCCTGCGCTGCCAGGGCCACCGGGCCGACGGGCCCGGTCCCGTCGTCCCGGCGGCCGACGGAACCGGAAAGGACGCCCAGCGATGACCACCGGCCGGCGACCCCCTCAGGCCGCCACCCCCACCGCGCCGGACCTGCCGACGGCGGCAGGCGCACCCGACAGGTCCCAGGCCCAGGCCCGGACCCCGGCCCAGGCCCCGCCCCCGGCCCAGACACAGACCCCGACCTCGACCTCAACCCCGCCCTCGACCTCGACCTCGACCTCGACCTCGACCTCGGCCCCGCCCCCGGCCCGGGCCCGGGCCCGGGCCTCGGAGCGGGCCCCGGCCCCCGGGCCCGGGCTCACCTGGGGCCTTCGAGGTCGCGGGCCCGCCGACGTACCCGTGGAGGCCGACCACCCTCCGGAGCCGCCCGAGGGCGGTCTGCTCGGTGGGACCGGGCGTGGCGTCCGCGTCTGCGTGGTCGATTCCGGGGTCGAACGCGACCACCCCATGGTCGGCCCCGTCGCCCAGTCCTGGCGCGTCTTCAAGGACGACGACGGCGTCCACGTCGAGGAGACCGACGAGGGCGATGCCTGCGGTCACGGCACCGCCTGCGCCGGGATCATCCGCCGCACCGCCCCGGACTGCGAGCTGTCCAGCGTCCGGGTGCTCGGCGAGCGGTTCTCCGGCAGCGGCGACATCCTCCTCGAAGGGATCCGGTGGGCCGTCCGCCAGCGCTTCGACGTCGTGAACCTCAGCCTCTCCACCAGCCGCGACCGCTTCGTGGAGGAACTGCGCAAGCTCGCCGACGAGGCGTACTTCCAGCAGACCGTGATCGTCGCCTCCGCGCACAACACCCACGTGGAGAGCTTCCCCTGGCGGTTCTCCTCGGTGATCTCGGTCGGCAGCCACCAGGAGGACGACCCGGACCTCCACCTCTACAACCCCGAGCCACCGGTGGAGTTCTTCGCCCCCGGCCAGCGGGTGCAGGTGGCCTGGCTCGGCGGTACGTCGATCCGTACCTCCGGCAACAGCTTCGCCACCCCGTTCGTCGCCGGGCTCTGCGCGCGGATCCTGTCGAGCCGACCGCGGCTGACGCCGTTCCAGCTGAAGAACGCCCTGTACCTGTCCGCCGCCAACGTCCGTGTCCACGGCAGCCGGTAACGACCGGCACCGGAAGGGAACCCCCATGGCTCAGACGATCGCCCCCGTCATCCCCTCCGCCCCCCGGCCCGATCCGGCCATGGCGGAGCTTCTGCAGTCGGTCGTGGACACCGCGCGCGCCATCTTCGGCGCCGAGGCGAGCTCCATCCTGCTCCTGGAGGCGGCGGCGGACGAGCTCGTCTTCGAGGCCGTCTCCGGGCAGGGACAGGAGTTCCTGGTGGGCCGGCGCTTCCCGGCGGGCCGGGGGATCGCCGGCTGGGTCGCCGCCTCGGGCGAACCGATGGTCGTCGACGACCTGCACGACAGCACGTCCTTCGACCGGGACGTCGCCCGGTCCACCGGTTTCGTGCCGAACGCCCTGATGGCCGCGCCGCTCGTGCACGGGGACCGCGTCCTCGGCGTACTGGAGGTCCTCGACCCTTCTCCGCAGGCCCGGTCCAGCCTGTCCGAGCTCGACCTGCTGAGCCTCTTCGCCCGGCAGGCCGCCGTCGCCCTGCACGTCCTCACCACCCACGCGCCTCGCGGGGCGGAGCCCGCCGCCCCCGATGACCCCGCCCGGGCCGAACTCCTGCGCCTCCTCACGGAGGCCCGCCGTCTCCTGGAGGAGTGACGACCCGAGACACCCGGAGATGCCCCGGCCCGCCCGGCCGGTTGACGGGCGGTCGCCGGGGCAGGCCGGGGCGCGGCTCAGGAGAGGTCGAACCGGTCCAGGTTCATCACCTTGTTCCACGCCGCCACGAAGTCACGGACGAACTTCTCGCCCGCGTCCCGGGACCCGTAGACCTCCGACAGCGCGCGGAGCTGGGAGTTCGAGCCGAAGATGAGGTCGGCGGCGGTGGCCGTCCATGTGACCTCGCCCGTGACGCGGTCCCGGCCCTCGTAGACGTTCTCGGAGGCCGTCGACGGCTTCCACTCCGTGCCCATGTCGAGCAGGTTCACGAAGAAGTCGTTGGTCAGGGACTCCGGCCGGTCGGTGAACACCCCGTGCGGGGACGTGCGGAAGCCGGTGTTCAGCGCCCGCATGCCGCCGACGAGGACCGTCATCTCGGGTGCCGTCAGCGTCAACAGGCTGGCACGGTCGAGGAGAAGCGTCTCCGGCGACAGCTTCTCGCCCGCCCGGAGGTAGTTGCGGAACCCGTCCGCCCGCGGTTCGAGCACGGCGAACGACTCCACGTCGGTCTGCTCCTGCGTGGCGTCCGTGCGTCCCGGCGAGAACGGGACCGTGACGTCGTACCCCGCGTTCTTCGCGGCCTGCTCGACGGCCGCGCAGCCGCCCAGGACGATCATGTCGGCGAGCGAGATCCGCACCCCGCCGGACTGGGCGTCGTTGAACTCCCGCCCGATCCGGTCGAGGGCCGTCACCGTCTCGGTCACCTCGGGAAGGGCGTTGGACTCCCAGTCCTTCTGCGGTGCGAGCCGGATCCGCGCACCGTTGGCACCGCCCCGCTTGTCCGTGCCGCGGAAGCTCGCGGCCGACGCCCACGCGGTGGTGGCCAGCTGGGAGACGGAGAGACCCGAGTCGAGGATCCGGCGCTTGAGGCCGGCCACGTCCGCGTCCGTGACCAGCGCGTGCTCGACCGCGGGGACGGGGTCCTGCCACAGCTGCGGCTCGGGGATCCACGGGCCGAGATACCGCGAGACGGGCCCCATGTCGCGGTGCAGGAGCTTGTACCAGGCGCGGGCGAAGGCGTCCGCGAGCTGGTCCGGGTTCTCGTGGAAGCGCTTCGCGATCGGCCCGTAGACCGGATCGAGCTTCAGGGAGAGGTCCGTCGTCAGCATGATCGGAGCGTGCCGCTTCGACGGATCGTGGGCGTCGGGCACCGTCCCCTGGGCCGCGGGATCCGTCGGGGTCCACTGCTGGGCGCCGGCCGGGCTCGTCGTGAGCTCCCAGTCGTACCGGAAGAGGTTGTCCAGGAAGCCGTTGTCCCACTGCGTCGGCGCGGTGGTCCACGCGCCCTCCAGGCCGCTGGTGAGCGCGTCGGCGCCCTTGCCGCTGCCGCACGTGTTGCGCCAGCCGAGCGCCTGCTGCTCGATGGGGGCGGCCTCCGGCTCCGGACCGATGCACGAGGGGTCGACCGCGCCGTGACACTTGCCGAAGGTGTGCCCGCCGATGATCAGCGCGGCCGTCTCCTCGTCGTTCATCGCCATGCGGCCGAACGTCTCGCGAATGTCCCGGGCCGCGGCGATCGGATCCGGATTGCCGTTGGGGCCTTCCGGATTGACGTAGATGAGGCCCATCTGCACGGCGCCGAAAGGACCGCTGAGTTCCCGGTCGCCGCTGTAGCGCTCGTCTCCGAGCCAGGTGTCCTCGGACCCCCAGAAGACCTCTTCGGGCTGCCAGATGTCCTCACGGCCGAAGCCGAATCCGAACGTCTTGAAACCCATGGATTCCATGGCGCAGTTGCCGGCGAAAACCAGAAGATCGGCCCAGGAGATCTTCCGGCCGTACTTCTGCTTGACGGGCCAGAGCAGCCGGCGTGCCTTGTCGAGGCTCGCGTTGTCCGGCCAGCTGTTGAGCGGCGCGAAGCGCTGCGCTCCGGAGCCGCCACCGCCCCGTCCGTCCTCGATGCGGTACGTCCCCGCCGCGTGCCAGCTCATCCGGATGAAGAGCGGCCCGTAGTGGCCGTAGTCGGCCGGCCACCAGTCCTGCGAGGCCGTCATCACCTCGAAGACGTCCCGCTTCAGCGCGTCGACGTCCAGGGTCGCGAACTCCGCCGCGTAGTCGAAGTCCTCGTCCATCGGACTGGCCTGGGGCGAGTGCTGGTGGAGCACCGTGAGGTCCAGCTGGTTCGGCCACCAGTCCCGGTTCGTCCTGGGGGGCGTCTCCTTCGGGGACGGGGAGGGGATTGCCGGGTTCTCGCTTTCGCTGCCGGACACGTACGTCCTTCTTCCTGTCGCGATGTTTCCGTCTGCCGACCGCGTGCTCGTGGCGTCGTCTGCTTTTCAGGTGTCGAGCACGGCGACTCGGCGTCCGTATGGTCGCGCACTGGGGACCGCACTGCTAAGAGAACACGCAGGGCGCCGCCGCGTAACAAGCGGGCGGAATCCGAAAATGCGCCGGCGGCCCGGTCGGCGGCCGACGGCATTCCCGTCCCCGGAATTCATGCGAGAAAGGTGAAATCCTATGAGCGACCTGTTGGAGCGGCTGCGGGGGCGTGGCTGGCGGATGACCTCCCAGCGGCGTGTCGTCGCCGAGGTCCTCGACGGCGAGCACGTCCACCTCACGGCCGACGAGGTGCACTCCCGCGCGGCGGAGCGGCTGCCGGAGATCTCCCGGGCGACCGTCTACAACATCCTGGGCGAACTGGGCCGGCTCGGCGAGGTCGTGGAGGTCTCCGTCCACGGCCGCGCGAAACGGTACGACCCGAACGCGCACCACCCGCACCAGCACCTGGTGTGCTCCGGCTGCGGCACCGTCCGGGACGTCCACCCGACCGGCGACCCGGTGGCCGCGCTGGCCGCCCTCCCGGCCGAGGAACGGTTCGGCTTCACGGTGGCCGAGGCGGAGGTCACCTACTGGGGGCTGTGCCCGGAGTGCGCTCCGGGCCGGGCGCCGGACGCGCCGAACTCCCCCCGGTGACCTCCGCCTTCGGACAGCCGTCTGCGGACGTCCGCCTCCGGCTCTCCGCCCTCGATCCTCCGCCTTCGGCCCTCAGCCCCCCAGTACACCGCCGTCGTCCCCCGTCAGAGCCCGGCGACCTTGGAGCTCGCCGACAGTTCGTACACCAGCGTGATCGTGCGCCGGCCGCCGGGCGGCAGGGTGACGTCCCATCGGGCGATGCCCTCGGCGTCGACCGTGTCGGGCGCCGGGGAGCAGGCCTCCTTGCGGAGCCGTACCTCCACCGCCGAGACCTCCGAGACCGGGATCCGCTCCCGGACCACGACCACCCGGTCGTCCGACTCCCCGGGAGCCGAGAACCGGGACACGTGCAGCCGGACCGTGCGGGTGACCACCGTCCGCTGGGTGAGCCCGGCGGTGTCCCGGCTCTCCTCCGTCTCCCGGACCACCCGGTGGTCGTCGCGGCTGCCGAAGGCGAGTTCGACCGGCGCGCCGGGGGTGGTGAACTCGAGAGCGCCCCGGCCGGTGAAGCCACTGCCGCGGATCAGGTCGACGGGTCCGGCGAGCAGCACGTGCCCGGACCGGTTGTCGAACCGCACCACCTGGGTGACCAGCGGAGACACCTCGGGCGAGCAGAGGTACTCGCGGTCGGCCGCCGTGCTGAAGACGGAGAGCGGCACCCGGTGCGCGCGCCCGTCCGAGGGCACGGAGACCGGCGCGGGGGAGTGCAGCACCCGTGTCTCGCCGCCGTCGTCCACGCCGGGCAGCCCGAGGACCGGGACGGGCCCCAGATCGCTGATGTCCTCCTCGCGCACCTCGACGTCGACCGTGCGCCGCTCCGCCGCCGTACGGTCCTTGAGCGTCAGCCGGTCCTCGCCCAGCGACGGCGGTTCGGTGGCCAGCGCCGACCGGGCGGTCGACAGCGTGAGCTCGACGCCGGTCCAGTCCTCGCCCGTGCGCTGCCAGACCATCGCGTCGGTCTCGAGGGTCACGGCGGAGCCGTCGAGCACGGCCCGGTAGGCGGGCCGCCACAGCGCGCACGGGACGAGGTGGCTCAGGCGCAGCCCGACCGGCCCGGCGGCCGTGGCCTCCACGGTCAGCTCGACATGGGCCACCAGCTCGGCGGGTTCCTCCTCGGTGGCGTCCATGGCCCGCCGGACCTCGCCGAGTTCGACGGCCAGCGCGGACAACCGGGCCTCAGCGGTACGGAGTCGCTCGCCGTACGTGTCGCGCTCGGCGTCCACCCGGTCCAGTTCGCGGATCCAGCGGGGCCCTTCGGCCTCCCCTGAGCCGGCTCCCTCGCCGATGTCCCGCAGGACATCGACGGCGAGATGGCCGAGCACGTCGAGGCGGGTCCGGAGCCGGTCGCGCCACTGCTCCAGAGCCCGTCGCTCCTCGTCGAGGGCGTGGAAGCGGTGGCGCAGCGCGGAGTCGTCGGCGGCCGGCCGCCGCGGCGCGCGCGGCTCCCAGCGGCGGACGACGCGCACGTCGAGCACGGTGGCCGGGTGGCCCGAGGTCAGCTCGGCGTGGAGCGTACGGTCGACGGCCAGCGCGCTGACCGGCCCGAGCCGCAGCCGCTGGACCCCGCCCGCCAGGTCCAGCTCGACGGCGCGCTCGATGTGGGCGCGGTCCTCCAGGCAGGTGACGGCGGTGACAGGGGCGGCGGTGACGGGGACGGGGGCCGCGGGCACGCGGGACGACGGCACGGCCGTGCCGTCGCCGGCGCTCGTCTTCGAGACGGTGGACATGGTGTGTCTCAGCTCCTGCGGTTGCCGCCGACCAGGGCTTTGCCGGCCGGGATGCGGATCTCGTAACCGCCGTCGAGGGCGGTGGTGCCACCGGCGGGCAGGTCCACCCGCCGGACGCGGGTGCCCGGGGCGTGCCGCTCGGACGCTCCGCCGTCCTCGGGCGCCGACCAGCCGGCCCGCTCCTCGATGCGGACGTCGGCGTCGGAGGTGACCGGCACCCGCTCGCGGATCTCGACCGTGGCGGGCCTCGCGAGCCCGTTGGCCAGCTCGATGTGGACGCGGTGGTCGAGCACGGTGATGTTGTTGCGCAGACCGGCGGTCGACTCGTCGAGGTGGGTGCGGCGGGTGACCCGGATGCCCTCGGCCGGCCCGAGTCCCACCCGGCGTACGCCGCCGGGGGCGAGGGTGGGCAGCGCGGTGGTGAGGAGGAAGTCGTCGTCGACGGTGACCTCCACGGGGCCGGCGAGCAGCGCCTGGTCCGTGGCGTTGGACAGGACCAGCGTCGCGTACACGGTCTGCTCCACGGACGGAACGCAGAGGTACTCGGTGCGCAGACCGACCGGGATCTCCCCGACGGTGACGGTGTGCCAGGTGCCGTCCGACGGCACGTCGGCGCGGGCGGCGGCGTCGAAGCGGTGGTCGAACGAACCGGCCGACTCGCGCGGCCGGACGGCATGCCCGGGCAGCGGCAGCGAGGCCACGGCATCGGCGCGACGGCGGTACTCGGCCGCCACCGCGTCGAAGGACGAGGCGGGGAACAGCCGGCCTCGGCGCGCACTCGGTTCGTCCGGGCCGGACAGCACCAGGGCGGCGTAGTCGAGTTCGTCGCCGCTCGGCCGCGGCGGCCCGGGCGGCGGGGGCGGCGGTGCCGCCCCGGCGCCGGGCGGCGCGGGAGCGGCGGGGGCCATCGCCGCGGGGGCCGGGGCGCCCGCGAAGGACTGACCGCCGCGTGGCATGCCGCCGGGCTGGGCCGGTCGCCGGGCGGCGTCGGGGGACGCCGCGCGTCGGAAGGCCTCGGGGGCCGAGCCGTACCCACCGCCGGGGGCCGGCGGCGGTGCGCCGTAGGCCTGCGGTGCCGGCGGCGGAATCGGCGGCCCACCGGCGGTCAGCGGCGGCGGCAGCGGTACGGGATCGGGTACGAAACCGCCCCCGGCGGCGACGGGCAGGACGTAGTCGTCCCCGGCCGCCCCGGGTGCGCGGGGCGTGAGAGGACGCGGGCCCGCTCCCGCGTATCCGGCGAACAGGTCGGCGAGCCCCGTCGGAGGCTCGCGCCAGCCGGAGGGAGCGGGGGCCGCCTGACGGCGTCCGATCCGGATCGAGCGGAGCTTCGGCAGGTCGGTGCGGCGCCGCAGATCGGCGGTGGCCAGGGCGATGCGTACCCCGGTCCAGTCCTCGCCGGTGCGCTGGGCGACCGAGGCGCGCAGCACCAGGCGGCCGGTGCCGTCGCCCTGGCGGTGGGTGAGGCGGTAGGCCGGCACCCAGACGGCGCCGGGCACCCCGTACTCCAGCTCCAGTTCGAGATCCGGCTCCGCCTCGGCCCGCGGCCCGCCCTCCACCTCGGCGTCACCGCCCGGTCGTACGAGGGTCAGGACCGCGGACACCGTGGTCCGCACGTGCGTCGACGGCGTGGCGGTGGAAGCACGGGCGAGCCGGTCCGTGGCGACGGACAGCTCGTGCTCGGCCCGGAGCAGCTCCTCCTCCAGCTCGGCGAGCCGGGCGTGCAGTCCGGTGAGCCGCTCGTCGACGAAGTCGGCGAGCTCCAGCCACGCGTCGACCGGGGTGCGGCGGTGCCGCGGGTCGTCGCGCTTGCGGGCCGGCGGCACCGGGCGCAGCCCAGCGACCTCGGCGATCAGCCCCTGCTGCCGGTCGCGACGGCCCTCCGCCGCCGCGCACGCGTCGCGCAGCCGCTCGACCTCGCGCCGCAACTCCTCCGGCGCGCCGGAGACGGTGCCCAGCGGCTCGGCCTCGATCTCCACCCGCGCCTCGGTGACCCGTGTCCCGGAGGTGCCCAGGACCCGCGCGCGCAGCGAGCCGGGGTCCAGCGAGCGCGGCAGCCCCGTGACGCGCACCCGGCCGTCCGAGGGCACGGGCCCCCGGGCCAGGCGGCGGCAGAGCGCCCCCTGCGCGTACACGACGACCGAGTCGAGGGCCGATCCCCACGTCGATGTCGTCCCGCCCGTGCCGGCGGGACCGGTCGTCCCGGCCACCCCGGTCGACCCGCTCCTTCCAGCCGCCTCCGTCGTCCCAGCCGCGTCAGCCGTCATCCGCCCCCGCCCCCGTCCTGTCGTGCCGCCCCGCTTCGCCGGCGGCGTACCGAAGCCTACGCCCGGGCACCGACACGCACCGAGGGCTTTCCGGAGTACCGCACGCCGGGTGCCCACCGCGCCCAGCGCGCCCCTGGGGCGCCTCCGATCCGCTTCGGTGGTTGGCCGGCCCCGGGAGTGGGACGCTTGATGGTGGAGGTCCGTGCCGACGAGACTCGGGAGGGCCCGATGGGACGTGACGTTCCGGCGCTGGAGTTCACCCGTGAAGACCGTCGCCGGTTCCGGAACAAGACGCACTCGTGCCTCGACGTGTTCGCGCGGATGCTGCGCGAGTCGCGGTTCGACTTCGAGCGGCCGCAGGTCGGTCTGGAGATCGAACTGAACGTCGTGGACGCCGCGGGCGAACCGGCCATGCGCAGCACCGACGTCCTGGAGGCGATCGCGGATCCCGCGTGGTCGACCGAACTGGGCCGGTTCAATCTGGAGATCAACCTCGAACCGCGGCGGCTCAGCGCGGGCGGCGGCCCCGACTCCTGGGAGCAGGAGATCCGTGACGCGCTCAACCACGCGGAGCAGCAGGCGGCCGGGATCGGCGCGCATCTGGTCATGATCGGCATCCTGCCGACCCTCGAACTCAAGGACGCGGGACCCGCGTCGCTCTCCGAGAACCCCCGCTACCACCTCCTGAACGAGCAGATCTTCGCCGCCCGCGGCGAGGACCTGCTGATCTCCGTGGACGGCGTGGAGCGGCTGCGCACCCACGCGGAGACGATCACCCCGGAGGCGGCGTGCACCAGCACCCAGTTCCACCTCCAGGTGTCGCCCGACGAGTTCGCGGACTACTGGAACGCCGCGCAGGCCGTGGCGGGCGTGCAGGTCGCGCTGGCGGCGAACTCGCCGTTCCTGTTCTCCAAGGAGCTGTGGCGCGAGACGCGCATCCCCCTCTTCGAGCAGGCCACCGACACCCGGCCCGACGAGCTCAAGGTGCAGGGCGTGCGGCCGCGGGTGTGGTTCGGCGAGCGCTGGATCACCTCCGTCTTCGACCTCTTCGAGGAGAACGCGCGCTACTTCCCGGCCCTGCTGCCCCTGTGCGACGACGAGGACCCGGAGGAGACCCTCGACGCGGGCGGCACCCCGGGCCTGTCCGAGCTCACCCTCCACAACGGCACCGTCTACCGCTGGAACCGCCCCGTCTACGACGTGGTCGACGGCGTCCCGCACCTCCGCGTGGAGAACAGGGTGCTCCCCGCCGGCCCCACCGTGGCCGACACGCTGGCGAACGGCGCGCTCTACTACGGCCTGATCCGGGCCCTGGTCGACGAGGACCGGCCCGTCTGGTCACGGATGTCCTTCGCGGCCGCTGAGGACAACCTGCACACCGCCGCCCGTCACGGCATCGACGCGCAGGTGTACTGGCCGGGGATGGGCGAGGTCCCGGTGACCGAGCTGGTGCTGCGGCGCCTGCTGCCGCTCGCGGACCGCGGCCTCGAACGGATGGGCCTGGAGGCGTCCCGGCGGGAGCCGCTCCTCGGCGTCATCGAGCAGCGGTGCGTCAGCGGTCGCAACGGCGCGCAGTGGCAGTCCGAGATGTTCCACCACATCCATGACATCGACCACGCGGACCGGCATCAGGCGCTGCGGCGGATGACACAGCAGTACATCGAGTACATGCATCTGAACGCGCCGGCGCACACCTGGCCGGTCGACTGAAGCGTACGGCGGGGCGAGTCGGGGCAGGGCGTGATCATGACCGACACGCCTCCCGCGCACCACGACTCCACGTCCCGCGCCACCACGACAGCCTCCAGCGATCCCGCGACACCGCCGCAACCTCCCTCCACCCGGCGCCCGTTACGGCAGCTGCTCGCCGCCTCCGTCGGCAACGCGGTGGAGTGGTACGACTGGTACGCGTACACCTTCCTGGCCGCCTACCTCGCGAACCAGGTCTTCCCCAAGGGCTCGGGGAACTCCCTCGTCCCCCTCCTGTCGACCTTCGCCGTCTTCGCCGTCGGCTTCTTCATGCGCCCCGTCGGCGGACTCCTCATGGGTGCGCTCGCCGACCGGCGCGGCCGGCGCACCGCCCTCACCGCGACGATCCTGCTCATGGGCGGCAGCAGCCTGCTGGTCGGCCTCACCCCGACGTACGCCGCGGCCGGCGTCCTCGCCCCCGTCGTGCTCGTGATCGCCCGGCTCCTCCAAGGCCTGTCCGTGGGAGGGGAGTTCGCGGCCTCGACCACCTTCCTCGTCGAGTCGGCGGGACCCGGCCGGCGCGGTCTGTTCTCCTCCTTCCAGTACGTCTCCACCTCCGCGGGGCAGCTGGCCGCCTCCGGCATCGCCGCCCTGCTGGTCAGCCAGCTCGGTGAGGACCGGATGAACGGCTGGGGCTGGCGGATCCCGTTCCTGCTCGGTGCGGTGTTCAGCCTCGCCGGCTTCTGGATCCGCCGGGGCGCCGAGGAGACCCGGAGCGTCGCCCAGCGCGAGGCTCCCCGCCCCGGGCTCTTCGAGGCCCTGCGCCACCACCCCCGTGCCTCGCTGCTGATCGGCGGCATCACGGCCGGCGGCACCCTCGCGTACTACACGTGGACCTCCTACCTGCCGACGTACGCGGAACTCAACACCGGCCTCGACAAGGCGGACGCGCTGCTGGCGGGGACCCTCTCCCTGGCGTTCTTCGCGCTGCTGCAACCGGTCGGCGGCCTGCTCTCCGACCGTTTCGGCCGCAAGCCGTCCCTGCTCTTCTTCGGCATCGGTTTCGCGGTCCTCGCCGTGCCGTTGCTGCGCGCGCTCGACGGCTCGTTCCTCTCCCTCCTCCTGGTGCAGTGCGCGGGCATGGTGCTGCTGACCGGCTTCACCTCGATCTCGGCCGCCGTGAACGCCGAGATGTTCCCGGCGCGCGTGCGGGCGGCCGGGATCGGCTTCCCGTACTCGCTGACGGTGGCGCTCTTCGGCGGCACGGCACCGTATGTCGGCACGCTGTTCAAGGAGTGGGACGTCCCCGGTGTCTTCCCCTGGTACGTGGCCGCCCTGTGCCTCGTCTCCTCGGCGGTGTACTTCCGGCTGCCGGAGACCGCCCACAAGGAACTGGATCGCTGACGCGGAGAACGGCCGACGGCCGGCGGCCCCGAGGGACCGCCGGCCTGGGTGTGCGGCGCGGGCGGAGAGGTCAGTAGACGCTGACGCCTGCGCCGGAAGTGCTCACGGCGTGGTTAGAAGACGCTCACGCCGTACGCGCTCAGCGCCTCCGTCACGGGCTGGAAGAACGTCGTGCCGCCGCTGGAGCAGTTGCCGCTGCCGCCGGAGGTGAGGCCGAGCGCCGTCGTGCCGGAGAAGAGCGCGCCGCCGCTGTCGCCGGGCTCGGCGCAGACGTTGGTCTGGATCAGGCCGTAGACGATGTCGCCACCGCCGTAGTTGACGGTCGCGTTGAGACCGGTGACGGTTCCGCCGCGCAGACCGGTGGTGCTGCCGCTGCGCTGCACCGACTGGCCGACGGAGGCGTTGCCCGCGCCGGTGATGTCGCGGTAGGTGCCGTTGTAGAGGTAGACCCGGCCGTCCGCCGCCGAGGCGTTGGAGTGCCGGATGATGCCGTAGTCGTTGGTCGGGAAGCTGGTGCCGGCCCGGGTGCCGAGCACCGTGGTGCTGGACGAGTTCGTGTACCAGGTGCTGCCGATGTTGGTGCAGTGACCGGCGGTCAGGGCGTAGTAGGTGGAGCCGCTGCGGACGTTGAAGCCGAGCGAGCAGCGCCCGCCGCCCGCGTAGATGGCCTCGCCGCCCGCGATGAGCTTGTTGAACGTGCCGGGCGTCCGCTTGATCTCCAGGCTGGCGGCACGGTCGCCCGCCGCCTTCTTGATCTTGGCGATCTCGGCGGCGGAGACCGTGGAGTCGGCGGTGAGGACGATCTTCCCGGTCGCCTGGTCGGTGTACCACGCGGTGCCGGGGACGTCGGCACCGCGCACGGCCTGGTCGGCCACGGCGAGCTGGGCGGCGGTCGCCCGGCCTTCCACGGTCGTGGCGGCGGACGAGGCGGGGACGGCGAGCGCCGAGGCGGCGAGCAGGGCGGAGGCGACGGCGATCAGCCGTGCGCCCTTGACCGCGCCGCCGAAGGGGGACAGACGCTTGAGGTTCACTGGATCCTCCGGTGGGGGGAGTGGGGGGAATCGCTGGGTGGGCGATCCCTTCGGCGTCGAGCGGGCCGGTCCCTGACGAGGGAGTCTGGCTCGCCATGGACCTGTCAATCTCGACAGGGGAATCCTCGAATCCGGGGGGCCTGGCGACAAGGACGCCTTTCGGACTATCTACGCGCGTTCATGGGGTTCGAGCGTCGGGAGGTGTCCCTCGGGCCGGGGCGGGTGTTGCGGGGAGGGTGGCCGGGTGAGGGTGTGCACATGCTTACAGAAATTTACTGATGCTCTTTCAAGGCGCCACCGAACAGCGTGAGTTGCGGGTGATCCGAGTCGCGTGAGAAGCGGAAGGGATCGTACCGATTCCCCAGTTCAGCCCCTTCCGTGCCTCCCGGTCCGGCGCCTCCCGTGTCATCGCCGCCGTGGCCCGACGGATGGAGCGCCGGACGCTCGCCGGGGGAGTAGCACCCGCACAGATCCGGTCGCGCTCCCGACCGGGCGGCGGGGGGACGGGCAGGGTCTTCGGCGGCGGCGAGAAGGGCGTCCATGCGCTCGTGGTCCAGCCGTGGGCGCCCCTCAATGCCGGAATCGTGCCCTCCGTCCAGGCCGACCGAATGGCCGGTTCCCGTCGTGGACCGCCGTCAGAGCGCCGCGTACACCGCCTCGACCAGGGCCGTCTTCCGGGGGTCGTCGGCGATGTGCGGGCCCATGCGGTTCATCACGTACCCCATGGAGACCCCCGACTCCGGGTCCGCCAGGCCGCAGGATCCGCCGAAGCCGTCGTGGCCGAACGCGCGCGGATTCGGGCCGTACGAGGCATGGGGGCCGCTCAGCCAGAGGCCGAGGCCCCACTCCGTGTCGTGTGTGAAGCCCGCCCCCAGGACCAGGTCCCGGCAGGCCCCCTGCCCCTCGCGGACCCTCTCGGCGGCCGTCGCGGAGAGGATCCTCTGCTCGTCCGGCCCGCCGAGCCCGGCGAGGAGGCCGTACAGCCGGGCGACCGCGCGCGCCGTCCCGTGACCGTTGGCCGCGGGCAGCTCGGCGGCGCGCCACTCGGGGCTGTTGGCCTCGGTGACGCCGACCAGCGGGTTGGCCAGGGCGGCCTGCGCAGCGGGCTCCAACTGGGCGAAGAACGCCGCCTGTTCGCTCGCGGACGAGGTGCGGGGGTGGACGAGTTCGGCGGCCCGGCCCGCCTCCTTCTCCGGCAGGCCGATCGTGAAGTCGATCCCGAGGGGCCCCGTGATCTCCTCGTGGAGGAAGGCTCCGGGCAGCCGTCCCGTGATCCGCCGGATCACCTCGCCGACCAGGAAGCCGTACGTCATGGCGTGGTAGCCGGACCGGGTGCCGGGCTCCCACCAGGGTTCCGTCGCCGCGAGCCGGGCCGTCGTCACCTCCCAGTCGTAGAACTCGGCGAGCGTGAGCGGCTCGCGCAGGCCGGACAGCCCGGCGCGGTGCGAGAGGAGATGGCGTACGGGAAGCTTCTCCTTGCCGGCGGCGGCGAACTCCGGCCAGTAGGCGGCGACGGGCGCGTCCAGGTCGAGCAGTCCCCGGTCCGCGAGCAGATGGGCGCAGAGCGCGGTCACGCCCTTGGTCGTGGACCAGACGTTGACCACGGTGTCGTGTTCCCACGGGCGCGTGCGGGCGGCGTCCGCCCAGCCGGCCCACAGGTCGACCACGGCCTCGCCGTGGACCTGGACCGTCACGGCGGCCCCGAGCTCGTCCCTCGTACGGAAGTTGTCCTCGAAGGCCTCCCGTACGGCGGCGAACCGGGGGTCGCAGTGCCCCTCGGCCGGCGGGGTCTCTCGCATGGTGTCCTCCAGGAGAACTCGGCAGTCGCGGGCAGCGTCACCGGCAACATACCGACCGGTCGGACAGTGGGGAAGGGAGTGCGCACGGAGGAGGCCGGGGAGACGCCGGGGTTCGCCCGGTCGGTCCCTCCGCGTTGCCGGGACGACCGGGTACCGGTTGCGTGGACCCGAGGAGCGGCGCCGAGGTGTCAGCGAGCAGTGGCGCCGAGGCGTCAGGAGTGGACCCGAGGAGCGGCGCCGAGGCGATGCCGTAGGCCCGGAGCCGCGGGAGAAATCGAGGTCGCGCGTGCCCGAGTACCCCCCGATCGCCAACCACGGCCTGATCGGCGACCTGCAGACCGCCGCCCTGATCTCCGCCGACGGCGCCGTCGACTGGTTCTGCGCGCCACGGTTCGACTCGCCGAGCATCTTCGCCTCACTGCTCGACCAGGAGCGCGGCGGCCACTTCACCATCGCCCCCGCGCACGCCGACGTCACCGTCCGCCAGCTCTACCTGCCCGACACGGCCGTCCTGATCACCCGGTTCCTCACCCCGGAGGGGGTGGGCGAGGTCGTCGACTTCATGCCGGTGAACGACCGGCCGGACGTACCCACCGACCGGCACCGCCTCGTGCGGGCCCTGCGCGTCGTGCGCGGCACCCTCACCTTCGACGTCACGTGCCGGCCGCGCTTCGACTACGGGCGCGCGCCGCACACCCTCGCGCTCGACGGCGCCGCCGCCACCTTCCACGGCCCCGGCCTCGACGTCCACCTCCGGAGCAGCGTCCCCCTGGAGGCCGACGGGCAGGACGTGCGCGCCACCGTCACCCTCCGGCACGGCCAGACCGCCGGAATCGTCCTGGAGACCTCCGTCCCGGGGGCCGCCGCCCCCGAGCCGATCACCGAGGAGACCGTACAGGCGGAACTGGAGGAGACCCGCCTCTTCTGGCACGGATGGATGCGCCGGTGCCGCTACCGGGGCCGCTGGCAGAGCATGGTCAACCGCTCGGCCATCACGCTCAAGCTGCTCATCTACGCCCCCTCCGGCGCCCCGATCGCCGCCGCCACCATGGGGCTCCCCGAGCAGATCGGCGGCGAGCGGAACTGGGACTACCGCTACACCTGGATCCGTGACGCGTCGTTCTCGGTGCGGGTCCTGCTCGACCTCGGATACGTCGAGGAGGCCGACGCCTTCCGCCGCTGGCTCGGCGGCCGCGGCCGCGCACCGCGCGCGCCGGGCGGCGAGCCGATGCAGATCATGTACCGGGTCGACGGCGACCCCCGGCTGTCCGAGGAGATCCTGCCGCACCTGTCCGGCTACCGCGGCTCCTACCCCGTGCGGGCCGGGAACGGTGCCGCCGACCAGCTCCAGCTCGACATCTACGGCGAGTTCGCCTACGCGATGACCCACTCGCCGGATCTGGCGGAACTCGCCGGCTACGAGGGGTGGAAGGGGTTCTCGGCGCTCCTCGACTGGCTCTGCGACAACTGGGACCGCCCCGACGAGGGCATCTGGGAGACCCGCGGCGGCCGCAAGGACTTCACGTACAGCCGGATGATGTGCTGGGTGGCCCTGGACCGGGGCATCCGTCTCGCCCACGAGTACGCCCGCCCCGCCGACCTCGCGCACTGGACCGCGCAGCGCGACGCGATCCTGGTCCAGGTCATGGAACGCGGCTGGAATCCCGAGCGCAAGGCCTTCGTCCAGCACTACGACAGCGAGGTGCTCGACGCGTCCCTGCTGCTCATGCCGCTCGTCGGCTTCATCTCGCCGAGGGCCCCGTCGTGGCTGTCCACGCTCGACGCCATGGACCGCGAACTCGTCACCGACAGTCTCGTCTACCGCTACAACCCCGAGGCGTCCCCCGACGGACTGCGCGGCTCCGAGGGCACCTTCTCGCTCTGCAGCTTCCTCTATGTGGAGGCCCTCGCCCGAGCCGGCCGCCTCGACCAGGCCCGCTTCGCGATGGACAAGATGCTCACGTACGCCAACCACGTCGGCCTCTTCGCGGAGGAGATCGGCCCCACCGGCGAACAACTCGGCAACTTCCCGCAGGCGTTCACCCACCTCGCCCTCATCACCGCCGCGATGGCCCTCGACGAGGAACTCGACAGGGCCGCCGACCGGAGGTGAGACCGCCCGGGTGAGCCGCGTCTCACCCGGGCGGTCACGCTTGCCTATGCAACGAGTTGCATAGAAGGATTCCGGGTGTGGCGATCGAACACGCGATTCTCGTGTCCCTCCTGGAGAAGCCCGGATCCGGCTACGAGCTGGCCCGGCGCTTCGAGCGGTCCATCGGGTACTTCTGGACGGCCAGCCATCAGCAGATCTACCGCGTGCTCAAGCGGATGGAGAGCGACGGCTGGGTCGACGTCCGGGACGTGCCGCAGCAGGGCCGTCCGGACAAGAAGGAGTACACCGTCGCGGACCTGGGCCAGGCCGTGCTGTCCAGCTGGATCCACGAACCCATCGAGCCCGAGAGCATCCGGCACGACCTCGCCGTGAAGATCCGGGGCGCGGCCTTCGACGACCCGGCCGCGCTGATCCACGAGGTCGAGCGGCACCGGCGCGCGCACACCGAGCGCCTCGCCCACTACCTGGCCGGCGAGGAACGCGACTTCCCGGGTACGGACGAGGCGCCGGCCGCCGACGGCCCGCTCGACGCCGGCCGGGAGCTCCAGCACGTCGTCCTGCGCGGTGGCATCGCGTACGAGCGGATGACGCTGGCCTGGCTCGACGACGTCCTCGCCACCCTCCACCGGCTGGCCGCCGCGCGCTGAGACGCGCCCCCGAACCGCCACGACCGCCGCGCCCAGCGCACCCCCACGCACTCCACGCCGCTTCACCTCATCCCACCGGACCGAAAGACGGAGCCCATGGCCGACTCGCTGCTGTTCAACCCGCACACCTACGACCCGGCGCACTTCGACCCCGAGACCCGGCGGCTGCTCCGTGCCACCGTCGACTGGTTCGAGGCGCGCGGCAAGCGCCGGATCATCGAGGACTACCGCACGCGGGCGTGGCTGGGAGACTTCCTCGCCTTCTCCGCCAAGGAGGGCCTGTTCGAGACCTTCCTGACGCCGTCCGCCGAGGCGGGGGCCGACGCCTCCGAGGGCGGGCAGGACAAGCGCTGGGACACCGCCCGTATCGCCGCCCTCAACGAGATCCTCGGCTTCTACGGACTCGACTACTGGTACGCCTGGCAGGTCACCATCCTCGGCCTCGGCCCGGTCTGGCAGAGCGACAACGCCGCCGCCCGCGCCCGCGCCGCCGAACTCCTCGCCCAGGGCGAGGTGTTCGCCTTCGGTCTCTCCGAGAAGACCCACGGCGCCGACATCTACTCCACCGACATGCTCCTGGAGCCCGAGGCGGACGGCGGCTTCCGTGCCACCGGTTCGAAGTACTACATCGGCAACGGCAACGCCGCCGGACTCGTCTCCGTCTTCGGCCGCCGCACCGACGTCGAGGGCCCCGACGGCTACGTCTTCTTCGCCGCCGACAGCCGCCACCCGGCGTACCACCTCGTCAAGAACGTCGTCGACTCCTCGAAGTTCGTCAGCGAGTTCCGTCTGGAGGACTACCCGGTCGCCGCCGAGGACGTCCTGCACACCGGGCGCGCCGCCTTCGACGCCGCCCTCAACACCGTCAACGTCGGCAAGTTCAACCTGTGCACCGCCTCGATCGGCATCTGCGAGCACGCGATGTACGAGGCCGTCACCCACGCCCAGAACCGCATCCTCTACGGCCGCCCCGTCACCGCCTTCCCGCACGTGCGGCGCGAGCTGGCCGACGCGTACGTCCGGCTCGTCGGCATGAAGCTGTTCAGCGACCGCGCCGTCGACTACTTCCGCTCCGCCGGTCCCGACGACCGCCGCTACCTCCTCTTCAACCCGATGACGAAGATGAAGGTGACCACGGAGGGCGAGAAGGTCATCGACCTGATGTGGGACGTCATCGCCGCCAAGGGCTTCGAGAAGGACAACTACTTCGCCCAGGCGGCCGTCGAGATCCGCGGCCTGCCGAAGCTGGAGGGCACGGTCCACGTCAACCTGGCGCTGATCCTGAAGTTCATGCGCAACCACCTCCTCGCGCCGGCCGACTACGAGCCCGTACCGACGCGCCTGGACGCGGCCGACGACACCTTCCTCTTCCGGCAGGGGCCGGCCCGTGGTCTGGGCTCCGTCCGCTTCCACGACTGGCGCCCGGCGTACGACACGTTCGCCGGCGTGCCGAACGTCGCCCGCTTCCGCGAACAGGCCGACGCCCTCTGCGAGTTCGTCCGCACCGCCGCGCCGGACGAGGAGCAGAGTCGCGACCTCGACCTCCTCCTCGCCGTCGGCCAGCTCTTCGCGCTCGTCGTGCACGGCCAGCTGGTCCTGGAGCAGGCCCGCCTGACGGGTCTCGACGAGGACGTCCTCGACGAGCTGTTCGCCGTGCTCGTACGGGACTTCTCCGCCCACGCGATCGAGCTGCACGGCAAGGACTCCGCCACCGAGCAGCAGCAGACGTGGGCTCTGGGGGCCGTCCGGCGCCCGGTCGTCGACGAGGCCCGCTCGGGCCGGGTCTGGCAGCGCGTCGAGGCGCTGTCCGGCACGTACGAGATGGCACCGTAAGGTCCCGTCGGAACGGGGCCGACGGGCCGACGGGGCCGGGGCGTTGCTCGCCCCGGCCCCGTTTCGTGCGCGCACCCGCCCCTGTCAGGCGAGCGGGTGCCCCGCGCTGTCCGTCCGCGCCGCCTGGCTGGAGAACTTGTTCAGGAAGACGTCGTACCGGCCGTCCGGGCGCCGGGTGAGCGTCGCGCCGTCCTGCCAGATGCCGTTCTCCGGCCACCACTGGGAGCCGAAGGGGTCCCCCTGGTTCTGGTGGATGTTGTGCATGCCGAGGCGTCCCTCGTCGTCGTCGACGAACGGTTCGCCGAAGACGAGCGTGCGCCGCCCCGGCACGAGCATCGGCTCCAGCGCGTCCGCGGCGTCCTCGTTGGAGCCCGCCTGCCACGGTCGCGAGCCCAGCAGGTCGAGGAGCTCCTGGAGCCAGGACGGGGGACGGCGCTCGAAGAGGACCCCGGTGTGGTCCACCAGCTCCGGGTGGCGCAGGTAGTCCATGGCGCCGGAGTCGGGGGTGGGCGCGAGGTCGAGGTAGCCGGGGGAGAGGGCGGCGGCCGGCCCGACCAGGGAGGCCTTCAGCGTGAAGGTCTTCCACCGCACCCCCACGTTGGACTTGTGGCTGTCGACGTCGATGGCGCAGTGGTACTGCCCGGCGGGCGCGTCCACCTTCAGATTGACGTGGAACCAGCGTCCCTGGTCGTCCGCGTCGTCCCGGAAGTGGTCGTTGAGGGTCCCGACGAGCACGCCGTAGTTCTGGAATGGCATGTCGGCAGCGAATCACCGCGGGTCACGCTCCGTAAAGAGACCATTGCGGTACGTCCGGTGGGAGGTTGCGGCGAAACGGGGGTGAAGTGCAGGTCAGAGCCCTGATATATTCATCTTGTCGCTGGGGGTGATCATCACTCACCGCGACGCACACCTTGTCCGGGTGGCGGAATGGCAGACGCGCTAGCTTGAGGTGCTAGTGCCCTTTATCGGGCGTGGGGGTTCAAGTCCCCCCTCGGACACGACGACTCGTCGTGCGAAGTGGTGGTCGGGAGCGATCCCGGCCACCACTTCGTCGTTTCCGGGCGAGGAGCCCGCACGGGTCACATCAACAGCGAGCCCGGGTCCCTGACCAGCGGCGCCGTGCCCACCGAGTTGCTCACGTTGAAGGTGACGCTGCCCGCGCGGTAGCGGTCCTCGGTCCATTCGATCGGGCGGCCGTCCGGGTTGCTGGTCAGGTGCCGCTGGCGCAGCAGCGGGCTTCCCCGGCGGACCCGGAGCAGCCGGGCGTCGTCGCTGCCGGCCGGGACGGCGTCGATGAGGTGCTCGCCGTAGTGCGCGACGATCCCGGCCTCCTCCGCCATGCTGTCCATGATCGAGGCGCAGTCGACGGGCAGCGCCTCCACCGTCGGGGCGACCCAGCCCGCGTACGCCGTGCGTTCCACCATGACGGGTTCGCCGTCCAGGAGCCGCAGGCGCAGGACGTCCAGGACCCCCGCCCCCTCCGGCAGGACGAGCCGGCGCGCCTCCTCGGGGGTGGCCGTACGGCGTTCCCGGTGGAGGAAGCGGCTGGTCGCCTGGTAGCCCATGGTCCGCGCCCACTGGGCGAAGCTGTGGAGCTCGGCGAAGCTGTGCCGGCGCTCCCTGCGGAGGACGATGCGGCGGGCCCCCTGGCGTGACCCGATGAGCCCTTCGGAGGTGAGGAGGGCGACGGCCTGGCGTACCGTGCCGCGCGACGCGGCCCAGCGGGTGGCGAGGTCGCTCTCGGAGGGCAGGCGGGCACCGACGGCGTACTCGCCGCTGAGGATCGAGCGGCGGAGTCCCTCCGCGATCTCCACGTAGAGCGCCGTCACGGCATCCCCCTTCTCGCGTGTGGCTGCGTATCGCGGTGTGTGACTGTGCACAGCTGGTCACGGTGTGTGTGGTGCAGAGGTCAGCCTAACCCGACCGGACGGCCTCGCGGTGAGTTCCCCGGTAGGTCCAAGTTCACTGCATTCACCTGGTGTTCACCGCACCCGGCTCTTCCGGGAGGCGCCCGGATCCGGTCATGCTCCGTTCATTCTTCGGACAGGATGTAAGGGCGAACTAAGGGCGGCTTGTTCAGACAAGTTCCTTCACTCGCTTCTGGGAGAACCCGTGCGCAGAACCCCCCTCCGCGGTGCCGCCGTGCTGCTCGGCGTCACCGTCCTGACCACCGTCACCGCCTGTGGCGCCGCACCCGAGGGTGAGGCCGGGGCCAAGGGCGACGGTGCCAAGGCGGCCACCGCGGCGTCGGCCAAGGACTTCGGCGGCATGGACGCCCTCGTCAAGGCGGCCAAGCAGGAAGGCGCCCTCCACGTCATCGCGCTCCCGCCGGACTGGGCCAACTACGGCGAACTGATCAAGACCTTCGAGACCACGTACGGCATCAAGATCGAGAGCGAGAACCCGGACGCCGCGAGCGCCGACGAGATCGCCGCCGTCAAGTCCCGCAAGGGCCAGAAGCGCGCCCCCGACGTCCTCGACCTCGGCATCGCCTTCGCCCGCAGCGGCGCCGAGGAGGGCCTCTTCGCCCCGTACAAGGTCGAGGCCTGGGACAAGATCCCCGCCGCCCAGAAGGACGAGGCCGGCCGCTGGTACAACGACTACGGCGGCTACGTCTCCATCGGCTGCGACGCCAAGCGCATCCCGAACTGCCCCAAGACCTTCACCGACCTGCTCAAGCCGGAGTACAAGGGCAAGGTCGCCCTCAACGGCAACCCGACCAAGTCCGGCTCCGCCTTCGGCGGCGTGTACGCGGCGGCCCTCGCCAACAAGGGCTCCTTCGCCGACATCCAGCCCGGCATCGACTTCTTCGGCACGCTGAAGAAGAGCGGCAACTTCATCCCCGTCGAGTCCACCCCGGCCACGGTCGAGAAGGGCGAGACGCCCATCAGCATCGACTGGGACTACCTGAACGCCGGCTACGCCGACCAGTTCAAGGACAAGGGCGTCGACTGGCAGGTCGCCGTGCCCACCGACGGCGTGTACGCCCAGTTCTACTCGCAGGCCATCAACAAGGACGCCCCGCACCCCGCGGCCGCCCGCCTGTGGATGGAGTACCTCTACAGCGCCGAGGGCCAGAACCTCTGGCTCAAGGGCTACGCCCGCCCGGTGCTGCTCCCGGCCATGACCGCCGACGGCACCGCCGACAAGACCTTCGTCGCCAAGCTGCCCGCCGTCACCGGCACCCCCGCCTTCCCGGCCTCCGCCGAGCTCGACAAGGCCAAGGCCACCCTCGCCGAGAAGTGGGACAAGGCCGTCTCCTGATGACCTCCGCCCCCTCCACCCCCACCGGGGGACCCGCCGGCGGCACCCGCCGCCGGCGGCGCGGCCCGCGCACCTGGCTCGCCGCCCTCCCCCTCATCGCCTTCACCGGGCTGTGCTTCGGCCTGCCGCTCGGCGCCCTCCTGTACGGCGCCGTGACCCGCACCGACCCCGGCACCGGCACCACCGCCCTCACCGGCGAGCACCTCAGCCGCTCCCTCCAGGGCCCCTATCTCGGCTCCCTCATCGGCAGCGTCCAGCTCTCCGCCCTCACCGCGCTCATCGCCTCGGTCCTCGGCGTCCTCATCGCCCAGGCCGTCGTCACCTCCCGCTCCCGGGCACTGCGCAACGCCGTCCTGACCGCCTCCGGCGTCCTCGCCAACTTCGGCGGAGTCCCCCTCGCGTTCGCGTTCATCGCGACCCTCGGCATCTCCGGCGTCGTCACCCAGCTCGCCGACCTGACCAGCCTCGGCTGGAACCTGTACTCGTTCACCGGCCTCGCCGTGGTCTACCTGTACTTCCTCATCCCGCTCATGGTCCTGGTGATCCTCCCCGCGCTCGACGGACTGCGCCCCCAGTGGCGCGAGGCCGCGCAGAACGCGGGCGCGGGCGGATGGCAGTACTGGCGCCACGTCGGCATCCCCGTCCTCGCGCCGTCCCTGCTCGGCGGATTCGTGCTGCTCTTCGGCAGCGCCTTCGCCGCGCACGCCACCGCGGCGGCGCTCGTCGGCGGCTCCGTCCCCCTGGTCACCCTCAAGATCGCGGACGCCCTCTCCGGGAACGTCCTCGTCGGCCAGGAGAACGTCGCCCTCGCCCTCGGCCTCGACATGATCCTCATCGCCGGACTCGTCATGGCCGTCCACCTCCCCCTCCAGCGCAGGAGCGCCCGATGGCTGCGATGACCCCCACCGCCCGGGAGGCCGCACCGAAACCCGGCACGGACGACGCCGGCACGGCCCCGCCGGCCGCCCCCGCCAGGGCCCGGCGCCGGCCCCGCGTCTGGCGCGGAGCCGTCCTCGGCCTCGGCGGCGCCTACTTCCTCATCCCGCTGATCGCCTCGTTCGTCTTCACCGTGCACACGCCCGGCCAGGGCGTCTCCTTCGAGGCGTACACCGCGCTGCTCGCCGCCGACGGCTTCACCGAGAGCCTCCTGCTCTCCCTGGGCCTCGCGGCCGCGACGATCGTCCTCGCGCTGCTGCTCGCCGTGCCCGCCCTGGTGGCCGTACGGCTCGGGGCGCCCCGGCTGCGGCCGGTCGTCGAGGTGATGTGCATGCTGCCGCTGGTGGTGCCGCCCATCGCGCTCGTCACCGGCATCAGCACCGTCCTGCGCTGGGGCCCCGACCACCTCTCGCGGACCCCGCTCTACCAGACCTTCCTCGCGGTGCAGAACGAGAACTTCCCGTTCGTCCTGGTCCTCGCGTACACGGTGATGGCCCTGCCGTTCGTCTACCGGTCCCTCGACGCCGGGCTGCGCGCCGTCGACGTCCCCACGCTCGTCGAGGCCGCGCGCAACTGCGGGGCGAGCTGGGTGTACGTGATGTTCCGCGTCATCCTGCCCAACCTGCGCTCCTCCCTCGCGGGCGCCGCGTTCCTCACCCTGGCCCTGGTCCTCGGCGAGTTCACCATCGCCTCGCTGCTCGGCTTCCGGCCCTTCGCGGTGTGGATCGTCTCCATCTCCGGTGCCCACGCCCGTATGTCGGTGGCCGTGTCCCTGCTCAGCCTCGTCATCACCTGGGCCCTGCTGCTCGCCCTCTCCCGGGCCGGAACGGCGCCGACCAGCACACCCGGCGCTCCGGACCCCGCCCGCAAGACCCGCGGTCCCCGTACGTCGTCCCGCACTTCGCCCAAGGAGTCCTGACCCATGTCCTCGTCCACAGCAACAGCGGAGCGGACCGAGCCGGTCGCGGTCGGCGGGGCGCGCGTCGAATTCCGGGGCCTGCGCCGCACGTTCGGAACCACCACCGCCCTCGACGGACTCGACCTGACCGTCGAACCCGGCGAACTCCTCGCCCTGCTCGGCCCGTCGGGCTGCGGGAAGACCACCGCGCTCCGCGTCCTCGCCGGCTTCGAACGGCCCGACGCGGGCGAAGTCCTCGTCGACGGCGCCGACATCACCCAGGTCCCGGCCAACCGCCGCGACGCGGGCATGGTCTTCCAGTCGTACAGCCTCTTCCCCAACCTCACGGCCGCCGACAACGTCGCCTTCGGCCTGCGCGTACGGAAGGTCAAGGCGGCCGAACGGCGCGCCAGGGCCGCCGAACTCCTCGACCTCGTCGGCCTGCCCCAGCACGGCGACCGCTACCCGCACCAGATGTCGGGCGGCCAGCAGCAGCGCGTGGCACTCGCCCGGGCGCTCGCCCTGCGGCCCCGCGTCCTGCTCCTCGACGAGCCGCTGTCCGCGCTCGACGCCAAGGTCCGGCTCAGCCTGCGGGAGGAGATCCGCCGCCTCCAGCTGTCCCTCGGCATCACCACGGTCTTCGTCACCCACGACCAGGAGGAGGCGCTGTCCATGGCGGACCGCGTCGCCGTCCTCAACGCCGGAAAGCTGGAGCAGTGCGCCGCCCCGGCCGAGCTCTACCGCCGCCCTGCGACCCCCTTCGTCGCCGAGTTCGTCGGCACCATGAACCGGCTCCCGGGCGTCCTCACCGACTCCGGCGAGGTCGAGGTGGCGGGCACCCGCCTGCCCGTCGACGGCGAGGCCCCGAAGCTCCGCGAGGTCGACGTCCTGGTCCGCCCCGAGAACGTCACCGTGACCGAGACCGCCGACGGCGACACGACCGTCGTCTCCACCTCCTTCCTCGGCTCCGTCACCCGCGTCCACCTCGACCACGCCGGTACGCGCGTCAAGGCGGACCTCTCCTCCCGGGAGGCGACCGGGCTCACCCCCGGCGCGCGCGTCACCCTCGGCCTCGCCCCGCACCCCGCGCTCGTCGCGCCGAGGGCGGAGCGGTGACCGAACTCGCCGCCGTCCTCTTCGACATGGACGGCACCCTGGTCGACACCGAGGTCCTCTGGTGGGAGGCCACGGCGGAGATCGCCGCACGGATCGGCCACCGGCTGACGGACGCGGACGCCCCCGAGGTCGTCGGACGCGCCGTCGAGGACACCGCCGCCCACCTCGTCCGCGTGACGGGAAACCCGGACGCGGACGGCGTGGCGACGGCACTGACCGCCGCCTTCCAGGAACGGGTCGACCGGGGTGCGCCGCTGCGCCCCGGCGCGGGCCGGCTCCTGGCCGAACTCGTCGCGGAGAGCGTGCCGTTCGCCCTCGTGAGCGCCTCGCCGCGGTCCGTGGTGGACTCGGTGATCGGGGGCGCGCTCGCGCACGTCCCCTTCGCGTTCACCCTCTCGGCCGACGACACCGTACGGACGAAGCCGCACCCCGACCCGTACCGCGCGGCCGCCCGCCGGTTCGGCGTACCGGACGCGGCGTGCGTCGCCGTCGAGGACTCCCCGGACGGAGCGGCCTCGGCCGACGCGGCGGGCTGCACGGTCCTCGTCGTCCCGTCCATGCTGCCCGTGCCGGCAGGACCGGGACGGATCTTCGCGGAGAGCCTGGAAGAGGTGTCGGTCGCGGGGCTGCGCCGTTACGTGGCGGGTGGCGGCGACGGGCCGGGCCCGGGGCCCGAGTGAGACCGTCGCCCCTGGTCCCTGTTCCCCGCGGCCGACGTCTCAGGCGCGCTCCCGCTCACGCAGGTACGCCTCAAGCGCGGCGGCCCCGGCCAGCATCGCCCGGCCGCGCGCGGACAGCCGGTCGCGCCAGTCACCGAGCGCGGCCTCCAGCGGCGCGAGGCCACCGGCCGCCCGCACCTGGGCGATCAGCGGCGCGATCTGCTCCAACAGATAGCCGCCACGCCGGAGTTGGTGGACCAGGCGGGCGTCCCGTACGTCGGCCGCGTCGTAGACGCGGTACCCGGTGAGCGGATCGCGGCGCGGGCGCACCAGCCCGGCGCGCTCCCAGGCGCGCAGGGTGGCGGGCCGGATGCCGAGCCGCTCCGCGAGGGGGCCGATGAACGTGACACCCGGCGCGCCGGGCGTGCCGCCGGGTTCGGTCGCGGTGGCGGCGGGCTCCAGGTCGCGGAGGGCGTTCTCCACGGCCCGGAGGGTCCGGCGGTCGTCGAGGAGCAGGGCGTGGCTCTCGTCGATGAGACGGAAGGCCTCCTCGGCCGTGCCCTCGTTCACCGCGCGCATGATCGCCGTCGCCGTCCGGTGGCCGTGGCCGGGCAGCAGGGCGAGAAAGGCGCGGAGCGCGGCCGCGTGCAGCGAGGTGTAGCCGCGGTATCCGGAGGCCGAGCGGGCGGCGGACGGAAGCGCGCCGGCCTCCTCGTAATTCCGGATCGCCTGCGTGGACAGGCCGTGCTCGCGCGCCAGGTCGACGGGCCGGAGTTGTCCGGTGCTTTGAAGGTTTCGTCCCATGGTCCCGCCGATATCGCGCAAAAGTCTCAACCGAGTGTTCAACGATACCGTTGAAGGCATGGCTACCGACATCAAGGACGTCACCCATGCCGTCGACGCCGCCGCTGTCATGGGTCTGCTCCGGGGCAGGCCGCGGCTGCTCGCCCTGGGCGAGCCCACGCACGGCGAGGACGCCCTGCTCGACGTGCGCAACGCACTGTTCCGGCAGCTCGTCGAGCAGGAGGGCTACCGGACGATCACGATCGAGAGCGACTGCATGAGGGGTCTGCTCGTGGACGACCACATCACCACGGGCGCCGGCACCCTCGACGAGGTCATGGAGCAGGGATTCAGCCACGGTTGGGGCGCCTCGGCCGCCAACCGCGAGCTCGTCCGCTGGATGCGCGCCTTCAACGACGGCCGCCCGGCCGCCGACCGGCTCCGCTTCGCGGGCTTCGACGGCCCGCTGGAGATCACCGGCGCCGAGAGCCCCCGGGCGGCCCTCACCGCACTCCACGGCTACCTCTCCACCCGGGTGGACAGGGACCTCCTCGACGCCACCTGCGCCGTGGAGACGCTCGACCGCCTGCTCGGCCGCGACGACCGGTGGACGGATCCCGCCGCGATGATGGACCCGTCCCGGTCCGTGGGGCGGTCGGCCGATGCCACGGAGCTGCGCCTGCTCACCGACGACCTGGTGGCGCTGCTCGACGCGCAGAGGCCGCACCTGATCGCGACGAGCACGCGGGACGACTGGGACCGGGCACGCCTGTACGGCCGCACGGCCACCGGCCTGCTCCGCTACCACTACTGGATGGCCGACACCTCGCCGAGCCGCATGACGCGGCTGGTGAGCCTGCGGGACCGGATGATGGCCGACAACCTCCTCGCTGTCGCGGGCGCCGACGCCGAGTCCGCCGCTGTCGGGGCCGTCGGTTCCGCCGCCCGCGTCGACCGGGCCCCGGTCCTGGTCCACGCCCACAACGGCCATCTCCAGCGGAACAAGAGCAGCATGCGGATGGGCGGCCTGCCGGTCGAGTGGTGGAGCGCGGGCGCGATCGTCAGCGCCCGGCTGGGGGACCAGTACGCCTTCCTGGCGACGGCACTCGGCACGATCCGGCACCAGGGCGTGGACGCCCCGCCGCGGGACACGGTCGAAGGGCTCCTGTACGCGGGCCCGGACGAGTGCGCGGTGATCGACGCCCGAGGTCTGGCCGCCACCCTCGGCGACTCCCTGCCCGCGCGGCGCGTCTCCCCGTGGTTCGGGTACGCGCCGCTCGACCCGGCACACCTGGCCGGCGTCGACGGCGTCGTGTTCGTGAAGGACGTGGAGAAGAGCGGGGCGTAAATCGGTGGTGCGCAGCGGGCCGGCCCGCATACGTTGGTCCCGCGACCGCGCCTCCGGTGCGCTCGGCTGCGGCTACTTCTTCCGAAAACCAAGTGACGCCGCCGCCACCTCTGATCTCGGTGGGCGCGGCCGCCTCGGCCCCGGTGCACCTTTCCCGGGGCCGTCCGTTCCTTTCCTCTGGATCCGGGGGGATTCACTGCCTCGCTACACCCGACGCGTCTCGAAAGTCTGGACCGAGATGCTCGTGGCCCCGCACGTCTCGGCGGCCGCCCGCGCGATGCCCCAACCACAGCGGGTCCGCTACGCGCCCACCCCGCAGCCGTTCCACACGTACGAGGGCGGTCCGGCATTCGTCCGGGAACCCCGTGACGAGCTCTTCCTGCTGGCCGTCGCCAACTTCGTCGCCCAGCGGACCTTCTACGAGAGCGGCACCGAGCGCGACGAACGGTACGTCCGGCTCGTCGGCCGGCTCGCCGTCGAGGACCCCGCGTGGACGGCCGGCCTGCTGCGCTGGCTGCGCGGCGAGGGCAACATGCGGACGGCGTCCCTCGTGGGCGCCGCCGCGTACGTACGGGCCCGGCTCGACGCGAAGGCCTCCGACGGCCCGTCCAACCGTTCCGTGATCGACGCGGTTCTCCAACGGGCCGACGAGCCGGGGGAGTTGCTCGCCCACTGGACCTCGGTGTACGGGCGTAACGTGCCGCAACCCGTGAAGCGGGGCGTCGCCGACGCCGTACGCAGGCTGTACTCGTCGCGGTCCCTGCTGAAGTACGACACCGCGTCCCACGGGTTCCGCTTCGGTGACGTGCTCAACCTGGTGCACGCTTCCCCCGACCCCGACAAGCCGTGGCAGGGCGCGCTCTTCCGGTACGCCCTGGACCGCCGCCACCACCCGGAGACGGCGCTCCCGCCGGCCTCCGACACCGTGCTGACGGCGCACCGGGCCCTCATGGAACTGCCCGTGGACGAGCGGCGGGCCGTGGTGACCGGACCGGACGGCAGCGAGCGGCTGGCCGCGGCCGGCATGACGTGGGAGGTCCTGGCGGGCTGGCTCCACGGGCCACTGGACGCGGCCGTGTGGGAGGCCATGATCCCCGCGATGGGTCCGATGGCGCTGCTGCGGAACCTGCGGAACTTCGACGCCGCGAATGTCTCGGACGGGGCGGCGGGCAGGGTCGCGGCCAGGATCTCGGACGCCGACGAGGTCGCCAGGTCCCGGCAGTTCCCCATGCGTTATCTGTCCGCGCGCAAGCACGCGCCGAAGCAGCACTGGGCGGCCGCGCTGGAACAGGCACTGGGCCACTCCCTGGCCAACGTACCGGCGCTGCCCGGCCGGACGCTGATCCTGGTGGACCGGTCGGACTCCATGTTCTGGGACACCGTCTCGGAACGATCGAAACTGACCCGGGCGGAGGCGGCGGCCGTCTTCGGCAGCGCGCTGGCCCTGCGGGCCGAACAGGCGGACCTGGTGGAGTTCGGCTGGTCCACCAAGGAGGTCCCGTTCACACCGGGGGAACCGGTGCTCGACGTGCAGGAACGCTTCCATCGCCTCGGCGGCACCCACACCACGAAGGCCCTGCGGGACCGCTACCGGGACCACGACCGCGTCGTGATCGTCACCGACGAACAGGCCGCGCCGTACCACCCCGGAGGCCCGAGCGAACCGGTCCCGCCGGAGATCCCGGTCTACACCTGGAACCTCGCGGGCTACCACCCCGCCCACGCCCCCACGGGCCCCCACCGCCACACCTTCGGCGGCCTGACGGACGCGGCCTTCCGCATGATCCCCCTCATCGAATCCGGCCTGCGGGCACGGTGGCCCTGGACGACACACGACGAGACGGGACCGAGCGCCGGCTGATCAGAGACGGCCGTGCCCCGGCACGACCGCTTCGCAGTGATCACACAGCGCGACCATCCGCGAGGCATCGCCGCTGTTCGGCTGATCGCCCCTGTCCCACGGACTAACCGACCAGTCTGCGGCGCCAGTCGAGAGGGGTGAGGGTGATGGCCCGGTCGGGGGTCCCCTCCCACTCGGTGGTGAGGCCGGTCGCTTCGAGGGCGGCCACGACCTCGCGGCCGATGGCCGTCGTCGTCTCCGGCGAGCCGTCGAAGCCGCCGTACAGGAGCATCAGTCCCTGGCCCGCCGCGGCCGAGTCCGTGCACTGGGTGTGGAAGTAGACGAAGCCGCGGGCGTCGGGCTCGCCCGCGGCGCCGATCTCCGACTCGCCACAGGTGCGGCAGCAGGCGAAGTTCTCGCGGGCCGTGACGCCGGCCCCCCGCAGAGCCTCGAACGCTCGGGTCAGGCGCTCGGGGTCCGTCTCGCCCCGCCAGCCCGACTGCTCCTCGACCCGCTCCAGCCACATCCGGTCGACCAGCGCCTCCGCCTGCTCGCGCGAGACGGGCCGGCGGCCCTCGGTGACCAGGTGGTTCTCCGCGATCTCGGTCAGTTCGGCGCGGGAGGCGTAGCCGCCCGTCAGCACCTCCCGGACGCGCCGCTCCAGTTCCTCGCCCTCGCCGCCGTCGAGGTCGAGCGGCGGCACCTCGCGTGCCGGGCCCATGTCCAGCAGCGACCAGTCGAGCCCCGTGTCCCAGCCGGGGTCCTGGCGCGCCCAGCCGGCCAGCGCCGCGATCACGGCCTCGGGTCCGTCGGTCGTCACCTGGAAGTGGCGGGTCGCGGCACCGTCCCGGTGCTCCAGCGTGTAGTCACCACCGGTCTCGTGCCAGACCTGGGCGAAGGCGTCAGGCAGGTCCGGAATCCGCTGGACCACCAGGAACCGGTCCCCTTCCTCGCCGATGCGCCGGACGAGCCCGGCCAGCTCCTCGGCGGACACACGGACGTGCCGCTCCCAGTTCTCCGTCTTCACCACGATCTCGAGCATGCGCAGACTCTGACACACGCCTCTGACAGACCTTCGTGGTCCCGGGCGCCCCCACGTGACACCCCCTAGCCTGGAGGCATGGCAGTGGTGCGGGTCGGTGGCGTCGACGTGGCCTACACGCGGACAGGGCGCGGGCCCCTTCTGGTGCTCGCTCACGGGGCCGGGAGCGACGGGCGGATGTGGCAGCCGCAGGTCGAGGCGCTCGCGGACGAGTTCACGGTGGTGGCCTGGGACGAGCCGGGGGCCGGGCGGTCCGGCGCCCTGCCGGAGGGCTTCGGGCTCGAGGACTTCGCGCGCGCCCTCGCCGCCGTGGTCGAGGACGTGGGGCTCGGGCCGGCGCAGGTCGCGGGGCTGTCCTGGGGCGGGACGGTGGTCCTGGAGCTGTACCGGTGGCGGCCGGACCTGGTGCGGTCGCTGCTGATGGTGGACACGTACGCCGGCTGGAAGGGCTCGCTGCCGCCGGAGGAGGTCACGGCGCGGGTCGAGGGGGCCCGGCGGATGCTCGCGGCACCCCGGGAGGAGTTCGACCCGACGCTGCCGGGGCTCTTCGCCGCCGGTCCGCCGGAGCGCTTCACGGTGATGCTGGACGCCATGAGCCGGGAGGTCCGTCCGGAGAGCATGGCCGCGCAGCTGTCCCTGATGGCCGAGGCCGACGAGACGGACCTGCTGCCCCGGATCACGGTGCCGACCCTGCTGCTGTGGGGCGAGGAGGACGCCCGCTCCCCGCTGGACGTCGCCTACGCCTTCCAGGACGCGATCCCGCACGCCGAGCTCGTGGTGATCCCCGCCGTGGGCCACATGAGCAACCTGGAGGCGCCGGAGGCCTTCACGGCAGCGGTTCGCTCCTTCTGCCGAGCGCACGCCTAGGAACCGTCCTGCCGCTCCACCACGGAGCCCTCACGAACCGGACGGCCCCTGCCGCGTCTCCCGCAGCGTCAGGACGTACGTCGCCGTCAGCGCCACCGCGTGGTCCTCGTCGCGCGACAGCGTCTCCAGGGCGCGTGACGCCGTGTTCCCCGGGATGTCCGCCAGGGCCTGCGTCAGCCGGCGGCGCGCCGACGAGTCGACCGTGTCGTGCGCCAGGCGGGCGACGAGGCCGGTGGCGATCCGGTCCGCCCACTCCGGGCGACCCGCCAGGCCGCTCAGCGCGTCCGCCGCGTCGACGTCGTTCGTCTCCGCCACGACCATGTCGAGGAGCGTCGGGACCGCCTCGGCCACGCCGCGCGCCCCCAGCGCGAGCGCCGCGTGCCGGCGGACCGCGGTGTCGGTGTCCGCGAGCGCCTCGCGCAGGAGCGCCGTCGCCTCGTCGCTCGTGATCTCGGCGACGGCCCGCACGGCACGTTCCCGGACCTCGGCCGCCGGTGAGCGCAGGCCCTCCTCCAGGAGGGCGATCGGGCCGTCGTCGCCCGACCGCGCCACCGCCCAACGCAGGGCCCCGGCGACGATCGGGTCCGTCTCGCTCAAGGCCGCCTCGACCAGCGCCTCCATCGGTACGGGGACCTCCTCGGCCGAGGACAGCGCCGCCCGCTGCCGCTTGCCCGCGCTCTCCGATCCCAGCGCGTGGAGAAGCGCCACGATCCGGAGGACCTCCTCCCAGCCCGCGGGTTCCGCGGCACCGATCCGGCGGAGCCGGGTGAGCAGCGCCGTCTCGGCCGCGATGCGTTCCCGCGTCCCGCGGATGAGGTCCTCGACGAGCTCCGCCGGCGCGAAACCGGGATCATCCAGCGCGCTCGCCACCTCGCGCAGCGAAAGACCCAGGGACCGCAGGCTCTCGATGTGGAAGATCCGCCGGATGTCCTCGCCGGAGTACTCCCGGTAGCCGGACCCGGTACGGCCCGTCGGCCGCACCAGGCCCAGCGACTCGTAGTGCCGGAGCATCCGGGCGCTGACCCCGGACCGTCGTGCCACCTCGCCGATCAGCATGCGCCGCCCCCGGAACGTCGTGGCACCTCACCGGTCAGCATGCGTCACTGCCCCTCCTGGCTGGGCGTTCCGAGGGCGACGACACGCTTCGCCTCCTCGATCGCGAACTCGAATCCGGCATCCGGGTCGTGCAGCAGTCGTTCCGTGGCGATCGCGTGCCGGCGCGGGCCGGGAGCGCCCTGCGCCGTCGCGGCGGCGAGCGTCGGCAGGATCACCTCGCCGAGGGCGATCAGCGCCCTGCTGAGGCTCAACTGCGTCTCCCGCCCGCCCCGCCCGAGTTGTGTCGCCAGCACCTCCGCCAGCTCGGCCCGCTCCTCCTCGGGCACCAGCACGACCGCCGCCCGCCACGCGCTCCGCGCCACCTCGTCGTCGGCGTCGGACAGCAGCTCCCGCGTGATCGCCGGCCACGCCCGCCGGTCCCCGATCTTGGACAGCGTGTGCAAGGCCTGACTCCGTGCCTGCGCCCGCTCCGAGCGGACCTCGCCGAGCAGCCCCGGGAGCGTGAGGGACGGCGCGTGCCGGGTGAGTGCCCACGTGAGCATCTCGCGCACGTAGAACTCGGGCTCGATCGCGCACCGCTCGACGAGCTTGTCGACGAACCGCGGGTCCGGTGCCGTACCGACCGCCAGCGCCGCCCGCAGCCGTACCGACGAGCGGCCGTCCTCCAGGCCCTGGAGGGCGCGCGTCGTGTTCTCGTCGTGGGTCGTCATGGTCATCGGGACCACCTCCTTGCCCGGCAGTCAAGACCTTGTCATCGTGTCAAGGTCAAGCGCGACGCCACGCCGGTGGCGGTGCCGTGGCCGCCCTACTGCCGCGCGAGGGGGACCGAGACCGCCACCGCGGCCGCGTACGACGGCGCGACCCGTACGTCGGCGAGCGACCAGCCCGGTACCGTGGCCGGCTCGGCGCCCATGCCCGTGTACGTACGGTCGAGGCCCCCGGCGAGACCTTCCCCCGTGCCCTTGAGGTACGCCTCCTTGCGCGCCCAGCAGCGCGCGAACGCGGCCGGCCGCTCCTCCGCGGGCAGCCTCGCGAACTCCTCCCGCTCCCGCGGGTGCAGGCTGTCCGCCACGAGGGCCGACACCTCGGCCTCCGGGTGCGCCTCGACGTCCACGCCCACGGGTGTCGCGGCGATTCCGACCAGCGCCAGGTCCCCGCTGTGCGAGAGCGAGAAGTGGAACCCGGCGTCCCGCACCGCGGGCCGGCCGTGCGGTCCTCCGCAGACGGGGCAGTCCTCCCTGACGAACACCACCTCGTCCGCCCGGATCCCCAGGTAGTGCCCGAGCAGACGCCGAAGCCCCCCGTGCGCGGCGAGGTACCGCGCCCGGTGGTCCGCCCGTATCAGGGCCTTCCACCGACGGCGTTCCTCGGCGTCCAGGAGGGCGGGCGCACCGGGGTCCTCCGCCATGGGCAGCAGCCAGAGCGCCACCGTTGCGTCGGCGACGGGCGGCACGGCCGACTCCGGCGTGTCGCCGGCGCGCAGCACCCGTACGGGGGTGATCTCCATGGTCATGCCACCATTCTGCACCGACCTGTACGCAAGGGAGTTCGGACGCCCGGCCCGGCCCGGCCCGAGGCCCGGCCCACCCCGGGCCGGGGCTGCGCCGGGCGCCGGATCGCTATCGCGTCACGGGATCAGCCGGTGGCCGCGCCGAACCACGTCGGCAGGTGTGCGAGCAGCTCCTGCTGGTCCTCGCCGACCCAGGCCACATGGCCGTCCGGCCGCAACAGGACGGCGGGCACGTCCAGTTCCTCGCTCACCTCGACGACATGGTCGACCCGGTCCGCCCAGCCCTCGACCGAGAGCCGGCCGGTCTGGTCGAGGAGCAGGCCGCGGCCCTCGTGCGTCCGCTCGTAGAGACGCCCGTGCTTCAGCTCCAGGTCGCGCAGCCGCTTCCCGAGCAGTTCGCTTCCCTCGCCGAAGTCGTAGCGCACCGAGATCGCCGTGATCTTCTCGATGAGGTACCGGTTGACGTTCTCGAACTCCACGAGTTCCGCGAGCAGTCGGCGCACCGCCTGCGCGCCCGGCTCGGTCGACATCAGCTGGATCTGCGCGCGGGTGTTGTCCAGGACGTCCGTGGCCACCGGGTGCCGCTCGGCGTGGTAGCTGTCGAGAAGTCCCTCGGGTGCCCAGCCGGCGACCGCGGCGGCCAGCTTCCAGCCCAGGTTGAACGCGTCCTGGATGCCGAGGTTGAGCCCCTGCCCGCCGGTCGGCGGGTGGATGTGCGCCGCGTCGCCCGCGAGGAACACCCGGCCGACCCGGTACCGCTCGGCCTGCCGGGTCGCGTCGCCGAAGCGCGACAGCCAACGCGGCGAGTGCGCGCCGAAGTCCGTCCCGGCGGTGGCCCGCAGCTGCTCCTTGAACTCGTCGAGGGTCGGAGCGGTCGAGCGGTCCTCGGCCACGCCCTCGGCCGGCACGACGACCCGGAAGACCCCGTCCCCCAGGGGCATGGCGCCGAACCGCTGCTGGGTCTTGCGGACCTCGGTCATCACCGCGGTCAGCTCCTCCTGGCCGACGGTCAGTTCCATCTCGCCCAGCAGCGTCTCCACCCGGGAGGGCTCGCCGGGGAACGCGACGCCGAGCAGCTTGCGCACGGCGCTGCGCCCGCCGTCGCAGCCGACGACGTACCGCGCGCGGAGCTCCTCGCCGTCGGCCAGTTCGACGGTCACGCCGTCCTCGTCCTGGCTCAGGCCGACCACCTCGCAGCCGCGGCGGATCTCGGCGCCGCCCTCGGTCGCGTGCTCGGTCAGCAGGCGCTCGGTGACCTGCTGCGGAATGGCGAGCACATACGAGTGGGCCGTGTCCAGGCGCTCGGGCCACGTCTTGGCGAGACCCGCGAAGAAGCCGCCGACCGCGACCTGGTTCCCGAGTTCGAGGAACCGCTCCAGCAGACCGCGCTGGGCCATCACCTCGATGCTGCGTACGTGCAGACCCTGGGCGCGCGACTGCCGGGTCGGCTCCGCCTCCTTGTCCAGTACGAGCACGTGGACGCCGTGCAGCCGCAGCTCGCCGGCCAGCATCAAGCCGGTCGGACCACTGCCCACAACGATCACGTCAAACATGAGAACCGCCCCGTTTCGATAGTTGCATCCAGCCAGCCGCCGGTCGCGGGATCCCTGCGCCCCGCGAGCGCGTTGATCTTGCGAACGTGTCGTTTCCGCAGGTCACTGGCTACGGCTGGAGATTCTGCACCACGACGGGGGCCTTGCCGCAAGGCCCCCTGTGCGCTATACATTGAGAGTGGCGAGGAGAAGTTTCAGCTCCTTGCCTTTCTCTTTTTCTCCTCCGTGGCCCTCTGGCGGCGTGCCGACGGAGCGCCTCGATCGGCTCCGAATCGCCCCGGCCGCGGCTCTCCGTCGCCCGACCGTCACTCCTCATCGCCCGACCGCTCCGGTGTCACCGCGCCCGACCACTCGCGTGTTACTGGTTGGTAGGGCATGCTGGCGGCCAACCATCCACACGGCCGGGGGCTGAGGTAGCGGTGACGACTTTCGAGGAACAGGCCACGGTGCACGCCTTCCGGGACGACGCACTGGGCGAGCACGACGCCGTCGGGCTCGCCGCGGCGATACGGCGGGGCGAGGTCAGCGCCGCCGAGGTCGCACGGGACGCGGCCGAGCGCGTACGGGACGTCGAGGACCGGCTCCACGCCGTCCAGGTCCACCTCGACGCCCCCTCGTACGCCACCGGGCGGGGCCACGGCGCCTTCGCCGGAGTGCCGACCTTCGTCAAGGACAACACCGACTACCGAGGCCTGCCCACCGGTCACGGCAGCGCGGCCTTCACCCCGCGCGTCGCCCGGCGCCACGCGCCCTTCGCCCGGCAGCTCCTGAGCAGCGGCGTCACGGTCCTCGGCAAGACCCGGCTGCCCGAGTTCGGATTCAGCCCCGCCACGGAGTACGAGACCGCCGAACCGGTCCGCAACCCGTGGAACACCGGCTATTCGGCGGGCGGTTCGTCGGGCGGCAGCGCGGCGCTCGTCGCCGCCGGGGCGGTGCCGATCGCCCACGCCAACGACGGCGGCGGATCGATCCGCATCCCCGCCGCCTGCTGCGGACTCGTCGGTCTCAAGCCGACCCGCGGCCGGGTCGTGACGAACGCCCAGAGCCGCCAACTGCCCCTCGACATCGTCTCCGACGGCATCGTGAGCCGTTCGGTACGGGACACCGCCGCGTTCCTCGCCGCCGCCGAGACCCACTGGCGCAACCCGAAGCTGCCGCCCCTCGGCCTGGTCGAGGGGCCCTCCGAACGGCGCCTGCGCATCGGGTTCCTGGTCGACTCGCCGAACGGTGTCCACGCCGACACGGCGACCCGGGCCGCCGTCCTGGACACCGTCGCGACGCTCGAACGGCTCGGCCACACCGTGGAGCCGGTCGAGCTGCGCCTCGACCCCCGCTTCACCGACGACTTCCTCACGTACTGGGGCATGCTGTCGTTCCTCCTCGGCGTCACCGGCCGGACCCTCGGTCCGGACTTCGACCGGCACCGGATGGACGGCCTCAGCCGCGGGCTGCGCGAGGAGTACCTGAAGAGCTGGCGGCGCACTCCGGGCGTGCTGCGGAGGCTGAAGCGGACGCGGGAGGCGTACGCGGCGGCCTTCCGCGGACTCGACCTCGTCCTCACTCCCGTCCTCGCGCACACCACACCGCGGATCGGTCACCTCAGCCCGACCGTGCCCTACGCGACGCTGGTCGAGCGGATCCTCGCGTACGTCGCCTTCACACCGGTCAACAACGTCGTCGGTACACCGTCGATCTCGGTTCCCGCCACCGGCGCGACGGAGGACGGCCTGCCCATCGGCGTGATGTTCTCGGGCCGCCCCGGCAGCGAACGGACACTGCTCGACGTGGCCTACGCACTGGAGGCGGACCGCCCGTTCCGCCGCATCCAGGACGCCTGACGGGCGGCGGCCCGGGGAAGACCCTGGCTCGGAGGCCGTCGGCGGCTCGGCGGACGCCTGATCAGCCGTCGCCTCCGAGCGCGCGCTGCAGCTGCGCCTTGTTCATCTTCGAACGGCCGTCGATGTTCCGGCGCTTGGCCTCTTCGTAGAGCTGGTCGTACGTGCGCCCCCGGGCGCCGCTGTGGGAGCGTCGGCCGCCGCGCTCGCCGGACGACATGTCCTCCAGGGACAGCCGGCTCGACGTCTTGGCCTCGCCGTGCCGCGCCCGCTCCTTGTTCACGGTGCGGGCGGCGATCTCCTCGGCGCGCTTCTCGCTCTCGCCGCGCTGCTCCGCGCTCTCCTTGATGTGCTCGTACTGCCGTTCCCGCTTGGGGCTGGATCCGCGGGGCATGGCGTGCTCCTCTCCTCGTGCGCTGAGGGGTTCTCCGGTGCGGCTACCCGCCGTCCCTCCCCTCACTCCCCGCTCTTCGCGGTGTACCGGCTGCGGACCCACAGCGGCAGGGCGAACCAGCACAGCAGGTACCAGGCCAGCACTCCGGCCAGGAGCCACGGAACGATCGCGTTGTCGGTGGCCACGCGGAGGATGAGGACGAGCGCGCTCGTGAGGGTGGCGAGCAGGAGCAGTATCCCGGTGAAGGTCAGCCGGGACGCCCACGCGACCGTCTCGGGCTTGAGCCGCCGGCCTGCCACGATGCGGTGGAAGGAGACCGGGCCGATCAGCGCGCCGGTGGCCAGTGAGCCGAGGACCACGGTCAGGATGTAGATCCCCTTGTCGGTCGAGCTGAGGCTCTCGTACCGGGGCGTGAAGACGACCGTCAGGAGGAAGCCGAGGAGGATCTGGACCCCGGTCTGGACCACCCGTATCTCCTGCATGAGGTCCTGCCACTGCCGGTCGGCGCGCTCTTCCGTGGTCTCGTCGCGCCCACGCTCGGCACCCCCGTCTCGCTGTCCGGTCTCTCGGTCAGTCATCCGTCCCACCTTCCGGTTCGAGGGGCCCGCGCGGGGCGGAGGCCGTACGCCGCGTCTTCCCTGCCCGGCCCCGCCGCAGCCGTTCCGCCGTGGCATTTCGTCGTTTCGCACGAGTACCCGTTCGAGAGCGGGGCAGTCATACGGCATACCGAAGTGAGTGATCCACGCGGCCGGAGGCCTTCCGCTCGCCGTGCCGGGAACGCTCGGCGTATCGTCGGCGTCAGCTCGGAATTCTGTGCCGACGGGAACCGGAGTGCCGGATGCCAAGGGATGCGAGAGGGTCGGGTGACGCCGGGCTCACCGGCCCCCGACTGACGGCCGCGGTCCGGTGGAGCGGTGCCACGGCCGTCGTCACGGTGGTGGGAGAGCTCGACCGCGACACCCAGGAGCCACTGCACACGGCGCTGACGGAGGCCCTGGACCGGCGCCCCGAACGGGTCGTCGTGGACTGCGGACGACTGACGTTCTGCGACTCGACCGGACTCAATCTGCTTTTGACGGCGAGGCTGGACGCGCTGGAGGCCGGCAGCAGCCTGGAACTGGCCGCGCTGCGCCCGCCCGTCGACCGGGTCTTCGACGTCACCGGCGTGGTGGCGGTCTTCACGGTGTACGACGAGCTGCCCACCGACCTGGCCGAGAGGGAGCACCCGTGAACACGGCGCGACACCGGGCACGGTGGAGGCACGGATGAGTGAACCGGTCCGGTCCAGGGGCCAGATCAGACGGCTCGTCCTGCGGAGCGGGAGGTCGGTGGTCGCACGGTGCCGCGACTTCTGCCGGGTCGCGCTCACCGACTGGAACTGGCCGGGACCGCCGGAGGACACCGGGCTCACCCAGGAGGAGCGGGACCTCGCGATCGAGGACGTGCTCCTCGTCGTGTCGGAAGCCGTGACGAACGCCTCTCTGCACGCCGGCGGCCCCACGGAACTGGTGATCCGGCTCGCCCCCGCCGACCCCGCGGCGACCGGCACGGCCGGGGACCTGCGGATCGAGGTGAGCGACCGGAGCAGCCGGGTTCCGGACTTCCGGCCACGAGGAGCACCGGGGCAACCCGGGGGCAACGGCCTGCGAGTGATCGACCGGCTCACGCGCGCGTGGGGAGCCGTTCCCGGGGAGACGGGCAAGTCCTTCTGGATGGAGGTGGCCACCCCGCTCCCGGCGAACGGACCACCGGTCGCACCGCAGTCACCGCCACCTTCCGCGGCGCCGCCGACACCTGCCCCGGACGCACCGCGGGCGGCATCCGGCCGGGGTGGTCCGTCATCGCCGCTTCCAAGGGAAACGTCGGGCGGCCGTGGCGGGGCGGCCCCGGATGGCGGCCCGTGAGGTGCCATCGCCGCGCCGCTACCGGGCCGATCGGTCCGGGGCGGGCACGGTCGTCGTGGTCGGGGACGTGTTCGTGTGGGGCGCCTCCGGGAGCTCCTCCGCCGTCAGGGCCGTACGCAGTTCGCCGAGGATGCCGCTGAGGAGACGCGACACGTGCATCTGCGAGAGGCCGAGGCGCTCGCCGATCTCCGCCTGGGTCAGTTCGTCGCCGAACCGCAGGGCCAGGATCGTCCGGTCGCGCGCGGAGAGGTCGGCGATGAGCGGCTTGAGCGCCTCCAGGTTCTCGATCCTCTCGAAGGCGTCGTCGTCGCTGCCGAGGGAGCGCGCGAGCAGGCCGGGACCACCGTCCTCGTCGTCCACGGGCACGTCGAGCGAGCGGCTGGTGAACCCGTTCGAGGCGAGCCGGCCCTCGCGCAGTTCGGCCGCCGTGATGTGGAGGTGGGCGCCGAGCTCGGCGTCCGTCGGCGGTCGGCCCAGCTCCTGTTCGAGCGCGTCGTTCGCCTTGGCCAGGTTCAGGCGCAGCTCCTGCAGACGGCGCGGTACGTGCACACTCCAGCTGGTGTCCCGCAGATGCCGCCGTATCTCACCGAGCACGGTCGGCAGCGCGAAGGACATGAACTCGTTGCCCCGCTCCGGGTCGAACCGGTTGATCGCCTTGATCAGACCGACGGTGCCGACCTGGACGATGTCCTCCCAGGTCTCGTGGGAGCGGCGGAAGCGGGTCGCGGCGTACTTGACCAGGCTGAGGTTCAGCTCGACGAGGGTGTTGCGCACGTACGAGTAGTCCGCCGTGCCCTCTTCGAGCGAGCGCAGCCGCTCGAACAGGGCGGTCGAGAGCGAGCGGGCGTCCGCGGTGCTCACCGTGAGGGGATCGGCGATCTCCGGAAGTTCGGCCGGGGGCTCGGGAGCGTGAACGACCGGCCGGCGGTCGCTCGGAGCGGACCGGCGGTCACTGGGGACGGGCCCGCCGCGGCCCTGGACGGTGGTGCGGTTGTTCGACATCAACGCTCCTCGTGAGAGCCCCCCCTTGCCTCCTACCCGCTTCTGCCCCACACGAGCAGTGCGCCGTGGGTGACGCAGGGGGAGATGGCAAGGGAACACAGGGGTGTGCGGTGATACGTGGGGCATGCGGGCATGCGAGGCGAATGTGAACGGATCGTCGGGGCAGAGGCCTGCTGAACGCCCGGAAGGGGGGCCCCGGAGGGGTGGACGAACAGTGACCACACGGCATCGCACGGGATATCCCGGGCCGGACGGGGACCGGCCCCTCGTCCCGCATGTCGCGGCTGAGGCGCGCGCCCGGGTGGCGGAGGCGCTGCGGATGGCCACGACGGGGACCGGCGGCCCGCCGTCCGCCACTGCCGTCGGGGACGCGCTGCTCGTGACGTCGGAGCTGGTGACCAACGCGCTGCGTCATGGGGGCGGCCTCACCGGGTTCAGAGTGGAAGTCGACCCGGGCGCGGTGACGATCACCGTCGCCGACGCGAGCGTCGAGCTGCCGCATGTCAGGGGCGGCCGTGGGGCCGCACGTGCCTCCGGTCCGGCGGAGGGCGGCTTCGGGTGGCCCCTGGTCAGGCTGCTCGCCCAGGAGATCAGGCTGACCCTGCCGGCGGAGGGCGGCAAGACCATCGTGGTACGGCTGCCGCTTCATTGAGGCGGTCCCGTCCTCGGGGGCGAGAAGAGCCCGTTCATGCCGGTCAGCTGGAGCAGGCGGGTCACCCGCGGGCTCACAGGGCCGAGCGTGAGGAGCGGGGGGCGCTGACGCCCGCCGTCCAGGCGCGAACGAGGTGCGGCTGTGGTGTTTCGAGCGGTCCGGAAGGCGCGCAGACCGGCGCAGTCGCAGAAGGTGACGGCCGCGAGGTCCAGCGTGACGCCCTCCGGGTGTGCGCGCAGCGCGGCCAGAAGGCTCCGTCGCAGGTGCGGTGCGGTGGCGCTGTCGATCTCACCGCAGACGACGACGGTGCCGTCCGGCGCGACCTTCACGGTCATCTGCGCGTCCGAGCCGGTCGCGGGTGCCTGGTGATCCGTGGAGCGGTCTGGAAGGGGGTGCATGGTGTGCTCCCGTGGGCCAGCCAAACCTGTTCTTTCTGTCCTTATCGTCCTCTTTTGTCGCGTAGTACGTCAATAATCACATGAGATAAATTTCAGGTCTTGCAACTCGTGAGTAAACCGTCACATAATGGCCCCATGGGTGACAGTTCAGGCAATCGTCAATCATGGACGTTCCTGACGAATCACGCCCGAGTGCTGGTGGTGATCGCCCGAGACCCCGAGGTCCGCCTCCGCGATGTCGCCGCCGCGTGCGGGGTGACCGAGCGAACGGTGCAGGGGATCGTCGCCGACCTGGAGGCCGCCGGATACCTCACGCACGCCCGGGAGGGCCGGCGCAACCGCTACCGCCTGACCCAGGGCAAGCGCTTCCGGCATCCGCTGGAGGGCGACTACGAGATCACCGGCCTCCTGGACCTGCTCAAGGCGGCCCCCGGCGACGGCTCCCGCGTGCCCCGCGTCGGGACGAGCGACGGCGAGCCCCTGCCCCGCCCCGACGGCGTGCCCCGTCCCGAGGCGGTCGACACGGGCCCTCTGCCGGGGACGAGCGACGTCGGCCCACCCGGCCCCGTTCCTCGCGCTCTCAGCCGAGGAACTCGGCGCACCGGAACGGGCCCAGGTCCGGGCCCTCCGGCTGGCGCAGCGTGACCTCCACGTCGTCCGTCCTGACCCTCGGGTCGAGTACGGACTGGGCGCGGGCGAGCGTGCACACCAGCTGTCCCGTTCCCTGGTCCCGGCCCGTCCCCGCGTACGGTTCCTCCAGGCGCACCGTGACCTGCGTGCCCCGGCCCGTCACCGTGTAGCCGCCGAGCTGAACGAGATTGGTGAGACCGTCCCGCTGTTCGGCGGGCGGCGGGCCGCTCGCCAGCAGCTTCACCACCGAGGCGAGGTTCCTGATCTCCCTGTCGAGCACGGGCACGCCCCTCAGCCCGCTGTCCGACGCGTAGTAGAGCCGGATCCCGCGCGTCGGCCCGCTCGCCGGCTCGCCCGCCCCTATCACCCCCGTCGGCTGCACACCGCACCCCACCAGGGCGGCCCCGAGGACGGAGACCAGCACTCCCGCCCGTACCCTCACTCCGCGTCCTCTCCCGTACGCCGCAGGGGCAGCCGCAGGGTGAACACCGCGCCGCCCTCCGGTCCCTCGGCGACGTCGATCGTGCCGCCGTGCAGCCGCGCGTTCTCCAGGGCGATCGCCGTCCCGAGGCCGCTGCCCTGCCCGCCGGCGTCGGCCGCGCTCCGCGTACGGGCCGCGTCGGCCTTGTAGAACCGGTCGAAGACCCGCTCCCGGGCCTCCGGCGGCAGCCCCGGGCCGCGGTCGGCGACCTCCACCGTCACCCACTCCCCGCCCGCTCCGGCGCGCGTGCCGAGGGTCACCGTGACCGGCGGCGCTCCGTGCCGCAGCGCGTTGCCCACCAGGTTCGCCACGATCACATCGACGCGCCGCCGGTCGACCACCGCCCGGACGCCCTCGTCGAGACGGACCTCCACCCGGTCGGTCCAGCCGCGCAGCGCCAGGGACGCCCGTACCGTGTCGGCGAGCTCGGTCTCGGCCGCGTTCAGCCGGATCGCGTTCGCGTCGAAACGGGAGATCTCCATCAGGTCCTCGACGAGCCGCGAGAGCCGCGCCGTCTCCACGCCCACCGTGCGGGCCGCCCGCGCCGCGTCCGGCGGCAGCTGGTCGGCGTCCTCCTCCAGGACGGTCGCCACCATCGTCATCGCCGCGAGGGGCGTGCGCAGCTCGTGCGACACGTCCGCGACGAAGCGGCGCGCCTTCGCCTCCTGCTCGCGCAGGCGCGCGTCCGAGGCCTGCAGGGCGTCCGCCGTCTCGTTGAACGTCCGCGCCAGATCCGCGAGTTCGTCGTGCCCCTTGACCGCGACCCGGCTCCCGAGATCGCCCTCCGCGAGCTCCCGCGTGGCCCGCCCCAGCTTCCGTACGGGACGCAGGACCGTCCCGGCGGCGAGCAGCGCCAGGACGGCGGCCAGCACCACCACCGGCAGGATGCCCGCCCGTACGGAGTCCAGCAGGGCGGCGGTGTCGTCGCGTTCGGCGCGGAGACCGGTGATCGCGAAGACCTCCAGGCCGGAGAACCGGCGGTCCCCGTCCGCGTACGTCACGGGCATGCCGACCACCAGATACGGCTCGTCCCGCCACGTCACCCGCTGGAACCGGGTCCCGTCCCCGGCCCGTACGGCGCTCCGCAGCTCGACGGTGATCCGGCCCTCCGTGTCGGCGAGCGGGTCGGACACCGCGACGAGGTCCTGGTAGCGGACGACGACGATCCGGGCGCCGAGGCCGTCCGAGACCCTCGCCGCGAACCGGGCGAGGGACCGCTGGTCGGGCGGCAGGTCGAAATCGGCCGCGACCGCGGTGACGCGTGTCCGCACGTCGTTCACCGCGGCGTCCTGGGTGCGCCGGAGCACGGCGGTCCGCGCGTCCCGGTAGGCGAGCGCGGTCGCGGTCACCGCGCTGATGAGCGCGACGACGACGAAGGTCACGACGAGCCGGGTCCGCAGCCCTCCGACGAGCCGCCGGGAGCGTCGCCCCGGGGAGCCCCCGGCGGACCGGGACCCGCCCGCACGATCCGTACCTCCGGTCCCGCTCACAGCGGCCCGAAGCGGTAGCCGAAGCCCCGCACCGTCTGCACGTACCGGGGTTTCGCCGGTACGTCCTCCAGCTTCGCCCGCAGCCGCCCGACCGCCGCGTCCACCAGCCGGGAGTCACCGAGGAAGGTGTGGTCCCAGACCGAGGCGAGGAGCTGCTCACGGCTGAAGACCCGGCCGGGCGAGGCGGACAGTTCGAGGAGCAGCCGCAGCTCGGTGGGCGGCAGCGGGACCAGGACGCCGTGCTTGGTGACGGTGAGACCGGCGCGGTCGATCACCAGGCCGGCGAGGTCGCCGTCGCCGGTCCGCGCCGGCCCGGACGGTTCCGCGCGCCGCAGGGCCGCTCTGATGCGGGCCTCCAGGACGGGAGCGGTGACCGGCTTGACGACGTAGTCGTCGGCACCGGCCTCCAGACCCGTCACGATGTCGTGGTCGTCCCCGCGCGCGGTCAGCATGATGATCGGCAGCGTCGTCGTACGGGCGCGGATGCGGCGGCAGACCTCGAAACCGTCCATCCCCGGCAGCATCAGGTCGAGGACGGCCAGCTCGACCTTCGCGCCGTCCGGGGCGCCGAGCAGCGCGAGCGCCTCCTCGCCGGTGGCCGCCGTGTCGACGTCGTACCCGTGCCGGCGCAGCACGAGCTCCATTCCGTCCCGTACGGACGCGTCGTCCTCGATGAGCAGTACATGCGGCATGCCGTCGATTATGGGTGCCGCGAGAACCTGCCCAGCGCCCCGGCCGAGGCTCGACCCGCAGGTCGGGGGCATTGTTACGTTCTCATCATGTCGCCATGGAAGCGCCATCACGTGGCGTGACGAGGATCGTGTTCATGACCCCGAAGACAACCTCCCGTGCCCGTGCCCGGCTGCGCCTGACCGTCCTCGCCACGGCCCCCGTCCTCCTCCTCACCGCGGCCTGCGGCAGCGGCGACGACAGCGCCGGCGGCGCCGGGAAGAACGACGAGATCGCCTCGGTGCCGGAGACCACCACCGCCTCGCCGTCCCTGCGGAACGACACCGCCCCGAGCACCCGGCCCGCCGGGAAGAGCGCCTTCTACGACGCACAGATGGACTACGTCCGGTGCATGCGCGTCAAGGGCGGCTACCAGGACTTTCCCGACCCCAAGCTCAGCGGGCACCTCGACTGGGGGAAGGTCGAGGAGATCTCCTCCCGGCCCGGCCAGATGGAGGCCGCCAAGGGCGGCAAGAACGGCGTCTGTGTCGACGAGCTCCAGAAGGTCATGCTGGCCGAGCCCAAGCGCGACCAGCAGAAGGACTACGAGTCGATGCTGGCGCACGCCAAGTGCATGCGGGACAACGGCGTCTCCCGGTTCACCAACCCGACGATGAGCGGCGGCAACGCCCAGCCGGGCGGCGACCCCAACCCGGCGTCCCCGACCATCGACCACGACTCACCGGCGTACAAGCAGGCCCGCGAGGCGTGCAGGACGAAGCTGCTCGACGGTCTGGACGGCATGCAGTGAAGCGCCGTACCGCCCTCCGCGCGCTCGGCGCGGTGACGGTCGCCGCCGCCGTCACCGGGGGAGTCGTCCTCCTCGGCGACCCCGGACTCCTCGACGAGGGCGCCGGCGGCTCCGCCGCCGCCGGGAAGGGCGGCGATCTGCCGCCCGCCACCGCCACTGTCGTACGGACCGACCTCGTCCAATCCAAGACCGTCGACGGCAAGCTCGACTTCGCGCAGCGCCGCCCCGTCAAGTCCGCCGTCGACGGCACCGTCACGGTCGCCGCCACCGAGGGCAGGACGCTGACCAGGGGGCAGGCGCTGTACGAGCTGAACGACAAGCCCGTCACCCTCCTCTACGGCCCCGTCCCGATGTTCCGCGAGATGAAGACGGGGGACCGGGGCAGCGACGTACTCCAACTGGAGCGCAACCTGCGCGACCTGGGGTACGGAGCCGGGGTCCACGTCGACACGCGCTACGAGAAGGACACCGAGACAGCGGTCAAGCAGTGGCAGAAGTCCCTGAACCGTGAACCCACCGGAAAGGTCGGCCGAGGAGACGTCGTCTTCCAGCCCGGCCAGGTCAAGGTGGTCTCCGTCGACGCCGCGCTCGCCGACCAGGTCGGCCCCGGCGAGGCCGTCCTGACCGTCGCCTCGACCAAACCCGTCGTCCGGGCCCACCTGGACCAGACCGACGGCGCGCTCACCGCGGCCGGCACCAAGGTCGAGGTCACACTGCCCAGCGGGAGGACCGTGGCCGGGAGGGTCGCCGGAACCGTACGCCCCGAGGAGACCGGCCCGGAAGAAGGCGCGGTGTCGCAGGAGGGCATCGTCGTCGAGGTCGTCCTCGACGGCGGGGCGCGCGCGGCGTCCGGCGAGGACGCCAAGACGTCGGCCGGCGTGAAGTTCGTCAGCGAGGCCCGCAAGGGAGTCCTCGCCGTTCCCGTCGAGGCGGTCCTCGCCCTGCGCGGCGAGAACGGCGGCTACGGCCTCCAGATCGTCGAGGGCGCCACCACGAGAACGATACGGGTGGAGACGGGCATGACGGCCGACGGGCGGATCGAGGTCAGCGGCCCGGACGTGAGGGAAGGCCTGAAGGTCGGGATGGCGGCCTCATGACCCCGGACGGCACCCGGTCCACCGCACCCTCCCCCGTCGTGGAACTGCGGGACGCCACCAAGTCCTACCCCGGCGGCGTCCACGCCCTGCGCGGCGTGAACCTCATCGTCGGCGAGGGCGAACTGCTCGCCGTCGTCGGCCCCTCCGGATCCGGCAAGTCCACGATGCTCCACGTCATGGGCACCCTCGACAAACCCACCAGCGGCACCGTCCGGATCGCCGGCCACGACGTGTCCGCGCTCTCCGACAACCGTCTCTCCGCACTCCGCGCCCGCCACATCGGCTTCGTGTTCCAGCACTTCCACCTCGCGGCCGGACGCGACGCCGTCGACAACGTCGCCGACGGGCTCCTGTACGCGGGCGTGCCGCCGCGGGAACGCCGGGCGCGGGCGCGCGCCGCCCTGGACCGGGTACGCCTCGGCCACCGCCGCTCCCACACGCCGAACGAGCTGTCCGGCGGCGAGAAGCAGCGCGTGGCCATCGCCCGCGCGCTGGTGGGGGAGCCCCGCCTGCTGCTCGCGGACGAACCCACCGGCGCCCTCGACACCGCCTCGGGGGAGATCGTCATGGAGCTGCTCCACGAGCTGAACGCCGCGGGGACCACGATCTGCGTCATCACCCACGACAACGAGATCGCGGACGCGCTGCCGCGTCGGGTCCGCTTCAAGGACGGCGAGATCGTCTCGGACGAGCGCGGTGTCCTGTCGGACGAGCGCCGCTTCCCGCCCGGGGAAGGAGCCGCGCCGTGAAAGGCACCCTCAAGCCCGCGCGACTCTCCGCCGGCGACGTCCTCCGGGTCGGCGCGGTCGGTCTCCGGGCACGCCGCGCGCGCGTGGTGCTGTCCGCGCTCGGCATCGCCATCGGCATCGCGACCATGGTCGCGGTCGTCGGTCTCTCCGAGTCCAGCCGCGCGGACCTGATGGCCCGGCTCGACCGGCTCGGCACCAACCTCCTCACCGCCGAGGCGGGCAAGGACGCCCTGGGCAAGGAGATCAAACTCCCCAGGAACGCGGTCGCGATGGTCGAGCGCATCGGCCCCGTCCAGCACGCCACCGGAACGGGCGACGTCGACGCCCGGATCCGCCGCAGCGACCTGGTCCCCGAGGAGCGCACCGCGGGCGTCACCACCCAGGCGGTCCGTACCGACCTCCTGGCCGCGCTCGGCGGCGAGGTCGACCAGGGCACGTGGCTGGACCCGGCCGGCGAACGCCTCCCGGTCACGGTCCTCGGAGCGGTGGCCGCCGACCGGCTCGGCGTCACCCGCACCGGCGAGACGATCATGATGAACGACACCCGCGTGGTCGTCGTCGGCATCCTGAAACCGCTCGAACTCGTCCCGAACCTCGACCGGGTGGCGATGGTCGGATTCCCCGCCGCCGAGCGCCACTTCGGCTTCGACGGTCACCCGACCACGATCTTCGAGCGCTCCACCGACGCCTCGGTGGAGGACGTACGGGCGATCCTGGCCCGCACGATCAGCCCCGGCGGCGACGCGGGCGTCAAGGTCTCCCGGCCCTCCGACGCGCTCGCCGCCAAGACCGCCACCGACAAGGGCCTGACGACCCTGATGCTGGGCCTGGGCGCGGTGGCGCTCCTGGTCGGCGGTGTCGGCGTCGCCAACACCATGGTCATCTCCGTCCTGGAGCGCCGTCAGGAGATCGGCCTGCGCCGCTCCCTCGGCGCGACCCGCAACGCGATCCGGCTCCAGTTCCTCACCGAGTCACTGCTGTTGTCCGCGCTGGGCGGGGCGACGGGCGCGCTCCTCGGAGCGGCGGCGACGTACGGCTTCGCCCGGGTCCAGGGCTGGACGGCGGTCGTCCCGCCCTGGTCCCTCGCGGGGGGTCTCGCCGCCACCCTCCTGATCGGGGTGATCGCCGGTCTCTACCCGGCGATCCGCGCCTCGCGTCTCCACCCGACGGTGGCGCTCAACGCGACGTGACCACGGGGTCGTCGTCGTGCGGGTCCGTGCACGGGAGGAACGCGGCCGACTTCCGGGCGAGTACGGAGGCGAAGAACTCGGGTGCGTCGTCGGGGCGCATCCGGGTGAGGGCGACCATGCCGGTGATCACGGCGTCGACCACCTCCTCCTGCACCTGCTCCCAGTCGTGGCTGCGGCCCTTGCGCGGATTCGCCGCCCGCACCCCGATGACGGCCTGCGCGGCCTCGCCCACCTCCTCCGAGAGCTTGAGCACCTGCAGCGTCCACTGCTCCTCCGCGCCGAGCCCCCGCTCGGCGTCGAACTCCGCGAACAGGGCGGCGAGCGAACGGATCGTGTCCCACGGGTCGTTGTCCCTCACGGGGGTCTCCTCCGGTGTGCCGACGATGGCGTGGCGGGCGGCCGTCGCGGCCGCCCGGCACCCGTCAGCATGCCCCCAGGCCGCCTACTTGCCTCGGCGGATGCGGGCCGCCTGCCTCGCCTCGGCCGTCTTGCGGGCCTCGGCGGCCTTGCGGGACTCGTTCTTGGCACGGCCCGGGCGGCCCGGGACGGTGCCCATGCCGCGGAAGGCCGCCCCGCCGCGCTTGGCGCCCTCCTGGCTGGGCGCGGCGCCGGCGACGGGTACGCCCGAGGGGGTACGGGCGCCGGTGATGCGGCTCAGCTCCGCCTCGCCCGACCGGACCTTGGTGACCTGGGGGCGGATGCCGGCGTCGGCCATGAGCCGGGCCACGTCACGCTGTTGCTCGGGCGTGACCAGGGTGACGACGACCCCGGACTCACCGGCGCGGGCGGTGCGCCCGCCGCGGTGCAGATAGTCCTTGTGGTCGGCGGGCGGGTCGACGTTGACGACGAGGTCGAGCTCGTCGACGTGGATGCCGCGCGCCGCCACGTTGGTGGCGACGAGCACCGGGACCTCGCCGCTGCGGAAGCGGTCCAGGGTGCGGGTACGCAGCGGCTGGGACTTGTCGCCGTGCAGGGCGGCGGCGCGCACACCGCTGCCGAGGAGGTGCTTGGTGAACCGGTCGACGGAGGCCTTCGTCGCCAGGAACATGATGACCCGGCCCTCGCGGGCGGCGATCTCCGTGGCGGTGGCGAACTTGTCGGCGCCGTGCACATGGAGCACGTGGTGGTCCATCGTGGAGACGGTCGCCGCCGACGGGTCGACGGAGTGGACGACCGGGTCCGTGAGGTACCGCTCGACCAGCAGGTCGACGTTGCGGTCGAGCGTGGCGGAGAACAGCATCCGCTGGCCTCCGGCGGGCACCAGGTCGAGGAGCTCGGTGACCTGCGGCATGAAGCCCATGTCGGCCATCTGGTCGGCCTCGTCGAGGACGGCCGCGCCCACCCGGTCCAGTCGGCAGTCCTTGCGCTCGACGAGGTCCATGAGCCGGCCGGGTGTGGCGATCAGCACCTCGGCACCGTCGCGCAGTGCCGTGGCCTGCCGGCCGATCGACATGCCGCCGACGACGGTGGCCAGGCGCAGCTTGAGGGCCCGGGCGAACGGGTCGAGGGCGTCCGTGACCTGCTGGGCCAGTTCGCGCGTGGGCACGAGGACCAGCGCGAGCGGCTTACGGGCATCGGCGCGCCGGCCGGCGATACGGGCCAGCAGGGGCAGGCCGAAGGCGAGGGTCTTGCCGGATCCGGTGCGCGCGCGTCCCAGGACGTCGCGGCCCGCGAGTGCGTCGGGCAGGGTCGCTGACTGGATGGGGAACGGCGTGTCGACGCCGAGCCCGGTGAGGACGGCGTGGACCTCGGCCGGCAGATCGAGCTCGGCGAAGGTGGCGGCGGGCGGCAGGGCCGGGGTGCCGGGGGGCAGCGCCGCCCAGTCGTCCGCGGCGGGGGTGCCGCGTCCTGCCCGGTCCGTACGGGGTGCGCTCTTCGCGCTGTTCGCGTTGTTCATGGGTCCTCCTCGAAACGGTGCGCTTCGAGGAATTCGCGAGGGGCCGCGGGCCCGATGAATTACTGGAACGTACCGAATACCACGGGCGTGCGAATCCGGCCACGCCGAGGGGTATCAAATCGGCGGCCGGGCGGCGAAAAGCCCGGGAATGTTTGAAAAGCCTGGAAAATGCGACGAGCCGGGGCCCTCACCACACGGGTGAGGACACCGGCTGCGTCGGACGTGTCAACGTCAGGCGGGGAGGATGTTCTCCGCCTGGGGGCCCTTCTGGCCCTGCGTGACGTCGAAGGTCACCTTCTGGCCTTCCTGGAGCTCACGGAAGCCAGAGGTGGCGATGTTGGAGTAGTGGGCGAAGACGTCCGGGCCGCCACCCTCCTGCTCGATGAAGCCGAAGCCCTTTTCAGCGTTGAACCACTTCACGGTGCCGTTAGCCATGTCAATTCTCCTTCGGGGCGTAGCCCTGGGGGCCGCACTGTGCGGACCCCGGCGTCGCCGTGATGATTGCCCCGTCCGGAAAACTGCACCGAAAACACAGAAAGTGCCTGACGATGTCGAATCGTCAAAGGCACTTGTAAGTTTCTTTGGGAACCACGACTGCAACTGCTGTCGACTGTACCACGTCCCCTGCACCCGTGCACGAAATTGCTTCAATTCTCGTGTCGTGCCGAGCGGGAAGACATTGCCAGGACGAACGTGACCGTCATCAGCAGCGCCCAGGCGCCGAACTTGGCGAGGGAGACCGGCTGCCAGCCGTCCAGCTGGTTCGGGTAGCTCCAGGCGCCGACGTACGTGGCCGCGTTCTCCGCGACCCAGAGGAAGAAACCGATCAGGACGAACGACAGGGCCAGCGGCATCCGGTGGTCCCGGTCGCCCACCCGGAACCGCACCCAGGTCCCCGCCGTCGCCACGAGGAGCAGGGCCGCCAGGGCCCAGCGGGCGTCGGGCAGCCAGTGGTGGCTGAAGAAGTTCACGTACACGGCGGCGGCGAGCACGGCCGTCGCCCGCGGCCGGTAGCCCGTCAGTCGCAGGTCGAACAGGCGCCGGGCCCGGCAGACGTAACTGCCGAGCGCCGCGTAGAGGAATCCCCCGTACAGCGGCACCCCGCCGACCTTCGTGAGCGCCTCCTCCGGATAACTCCACGAGCCCATCCGTACCTTGACCAACTCGAAGAGCAGGCCCGTGGCGTGGCAGGCGGCGATCACCGCGATGTCCCGCCCGCTGTCCCACCCGACCTTCCAGGCCACCACAGTGAGGCCGATCCCGTACAGGAGCAGCAGGTCGTAGCGGGCGACCGGCAGCTCGGGCAGCAGGGACGAGACGGCGATCCCCCCGACGAGCGCGACGGCGAAGGCGCAGCACCGCGCCTCAAGTACCGCGAACCGCAGGAGCTGGCGTATCCCGTGCGTGAACGTGTCCATGCGGGGAGGGACGCCGGGCGGCGGCGGTCGGTTCGCGCGGCGGGGGGGAGGGGGGACGGCGAACGGCGGCGCGCCGCACCTCCCGGAGGAAGTGCGGCGCGCCGCCGTGCCGGTGGGCGGGTGGGGATCAGACCGCCGGGGCCGGGAAGGTCGGGTACTCCACGCCGGAGACGTGCTGGACGACCCGGATGACCTGGCACGAGTAGCCGAACTCGTTGTCGTACCACAGGTAGAGGATCGCGTTGTCGCCGTCGACCTTGGTCGCGCCGGCGTCGACGATCGACGCGTGGCGCGAGCCCACGAAGTCCATCGAGACCGCGTCGGGGGCCGTGGTGAAGTCGATCTGACGCTTCAGCGGGGAGTGCAGCGAGACGTCGCGGAGGTACTCGAGGACCTCGTCGCGGGTGGTCTCGCGGCCCAGGCGCAGGCTCAGGATGGCGATCGAGACGTCCGGGACGGGGACGCGGATCGAGCTGCCCGTGATCGGGGCCTTGAGGTCCGGCAGCGCCTTGGCGACGGCCGAGGCGGCACCGGTCTCGGTGATCACCATGTTGAGCGGCGCGGAACGGCCGCGGCGGTCCGCCTTGTGGTAGTTGTCCAGGAGGTTCTGGTCGTTCGTGAACGAGTGGACCGTCTCCACGTGGCCGCGGAGCACGCCGTACTCGTCGTCCATCGCCTTCAGCGGCGGCACGATCGCGTTGGTGGTGCAGGAGGCGCAGGAGAGGATCTGCTCGTCCGGCTTGATCGTGTCGTGGTTGACGCCGTGCACGATGTTCGGCACGTCACCCTTGCCGGGCGCGGTCAGGACGACCTTGTCGATGCCGGGGCGCAGGTGCTTCGACAGGCCCTCGCGGTCACGCCACTTGCCGGTGTTGTCGATGAGGATGGCGTTCTCGATGCCGTACGCCGTGTAGTCGACCTCGGAGGGGTCGTTGGCGTAGATCACCTTGATGGTGTTGCCGTTGGCGACGATCGTGCTGTTCGCCTCGTCGACCGTGATCGTGCCCTGGAACTGACCGTGGATGGAGTCACGGCGCAGCAGCGAGGCGCGCTTCACCAGGTCCTGCTCACCGCCGCCGCGGACGACGATCGCGCGCAGGCGCAGACCGTTGCCCGAGCCGGCCTTCTCGATGAGGAGGCGGGCGACGAGGCGGCCGATGCGGCCGAAGCCGTAGAGGACGACGTCGCGTCCGTCGCGGCGCTCGATCTTGTTCTCTCCGGTGGCACCGGCGACGGCCTCGGCGGTGAACTCCTCCACCGTGAGACCGCGGTTGTCGGTCTTGTACTCGGCGGCCAGCATGCCGATGTCGATCTGGGACGGGCCGAGGTCCAGGGTGGTGAGCGTCTGGAGGAACGGAAGCGTCTCGGTGACCGACAGCTCCTCGCCCGCTATCTGGCGGGCGAACCGGTGGGTCTTGAGGATGCTGACCACCGACTTGTTCACCAGGGAGCGGCTGTGGACCAGGACGGTGATGTCCTGCTCCCGGTGCAGCTTCCCGATGATCGGGATCATCGACTCCGCGATCTCCTCGCGGTTCTTCCAGCTGGTGAACGAGTCGTCATTGACAGTCACAAGTTTATCTTTCGAGCTAGGCGGCGCTCATATGGTAACCCCCGGTCTGTTTGCTCGATCAGAGGGGTGTCGAAGCTCACGGCCCGCCCGTGGACGCCCGGGGCGAGGTCACGGGAAGGCGAGGGTCCGGAACACCTCCCTGACGCGGGCCAGAGGGCCGGGGTCCCGGGTCAGGCGGAGGCGGTTGGTGAGGAGGACCGCCCAGCGGTCCCGGGCCGGCGAGACCCACATGCCGGTGCCGGTGAAGCCGAAGTGGGACCAGACGCCGTCCGCGGGTTCCGTGCCCGGCGCGGGGTGCCAGAACAGGCCGCGCGGAGGTTCGAGAGCGCCGGTGTGGACGCGGAGCGAGCGGTCCGTCCATTCGGCGGAGAAGGTGCCGGGCACCGGGGCGAGGAGGTGGCGCAGGAACCGTCCGACGTCGCCGGTGGTCGTGAAGACCCCCGCGATCCCGCAGGCGCCGCCGAGCAGCCGGGCCGAGAAGTCGTGGACGGTGCCCTTGAGATGCCGGCCGCTCTCCTCGTCGTACTCGGTGGGCGCGCACCGCTCCCTGAGCGCGGGGGGCAGCGGACCGTACCGGGTCTCCGTCATCCCGAGCGGGGCCCAGACCCGCTCCTCGGCGAGCCGGGGGAGCGGGCGGCGGGTGAGGTGCTCGGCGAGGTAGCCGAGGATCAGGGCCGCCCGGTCGGTGTACGCGACGGCCTCCCCGGGCCGGTGGCGGAGCCGCTCGGCGAGGACGCCGTCCCGTACGTCCTGCGGATCGGAGCCGTACAGGTGTCGGAGGTTGGCGCGCAGCGGCATGCCGGCGGTGTGGGTGAGGAGGTGATGTGCCGTCACATCGGCGAGCGGCCGCCCGGCCGCCTCGGGCCAGTAGTCGCCCAGCGGGGCCGTCGGATCGAGCTTTCCGGCGTCGACGAGGGTGCCGATCACGGCCCAGACGGCGAGGATCTTGGTGAGGCTCGCCACGTCGAAGAGGGTGTCGTCCCGCATCGGTGCGCCGAGGTCCGCCGGATCGAGCAGACCGACGGCCCCCGCCGACAGGGTCGTCCGGGCGTCGCCCACGGCCCACACCATGCCGGGGCAGACGCCCGCGCGCACGGCGTCGGCGAGGAGCCGCTCGAAGGGGTCGCTGCGCTGCGCCAAGGCGGGCCTCCGGACGGTTGAGGGCGGCCCTGGCCTGGTGGGCCGTGCTCCGGAGTCATGCCCCGGCCGTACGGGAAGACACCCTTCCGGGCGTCCGTCTCCCCACCGGTCACGCGCCGGTCACCTGGCGTCCGTCTCCTTGTCGGGCGTGTCGGCGTCGGACTTGTCGACCGGCTTGCAGGTGACTTCGTCGCGCGGGGTGTAGTGGGTCTTGAACGTCTCCCGCTTGACCTCGACGCCGTCGTTCTTGAAGACCCGGTCCACCGCGATGTCGAAGCCCTCCAGCGGCGGCTGCGGCACACAGGCCTCGCCGCTGCCCTCGGCCTTCTTGGGCTGCGTGAGGTTGGTGCGCTCCCCGGCGACCGCCTCCACGGAGTCGTACTTCTTCGTGCCGAGGAAGCTCACCGTGACGGACGAGTCCGTCGCGCCGGCCTTGATGTAGATCGGCTTCCCGGAGTCGTTGCGGAACTTCAGGTCGAGCTGGCCCCAGGCGACCGTCGCCTCGCGGCCTGCCGGGTACCGCTCGATGTAGAAGGAGTGGGCCCCGTACTCGACGGGCTTCACACCGGCGAAGAACATGGCGTTGAACATGGTGGTGGCCATCGCCGACACGCCGCCGCCGGGCGCCGAGCGGTACTGGCCGTCCAGGATCATCGTGCCGTCGACGAAGCCGTTGTCCGGGGTGCGCTCGCCGACCGTCTTGTTGAAGCTCCACACCTCGCCCGGCTGCACGAGCGAACCGTTGATGAGTTCGGCGGCCCGGCCGATGTTCGTCGTCCGGTAGGGAGCGCTCGGGAAGTTCACCGTGAACGTCGACATCTGCTCGGTGATCCCGAGACGCGCCAGGGAGCCGGACGTGAGCTCGGGCTGCGTGACCGTGGTGGCCACGGCGGCGGTACGCGCGGCCTCGCCCGACCGCGTCAGCAGCGGGCGCACGGCATCGCCGAGGGCCTTCGCCGTCACCTCGTGCCCCGGCCTGCCCTCCGACTCCACGACGACCTTGCCGTCCCGCACGCCGAGGGCCGCCTCGACGGGCGCGCCCGTCAGGGAGGAGATCGGGTCCGCCACGTCCGGGTCGCGCAGCAGCGCCTCGGCGTCGAGGGCGGCGGTCAGCCGGCCGTTCTCGTTCTCCACGGTGAGGTGGTCGCCGAGCGTCGCGGCGGAGATCCGCAGCCGGTCCGCGCCCGCCGTGAGCGTCACGGGTCCCGAGACGGCGGGCTTCGCGTACGTGTCGAGGAAGCGGGTCACCTCGGCCGCGGGCAGCTTCGGCTCGGTCACGGCGACGGGGAGCGCGACGGGCGAGGCGCCGGTGGCGGCGGGGTAGGCGGCCCGCAGCGCCTCGACGGCCTTGGCCGTTTCCAGCTTCTGGCCGGTGACGGGACGGGTCGCGACGGCCTTGCCCTCGCGGAAGGCCACGGACCCCTCGCGCACCGTGCGGTCGTTCTTCCTGGCCAACTCGGCCACCGTGGCGTTCGCCTTGCCCGCGTCGTACGCGAGGACCGGCTCGATCTCGCGGTCGCCGGACGAGAAGAGCCGCCCGATGACGGTGAACGGGTCGCGGGAGGGGTCGGCCGCCAGCTCGGCGGTCTTCGCCACGTCCACGGTGAGACCGGCGGACGCCGGCGTCACGGCCGAGGCGCTGTCGCCGACCCGCACGGGTATCGGCGCGCTCCACGCGGCCGGGGCCTCGGCCGCCAGCTTGGCCTCGGCCTCGGCGCGGCTCATGCCGCCGATGTCGACGCCGCCGACACGGGTGCCGGCGGATATGTCGTCGCCGGTGGCGACGAGCCCCGCCACGTACAGGCCGCCCGCGGCGACGGCGACCACACCTGTCGCGATCGCGGCCGTCCGGAGACGCGGACGGCGCCCCTCGCGGGGCGTCCGGGCATGGTCGGTCGTGGAGCGGGGCACGCGCTCTCCCGTGGCGTCGAGGATCAGGGGAACACCCGACGGTACGCCGAAAGAGTGTCTTATGCACATAAGGCGGGTGTGACCTGCGGGGATACGGAGGGGAGCGAAGGGGACACGGAGAGTCCCCCGAGCCCGCGTCGTCGCCCCCGGGGCCGGGACGCCCGGCAGCCGCACCCCCGCCCCGCCCGCCTAAGCTGGACCGATGCCTGCCCCGTCACCGAGCCCCGGGCCCCAGTCCGTCGACCGGGCCCTCGCCGTCCTCGACGCCGTCGCCGACGCCGACCGGCCCGTCGGGGCGAAGGCGCTGGCCAGGCACCTCGGCTGCGCCCTCTCGACCGTCTACCACGTCACCGGGCCGCTCCTCGCGCGCGGCTACCTCGTCCGCACCACCGAGGGGTACGCCCCCGGGCCCCGCGTCCCGGCCCTGCACCGCTCCCACCAGCGGCACCACGGACTCGGCGTCGGCACCGGTGAGCTCCTCGGCCGGCTGCGGCGGGCCACGGGCGCGGAGGCGTACCACACCGCCTACCGCGACGGCCTGATCACCGTCGTCGACACCACCGCCCCGGTCACCGACGCCGCCCACCCCTTCACACCGGGCCCCGAACAGCGCGCCCACGCGACCGCCCATGGCAAGGCGCTGCTCGCCGCGCTGCCGCGCCCGCTGCGCCGCCGCTACCTCGCGGAGCACGGGATGGCCCGCTTCACCGAGCGGACGATCACCAGCGCCGAGCGCTTCGAGGCCGAGGTCGACCGGGTGCGCGGGCAGGGCATCGCCGTGTCCGTGGGCGAGGCGGACCTCGCGTACACCTGTCTCGCCGTCGCGCTGCCCGAGCGCGGCGACGGCATCGTGCACGCCCTGTCCGTCTCGCTGCCGACCGCCGGTTTCGCGCGGCGGCAGGGCGAGATCCGGGCGGCGCTCACCCGTGCCGTACCGGAGTTTCCGGCCCTGCCGGAATCCTGACCGGACCGACTGGCCGCGTCGGCCGGGGCGCCGCAGGCTGGTCGCATGATCTTCATCGCCGTACGTTTCACCGCCCGCCCCGACCACGCCGACCGCTGGCTCGACCTGGTGGCCGACTTCACCCGCGCCACCCGCGAGGAGCCCGGCAACCTCTTCTTCGACTGGTCCCGCAGCGTCGACGACCCGAACGTCTTCGTCCTCCTGGAGGCCTTCGCGGACGCCGAGGCGGGCGCGGCCCACGTCGCCTCCCCGCACTTCACGGCCGGTCTCGCAGCCATGGCCGGAGCCATCGCCACCACTCCCGAGATCATCAACGTCGAGGTCCCGCAGCAGGGCTGGGGCGCCATGGCGGAGCTTGCCCCGACCGACGCCTGAGCGTCCCCCGGGCCCTTCCGCGGCGCCCCCGGGACGGCCCCGCCCCGCCTGATAGGTTCGCGTGCACACGCAGGCGGGGCGGCGGCCCGAGGGGAGAAGCGGCACATGGCGGTGAGCGGACGGCAGACCGGCAGGCCTACCCTTGAAGAGGTCGCGGCCAGGGCCGGAGTCGGCCGCGGCACCGTCTCCCGGGTCATCAACGGCTCCCCCCGGGTGAGCGAACAGGCCAAGGCCGCCGTCGAACGGGCCGTGGCCGAACTCGGCTACGTACCCAACCGGGCCGCCCGCGCCCTGGCGGGCAGCAGGACCGACGCCGTCGCGCTCGTCATCCCCGAGACCGAGGCCCGGCTCTTCGCGGAGCCGTACTTCCTCGACATCATCCGCGGCGTCAGCAGTGAACTCGCCGATGCCGACAAGCAGTTGCTGCTCACCCTGATCCGCAGCGAGCAGGAGCGGCAGCGCTTCGAGCAGTACCTCGCCGCGCAGCGCGTCGACGGCGTCCTCCTCGTCTCCGTGCACGCCGCCGACCCCCTGCCCGACCAGGTCCGCGCCCTCGGCCTGCCCGCCGTCCTCAACGGCCGCCGCACCGAGGACGAGCGCGTCGCCTTCGTCGACTCCGACAACACCGGCGCCGGCCGGACCGCCGTCGCCCATCTCGCCGCACGCGGCCGACGCGCCGTCGCCACCATCACCGGACCGCTCGACATGTACGTGGCCCGCTGTCGTCTCGACGGCTACCGGGAGGGCCTGGCGGAGGCCGGACTCGCCACCGACGAAGGGCTCGTCGCCACCGGGGACTTCACCGAGGAGGGCGGACGGCGCGCCATGCGTCGACTCCTGGACCGCAGGCCGGACCTGGACGCGGTGTTCGCCGCCTCCGACGTCATGGCCGCGGGCGCGCGCGGCGTCCTGCGCGAGGCGGGCCGCCGGGTCCCCGAGGACGTGGCGCTCGTCGGCGTCGACGACTCGGCCGTCGCCCGGCACATGGACCCGCCGCTGACCAGCGTCCGGCAGCCCATCGAGGAGATGGGCCGCACCATGGCCCGGTTGCTGCTCCAGGAGATCGCCGCGCCCAGCGAGCCGGACGAGCAGCCCCGCCGGATGCTCCCGACGGAACTCGTGGTCCGCGCCTCCTCCTGACGCGGGGCCACCCCGCCTTCGTCCGCGCTCCGGTCCCCACGCGACCGGCTCCGAGATGCAGGGGGCCCGGGCGCCCCGGAGAATGGACACCGTACGGGGTCCCATCCGGTAACAGGGCGCTCCCGACGGCGTCCGTCCGACCCGGCCAAGGGGGCGGTCGACGATGTCGCTGCGCCAGCCGAACCGGCCGTTCACAGCGACCGGGTCACTGCGCCGATGGACCCTGCTGTACCTCGTGATCGTGGCCGCGCTGACGGTCGCCTACCTGCAGTTCCCCGAGCGGCACACCGTGCTGTGGGCGCTCATCGGCCTCGGCGGCGTCGTGGCCATGCTCGTCGGCGTCCACCTCCACAAGCCGTCCCGGCCCTGGCCCTGGCTCGTGCTGGCCGCCGCCAACCTCGCCTTCGTGGGCGGCGACACGGCGTACAACGCCCTGGAGGCCTTCTTCGGCCAGACCAGGCCGTTCCCCTCCGTCGCGGACGCCCTGTACCTGGCCACGTACCCGTTGTTCGCCATCGGCCTGTTCGGCTTCATCCGCTACCGGGCCGTCGGCCGCGACCTCGGCGTCGTCCTCGACGCGCTGATCCTCACCTCCGGCCTCGCCCTGCTCTCCTGGGTCAACCTCATCACCCCGCTGGCCAGGAGCGAGGACATGAGCTGGACCGAGAAGGCCATCTCCATCGCCTATCCCCTCGGCGACGTGCTGATGCTCGCGATGCTCGCCCGGCTGCTCGTGCCCGGCGGCCTCAGATCGCGGTCGGTGCAGCTCCTCACCCTCGGCACCTGCGGCATCCTCGCCTCCGACGTCATCTACGGCACGCTCCAGCTGCGCGGCACCTGGCAGGTCGGCACCCCCTGGGACCTCGGCTGGGTCGTCTTCTTCACCGCCTGGGGCCTCGCCGCCCTCCACCCCTCGATGACCGGTCTCACCGAGCGCGCCCCCGAACCCGCGCCCCGCGTGGCCGAGCGACGGCTCGCCCTGCTCGCGGGCGCCTCGCTCGTCGCCCCGGCCCTGCTGCTGTTCCAGTCGCTGCGGCACGACCGGGACCAGGACATCGCCGTCATCGCGATCTTCTCGGCGCTGATGTTCCTGCTGGTCCTCGCCCGGCTCTGGGGCATGATGAACGATCACGACAAGGCCGAGGCGCGTGAACGCAGCCTCCGGATGGCCGCCGCCTCCCTCGTCGCCGCCCTGAGCCCCCGTGAGGTCGCCGGAGCCGTCGAGACGGCGTCCGCCACCCTCTTCGGACCCGGCACCGGGCACCGGGTCCTCCTGCTCACCCGGGACCGCCGCGGCGGCCTGAGCGGCGTGCCCACCGCCGGCCACCCGTGGAGCTGCCGCACCGACGAGCTGACCCGGCCCCCGGCGTCGGCGCCCCGGACGCCGGAGGCGCCGACGCCGACCTCGTACGACTCCACACCGCCCACGAACGAGCCGAGCGGGAACCGGCATCCCACCCCCTTCGGGGCCGGTCCGGCCCCTCCCCTCACGGATCCGCCCCGCACCGCCACCGCCCCGCCTCACCAGCCCTCCGGGACCGCCTGGCCCGACACCGTCTCCGACGGCACCCGGCTCCTCCCCGTGTCCCGGCTCGCCCCCGCCGTCGCCGCGGAACTCGCCCCCGAGACCTTCGCACTGCTCTGCCCCCTGGAACTCCAGGCCCCGGCGGGCCCCGAACCGCTCCTCGGCGTCCTGCTCATCGCCGGCCCCGAGAAGAAGCTCGCCGAGATCTCCGGCCCGGCCCAGTCCCTCGCCTCCCAGGCGGCCCTCGCCCTCGAACGCTTCGCCCTCAGCGAGGAGGTCAACCGCCGTACCAGCGAGGCCTACTTCCGTACCCTCGTGCACAACACCTCGGACGTCATCCTCATCGTCGACGACGACGACACCGTCCGGTACGCGAGCCCCTCCGCCGAGTCCATGTTCGGCCGCTCCCTGCTCCCCGGCACCCCCCTCACCGACCTCGTCGCCCCCGCCGACACGGCCTCCGCGCTGCGGATCCTGGCCGACGCGCGCACCCGGGCCGCCGTCGACGCCCGGGACGACTGGAAGCTCCTCCACGGCGGGCAGGCCGACCTGGAGGTGGAGGTCCGCTGCAGCAACCTCCGCGACGAACACACCGTGCACGGCCTCGTCCTCACCCTCCGCGACGTGACCGAACAACGGAAACTGGAACGCGAGCTGACCCACCGGGCCTTCCACGACTCCCTCACCGGGCTCCCCAACCGCGTCCTGCTCCTCGAACGGGTCGAGCGCGCCCTGCTGAGGGGACGCCGCGAATCCACCCTGACCTGCATGCTCTTCGTCGACCTCGACGACTTCAAGGTCGTCAACGACACGATGGGGCACTCCGTCGGCGACGAGCTCCTGGTCTCCGTCGCCCGCCGCCTCACCTCCGTCCTGCGGCTCAGCGACACGGCGGCCCGGCTCGGCGGCGACGAGTTCGCCGTGCTCATCGAGGGCGCGCGCGAACCCCGCGACGCCGAGACCCTCGCGGCGGAGATCGTGCACACCCTCAGCCAGCCCTTCCACCTCACCGACGGCGCCGTGTCCGTCTCGACCAGCGTCGGCATCGCGACCGTCCTCGACAGCGCCCACGCCGAGGAACTCCTCGGCCACGCCGACCTCGCCCTGTACGCGGCCAAGGCGGCCGGCAAGAAGCGCTGGCGGCTCTTCCACCCCGAGTTCCACTCCAAGCTCGTCGCCCGGCACGAACTCCAGGCGGGCATGGACACGGCCATCGCCGACAAGGCGTTCGCCCTGCGCTACCAGCCGATCGTCGAGGTACGGGACGGTGCGCCGGCCGGCCTCGAAGCGCTCATCCGCTGGCCGCACGCCCGCCGCGGCATGGTCCCGCCGGACCAGTTCATCGCCCTGGCCGAGGAGAGCGGCCACATCATGCCGCTCGGCGCCTGGGTCCTCGAACACGCCGCGATCGACATCGCCCGCTGGCAGCGGGCCCGCCCCCGCACGGCCCCGCTGTACGCCAGCGTCAACGTCTCCGCCCGCCAGTTCCGCGACCCGGGATTCCTCGAAGGCGTACGCCGCACCCTCCACTCCTCGGGACTCGCGCCCGGCTCCCTCGTCCTGGAGCTCACCGAGACCGTCCTGATGCGCAGGGACGCCCAGATCAGGACCACCATGGCCGCCCTGAAGGACCTGGGCGTCTCCATCGCCATCGACGACTTCGGTACCGGGTTCTCCTCGCTCAGCTACCTCCGCGAGTTCCCCATCGACGTCCTGAAGGTCGACAAGTCGTTCATCGACAACATCACGACCGACCCGCAGCAGGTGGCGCTCGTGGAGGGCATCGTGCGCATCGCCGACGTCCTCGGCCTGGAGGTCGTCGCCGAGGGCATCGAGCACGAGGAACAGCGGGCGCTCCTCGCCGACATGGGCTGCCGCTACGGGCAGGGCTACCTCTTCGCCCGCCCCATGACCGCCCACCAGGCCGAGTCCTATCTGCACCGCGCCGGGCCGTCCGGCGAGCGAGCGCCCGCCCGGCCCGCCGTCCGCCCCGCCGCACGGGCGGCACACCCCCCGCGGGCCTCCCGCTGGCGCGACCTCGAACACCTCCACCGGACCAGCCGCATGTGCGACGCCGTCATCGACGAGATCGACGGCCGCCGCATCAGGGTCGGCGACGACTGGCTCATCGACTTCGCCTCCTGCAACTACCTGGGTCTCGACCTCGACCCCACGGTCATCGAGGCGATCGAGCCCGAGGTCAGGCGCTGGGGCACCCACCCCAGCTGGTCCCGGCTCATCGGCAGCCCCCGGCTCTACCCCCGGATCGAGGAGCGGCTCACCGAACTCCTCGGCGCCCCCGACACCCTGCTGCTGCCCACCATCTCCCTCATCCACCAGTCGGTGATCCCCCTCCTCGCCGGCACCGGACAGGTCTTCGTCGAGGCACAGGCCCACCGCACCGTGTACGACGGCTGTGTGGTCGCCCGCGGCCAGGGCGCCGAGATCCACCGCTTCCACGCCGAACGGCCCGACGAACTGGAGGCGCTGCTGCGCGGCGCGCCCGCCGACGCGAGCCGCCTCATCTGCATGGACGGCGTCAACAGCATGACCGGAAACTTCCCCGACCTCCCCACCCTCGCCCGGATCTCCCGCGAGAACGGCGCCCTGCTCTACATCGACGACGCCCACGGCTTCGGCGTCATCGGGGAGCGCCGCCCCGGCGAGACCAGCCCCTACGGCTCGCGCGGCAACAGCATCGTCCGCCACCTCGGCGAGACCTACGACGACCTGGTCCTGGTCGGCGGCTTCTCCAAGGCGTTCTCCTCGCTGCTCGCCTTCCTCGCCGTCCCGAAGTGGCTCAAGGACCACCTCAAGGTGGCGGCCGGCCCGTACCTCTACTCCGGCCCCTCGCCGACGGCCTCGCTCGCCACGGCCCTGGCCGGACTCGACGTCAACGACGCGCGCGGGGACGAGATCCGGGCCGGTCTCCACCGCAAGACGGCCCGCGTCCTCACGCACGTCCGCGCCCTCGGCATCGCCACCCCCAACACCGACGGACTGCCCATCATCGAGATCCCCCTCGCCGACTCCGACGACCTCGACCAGGTCGCCGCCTTCCTCTGGGAACACGGCATCTACGTGACCCTCGCCTCGTACCCGCTCGTTCCGCGCGACCGGGTCGGCTTCCGCATCCAGATCACCGCCGCCAACACCGACGAGGAGATCGAGGAACTCTGCACGGTCCTCACCCGGCTCGCCGCGCGCTTCCCCCTGCAACCCGCCGGCGCCGCACGCCCCTCCGCCGTCACGGCCGGCCGGACACCGGAGCCGCCGTGATGGGCACGACCCGGGCGCGCCGCAACCAGGACGCCGACTGGGACGCCTGGCCCGTCACCGACTACCTCGCCGAGAACTACCGCCGGCTCCACCCCTGCGACATCGGCGTCATCCACCACCACGCCGCCGTCTACCGGCGCATCGCCCCCGGCAGCCTGGCCCGCACCCTCGAACTCGGCGCGGGCCCCAACCTCTACCCCCTGATGCTCGCGGGCGCCGCGAGCCGCCGGATCGACGCCCTCGAACCCAGCGCCGCCAACCTCCGCTATCTGCGCCACCAGCTCGACGGGGGCCCCGACGCCAGCTGGCAGCCCTTCTACGCCCTGTGCCGCTCCCTCGACCCCGCCCTGCCCGAGAGCAGCACGGAGGCACTGCGCCCGGTGCGGGTCGTGCCCGGCACCGTCGACGACCTGATCCCCGGCACGTACGACCTCGCCTCGATGAACTTCGTCGCCGAGAGCGTCACCGAGGAATTCGCCGAGTTCGCCCTGTTCTGCGACGCCTTCGTCCGCGCGGTCCGCCCCGGCGGACGGCTCCTCGCCGCGTTCATGGAACGCATGCCGAGCTACCGCATCGGCGAGGGACCGGTCTGGCCCGCCTGCCCGGTCGACGAAACCGCCCTGCGGGCCGTCTTCGCGCCCCGTACCACCGGCCTGCGGATCGCCCGGGTCGCCAAGGACCTCACCCTGCCCGAGTACGGGGACACCGGCCTGCTGCTCCTCACCGCGAAGCGGCCCCACACCGCCACCACTCCCGCCGGCCCCACCGGCGACGCGTCGGCGCCTCAGGAATGACGGCGGATCGTCTCCGCGTAGTCCTGCAGGGACGAGCCAGGCGTCCCGTCGTACAGATTTCCGTCGAAGGCCCACATGATGCCCTCGAGACCGCAGGACGCCATCTGCCGGTACGCCGTCTCCGTCACCCCGGGCCGGTACGGGGACACCTGAGGTCCGGCGCTCTCCCCGGTCAGCCGGGTGAAGCCGGCGCTCCTGGCCACCGCCACCACCCAGCGCGCCGAGGACCAGTCGCGCACCAGCGCGTCGTCCGGGGCGGCGACGTCCGTCCGCGCGTCGGCCGGCGCGCAGCCGTTGTCGTCCGGGTCGCCCGTCCCGTCCACCAGGGCGGTGGTGACGATCCGTACCGAGTCCCGGTGCTCGACCAGCGGGAGCGTCACGAAGAACCCGGCGCCCCGCGCGACGAGCCGGATCGCCGGAGTGCCGACGAGCCGGGCGCCGACGGCCGCCCGCAGGTCGGAGGGGTAGAAACCGGCCCCCGGGACGAGGATCTTGAGCGCCCCCTCGTACCCGAGCGAGGTGTACAGGCCGAGCTGCCAGTTCACCGCCCCGGCCAGGGCCCCGGCGTACCAGTCGTACCAGCGGGCCACCTGCTCCCGGGTGAACGGCTTCCCGTGGTACGTGGCCTCCCCGGGCCGCCACCCCGGGTACGGGCTGCGCGCCTGGGCGTGGCTGTCGTAGGCCCAGAACTCGGCGGGACCGTCGCTCTCCGACAGCGGGGTCGGATAGGCGAACTCGCCGCTCTCGTTGACGCCGATCCGGATCGCCCAGAAGTTCCCCAGGCCGATCAGCCGGTCCACCGCGCGCGCGTACGCCGTGATGTGCTCCCGTACGGGTTCGCTGAACACGATGTTCGGGACGCCGGTGGACCGTTCGCCGAACTGGTTCACGAAGACCGACTCCGGGAAGGCGTCCGGCAGCCACGTCGGCGGATGGTTGAGACCGAGCCCCGCCTCCACCCGCAGCCCCGCCCCCCGGAAGCCGTCGAGCTCGTCCCGTACCTCGCGCGCGTACTCCTCGTCGTACACGCCCTGCTCGGGCTCCAGCCTGCTCCAGTCGATCTGGAGATGGGCGACCCGGACGCCGTGCTCGTACTCCGTGAGCGCCCGGCCCGGATCGGTCTGCAGGGTGCCGTACCAGTACGGCCCCGGACCCGGGTCCGTCGGCTCGCTGCGCAGCACGCCGAACGCCCCGACGAGCAACACGAGTACCGCGAGCACCGCCAGCGCGACCGACCCGCCCCGGGATCCGGTCCACCACCGCGCCGTCACGACAGCAGCTCCCGGTACAGGGCCGCGTACCGGGCGGCGAACCGCTCGGGACCGAAGTGGTCCTCCACGAGCGCCCGGCCCCGCTCCGCGAGCACGTCCCAGGAGCGCGGCTGGTCGAGCAGCCAGGCCAACTGCTGTCCGGTGCGGCGCGCGTCGCCCGCCGGGGCCCGCAGCACCGCGTGCCCGAAGTCGGCGAACTGGGGGAGGTCGCTGAGGATCGCCGGCCGCCCCGAGGAGAGCGCCTGCAGGACGGTCAGCGGGATGTCGGCCTTGCCGCCGAGGACGGCCGGTGGGAACAGCAGCACGTGGACGCCGGCGAGCAGCGTGCGCATGTCCTCGACATACCCGCGCACCTCGAAGTCGGTGAGCCCGGCGGCCCCGGCCCGCTCCCGCAGCGCCTCGTCGAGCATCGCGTTGTCCTGCCCCGGCCGCCCGCGCATCGCGAGCACGAGGTGGAACCTCGCCCCCGTCCGTACGGCCTCCGCCGCCGCGTCGATCGCCGTCTCCGCACCGCCGTGGGGATCGTGGTGCCCCGCGAACAGCACCACGGGGAATCCCTTCGGGCGCGGCAGGTACGGCCACTCGTCCAGGCCGATCATGGGCGGGATCACCCGTACGTCCCCGAAGTCCGCGGCGCGCAGCCGCCGCGCCATGGACTCCGACAGGGCGACCGTCGTCCCCAGCGGCCGGGTGTTCTTCAGGAAGCGGGTGTCCATCACCCCGGGCACGGTGTGGATGACCGGCCGCCTCCCGAGCAGCGGCGGGCGCAGCCACGAGAAGGCCGGGAAGGTACGGCCGACGGTGAGGAAGGCGTGCACCAGGTCGACCCGGCGGGCCTGGACCGCGCCGAACAGGGCGGACTGCACCCGCTCGGGAATGTGCGGCACACCGTCGCGGGAGAGGACACGCACGGGCCGGCCGCGCCCCGGCGGGGGCTGCCGGCGGCCCGGCCACTGGGAGAACCAGACGAAGTCCACGTCCGGCAGGGCCCCGAGGACGTCGGCGGCGAGCCGCACGTCGCACCCTTCCGCCCCGTCCAGCGGGCTGCTGGTCAGGAGGAGGACGCGGGGATGCCGCTCACCGCGGCGCATCGCCCGCTCCCGTCACGGGGGCGCCGTCGCCGGGCGCTGCCGGGGGCGTCTGCGGGGCCGGCAGCAGCGGGCCCGTCACCGTCGATCCGGGCACCGCGAGAGCGGTGACGCTCGGTCCGGGCAGGGGTGACGGCAGACGGTAGAGGGCGAGCGTGCCGTAGGTGGGACCGTCGAACGCGAACACCGGCCGCAGTCCCTCCGTGAGCCGCTCCACCTCGGCGAGCGAGTACCGCCCGTACCCCTGCTCGATGACCCGCCACGGCACGATCACGTACCGGGCGTCGTTGACGGCCCGCTCCTCGGGGGTCGCCCAGTGCCCGAGCCGGTAGGTGTCGTTCAGCGCCCAGTTGGTGACACCGCGCGTCCGCTGCCCGTCCACCGTGACGATCCCGCTGCCCGCCGGTACCTGGGCGAGCAGATGCGCGCGGAGACGGTCGAAGCCGTCGTCGGGGGTCCACCGGTCGCGGGCGTACACCGCGGCGGGGGTGGCCAGCATGGCGACGATGACGGCCCAGGCCGCCAGGCGCGGTCCGGGCCGGCTCCGGGACGGCATCGGCAGGGTGACCGCAAGCGCCACCAGGTTGGGCACGAACAGCAGGTACAGCGCCTGCTCCTCCAGGGTGCCCACGCCGAGCGCGTACCCGAGGGTGACGATCGCCGAGGCGTGGAAGAGCGCGAGCAGCCGGTACACGGGCTCCTTGCGGCGCAGCAGCAGGAAGAGTGCCAGAGGGGTGAGGGCGAGCAGCACGTACGTGCCCGCGTACCCCGGGAGTTCGGCGAGGAGCCGGCTCGAGAGCGAGGGCGTGCCCTCCGCGTTGAAGCCGGTCTCCTGGACGACCCCGAGGAGCCGGCGGACGCCGGACGTCTTGGCCTCCCAGAACTCGTCGAAGTGCCCGAACCCGGTCAGGAACGCCACGTAGACGACGTACGAGAGGACGGTCGCCCCGGCGGTGAGGGCGACGAGCCTGCGGGGTGGACCCCAGCCGAGCAGCAGGGCGGCGAGCAGGGGCAGCACGGTGATCAGCACCGCGTGGTCCTTCGTCAGGATCGCGAGCCCGAAGAACAGCCCGGCGAGCAGCGCCCGGGCCCGTGGCCGGGGCGGCGGTTCGGCGCGGGTGAGACCCACCAGGACCAGACAGCCCGCGAGGACCCACACCATCGTCCCGGTCTCCAGGAGCACCCGGTTGTTCTGCCGGATGCAGAACTGGTCCAGGGCGAACACCAGTCCGGCGACCGCGCCGGCGCCGCGCGACCGCACCCGGGCGACGAGAAAGACGATGAGGGCCGCGGTGACCCCGGCCAGGAGCGCGTTGAGCACCCGTGAGGAGTGCACGCCCGCGATGATGTCGGAGTGCTCCCCGACGAGCTCGGTCCAGCCGGCCTCCACGTAGAAGTAGCCGGGCGGATGCAGGAAGAACAGGCCCTCGTCGGTGCGGGGGAAGCCGCCCGCCGCGGCGCTCTCCCCGAGCTCCCGGTAGATCGGCTCGTCGATGAAGAGGTCGCCCGCCCGGCCGATCTCCACCAGGCGGAGGGTCACGGTGAGCAGCGCCGCGGCGGCCGCGTACACCGCGGTCGGCACCGAGCCGAACCGGATGCGCCGACGCGCCGGCGAGGGCGGGGCCGACGTGGCCGGGCCGGTCCGGGCGGACGGGGGAGCGGTGCGCGGGACGGTCACGACACACCCCCCGGGGCACGGATCCCGCGGGCCCCGCGCCTCGGTGCCGGACGCGTCGTCCGGGGGCGGACCGTCGCGTCCGCCGCCTCGGGGAGGAGGTAGACCTCGGGCGTCCGCGGGACGCGGCCGTCGGGGAACAGGGCGTCGGCCTGGGTCCCGTAACCCCGGATGAGCTCGGCCTTCCGGTCGAGTCCGCGCTCCCAGTCGCGGGCGACCAGACGGTGCCGGGCGGTGAACCGGGCGTCGGGATCGGCGTGCTGGTTGTACGGGAAGTCGCTGTAGTACACGACCGGGCGTCCGCACCGCTCGGCGGCGGTGCGGACGAGGACGTGGTCGGCGTGCCCGCCCACGCCCAGCGGGGCGAGGACCAGGCCGCCGGAGCCGCCGGGCAGCAGGGCTTCGATCGTCTCGCCCACCGCGCGGAGCGTCTCGTCGTCGTGCGGGGAGACCCGGCCCCGGGACAGGTGCAGCCGGTACGTCGGGTACACGTGGCCCAGTTCGGGCAGCAGCCCGGTGCCCGGGCGGGGCCGCGGCAGCCGACGGAACAGCCCGTCGACCAGGCCGACATGACGCGACCTGACGTCGAGCCGCTCCAGGACCCGAAGGTCCTCGGCCCGTCGCTCGGCGTAGAGCTCCTCGGCGTCCTCGGCGCCGGTCTGCTTCAGGTACTGGCGGGCGGAGAGGGTGTGCGGCGGCGGCCCGGCCTCCGTGAACAGGGAGGCGACCGTCACCGGCGCCCGGCGCCCCGGCCAGCCGAGCAGCCCGCCGCAGGACAGGACGGCGTCGTCCAGGTGCGGCGAGAGCACCAGGATCGGGACGTCCGGACCGACGACGGTCCGGACGAACCCGGTCAGCGGGTCGACTGCCATGACGCACCCCTCTTCCTCGGCCGCCGTGCGGGGGCGGGAGTGTCCACGAGACGGTGGGCCAGGGCCAGATAGCGGCCCGTCATCTCGTCCCAGGTGTAGTGCCGGGCGGCGATCCCGGAGCGCCGCCCCAGCCGGCGCCGCAGTGCCGCGTCCGTGGCCAGCTCGTTCATCCGCCGGCCGAAGGCCGCCACGTCGAACGGCGGCACGGCCACGTCGCCGCCGTCGCGCATCCAGCGCAGCGCCGGCAGGTCGAAGTGGAGGACGGGCTTGCCGTGCGCCATGCCTTCGAGGGCCACCAGACCGAAGGTCTCGTGGCGGGACGGCACCACCAGGAAGGCGCTGTCGCGCAGGAGCTGGCGCTTGCGGTCGCCCTCGGCGTAGCCGACCCAGTGGACGCGTGGCTTCGGTCCGCGGCCGTGGGCGGCCACGAGGGCGGCGAGCCGGCGTTCCTCGGTCGGGGTGCCGCTGCCCGCGATGAGCAGCTCCAGCGGCGGCGCGGCGCTCTCGTACGCGTCGAGGAGCAGGTCGAGGCCCTTGACCCAGGTGTCGATGCGGCCCAGGAACAGGATGAACTGCCCGCCGCCCAGCCGGTTCTCGTCGAGGATCCGCTGGTCGACGCCGTTGGCGATGACCTGGACGTCGGCCCGGGGGCTGAGCCGCCGGATCTCCGATCCGTCGGCCGCGTTCATCACCACGATGTGCCGGTAGAAGCGCAGTCCGAGCCGTTCGACCAGGAAGAAGGGGATGTGGTACCGCCGCCACAGGGCCTCGGCGCTGCGGCCCTGGTCGATGCCGATGACGGGGGCGCCCGTCGTCAGGGGCAGGAAGCTCGTCGAGAACGGGGGAGTGAAGCTCTCCAGCCACAGGTCGTGGCGGATGCGGCGGGCGACGAACGGCAGCAGCGTCAGGAACAGCAGCTGGCCGGCGCGCGGGCCGGCCCGGCAGACCGGCAGCCGGACGTAGCGGATGCCGTTGCGCTCCTCGCTGCCGCCGTCGCGGCCGGCCGTCACGACGGTGACCCGGAAGTCCTCGGCGAGCCGGCGGGCCACCTTGCCGACGACCAGGGCGCCACCGCCCCGATAGGCGGGGTTCTCCGCGTCGTCGTAGATGGACACCACCACGTGCCGGCGCCGCAGGGTCGTGTGCCGGAACCGCTGCCGGTCCCGAACGGCGTCCAGGATCCGGTCGAGCGCCTCACCCGCGACCAGGTGCTGCGACCGTTCGCCGTCGATCCGCGCGAGCCGCGGCAGCCGTTGGGACCAGCTCCGGTAGCGGGCCCACCAGAGGGTCGGGGAACCGGCGATCTCCTCCCAGCCTCGGTTCCGCAGGGTGTCGGGCCCGGTCTCCACGAGCAGGGTCAGTCCGTAGCGGTCGGCGATCCGGCGGAACAAGGACGCCGCCGCCGAGCGGGCCGGCAGGTCGAACTTCACCAGGCCGTCGAGGGGGCCCCGGTCCGTGAGGACCATGGACTCCCCGCCCCGCGCGCGCCTGCGGGCCCGCACTCCGGCGACCGCGATCCGGGTGGCCAGTTCGCCCGCGTCCAGGAACGCGTGGGCACGGCGCAGCCTGGATCCCCGGCGCTCGGGATCCGTGGCGCGCCGTGCCCACCCGTTCCCGCCCGGGCCCGTCTCCCTCGCCTTGGGGGGGACCGGGAAGGCGCGGCACAGGAAGCAGCCGTAGCAGTGCAGGGTGATGACGGTGAGTCCGCGCTCGTCGAGCAGTGCCGCGAGCCGGCCGACCAGCGAGGACTTGCCGGCCCCGTCGGGTCCGGACACGGCGACCAGGAGGGGGCCGTGTGAGGTCGTCATGGCACTCGCCTCCGCAGTTTCTTGGTCACCACGAGCGGCACCCGCAGGGACGCCTCGCGGGTCGCGGCCCGCAGCCGGCCCTCGCCGAGGAGGTGGCCCGAGTGCTCGGCGCCCACCCGGAGCGAGGTCGCCACCGGGAGCGGCAGCGGCAGCGGGACGTGTGCGCCCCGGTCGAGCCGTGCCATCGCCTCGACGGCGGTGTCGAGCGCCTCCCGGCCGCCCGCGGACCAGCCCTCGCGGGCGGCCTCGTGACGGGCCTCCGCCACGATGTCGGGGTGGAGGAGCGAGCGCAGGGCGAGGAGTTCGGAGAGGTCCAGGGTCAGGTTCTGGAAGAGGGCGTGCGCCAGCCAGATCCGCAGCCGGTCGGAGGGGCAGGGCGTCAGCCAGGCGTAGCCGTCGGTGGCGTCGTTGGCGGTGCGGTCGCCCCCGGCGTCGCGCGGGTGCCCGTCCGGAGAGCCCTTCACGTGTCCGTTCACGTGCCCGTTCACGCTCTCCGGGCGCGCGACGCGTTCGGCGCGGGCGAAGAGCCGGTCGGTCGGCACCACCGGAACCCCGAACCACGAGACCGAGCCGTGCAGATGGGCCGCCGGACCCTTCGGGGGTTCCAGGAGCACCTTCGTCGAGCGCTCCAGCCAGTACGTCGTGCGGTGCGCGTACCAGCCGTCGAGCGCGGCCTGCGCGGCCCGCAGCCGCCCCGGGGGCACCACCAGGTCGAAGTTGCCGTACACGTAGTCCCCCGCCAGATCGGCCTTGATCAGGACGGTCGGGATGCCCGCCGCCCGCAGCCGGTCCGTGGACTCGACGAGGTTCCGCCGGAAGAGCCCGGTCGCGCTCTCCACCTCGGAGAGCGTGGCCGCGAGCTGACGGGGGTACGCGCGGGCCAGCCGGCCCTCGACCTGGTTGCGCCGGGCCGCGGCCAGCGCACCGAGGAGCTCCTCGTCCGCGGCGGGCCGGACCCGACCCCGCCACACGGCGTCGACGAGAAGGTTCACGGCGTGCTCCTCGGGGGCCGCGACCCGGGTCCTTCGAGCCTCGGCGGGCGGCGGCTCGTGCCGTTCGGGTGCGGGCTCCGCTTCCGGGGCCGCACCGGTCCCGCCGTTCGGGGGCGCTGTCTCGGGCCCTGCGACGAGCCCGTCACCCGGTCCGTCCGGACCTTCGACAGGCCCGTCCTCCGGCCCGTCGGCGGTTCCGGTGCCGAGTACGGGCGACCGCCGCCGTCCGAAGAACCGCCCCAGGGCCACCGTGGTGACCACCAGCGCGGCGGCGAACCACGCAGAGGTGAAGGGGCGGAGCAGAGCGAGCCCCGCGGCCAGCGCGAGCAGGGGCAGCACCACCCGGCCGAACGGCCGATCGGCGACCCCGAACCCGTGCCGGCGGGAGTGCCGCACGGCCAGCAGGACCAGCGCGGCGACCGTTCCGCACAGCCCGCCGATCGCCATGCCCAGCACACCGCCGGTCGCCCAGCCGGACGTCAGGGCGGTCACGTACAGGCCGAGTCCCACGAGCAGCGTGCGCAGGCACGCGTAGTCGTTGACGGCCTGGGCGAAGGTCACGAGCAGGGCGAGGGCGCCGAGCGCGAGGCCCGCCGTCGCCGTACAGGCCATCAGTGTGGAGACCATGGAGTAGCCCGAAGGGAAGACCCTGGTGATGAGCGCGTTCGGCACCGTCGCGGCCACCACCGTCAGGGGCAGAGCCACGGTCAGATACATCCGCAGCGCGCTCGCGGTCAGCGGGTCGCCCGCCCGGCGCCGCGAGAGCGCGGGCAGGAAGGCGATCGATACGGCCCCGGCCAGGAACAGCGGGACCCGGCCCAGCATGACCGCCGCCTGGTAACTGGCAGCCGCCGCGCGGTCGGTCGGCAGCATCGCGACGAGGACGATGTCCACGGAGGCGAGCAGCGCCACCACGCCCTGGAGCGAGGCGACGCCGGACGCCCGCCGCCACAGGTCCCGGTCGGCGCTCACCGCACGCCACGGCCGGCGCGGCTGGTTGCGGAACCGGCGCGGCCAGAAGAACACGTACGGCAGTACGGCGACGCCGAAGGCGGCGAGGGCGCCCGTCTCGCCGAGCCCGAGCGCCGACACGAAGAACAGTCCCACGCCGAACTTGAGCAGGGCCTCGACGGCGGTGAGGACCGCGAGGGTCCGCAGCCGCTCGGTGCCCTGGAGCCAGCCCACGCCGACCCGGGTGACGTAGATGGCCAGGGTCGAACCGGCGATGGCGAGGGTCGTCAGGGTGCCCGCGAACTCCATCGCCACACACCCCACGGCGATCGCGGCGACGGTTCCGCCCACGACGGCCGTGATCATGGCGAAGCGGACCGCCTCACCGCGTTCGGCGTCCGAGCCGGCCCGGGCGAGGGCCTGGGCCAGCATCCAGGGCACGGTGACCACGGCGACCGCCGCGGTGCACACGACCAGCCCCTGACCGGCGGCGAAGGTGGCGTACCCGGAGACGTCGAGGAGCCGGGTGAGGATCAGGGTGTACGCGTAGTTCACCGCGCCGACCACGACCACGGCGGTCGCGATCCAGCGCGCGCCGTGGACGGCGGTGACCTCGTCCTGGTGGACGGGCGACCGCTCGGCGACGCGCGCGGCGGGGGTCATGACGGCCGTTCGGGGTCCGGACCGCCGGCGGACCCTTCACCGGGCTCGGCCGCGCCGAGCAGGACGTCGTGGCCGTTCGCCAGGACGATGTCGGCCTCGGCGACGCCGAGGCGGCGCAGCGCGCTCAACGCCCGCACCTCGTCGCAGCCGTGGAGCAGCAGCCGGAAGGCGTCGCCGGTCCGCTGCCAGGCGTCGGTCTGCCGCAGGGCGCGGAGGACCGCGCGCTCGGTGGACTCGGGGTCGGGGGACGTGAAGCGCGTGATGACGGACAGGTCGCTGGCCGAGCGGCGGGAGCGCCGGTGCCGGTGGATGCGCTGGAGGTCCTCCACGACGACCTGGGCGAGCCGTTCGGCGCTGGCGTCCCAGGAGAAGGCGTCGGCCCAGGCACGGCAGCGGGCGGCTGTGCGGGCTCGCGCCTCGGGGGTGGACAGCGTGTCGAGGGCCCAGGCGATACCGGCCGCCAGTTGCGCGTCCGGGTCGAGGAGCCACCCGTTGACGCCCGGGCGGATCGCGTCCCGCAGCCCCGGCACGTCGAAGGCGAGCGCGGGGGTGCCGACGGCGTTCGCCTCGATGACGGCGAGGCCCCAGCCCTCGGCGACCGAGGGAACGACCGTCAGCCACGCCCGGTGGAACAGCTCCTGCTTGCGCGCGTCGGAGACGTGTCCGTGGAACTCGACGGCGGAGCCGATGCCGAGACCGGCGGCGAGCTTGCGCAGCGACTCGCCCTCGGGGCCGTCGCCGCACAGGTCGACGCGCAGCTCCGGCAGGCGGCGCAGCAGCGTCGGCATGGCCCGGAGGATCAGGTCGACCCGCTTCTGCGGCACGAGCCGGCTGACGACGGTGAGCGCCGGGGTCGCCGAGCGCTGCCCGGCAGGACCCGTGAGCTCGGGGCGGGGGCGCCCGTTGGGCACGATGTGGATCGGATTGCCGAAGCCGAGTTCGCGCCGGGTGCCCTCGCGGGTGGAGGGCGAGACGACGACCACGGGCCGGCCCCGGTAGACGCGCCGGCTGACCTGCTTCTCCAGAACCCGGCCGACGGTGTTCATCGGCCACCGGAACCGGGTGTCGAACTGGTGCTGGTGGACGTGGTGGATGACGCAGAGGTCCGCGGTCCACCGGGGTGTGAACAGGGGGGAGAAGAACGGGATCCCGTTCTGGAAGTCGACCACGGCGTCGTACGCGTGACGGTTCCGCAGCAGGTGCGCCGCGGCGGCGGCGTACACGCCGAACGTGCCGCCGCCGCGCACGACGCGGATCCCGTCGCGGTACTCGCGGGCACGCGAGCCGGGGTACCGCGACGAGACGAGGGTGACGTGGGCTCCGGCCGCCGCGAACCGCCGGGCGATCTCCCAGCAGTACGCCTCGGCCCCACCGGCGTCGGGGTGTGTGGGGTCGCGCCAGTTCAGGAAGGCGAGGTCGGTACGGGCGAGCCGGTCGAGTGCGGTCATGATCATCACCGGGCCAGCGAGATGCGCAGCAGATCGGCCATCGAGCGCAGTCCGTCACGCCGTGCCGAGAACGTCGAACCGGGTACGTCGTGCCAGACCACCGGCACCTCCACGACGTCCCGCCCGGCCCGTACGACATGGGCGAGCAGTTCCACGTCGAAGGCGAAGCCGTCGACGTGGCAGTCACGCGCGATCGAGTGGGCCAGCGGACCGGAGAAGAACTTGAACCCGCACTGGGTGTCGGCCACGCCGGGCAGCGACAGATGCGCGAGCGAACGGAACAGCAGGCCGCCGCCGCGCCGCAGGGCCGACTGCTCCACGTCGAGCCGGGCGCCCGGTGCGTGGCGCGAGGCGATCACCGCTCCGTGCCCCGCCCGCAGCAGCTCCATCACCCGGTCCAGGGTCTCCACGGGTGTGGCGTTGTCGGCGTCGGCGAAGCCGATGAAGCGGGCGGAGGAGGTCTCGATGCCGCGCCGGACCGCCGCGCCCTTGCCCTGGTCACTGCAGCCGATGGCGTGGACCGGTACGGGGGAGCCGGCGAAGCGCTCCAGGACGTCGAGGGTGCCGTCGGCGCTGTTGTTGTCGACCACGACGACCGCCGAGAACCAGGGCCGGCCGGCCAGGAAGTCGACGGTGGTGGCCACGGTCGAGGGCAGCCTGCGCTGCTCGTTGTAGGCCGGGATGAGCAGTTCGAGCTCCACCGGCGGGCGGACGAGCCGACGGGGGAGCGGTGCGTGGGTGCGGCCGGTGGCCATCACGCCTCGCCTCCTCGGGGGAGGGCGCGGGGCGCGGGGCGCACGGGCGCGCGGGGGATCGGTGCGGGGGTGGGGCGATGCGGACGCGGTCGACCCGGTCGGCGCTGACGCGCCTCAGCCGGTCGGTGCTGACGCGCCTCCGGTCGGCGCGGTGCGGGAGTGCCGGCCGGTGGGGGTTCGCAGACCCCCGATGGTGCTGGTTCGGACGACCCGGCCGGACCGTCGGAGCCGCGGCTTCGCCGCGCGGTGCGCGTGCGGGTGCGCGCCGTACGGGGGCGGCGTCGGCGGGCCGATCCCCGCGGCCTGCACGCCCGGCTCCGCGGCGGCGGGGCGGCGGCGGTGATCCGGTCGGCCGCCCGGCGTGCCGGGTGGGCGGTCGGGCGGTGCGTGGGGCGGCGGAGCGAGTGGCGCCGGGCGTCGACGAGCGGCCAGTCGGTCATCCGCCGCAGAGGATGCGGTGCGGGTGCCACCGGCGCTCGGTCGAACTGGGTGGAGGTCACGACGTGCCTCTTCCGGCAACCGACCCTGCCGAGGGTCTGTCTGAAATAGTGCTCTTTCCACCGTTAGCACCCGTGCGGGTGATTCGTCAACCGGAGGAGGTGCGAGCAGTGCGCGGACGCCGCCGGTGCGCCAGTCGTGACAAGGTGTTGTGCGGCCGCTCGTCGAGGAGCGTGCCGAGGATCCGGGTACCGTCGCGGATCGTGCGGAGACGGACCGGCTCGTGCGGGCACGGCCGTTCGAGACTGGGCACCTCGGCGACGCGCAGGCCGTAATGCAGCGCGTGCGTGACCAGTTCGGCCCCCAGCTCGACCCCGTCCTCGCGCAGGTCGAGGAGGTCCACGAAAGAGCGCCGGAACGCACAGAACCCGTACCAGAGATCGGTCAGGTGCTGACCGTACATCCGGTGCGCGACCCGCAGCAGCGCGCGATGCCCGAGCCGTCGGGAGAGCGGATAGTCGGCGAAATCCCCGCCCGCGATGAAGCGTGATCCCTTGACGAAGTCGTAACCGCTCTCGAGGTAGTGCAGATAGTGCGGGATCTCGTGCGGCGACATGCTGCCGTCGGCGTTCATCAGCACGACCAGATCGCCGGTCGCCGCGAGCAGACCCGCGTGCGGGATGTCGCCGCGCGAGGAGTCCCAGGACCCGAGCCCGCGCACCGTGAGTCCGTTGCGCGTCCGGCGCTCACCGGGTGGGCCGCCCAGCAGGACCACGTCCCCCACGCTCGACGGCACTTGATCGAGGAGCAGATCGAGCGCCGGTCGCGGGTCCCCGCCGCCGGGGCGGACCGTGAGGACGAGACTCACCGTACGTGTGCCGGAATCGGGTGCGCGGTCGGTCGAACGGCGCAGGGGATGCGAATCTCTACTCATGGGTACGGCCTTCCGCGCGGAAAACCCGCGTACTTCAGGATCCTGCGCCGGAGACGATGCCGTCAAGAAATGGGGAAGGATATGCGGAACGTCAGGAAACTATTCCCCGCCGCTCTGCGCGGGAATTCGATCAGGCATACAATCCCGTCATGGCAGGGCGAATTGAGGACTACGCCCTCGTCGGTGACCTGGAGACCGCGGCGCTCGTGGGGACCGACGGGTCCGTCGACTGGTGGTGCGCTCCGCGCTTCGACTCGCCCGCCTGCCTGGCGGCCCTGCTCGGCGATCCGGGGCACGGCCGCTGGCTCCTCGCCCCCCTCGGCGGGACCCGCTGTACGCGCCGGAGTTACCGGGGCGACACCCTCGTCCTCGACACCGTCTGGGAATCCCTCACCGGAACCGTCCGCGTCACCGACTTCATGCCCCCGCGCGGCCCGAGCGAGGACGCCCCGCGCATCGTCCGCGTGGTCGAGGGAATCGTCGGACGGGTCGACGTACGAAGCGAGTTGAGGGTCCGTTTCCACCATGGCAGCATCGTTCCCTGGACCCGCTCGGTGGACCGCCGCACCGTCGCCTGGGTCGCCGGGCCCGACGCCGCGTACCTCTCCTGCGAGCCCGGCGTCGAGCCCGCCGTCACCCCGGACCGCGCCACCGTCGACTTCACCGTCACCGCCGGCCGCCGCGTCTCCTTCGTGCTCGGCTGGCGCCCCTCGCACACCCCCGTGCCCGCCGCCGCCCCGCCCGCCGACATCGACGCCACCCTCACCCGTACCCTCGCCCTCTGGAACGACTGGGCCGCCGCGGTCCGTTACGACGGGCCGGCGCGCGAAGCCGTCATCCGCTCCCTGCTCACCCTCAAGGCCCTCACCTACGCCCCCACCGGCGGCATCGTCGCCGCGGCCACCGCCTCCCTCCCCGAGTCCCTCGGCGGGCAGCGCAATTGGGACTACCGCTTCTGCTGGCTGCGTGACTCCACGTTCACCCTCTCCTGCCTGCTGCGCGGCGGCTGTCGGAGAGAGGCGCTCGCCTGGAAGGACTGGCTCGTTCGCGCCGTCGCGGGCGATCCCGCCGACCTCCAGCCGCTGTACGGGGTCCAGGGGCAACGGCAGTTGCCCGAGATGTACGCCGACTGGCTTCCGGGCTACGAGAACTCACGTCCTGTCAGATTCGGCAACGCGGCCGTCGAGCAGTTCCAGCTCGACATCTACGGCGAAGTGCTCAACACCGTCTACTCCGCCGTCCGGGCCGGGGTCGCCCTCGACGCCCCGGACTGGGCGCTGGTCGCCTCGCTCCTGGAGTACCTCGGCAAACGCTGGCAGGAACCCGACGAAGGCATCTGGGAAGTCCGGGGCCCGCGCCGCCACTTCGTCCACTCCAAGGTGATGGCCTGGGTCGGCGCCGACCGCGCCGTCCGCCTCGCCCGGGTCGCCGGGCTCCGCGGCTCGCTCGGACACTGGCAGGCCCTCCGCAACGAACTGCGCGCGGAGGTCTGCACCCAGGGCTGGAGCGAGGAACAGCAGTCCTTCACCCAGTACTACGGAAGCCACCAGGTCGACGCCACCGCCCTGTTGATCCCCCGGCTCGGCCTCCTCCCCGCCGACGACCCCCGCGTCCTCGGCACCGTCCGGGCGATGGCGCGGCTCGACGACCACGGATTCCTCCGCCGCTACGGCGACGTCCGGGACGGCGGGACGCACGACCTCGACGACCTCGGCGGCACCGAAGGAGCCTTCGTCGCCTGCACGTTCTGGTACGCCGACGCGCTCGCCATGACCGGCCGCCCCGACGAGGCCCGCGCCGTCTTCGAGCGGGTCCTCGACGTCCGCAACGACGTCGGCCTGCTCGCCGAGGAATGGGACCCGGTGGCGGGCCGACAGCTGGGCAACATGCCGCAGGCGCTCAGCCATGTGGCCCTGGTGAACACGGCGTTCACGCTGTACGGGACCCGGCGCCACGACCGTACGGGTTCCCGCCATCTCGCTGTGGCATGATCGGGCCGACTCCGCGGATGCTCAGGGATGCGAGGGACGGAACATGACGTGGTTCCCGGTCGTGCCGAGCGTGCTCGCGGTGCTGCTCGTCGCCGGCGGTGTGGCGGCGGTCCGGAGCGGATGGATCCTGCCGTTCCAACGACGCCGCGTCCACCGGACCGAGCTCTTCGGCTGGGCACAGCTGGTGATGGCGGTGGCCTTCGGAGCCCAGGCGGCCGGGCTGCTCCTCGGCGAGGGCGAGGCGGGGTACGTGCTCGGGGTCGTCGCCATGCTCGCCCTCCTGGGCGGACTCGTCCTCGCGATCGTCGCCCAGCGGCCGACCCCGGACCGCTGAGCCGAGCGGTCCGGGGCCGTCCACCCGCGCCGCCGCCGCCCCCCCGCCACCGTCCGGGCCCGCCCCGCCGAACCGCCCCGACGTGTTTCGTTCGGGTGCGTCCAGCGGGCGGGGCCGCCACGCGTGGGTTCGAATCGGGGCATGGCTTCCTACGACAGGCCCCGCGCGGGCGGCTCCCCGAGGCCGCTGCAGACCGGTGACACCTGGTGGTACGCCGCCGTGGCGGGCGAGGCCGCCGGATCGTTCAGCACCCGAGTCCGCACCCGGACCCGGCGGGGCTGCCTGGGGGCGGTGCTCCTGCTCACCGTCGTCTACGCGGGCCTCGTGCTCACCGCCACCGGCCGTCGCTGGGGCGACGCGGCCATGACCGGCCGGCGCGCCGACACCGCCGCCACCACCGTGCTCCGCGAGCACCCCTCGCTCGCCGGGCTCACCACCCTCTCCCTGGTCATCGGCTGCGTCCTGCTGCTCGCCGCCGGCCTGATACGCAAGCGGTACGCCCTCACCGGCCTCGCCGCCGGCGGGGTCGTCACCGCCCTCGCCCTCACCGGACTCCTCCAGCGCTACGCACCGCGCCCCCGGCTCGCCGACGCCGGCGGGCTCCTCTCCACCGGCTTCCCCAGCGCCCAGACCACGCTCGCCCTCGGCATCGCCTTCGGGCTGGCGCTCGTCGTCCCCTACCGGCTGCGCAGCGTCGCGGTCGGCGCCGCCACGCTCTGGGCCGTCGGCATCGGCGCGTACACCATCGCCGCGGGCCAGCACCGGCCCGGTGACGCCATCGCCGCCGCCCTGGTGGTCCTCGCCGTCTTCTGCGGCCTCCTCGCCGTCCTCGCCCGTAAGGGCAAGGTGCGCCCCGGAGGGCGACGGGGGCCCGCCCTCCCCGGCCTCCCGGTGACCGTGCCGCTCGCCCTGCTCGCCGCCGGCGGGCTCGGCCTGGGCCTCTGGCTCCTCGGGGACACCCTCGCCCTGCCGAGCGCCGCCCCCTACGACCCGGCCGAGCTCCGGCTCGCCCACCGCTGCGGCCAGGCCCTCGCCGCGGGCGTGGTCGCCGCCGCCGGCCTCGTCCTGCTCGGTCTGCTCCGCCGCGTCGACGTCGAGGGCGCCCCCACCCCGTACCGGCTCGGCGGGCCCTTCGTCGAGGCCGCCGGAGTGCCCCGGGACGGCGAGCTCGTGGGGCCCTTTACCGAGGACCTCGATCACGAGATATCTTGATGTCGAGCAATCTCGCATACGCAGACGTGGAGCGGAGCACCCGGTGACTGACTCGACCATCATCTACACCCACACTGACGAGGCGCCTGCCCTGGCGACGTACTCGTTCCTGCCCGTGATCCAGGCGTATGCCTCGCAGGCCGGCGTCACGGTCGAGACGCGGGACATCTCCCTCGCGGGCCGCATCATCGCCGTCTTCCCCGAGTTCCTGGAGGAGGGCCAGCGCATCGCCGACGCCCTCGCCGAGCTCGGCGACCTGGCCAAGACGCCGGGCGCCAACATCATCAAGCTGCCGAACGTCTCGGCGTCCATCCCGCAGCTCAAGGCCGCGATCGCCGAGCTCCAGGCGCAGGGCTACGCCCTCCCGGACTACCCGGACGACCCGCGGACGGACCAGGACAAGGACGTCCGCGCCCGTTACGACAAGATCAAGGGCTCGGCCGTCAACCCGGTCCTGCGCGAGGGCAACTCCGACCGCCGCGCGCCCGGCTCGGTCAAGAACTACGCCAAGAACCACCCCCACCGCATGGGCGCCTGGACCCCCGAGTCCAAGACCAATGTCGCCACCATGGGTGAGAACGACTTCGCCTCCACGGAGAAGTCCGTCGTCGTCACCAAGGACGACACCCTCCGCTTCGAGTTCACCGCCGCCGACGGCACCACCAGCGAGCTCCGCGAGCCGCTGAAGGTCATCGCCGGCGAGGTCGTCGACGCCGCCGTCATGCGCGCCGCCGCCCTGCGCACCTTCCTCGGCGAGCAGGTCGCCCGCGCCAAGGCCGAGAACGTCCTCTTCTCCGTGCACCTCAAGGCCACGATGATGAAGGTCTCCGACCCGATCGTCTTCGGCCACGTCGTCCGCGCCTTCTTCCCCGCGACCTTCGCCAAGTACGGCGAGGTGCTCGCCGCCGCCGGCCTCTCCCCGAACGACGGCCTCGGCGGCGTCCTGAAGGGCCTGGAGTCCCTCCCGCAGGGCGAGGAGATCAAGGCCTCCTTCGACGCCGAGCTCGCCGACGGCCCCGCCCTGGCGATGGTCGACTCCGACAAGGGCATCACCAACCTGCACGTGCCGTCCGACGTCATCGTCGACGCCTCGATGCCGGCCATGATCCGCACCTCCGGCCACATGTGGGGTCCGGACGGCCAGGAGGCCGACACCCTCGCGGTCCTCCCGGACCACAGCTACTCCGGCGTGTACCAGGCCGTCATCGAGGACTGCCGCGCCAACGGCGCCTTCGACCCGTCGACCATGGGCTCCGTCCCGAACGTCGGCCTCATGGCGCAGAAGGCCGAGGAGTACGGCTCCCACGACAAGACCTTCGAGATCGCCCAGGCCGGCACCGTCCGCCTCGTCGACTCCGAGGGGAACGTCGTCCTGGAGCAGGAGGTCGCCGAGGGCGACATCTTCCGCGCCTGCCAGACCAAGGACCTGCCCATCCAGGACTGGGTCAAGCTCGCGGTCACCCGCGCCCGCGCCACCGGCGCCCCGGCCGTCTTCTGGCTGGACGAGAACCGCGCCCACGACGCCCAGCTGATCGCCAAGGTCGAGCAGTACCTGCCGGAGCACGACACCGAGGGCCTGGACATCAAGATCCTGTCCCCGGTCGAGGCGACGAAGTTCTCCCTGGAGCGCATCCGCCGCGGCGAGGACACCATCTCCGTCACCGGCAACGTCCTCCGTGACTACCTGACCGACCTCTTCCCCATCCTGGAGCTGGGCACCAGCGCCAAGATGCTGTCGGTCGTCCCGCTGATGGCGGGCGGCGGCCTCTTCGAGACCGGCGCCGGCGGCTCCGCCCCGAAGCACGTCCAGCAGCTCGTCAAGGAGAACTACCTCCGCTGGGACAGCCTCGGCGAGTTCTTCGCCCTGGCCGCCAGCTTCGAGCACCTCGCGACCTCCACGGGCAACTCCCGCGCCCAGGTCCTCGCCGACACCCTCGACCGCGCCACCGGCACCTTCCTCAACGAGGACAAGTCGCCGACCCGTCGCCTCGGTGGTATCGACAACCGCGGCAGCCACTTCTACCTGGCCCTGTACTGGGCCCAGGAGCTGGCCGCCCAGACCGAGGACGCGGAGCTGGCCAAGGCCTTCGCGCCGCTGGCCGAGACCCTCTCCGCCAACGAGCAGAAGATCGTCGACGAGCTCGTCGCCGTCCAGGGCTCCCCGGCCGAGATCGGTGGCTACTACCAGCCCGACCCGGCCAAGGCTGCGGCCGTGATGCGCCCGTCCGCCACCTTCAACGAGGCCGTCGCCTCCCTCGCCTGACGCGGCACGGGAGGCCCCCGCCTCCCACGCCCCGCCGGGCACACGCGTGGCGCCGCCCCGGACGGAACTCTTCCGACCGGGGCGGTCCCGTCGGTGGCGCATCCGCCGTCCGGGTGTGAACCTGGATGGATGAGCTGGGCATCTTGGACGACCGCCGGTGTCTACACCGGGCGAGGTGGGGTGCTGACCGTCGAGGCCGGATGCGTCACGGGCGATCTGACCGTGCACACGACCTGGGCCGACAACGAGGCACGCGTGGCCGTGCAGTACAGCGGCGCGTCCGACTGGTTCACCATGTCGGGCAGTCCCGTTCCGTGCGCGTCGGAGGAGGAGAGCCGCGATCTGCACGACGCCGTCGTGGCAGCCGTCCGGGAGGGGAACGGGGCCACGGTCCCGACCCTGCCCGTACCACCGCTGTGATGGACGTCGGCGTCGATCACCGATAAGTGTTATCCCTCCCTCGCCCACGGGTCTCCGAACCACGGGGGACTCGCACCAGGGATGAGGGAGCAGATCCATGCACAGCGACGAGCGCCGCACCACCGCGCTGGTGGAGGCCGCCAGGGCCGGTGACGCGGACGCCAGGGACGCGCTGGTCCGCGCCTACCTGCCCCTCGTCCACAACATCGTCGGCCGGGCCCTCGACGGCCATGCCGACACCGACGACATCGTCCAGGAGACGATGGTCCGCGCCCTCGACGGCCTGACGGGTCTCCGCGACCCGGCCCGCTTCCGGTCCTGGCTCGTCGCCATCGCCATGAACGGGATCCGCCGCCGCTGGCGCGAACGCCAGCAGGCACCCGTGCCCGGCCTCGACCGGGCCGCCGGCCTCGCCGACCCGGCCGCCGGCGACTTCACCGAGGTCACCATCCTCCGGCTCGGCCTGTCGGGCCAGCGCCGCGACGTGGCCCGCGCGACCCGTTGGCTCGACGAGGACGACCGCGAGCTGCTCGCCCTGTGGTGGCTGGAGGCCGCGGGCGAGCTGACCCGCGCCGAGCTCGCCGAGGGCCTCGGCGGGATATCGCCGCAGCACGCCGCCGTCCGCGTCCAGCGGATGAAGGAACGCCTGGAGACCGGCCGCGCCGTGGTCCGCGCCCTCGACGCCGTGCCGAGCTGCCCCGACCTCGCGGAGACCGTCACGGCCTGGGACGGCCGCCCCTCCCCGCTCTGGCGCAAACGCGTCGCCCGCCACGTACGGACCTGCGCCGCCTGTACGGCGAGGGTCACCGGCCGCAGCGGCCTCGCCCCCGTCGAAGGGCTGCTCGTCGGCCTCGGCCTCGTACCGCCCCTGGTGATCGGGCTGACGGAGGGCCCCACCGCAGAACCCGTCGCCTTCGACACGGTGGCGTCCGACACCACCGCCCGGGACACCACCGTCCCGGACACGGCCACCCCTGACCCGGCCACCCCGGACCCGGCCGCCCCGGAGACGGGCATCCCGGACGGCGTCTCCCGGTGGACACCGCTGCGCCGGGCCGGAGTCGCCGGAGCCGCGGCCGTCGCCGTCCTCGGTGCGGTCGCCCTCCTCGTACCGCAGGAGCCGCACGCGCGCATGGCACCGGGCAGCCCGGTCGCCGCGCCCCCGGCGACCCCCGCCCCGGCGACGCCCCCGGCGTCGCCGACCCCCACCCGCACCGCCCCACCCACGCCGACGGCCACGCCCCCGACCCCACGCCGCACCCCGCGCCCCACGCCGGCCCCCACGGGCGAGGAGCGGGTGACCGGACTCGTCAACCGGCTTCGGGCGCAAGCGGGTTGCGCCCCGCTGCGCATCGACCCCCGGCTCACCGAGGCGGCCCGCGGCTACGCCCGTGACATGGCCGCGCGCGGCTACTTCGGACACGCGAGCCCCGAGGGGGAGTTCGCGGACACCCGGATCACCGCCGCCGGGTACGCCTGGAGCGCCTGGGCGGAGAACCTGGACCGGGGCACCGCCGACCCGGCGTCCGTCGTCGACGACTGGACGGACGGGTCGATGCACGAGGAGAACATGCTCGACTGCCGGTACCGGGACACCGGAGTGGCGTCGGCCCCCGGTCCCGGCGGCACCGTCTGGGTGCAGAAGCTCGCCGCTCCCGCCTCCTGACCACCGGGTCGGCGGCTCAGCGCCGCGCGCCGAAGTTCTGCACCCACCAAGGGCCGTTGGCCGTCAGCGTCACCCCGACGCCGATGTCCTTGAACGCGCAGTTGAGGATGTTCGCCCGGTGGCCGGGACTGTCCATCCAGTCCTCCATCGCCCGGGCCGGGGTCTTCGGCCCGCGGTGGATGTTCTCCCCCCAGGTCGACCACGTGTACCCGGCGCCGGTCATCCGGTCGCCCGCGTCGCGGCCCTCCGGGTTGTCGTGCTCGTAGTAGTCGCGGGCGGACATGTCGTCGGCGTGGCCCTGAGCGGCGGTCCGCAGATGGTTCTCGGAGTGCAGCGGGCCGCAACCGGCTCGCTCCCGCTCCGCGTTGGCGAGCGCGATGACGTCCTGGACGAACCGCGCGGCCTTTCCCGCGGGTGCCTCCGCCACGGGGGCCGCACCCCGCCGCTCCTGCTGCCGCCCCTCGGGCTGCGCCGGTCCCGGCTGTTCCGGGGCCTGTTCGGGGCGGGGCCCGCGCTGCCGCTCCGACTCCGCCTTGGGCGGTGTCTCCGGCCGGGGCGCCGCCGGTGCGGAGCCGGCCGGTGCCTTCCCCGCCGTACGGGGGGAGGGCGCGGCGGCGGTCGAGGGCGCCGACGGGCCCGAAGAGGTCGGCCCGGCCACCCGTACGGCCTCCACCTCCCGCACGCTCCCGGCCTGTCGTACGCTCCCCGCCTCCCGTACGGACTCCGGTGCGGCGTCCGCGCCCCCGGCCCCGGCGCTGGTGGGACGCAGGGCCACGACCGGCTCGGCGGCCGAGGGGACGGCGGTCGTGCCGCCGGTCCCGAGGGAGGCGACGTACATGCCGGTGGCCACCGTCAGGACGGCGGCCGCGGATCCGGCGACGGTGACGGCGGTCCGGAAGGACGGCCGGCGCGCGGCGCGCCGTCCCGCCCGGCCGCCCTTGCGGTGCCGCCCGCTCACGCGTGCCGCCGGGGCGTCCGCCGCCGCGCGCGCGTCCTCGCCCGCGGGATCGTCCGCCGCGCGCGGATCCGCCGCGAGGTCCCGTACGGCATCGTGGGGGTGCGGGGTGTGTTCGGGGTCGCCGGGGTGACCGGGACGGTCGTGGTGCCGCATGGAGCTCCGCTCTCTCGCCGTGGTCGCCGAACGGTCCGGCGCTGGGGAGAGCCACCGGGGCGACGGCGGTAACACTTTCCGGCCCCGGCCACCCCGACACTCCTCGTCAACCTGACGCGTCAACCCCGCGCGTCAACCTGTATCGCACCCTTTCAGCCCTGCGGGACGACCGCCACCGGACAGGGAGCGAGATGCAGGGCCGCGTGCGCCACGGACCCGATCCGCGGCCCGACGGCTCCCCGCTTGGCCCGCCGGCCGACCACGAGGAGCTGGGCGGCCCCCGAGGCGGAGAGCAGCACCTGGCCGGCGCTGCCCAGCTCGACGTGCTCGGTGACCGGCACGTCCGGGTAGCGCTCGCGCCAGGGCGCGAGGGCCTCGCGCAGCGCCTTCTCCTCGTACGGGACCAGCCCGCCGGCCTCGTCGGCGAGCCGCATCGAGGCCGGGCTGTACGCGTAGAGCGCCGGCAGGCTCCACGCGCGCACGGCCCGCACGGACGCCCCGCGCGCGGCGGCGGTCGCGAAGGCGAAGCCCAGTGTGGCGGCGCTGTCCTCCGGGCCGCCGAGCTGCCCGACGAGCACGTGTCCGGTGGGCGGTTCGGCCGGATCGCCGTCGCGGGACCGGACGGCCACCACGGGGCGGGTGGCGTCGGCGATGATCTGCTGGCCGTACGAGCCGAGCAGGAACCCGGCGACGGCCCCGTGGCCGCGCGAGCCGATGACGAGCATCTCGGCCCGCTCCTCGGTGCCGAGGAGCGCGGCGACCGGCGTGTCGCTCAGCACCTCGGCGGTGAGGGCGAGCTTCGGATAGCGCCCGCCGATCGTGGCCTCCGCCTCGCGCAGGACGGCGTCCGCGACCCGTTCCTGGCTCGCGCGGTCCTGGACCAGGGGGAGGTCGATCGGTTCCCAGCGCCACGCGTGCGCGAGCCGTAGCGGGAGGTCCCGGTGGAGCGCCTCGCGGGCGGCCCAGTCCGCCGCGGCGAGGCTCTCGGGGGATCCGTCCACTCCTGCGACGATCTCACGACTCATCAGGCTGCCTCCGTGGGTTGCCGTGTCGGGCCCGCCGGACGGCCGGACCCGCACCTTCCAGCTTGGGCCCTTCGGCCGCCCGGCGAGAGGGCCGGACGTCCCGACATGCCGGTCCGTCCGTCCCTTCGTCTCCCCGGGGGCGTCTTGTCGGTCGGGCCGGGCTCGCGGCCCTGCGTCAGGCGAGCAGGGTCAGCCGCGCGTGGGTGCCGTTGAGGTAGTGGTCCCCGATGTCGCGCAGCCGATGGGCCGCCTGGGTGGGGGCGGTGAGCGCGCGGGCGTTGCGCCAGAAGCGGTCGAAGCCGGGACCGCCGGCCCGGGCGTCGGCGCCCGCCGTTCCGTCGACGAGTTCGAGGATGCGGGTGGTGATGTGCACGGCCGCCCGGCCGGTGACGGTCTCGGCGGCCGCCACCAGGACGGCGATGTCGGCGCGTTCCTCCACGCCGAGCGACCAGCCGGCGAGCAGACCGTGGGTCAGCGCGTCCGTCGCCCGCTCCACCACGGCGGCGGCGGCGTGCGCGGCCGTCGCCAGCTCCCCGTACGCGAGCAGGAGGTACGGGTCGTCCCCGGCGCCGCCCGGTGCGGAGCCGTCGGAGGCGCCGCCGGAGCGATCGGCCGGTGCCGGTGCTGCGTGACCGGCGCGGCTGATGTCCCTGGCCTCGGCGAGCGCCCCCTCGGCGATGCCGAGTCCGACGTGGACCAGGAGCAGGCGCAGGGCGAGCGGGGCGAGGGTGGAGAAGGGGGCGACGGCGTGCTCGTCGTGGGGGAGCGCGCCCAGGACGTCCTCGGGTGCCACGGGGACCCGGTCGAAGGTGACGGTGCCCGCGCCGGCGAGCCGCTGGCCGACCCGTTCCGTCCCGGCGTCGGTGAACACCCCGGGGTCGGCCGGGTCCACCAGGACGACGAAGAGGTCGCCGCTGCCGCCGGGGCGGGCCCCGACGACGAGCCGGTCGGCGACCGTCACGGCGGACGCGAAGGTACGGCTCCCGTCGAGGATCCAGCCGCCGCCGGAGTCGGCGGGGGTGAGGGTGAGGCCGGCGCCGGTCTCCGGGCGCGGTGCCTCGATGCCTCCGGCGAGCAGCCAGCGTCCCTCGGTGGTGCGGACGTCGAGCGGGTGGCCGTTCGCGAGGGGGGCGCGCGCGTCCCGCGCGGGGCCGCCGAAGAAGCGGCTGCTCCAGGACAGCGCGTAGTGGTGGGCGAGGAGTTCGCCGACCGAACTGTCGGAGGCGGAGATCTCCCGTACGACCGCACACGCCGCCTGCCAGTCGGCGCCCCGCCGGTTCGGGCCCGGGGCCGTCAGGAGGGCGGGCAGGCCGGCCTCCTGGAGCCGGGCGACCTCGTCGAACGGTGCCTTGCCCGCCCGGTCCCTGGCGAGGGCGTCCACGGCGAGGTCGTCGGCGATCTCGCGGGTGACGCGGGGCCAGATCGCGTCGTCGGCGGGCCGGTCGACCGGGCTTTCGCCGGGCCGTTCGGCGGGTCGTGCGACAGGGCCCGCGGCCGGTGCGGAGGCGGTGCGTATCGCTGGTCTCTTCGGCGATTTCCTCGGCGTACTCACGTCACCTCACATGGTTCCTCGTATCCCCACTGGAATAGTAGGGATAGTGGCAGAGGGGAGGCCGTTGCCCCAAGGGGCGTCCGTAAGCTGGACAAGGTCGTCTCGGGAAGTGAGAACGGGTCACATTGCCGCAGGTCGTGCGGGGTTGGCCCGAGGGGGTGCCCTGTCGAACACACCGCGAGCCCTGGCGGATGGGCACGCCACCCCCCCCAGGGGTCAGGGGTTGGTCCAGGCCTCCGGGTCGTCCGCGAGCGCGACGATCGTGTCGGGCAGCCGGGCAGCCGCGACCTCCGCGAGCGACACCCCGAGCACCTCGCGGACGCCCGCCCGGAGCGCGATCCAGAGAGTCAGCAGCGACTCGGCCGGACCGGTGTACGACAGGTCCGGCGGCCGCTCCCCGCGGACCGAGACCAGAGGTCCCTCCACGCAGCGGATGACCTCCGCCACCGAGATCGACTCCGCGGGCCTGGCCAGCCAGTAACCGCCGTTGCCGCCGCGCTGGCTCTGGACGAGACCGCCCTTGCGCATGTCCCCGAGGATGCCTTCGAGGAACTTGTGCGAGATGCCCTGGCCCTCGGCGATGGCCTCGGCCTTCAGCGGACCCGCGTCCTGGGCGGCGGCGAGCTGGAGGGCGGCACGCACCGCGTAGTCGGCCCTGGCTGAAATGCGCATGCGCGCATTATTCCGCACGCTTCCGGTAGGTGGCCCGTACCGCACCCTTGACGTCGTCCTGGGGCGGTCGGACACTCAGGACGGGGAAGCCGAGCGAACAGGTAGGGAACCATGGGACGCAGCGGTCGACGCGACACGCCACTCGCCGCACCCCTCCCGCGCTCCCTGCCCCTCACGTCCCGCCGGCACATCGACCTGCTGCGCGTCTGCAGCGCGGCGAGTCGCGGGCACCGCCGGGTGGTTCACCCCACCCGCTGAGGGTCTGTCCGCCGAGGGGGCGTCGCCCCCGCGGGCGCAGCGCCGCGCCCCTCTCCTCCTCTTCCCGTACCTCTGCTGCCTCCGGGCCTCGTGGGGCCGGTGCCGTGGTCGCGCTGCCGCGACCGGCGCCGCGCCGCGCGCCGCCCGGACCCAGCACCGAGCACCCTCAAGGGAGAAGCATGTCCGTCGTCCCCTCCTCGCTGCTGCCCGGCTCCGCCGTGCCCGCCTTCCGGGGCCGGATCGGCCGCGACGTACACAGCGGCCACTACGCCGTACCGCACCGCTACCGCCTCCATGTCGCCCCGTACGACCCCGGCTGTCTGAGCATCGCCCTGACCCACAGCCTGCTCGGACTCGACGACACGCTCCCGCTCTCGGTACTGCCCGAGAGCCCCGACACGCCCGACGGCGGGTACGCGGCCCTCCGCCCGCTGTACGAGGCGAGCGCGCACCTCTACGACGGGCCGGCCGCGGCGCCCGTCCTCAGCGACGGGTGGACCGGACGGATCGTCAGCACCCACGTCCCCGACATCCTGCGCGACCTCGCCCTCCGCTTCCGCGGCGAAGGCCCCGAGCTGCTGCCGGAGGAGCACCGCGGCGACATAGAGGCGATCACCGACCTGTGCGAGCGGAGCATCAACCGGGCCGCCCAGCGCGCCGGTGAGCTCGGACTCGACGGCGAGGCCGCCCACCACGACCCCCTCACGGTCCTCTTCGCGGCCCTCGGCTCCCTGGAACGCCGCCTCGCCCGCCACCCGTACGTGCTCGGCGACGCGCCGACCGCGGCCGACGTGCAGGTCTGGGTCACCCTGGTCCAGCTCGACACCGTCCACCGCTGGCACCTGGACGCCGCCGCGATGGACCGGGTCGCCGGATACCCGGCCCTCTGGGCCTACGCCCGACGCCTCGCCGCGCGCCCCGAGTTCGCCCACCGCCTCGACATCGACGGCATCCTGCGCCGCCACCGCACCCACTGCCGGGGCCGCGAGGCCGCGGGCGCCGGCATCCGCCTCGTCGACTGGTCCGGCCCGACCGACTGACGCCCGGCGCGCGGGCGCAGGACCACCGGACGCGACGCGGGGTGGCCGGGGAGCAGGGCTCCTGGCCACCCTGGTCAGCCGATGCGGTGACCGGCGAGGGGGCCCGTGTCGTCGCCCGCGCCCGCACGGACGCCGCGCAGGAACGCCTCCAGGGCCTCCACGGAGCTTCTCGACGGCTCCCAGCCCAGATCCTTCCGGGCCCGCTCCGTCGCGAGCAGCGGCATGTGCCGCATCGCGTCGAAGAGGCCGGGGGACGCGGGGGCGAGCCTCAGGCGCCAGGCCGCCGCCAGCGCGCCCCGCACCGCGCCCGCCGGCACCCGCACGGGCTTGGCGTCGAGGAGTTCGCCCAGGACCGCGCCGTCGATCACCGGCTCCGCGGCCAGGTTGAACGCGCCGCGGACGTCCCGCAGCAGCGCCCGCCCGTAGGCGTCCGCCGCGTCCTCGGTGTGCAGGACCTGGAAGCGGAGCCCGTCGAACTCCGGGAGCAGCGGCAGCAGATCGGGCCGCATCAGCTGCCCGGGGAAGAAACGCCCCGCGAAGATCCGTCGCTGCCCGCTCGCCGACTCCTCCTTGAAGAGGAACGCCGGACGCATCCGGACCACCCGGATCAGCGGATGGTCCCGCTCGAAGGTGTCCAGGACCCGCTCCAGATAGGCCTTCTCCCGCGTGTACGCCGCACCCGGCCAGCCGTGCGTCGGCCACGCCTCCGACACCGGGGCACCGCCGGCCGGCCCCGGCGAGTAAGCCCCCACCGAGGAGGCGTGCACCAGGACCGGCACCCGCGCCGCCGCGACCGCCTCGAAGACACGCACCGCGCCCAGCACATTGGTCCGCCACGTCTCCACCGGATCGTGGGTCGGCCCGAACCGCCAGGCCAGGTGCACCACCGCGTCCGCGTCGGCGACGTGCCGCGCGAGCAGCGGCTCGTCGCCCTCCCGGGACAGGTCCACCTCGGCCCACTCCACCCCGGGCAGTTCGAGGCCCGGCCGGCGCCGGGCGAGACCGAGGACCGAGCCGACGCGCGGCTCGCGCGCCAGGAGCCGTACCAGACTGGTGCCCACGTTGCCGGTGGCGCCGGTGACGACCACCCGCGAGATCTCGCTCGGGTTCATGTCTCCGACCCTCCGCCATGGGCGTCGGAACCGCACTCCGGGGGCGTCCCGGACACCCGTCCGTCACCCAGCGTGTCCGTGTCGGTCGCGATTGTGGCCGACGACCGGGAGTATGGAGCGACTCAGGAGAAGGACAAGGAGGACGCGATGCTGCTGCCCGACAGGAACACGGTCGACCGGCTGCTCCGGCACTACCGCGCCCAGGAGCGGACCGTGCTGGCCAGGCCGTGCGACCTGTCGGCACGTCGGCGCTTCGAGGACACGGCGTACACGCTGTGCGTGCTGATGGGGGAACGGACCGCACGCGAGGCCGTCCATGCGGCCGAGCACTATGTGGCCGGAACCCGCCCGGCGTCGCGCCATTCCCTGGAGGGCCTGCCGGGGGCCTGATCGGGGTCGTCGATCGGGTCGTCGATCAGGACTGCCCGTCAGGGCCACGCGGTCGGGACCGCTCGGTCAGGGCCACGCGGTCAGGACCGCTCGGTCAGGACCGTTCGACCAGGATCATTCGATCAGGATTTGAGAAGCGTCCGCATCCGGCCGCCGCTAGCGTGGCTGCCATGGACCTCGCGATACGGCCGCCGTCGCTCACGCCGCACCGCGCCGGTCCGTTTTTCAGCCCCGCGCGACAGCTGGAGAGACGATGAGCAAGGCCCCCAGGGCGGACAAGCAGCCGCACCCGGCCGACCGGCACGATCTGATCCGTGTGCACGGCGCGCGGGAGAACAACCTCAAGGACGTCAGCATCGAGATCCCGAAGCGCCGGCTCACGGTGTTCACGGGCGTCTCCGGCTCGGGCAAGAGCTCGCTCGTCTTCGACACGATCGCCGCCGAGTCCCAGCGGCTGATCAACGAGACGTACAGCGCCTTCGTCCAGGGCTTCATGCCGACCCAGGCGCGGCCCGAGGTCGACGTGCTCGACGGCCTGACGACCGCGATCATCGTCGACCAGCAGCGCATGGGCGCCGACCCCCGCTCCACCGTCGGCACCGCCACCGATGCCAACGCGATGCTCCGCATCCTCTTCAGCCGGCTCGGCAAGCCACACATCGGCCCGCCCAGCGCGTACGCCTTCAACGTCCCCTCGGTCACGGCGCGCGGCGCCATCACGGTCGAGCGCGGCGACAAGAAGACCGTCAAGGCGACCTTCAACCGCACCGGCGGCATGTGCCCCCACTGCGAGGGCCGGGGCACGGTCTCCGACATCGACCTCACCCAGCTCTACGACGACTCCAAGTCCCTCGACGAGGGCGCGCTCACCATCCCCGGCTACACGCCCGGCGGCTGGAACTACCGCCTCTACACCGAATCCGGCCTCGTCGACCCGGCCAAGCCGATCCGCAAGTACACGAAGAAGGAACTCCAGGCCTTCCTCCACCACGAGCCCACCCGCATGAAGATCGCGGGCATCAACATGACGTACGAGGGGATCGTCCCGCGGATCCAGAAGTCGTTCCTGGCCAAGGACAAGGAGGGCATGCAGCCCCACATCCGGGCTTTCGTGGAGCGGGCCGTCACCTTCACCACCTGCCCCGAGTGCGACGGCACCCGCCTCGCCGAGGGCGCCAGGTCGTCGAAGATCAAGCGGATCAGCATCGCCGACGCCTGTGCCATGCAGATCAGCGACCTCGCCAAGTGGGTCCGCGGCCTGAAGGAGCCCTCGGTCGCGCCGCTGCTCACCGCGCTCCAGCTGACGTTGGACTCCTTCGTGGAGATCGGCCTCGGCTATCTCTCCCTCGACCGGCCCGCCGGCACGCTGTCCGGCGGCGAGGCGCAGCGAGTCAAGATGATCCGCCACCTCGGCTCCTCGCTCACCGACGTCACGTACGTCTTCGACGAGCCCACCGTCGGCCTGCACCCGCACGACATCCAGCGGATGAACGAGCTGCTCCTGCAGCTGCGGGACAAGGGCAACACCGTGCTCGTCGTGGAGCACAAGCCGGAGACCATCGCCATCGCCGACCACGTCGTCGACCTCGGCCCCGGGGCCGGTACGGCGGGCGGCACCGTCTGTTTCGAGGGCACCGTGGACGGGCTGCGGACCGGCGGCACCGTCACCGGCCGGCACTTCGACGACCGGGCCAGCGTCAAGGACACCGTGCGGGAACCCACCGGCAGCCTGGAGATCCGCGGCGCGACCACCCACAACCTGCGCGACGTCGACGTCGACATCCCGCTCGGCGTCCTCGCCGTCGTCACCGGCGTCGCCGGCTCCGGCAAGAGCTCGCTGGTGCACGGCTCGATCCCCGCGAGCGACGACGTCGTCTCCATCGACCAGAGCCCCATCCGGGGCTCGCGCCGGAGCAACCCGGCGACATACACCGGACTGCTCGACCCGATCCGCAAGGCCTTCGCCAAGGCCAACGGGGTGAAGCCCGCCCTGTTCAGCGCCAACTCCGAGGGCGCCTGCCCCACCTGCAACGGCGCGGGCGTCATCTACACCGACCTCGGCATCATGGCCGGCGTCTCCTCGACCTGCGAGGACTGCGAGGGCAAGCGGTTCCAGGCCTCCGTGCTCGAATACCTCCTCGGCGGCCGTGACATCAGCCAGGTGCTCGCGATGTCGGTGACCGAGGCCGTGGAGTTCTTCGGCTCGGGCGAGGCGAGCACCCCGGCCGCGCAGCGCATCCTCGCGCGCCTCGCGGACGTCGGTCTCGGGTACCTCAGCCTCGGCCAGCCGCTCACCACGCTGTCCGGCGGCGAGCGCCAGCGGCTCAAGCTGGCCACGAACATGGGCGAGAAGGGCGGCGTCTACATCCTCGACGAGCCGACCACCGGTCTCCACCTCGCCGATGTCGAGCAGCTGCTCGGCCTGCTCGACCGGCTCGTGGACTCCGGAAAGTCGGTCATCGTCGTCGAGCACCACCAGGCGGTCATGGCCCACGCCGACTGGATCATCGACCTCGGCCCCGGCGCCGGTCACGACGGCGGCAAGATCGTCTTCGAGGGGACGCCCGCCGACCTGGTGGCCGCGCGGAAGACGCTCACGGGCGAGCACCTGGCGGCGTACGTGGGCGCCTGACGGCGAGTTCCGACGTCCGATGGCGGCCCGGCGGCCCGTGTTCTCAGGCTGCCGGGCCGACGCGTGGAAACAGGGCGCGCGGCGCGTCCACGCAGGTGTCCCGGGAGGTTGGCCCGCCGAAGCGCAGCCGGTCGTACGCCGTGAAAGCGGGCTCCAGCGCGTCGAGCTCGTCCACGCGCGCGTGGAGCGCGGCGCGCCACTCGGGGGAGGGGCCGACCCCGTCCGTCCATCCGGCCGAGACCCCGCCCGCCGATCCGGCCGAGACCCCGCCCGCCGATCCGGCCGAGACCCCGCCCGCCGATCCGGCCGAGACCCCGCCCGCCGATCGGGCCGAGGTCCCGTCCGCCGTTCGGGCTGTCGCTGTCGCTGTCGCCGCGGCCAGCGCCTCGGTGATCTCCGCCGTCAGCTCGTCCTTGCGCCGTATGTGCGCCGGCGTCACCGTGTGCAGACAGACGTACTGGCCGCTCAGATACGCCTCCCACTCGGCCTCCCCCCGCGCCCGGTCCTCCCAGTGGGCGGTGAACCAGGCGTGCAGCCGCTCGGAGCCGCCCGCCGCCTCGGTGAGGCGGAACAGATCGCGCGGCACCATCTCGGCACCGTCGGAGCGCAGATAGCCCGGCAGCGGAAGCACGCGCCCGAGCATCAGCCGCCGGGCCGCGTCGGAGTCCCGCCCGAGCGAGCCGCACAGGGCCTCCAGGGGAACGAACTGCGCGGTGACGTACGCGTCGTCGGCCGCGGTCATCGGATGGTCGCCGTTCACCTCGCGGAACCGCTCGGCGATCCGCCGTACCAGCGTCGTGTCCGCCATCACATCACTCCCTGGGGAAGCCGTCCGAGCGTGCCCCGGACGGCGTTCCCGCAGGTTAGAAGCGGGATCGTGCGGCGCCCACCGAACGGTCGCCGACAGGCTGGGACGCGGTCCGGTCCGGCCTGACCAGGCTCGGTCCGGTCTGGTCCGGCTCGGCGTGGCCGGCCCCGGCCCCGGTCCGGCCAGGCTCGGCCCGCCCGGTCTGGCGCGCCCTTACGTCAGCCCGTCCGGGGGTGGGCCGTCCTGCGCCGCCATCCCCACAGTGCGAGTGCCGCCGCGCAGGCCGAGCCCACCAGGGCCAGCGGAAGACCGGCCGACGCGCCCGACGGCTCCTCCCCGCGCGCGGGGTCCTCGGCGGGCGCGGCCGCGGCCGCGGCCTCCGCTCCGGCCCGGGGCACCCGGACGTCCGCCCTCGCGTCTCGGTTCTCACGGGCCACCGCCACCGCACGATTGCCCGAAACGGCCGCCGCCTTCGTCCGTACGGGGAGCAGCGAGCCCACCGGCTGGACCCGGTCCGCCGCCTCGAAGCCCCAGTCCAGGAGTTCGCGCGCTTCCTCGTACACGGCGAGTCCGCCGCCCCTCTGCGGGTTCATCACCGAGACGACCAGCGTCCGGTCGCCGCGCCGGGCCGCCGAGATCAACGTGTTGCCCGCGTTGCTCGTGTAGCCGTTCTTGATCCCGATGAGTCCCGGGTAGCGGTCGACTCCGTTCGCGCCCGTCAGGAGCCGGTTGGTGTTGGCGATGCCGTACGACCAGGAGCCCGCCGGGAAGTCGGCGTACCGGGTCGAGCAGTACCGGACGAACGCGGGGTCCTGGAGCCCGGTCCTGCCGAACACCGCCAGGTCGTACGCGGAGGACACCTGCCCCGGGGCGTCGTAACCGTCGGGGGACACCACCTGGGTGTCCAGGGCCCCCAGTGACCTGGCCTTCTCCTGCATCTGCCGGGACATCGACTCCCAGCCGCCGTTCATCGCGGCCAGGACGTGCACCGCGTCGTTCCCGGAGCTGAGGAAGACGCCGTTCCACAGGTCGGAGACCTTGTACGTGTACCCCTCCTTCACCCCGACCAGGCTGCTGCCGTCCCCGATCCCGGTCAGCTCGGAATCGGCCACGGTGTGCTGCTCGGAGGGTTCGTGGTGGGGGAGCGCCGTGAGGGCGAACAGCGCCTTGAGGGTGCTGGCCGGCGGCAGCTTCCGGTGGGCGTCGCGCGCGGCCAGCACCTCGCCCGAGGACGCGTCCGCGACCACCCACGACAGCGCGGACAGCGAGGGCACCTCGGGCGCGCCGGGCAGTGGCTGCACCTGGGTGCCCTTCCGGTCGAGCCGGGCCCGGTCGAGGTACTGGTGCGAGGGCGGCGTGGGCTCCCGGAGGGAGGTCCCCGGAGACCCCGAGGAAGAGGTGACGGTCGCGGTCGAGATGACGGGAGATGCCGTGGCCGACGGAGCGGGCAGCACGAGCAGCACCGCCGCGGTACCGGCGGCAGCATGACGGACAGCTGACGTGACGATCATTCAGTAACCGTAGGAAGGAGGCGCGGAACGCGCAGATCGGAGTGCGCCGACCGGCGTAGCGGGCGTGGCGTACGGCGGCGAGTCGTGAGCCCGGCCGGGTGGTGACGCCCTCCCCGGCCCGCTGTCGGTGGCGCAGGGCATGCTTGTGACGTGCCCTCACACCCGTACCAGAGCAACGGCGTTCCGGCCGAGAGTGCCGGAGCGTCTCCCGCCGAACCGGTCGCCCGGTCCGTTCCCGGCCCCGCCAGGTCCGCGGGGACCTCCGGCGGCGGTCCCTTCGGCGCGCCCGCCTTCCGCGCCGAGCGGCAGCCGCGTCAGGCCGCCGCCGGGCACATGATCGTCTGTGGGGACGACGCCCTCGCCCACCGTCTCGCGGGCGAGCTGCACGAGGTGTACGGGGAGCGGGTCACCCTCCTCGTGCCGGTACGGCCCGACGCGCCGCGCACGCCCGCCGCCCGCAGCGGCCGGGCGCTGGCCCTCTTCGGACGCGTCACGGCCGCCGTCATCCGCACCACGGGCACCACCGCACCTGCGGGCGCTCCCGGCACCTCCGTCCCGGCCGCCCCGACGGCTGCCGGCGCGGACGGCGGTGAACCCACCGGCACCCTGCGCGTCGTCGAGTCCGCCGAGGCCGACGACCGGGCCCTGACGGACGCCGGCGTGGAGCGGGCCGCCGCGCTCGCCCTCGTCCACGAGGACGACGAGACCAACATCCGGGCCGCACTCACCGCCCGCCGCCTCAACCCCCGGCTGCGCCTCGTCATCCGCCTCTACAACCGCAAGCTCGGCCAGCACCTGGAAACCCTCCTCGACCAGGCCGCCGCCGTCGCCGAACCGGGCCTCGACCCCGCGCAGTTGGACGCCGCCACCACCGTCCTCTCGGACGTCGACACCGCCGCCCCCGGCCTCGCCGCGGCCGCGGTCGCGGGCACCAGCAAGGTGGTCCAGGCCGGCGGACTGCTCCTGCACGCCGTGGAGAGGCTGCCGGCCGCCGGAGAGGCCCCCGATCCGGGCCTGTGCACCCTGGCCCTGCTCTCCGCCACGGCCGGCGACCCGGCGGGCTGCGAGGGCTCCGAGCGGAGTGGCGACGCGGGCCCCCGGCTGCTGCCGGACGACCGCACGGTGGCCGCCGCCACCGGCCGCGCCGCCGTCACCCTCGAAGCGGTCACGGCGGCGGGCCCCGCCCTGGCGTCCGCGCGGCTCGCGGCCTCCGCGCTGCCCGTCGCCTCGCTCTTCTCGCGCCGGCTGCGCTGGTCCCTGGCCGGGGCGGCCGCCGCCGTCCTCGCGCTCGCCCTGGCCTCCACCTTCACCACCGGCGACCACCCGCTGCACGCCGCCTATCTGACGCTTCTCGACATCTTCGCCATCGGCGACCCGGCCGTGGGGGAGTCGACCAGCCGCCAGGTCCTCCAGATCCTCGCCGGGTTCGTCGGACTGCTCCTGCTGCCGGTGATCGTCGCCGCCCTCATCGAAGGCCTCGGCACCTTCCGTACGGCGACCACCCTGCGCCGCCCGCCGCGCGGACTCTCCGGGCATGTCGTCCTGCTCGGCCTCGGCAAGGTCGGCACCCGCGTCCTCGCCCGGCTCCGCCGGCTGAACATCCCCGTGGTCTGCGTCGAGTCCGATCCGGAGGCCCGCGGCATCGCCGTCGCCCGACGGCTGCGCGTCCCCACCGTCATCGGCGACGTCACGGAGGAGGGCGTCCTGGAGGCCGCCCGCATCGACCGCGCCCACGCCCTGCTCGCCCTGACCAGCGTCGACATCACCAACCTGGAGGCGGCGCTCTCCGCCCGCGCCGTCAGCCCCGACCTGAGGGTCGTCCTGCGCCTGTACGACGACGACTTCGCCACGGCCGTCTTCCGTACGCTCCGTACGGCCCACCCGGCGGCCCTCACCCGCAGCCGCAGCGTCTCCCACCTGGCCGCACCCGCCTTCGCGGGCGCCATGCTGGGCCGTCAGGTGCTCGGCGCCGTACCGGTCGAGCGCCGGGTCCTGCTCTTCGCCGCGGTGGACGTCGCGGCCCACCCGCTCCTGGACGGCCTGACCGTGGCGGAGGCCTTCCACCCGGGCAAGTGGCGCGTCATCGCCCTGGACGGCGGCGGCACGAGATCCGGTACGGGCCAGGCCTGGCGCCTGGACCCCGACCGCGTCCTGAAACCGGACGACCGGGTCGTCGTGGCGGCAACCCGCCGGGGCCTGGCCGAACTCCTGGGCCGAGGCGCCGACGCGCCACTCAACACCCCCCGTACAGACGAGAATCGACCGTAGGCTCAGCGCACACCAACACCCCCGGTGTGGGCGAGCGTCCCGCAGGACGGGACGGGTGGGCACACGGGACGGCACGCCTGCGTGCGCCTACGCCCCCAGGCCGCGCACCCCTGAAACCCGCACCGCCTGGCCCCGCACCACAAGGCCCCCGCACCCCGGAGGCCCCGCACCGCCCCGGTCCCGCCCGTCAGGGCCCCCAGACAGGAGCTGCCGAAGTGAACGCACTGCCCGCACCCGCCCCCCGCCCAGCCCACCGCATGGACCCCTCCGGCCGCTGCCCCCACGCGCACAACGCCCGCCTCCTCGCCGAAGGCGCCGTCGCCTCGGTGGTGCTCCCCGGAGAGATCGACGGCATGGCGGTCCTCGGCCACGACGCCCTCCGGGACTTCCTCTCCCACCCCGACGTCGCCAAGGGCCCCCAGCACTTCACCGCACTCGCCGAGGGCCGCATACCCGACGGCTGGCCCCTGCGGACCTTCGCCACCGTGCCCGGCATGATCACCGCGGACGGCGCCGACCACCGCCGCCTCCGCACCCTGGTGAGCAGCGCCTTCACCGCCCGCCGCGTGGAGGAACTCCGCCCGCGCGTCGAGGCGGTCACCGCCGGGCTCCTCGACGGGCTCGCCGAGGCGGCCAGGACCGGCGACGGCGTCGCCGACCTGCGCCGTCACTACGCGCTTCCGCTGCCGCTCGGCGTCATCTGCGAACTGCTCGGCGTCGACGCCGCCCACCAGGACCGGCTGCACCAGCTCTCCAGCCTGGTCGTCGCGACCGACACCACGCCCGCGCAGGCCGTCGCGGCCAACCGTGAACTCGTCGAACTCCTCGCCTCCATCGCCGCCGACAAGGCCGCAGCCCCCGGCGACGACCTCACGAGCGCGCTCATCGCCGCCCGGGACGAGGACGGCGACCGGCTCGACCAGGCCGAGTTGATCGGCACACTGCTCCTGCTGATCGTCGCGGGCCACGAGACCACCCTGAACCTGCTCACCAACGCGGTCCGGGCGCTCTGCACCCACCGCGACCAGCTCGCCCTGGTCGTCGAGGGCCGCGCGACCTGGGCGGACGTGGTCGAGGAGACCCTCCGCTGGGACAGTCCGGTCAGCTACTTCCCGTTCCGCTATCCGACCCGCGACCTCACCGTCGACGGCACCCTCATCCCGCGGGGCACGCCCGTTCTGGCCGGGTACTCGGCGGCGGGCCGGGACACCAAGGCCCACGGCCCGGACGCCGACCGCTTCGACCTGACCCGTACGGCGACGGTGAAGCACCTGTCGCTCGGCCACGGCCCCCACTACTGCCTGGGCGCCCCGCTCGCCCGGATGGAGGCCACCATCGCCCTGGAGGCGCTCTTCACCCGCTTCCCGGAGCTGGACCTGGCCGTCCCGGAGCCGCAGTTGCCCCGCCACGCCGGATTCGTCGGCAACAGCGTCAGGACGCTCCCGGTCCGGCCGGGCGGCTGACGGCCCCCGAGCCGTGCGGGGGCGGGGCGGGCCGCCCCCTCACTCGGCTCCCTCCGGACCCGGCCCCTCCTCACCCGGCCCGCCCCCAGGCGGACGCGGGGGAGGTGCGCAGGGACGAGACGAGCCGCAGAAGCCGCGCCTCGTTCCCCACGAGGCCGGCCGCGCGGAGCGCCTCGTCCGCCTCGGCCATCGGGTGGGTGAGCATCACCCCCGCGTACGGGGCGAGCTGGGGATCGGTCAGCACGGCCTGGGTGGATTCGAGCAGCCGCAGGTACGCCTGGGCGGCCGCGCGCTCGCTCGCGGTGATCGTGGTCGTGGTCATGTCGGGCTCCCTCTCGACAGTTCGGCGCTCACCACCCTCTCGTACGGGTCTGACAATCGCCCTCAGCCCCGCCCGTCGAGCCGCTCCACCAGCCGCTCCAGGAAGACCCGCTGACCCTCCACGAGCAGCGGCGCGGCCGCCTCCGGGGCGAACCAGCCCACCCGGTCGATCTCCGGGAACTCGCCCTGGACGCCTGAGCGCGGCGGCCATTCCATGGTGAAGGTGCCCGGCACGATCGCGGCCGGGTCGAGTGTCCCCTCGACGGCCCAGATGGTGACGAGCTTTCCGTTGCGCTGCCGGTTCTCGCCGAGGTCGAGCCACGCGCCCTCGGGCGCCGGAAGCCCCAGCTCCTCCAGGAACTCGCGGCTCGCCGCCGCCTGCGGGGCCTCGTCAGGCTCGTACTCCCCCTTGGGGATCGACCAGGCCGACTGCTCGCGCGACGCCCAGAAGGGCCCGCCCATATGACCGATGAGTACCTCGACGCCGCCACCATCCGTCGTGCGGCGGAAGACGAGCAGACCCGCACTGCGTTTGTCAGACATGCGGGCAAGTCTGGCCGAAGGTCCTCCGCCGCACGTGTCACTCCTCGGCGCTGACCACCACCGGACCGCCCCCGAGGTCCACCCCGTCCGCCCACCGCCTCGCCAACCGCACCGAACGCCACGGTACGAGCGAGCCGCCCACCCGCATCCGCCGCAGCGACACGCCGTCCTGGGAGACGGTCAGGACCGGGCGTACGAGCCGGCGCTCCGGCCGTACGAGCAGCGGCGTGGCCACCGGCCCGAGCAGACCGGGCGTCACCCACCGCAGCGGCCCCGCCGATCCCGCCGGCACTCCCACCGAACCCGCCGGCCCTCCCGTCCGTACTCCCACCGGCACGACACGCTCGGGCCAGGGCTCTCCTCCGAGCAGGTCGATCACGGCCGCCGCCACGGCGTGCCCCTCGGCGGCGGCCACCACCGCGGGCTCCACGCCGCGCAGGAGGTTGCCGACCGCGAACACCCCGGGTGCGGTGGTGCGGAACGCGCCGTCCGTCGCGGGGCCCCGCGTGCCGGGCGCGAGCGGCAGCCCGCGGGCGCGGGCGAGTTCGTGGTCCGGGATCCAGTCCCCGGTGAAGACCACGGTGTCGCACCGCAGCGTGTGCCGCGTGGCACCGTCCGCCCCGCCCCGGACCGCGACCCCGGTCAGCCGCCCGCGGCCGAGCAGCTCCGACACGACCGCGCCGGTGAGCACGGGGACAGCACCGAACGCCGTCCGCCTCGCCGGTTGTTCGCAGACGACGGCCACCACCTCGACGCCGGCGGCGCGGAGCGTCCGCACGGCGTCGCGGGCCACGGGATCGCCGCCGACGACCACCGCCCGGCGCCCGACGCGCTCCGGCCGCTCCCCGAACCGAAGGACCAGCCGCTGGAGTTCGCCCGTGGTCAGGACCCCGGCGGGCCGCGACCCCGGGACGAGCCGCGCGCTGCGGGGGCGTTCGCGGGCCCCGGTGGCCAGGACGACCGCGCGGGCCCGGACGCGTTCGAGCCCGGTCGGCGCGGTGACGTCGAGCGTGAGCGGCCCCGCCCACCCGGTGGCGGACACGCCCGTACGGACCGTGGCCCCGGCGCGCAGCGCCGCGCGCACCGAGCGGCGCGCGTAGCCCGGACCGTCCAGGGGGCGGCCCCGCCCGTCCGCGCCGAATCCCGGACGGGCGCAGTGCCGGGGGACCCCGCCGGCGGCCGGCTCCCGCTCCAGGACCTCGACGCGCCCCGCGCCCGCCGCGGCGAGGCGCGCGGCCGCGGCAAGGCCGGCGGGTCCGGCGCCCACCACGAGGACGTCGACCGTACGGTTCACCGGGCTCCTCCTCGTACGCGCACGACCATGCCCGTACCGTTCACCGCGTCCCCTCCCGGTGCTCGGCGTGCTCCTCGAACAACGCCCGTACCTCGGCGCCGCAGTGGTTCCCCTGGCACCTGCCCCCACGCGCGCGCGTGCGGCGGCGCAGTCCGTCGAGGCCGCCCGGCGGGATGGTCGACGTGAGCGCGGCCCGGATCTCGCCCCGGGTGACCCGCTCGCAGTGACAGACGATGGCACCGAAGTCCGGGTCTCGGGCGATGAGCCGGGCGTCCCGGTAGGGGCGGGGGAAGGCCTCGCCGAGGTTCGGCATCCGCAGCCGGGCGAGGGGCCGCTCGGGCCCGAGGGCGAGACCGCAGTCGGCGAGCAGCCCGCGGACGTGCTCGGCGATGGCCAGGGAGGCGGTGAGCCCGGTGGACCGGATCCCGCCCACCGTCACGTACCGGAGAGCCGGATGCGCGGCGATCCGGTAGTCCTCCTGCCCGGTGGCGGCCCGCAGCCCCGCGTAGACGGCGGTGACCTCCTCGTCGAGCAGCGCGGGGAGGATCCGGCCGCCCTGCTCGCGGAGTCCGGCGAGTCCCTCGGCCGTCGTGCCGGTGGCGGTCTTGTCGTCCAGGTCCTCGGCGGTGGGCCCGAGCATGACGTTCCCGTACACCGTCGGCGCGATCAGCACGCCCTTGCCGAGCGGGCCCGGCACGGGGAGCAGGATGTGCCGCACCAGGTCGCGCGCGAACTTGTCGAAGACGAGCAGCTGCCCCCGGCGCGGAGTGACGGTGAAGTCCTCGCGGCCGACGAGCGCGTCGAAGGCGTCGGCGTGGAGACCGCAGGCGTTGACGAGGTGCCGGGTCCGCAGCACCCCGCGCCGGGTGATCAGCCGGTGGTACGGATCGCCCGGGCGGACCTTCTCCACCCGGCAGCCGAGGTGCAGGTCGACGCCCGAGCGGACGGCCTGGGTGGCGTACGCGAGGGTGGTCGTCCACGGGCAGATCACCGACTCGCCCGGCACTTCGAGCGCGGCGAGCGCGCCCGGTCCCACATGCGGTTCGCGTGCCAGGAGTTCGGAGGCGGTGAGCGGTCGGGTCGTGCGGTGCCCGTTGCGCTCGGCCTTCTCCGCGAGGCGGGGGAGGGCGGCCCGCTGCTGCTCGTCCCAGGCGACGAGCAGGGCGCCGACCGGCTCCACGGGGATGCCGGTCTCCTGGGCGTACGAGGAGAGGAGGCGGTAGCCCTCGCGGACGAGGCGCGCCTCCAGGGTGCCCGGCAGGGCGTCGAAACCGGTGTGCAGGATGGCGGTGTTGGCCTTCGAGGTACCGTCGCCGACGTCGTTCGCGGCCTCCACGAGGGCGACCCGCAGGGGGTGGCGGGCCAGCGTCCGGGCGATCGCGGAGCCGACGACCCCCGCGCCGACGACCACGACGTCGTACGTCGCGTCGGAGCCCTCGGGGAGGGGGCCGGTGCGGGTGACACTCATGAGGACCCGGACCCGGACCCCTCGTGCGTCGGCGCCCCGGGACCCGGGCCCGTGCGCTCGACCAGCGCCGCCACCTCCGCCCGGAACCGGGCGAGGCGCTCGCCCGCCTCGTCGCCCGAGATCCGGGGTTCGTACACGGCCGAGGGCTTCCACCCCGGTACGGCCTCGCGGAGCGTGAGCCCCTGGTCGTGACCGAGCCGGGCCACCGCCCCGACGCCGAGCGCCGTGGCGTCGGGCAACGACGAGACCTCGACCGGCAGTTGGAGGAGGTCCGCCTGGGTCTGCATGAGCAGCGCGGACCGGGTGAGGCCGCCGTCGGCGCGCAGCGAGGTCAGCGGCGCGCCTCGGTCCGAGGCCACGGCCGAGGCGAGTTCCACGACCTGCGCGGCGATGCCCTCGCACAGGGCGCGGACCAGATGGCCCGGCGTGGTGTCCAGGCCGAGCCCGGTGAGCGAGCCGCGCGCGTCGCCCCGCCACCAGGGGGCGGCGAGCCCCGCGAGCGCGGGCACGAAGGCGACGCCGCCGCTGTCCGGGACCCCTCCGCCGACCGGGTCGATCTCGGCCGCCCCGCCGATGACGCCGAGGTCGGTGAGCCAGCGCACGGCGGAGGCGACGGTGTACACCTGGCCGTCCAGGCAGTGGGCGACCCGTCCGCCGAGCCGCCAGGCGACACAGCTGACCAGACCCGAGGAGGCGCGCCGGGGTGCGGGGCCGGTCTGCGCGAGGAGGAAGGCGCCGGTGCCGTACGTGCACTTGGCGGCGGCCGGGTCGTCGGCGCTCTGGGTGAGCAGCGCCGCCTGCTGGTCGACCAGCAGTCCGGTGAGCGGCAGCGCCGGACCGAAGGCGGTGGTGGTGCCGACGCGCGCGTCGCAGTCCACGACCCGGGGGAGCCGTTCGCCGCCCAGGCCGTACAGGTCGAGGGCCGCCTCCGACCAGGCGACGGTGTCGAGGTCGAGGAGTCCGGTCCGTCCGGCGGTCGCCGCGTCGGTGACGAAAGCGCCGGTCAGGCGGTGGACGAGCCAGGCGTCGCTGGTGGTCACGACGCCGGCGCCGGTGGCGTGGCGACGGATCCAGGCCATCTTCGGAGCGGCGAAGTAGGGGTCGAGGGGGAGTCCGGTCAGGTGCCTCAACCGCTCGGCGTGCGCGTCGAGCTCGGCGCAGACGGAGGCCGCTCGGCGGTCCTGCCAGACCAGGGCGTCGGTGAGCGGCTCACCGGTGGCGGGGTCCCAGGCGAGGACCGTCTCGCCCTGATTCGCGAGCCCCACGGCGACGACCGGTGCGCCGGCCTCGGCGAGTGCCGCGCGGCCCGCGGTGACCACGGAGTCGTACAGCTCACGCGGGTCGACCTCGACCAGACCGCCCGGCAGATACCGGGGCCGTACGGGAGCCGTACCGCTGCCGATGACTCCGCGCTCGGGGCAGAGGACGAGGGCCTTGGTGCCCGAGGTGCCCTGGTCGACGGCGAGTACCGGGCCGCCCGTCATCGTGCTGCTCCTGTCCCTGGACGTTCGGTGATCATCCGATCACCGAAAAGGGTCAGGGTGCCGTCGTCGTGGCGCTCCGTCAAGCCTCGGCGGGTGATCACGTCAGGTCCGCCGTCGAACCTGACAGTGAGTCAAATTCAGTCCTTGGCTTGATAATTACCGTCAGGAAAGAAAGTGGACCGGTCGGATCCAGAGCCCTCTATAGTGATCGCCGATCAACGGCCGGGACGCCCGCCGGGGGACTGACCACCCCCTCCCATCCACCGAGGACCCATGTCATCCACACCACGCACCACCCCCTGATGGCCGGACACGGCTTCCGGCCCGTCTACCACCCCGCGGGCCACGACCACGCCCTGCGCAACGCCGCCCAGGACCTACGCACCGGACGCTGGGTGGCGATGGCGCGGCTCCTCGACGAGACCACGGGCTGGGACGGCTGGACCCGGCGCACCCAGGTCCTCGCCGCCGTCGCCGCGGGCACCGACGTCGTCCACATGTGGCGGACCGAACAGCCCGGGAGCCTGGCCGCCACCGTCATGCACAGCCGGGTGACCGTCGAGCGGGCCGTACGCGCGCACCGCGCCGGCCACGCCCGCACCCGGGAGCTCTGGCAGGAGGCCTGGACCGCGTGCCGGGAGGCCGCCGACCTGGCCCCCGACGACCCGGTGCCCTGGGTCGGACTGATCGCCCTCGCCGCCCTCGACGGCCGCCAGCGCATGGAGGAGCACCGGCTGTCCCCGCCGGCCCCCATGCTGCCGCCCGGCCCCTGGGGCCTGCTCGCCGAGGCGGAGAAGCGCGACCCGCACAACCGCGAGGCGCACCACCGCATGCTCCAGTTCGTGTACGCCCGACGCCCGGGACCGCTCTCCGAGGCCGTCAACTACGCGCACTGGGCCGCCTCCTCGGCGCCCGTCGGCTCCGCCCTGCACGTCCTCCCGCTGTACGTGCGCGTCGAGCGATACCGGCGCGAGCGCGGCCACGAGCGGGCCCTGGACCTGCACTGGGTCGCCGAGGACGCCGTCCGCGAGGCCCAGCGCGCCCTCGACACCTGGTTCCTCTTCTGCGCCACCGACGAGGCCTCCCTGCTCGACCTCAACCACCTGGCGCACGCCCTCTTCGGAGCCCTCCGCTTCACCGACGCGGCCCGGGTCTTCGAATCGCTCGGCCCGTACTACACGACCCTGCCGTGGGCGTACCGGACCCCTCATCCGGACGACCGCGTGCTCGCCGAAGAGGTCTTCCTGCGGGCCCGCGCCCGCTGTCTCAGCGGCTGAAGCCTGCTCCGGGTCCCGTCCGGCCCCCTACATCCCGCCCCCCACAGGCACCCTGGCCCCGCTCACCCCCCTGACCCCGCTCACCCCCCCGTCCCCGGAGGAACGCATGTCCCGCACCGCCCCCGACCCCACCGACGCGCTGCGCAAGCCACCCCCGGCCCAGGACGAGGAGGCGCGGCTGAGGGAGCTCGGCTACCAGCCCGTCCTCGCCCGCCGCATGGGCGGCTTCGGCAACTTCGCGATCAGCTTCTCGGTCATCTCCGTCCTCTCCGGATGCATGACCCTGTACGGCTTCGGCATGGGCACCGGCGGCCCCGCCGTCATGCTCTGGGGCTGGGCCGGCGTCGGTCTCTTCGTGCTGTGCGTGGGCCTCGCCCTCGCCGAGGTCACCAGCGCCTATCCGACCTCCGGCGCCCTCTACTACATGGCCGACCGGCTCGGCGGGCGCCGCTGGGGCTGGTACACCGGCTGGCTGAATCTGCTCGGTCTCCTCGGCGCCATCGCGGGCATCGACTACGGCGCCGCGCTCTTCACCGGCGCCTTCCTCAACCTCCAGTGGGGCTTCGAACCCACCGCGGGCTCCACCTTCCTGATATTTCTCGCGATCCTGCTGCTGCACGCCGTCCTGAACCTCTTCGGCGTCCGCCTGGTCAGCGTGCTCAACTCGATCAGCGTCTGGTGGCACCTCGCGGGCGTGGCGATCATCGTCGGCGCCCTCGCGTTCATCCCCGACCGGCACCAGTCCGTCGGCTTCGTGTTCACCGAGTTCGTCAACGACACCGGTTGGGCCAACCCTTTCTACGTCGCCGCGATCGGCCTGCTCCTCGCCCAGTACACCTTCTCCGGCTACGACGCCTCGGCCCACCTCTCCGAGGAGACCTCCAACGCCTCCGTCGCGGCCTCCAAGGGCATCGTGCGGGCCATCTGGGTCTCCTGGCTCGCCGGATTCGCCCTGCTCGCCGGGCTGAGCTTCGCCATCCAGGACTACACCGCCACGCAGAACAGCGCCACGGGCGTCCCGCCCGCCCAGATCTTCCTGGATGCGCTCGGCACCGGCGGCGCCACCGCCCTGCTCCTCGTCGTCATCGTCGCCCAGCTCTTCTGCGGCAACGCCGAGGTGGCGGCCGCCAGCCGCATGGTCTTCGCGTTCAGCCGTGACAACGCCCTGCCCGGCTCGGCGATCTGGCGCAAGGTCAGCGGCCGGACCCAGACCCCGGTCCCGGCCGTCTGGCTCGCCGTGGCCGTGGCCGCGGTGCTCGCCCTTCCCTCGCTGTACTCCGCCACCGCCTACGGCGCCGTGACCGCGATCAACGTCATCGGCATCACCCCCGCCTACGCCATCCCGATCTATCTGCGCCTGCGCGCCGGGAAGCGGTTCACCCCCGGCCCGTGGAGCCTGGGCCGCTGGAGCAAGCCGATCGGCTGGACCGCCGTCGTCTGGGTGGCGTTCGTGACGGTGCTGTTCTGCCTGCCGCAGAAGTCCCCGGTGACGGTCGACACCATGAACTACGCCGTGATCGCGCTGGCCGTCGTGCTCGTCCTGGCCAGCGTCTGGTGGTACGTCGCCCGCCGCTCGTACGGCACTCCGACGGCGTACGGCAACGCCCGCGAGGAGGCCGAGATCTCGGAAGGGATCATCTGACATCTGATGGCAGAGTCGGACAGTGCCGGTTCCTGTCCCCGTACCGGACAGGAACCGGCTCGCCCTCAGGCGCTGAACTCGTACGTCCAGGCCGCCGACTGGGCCGAGAAGTCGATGTCCGTGATCTCCAGCGCGTGCCCGTGCTGATCGCTCACCACCCGGTGGACGATCAGCCTGGCCGCGCCACCGGCCGCCGTCGTGGCCGGCCCCGGCACGCCGACCGACTCCCGGTGGGTGACCCGCAGCCCCGCCTGGTGCATCCAGTGGTAGAGCAGCCGCAGATCGGGCTGTTGGCGCCAGTCCCGCCCCCGCCGGTAGCGCGCGAGCTGGGGGATCTCGGCGAGCGCGGGCCGCGAGAACCACGACACCGCCCGCTGGAGCGCCGTTCCCTGCGGCCCGAGCACCACGTGCCGGTGGACCAGCGTCGGCTCGCCCGGCGTGAGCAGGAGCCGTGCCGTCAGCGGTGTGGGCGGCGGCTCCCAGGTGAGCGAGGCCCGTACCAGCGCCTCGGCCGCGCGGGGGCCGCCGGGGAACGTCGGCCGGCGGGCGGTCAGGGCCGGGGCGACGGGTTCGCTCCCGCCCTCGGCCCCGGAGGCGGCGAAGGTGCCGCGCCGGTCGGTCACCACGAGCCGTTCGTCCCGGAGGAGTTGGAGCGCGCTGCGTACCGTCTGACGGTTGACGTGGTAGCGCTGGGACAGGGATCGTTCCGAAGGGAGCCTGGTGCCGGGGGAGATGCGGCGGTGGGCGAGGTCCTCGCGCAGCGCGGCGGCGACCCGGAGATAGAGCGGCGCGTCTGCCGCCGCCTCGGATTCGGGCTCGGCCATGATCAAACCCTCTCTTCGCTCAGCGTAACCGCATGGGTCGTGCGGGTGACCAATTCCTATCATTGGTCTAAACCATTTTGCCAGGGCTGTCCGGCAGAGTGGCCGAAACGAGCGAGTCACCTTGTAATGAGGTACCAGGTGACGGGCACGAGACCGTGACCGCTGAAGAGGCGGGTGAGGCCGGATGACGACACCGTCGGAGCGTGCCGACCGGGGCAGGGCGGCCCGCAAGCACGTCCCCCGCTCCTCCCACGGCCGCTGGATACCCAGTGCCCAGCGCCCCGACCCCATCGACGTCCTCGAACGCCAGGCCAAGGACCGGCTGCCCGACCTCGCACCCCTCCGGTACGGCCGGATGGCGGCCTCCCCCTTCGCCTTCCTCCGCGGCGCCGCCGCCGTCATGGCCGCCGACCTCGCCGCCCAGCGCCACACCGGACTCACCGTCCAGCTCTGCGGCGACGCCCACCTCCTCAACTTCGGGGTCTACGCCTCACCCGAACGGACGCTCCTCTTCGATGTGAACGACTTCGACGAGACGCTCCCCGGCCCCTTCGAATGGGACGTGAAGAGGCTCGCCGCCAGCGTCACCGTCGCCGCCCTCCAGAACGGCAGCAGCAGGGCCAAGGCCCGCCGGGCGGCCCTCGTCGCCGTGGAGTCGTACCGGACCACCATGCGCCGCCTCGCCGACCTCGGGGAACTCACCGTCTGGTACGAGCGGATCGCCGCCGACGACCTCGTCCCGCTGGTGCGCCGCGACGAACGCGCCCGATTCGAGAACCGGCTCGCCCGCGCCCGCCGCCGCACCAGCCTCCACGCGCTCGCCAAGCTCACCGAGACCGACGCGACCGGGGCCCGGCACTTCGTCGACGACCCGCCGCTGCTCGAACGGACCACGGACATCGACCGGGTCACCCTCGGCAAGATCTTCAACGACTACCGCAGCTCTCTCGCCGAGGAGCGGCGGGTGCTCCTCGACCGCTACCGCTTCCTCGAAGCCGCCCGCAAGGTCGTCGGGGTCGGCAGCGTCGGCACCCGCTGCTTCGTCCTCCTCCTCGAAGGCCGGGACGACGGGGACCCGCTCCTCCTCCAGATCAAGGAGGCCGGCCGCTCGGTCCTGGAGCCGTACCTGGAGCCGAGCCCGTACGCCCACCAGGGGCGCCGCGTCGTCTACGGACAGCGCCTCACCCAGGCCGCGAGCGACATCTTCCTCGGCTGGATGACCGGACCCGAGCAACGCCACTTCTACTGGCGCCAGCTGCGCGACATGAAGGGGTCCGCCGAGGTCGAGACCATGTCCCCGGCCATGCTGCGGGACTACGCGCGGCTCTGCGGCCGCGCCCTGGCCCGCGCCCACGCCCGCTCCGGCGACCGCATCGCGATCGCGGCCTACCTCGGCGGCTCGGACGTCTTCGACCGCGCCGTCGCCGACTTCTCCCTCGCCTACGCGGGCCAGAACGCCGACGACTACGCGGCACTCGGCGGGGCCATCGCCGCGGGGATGGTGGCGGCGGCGCCGGGGGCCTGAGAAGGAGCGTGCCGAAGGGCCCGGCCACCCTCGGGTGGCCGGGCCGGTCCGGGTCCCGCGGCCGCGGTCCGGCCGCGGGAGCCCCTCCCTACGCGTCGCGGCGCAAGGGCGGCCCCGACGGCGTCTCGGTCTCCGGTCCGAACAGCACCGCCCGCGCCACCGAGGGGGCGAAGAGGCTCGTCAGCGGGGCGGTCAGGGTGATCGCCGCACGGAACGACGCCCCCACGGCCGGATTGCCCGCGGACCGGTCCACCACCCGGCCCAGGTACCAGCCGACGACCCGGTCCATCGGGCCCGGCCGGGCCGCGTCACCGCTCGCGCCCGGCATCTTCTTGTCGGCGCCCGCCGAGATGTCCCAGGCCTGCCGGGAGGCGTCGAGCAGCGCCCGCTGCACGGTACGCGTGGTCGGGGTGCGCCTCGGGTCGGCGAGCGCCCGGCGCAGCGCTACGGCGCTGAGCGCGGCGACGGCCATGCCCTGCCCGTAGATGGGATTGAACGCGCAGAGCGCGTCGCCGATCGCGAGGAAGCCGGCCGGGCGGCGGCCCGGACGGTCGTACCGGCGCCGGATGTTGGCGGTCTTGCGGAAGCCGTACACCGGGGACACCGGCTCGGCCCGCGCCAGCCAGTCGCTGATCACCGGATGCGGCAGCCGCTTCGCGTAATCCTCGAACGCGCCCTCCTCGGTGGGCGGTTCGTGGCCGCGCACCCCCGAGAGGGTCACCAGGTGGTGCCCGTCGCCGAGGGGCAGCACGACACCGCCGTACACCTGGGCGGGGTTGGGCACGATGTAGTAGCCCGTCGCGTCCGTGCCGGGGTCCTCGGCCGGGGCGCGGTACACCCGGGTTCCGTACGCGAGACCCGTGTCCAGCGTCTCCTCGTGCGGGGCCTCCGCGCCGATCCCCGCCAGCCAGTCGGCGGCCTTCGTGGAGCGGCCGGAGGCGTCCACCACCAGATCGGCGGCGAGCGTGCGGGGTTCCCGGTCGGCCCCCGCGCCCCGCTCGCGCAGCCGTACGCCCCTGACGCGCGAGGAGTCACCCGTCAGACCCACGGTCTCGGTGCCCTCGATCAGCTCGATGCGCGGATCGGCCAGCACCCGCTGCCGCACCAGCCATTCCAGCTGGGGGCGCGGGCCGGTGTAGTGATGGGTGGTGGCGTCGGTGCGGCGGAACCACCGGCCGTTCTGCCACTGGACCATGTCGGCGGGGGCGCCCACGGTGGGCGCCCCGAGCGCGGTCAACCCGTCCGTGAACCCCGGCAGCAGTTCGTCCAGCGCCCGCTGTCCACCCGCGATCAGAACGTGCAGGTGCCTGCCCTGCGGGACGCCCGCCCGCGCCTCCGGGCCCTCGGGCAGCCGGTCGCGCTCGACGACCGTCACCCGCTCCGCGTGCTCGGCAAGCACCCGGGCGGCGAGCAGCCCAGCGAGACTTCCCCCGATGACCACCGCGTGACGTGTCGCGCGGTGACCCAAGTCGTCGGCCATACCTGCCCTTTCGTATCAGGAACTCCAATCTCCCAGTATCCACGCCGTCACGTACGGTGTCGCCCCGAGGTCGCTAGGATCGGCCACATGGCAGACGAACGGGCGTACGGGCCCACGGGGTTCAGGTAGCTGCCGGGAGGTTCCCGGCAGTGCCGACCCAAGGAGTCCCATGGCACGCACCGCACACCACATCCCCCACTCGCGGCGGCCGTTCCCGCTCGACCGCGACGGGGGCCCCTATCTTTCCCTCGTCCTGTAGGACCTCCGCCACGACGCCGCCTGCCTCACCGAGGCGGCGCGGAAGAGCGCCCGGCCCCGCCCGCGGGCGATCCGCCGTGCCGTGGCCCAGTACGACTGGCCCCGCTTCGAGCAGGACCGTACCGTGGCGCGCTGGGCCGACAAGGAGGAACGCCGGGCGCGGATGCGCCTGCGCACCCGGACGGGTCTCCTGCTGCGGCTCGTGAACCTGCCCGGCGGGACCCTCGACCTGGACGTCGCCGACGCCGTGGACGTACCCCCGGCACGGCACCGGCGCTCCGGTCTCTGGTTCGCCCAGACGCAGTGGCCCGGCCGGGTCCTGAGAGGACCCGGCCGGGCCGTCACTCCGTCCCGAGCTCCGCCAGCGCCCCCGTCAGCCACTCCACCCAGAAGCGCTCCATCTCGATCCCGCCCCGCAGGACGAGATGGCGCAGCCGGTCGGGTTCCGACTGACGGCGTTCGCTCGGGAAGTCGCGGGTCTCGATCGCGAGGTACTCGTCCAACTGCTCCTGGTGCAGCGCGAGATGACGGGACAGCTCGGCGCGCAGACCCGACGCGCCGACCACCGCGGCCGCCCGCATCCGGAGCAGCAGGGCGGCCCGCATCGGCTTCGGGTCCTCGGTCCTCGCCACCCAGGTGCCGAGCTCCTCGCGGCCCGCGGGCAGCACCTCGTACTCCTTGCGCTGTCCCCGTACCGGCACCGGGGCGGGCAGGGCACGAATGTGCCCCGCCTGCTCCAGCTTGCCCAGCTCGCGGTAGATCTGCTGGTGCGTGGCCGACCAGAAGTAGCCGATCGACTTGTCGAAGCGGCGCGTCAGTTCGAGACCGGAGGACGGCTTCTCGAGCAGCGCGGTGAGGATCGCGTGCGGGAGGGACATGAACGCATCCTAGGAGTGGCGGGCCACGGTGATCACAGGGTGGCCGCGAGGCGGGTGCCCTGGTCGATGGCCCGCTTGGCGTCCAGCTCGGCGGCCACGTCGGCGCCGCCGATCAGGTGCGCCACGCGGCCGGCCGCGACCAGCTCCTCGTACAGGTCCCGGCGCGGCTCCTGGCCCGCGCAGAGCACGACCGTGTCGACGGGCAGCAGCTGCCGCTCGCCGCCGATCGTGACGTGCAGGCCCTCGTCGTCGATGCGGTCGTACGAGACACCCGCGACCATCGCGACGCCCCGGTGCTTGAGCTCGGTGCGGTGGATCCACCCCGTGGTCTTGCCGAGGCCGGCGCCGACCTTGGTCTCCTTGCGCTGGAGCAGGTGCACCTGGCGCGGCGGCGCGCCGCGCTCGGGGGCGCGCAGCCCGCCGCGGTTCTCGTACGAGGTGTCCACGCCCCACTGGCGGAAGTACGTCTCGGGGTCCTGGCTCGCGCCCTCCCCGCCGTCCGTCAGGAACTCCGCGACGTCGAAGCCGATGCCGCCCGCGCCGATGATCGCGACCCGCTCGCCGACGGGCGCGCCGTCCCGCAGCACGTCCAGGTAGCTGAGGACGCTCGGGTGGTCCACGCCCGCGATGCCGGGGGTGCGGGGGGAGACGCCGGTGGCGACGACGACCTCGTCGAAGTCGTCCAGGTCGGACGAGGAGACCGGGGTGTTCAGACGGACGTCGACCCCGCGCTCGGCGAGCTGCACGCGGAAGTAGCGCAGCGTCTCGTCGAACTCCTCCTTGCCGGGGACCTTCTTGGCGATGTTCAGCTGACCGCCGATCTCGGCGGCCGCGTCGAACAGGGTCACGGAGTGGCCGCGCTCGGCCGCGGACACCGCGCAGGAGAGGCCGGCCGGGCCCGCGCCGACGACGGCGATCCGCTTGGCGCGGCGGGTGGGAAAGAGGACGAGCTCCGTCTCGTGGCACGCGCGCGGGTTGACCAGGCAGGACGTGATCTTCAGATTGAAGGTGTGGTCCAGGCAGGCCTGGTTGCAGCCGATGCAGGTGTTGATCGTGTCGGCGCGGTCGGCCGTGGCCTTGGCGACGAACTCCGGGTCGGCGAGGAACGGGCGGGCCAGCGAGACGAGGTCGGCGCGGCCGTCGGCGAGGATCTCCTCGGCGACCTCGGGGGTGTTGATGCGGTTGCTGGTGACGAGCGGCACGGAGACCGCGCCCATCAGCTTCTTCGTCACCCAGGTGTAGGCACCGCGCGGCACGGAGGTGGCGATGGTGGGGATGCGCGCCTCGTGCCAGCCGATGCCGGTGTTGATGATGGTGGCGCCGGCGGCCTCGATCTCCTTGGCGAGCCGGACGACCTCCTCCAGGGTGGAGCCGCCGGGCACGAGGTCCAGCATGGAGAGGCGGTAGACGAGGATGAAGTCCGTGCCGACGCGCTCGCGGATCCGGCGGACGATCTCCAGCGGGAAGCGGACGCGGTTCTCGTAGGAGCCGCCCCAGCGGTCGGTGCGCTGGTTGGTGGCGGCGGCGATGAACTCGTTGATGAGGTAGCCCTCGGAGCCCATCACCTCGACGCCGTCGTACCCGGCCTCCTTGGCGAGCTCGGCGCAGCGGGCGTAGTCCTCGACGGTCTGCTCGACCTCGGCGTCCGTCAGCTCGTTCGGTACGAAGGGGCTGATGGGGGCCTTGAGGGCGCTGGGCGCGACGAGCGCGGGGTGGTACGCGTACCGGCCGAAGTGCAGGATCTGCATGGCGATCCGGCCTCCCTCGGCGTGTACGGCGTCGGTGATCAGCCGGTGCTCGGCGACCTCGTCGGCGGTGGTGAGCTTGGCGCCGCCGTCCCAGGGACGGCCGGCGTCGTTGGGCGCGATGCCACCGGTGACGATGAGGCCCACGCCACCGCGGGCCCGCTCGGCGTAGAAGGCGGCCATGCGCTCGAAGCCGTGCTCGGTCTCCTCGAGGCCGACGTGCATCGACCCCATGATCACCCGATTGGGCAGGGTGGTGAACCCGAGGTCGAGCGGGCTCAGCAGGTGCGGGTACGGGGTCATGCGGGCGCCTCCTCGCGCAGGATCGTCGCCCTCAGTTCTAGGGGACCCCCTCCCTTTATGCAACTAGTTGCAGAAGATTCGGGACGTGATGTCTACTACTCGGTAGCTTCCGGCCCCGAGCTACTCGACACGCCCGAGCCACTCGGTACGCGGCGGGGCCGCCGCCGCACCGAGCCACGCGTCCAGCTCCTCCGGCGTACGCGGCTCGGCCGCCCCCTCCGCCAGCAGGCCGTGGGTACGGAGCAGCCGGGCCACCGCCGTGCCCCAGGGGCGGCGCAGCCGGGCCTCGTCCAGCAGCGCGTGGTCCGCGAGGAGCTCCGCGACCGGCCCGGTCCGCAGCCCCGACGGGGCGAGCACCGCCGCCTCGTCCGCCCAGCGCAACGCCAGATCCACGTCGTGCGTGGCCATCAGCACCGTCGTACCGGCCTCCCGCAGCCGCTGCAGCGCGTCGAGCAGCCGCTCCTGCCCGTGCGGATCGAGACCGGCAGTCGGCTCGTCCATGATCAGCACCCGGGGCCGCATCGCCATCGCGCCCGCGATCGCCGCCCGCTTGCGCTGCCCGTACGACAGCAGATGCGTCGGCCGGTCGGCGAGCGCCGTGATGTCCAGCGCCTCCAGGGCCTCGCGGACCCGTCGCCGGACCTCCTCCTCGGGCAGTCCCAGGTTCATCGGACCGAACGACACATCCTGCTCCACCGACGCGGCGAACAGCTGGTCGTCGGGATCCTGCACCACCAGCTGCACGGTCGTCCGCAGCCGGGTCAGCCCCTTCCGGTCGTACGCCACGTCCGTACCGTCCAGGCGCAGCGACCCGCTCACGCACCGCAGCCCGCCGCTGAGCAGGCGCAGCAGCGTCGTCTTGCCGCTGCCGTTGCGCCCGAGCAGCGCGACCGCCCGCCCCTCCGCGACGGCGAAGTCCACGCCGGACAGGACCGGGGGCCCGTCCTCATAGGCGAAGCCGGCTTTCACCAGTTCCACGACAGGGGTCGGAGACGTCACGGAAGGAGCCTTTCCAGTACGAGGGTGAGGGCGACGAGTCCGGCGAGCAGCGCACCCGTCGCGGCGAGGAACGGGCGGGAGAGCGCACCCGCGGGCACCAGGACCCGCAGCGTTCCGTCGTACCCGCGCCCGGCGAGCCCCGACTGCAGCCGCTGCGCCCGGTCGAAGGCCCGTACGAACGTGGTCGCACCGAGGCCCGCGAGGGAACGCCAGGTCGCGGCCCGTGTGGTGTGGCCGAGCCGGGCCGCCTGCGCCTGCCGGATCTTGGACATCGCGTCGAGCAGCAGGAAGATGATCCGGTACATCACCAGCGCCACGTCCACCACCGGCGCCGGCACCCCCGCCCGTACCAGCCGGGGCAGGACGTCGGACACCGGCGTCGTGAACGCGAACAGCAGCACCCCGAGCGAGGCCGAGGCGGTCCGCAGCAGCAACTCGCCCGCGTGCGTCGGACCGTCCGGCGCGAGGGCCACCAGCCCCCGGGCGCCGCCCACCTCGAAGAGCAGCGGAATCGCGCCCGTGACACAGAACCCGAGCGGGATGCGGAACGCCCGCCACAGCGCCCGGCCCGGCACACCGGCCGGACCGAGCAGCACCGTGAGCGTGGCCGCCGCGACGAGGACCGCGCCGGGCCACGGCGGCAGACCGACCGCGCACAGGGTGAGACCGAAGCCGAGAAGCGCCTTCTCGGCGGGATGGCGGCGGCGCCAGCGACTGCTGTGCGCCGCCGCGTCGATCGGCAGCATCGTCGGCTACGCGCCCGCTCCGCCGACGGATCCGCCGCCGGAGCCGCCCTCGTTGTGAGCGGTCGCGGTCGCGGCGGCCGTCGCGGTGGCGGTCACGTTCGCGGCATCGGCCTCCGCCCCGGGCTTCCCGGCCGCCTCCGCCCGGACCGCTCCTTGCCGGCGGCCGCGCCGCAGGCCGAAGTAGTACGCCAGGACACCGGCGCCGAGGGCCGCCTGAAGGGCGAACAGCGCCGACTCGATCTCCCCGGACGGCGGCTCGTACAGCGGGCTGAACCACGGTTCGTAGTCCGGCTGGAGCTCCGTGATCGCGGTCTCGGCCTCCGCGTCGGCCCCGGTGAACGGCTCCTCCTTGTGGTCCCCGAGCCCCAGCACGAGGGGCAGGACGGCCAGCGCGGCGACGACGAGCAGCAGCAGGGTGTTGATCTTCGCGTTCCGGCTCATCGCGCGGCCGCCTCCTCGCGTCGCTCCGCCGTGCGACCGGCGAGGACGCCGAGCCGGATCAGGTCGCCCTTGCTGGACTGCGTGAGCAGGCGCATCACGAGCACGGTGAGCAGGCCCTCGCTCACGGCGAGCGGAATCTGCGTGACGGCGAAGATCCCGCCGAACTTGGCGAGCGCACCGGGGATGCCGCTGCCCGGGTCGGGGAAGGCGAGCGCGAGCTGGACACTGGTCACGCAGTACGTGGACAGGTCGGCGACGAACGCGCCGAAGAAGACCGCGACCATCAGCGGCGCACCGAACCGGCGCAGCAGCAGATAGGTGCCGAATCCCGCCCAGGGCCCGACGATCGCCATCGAGAAGACGTTCGCGCCGAGCGTGGTGAGACCGCCGTGGGCGAGCAGCAGAGCCTGGAAGAGCAGGGTGATCGTCCCCAGGACCGCCATGATCGGCGGCCGGAACAGGATGGCGCCCAGGCCCGTACCGGTCGGATGCGAGCAGCTACCGGTCACCGAGGGCAACTTGAGTGCCGACAGGACGAAGGTGAAGGCGCCGGCGGCACCGAGCAACAGGGTGGACTCGGGATTCGACCGCACCTCGCGGGTCAGCGCGCGGACCCCGTGGACGACGAACGGCGCGGACGCGACGCCCCAGGCGGCCGCGTGCACAGGGGGTAGATACCCCTCGGCTATATGCATGGTTGGGAGACCCTCTCCAGCACCTCGTGGATGGACAACGCACCCTGGCCGGTCTCCTGGCTGACGGTCATTCCGCCCGACTCCGCCTTCCCACACCACGACGGTCTCCCGACGTGGTCCAGTGGCTTCCCCGAGGGTGTTCCCCGCGGGGGTGGAGCCGGACCTCCCGATCACAGTGGCGAGGGCCGCACCGGTACCGCACCGGTTTCCCGTACACCAAGGCCCTGCGACATTAGTGCGTTGACCTGCTGGATCACAACACGGTCGCCACCGGGTGCGGCCCTTCGATCACTCCCCGCAGTCGCCCCGGGGCGGCTGCGGGGTCCCGTGGGCGGCGCCGTGGATCCCCCGGATCTCCGGCCGCCTAGCTGTTCCGCCCGTTGCGCACGAAGGCCGCGATGGCGCCGGGCGCCACGACGACCGCCGCGGCGAGCGCCGCGAGCAGCATGGGGTCCGGGCCGTCGTAGTCGGCCTCCACCTCCGCATTGGCGCCGAACAGGGCCGCGCCCACCACCGCGAGGAGCGACACGCCGAGGACGCCCCTCGCCCATGCCCTGCGGGCGGACGGGGTGCGCAGGGGCACCAGCGCGATCAGGAACCAGACGAGCGCGAGAATCACCACAGCGGGCAGACTGCCGGACATTGCCCCTCCTCCGTCACCTGGCAGGGCCAGGCGGAACACGAGTGGCAGCCGGCTCCCGGAGAGGCCCGCCGCACAGCCGGATCGCGGTTGCGATCTCCCAGGGTAGATCGCGTCCAGGCCGCCCAGCGGCTGAGTTCCGGCCAAACAGTGCCTGGACGCAGCCGCTTGAGGCCGGATCACCGTCGTTCCGCGCCCTCACTCCTTGCGGTAGGCGTACGCCTCCGACGCGGCCGCCGCCACGGCGTCGAGGTCCCCGCCCGCACTCGCCGTGACCAGCGCCGCGACCGCGCCCTCGACGAACGGAGCGTCCACGAGTCGGGAGCCCTCGGGCAGTTCGTCGCCCTCGGCGAGGAGGGCCTTCACGGTGAGCACCGCGCTCCCCAGATCGACGAGGATCGCCACACCGGCGCCCCGGTCGACGGCCTCGGCCGCCTCGGCGATCAGCTCCGAACTCGTCCCGAGACCGCCGTCGGGGGTCCCGCCGGCCGGGCGGACCGGGGCGAGGTCACCGCCACCGGCGAGCCCCCGGGCCAGCTCGGCCACGGCGGTCGCGACGGCGGCGCTGTGCGAGACGAGCACGATGCCGACGGAACCGGAACCGGCTTCTCCACCGACACCTCCACCTCCACCGGCACGGGAACCGGCAGCGCCACTGGGACCGGAACTGGCACCGCCGGGTCCGACCGCACCGGGGCCGGTCCCGTTCGCCCTGCTCATGATGCCTCCTCGGCGCCCGGGCTCTCCGTACGGGCGATCTCGTGGAGCGCGGCGAACAGCAGCGCCGAGGACGTGGCCCCCGGATCCTGGTGTCCCACCGACCGCTCGCCCAGATAGCTGGCCCTGCCCTTGCGTGCCCGCAGGGGTACGGTCGCGAGCGCGCCCTCGTCGGCCGCCGCGCGGGCCGCGTCGAACGAGTCCCGCAGACCCTCCACGGCGGGCACGAGCGCGTCGAGCATCGTCTTGTCGCCCACCTGCGCGCCGCCCAGCTGGGACACGGCGGCCACGCCGGAGCCGAGGGCCTCCGCCAACCGCTCGCGGGTGACGCGCTCGTCGTCGCCGAGCGCCTTGCCGGTACGGCGGAGCAGCGTGCCGTACAGCGGCCCCGAGGCGCCGCCCACGGTGGAGATCAGCTGCCGCCCGGCGGCGGTGAGCACCGCGCCCGGCGTCGCGGGCGGGTCCTTGGCCAGGGTCTCGGTCACGGAGGCGAAGCCGCGCTTGAGATTGGCGCCGTGGTCGGCGTCGCCGATGGCCGAGTCGAGCTCGGTGAGCCGCTCCGCCTCCCGGTCGACGGCCTCGGCCACGGCGGCCAGCCAGCGCACGAGGAAGTCGGCGTCGAAGGTCTGCGTCATGTCGGTCCCCTCTTCCCTCGCTCGTCTCACCGGCCCCAGCGCAGCGCCGGCGTCTCCACCGGCGCGTCCCAGAGGCGCAGAAGCTCCTCGTCCACCTCGCACAGGGTCACCGAGCAGCCGGCCATGTCGAGCGAGGTCACGTAGTTCCCGACGAGGGTCCGGGCCACCGGCACACCCCGCTCGCCCAGGACGCGCTGCACCTCTGCGTTGAACCCGTACAGCTCGAGGAGCGGGGTGGCGCCCATCCCGTTCACCAGGGCGATGACCGGCCCGGACGGGCGGAGGTCCTCGACGACGGCGTCCACGGCGAAGTCCGCGATCTCGCGGGAGGTCATCATGGGGCGCCGCTCGCGGCCCGGTTCGCCGTGGATGCCGATGCCCAACTCCAGTTCGCCCTCGGGGAGCTCGAAGGTGGGGCTGCCCTTGGCGGGGGTGGTGCACGCGCTCAGGGCGACGCCGAAGGAACGGCAGCGCTCGTTGACCCGGCGCGCGATCGCCTCCACGCGCTCCAGGGGCGCGCCCTCCTCGGCGGCGGCGCCCGCGATCTTCTCGACGAAGAGCGTGCCGCCGGTCCCGCGCCGGCCGGCCGTGTAGAGGCTGTCCGTGACGGCGACGTCGTCGTCGACCAGGACCTTGGCGACCTGGATGCCCTCGTCCTCGGCGAGCTCCGCCGCCATCTCGAAGTTCAGCACGTCACCGGTGTAGTTCTTGATGACGAACAACACCCCGGCGCCACTGTCGACGGCGGCCGCGGCCCGCACCATCTGATCGGGCACGGGGGAGGTGAACACCTCCCCGGGACAGGCGGCCGCCAGCATCCCGGGCCCCACGAACCCCCCGTGCAACGGCTCGTGCCCGGAACCGCCACCGGACACCAGCGCGACCTTCCCGGCCATGGGCGCGTCCCGCCGCACCACGACCCGCCGCTCCACGTCGACGGTGAGCTCGGGATGAGCGGCGGCCATCCCCCGCAGCGCGTCGGCGACGACGGTCTCGGGGACGTTGATGAGCATCCTCACGGATACCTCCTGGTGAGATGAGCAGCCGAGTCGCTGAGCAGTGTTTTTACAGGTCAGAGCAGGTGAGGCCAATTGTTGATCTTGGCGGTTCGTGGCGCCCGAAGGCGGTTTCGCGGGGTGTCGGCGCGGACATTCCTGATGACATGCCAGGTGGGGGTCGCCGCGGGCGCCCTTTGCGAATGCGCATCATGGCGCAATTATCAAGGCGAGGCCGCGGTCGCGCACCGGTGCGTCGGCGATCAGTTCCGAGGGGCCCCTTGTCCTCGGCCCTGAAGACGACGAGTCAGGCAGCCCGGCATGATCGGCTGGACACCCCCTAGCGGAGCTGCGGCGCACCGACGGGGAGAGACATGTCCATCCCGGGCTGCTGCCTTGCCGCCGTGCGTGAGCCGGAAAAAGCGCGTACACCTGCAGGGTGGCGCGTCGTAGCCGTACGGGGCGCGGCCCCATCCTTCCCGGTCCAGGATGTGCGGGGTGCGGGTGATGGTCGCCACGCGAGTCACACCGTTGGCTGGACAGACCTCACGGCGGCATACGGAAGGACTACGGGGAGAGGGCGCTCACGATGACCGCGACAACGAGGATGAGCGTGAGCAGGCCTGCGGCCCCGAGGACGATCAGCGCGGTCAGGTTGGAGATCAGACTGACGGCGGCTTTCCAGCCCTGTGGCGTCAGTCCCGCGATCCGCTGAGTTCGTTCGTGGCCAGGTGCTGGCGGATCGGGGGCGTGCCGGTCCCTGAGCTGTTCCCCTTCGTTCTCGTAGTCGGACATCAGGGCGATCCAGCTGTCGGGCGGCTCGGCTGCGCCGGTTCGGTACGGCCGGTGCGCGGTTTCACATTCCTCGGCCCATTCGCGCAACTCTGTCGGGGTGGGCCGATCGGCCGCATCGGGGGCCAGGCACGCTTCTGCGAGCGGTCGGAGCGTGGCGGGAAGGTCGCTGAGATCGACCGTCGCGCGGGATACGAGTGCCAGAAGGCGCACCGGGTCGCCGGTATCGGGATAGGGGGGATGACCGACTGCCAGAGTGCTGAGTGTGGCGCCCAGGGCCCAGATGTCGCAGGCGGCTGTGGCGGGTTCCCCGCGTGCTTGTTCGGGAGCGATGTAGGCGACGGTGCCGAGCGTGACACGGGTGCGGGTCAGGTCGGAGGCGTGCGAGATGCCGAAGTCGATGAGTCGTATCCCCTGGGAGGTCAGCAGGATGTTGTGCGGTTTCAGATCGCGGTGGATCACGCCGGTGGAGTGCAGTGCTTCCAGGGCGGTGGCGCAGTCGGCGACGATGCGGGCGGCGGCGGCGGGATGAGCGGTTCCGCAGCGTGCCACGAGGTCGCCCAGGGAAGGTGCCGCGACGTACTCCGTCGCGAGCCAGGGCAGCGGGGCGTGCGGGTCCGCGTCGAACACGCGAGCTGTTCGGGGTCCGGCTGCGCGTCTGGCCATCTTGACCTCGCGGGCGAATCGGGCCCGGTCCGCCTCGGCCGTCAGGCCTTCGACCAGAAGGGTTTTGACGGCATAGAGGCCTTCGTTCCCGTTCCGGTTCGCAAGGTAGACGCGGCCCATGCCGCCCGCGCCGATGCGTCCGAGAAGCTGGTACGGGCCCAGCGAGGTGGGGTCCGCCCGGCGGAGCGGACGCAGGATCAGGTTGTCGTCAGGCACAATGTCCGCCCCCGGTCGGGAAACCTGTAACGGACCTGTGTCTGTGGCGGGCAGGCCATGTCGGACATTCCGTACTTCAGCACGCGCAGGACCGCGAGGGTGTCCGGGGCCGTATCCGAGCACTGGACGGTCGTGGCGAAGACGGGCTCGTTCCTGAGCGGCGTGACCTCGACGAGGGCTGCGGGGTCGGGCTGGGCGCCGATCACGCACTCGCCCGGGTGGAAGCGCCGTTCGAGGCAGAGACCGACGGTGGCTGCGCGGCTGGACCGGGTCCAGGCCACCGCGGCGTAGGGGGCTCCGCAGCGGTCTGGTATTTCCTGGTTGGTGGAGGCAACGACGAGCCAGTGAGCACCGGGTGCGCCGCAGTCCGTGGATTCGGGTGCGGAGGCGAGCCAGCTGCCCGCGGGATCGAGGCCGGTCCGGACGCAGTCACCGGTCCTGATTTCGGCAAAGGCCCGGTCGGCCGGCCCGGGCTGTTCGGCCTGCCGGTTTTGGTAGTAGCCGTAGGCCAGTAAGCCGCCCAGTAACAAGAGTGCGGACGCCATCAGTCCCTGTACGGCCCGCACGAAGACTCTCTCACGACGGCTCCGCGATTCTGTGGGGCGGTCGCCAGACTGCGGCGTGTCGTCCTCCGGGGTTGTGGGCAGGCGTGCCGTGCGTTCGGCGGCGGCTTCTGCGGAGTGGGCCGCTGGGCGGCCTGGGGGCAGTGTGCTTCCCTGCGATCTCGTGGATCGTTCGGGCGCGGTGCCGGCTGCGCGGGGATCTGCTGCGAGCTCGCGGCCCTGCCGTGCGTAGGCCTCGATGATCGCGGTCCAGGGACGGGGCAGCCACCCTCCCGGACTCGCCAGTGTGGGCATCTCGGCCAGTTCGGTGGTGAGGCTGTCCAGCAGGTCCTCGGCTGTCGGCCGATCTCCGGGCCTCAGGGCGAGGCACTTGCGCACCACCGGGGCGAGTTCGCCGGGCAGGCCCGTCAGGTCGAGGTTCGCCTCCGCCACGTACGTGAGCAGTGCCAGCATCTCCATACCGGCCGGGTACGGGGCGCGGCCGACGGCGAGGTGGAAGAGGGTCGCACCCAGGGAGTAGATGTCCGACGCAGCTGTTGAAGGCTCGCCACGTGCCTGCTCGGGTGAGGTGAAGGCCACCGTCCCCAAGGTCAGCTGCGTACGTGTCAGGTCAGCCGCGTGTGAGATGCCGAAGTCGATCAGCCGTGGTCCGCTCAGAGGCAGCAGCAGATTCTGCGGCTTCACGTCCCTGTGCACGATTCCGTGTCGATGGAGCTCTGCGACCGCTTCCACAGCTCCGCGCGTCACCCACCGGGCCGCTGTGCCGGCCAGCGTTCCGGCTTCTGAGACCAGTTCCGCCAACGAGGGCGCCGGAATGTATTCGGTGGCCAGCCAAGGCCGTTCAGCTTCAGCATCCGCTCCCAACACGCGTGCGGTGTGTAAGCCTTCCGCCCGCCGGGCCACCTTCACTTCACGAGCGAAGCGCCTGCGGTCGACAGTACTGACTTCAGCCTGTGCCAGGGGCGACTTGATGGCCACCAGCATGCCGTCGGTGAGTGACCGGCCCAGGTAGACCCGCCCCATGCCACCGGCCGCCAGGCGGCCGATCAACGGGAATCGGCCGAGCCGGGCCGGATCGTCGTCCTCCAGAGGCTGGATGTCCGCTCCGCTCGGCAGCTCCCCCACCTTAGGTTCCTTTCGGCGACCACGTGTCATGAGCACGGAAGCGAGATTCTATCTACAGACGGGCCGGAACTGGTGGCGTTCACCGGCGACGGGGGATCCCCGCCCCGACCCCGACACCGTGGTCATGCGACCCGCCGGGAGGAACAGCCGATGAGCGCGCAGCCCGACCACGCCCCCATGACGCCGTATGCCCTCGCCCCGGGAGCTCCAGGCGAACTCCTCGCCCAGCTGCGCGCCGACCAGCGCGCCCGCAGTAGGTGCCGGCCTTCGAGCGGGAGCGGGTGGCCGCGCTGGAAGAGTCCCGTGGCCGCCCCCCACTACAGGGCGGGCCGCATGCCCGGATCCGGTTCGAGGCACGGCGCACCGACCTTGCGGGCCGTGATGCGGACGGTCGTTTCCGTCGTCGTCCGGTGCAAGGACTACCAGGAGTTCACTGCGGCGGACCCGCGGAAGGCCGTGGAGACGTTCGCCAGACGCTCCGCTTCGTCCCTGGCCCGAGGTCTGCCCCACCAGCATCGTAGATCGGTCGGCCGGGTGCGACCGCTCGTGCGGATCGTGCACAGCCGCCGAGTCTTCCCGGTCCGGTCGGCGGGCGGGGTCGTGTGGCTCCCACGACACGCATCGTGACGCGGCAGTGGCCCGGCGCACGATCGGTTCCGCTGGGCGCTCGCCGGCTGGAAGGTACGCTCTCGGACGGGCCGTCGACGCCATCAGCGCGACGGCCCGCCCCGACGACCAGGCCGGGGCTCGAACCGTCCTCGGTGCCTCGTCGATCCGCTCGAACATCTCGACACCGGCCGGTTCGCTGCCGGCACCACTGCTTGAGCCGTGACTGGCTGGGTAGTCGCCGGACGTACGCATCGCTCAGCACAACCAGGTGAGCTGCGCGGAACGGTCCACAGAACCGCGACCGGCCCGCGCCCGCGCCGGAAGGACGCCGTTCCCCGCAAGCCCCCGGGGACAAGCCGGACCCGGGCCGACCTGCCTCTCCCACCGCGCGGCCGTCTGTGCCGGGACCTCCGGACCGACAGTCAGGCGAAGGGACCGACAGGAAGACGCGAAGCCGGTGCTCACGGTGTTCCCGGCGGTGCCCTGAGACGTCGGACCAGGACTCAGACTCCACAGCGGGCCCCGAAGGGTCATCGGGCAGCCGCATGAATGAAGTCGGACGGGCCCCAGGACGGAGGCCAACCATGTCAACCAGCATGCTCATCGCCGTCATCGCCATCGCGGCCGTCGTGGTGATCGCGCTCGCGGTCGGACTGTGGATGGCGGCGCGCCGCCGGCGTCTGCGGAACAAGTTCGGCCCCGAGTACGACCGCACGATCGAGACCGAGGGCGGCCGCAAGGCCGCCGAACGCGAGCTGCGTGCCCGCGAGGAACGCCACGACGAGCTTGAGATCAAGGAGCTGCCGCCTGAACGGCGAGACCAGTACGCCGTCGAATGGACCAGCGTCCAAGAGCATTTCGTGGACCGACCGGAAGGCTCCGTGCAGGAGGCCGACGAACTGGTGTCGCGACTCATGCGTGAGCGGGGCTACCCCACAGAGGACTATCACGGTCAGCTGCGTGATCTTTCGGTCGAACACGGCCGAACCCTGGAGCACTACCGGGCCGCACACGACGTCAAGGTGCGCAGCACCGGTCACGAGACGACTACCGAGGAACTCCGCGGGGCGATGGTGCACTACCGCGCCCTGTTCGACGACCTGCTGACTGACCAGAGGAGCCGGTGAGATGCAGAACCACGGAAGCAGCAACGAGCGAGTGGGTGACGCCGGCATCACGACGGAGGACCTCGCCCATTCGGCGTCGGCCTCGGAGTCGGAGGCCGGTACCCACACCGGCACCCATGCCGAGTCCGGCACCGCACACGGCGACGGGCGGGCGACGCCCGTGTACCCGGGGGAGGCCACCGTGGACGCGGACGCGGAGGAGCGGGAGACCCGCGGAAGCGGGGACGGACCCCCGGAGGACGGCGGTGCGGAGGCAGGGTCGGCGCGGGCCGATGTCGATGAGCCGCTGCTCGGTGCCGACGACACCGCGAAGTACCAGAAGAAGTGGGGCGAGATACAGGGCCGGTTCGTCGACGACCCGCAGGAGGCCGTCAGGTCGGCGGACGCCGTGGTGGCCGAGGTGATGCAGACCCTTGCGCGTTCCTTCTCCGCCCACAAGCAGGGACTGGAAGAGCAGTGGGGCCAGGGCGAACAGGTCGCGACCGAGGACCTGCGGCTGGCGCTGCAGCATTACCGGTCGTTCTTCAACCGCCTCCTGAACACCTGACATGCGTCGCCCGGCCCCGCGTCATCGTCCGGGCTTGTCGCCCGGCGGGCCGCGGGGTCAGGGCCCGGGGCCGCAGCTCGGGAGCGTGATCTGGCGCGAACATGGTCCTCTGCGTCCACCGCACGGGAATCCCTGCCGTACGACTTCCCGAGCTCGGCCTGTGCTGTTGCTGCCGGTGCAGTGCGCGGACGGTGTCCGAGGAGATCGTGGGCCATGGGGGGGCTCCCGCTGGGCCCGTCATGCCGCCGCCGGGTGCACTTCGCTGAGTGCGCGCACCCCGCAGCCCGGCGAGGTTCCCGCCGGCCGCGTCCGGCGCGGCGCGATCCCGCAGCGCGGCGTTCTGAGCAGACTTACGCTGGAATGATCTCCGTCTCGCACGAGTAATCCGAGGGTGACGACCGTGTCCACGTCGAGTGAAGAGATCGCGGGCGCCCCGTGCTGGGTCAGTCTGATGGCCCGGGACCTGGCATCCGCCCAGCACTTCTACGCCGGGGTCCTGGGCTGGGAGTTCCGAGCCAGCAGCCTCGGGGGCAGCTTCGCGGTCGCCCTTCGGGAGGGCATGCCCGTCGCGGGGATCGGCGCACTTGCCGAGCGCCTCGACCTGCCGGTGGCGTGGACGCCCTACTTCGCCGTCGTGGACGCCGACGTCACCGCCGCGCGGATCCGTGAACGCGGAGCGACCATGGCCGTCGGCCCCCTCGCCTTCGGCACCGGCCGGGCCGGACTCGCCGCCGACCCCGCCGGGGCAGTCTTCGGGTTCTGGCAGGGCACTGTCGTCCCGGATTGGTCGGAGGGCAGCGGCAGAGCCTCGGCCTGGCTGGAACTGCACACACGCGACGCCTTCGAAGCATCGATCTTCTACGGGGAGGTCTTCGACTGGGCCGGGGGAGGGACCGGCTGCTGCGTGGCGTCCTACGAACACGACCACGTCGTCCTGCGCCACGGCCACGACACCGTCGCGCGCATCAGCGGCGGAGCGGGCGAGGCGGCTCCGGACCCCTCGATCCGCCCGCGCTGGCACGTCCACTTCCCCGTTCCGGACCTGGAAGAGGCGATCAAGGCCACGTACGCGCAGGGAGGCGAGGCCATCTCCCCCGTGGGTACGTCCACGACGAGCCGGTGGGTGGACCTCGCCGATCCCGAGGGGGCGCAATTCACCGTCGCAGCACCTCGGGACACGCTCTGAAGCACCCGGCCGAGTCGTGGACGGTCCGGCCGTTTGCCGAGTGCAGAGCCTGGCGGGGCGAGACCGCCGGGGTTGGTCCGGGCGGGCGGCCCCGGGAGCGTCACGGGTGTCGGGAGCACGGCGGGGCGGCTCCGGCGCGCCGTCCAGGGACGGAAGCAGCCCTAGGCAACCCTCACAGCCGCCGCCGTGTCGGCCGCGCTGTTGTGCGGTTGCCGGAGCCGCCCGCGGCCCGCGTGGAGGGGGCCCCGCAGGCCGGCATGGCCTTCGAACGGGCACTCGCCACCTGCCATCGGTGTCCTGGAGCAGCTACCTGGTCTCCGCCGACTTCTGCAACCGCTCACCGCGGAACCGGCAGTCGGAACCGCCGGCTGTGGCCGCGATGGCCACCCTCTCCGTATCCCTGTTCGTCAGGGCAGCGGGGTGCCACCGGTGGCGTTGACGATCTCGCCGGTGATGTAGCTCGCCTGGGGAGAGGCCAGGAAGACGTAGGCGGGTGCCATCTCCGCCGGCTGGGCGGGGCGGCCCAGCGGGGACTGCGTGCCGAACTTCGTCGTGTCAGGCATCGTCGCGGGGATGAGAGGCGTCCACACGGGCCCGGGGGCGACGGCGTTGGCGCGGATGCCGCGTTCGGCGAGCATCTGGGCCAGGCCGTGGGTGAAGGAGATGATCGCCGACTTCGTCATCGCGTAGTCGAGGAGATGGGGGCTGGGCTGGTAGCCCTGCACCGAGGTGGTGTTGATGATCGACCCGCCTCTCGGCATATGGGCCAGGGCCTTGCGCGTGAGCCAGAACATTCCGTACAGGTTGGTCTTCATCACCCGGTCGAACTGCTCCGTGGTGATCGCCTCGATCCCTTCCGGCTGGGACATCTGGTAGGCGGCGTTGTTGACCAGAATGTCCACTCGTCCCAGCTCGTCCACGGCACGGTCGATCAAGGCCGAGCACTGGTTCTCGTCTCGGATGTCGCAGAGGACGGGCACCGCCGTCCGGCCGGCCTCCCGGACGAGGCGCGCGGTCTCGACGGCTTCATCGGTCTCTTCGGCGAGATGGGTGAAGACGACGTCCGCGCCCTCCCTGGCGAATGCCAGACATACGGCCCTGCCGATTCCGGAGTCCCCTCCCGTCACCACCGCCGCACGGTTCGAGAGCACCCCGTGGCCCCGGTAGGACTCCTCACCGTGATCAGGCCGCGGCCGCATCTCCTCCGTCGCGCCTGGGTGGTCCTGCTCCTGATCGGGGAACGGGGGGCGAGGGTGGCGTGTCACGGGGTCGGGAACCCCGGGTGCGTTCTCAGGCATGGAAGTCTCCGTAGGGCCGTCCGAAGCCAGGGCGACGGCCGAGGCGTCGGGCATGGATGCGGGGCGGCGACAGGGGCGTGGCGTATCAGCGGCGCGACGTTCGGGCAGCCGCTTCGCAGTTCACCGGTCAGTGGCCGAGGGCGTTCTTGAGCTGCTGCTTGGTCATCGTCGAGCGGCCGTCGATGCCTCGCTTCTTCGCCTCCTGGTAGAGCTCGTCCTTGGTCCGTTCGGAGGAGCCGGCGCCGCCCCCTCCGGACCTCTGACCACCCCGCTGCGAGGCGGATTTCCCCTGTGTGGAGCTACGGCCGGCCGTCTTGCTCTCTCCTGAGCGGGCGCGCTCCTTGTTGACCGTGCGCGAAGCCATCTCCTTCGCGCGGCTCTCCGACATGCCGCGCTTCTCGCCGGACTCCTTGATGTGCTCGTACTGGCGCTCGCGCTTCGGGCTGGAACCTCGAGGCATGGCGAAACCCTTCGTCGCTGAGATGTCAACGTCATAGTGCGGCTACCCGCATCGGCCCGCACTTCACGAAATACGGTCGGGTATTTCGTGGGCGCTCCCGGCGTCGCTTTCCTGCGGTCGTGACACTGACGCCCGTGTGCCGCATGAAATGACCGGCGGTGGTAAGTCGCAGGTCATGAAGCCGACGACGAATCCTGAGCGAGGGGACCGAGAGCCCGGCACCGGCGGGTCCGGCACGTTGGGGCCGACCAGCCAGGTCGAGGAGCGGGCACCGGACAAACTTTCGCAGATGCCCGGAAAATCCTGGAAGGCCGTGCTGCGTGGCACGCTGAAGGAATTCAAGGACGATGAGCTGACGGACCGCGCAGCGGCCCTCACCTACTACGGCATCCTGGCCATCTTTCCGGCCCTCCTCGCGCTCGTCAGTCTTCTGGGAATCGCGGGCGAGTCGGCCACCAGGAACGTGCTGGACAACATCCAGAAGCTTGCACCCGGCCCCGCACGCGACGTGATCACCGACGCGGTGCGGCAGCTTCAGGGCAACAGCGGTCTGGGATCCGTGACAGCCGTCGTCGGCCTGGTCCTCGCCATCTGGTCCGCATCCGGGTACATCGCCGCGTTCATCCGGACATCGAACGCCGTCTACGACATGCCGGAGGGCCGTCCCGTATGGAAGATCCTCCCCCTGCGCCTCCTGCTGACCGTGACACTCATGATCCTGCTCGTCGCCAGCGCGCTGATCGTGGTGTTCACCGGCGGCCTGGCCCAGCAGGCAGGTGACGCGCTCGGGATCGGAAGCACGGCGATGACGGCGTGGTCGATCGCGAAGTGGCCGGTCCTGGTGCTCCTCGTCACCACGATGATCGCCCTCTTGTACTGGGCCGCCCCGAACGCGAAGGGCCGCGGCTTCACATGGATCAGCCCCGGCAGCTTCCTCGCGCTCTTCCTCTGGATGATCGCCTCGACCGGCTTCGCGTTCTACGTGGCGAACTTCGGCTCGTACAACAAGACGTACGGCACCGTGGCGGGTGTGATCATCTTTCTGGTATGGCTGTGGATCACCAACCTGGCCATCCTCATCGGTCTGGAGTTCGATGCCGAGATGAGCCGCCAGCGTGCCATCGTCGGAGGCCACCCCCAGGACGAAGAGCCCTATGTACCGCCCAGGGACTCCCGGACCTGGACGGACGAGGACCGCCACCGCCTGGAGTGAGCGACGCGGGAGAACCGCGCGCTCGCCGACCGGTCCGCGCCACACCGTCGGCCGGCACGCTCGGACACACCGCGTCGTGCCGGGCCGCGCCGTCTGTTGGAGAGAGGCGGAACAGAGGCGAAGGGCTTCCGTATGACGCTGAAGCAGCCCGAGGCCATACTCGGCACCCGCTACGGTTTTGGGTTCGACCCGCGCGTGGGCCGGGACAGCAACGGCCGCCGAATTGGCCGAGACCCAGCTCGGCCGCCGGTGCTGAGGAACGTGCCACGGACGGCCGGTCGGCCCCGCCGGCCGCGGTGTTCGCCGTCGATGAGTCTGCACGGCTGACACGGTGTCGTCTGTACCGGGGTGACGAGTGGCGGCACCGGTACGCGTGGGAGTTCGTCGGGGACACGTTCCGTATGACCTCCCACGACGACAGCCCCGACGCGGCGCGGTGGCCGACCCCGCCGACGGAAGGACGGACCTCCTGGAGGCCCGGCTGAAGGAGGGACGGCGCACCACCGGCCACCCCGACCACACGGCCCGTCCGGAGGCGTCCCCCGCGAGGGGCTCTTCGTGTGGAGAGGCCGATACACCACGGCCTGGACGTCCGTAAGGTACGGACGGCCGAGGGGCGTTCGGCGACCGCGTCGTCCTGGCCGCTTCGCGTCGTCCGGGCCGCTTCGCGTCGTCCGGTGTCCGCGAGGAGGCCCTGCACCCTTGGACACCGGCGTACCGTCTCGGTGGCCGCCCGGACGCCGGGGGGGCGGAGGAGAAAGAACGGCCTGAGCTCACGTCGATTCCGGTAATCCGGGTATGCGCAGTTCAGGGGCGCCCTCACCAGGGGTGAGCCCGAGGCGCGACGGCACCCCGGAATCCCGGAGGTGCCACGCTCCCTTTTCCGTCCGGCGATCACGGAAGGCCGTTTCTGATCATGGATACCCCACAGACGGTACGCCCCCCTCCCGTACTGACGGGGACGGGGAGTGACTTCGCCCGCCTCTCCCGGAAGATCCAGGAGGCCGGGCTCATGGCACGCCGCCCCCGGTACTACGCGTTGCGCATCGCGGCCGTCACCGCCCTGTACGCCGCCGGTTGGACGGGCTTCCTCCTCATCGGCGACAGCTGGTGGACACTGCCGGCAGCCGCGTTCCTCGCCTTCGTGTTCGGACAGGTGGCGCTGCTCGCGCACGACCTCGCCCACCGGCAGGTCTTCCGGCTCCGCAAAGCCAGCGAGGTGTCCGGGCGCATCGCCGGCAACCTCGGCATCGGCATGGGGTACGGCTGGTGGCAGGACAAGCACACCCGCCACCACGCGAACCCCAACCACGAGGACCTCGACCCCGACCTCGACCCGGACATCTTCGTCTGGACCCAGGACCAGGCCCGCACGGCCAGGGGACTGCCCCGGCTCCTCGGCCGCTCACAGGCGCTCCTCTTCTTCCCCCTCCTCACGCTGGAGGGGTTCAACCTGCACGTCTCCGGTGTGCGATCGCTCTTCGACCGCTCACTCAAGAACCGCGCGTGGGAGGGATTCCTGCTCGCCGTCCACTTCGCCGCCTACCTCGGCGTGCTGTTCCTGGTGCTGCCGCCCGGCAAGGCGGTCGTGTTCCTCATCGTCCACCAGTGCCTCTTCGGCATGTACCTCGGTTCGATCTTCGCCCCCAACCACAAGGGGATGCCGGTTCTGAGGGGCACCGACCGGCCCGACTTCCTCCGGCGCCAGGTGCTGACCTCCCGCAACGTGCGCGGGGGCCGGTTCACCGACATCGTTCTCGGCGGTCTCAACTACCAGATCGAGCACCATCTCTTCCCGAGCATGCCCAGCCCGCACCTGCGCCGGGCGCAGACCATCGTGCGTCCGTACTGCGAGGAGCTGGGGGTCAGTTACCTGGAGACCAGCCTGGCGCACTCCTACCGGCAGACCCTTGCCAGTCTCCACGCGGCGGGAGCCCCCCTCCGAAGGCCGCGCACCGCCTGACGGAAAGCCGCGCGCAACCGGTTACCGGAACCGGTTGCGCGCGGCATCCCGTAGGAGATCCCTCGCGTCTCCCGGAGGCTCATGACCGTTCACCTCACAGGCTTGCGGCTTGCTCGCGATGGCCCGCAGCATGCGGTGGGTTTCGCGGCGGGCCGCGCCCGATGATCGTGAGCCCGTCAGGGTGTGAACAGAACCTTGACGGCGCCGTCCTGCTTCTTCTGGAACATCTCGTAGGCGTCCGGCGCCTGTTCCAGCGGCAGCCGGTGGGTGGCGAAGCCGTCCACGCCCAGCGGGTCTTCGTCGGTGAGGAGCGGAAGGATGTCTCCCGCCCAGCGGTGAACGTTGGCCTGGCCCATGCGCACCTGCAGCTGCTTGTCGAACATGGTCAGCAAGGGCAGCGGGTCGGCGGCGCCTCCGTACACACCGGAGACGGATACGGTGCCCCCGCGCCGGACGAGGTCGATGGCCGCGTACAGGGCGGAGAGACGGTCGACTCCGACGGTCTTCATCAGTCCCGCGGCCAGGGCGTCCGGCAGCAGGGTGGTCATCGTCTGCGCCGCGCCGGCGACCCGGCTGCCGTGCGCTTCCATGCCGACGGCGTCGATGACCGCGTCCGGCCCGCGGCCTCCCGTGAGCTCACGCACGGCGTCCGTCAGGCCGTCCTTGAACTCCCTGAGGTCCAGCGTCCGCACACCGCGGCCCCTGGCCCGCTCCAGACGTTCGGGCACGAGGTCGATGCCGATGACGGTCTCCGCGCCGTGATGGGCGGCGATGCGGCAGCTCATGTCCCCGATGGGTCCGAGCCCCAGGACGGCGACGCTGCCGCCGCGCGGGACGGCCGCGTACTCGACCGCCTGCCATGCCGTCGGCAGGACGTCGGACAGATACACGAAACGGTCGTCGGGCGGGCCGTGCGGCACCGGGATGGGGAGGGTGTTGCCGAAGGGGACCCGGAGGTACTGGGCCTGGCCTCCCGGCACCTGGCCGTAGAGCTTGGTGTAGCCGAAGAGCGATGCGCCCGTACCGTGCTCGTGCACCTGTGTGGTCTCGCACTGCGAGTGCAGGCCGCGGTCGCACATGAAGCACGTTCCGCACGACACGTTGAAGGGGATGACGACCCGGTCGCCCGGTTTCACGGCGGTGACGGCGGGGCCGATCTCCTTCACGATGCCCATGGCCTCGTGGCCCAGGATGTCGCCGACGTCGAGGAAGGCGCCCAGGACCAGGTAGAGGTGCAGGTCGGAGCCGCACAGCCCTGTGGTCGTGACCTCGACGACGATGTCGTCGGGGTCTCGGACCACCGGATCGGGCACCGTGTCCACGCGTACGTCTTGCTTGCCGTGCCAGGTCAGTGCCCTCATCGCTGCTCCTCAGCCGAACTCTCGTCACGGGCCTTGCCTTCGCTCGGCGACTGCCCTCGACGAAGAGTCCGAACCGACACGAGGGTGATTTTTTCGGCGCGCCTCCCCGACGCGGCCCGACGTGGACTTCGGGACTCCTCGGCCCCCCGCGCGGTAAGGGGCTCGGCCCGGGCGCTCGCGGCGCGCGAGGAGCGTCCCCCCGGCGGAATCCGGAGGCGCAGCGACAGGGGACCAGGGGCCGGCGGGCCGGGTCAGTCGGTGATGAGGATGATCGCGTACACGAGGAAGAACAGGGCGAACACGACGGCCAGCGACCAGATGATCAGCAGGGGCCCTGCCGCCCAGCCTCGCCGCGGCGGCCGGTACGGACCGGTGCCTGTGCTCGTACCCGACTCCGCCGGCGGTGTCGCGCCAGGCCGGGACGTGTCCTCGATGGTGTTCAAGGGGTCCGGGTCGGGATTGCTGGGGACGGTCATGACGTTCATCTCCGGGGAGTTGCCGTGGGCTGACGGACGCAGGGTCGACGGCGTTCGTCTGATGCGCACCATGCCCTGCGACTTTCCACCCCCGAGGTGTACAAAACGGTCTTACGCGACATTTTCGGAAAGGGCCGGGCGGGGGAGCGGACGGTGATGAAGGCCTTCTGGTCCTGGCCGCACGCGGAGTCGGTGTCCTGCGGGCTCCGCCGCCTCCGTTCCGCTCCTCGACGACGAACGTGGCCTCACAGTTCGTCGGGATCCCGTCGTTCGAGCGGGCTCAGCGCCGGCCCCTGAAGGATCTCGCCGTCGACGCCGAAGCGAGAGCCGTGGCAGGGACATTCCCATGTGCGCTCCGCGTTGTTGAAGGCGACGACGCACCCGAGATGGGTGCAGACGGCCGACACCGCGTGGAGCCCGCCCCGGTCGTCGCGATGCACGGCGCAGGGGCCGTCCTTCGCGCGGACCACTGTGCCTTGCCCCGGCCGCAGTTCCCGGACGGTCCCGTCGGTGCCGTCACCGAAGGTCTCCAGGCGGTCCTTGACGAAGTGCTTGCCCGTCTCCCACTGGGCCTTGAGAAGCGTCGGCGCGGAACGGACGGTAGAGCCGAGGCGGCTCGGAGCGTAGAGGTCGGTCCACGGCTCCGGCTCGCCACGCACGACGGCGGCGATGGCGGTCCCCGCCATGACACCGCCGGTCATCCCCCAGCCGGCGAAGCCGGTGGCGACGTAGACGTTGTCGCCGCCGGCGGGCATGCGGCCGATGAGGGGCAGGGTGTCCGTGGAGCTGTTGTCCTGTGCCGCCCAGCGGTGGGTGATCGTGACGTCGGGGAAGTGCTGCTCGCTCCAGTCCTGGAGACGGGCGTACCCGGCCTCGGTGTCCTCCCCGGTGCCGGGCTTGAACGCCTCTCCGGTGACGATCAGGAGCCGTCCGCCGTCCGGCAGCGGCGCTGTCCGGACGGAGCGCTTGCCGCGCTCCTCTGTGATGTACATGCCCTCCGGGTCCCGCGGGGCGGGCAGGGGACCCGCGATCACCAGGTCGCGGTGCTGAGTCAGCCTCGCGGCGAGCAGCGTGTGGTCGAAGAGGGGGTGGTGGGTGGCCACCACGACGTGCCGGGCGGAGACGGTGGCCCCGGTATCGGTGCCGAGGCGGCAGGGGTCTCCGCGGTCGAGTTCCATCACGCGGGTGCCCTCGTGGATCCTGCCGCCGAGCGCGACGAGGTCGTCGACGAGTCCGCTCAGGTACGCCAGGGGGTGGAACTGGGCCTGGTCCTCCACCCTGACGGCGCCGGCTACGGGGAAGGGCAGGCCGGTCTCCGTGACGAATGAAGCGGTGAGGCCGGCCGCCCGTGCCGCCTCCGCCTCCGCGCGCAGGGCGTCGACGCCTTCGGGCTGCTCGCAGTAGGTGAGGGCCGGGCGCCGTTCCAGGTCGCAGTTGATGTCGAGTTCGCCGACCACCTCGACGACGTGCCGCAGCGCGGCGCTCTGGGAGTCCGCGTACCAGCGGGCGGCGTCGTCTCCATGCTCGGTCCGGAGCGTGGCGTACACGCTGGTGTGGAGGGCGGTGAGTTTTCCCGTCGTATGGCCCGTGACCCCTCCCGCGATCCGGCCCGCCTCCAGCACGATGACGTCGAGCCCCGCCCGGGTGAGCTCCCATGCCGTGCTGAGGCCGGCGATACCGGCCCCGATGACCACCGCGTCCGCCTCCGCCGCCCCGGCGAGAGGGGGGAAGGACGGCAGGGCGGCCGTGCCCATCCAGTAGGAGCTTCCGCTGTCCGCAAGTCGGTTCATGTGCGGCCCCTGCCCGGGAAAGCCGCCCTGACGCGCCGGGGGAAGAGCTTTCGGGTGCAGGCGGGAGGGGCGTTGCTCACGGGGGTGGAGGCGAGTGTCAGTCCTCGCCACGGACTATCTGGGGTTCAGGGTCGGCATCCTGACCCTTGGGTTCCGCGGCCGGATCGACGTCGTACTCACGGAAGGCGGGTCGGCAGGTCCTGACCTGTCCCGTGGCCGCCTCCTCCGCCTGTCTGGAGCGGCTGGAGCTGTTGACAGCGTCCATTCCGACACCTCCTGAGGCTGGAGATCCGAACTGGTGGCCGGATCAACTAGTGTGCGGCTACCCGCTCCGCCTGGCCCGACACGCGCCCTGGGCCGTCGGCATGGCAATGGACCCTCTCCCGGAGACGTGGATCCGTTACGCGATCCTCTCGACGTGGACCGCTCCTGTCCACGGGGCGTCCCCGGCCCCTGCCCTCGACCGGACGTGCCACTGGGCGGGAAGGGCCGTCGCCGCCTTCCCGCCAGAGGCACGCCACGTGATCGAGTTCGGTATGACGGCCGGCCCGCCGTGGGCCGGCCGAAGCTCCGGTGCCGCCGCTGAGGTCGGGGGCGCACCTGCGATGCGCGGGAGGGGGTCAGAAGGAGGTGGTCCTGCGCGGCGGCTGGCGGAGTTCGGCCTTTCCGAAGAGGAGGGCGTAGCCGGAGGGGAGTTGGTTGATGATGCGGTCGAGGAGTTCGGGTCCGGCGAGCTGGGATACGGCGGCGAGGACGGAGCCGACGTTCCAGCGGGCGTGGGCCGGTGTGCTGCCGGTGTGCTCGGCGAGGTCCTTGACGAACTCCCATCCGGTGAGGGGTGTGACGGCGGGGACCTGGGCGGTGAGGACGAGGGCGGCCTCGACGGGAAGGCGTGCGGCGAGGTCGACGCGTTCGTCGCCGACGAGCTGACGTCCCAGCGCGGCGAGTACGGACTGGACGGCTTCGTCGGCGCGTTCGAGGGTGGGGTACGCGCCCTCGTAGCGCACACGCTCGAGCATCCGGGAGTAGGGCGCCGCGGTGGTGATGCTGCCGTGGGCGGGCGTTGTCGTGGTCTCGGTCTGAAGAGTCATGCCGGTGGAGATCGCCGTTCTCTTCGGGCCCGGTCGGTGGGCCGGGCGGAGCGAACACGTTTCAGGGGGTGCCGGCTCACCGGGGGTGGTGAGGCCGGCCGAAGAGGAGGTCGTAGCCCGGTGGGAGCTGCAGGAGTATCCGGGAGGTCAGTTCCTCGCCGGCCGCGTCGGCGGCGACACTGAGGACGGCGCTGACGTCCCAGGCGGCTGTCCGTTCGGTGGCTCCTTCGATCCAGGCGGCCGTCGCGCGTACGAAGCGTTCCGGCGAGAGGGGCTCGGTGGCCTGGAGCGGGTTGAGGAGCACCAGGGCGAAGGTCTCCGGCAGGCGGGCGGCGAGTGCGGCCCGCACGTCACCGACCAGGTGCGCGCCGAGCAACGCCAGCACGGTGCGGGCGGCGCGTTCGGCCTCCTGCGGCGAGCTGTAGTCGCCGCGCTCCTGGATCTTGTCGAGGAACGTCTGCCAACGCAGTCTCATGACGACCCCCTTGCGCATGCGTGAATGCGTGAATGCGGGGAGCGGAGGACGGGGGAGGGGGAAATGCTTCCGCCCTCCGCTCCTGGTCTCTCCTACGGTTCAGCCGCTGATCTGCCTGCGGTCGTCGCCCCGGCCGATGGCGATCTTGCGGGGCTTGGCGCGCTCGGCGATCGGGATGCGCAGCGTGAGCACGCCTGCCTCGTAGTCGGCCGTGATCTTCTCGGTGTCGAGGGTGTCGGCCAGCATCAGCTGCCGGGAGAAGACGCCGAGGGGCCGCTCGGACAGTTCCATCTGGACGTCGTCGGCCTTCGCGACGGGGCGGCGCTCAGCCTTGACCGTCAGCATGTTCCGCTCGACGTCGATGTCGATCGCGTCCGGCGCGACGCCGGGCAGGTCGAGGGCGATGACGTAGACGTCACCTTCGCGGTAGGCGTCCATCGGCACCGCGGAAGGCCGTGACCAGGTGCCGGCCGCGCCCAGCATCTGCTGGGTGAGGCGGTCGAGCTCGCGGAACGGGTCGGTGCGCATCAACATCGCGAAACACCTCCAGTGGGATCAGGCAGTGACTGCCAATGCGCTTCATCTGTCACCGTTGTAGCATGTCATCCGAACGACGACAAGTTGAATGTCAACGGATGGACGACATGATGAAGAGGGTGTGATCCTGTGACAGGAGCCGACCAACCGGTCACCTTTCCCGCGGCGCTTGCCGCCCTGGCCACGATCGACGAAGCGGTACGAGCAGCCCGGTCCGCGACCACCCCCGACACGACACCTCACGGCTCCTCGGAGGAAGCACTCGCCGCCCTCCTGCTCCTGCGTGAGCTGCGCGAACAGCTCGCGGCATGGGAGCCCCGCTTCATTGAGGCCGCCCGCGACGCCGGCGCCAGCTGGGGCGACCTCGCCCACCCCCTCGGCGTCACCAGCCGACAGGCCGCCGAACGCCGCTACCTCCGCGTACGCCCCGGCAACCCCGGAACCACCGGAGAACAACGCGTCCAGACCATCCGCGACCGCCGCGCCGCCGACCGCACCATCAAGGCCTGGGCCCGATCGAACGCCGCCGACCTGCGGCAGCTCGCCGGACAGATCTCCGCCCTGGACGCCCTGCCCTCGGACACACAGGCCGACCTCTCCGCGGCCCTCGCGCACAGCGACCCCACCCAGCTCCTCGAACCACTCGCACGCACCCACCCCCACCTCACCCCCCACCCCGACCTGGCCAAGCGCGTCGACAACCTGACCCGCCGCACCGAAGACCTCCGCGACGAGAGCGACCAGCGTCGCGCCCACACGCCCGAGCCGGAATAGGGACCGGCCCAAATCCAGACCGTCGCCGACGACTTCACCGGGGTCACAGACCCCCGCCCCGCCCGGACAGCGCACTGGGCGGCAGGCGGCGCCCCCTTTCGGCCCGTCCCGCCCGGGCGGGCGGGCGGCGCGGACCGTCTGGCAGCTCCGCGCGGATGCTCAGGACGGGAGTGGCGTCGTTCCTCAGGGAGTTGTGACGCGGCCGTAGGCGGTTCCGGCGTCGAGGACGGCGCAGACACCGGAGGCGGCGCCGACCTCGGCCGTCTTCACATCACGGTTCTCGGAGGCGTCGGCGGGCAGGATCTCGACGGTGGTGTCGGCGCGCTCGGCTGCGCGCCCCGGACGCGGTGTGACTGCCTGTCGTCCGCGAACGGGCTGGTGGCAGACTGTCCGGCGATCTGCCGAAGGAGCACCTCGTGTCGATGATTCACCGCCTGCGCAGCGCCGTCCGTCGCACGTACCGGCGTGCCGTGGACCTCAGTCACCCGGCGCGCTCGCCGCTCGGCAGCACGGTGGTCAACTGCGTCGTCTACCGCGACGGAGTGCGGCAGGACGGGGTCCGGTCGGCCGAGGAGGCCGTGCGGCGCGTGCGCAAGTCGGGTGACGGGTTCGTGTGGATCGGTCTGCACGAACCGGAGGAGAAGGAGTTCGCGGGGCTGGCCGAGCTGTTCGGGCTGCACCCGCTCGCGGTGGAGGACGCTGTCCACGCCCACCAGCGGCCGAAGCTGGAGCAGTACGACGACGTGCTGTTCGCCGTCTTCAAGACGGTGTGTTACGTGGAGCACGAGGAGCTCACCGCATCGAGCGAGGTGGTGGACACGGGCGAGTTGATGGCCTTCACCGGACCCGACTTCGTCATCACGATCCGCCACGGGGGGCATGGTTCGCTCGGCCCGCTCCGCGAGGCCCTGGAATCGGAGCCGGAGCAGCTGGCCAAGGGGCCCTCCGCGGTGCTGCACGCGATCGCGGACCATGTCGTCGACGACTACCTCGCCGTCGCCGAGGCCGTACAGGACGATCTGGACGCGATCGAGACCGCGGTCTTCTCCGAGCAGGGTCACCGGAGTGACGTCGGCCGGATCTACCAGCTCAAGCGCGAGCTCCTCGAACTCAAGCGGGCAGTGGCGCCGCTGGGCCGTCCGCTCCAGCGCCTCGCGGCCGAACCGTTGCCGATGGTCGCGGCGGAGATACGCGCGTACTTCCGTGACGTGACGGACCACCTGGCGCGCGTCACCGAGCAGGTCGCCTCGTACGACACGCTCCTCGACTCGATCCTCCAGGCCCACCTCGCGCAGGTGACCGTCGCGCAGAACGAGGACATGCGCAAGATCACCGCCTGGGCCGCCATCATCGCGGTCCCGACCATGGTCTGCGGCGTCTACGGCATGAACTTCGACCACATGCCCGAGCTGCGCTGGACCTACGGCTACCCCGTGGTCCTCGGCGTCATGGCCGTCGCCTGCTTCGTCATCCACCGCGGCTTCCGCCGCAACGGCTGGCTCTGACCTCGCCCGACGTGAGCCACGCCCAGCCCTCGGCCGCCGTGCCGGCCATGGCCGTACCCGGCACCACCGTGCCGGTCACCGCTGCCAGTGCGGTCGCGGTGACCAGTCGGCAGGGACCGACGGAAGCAAAGGGCTATTTTCCGCCCCCCCTCGCAGGGGTCCGGATTCCCGCCGCGTCGACGTGTTCCGGGCGCCGAAGGGAGCCGGCGCGTCCGGCCGGTCTCGACCCGTCATCCGGAAGCGACGTGCCGCATCAGGTCGGCCGCGACGCTCAGGGCGATCGTGGCGGGTTCCTTGCCGGCGATCTCGGCGATGCCGATCGGGGTCTTGATCCGGTCGATGGCGGCGGCGTCATGGCCGCCCTCGGTGGCCAGCCGCCGCCGGAACCGCGTCCATTTGGCGGCCGAGCCGATCAGCCCGATCGAGCCGAGACCGCTGGTGCGCAACGCGGCGTCGCACAGCGCGGCGTCCTCGGCGTGATCATGGGTCATGATCAGGACATGGGTGCCGGCCGGCAACTCCGTGAGTACCTCCTCGGGAAGCAGCGGTGTGTGGTGCACGTGGATCTGTGCCACGGCGTCCGCGAGCACACCGAGCCGTCCGTCGGTGAGCATGTCGGCACGGCTGTCGGTCAGGTGCAGGTCGAGGTCGTGGCGGGCCAGGATGCGTGCCAGCTCAAGGCCGACGTGCCCGACACCGAAGACCGCCACGGCCTGAACCACCGGCAGCGGTTCGAGCAGTACGGTGACGGCCCCGCCACAGCACTGCACGCCGTGCGGGCCCGTGACCTTGTCGTTGAGGGCGAACTCCATCAGCTCCGCTTCCGGATCGGGCGTGCCGATCAGCTCGCGGGCCCGATCGATCGCGACGGCCTCGATGTTGCCGCCGCCGATCGAACCCCAGGCCTCCGTCCGTCCCACGACGAGCTTGGCACCGGCCCGACGCGGCGCGTGCCCGCGCACGGCCGCGACGGTCGCGAGCACGCCGGGTTCCCGGCGGGCCCGCAGCCGCGCGACCGCGGTGACCCAGGTCATGTCAGGCATGGCTCGTGGAGCCCGCGTCGATGCGGAGCGCGTCGCCGTCGCGAGCGTGGTCCGCGTCTCGCGCGGCGCCGCCGGCGCGGGCCGCCTCGATCGCCCAGTACACCGCTTCCGGCGTGGCGGGGGAGGCGAGTTCCACGCTGACTCCGGCGGGCCCGAACGCCGCGGCGGCATGGCGCAGCGCCTCGCGCACCGAGAACGCCAGCATCAGCGGAGGCTCGCCCACGGCCTTGGAGCCGTAGACCGCGCCCTCCTCGGTGGCGTTCTCCAGCAGCCGTACGTGGAACTCCTCGGGCATCTCGGAGAAGCTCGGCAGCTTGTATGTACTCGCCGCCCGGGTCAGCAGCCGCCCGCGGTTCGGTCCGTCACCGGTGTCCCAGCGCAGGTCCTCGAGCGTCAGCCACCCCGCGCCCTGGACGAAACCCCCTTCGACCTGACCGATGTCGATCAAAGGGGAGAGGCTGTCGCCGACGTCGTGCACGATGTCCACCCGCCGGATGCGGTACGCACCGGTGAAGCCGTCCACCTCCACCTCGGCGGCGGCGGCGCCGTAGGAGAAGTACTTGAACGGTGAGCCCTGGAAGGCCTTGGCGTCCCAGTGCAGGCCTTCGGTCCGGTAGAAACCGGCCGCCGACAACTGCACCCGCTGGAAGTACGCGGTGCGCACCAGGTCGTCCCAGGCCAGTTCCCCGTCGTGGCCCAGGGCGCGCGCGACGCCCTCGACGATGCGTACGTCCGAGGCGCTCACACCCAGCTGGGTGGCCGCCACCTGCGACAACCGCCCGCGCAACTGCTCGCAGGCGTTCTTCACCGCCGCGCCGTTCAGGTCCGCTCCGGCACTGGCGGCCGTGGCGGAGGTGTTCGGCACCTTGTCCGTGCGCGTCGGGGCCAGCCGCACCTTGTGCAGCGGGATGCCCAGCGTGGTCGCGGCCACCTGCAGCATCTTGGTGTGCAGGCCCTGCCCCATCTCGGTGCCGCCGTGGTTGATCAGGACCGAGCCGTCCTTGTAGATCAGCACCAGCGCGCCGCCCTGGTTGAAGGCGGTGAGGTTGAACGAGATGCCGAACTTGATCCCGGTGAGGGCGAGCCCCCGCTTGGTGTGCGGGTGCGCGGCGTTGAAGGCCGCGATCTCGCGCTTTCGATCGGCGAGGGCGGCGTCGTCCCGCACCTGCCGCCAGACGGTCGAGATCCGGTCGGCGTGCGTCACAGGCTGCCCGTACGGCGTCGTCTGGCCCTGGCCCGGCCGGTAGAAGTTGCGCTCGCGCAGCTCCATCGGGTCCAGGCCGAGCAGCGGCGCGCACCGGCCCATGATGTCCTCGATGACCAGCATGCCCTGCGGTCCGCCGAAGCCGCGGAACGCGGTGTTGGAGACCTTGTTGGTCCTGGCGACGCGGCCGGCGACGCGGGCGTGGGGAATCCAGTAGGTGTTGTCGATGTGGCAGAGCGCGCGGGCGACCACCGGTTCGGACAGGTCCAGGCTCCAGCCGCCGTCGGCGGTCAGGGTGGCGTCCAGGGCCTGAATGCGGCCGTCGCCGTCGAAGCCGATCTTCCACTCGGCGTGGAACCCGTGGCGCTTGCCGGACATGGTCAGGTCCTGGGTCCTGTTGAGCCGTACGCGGACCGGCCGGCCGGTCAGCCTGGCGCCGAGCGCGGCGACGGCCGCGAAGCCGTGCGGCTGCATCTCCTTGCCGCCGAAGCCGCCGCCCATCCGCAGGCACTGCACGGTCACCTCGTGGCTGTGCAGGCCGAGGACGTGCGCGACGATCTCCTGCGTCTCCGAAGGATGCTGGGTACTGCTCTGGACGAACATCTGCCCGTTCTCGTCGACGAGGGCCAGCGCCGTGTGCGTCTCGAGATAGAAGTGTTCCTGGTCGGAGAACTGGAACTCGCCCGTGAACACGTGCGCGGAGTCGGCGAAGCCGGCGTCGACGTCGCCGGTCCGCATCACGGGGCGGGCGCCGTGGAAGCTCCCGGCCTCGATCGCGTCGCGCAGCGCGATCAGGGAGGGCCGCTCCTCGAGTTCCACCTCGACGGCCGCCGCACCGAGCCGCGCCGCCTCCAGGGTCTCGCCGAGCACCCAGGCGACCGCGTGGCCGTGGAACATGACCTCGTCGGGGAAGAGCGGCTCGTCGTGCTTCATCCCGGCGTCGTTGACGCCGGGCACGTCGGCACCGGTCAGCACGCGGACCACACCGGGTACGGCGAGCGCGGGCCCGGTGTGCAGCGCGATGATCCTGCCGTGCGCCTTCACGGCCTGGACCGGGTAGGCGTGCAGGACGTCCTTGGTGCGGTGGACCAGGTCGTCGGTGTAGAGCGCGGCGCCCGTGACGTGCAGGTGGGCACTCTCGTGCGGCATCGAAAGGCCGACGACGGGCTTTTCGGGACGCTCGGACAACTGACTCATGACGACACCGCCTCGGTGGTTCGCGCGTGCAGCTTCAGCAGGCTCTGGCCGAGCATCGCGGCGCGGTAGCCGGCGCTGGCGCGGTGATCGTCCATGGGGGTGCCCTGGGCCCGCAGCACCCGGGCCGCGGCCTCGACGGTCCCGGTCGTCCAGGGCTCGCCCTCCAGGGCAGCCTCCGCGGCGAGGGCGCGGAGCGGGGTGGCGGCCACGCCGCCCAGGCCGATGCGCGCCTTGCGGACGATCCCGCCCTCGATGTCGAGCGCGAAGGCGACGGCCACGCTGGAGATGTCGTCGAAGCGCCGCTTGGCGATCTTGTGGAAGGCCGCGACCGGTGCCAGCGGCAGCGGGACGCGGACCGCGCGGATCAGCTCACCGGGACGGCGCACGCTCTGCCGGTAGCCCGTGAAGTAGTCGGAGAGGGGCACCTCGCGCTCGCCGTCGGCGTCGGCGAGCACCACCGACGCCTCGAGCGCGAGGAGTACCGGCGGACTGTCTCCGATGGGGGAACCGGTCCCCAGATTGCCGCCGAGCGTCGCGCTGTTGCGGATGAGCCGCGACGCGAACTGCGGGAACAGCTCAGCAAGCAAGGGGACTTCGCCGTCGAGACGGCGTTCGATCTCGGTGAGGGTCAGCCCCGCCCCGATCTCGACATGGTCGGATGCGACGCGCAGCTCCCGCAGTTCGGGCAGCCGGTCGACGGCGACCACACAGTTCGCCCGGCGGGAGGCGATGTTGACCTCCACGCCCCAGTCCGTGGAACCGGCGACCACGACCGCGTCGGGCCGCTCACGCAGCACCCGCAGCGTCTCGGCCAGGGTGCCCCTGCGCAGGAACACGCTGTCGTCCTGGGTGTACGCGGTGGCCACCGGCTCGGGCGGGGGCAGCTCGCGACGCCGCGCGAGGGGGTCCTCCCCGGAGGGCGTACCGACGGCGAACGCGGCATCGCGAATGGGGCGGTAGCCGGTGCAGCGGCACAGGTTTCCGCTCAGCGCGTGCAGATCGAAACCGTTCGGACCGTGCTCGGGATCGCCGCTGCCGGCCGGGTCCGGGTGCGCGCAGCGGCTCGGCCGGTAGTACTCGGCGGCCATGCTGCAGACGAATCCCGGTGTGCAGTAACCGCATTGGGAGCCGCCGCGGACGGCCATCTCCTCCTGCACCGGGTGCAGCGTGGCCGGCGCGCCGGCCACGCCGGCGGTGGCGAGCCCCTCGGAGGTGACGACCTCCTGACCGTCGAGCGAGGCGACCGGGACCAGGCAGGCGTTGACCGCCACCCAATCCGTGGGCTTGTCCGTCCCGGGACGGGCCACGAGGACCGAGCAGGCTCCGCACTCGCCCTCGGCGCAGCCCTCCTTGGTGCCGGTGAGGCCACGCTCGCGCAGAAAGTCCAGCACCGTGGTGTGGGGCGCGGCCGGTGAGATCGGTGCTTCTTCGCCGTTGACCGTGACGGTGGTCGCGGGCCGCGCCGCTACCACGGAACGTCCCCGTTCGGGTGCGCGGTTGTCGTGACTATCCAAGTCGCCATTTCAGGAGCTTTCTCTCTCGGTGGCGGCGGCTCGATGACCCGGAGCGCGCCACGCAGGCACGCGACGGCGTGTCTCAGGCGGTGACAGACATGCGAAAGTGCCGGGGCCGCGATGGGCACGCCGGAAGGGGGCTGTTCAGCAGCCGTGTGCTATCAGACCCGGAGTCCAGGCGGTCTGGTGGGGGAGGCGGGACGGTTCGGAGATGTTCGACATCCGACGTCGCCTCCTTCCCGTGACTCGCGGTGACTCGGTGCGCCCGAACCTACGGTGCCGGGGTTCGCCGGTCAACCCCCCTCCTGCGGCCTGCCGAGGATGTGGCGTGCCACGGCGCGCGGCATGGAGTTGTTGACCGGACCAGCGGGCGACACGCCGGGAGCGAGTACATCCCCCGCGTGGCCTGGGGCCGTTGCGCATCCGAACGATCAAGGAGCATCCCCGCCGACGGACGGCCTCAACCGGTCGGCCTCGGCATGACCGTCTTCACCGACGCACCACCGTCTCAACTGGATGAAGGAGACCCCCGGCCACAAAGCTGATCACCCTGCATCACCGGCCCGCCCCAGGCGGCGCCGCTCTCATCCTGGGGCTGTCCGACGGATCTCCTGACCGAGAAATGACCATGTGGACCGCGGCACATCCTGCTAACGTCTGCGCCATGAAGCGCGCTGCCATGACGACGACGCCGGAGAGTGTCCCGGCGCGCTGACAGATGATCTGATCCGAAGCCCCGGGGCGAGTGCCCCGGGGCTTCGGCGTAGGCCCGGTCACTTGCTCCGCAACCAGCGAGGAGACCGCGATGACCGCCGTGCACGACCACCGCAAGATCGGCCGTGAACTGGGCCTGTTCGACACCGATCCGCTGATCGGCGCCGGCCTGCCGTACTGGCTGCCCGACGGCGCGGCCGTGAGGCACACCCTGGAGGAGTACATCCGTGCCGCCGAGCGGCGGGCCGGCTACCAGCACGTGTACTCACCGGTACTCGGCAAGCGGGAGCTGTACGAGATCTCAGGGCACTGGGCGCACTACAGCGACGACATGTTCCCCCCGATGGACCTCGGCGGAGAACAGGTCGTCCTGCGGCCGAGCCTGTGCCCCCATCACGCCGTGATCTACCGATCCCGCTCCCACAGCTACCGCGAACTGCCCCTACGGATGGCCGAACTGGGCGGCATGTACCGCTCCGAACTCTCGGGCGTGCTCGGCGGACTGACCCGTGTGCGGGCCATCCAGCTCAACGACGCACACATCTTCTGCACCCTGGACCAGGTCGCCGAGGAGGCGCAGGCAGCCCTGGAGATGATCCGCCAGGCGTACGAGGCACTCGGCATCACCCCGACCCGTTACCGGCTCTCCCTGCCGGGGCCCGGTGGCAAGTACGTTGCCGCACCCGAGAAATGGCAGCGGTCCACCGCCCTGCTGACCGACGTCCTCGACCGCTCCGGCCTGCCCTACGAGGCAGCCGAGGGAGAGGCCGCGTTCTACGGTCCCAAGATCGACGTCCAGGTCACCGACGGCTCCGGCCGGGAATCCACCCTGTCCACCGTCCAGGTCGACTTCCACCAGCCCGAGCAGTTCGACCTGCACTACATCGGCGCGGACGGCGCCAAACACCGCCCGGTCATGGTCCACCGCAGCATCATCGGCAGTGTGGAGCGAGCAGTCGCCCATCTCATCGAACAGCACGGCGGTGCCTTCCCCGCCTGGCTCGCCCCCACTCAGCTGGTCATTCTCCCGATCTCCGACGCCGAACTGCCGAACGCCGCAACCCTTGCCCAACGCTGCACCCGTCTGGGACTGCGTGCCCAGATCGCGGGACCGGACCGCGGCAGCCTGGGCGCCCGAATCCGAGGGGCCCGCCTGGTTCCCTACCAAGCCGTCATCGGCGCCAAGGAGGCCGTTGACGATCACGTCGCACTGCGCTTGCGTGACGGACGCCGACTCGACCCGCAGCCGGTCAGTGACGTACTGACCCGCATCAGCGCTCTCATCGGGGATCACAGCAACGAACTGTGGACCGACCCGGCCTCATAGCAGGCGCCGCGAACACGGTGGGCCGACCGCCCTTACCGCCGCTGCGGTGGCGGTTGGTCCACTCGTTTCTCGTGCGGCTCCACGGCTGCTTCTCCTCGCCTCCGGCCGCCTCCCCCCAGTCCGGAAAGGAGAGGCGGCCCGGGGGCATGGCGAGGCGGCAGCACGCGTCCCGGCTCGTGTACTCGGACGGGACCGATCTCGACAACGCCGGGGCGGCCACCCCGATCGCATGAGGAGCCGGCTCTGCGAGCGCCCCGACCGCCCGCAGCGCGCGGTCCCGCCCCTGGGCCGCCCGCTCGCCGTGGACGAGAACACCAGCACGTTCGTCCCGTACCGGGTGGCCGAGGGCCGGGCCTGAGACCTCGACCGCAGACGGTGGCTTCAGACGGGCGTCATCAGACAGGCGGCTTCAGACGGGCGGCATCAGATCGCTCTCGCTGATCGTGTACGTCAGCAGGGGATAGACGAAGTCCGTCTCCTGGTTCTCACGGCGCCTCAGTCCGTAGAACGCGCGACTCTGCTCCTCGTCGGCCGGCACAAGACGTGCACCCTGCGGGAGGTACGCCGCTCCGTCGCGAAACCGGACCAGGGTCTTCGACGTTCGGAAGGTCACGCCCAACCACTGGTTGTCCGCCGCCGGGACGGGCTTCTCCAGCACGATCTTGTGCCGCAGCCGCCGATTCGCTTCGACGGAGAAGACGGCGACACTGTGGTGGGCGAGCGGGACCTCGAACGTCTCGCCGGCGAACTCCTTCGATTCGAAGACCAGTTTCCTCGGCGGGCCCGCTTCGGGGTGCTGGTAGCAGGAGTAGACGGCGATGAACGATGAGTCGGCCAGATCGAGAGCCTGGTCGGAATGGCTGCCCATGGTGGTGTAGGCGTTCGTATAGGTCTCGATCAGAGCGTTGTTGAAGCCGACCGGGAGCGCCGCGGCCTCTTGGATCTGCCGCGCCAGCCGTTCGTGCACCGCCCGGAAGCGCTGCGCCGGGCTGCCGTACCGCGTCGTCGTCCGTACGAGAGGCACGCCATGCGCTTCGTCGGCCCGGGTGAGCGTGGCGCCCCGCCGGCCTTTCCCCACGTCTTCCAGGAGAGCCGACGCGGACAGCTCCGCGAAGAGATTCTCTTCGCTCGGCACAGCGCACAGGAGGACCTCGTCCGAGATCCTAGACGCGGGGGGCAAGGTAGTCCCCCGAGTTCATGCTGAAGGGAAACCTGTCGCCGTAGTCGATGAAGGACGAGGTCCTGTTCTCCTCGGCGTACAGCCTGCGCAGCTCGTTCATCCCGTCCTCGGTGGGTGGCTCCATCCTCACCAGGTCTCCGGCCACGTCGAGGAACGTCTGGCCGTCCTGGTGAACGGCTTCGGTGCTCGAACAGCGCACGACGTATCCCAGGCGTGTCGGGAGCGACGAGGCGTCCAACGCCGAGGGCCGGATCTCGTGCGTGTACAGCCGGTTGGTGGACAGCGGCATGAAGAAGACGGAGCCGGGATACAGGGTCACGGCGAACTGCGGGGGGAGCGCGAGCGCGACCCCGTCGCGATCCTCGGTCTGTTCCTTGAGGCGGAAGTGGAGCCGGGTCAGTCCGCTGACGCCCTTCACCCCCTGGTCGAAGGGGTCTTCGGTCAGGGGTTCCAGCTTGTCGAGCCCGTCATAGAACGTGCAGAAGGCCATGACGCCGTTGACGGGCATGTCCTTGGTCTTGTCGGCATGGGCCGAGATCTTGGCCTTGGACTGCTTGCGCTCGGGCGTGGCAAGGGTGTTGTGGTAGATCTGCGCGAGGACGTGATTGAGCGGTGCGTGGTCCCGGAAGACGGCGGTGGCCTCGCGGTTCAGAGCACCGACGATGTCGGTGTCGGTCGGGCCGAAGTTCTCGGTCGGCCCGGAGAGATTCGTGGAGCACCGGAGCAGGTGGAATCGCAGGGCGTCGCCGTCCTGGGTGACGGGCGTCAGATAGATGCCGCTTCGATGGGCCGTTCCGGGCTTGGTGGACTCCGTCAGGGACTGGAAGGCGTGCTCCGCACCGATCCGTCCGAAGTGATCGGCGTCGAGGTCGAAGAACCTGCGGTAGTACACGCCGGCGCCCTCGACGCGGATCGGTACGCGGCCGAGGTCGACGAGGGGCCAGGGCGAGCCGACGTTCCCCTGGTAACCGTGCGACAGCTCCCGGATGACGAACACCCGCTGCGCCGTCCGCAGTTGGCGCTCGCTGATCCCGGATACGTCGCCGCACAAGTAGACGGTCCTCCCCGCGAGGCCGGGCGAACCGGAGGCAAGGTCCTCCAGCGTGATCGTGGACCCGCAGAAGTCCCTGATCACGTCATGGTCGCGCAATGCCGAAGGCGCGACCAGGAGGTTACTCGCATCCTCGATGCGGGCTTCTGTCAGCTCTGTCGTGTACGTCACACCGTGCCCGCCTTTCGAACTCTGCTGTGAACGTCCGGACGGTACTGCGTTGTCCACGGCGGCCACAACGGGGTTCCGCTGCGCGGCGACGGCAGGGCGCCCGATCGTGAACTCCGATCGGGCGCCCTGCCTTTCGGGCCTCCGGTCGCGGGCCTCCGGTCGCGGGGCTACGTGGCTACGGGGCATCCACGAGGGTTCGGCCGTCGGTGGCGAGGAGCGAGGCGGCGCCGCCGGCGTAGGCGGACTCCACCCGGGCCTGTTCGGTCGCGTCGGGGATCGCGTTCACGCACGCCGTACCGGCGCTCGACCCCGACATCAGCTGCGAGCACGGGCCGGGCTTGGTGTCCGGGAGGCCCAGGCTGTGGCCGATTTCATGGGCGGCGATACGGGTCTTGTCGTACCCCTGGCTCACGGCCTGGCTCCCGAGTTCGACACGGACCTGCCTGCCGGGACGGACGGGGCCGAGCGTGGCCTGGGGCCAGCCGGTGGTCGCCACGATCACGATCTCGGCCCGGGTGCCCGGCGCGGCCTCGACCAGCTTGACGTTGTCGACGTGCGCGTTCCACGAGGCGACGCCGGCGGCGATGGCCGCCTCCCATCCTCCGGCCCGGCTGTCGTCGTAACGAAGTGTCACCACCGCCGCCGGCGCGCTCACCGCCGACGGCTCGGCCGTCGGCGCGGGTGCGGCGTTCGCCGTCGTGGCCGTCGCCGTGGCGAGGACGACGGTGGCGCCGACGGTGGCCGTCTTCAGCCATGTGTAGAGCGACATGCTGCTCCTTCACTCGTGGGGGACCCGGAACCTGGCGGAGCCGAGAGTGCGGGAGGAGCGGCGCTGGTACCGGTCGACCTGGGGCGGTCGGATCGCCGATCCTCCGGGGCCTTTCGACGGTAAGCTCCAGCGAGCCGATACGTCATGTACCTGTCACGCCAAATTGCGCAACTGGGCAAGGATGATGGTCAGTTGCTGTCAAGGTCCCATTGCGCGCACGACGGAGGGCCCGAACTCGAGGAGTTCGGGCCCTCCGTGGAGCGGGGGTTCAGACCAGGCGCTGGCCGAAGGGGCCGCCCAGCATGTAGTACGTGCCCAGCTCGTGGCGGTAGGCGGGGTCGTCCAGGTGCGTGTCGCGGTGGAACTCGGGAGCGTCCTTGATCTGCTCCTTGGACCCGTCGACGAAGATCTTCCGCTCGTCCACGTCGATGCGGACGACGGTGCCGGCCGGCAGCAGGACTTCCTTGCCGAAGATCCAGGGGCCGGTGTCCACGACCAGATAGGCGTCATCGACCTCGTCGGAGTGCTTGTCCACCTTCCCGATGCCGCCGTCGGTCGCCTCGACCTTGTAGCCGGTCAGATCGGTCCCGGCCAGGTGGCCAGTGGTCGACTTGTAGCTCCAGATGTGCTCGGTCACGCGAAAACAACTCCTCCGGTAGGCGGAGGGCGGCGTGCGGTTCCCCGCCGTCCTCCCTTTCCGTGCGTCGTGCGTCGTGCGTCGTACTTCGTACTTCGTACTTCGTACTTCGTACTTCGTGCGAGGCGGGTGGTGTGCCCGCCCGCACTCCGCCTGCCCCGGCCTCGGCCATCCATGCCATCGATCCAACGGCGGGGTTCACTTCCGCCGTTTCGGCGTGCGGGTCAGACGGGGCAGCTCGTCGTCGAACAGGCGGCCGGCCAGCGCGCCGCCGAACACGACCACGCCCACCGCGACGAGCCAGGTCTGGATGACCAGGAACGCTCCGAACGGCCCGTAGCTGACGGCGCTCGAAGCGATCAACGGAGAGAAGACGAGCCGGGAGAACACCCGGAGCCCCAGCAGTCCCAGCACGGTGGCCACCGCACCGGGCAGCAGGGCCGTCCACGCGATCCTGCCCCCGAGCAGGAGGTGCTGCGACCACCAGAAGAAGAGGATGCCGCTCAGCATGGTGACGACGCCCCCGGCCGGACCCTGGCGCCAGAAGGAGGCGACGGCGAGCAGGTACAGGACCCCCAGGAGGACGGCCAGCCACAGCACATGACGCCATCTGGCCCGCCAGTGGGCCGGGGGCAGGTCCCAGACCTTCTCGTAGCCGCTCTGCACCACGGTGCCGAACGAGAGCCCGAACACGGCGAGCAGGGCGAGGCCGAAAGCCGTCGTGGCCCGCCGTACCTGCCCGGGGAGCGCGAACAGCCGCTCGATCTCCATTCTGGCGGGCTCCGAGACCCCGAGTCCGTCACCCAGCCACTGCGCGAACCCTTTGCCGCTGCCCGCCCCCGCCGCGGACACGACGATCAGCAGCGGTATCAGCGTGAGGAATCCCAGCGCCGCGAACCCCAGCGCCCGCTGCCACAGTTCGAACTCGCTGACCGGCCCCCACCGGTGCCCGGCGCGCAGTCGGCGGACCACGCTTCGCGTCCGCTCCAACGGGGACCGACGCCCAGCGGGACGGGCGGTCATCAGCTGTCCCGCGCGCGAGCGGCGCCCGGCACCATCGGCCCACCGGCGGGATCGGCGTCACCAGTAGTGGCGCCGGCCCCCCACCTCGTGGCCGAGGGCTCCGAGGATCCACAGGATGGCGCCGATGACGACGAGGACGATTCCGATGGTCCACAGAATCGAGATGCCGGCGACGAATCCTATGACGAGCAGAATGACTCCGACAAGGATCATGGTGTGCCTCGCTCTCTGGAGGTGAGCCGTGCGGGGAACGGGCCTCGGCCCGAAACCGGGCGGCGTAGGGGTGTCCCGTCACCTCATGTACGGCTTCTGCCCGGCCTCAGTGCTGAGGCGCGGGCCGAGGGCGGGCCGGGGAACCCGGGGGCCCTCGTACGGACCCGCCCTGCACCGCGGACGCCCTGCACCGGCAATGCCCTGCACCGCCCATGCGCCGCACCGCGGAGGACCGGCGGCGCTAGTCCTTCATCGTGTCCTTGATCTTCTCCTTGGCCTGCCGGGCATCGCCCTTCATCTGCTCGGCGCGGCCTTTCGCCGTGAGGCGCTCGTTCCCGACGGCCCGGCCGGTCGTTTCCTGGACCTTGCCCTTGGCCTGTTCCTTCTTGGCCTTCATCTTTTCCTCGCCCGACACGGTCGTGCTCCTCTCGTGCGTCGTCGTCTACTACATCGCGGTTAGCCCGTTTTGTCCCCCGTAAACATGAGAGCGTCCCGGACGCCACTCAAGGCCCCGGTCCTCCCGCCCGGGCGTGGGGCGACCGCGCTCCCGCGCGCCGCTTCGGAACGGTTGTCGGATACTGGGTCCACCACCCTTCCCTCCTCTCGCCCACAGAGGACCGGGGCCTCGGGTGGACCGACGTGTGGCAGGAGGGTTCATGCTCATCAGCCATGTCTTCGAGGATCACGTCCTGCACGTGACGCTCCTGCGCGACCTCGATGTCACCGGCCGTGCGGCGGTCGCCCTGCACATCGAGACGCTCCTTGCCACCCATGGCCCGCGGCATGTCCGAATACAGCTCCCCACATCGGACCCTTCCCCGGCCTCTCTCAGCGTGCTCGCCCGCGCCCGCCGCCTGTGCGAAGGCCTGGGGACCCCGCTGACGGTCGTCGGGCCCACCCGGATCGCCCCGCTCTCACGGCCCGCAGCGGCGTAGCCTCGCTGGGGCTCGCTTCACGGGGTACGGGCGGCGGGACCGCCGGGATCCCCGCGGCGGAGCACGGGGCGCAGCGCGTCGATGACGCTCGCGTCGTCCACCGTGGAGGGAATGGGTTCGTCGTGTCCGTCGGCGATGCCGCGCATCGTCTTGCGGAGGATCTTTCCCGAGCGGGTCTTGGGCAGGGCGGCCACGACCGCCACGTCCTTGAGGGAGGCGACGGCGCCGATCCGGTCGCGTACGAGCTGGACGAGTTCGGCCTCGACCTCGGCCGGTTCGCGGGCGGTGCCGGCTTTGAGGACGACGAAGCCCCGTGGCACCTGCCCCTTGAGGGGGTCCGCGACGCCGATGACCGCGCACTCGGCGACGTCGGGGTGGGCGGCCAGGGCCTCCTCCATGCTGCCCGTGGACAGCCGGTGTCCGGCGACGTTGATGACGTCGTCGGTGCGGCCCATGACGAAGACATAGCCGTCGTCGTCGATGTGCCCGCTGTCGCCCGTGAGGTAGTAGCCGTCGTACGCGGACAGGTAGGAGGCGATGTAGCGGTCGTCGTCGTTCCAGAGGGTGGGGAGGGCTCCGGGCGGCAGGGGGAGCCTGACCACGATCGCGCCGTCGACGCCCGCGGGGGCCGGCTTGCCCGAGGCGTCGAGGACGCGGACGTCCCAGCCGGGCAGCGGGCGGGTGGGGGAGCCGGGTTTGACGGGGGCGGCTTCGATGCCGACCGGGTTGGCGACGATGGGCCAGCCGGTCTCGGTCTGCCACCAGTGGTCGATCACCGGGACGCCCAGGAGCGCGCTCGCCCAGCGGTAGGTCTCGGGGTCGAGGCGCTCGCCGGCGAGGAAGAGGTAGCGCAGGCGGGAGAGGTCGTGGTCCGCGGCCAGTGCGCCTTCCGGGTCCTCCTTGCGGATGGCCCGGAAGGCGGTCGGCGCCGTGAACATGGTCTTGACGCCGTAGTCGGCCGCGACGCGCCAGAACTGCCCCGCGTCCGGTGTGCCGACCGGCTTGCCCTCGTACAGGACGGTCGTGGCGCCGACCAGCAGGGGCGCGTAGACGATGTACGAATGACCGACGACCCAGCCGACGTCGGACCCGGTGAACATCGTCTCGCCCGGGCCGATGTCGTACACGGCGCCCATCGACCAGTGCAGCGCGACCGCGTAGCCACCGCAGTCACGCACCACTCCCTTGGGCTTCCCGGTGGTTCCGGAGGTGTAGAGGATGTACAGGGGATCGTTCGCGGATACGGGAACGCACGCGGCCGGCGGCGAGGAGGCCATCAGGTCGGCCCAGTCGAGGTCGTCGGGTCCCAGCTCGGCCGTCGCCTGCGGCCGCTGCAGGATCACGCTCTTCTCGGGCTTGTGGGCGGCGAGTTCGATCGCCCGGTCGAGCAGCGGCTTGTACGGGATGACACGCGTGCCCTCGATGCCGCAGGAGGCGGAGACGACCACCTTGGGCGCGGCGTCGTCGATGCGGAGGGCGAGCTCGCGCGGGGCGAACCCGCCGAAGACGACCGAGTGGACCGCGCCGATGCGAGCGCAGGCCAGCATCGCGACGGCGGCCTCCGGCACCATCGGCAGGTAGATCACCACCCGGTCGCCGCGCCCCACGCCGAGCTGGGCGAGCGCCCCGGCGAAGACCGCGACCTCGTCCCTCAGCCGCGCGTAGCTGTAGGTACGCCGGGTGCCGGTGACGGGGGAGTCGTAAGTGAGCGCGGGCTGGTCGCCGCGGCCGGCCTCGACGTGCCGGTCCAGCGCGTTGAAGCAGACGTTGAGCCGCCCGTCGGGAAACCAGCGGTAGAAGGGGGCGCCCGAGGAGTCCAGGGCCCGTCGCGGGACGACATCCCAGTCGATGCCCCGGGCGGCGTCGAGCCAGAAGGCCTCGGGGTCTTCCGTACTGGCGCGGAAGACATCCTCGTACGTTCCCATCGCGGACTCCTCTTGTCGCGTCGGGGTGCGGCGGACCACGCACACCGTATGTCGGCGGTCCGCGCGCTGCGACCGTGATCGACCGGACAGGTCGGGGCCGGCCCGCGCCCCGAAGCCGGCGCGGGCCGGTGAGCCGGACGACGTGATGCGTGCCACTGTCGGGGCACTTCGCGGCGGGCATGCGTGATCATGGCCGGATGGACGCCCGTTTCCTCGGTATCCCCGAGCTGGCCGAAGCCCCGTCCGTGGCGGTCGTGATCGACGTCATGCGTGCCTACACGGTGGCTGCCTGGGCCTTCGCCCAGGGCGCGGAGAAGATCGTTCTCGCCGAGTCGCTGGACGACGCCCTGGCGCTGAAGGCCCGTCACCCGGACTGGGTGGCGCTCAAGGACGGCCCGCCCGCGCCCGGCTTCGACGCCGTCAACTCGCCGGGACTGCTGCGGTCGGTCGACCTCGGCGGACGGACCGTCGTGCAGAAGACCACGGCCGGGACGGTCGGCGCCCTCGCGGTCAAGGAGGCGTCGCTCGTGCTGTGCGCAGGCTTCGTGGTGGCGGAGGCGACGGCTCGGATCCTGCGGTCACGCGACTGCGACAGTGTCACGTTCGTGGTCACCGGCGAGGACGGCCGGGCCGACGAGGACCTGGCGTGCGCGCAGTACATCGCCCGGAGGACGACCGAGACCACGACGGACGCGGCCGGGTTCCTCCGCCGCGCCGGCGCGTCGCGCGCCGCCACCGAGCTGACGGAGGGCGTACGCCGAGGAGCCCATCCCGACGACGTCGCCCTCTGCCTCGAACTCGACCGGTTCCCCTTCGCCATGGTGGCGACCCTGGAGGACGAGCTCATGGTCCTCCGCCCTCATGACGTGCCGTCGCCCACCGGCACAGCCGCGGTCTGATCGCCGCCGCGGTCCGGAGTCGTACGTCCCAGGCGACCGGAAGGACGCGAGATGAGCCGCCACGGGCGGCGGTGAAGGCACCATGCCGTCACTTCGGATGTAACAAGATCGGATCGGCGGGTGTAGGTGGGGATGTGCCGGGGGAAGACGGAAGTGGCGCCCGTGGAAGGGCGCCGCGACGGTCCCACCCCGGACCGTCGCCGGACTGACCAGAAGGACGAGCATGGCCAGCGGCACCGTGAAGTGGTTCAACTCCGAGAAGGGCTTCGGCTTCATCGCCCAGGACGGCGGCGGACCGGACGTCTTCGCCCACTACTCCAACATCTCGGGCAACGGCTACCGCGAGCTGACCGAGGGCGAGGCCGTGACGTTCGACATCACCCAGGGCCAGAAGGGTCCGCAGGCGGAGAACATCGTCCGGGGCTGAGCCTCGGCCGCTCCGGAGAGCTTGTCTCCCTCCTGACGGCGACCCGCTGTCGACGGCGCCCGCACCCCGTGCGGGCGCCGTCGGGCTGTCGTGACACCCGTGGCGATGACGGCGGGGGGTGACCCCAGGGAGCTCAGAAGGATCCGATGCTCCGGGCGGCGTAGAAGCCGCCGATCGCGGCGGCGAGCACGCCGAGCAGCAGACGCAGGGCCCTCTCGGGCAGGCGGGGCTGGAGGCGGGCGCCGAGATAGCCGCCGACCAGTCCGCCGAGCCCGCACGCCAGGCCGAGCCGCCATTCGGGGGCGACGTCACCGGAGCCGGCCAGGGACAGCACCACGAACGCGGCCGCACCGACGAGGGAGGTGGCGAACGTGGCGGCGAGCGCGGCCGGCGCCACCCGGCTCATGGGGAGGCCGCGGGCGGCCAGGATCGGTCCGAGCAACGAGCCGCCGCCGATGCCGTAGATCCCGCCGAACACCCCCACCGCCACGGCCAGCGCGGTGAGCACGGCCGGGCGCGGCTCCGCCGGGGCGACGGCGGGGGCCGTGGCGCGGCGCGCGGGGGCGAGCGTGCGGGCGCACAACCAGAGCCCGAGCGGCAGCAGGAGGACCGCGACCAGCAGCTGGAAGACCTCCGGGCCCGGGAGGGCGTAGACGCGGATCGCGGCGCCGAGGACGACTCCCGGCAGGGTGCCGGCGATCAGGCGCCTGGCCAGAGGGCCGCCCAGTGTGCCGTCGCGGCGGTAGCGCCACAGGGCGCCGGGTCCGGCCACCACGTTGTACAGGAGGTTCGTCGGAGTGATCGCCGGATTCGGGACGCCGAAGACGCTCAGGTGGACCGGAAGCAGGAACACCGCCCCGGACACGCCGGCCGGCGCCGTCACCACCGCGATCAGCAGCCCGGCGACCAGGCCCGCCCACACCGTCCAGTCCACCGGGCTCTCCGTTCCTCCGACGCAGCCCGGACCGTACCGGACCGCGTCCGCGGGCCGGTCGGCCAGGGGCTCGGCGGCAATGTGATGTTCATACGCCGACGGGCGTCGGTAGGCTCGTCGTATGGTCCAGAGCAACGCTGAAGACGTCGACGGCTACCTGGCCGAGGTGCCCGCGCCCCGGCGGGAGGCGCTGCGGCGGCTGCGGGAGCTGTGCCGGGAGGAACTGGTCGGCTTCACCGAGTCGATGGCGTACGGCATGCCGGTCTACGAGCGGGACGGCGTCGCCGAGATCGCCTTCGCCGGCCAGAAGCAGTACATCTCCTTCTACCTCATGCGCGGCGACGTCCGCGACGCCTTCACGGAGCGGCTCGCGGGGCAGGACATGGGCAAGGGGTGTCTGCGGTTCAGGAAGCCCGAGCGGATCGACTTCGATCTGGTGCGTGACCTGCTGAAGGCCACCGCGATCCGCCCCGGCACGATCTGCTGACGTCCCTCGCTCGGGGGGCGGTGGGGACAGACCCTCCCGGGCGTACGCGGCGAGGCGCTGGCGAGGGCCGCGGCGGCGGCCGGGAGCGCGGCGGCCGAGGGTGCCGGGGAGGGCAACACGTCGACGGGCTCGTCGAGTTGCTCACCGTGGTCGGCGAGGGGTGCGTCCCGCTCACCGGTGTCTGGGCTCCCGGGAGCCCGGGCCTGCTCCACGACCGCGCCGACGGCCCGGTCGTGGCCGTCGCCCTGGTGGCCACCAGGGCCGCGGGCACGGCGGTCGTTCTCCGGCTGGGCGGGCTGATCGCGGCGCGCGGGGCCGGTGAGGGGCTCTCCGTGCTGTTCCGCGCCCAACTCGCCGCCGTGGTCCCGGACCAGGTCGCGAGCGCCGTCAGGGAGCGCCGATCGTCCGCGCGTCGCCCGGCCGCGCGCGTGGGAGCGGGCGGACCGTTCCCCGCCGCGGGCTGCTCGGTCTCGCCTGATGATCACGAGCGGCGCCCCGCGTTCTGACACGGCGTCACCACGTGCGTCCGGCCTCCAGCAGGAGGTCCCGGACGCGGGTGACATCGGGGTTGGTGGGGCGACCGGGGCGCTGGGTGAGGTAGGCGGTGTTGATGGGCGGGTCCTCCGGGTGATGGAGGGGTACGAGGGCGCCCGAGGCCAGTTCGGCCTCGCAGAGGTAGCGGGGCAGGACCGTGAAGCCCGCCCCCGCGGTGACCGCCGCGAGGACGCCGCGCAGGTCGGGGACGGTGACGGCGGCGGAGCGGGAGAGCCGGCTGCCGAAGACATGGCGCCAGTAGCGACGGGCTATCGGCAGGTCCTCGGCATAGGTGATCAGCGGCACGCTGTGCAGCGCCGCCGGGCCCTCCACCGCCGGCCGCTCCCCGACGAGGTCGGCCCAAGCGGGCGCTGCGACGAGCACGAACTCCTCGTCCATCAGCGGTACGGAGGTCAGCGCCCGCCCCCGCGGACGGAAGGTCGAGATCACCACGTCATGGCGTCCCGCCCGGAGTTCGTCGAGGAGCGGTTCGGTGAGGCCCGGCGTGATCCGGAGCCGTACCCCTTCGGCGGCCAGTGGGGCCAGGAGCGGCAGGACGCGGGTGCAGAGCAGTTCGGCCGGGCCCGCCAGGTGCACGGGGGTGGGCCGCTCGTGGGGATCGGTGTCCTGGCCGGTCGCGGCGGCGAGCGCGTCGAGGGGAGCGGCGACACGGGCCGCGAGGTCGTGGGCGACCGTGGTCGGGGCGACCCCGCGCGGCAGACGCTCGAACAGCTCGCGGCCCGTCTGCCGCTCCAGGGCGCGGATCTGGGTCGTCACCGTGGGCTGCGAAAGCCCCAGGAGACCGGCGGCCGCGGTGAACGAGCCGGAGCGGTAGACCGCCAGGAAGGTGCGCAGCAGATTCAGGTCCGCCGGTCCCGTGCTGACGCCGCCGGGCGTCGCCGTACTGGAGCGGGGGACGCCGGCCGGCCCATCAGGATCCGTATGCCTCACAGGGAAAGCCTACTGGTATCCCTATGGTGGGGAGGGCGGGGAGGGCGGGGAGGGCTGAGACGGCTGAGACTGCCGAGATGGCGGAGGCGCCCCGCACCCTCAGGGTGCGGGGCGTCCGGGTGTCACATCAACCCGATGGTCAGCCCAGTTCCTTCAGGACCCGGTCCGCGAGCGGGGCGGACGAGGCCGGGTTCTGGCCGGTGATGAGGTTGCGGTCGACGACGACCTTCGGCGCCCACGGCTCGCCGACCTGGACGTCGACGCCTGCCTCGACCAGGCGGGTCTCCAGGAGCCACTTCGCCTTGTCGGCGAAACCGGACTGGGTCTCCTCGTCGTTGGTGAACGCGGCGACCTTGTAGCCGGCGAAGGCGTTGGTGCCGTCGTCCTTCGTGGCGGCGAGCAGCGCGGCCGGGCCGTGGCAGACGACGGCCAGCGGCTTGCCGGAGTCCAGGGCGTCGATCAGCAGCCGGCCCGAGGTCGCGTCGACCGCGAGGTCCTCCATGGGGCCGTGGCCGCCCGGGTAGAAGACGGCCGCGTAGTCGTCCAGGTCCACGTCCTCGAGGCGGATCGGGTGCTGGAGCTCGGTGAGCGAGGCGACGACGGCGGCGACCTTGTCGGCACCCTCCTGCCCGCCGTTGAACTCCGGGGCGAGGCTGCTCTTGTCGACGGTCGGGACGACACCGCCGGGGGTGGCGACGACGACCTCGTACCCGGCGGCCGTGAACGCCTCGTACGGCGCGGCCGCCTCCTCGGCCCAGAAGCCGGTCGGGTGCTTCGTACCGTCGGCCAGGGTCCAGAAGTCGGTGCCGGTCAACACGAAAAGGATCTTGGGCATGAGGGTTCTCCCGGGAGGTACGGGCCGGGTTTCGGCCCGAAGAGCGATGATCGCCCACCCGGCGCCCCGGTGCGGGGACCGTCGGTGTGGCGATGTCCTCGAACGTAGCCCCGTCCCGGAGACCTTTCCAATGCGGAATCCAATGGCTGCCATGGGAACTCCGATGGCTCCACGGGAATACGCCCATCCCCCTGGCCTGCGGAAACGGTCAGGCTGTCGCCGCCTCGGCCGCCGCCGGCACCGCGCCCCGGAAGGTGCGCCGATGGGCGAGCCGAGTGACCCCGATGGCGGCATGCGGATGCGGGCGCGACGAGGCCGCGATCGCGAGTCCGACCTTCTCCGCGACGCGTCAGCGGGGTGTATGCATTCGGCCCCCGCGCGTCAGGGCCGCGTCAGGGCGGACCGGGGAGCGGTGATCACCGGGCATAGCGTCGAAGACACCCCGGCGCGATCGTGCCGGGGACCGTGTTTCGCTCCTCAGGAGGAACCCATGGCAGACGCCCTGTACGGAGACGACCCGGAGCCTGGGGAACCGTTCCCGGCCGGACGCCTCTGCGTGCCCGTCCGGCCGGGCACCTGCGGCCTCGTGACCCGTCTGTTCCGCACGCCGGTCGGCGGCAGGACCGCCGTCGCGTTCACCGGCCCGGCGCGGCTGAGGGCCGTCCTGGGCGCCGAGCAGCCCTGGATCCCGCTGTCGGAACCCGCGCTGCGGGCCCTGACGGAGCCGCTGGGCGTCCGTGAGCTGAGGATCGACCCGGTGCTGACGGCTCCGCGGCCCGCCGCCGCCTCCGTACCCCTGCCGGAGCCGCTGCCGCGGCCCCTGACCGTGCTCGCGAGCTGACGGGAGACCCGGAGATGACCACGCTCGACACCCGGCCCCGCGCCGCGGCCGGAACCGCCCCCGGCGCGCTCTCCGTCTGGCCCGCGTCCACCACCGAGCAGCCCCACGGCGGCCTCCTCGTCGGCGGCGTGCCCCTCACCGAGATCGTCGAGAGCCACGGCACGCCCGTGTACGTCCTGGACGAGAACGAGGTACGCGAACGCTGCCGCACCTACCGCAGCGCCTTCCCCGACGCCGAGATCCACTACGCGGCCAAGGCCTTCCTGTGCCGCGCCCTCGCCCGCTGGGTGGAGGAGGAGGGGCTCGGTCTGGACGTGTGCTCCGCCGGTGAGCTGGAGCTCGCCGTCACCACCGGCTTCCCGGCCGACCGGATCCTGCTCCACGGCAACGCCAAGTCGCCGCGGGACCTGGGCACCGCACTGCGCCTTGGCGTGGGCCGGATCGTCATCGACACACCCGCCGAGATCGCGCGCATCGCCGCCGCGGTCGGTACCGGCGGCCACCAGAAGGTCATGGTCCGTGTGACGCCCGGGATCAGCGCGGGGGGCCACGAGAAGATCCGTACCGGCTCCGACGCCCAGAAGTTCGGCCTCTCCCTCCGGGACGGCCACGCCCAGCACGCGATCGCCCGGATCCTCGACCAGCCACAGCTCGAACTCACCGGGATCCACTGCCACCTGGGTTCACAGATCACGGACGTCAAGCCGTATCTCGTGGCCGTACGGCGGCTCGTCGGCCTCATGGCCCGGGTGCGTGACACCCATGGAGTCATCCTGCCGGAGCTCGACCTCGGCGGCGGTCACGGCATCGCGTACCGCCCCGGCGAGCCCGCCCTCGACCTCACCGAGCTGGCCCGCCGGGTCCGCGCCGAACTGGCCGGGAGCTGCGCGGCCGCCGGCCTTCCCGTCCCGCGCCTCGTCATCGAGCCGGGCCGTGCGGTCTCCGGACCGGCCGGAGTCGCCGTGTACCGGGTCCTCGCGGTCAAGCGCACACCCGGACGGACCTTCGTGGCGGTGGACGGCGGGATGAGCGACAACCCGCGGCCCGCGCTGTACGGGGTGCGCTACGCCCCGCGGCTGATCGGCCGCCACTCACCGGCCGGCGACGAGAGCGTGACGGTCGTCGGCCGCCACTGCGAGGCCGGAGACATCCTGGCCGAGGACGTGTCGCTGCCCGCCGACACCCACCCGGGCGACCTGCTCGCGGTACCGGTGGCCGGCGCGTACCACCTCTCGATGGCCTCCTCGTACAACCTCGTGGGCCGCCCGCCGGTGGTCGCCGTGCTCGACGGCCACGCGCGGCTCCTGGTGCGCAGGGAGACGCTGGAGGACCTCAGGGCCAGGGACGTCGGTCTGTAGCCCACGGGCGGCGGCTACCTGGCGGCGGCCGCGGCGGTAGTCGGCCGGGTCGGTACGGGCCGGGTCGGGGCGGGTCAGCGCAGGCCCGAGATCCTGAACACCGAGTCGACGGTGTCCCGTTCGACCCGTCGGGCGAGCCGGTCGAGGTCCCGTGTGCCCGGCAGCGACCCCCGCGCGTGGGAGGTCCGCGCGTCCGCCTCCACGAGCAGCCACAGTCGCGGGTCACGGAGCAGGACGCGTCACGAAGAGCAGGGTGGACAGAGCGATCCACGGGACCGCGTTCGGCAGGGTGAGAGCGTCGTAGCCGGCGTCCACGGCCAGGGACAGGGCGAGGAGCAGCCCGGCGCAACCGGCGGCCGCCCGGGCCTCACCGGCCCACGCGCTGTCGTACACGGACCCGCGCACGGCGTCGTCGCTTCGACCGGCCGGCGCCGGAGGAACGAAGGGTTGCTCCAGGCCCGGACGCTAGGACACCAGCCGCACCGGACCGCCCTCCCCCTTGACGAGGCGCTGATACGACCATGGCCAACCTTGACGCACGGCTGACGTGACCGGTGCCGATGGACCTACTCGCTGGTACGGTCCGTGACCAACCGGTGCGCCACGTGCGGCCACCGGGTCGGGAGGGGTGGGCAGTGACAGTGGGACGAGTGGGTGCGGTCGGGGTACTGCCCGAGGGGCTCGCGGAGGCGATACGCGGGACGGCCGAGGACATCGCCGCGGTGCTGCGCGCCGCGCCCGGCGGGGACGGCGCCGGACTGCCCGTACCCCGGTCCGCCTGGACCCTCGGGGAGGCGGCCGCCCACCTGGCGCAGGCCAATGCCCTGATGGCCGACCTCGCCGCCGGACACGAGCGCCCCTACGGCGACGGCACTCCCGGGAGCCTCGCCGCCGCCAACGAACGCGCGCTCGCGGGATTCGAGGAGCGGGCGCCCGGTCCCCTCGCCGAGATGATCACCGCCCAGGCCGAGGCCTTCCTCGCGTCCGTGGAGGAGCGGGATCCGGAGGAGCTCCTCTCCGCCCCGCTCGGCGCCATGCGCCCGGCCGTCCTCGGCTCGTACCTGCTGACCCACATGCTCGGCCATGGCTACGATCTGGCCCTCGCGGTCGGCCGCCCCCACATGCTGGACGCGCGCCGGGTCGACCTCACCCTGCCGTTCATGATCGAGGCGATGCCCAGGGTCACCGACCCCGCCGCCGTCGCAGGCCTGACGGCCCGATTCGCGGTACGGCTCCGGAGCGGCCCGAGCTTCGGCGTCCTCGTCACGGACGGCGCCGTCGAGACCTCCCACGAGCCGCCGGCCCGCCCGGACTGCACCATCCTGACCGAGCCGGTCGCCTTCCTCCTCCTCGGCCTGGGCCGGATGGACCCCTGGCCCGTGATCGCCCGTGGCAAGGCCCTCGGCTGGGGCCGCAAGCCCTGGCTGGCCCCGCGTTTCCCGCGCCTCTTCCGTGCCCCGTAGACCAGGGGTCGGCCACCGAGCGTGCGGGACCGTCACGGCTCCGTGAGCGCCGCCCGCGTGCGGCGTGCCGTCCGGCACGCGCCGATGGATCCTGGAGGTATCGGAAGGGGCCGCGCCTCGGTCGCGCGAGGCCGGCTGTGCGAGGAGGCAGATCATGACCCGCACCCTGGAGTGGAAGGTCGGCGTGGAGCTGGTCGAGGACGACGGCAGGACGAAGGCCGAGGCCCGGCTCCTGACCGGCAACTCGACCCTCACGGGTCACGGCTCAGCCCGCTGCAACCCGTCGGACGTCGACGTTCCGGCGATCGGTGACGAGCTCGCGGCGAGCCGGGCGATGAAGGACCTGGCCGGCAAGCTCATGCGTGAGGCCAACCGGGAGATGGAGGCGGTGGGCGCCGGGACCGTACCCCAGCACACCGGACCCGGCTACGGCTGGCCGGAGGCGGTCTCCTGACCGGCCCGCGGACATCCTGCCCGCGGACATCCTGCCCGCGGACGTCCTGCCCGCGGACGTCCGCGGGCAGAGGACGCGGCGGCACGTGAGCGAGGCGCCGGGTCAGGGGGCGGTTGCGCCCTGAACACCCCTCAGCCTCACGTGGTGCCGGCCGCCCGACCTGCGCCTACGCCGCGCCGTCCTCCGCGCCCTCGACGTTCCGCTCGTCCGCCCTATCCGCCGCGTCCTCGTACGTCAGCCGGTCCTCGACCTCCACCACCCCGTCCACCGTCTCGCACAGCCGGACGAGGATCGGGCCCATCCCCGCGCGGTCCAGCGTGCCGCTCAGCGTCACCCGGCCCTCGTCGACGTCGATGTGGACGGCGGAGGGCGAGAGGCGCAGGATGCGGACGACCACGTCCTCGCGGATCTCCTCCTGGATCGAGCGGTCCCTGCGCAGGAACAGCTGGAGCAGGTCGCTCCGGCTCAGCACCCCGATGAGCTTCCCCTCCGCGTCCACCACCGGCAGTCGCTTCACCCGGTGCCGTTCCATGAGGCGGGCCGCCTCGACGGCCGTCCAGGAGGGCCTGGCCGTCACGACGGGGCTCGACATCATGGCCTCCGCGGTGCTCGGCCCGTCCTTCGCGGTGTGCCGCCGCAGGAGGTCGGCCTCGGAGACCACGCCCACGGGCCGGTTCTCGTCGTCGACCACCGGGACGGCGGTGATGCCGTACTCGTCGAGGAGCCGCGCGATCTCCTTGAACGACGTCCCTGGCTGTACCGCCACCGCGGTCGGCGTCATCAGGTCGGCGACACTGCGGTGCCTCATCGTCCGTTCCGTCCCTTCTGGGTTCCGGAGTCCATGATCTCCTACCGGGCGCCGGAGCGGGACAAGGAGGCCACAGGGACTTGCGGGGCTTGTCATGTACATGGTTACTTCGGGTAAGTCACGCCAGGCGTCACGCCTCGAACCTCCGCGCAAGCCGCAGCTCGAATCACCGCTCAAGTCACCGCTCAAGCCGCAGCTCACGTCACCGCTCACGTCAGCCCTTCGAGCCGGAAGAAGGACCCCCGCATGCCCTCTCTCCGCACGTCGTCCACCCGCCCCCGACGTCTCGCCGCCGCCCTCGCGGTGGCCGTCGCCCTCGTCGCCACGGCCGGCGGCACCGGTTCGGCCGTCCCCGGAGCGGCCACCGCCGAGGCGCCGACGAACATCGCCGCGCTCCGCGAGGCGATGTTCGTCGGCAACAACTGGGACGGAACGGCCGACGTCATCGCCGCCCAGGGCGACTTCCACCGCATCGGCCGCGTGAACGTCATCCCCGACAAGGAGGAGCGCCTCCGCGAGATCTATCTGAACCCCATCAAGCTCGCGTTCTTCCTCGGGGTCCGCAGCGGCCCGGGGGAGGGACACGACCAGTTCGTCGACGACATGTACGCGACCCCCGACGGCTCCTCCATGGTCGTCTCCCGGCCGAGCTTCGCCGATGTCGTCTCCCTCGACCTGCGTACCGGGCGGGTCAACTGGCGCTTCCCCGTGGCCGGTTACCGGGCCGACCACATGGCCGTCTCGCCCGACGGCACCCGGGTCGCGGTCTCCGCCTCCACCGCCAACACCGTGCACGTCCTCGACATCGGCACCGGCCGCGAGATCGGCTCCTTCAAGACGGGCGACAAGCCCCACGAGAACGTCTTCACCTCCGACGGACTCCTGTGGAACATGTCCATCGGCGAGGTCACCACCGCCCTCGACGCCCCCTGGCTCGACTGGACCAAGGGCGACCGCCGTATCACCGTGGTCGACGCCGCCACGCTCAAGACCGTCCGCGTCATCGACATGCGCGAACGGCTCGACGCCTTCGGCCGCGGTGACCTCTCCGACGCCGTCCGGCCCATCGCCTTCACCCCGGACGAGAAGAAGCTCTACCTCCAGGTCTCGTTCTACAACGGCCTCCTGGAGTACGACGTCACCACCGACCGCATCACCCGGGCCAAGGTCCTCCCGGGCAACCCGAAGACCGACCCGGACCGCACCGCCTGGGTCAACGACTCGCGCCACCACGGCCTTTCGATGAGCCCCGACGGCAGCAAGCTCTGCGTCGCGGGAACGATGGACGACTACGCCACCGTGGTCGACCGGGCCACCCTCCAGGAGGGCCCGCTCGTCGAGGCGTCGAAGCCGTACTGGGCGACCGTGAGCGGCGACGGACGGTCCTGCGTCATCTCCGAGAGCGGCGCCGACCGCGTCACCGCGATCGACTTCGCCACCGGCCGACGCGTGGCCTCCGTGGACGTCGGCGACCACCCGCAGCGCGTGCGGCTCGCCCGTATCCCGGCCGACTGGGGTATGTCCAGCGGGAGTTGAGGGCCGACAGCGGGGTCGGCCGGATCGCGAGGCGATCCGGCCGGCCCCGGCCGTTTCGCGCTCAGGCCCTGTGCACCGCGACCTCGTAGAGCGAGTAGCCCCACTGGGTCGCCCGCCGCTCGCCGTGGATCCGTACGTAACGGGCCGACGTCGACGGGAACTCCGCCGTGTCGTACCCGCCGTCACCGGCGTCCGTGGACCACACCGTCCGCCAGTCCGTGCCGTTCTCCGACACGTCGATCCGGTACTGGCGCGCGTACGCCCGCTCCCAGTCCAGGGTGACCCTGCCCACCCTGCGGACGGCCCCGAGGTCCACACCCATCCACTGGTCGTCGGACCAGTCGCTGGCCCAGCGCGAACCGGTGTCGCCGTCGAGGGCGCGGCCCGGCGCGTAGCTGACGAACGGGTTCCACTCCGAGGAGCTCGCCGAACCCGGCGCGCCCTTCGCGAGGTTGACCCCCGGCTCGTGGTTCTCGGTCGCCTTCCACGTGGTCAGGTACGACTCCGCGCCGGCCGCCAGCTCGTTCACGACGCCCTGGCCGCCGCTGAGCCGGATCTGCTCGACCCAGTCCGGCACCAGGCCGTTGTGCGCCGCGCCGTCGGTGTTGAGGTCCCAGGTCCGCTCGCCCGTCACCTGACGGTCGATCACCGAGCCGCCGTCGAAGCTGCGGAAGGGGTACTTCACCGCGTTCGGCGCCCCGCTGCCCACCGGGGCCGGCCAGCCGCCGACGCCGTTCATGTCGGTGCCGTAGCCGAGGCCGACCTTGTACTTCGCGCGCAGCGCGGCCTTCTGGCCGGCCTCGCCGACGAAGCCCTCCGCGCCGTGCATGTACTGGGCCACGAAACCGCCCAGCTTGTACAGGCGCTCCGTCCAGTCCAGGTCCATCCAGCTGTGGCTGGACAGGACGCCCGGGTACTCCTCGGACTCCAGGATGTCGAGCGCCCGCCCGGCGGCCTTGACGCTCATGTGGTCCAGCTCCAGCATCATGCCGCGGTCGATCATGCCTCGCAGGGCGTGCTCACCGAGCCGGGTCAGACCACGCGTGTTGCATTTCGCGTCGGAGGCGTACGAGGGGGTGCTCACGCCCGGCGGCAGCTTGGACGCCATCACCGGGGCGGCCGCGAGCCCGATCGGGTTGTCGTGCTGCGGACCCGCGCACTTCTCCGTCGCCCAGAAGGTGCCCGTCGACAGGAACTGGCCGATGTTGACCGCCGTACCGATGGCGCCCGAGTCGAAGCGGACACCGCACAGCGCGTTGTCGAACTTGTGGCAGAGGAACATGCTGCGGACCCCGAGCCCGTACAGCTCGTCGAGACCGCGGTCGATGTCCTCCTTGCTGCACTGCGCGACATCGAGGATCTGCTTGCAGCCGAACGGCTCCGAGGTCTCGACGCCCAGGACGACCGCGAGCTTGCCCTGCTCGATCACCGAGCGCGCCTGCGCCGCGGACGTCACGATCCGGAACCAGCCCTTGCCGGGCCCGCCGTACATCCCGTCGACGTAGTCCTGGAGTTCGTACGTCTTACGGGCCTGGAGGCGGATCGACGTCATCTCGTCGCAGCTCCGGTCACGGGGCAGGATCGAGCAGATGAGGCCGTTCGTCACCAGGTCGTTGACGAGCACGCGCTGCCCGCCGCGCCAGGCGCGCTCCACCCACGCGTAGTAGTTCTGCTGGTGCGTGAGGGAGTTGTGGGCGGGCCAGTCCTTGAACGTGGGCCAGCCGACCGGGTCGTGGTGGCCGTCGGCCCCGCCGGTGATGTTCTCGAACAGCGCGCCCGAGCCGTCGGGATAGTGCTCGGGACAGTCCTTGAGCGCCTCGGCGGCGCCCGCCGTGGAGAACGTCTGGCCGCAGATGAGCCGGCCGCCGAACCCCTCGTTGGACATCAGGTGGTTGTGCGCGTCGACGAAGCCGCGCACCTTCCCCTGCGCGTCCGTTCCCGTGAACGGCGTGCCCGTGACGTTGATCTGCGAGTCGGCCGCGGGCCGGGAGGTGGGCTCCCACCACGCACCGCCGGCGGCGGCAGCGGGGACGGGACCGGAGCCGAAGAGGACGGCGGCCAGGGCGAGGAACAGCGCGAGGAGGGCGGATCTGCCGCCGGTCCTGCGCGAAATGGGTCGAGTCATGGTCAGCGATGCCTCCGGACGGTGGGGGAGTACCGGGCGCCCCGAGGATCGCGGTGTTGGAGGAGTGAGTCAATAGTCCGGGACAGATGACCTGCTGATGGTCATGAGGCTTCCCCGGGCCGAGGCGCGGGCCCCTATCCGTCGATGAGCAGCACGAGTTGATCGGCCGTCAGATCCAGCAGGGTCGCCGCCGTCTTCTCGTCCCCGACGACCAGGAACTGGAGGGTGAGACCGTCGATCGCCGCCGCGAGGTACCGGGCGATCGTCTCCACCGGCACCCGCGGTTCGATGCCCCGCATCACGCGTACCTGCTCGACGAGCGAGGCGGCCGACACCACGTACTGCTCGTACTGGGCCCGTGCCAGATGCTCGAACCCCGGCTCCCGCAGGGCGTACTGGGTGAGGTCGTACGTCAGCATGTGCTCGCCGGGGCGGGCCGTGACGTGGTCCCAGTACGACTGGAGCGCGCCCCGTACGGTCTCGCGCAGGGTGGCGCCCGGCTCGACCGCCGACATCACGCGCGCCACGTAGTTGCTGTTGATCGTCTCGATCGCGGCTTCGAGGAGGGCCTGCTTGGACTCGAAGCAGTAGTGGAAGACGCTCAGCGAGACACCCGCCTCGGCGCAGATCGACCGGGTGGTCGTCCGGGCGACCCCGTCCCTGGTCATCGCCCTGATCGCCGCGTCGACCAGCTGTCTGCGTCGTTCGGCCGACGGCATCCGCCCCATGGTTCCTCCTCGCGTCCGGCGCCAGGGTAACCGCAGGTCCCCGAGGCGCCTACGGAACGTCCACCGCGCCGGCCGGCGGCCACGCGCCCCGCTCCGCGAGCCGCAGCACCAGCGCCGCGATGTTCCAGGCGTCGTCCTCGCCCCGGTGATGACGCCCCTCAAGGGGCAGCCCCGCGACCTCCAGGGCACGCGCCATGCCCGGACGCTTGCGCAGGCCGTACGCCTCGGTGAACACGGCCTTCGCGTTGGTGTGGTCGCTCCCGAAGGGATACGGGGTGCCGGTGACCCGGCACTGGTGGGTGAACTGCTTGCGGTCGTAGTCGCCCCAGCTGGCCCAGGGCCGCAGACCCGCCTCGTACGTGGTCGCGAGCAGCCGGCAGGCGGCGGCGAAGTCCAGGCCGGTGTCGACCTCCGCCTGGGTGAGTCCGGTCAGTTCGGTGCAGAACGCGCTGACCTTCGACCGGGCCGGCCGCACCAGGATCCGGTGCCGGGAGACCCGCTCGCCCGCACCCGGATCGACCACCGTCAACCCGATCTCGATGATCTCGCTGACGGCGCCGGGCGGACGCTCGCCCTCCCAGCAGGTCGCCTCGACGTCGACGACATTGACCAATCCCCCGTGATACATGGCGAGAAGCCTAGTCGGTGCCCCTGCTAGGGTGCGCCGATGTCGTCGATCAGGGAGTTCCACGTCACCTTCGACTGCGCGGATCCGGAGCACGTCGCCCGCTTCTGGTGCGAGGTGCTGGGGTACGTCGTACCGCCGCCGCCCAAGGGGTTCGCCACCTGGGAGGAGTACGACCGCTCGCGGCCGGCCGAGGAGCGGGGGGCGTGGTTCGCGTGCGTCGATCCCTCGGGCGTGGGTCCGCGGCTGTACTTCCAGCGCGTTCCCGAGGGCAAGGTCGTCAAGAACCGGGTGCACCTCGACGTGCGGATCGCCACCGGGCTCGTGGGCGAGGAGCGCCTGGCCGCCCTGGAGGCCGAGTGCACACGACTGCTCGCGCTCGGCGCGGTGCGCGAGCGCCTGCTGTACGACGGGCACGACGCCTGCATCGGGATGCGGGACATCGAGGGCAACGAGTTCTGCCTCGACTGACCGTGCTCCCCGCCGGCGAGCACCGCTGCGGGTGACTCAGTCCCGCTCCAGGCCCAGGACCTCGCGCAAGGCCGCCACCGCGTGCGCCCGGTGCTCGTCCAGCCAGCGGACGGTGGCGTCCTCGTCGCCGTGCCGCAGCGCGGAGATGACGGCGCGGTGCTCGCGGACGGCCTGCTTCCGGTGCGGGTCCTCGGTGTAGTAGAGCGAGCGGTACGCGTCGGTGGAGTCCCACAGGGTCGCGATCAGGCGGACCAGACGCGGCATCCCCGACGCCTCGATGAGCGTGAAGTGGAAAAGCCGGTTCGCCGTGGCCATCGCCGGCACGTCGCCCTCGTCGGCCGCCTGCTCCACCTCGCGCTGGATACGCTCCAGCGTGGCCACGATGCCATCCGGCAGCCGCCGCACGGCCCTCCGTACGGCCTCCGTCTCCAGGAGCTCACGGATCCGGTAGATCTCCTCCAGATCGGCGAGCGAGAGCTCCGCGACGAAGTAGCCCCGGTGGATGTGATGGACGACCAGACCCTCGGCCTCCAGGGCCTTCAGGGCCTCGCGCAGCGGAACCCGGCTCACCTCGAACCGGGCCGCGAGTGCGTCCTGACGGATCTGCCCGCCGGGCCTCAGCTCCCCGCTGGTGATGGCGCGCCGCAGTTCCCCGAGAACGAACTGCTGGGCGGTCTGCGGCCGCCGCTTCTGCACCGCGCTGCTCATCGCCTGTGACCTTCCGATCCCTCGTGCTGCCCACCGGACGATCTCTCCACCGGTGCCGACCATCTTCCTACGCGCGCGCGGTCACGGATCTCCCGCGGCGCCCTCCTCGGCCCGCCCCAAGGAGGCCCGTACGCCCTCCGTGTGCTCGCCGAGGCGTGGGGGAGCGACGCGGTAGGTGGGCGGGGTCGCGCCGAGCCGGACCGGATGGGCCACCTGACCGGGACCGGCGGCGGACTCCGGGACGCGCGGCGCGAGCCCCAGCCGGTCGGCGAGGTCGAACGCGGCGGCCAGATCGTTGATCGGCCCGCACGGCACCCCGGCCGCGGTGAGCTCATCGAACCAGCCGTCGGCGGTACGGGTCCCCAGCGGCCCGGCGAGCGCCGCCACCAGCTCGTCCCGGTGGGCGACCCGGGCCGTGTTGGTCGCGAACCGCGGATCCTCGGCGAGCCCGGGCAGGCCGAGCCGCTCGCAGAGGACCCGGAACTGCCGGTCGTTGCCCACGGCCAGGACCAGCGGCCGGTCCCGCGCCTCGAACACCTCGTACGGAGCGATGCTCGGGTGCCGGTTGCCCATCGCGCGCGGCACGACCCCCGCCCCGAGGTGGGCGGCCGCCTGGTTGGTGAGCGCCGACAGGAGGGAGGAGAGCAGCGAGACCTCGACCCGCTGGCCCTCTCCGGTCCGCTCGCGGTGGCGGAGGGCGGCGAGCACGCCCATGCCCGCGTGCAGCCCGGTGATGACGTCGACCAGGGCGACCCCCGCCTTCGTCCCCTGTCCGTCCGGTTCGCCCGTCACACTCATGAGACCGCCCATGGCCTGGACGAGCAGGTCGTAGCCGGGCAGCCGGGCGCCCTCGTCGGTGCCGAAGCCGGTCACCGAGCAGTAGACGAGACCGGGGTTGGCCGCCCGCACGTCCTCGTACCCGAGGCCCAGCTTCTCCATCGTGCCGGGGCGGAAGTTCTCCACCAGGACGTCCGCGCGCTCCACGATCGCGCGGGCCGTCGCCAGGTCGTCGGGATCGGTGAGGTCGAGCGCGACCGAGCGCTTGTTGCGGTTCACCCCGAGGAAATAGGTGGCCTCGCCGCCGGCGAACGGCGGCCCCCACGCGCGCGTGTCGTCGCCGGACCCCGGCCGCTCGATCTTGATCACGTCCGCGCCCAGGTCGGCGAGGAGCATCGTCATGTACGGCCCCGCGAGGACCCGGCCGAAGTCGGCGACGACGATCCCGGACAGGGCGCCGGCCGCCGTCGGTCCCGGTGCGCCCGGCTGGTCTGCGCGCATTCCGCTCTCCCTCACTGGCGATCGGATCTGATCGGACCGTACGGCCGGGGTATGGGATTTTCAATACTGGATCCAATATCCGATCTGCGGCTACGCTTCGCCTCGCCGAGTTGCCACAGCCGCCAGGAGGCCGTCCGTGAAGTCGTCGCAGTCGCCATCGCCGTCGCAGTCCAGCTCCGCCCCCGTCCACCCCTTCGACCTGCTCGCCATCGACGGACTGCTGACCGACGAGGAGCGCGAGATCCGCCGGACCGTGCGCGCCGTCGCCGACCGCGAGCTGCGCCCGCACGTCGCCGGCTGGTTCGAGAAGGGCGAGATCCCCGCCCGCGAACTCGCCCGCACCCTCGGCGGCATCGGCGTGCTCGGCATGCACCTGGAGGGCTACGGCTGTGCGGGCACCAACGCCGTCGCGTACGGCCTCGCCTGTCTGGAGCTGGAGGCGGTCGACTCCGGACTGCGCTCGCTCGTCTCCGTGCAGGGCTCGCTCGCCATGTACGCCATCTGGAAGTACGGCTCCGAGGAGCAGAAGCGGCGGTGGCTGCCGAAGATGGCGGCGGGGGAGTACATCGGCTGCTTCGGCCTCACCGAGCCCGACGCCGGCTCCGACCCCGGCGCCATGCGGACCAACGCCAAGCGCGACGGCTCCGACTGGATCCTCAACGGCACCAAGATGTGGATCACCAACGGCTCGGTGGCCGATGTCGCCGTCGTCTGGGCCCGTACCGAGGACGGCGTACGCGGCTTCCTCGTGCCGGCCGGCACCCCCGGGTTCAGTGCCCCGGAGATCAAGATGAAGCTGTCGCTGCGCGCGAGCGTCACCAGCGAACTGGTCCTGGAGGACGTCCGCCTCCCGGCCGACGCCATGCTGCCCGACGCCCGGGGCCTGTCCGGCCCGCTCGGCTGCCTCAACGAGGCCCGCTTCGGCATCGTCTTCGGCGCCCTCGGCGCCGCCCGCGACTGCCTGGAGACGGCGATCTCGTACGCCCGCGACCGGACCGTCTTCGCCCGCTCCCTCGCCTCGTACCAGCTGACGCAGCAGAAGCTCGCCGACATGTCCGTCGAACTCGGCAAGGGCATGCTGCTCGCCCTCCACCTCGGGCGGCTCAAGGACGCGGGCGCGCTCACCCCCGAGCAGGTCAGCGTGGGCAAGCTGAACAACGTCCGCGAGGCCATCGCCATCGCCCGCGAGTGCCGCACCATCCTGGGCGCCAACGGCATCACCCTGGAGTACCCGGTGCTGCGCCACGCCAACAACCTGGAGTCGGTGCTCACCTACGAGGGCACGAGCGAGGTCCACTCCCTGGTCATCGGCAAGGCGCTCACCGGCGAACAGGCCTTCCGCTGAGCCGCGCCGGAAGGCCTGCCCGACGCGGGCTCGGCTGACGTCGGCTCAGCCCGACGTCACCCGGTCGACGAAGGCGTCCAGGTTGCCCGTCAGGCGGGCGACCTGCTCGTCGACCGTGAGGGACTCCTCCTGGCGCCGGCCGCGCAGCTTCGGCTGCCGCTTGCCCCGCACGTACAGGGAGCAGGCGAGGTCGGCGCAGAGGTAGATCCCGACGGTGTTCCCCTCGCGGCCCCGGGGCCCGGCCAGCGGCGCCACGAGCAGCGTGACGCCCGAGGAGGCGTGCCCGGTGAAGCACACCTGGCACATGCTCGACCTCATGGCGCTGGTCCGCCCGGCGGCCGGAACCCGCAGGCTCACGCCGACCGGGCCGTCCGCGCGGGGGACCACCAGGTGGGCGCGGAGCGGCGCACCGGGGTCGACCCAGCCGAGGAAGTCCAGGTCCTCCCACGGGAGTTCGGCGAAGTCGAGCGGCAGCTTGAGCCGTGCCGCCTCGCCCTTGGTGCAGTTCACGAAGGACGAGCGGATCTGTTTGTCGGTCAATGGTTCCACTCGGTGGACCGTACATGGATCCCGTTCGGAGAGCATCCGAATAAGCCGCCGCGGGACAGGCCGCCGCGGCGCGGGCCTCTCAGGCCACCCAGTCCGGCAGCGCCGGGTCGGTGAAGCGCCCCGGCGCCCCGTCCAGGGCCGCCGCGAGCCGCTCCGCCGCCGGTTCGTACACGTCCTCGGGCAGGGTGAAGGGAAGGCGCAGCCGGTGCTCGTGCGTGCCGGGATCCACACCGAACCGGGCGCCGCCCTCCACCCGTACCCCGTGCCGCAGACCGCGGGCCGCGAGGGCCGAGGCGCCCGGTCGGCCCAGGTCGATCCACAGGCACATCCCGCCGGGCGGCACCGTCCACCGCCACTCGGGCACATGGCGGGCCAGGGCCGAGGTCAGCGCCTCCCGGCGCAGCCGCAGCTCCGCCAGGCGCTTCGGCAGGATCACGTCGAGCCGGTCGATGAGGGCGACGGCCACCAGCTGGTCCAGCACGGAACCGGACAGGTCGGCGGTGATCCGTACCCGGGCGAGTTCGGTCACGACCCGGGACGAGGCCCGCACCCAGCCGACCCGGAGACCGCCCCAGCAGCTCTTGCTCAGCGAGCCCACGGAGACGATCTGCTCGCTGTCACCGCCCGCGGCCGCCGCCGCGAACGGCGGCGGCGCGGGCACGTCGAGCGCGATGTCCGTCAGCGTCTCGTCCACGACCAGCCAGGTCCCGGTCGCCCGCGCCGACCGCGACAGGTCACGTCGCTGCTCCTGCGGCATCAGACGCCCGGTCGGGTTGTGGAAGTCGGGGATCAGATAGGCGAGGCGCGGCGCGGTCTGCCGGAGCGCGGCATCGACGAGCCCAGTGTCCCAGCCGCTCTCGGTGACCGGCACCGGGGTGATGCGGAGCATGCGGCCCCGCATCGCGTCGAGGGCGTTGGTGTACGAGGGGTTCTCGGCGAGCACCCGGTCACCGGAACGTCCGAGCAGCGCCAGGACCAGGGAGACGGCCTGCTGCGCCCCCGTGGTGACGAGGATCTGCTCCGGGAGCGTCGGCAGGCCACGCGCCGTGTAGCGCGCGGCGACGGCGGCGCGCAGCGCGGGCAGCCCGTACGGGTGGTAGCCCTGTGTGCCGGCGTACCGGGGGAGCTCGGCGGCGGCCGAGGCGAGCGCGGCGGAGAGTTCCTCGGCGGGGGCCTCGGGCGACGCCAGTGCGAGGTCGATTGTCGCGCCGGTGGCGTCGTGGAAGGCGCCGAGCGCGGTCGGGGCCTGGCCCTCCGGGAGCGCGGTCCAGGTGCCCGCGCCCCGACGGCTGTGCGCGTACCCGCTCTCCCGGAGCAGGTCGTACGCCCCCGTGACGGTCGTCCGGCTCACGGCGAGCACCGCGGCGAGCTCCCGCTCGGCCGGCAGCCGCAGCCGCAGGGCCACCCGCCCGTCGAGCAGGGCCTCCCGCACGGCCCGCGCGAGCTCCCGGTAGCCGAATCGGCCCTCCGGGGGCGGGGTGAGGAGCGACGCCAGCTGACGGCCCGTGAGGGTCCGGTCCGCTGTATGGACCACGCGTGCCACTGCCATGCCAATCACTCCTCATTGGCTCTGCTGCCCGGGCCAATAAGGTTACAGACTCCCTTTCAGTGGCCTGGTGGTCACCTTCCACCGGGGAAAGGGGACGACCGATGTCCGGACACTTCACCGAACGTGACGAGCGGATGTGGCAGCGGCGCGCGGAGGAGCGGGCGGCCCGCCCCCTGCGGATCGGGACGCGGCTGCGGAACCTCGCCGGTCCGATCCGTCTAGCTCTCGGTGACCGGCGCGGACTCGGGACCCGACGTGGCGTCCGACGGTGACGTGTTGTCCTGCGAGGTCGTGTCGTCCGAGGGTGTGGTGTCGGACGGGGGCGCCTCGGTGGACGGGGACGTGTCCGGCGGCGATGTCGGCGGCGAGGACGTCGACTCCGAGGGGGTGAGCGTCGACGGGCACGGCGACGGTGTCACGCCGTTGCTCGGCGTCGGGGTCTCGTCGCCCGTCACCGTCACGCACGGCACCGGCGTCGACGGGGAGACGGGCGGGGACGTCGAGGTCGACGTCGAGGTGGACGGAGACGCCGAGGTCGACGGGGACTTGGTGGGCGGCGGGGAAGGCGGCGGGGTCGGCCTGTCGTTCTTGCCGTGGTCCCCGTGCTGCCGCGCGAACCAGCTGTCGGCCTGCGGGTCGTACACCACGAAGACGTTCACGACCGTCACCGACGGCGCCACCACGACCACCTGGCTGGAGTTGTAGCCCTGCCACGGTGTGCCCGTCGTCTTCGGCGACTTCTGTGCCACCGGCGGGGTCAGCGGGTTGCCGCAGGCGCAGCGGACCCTGGGCACCCCGCGGTTGTCGACGAGGACGGCCGTTCCGGCCTGGAGGACCGCCTGGTACGTGGTGGCGGCGCCGTTCTTGTAGCCGTGGTTCGTCACGCGGGTGTCGGCCCGGAGCTGAAGGGGGGTCAGGGAGCGCAGGTAGCCGGGCACCTGGTTCGCCTGGATGCCCAGGGTGGTGGCGAAGGCGGTGTTCTTCGCGGGCTCGCTGGAGAGGTAGCGGACCTGCTGTTCCACGTCGCAGCTGGCCACCGACTGCGTCCCGCCGTAGAGGCCGGGTGTCGAGCCCGACACCTCGGGGGTGGCCGAGGCGGTGCGGGGAGGCAGCGAGGCGGGTGAGGCGGAGGCCGTGTCGTTACGGGCCGTCGACTTGGTGAACGGGTCGGGGCCGGACGCGGCCGCGTTCTGGAGGAACACCTCGCCTCCGCCGGAACCCGCCGTGTCGTTCTTGTCGTCGGGGCTGTTGGTGAGCACCACGGCCAGGGCGGCGGCCGCGACCACGACGGCCGTGATGGAGGCGACCTTCGGGACGGAACGCCACCAGGGGCGCTTGCCCGGACCGCGGTTCCCGCCGGCGCCCGGAGGGCCGTCACCGGAACCGCCGGCGCCACCGGCGCCACCGGGGCCACCAGGACCGCCGGAACCACCTGAGCTGCCTGAACCGCCTCCGCCGGAAGAACCGCCGCCGCCCGCACCGCCGCCCGCACCGCTGTGGGGCGGTCCGGGGGGCGGCGGTGGGGGTCCGGCGGATCCTGGGCGTGTGCCCGGGCCCGAGAGGGGGCCCGAGGGGGGACCTGCGGGAGGAACCGACGGAGGGCCGGACGGCGGGTGGGAAGTCACGTTTTTCCCTTTCTTCCGTTCCGGGCCCATTGTGTGCGCCGAACGGTGGGGGCCCGCAAGCGGAGAACCCCGAGTGGCAGAGCCCGGCATGGAGCGGCCCCGTCCACGGCTCGGCCCGTCCACGGCTCGGCCCCGCCCGCGCCCGGGCGGGGCCGAGCGGCCGGCCGGTGTCGCCCGTACCCGTGCGGTCCCGTCCACAAGCGGCCGGCCGGCACCGGTACTAGCGTGGGCAGGGTGAGCAGTCGGCTCCCCACCTCCACGCGGCCCGCCGCGACCACCACCGGGCTTCTCGCCCGCGTCGGCCTGCAGTCCCTGGTCGCGGTGGTCGCCGGGTACGTCGCGATGGGCGTCGTCGCGGGCCTCGGCCTCTGGGCGGCGGGCGCGGCCGACCTCCCCGGCGGCTTCACCGCCGTCCTGGCCGCCGTCGTCGTCATGGCCTCGGGCGGCAAGGTCGACCTCTCCGGCGACGCCGGGGCCCTCGCCGGAACCCAGGCCGAACTGACCGCCATGCCGCTGACCGTCACTCTGGTGGGCGCACTGGTCACCGGCCACTGCTTCCTGCGGCCCTTGCGGCACCACGCCGTGACCAGCTCGCGCGAGCTCCTGCTCCGCGTCGTGAGCACGGTCGTCCTCTGGCTGGTGGCCCTGGCGGGAGTCTCCGCCGCCGCCCGCCACGACTTCCCCCTCACCCTCGGCGGCGGGGAGGAGCAGGGCGACCTGATGGACATCTTCGGCGAGCTGCTCGACGCCGTGAACCCCACCGTCGGCTTCCGCACCGACCTCGGGCCGACCCTCTTCTACGGGCTCCTGTGGATCCTCGGCGTGCTCGTCGTCGCGCTGCTCGTCTCCCGCAGGACCCCGCTGCCGCCCCGGTTCGTCCGCTACCACGAACCCGTACGGCCGGCGGCGTACGCGATGCTCCTGCTGCTCCTCGCGTACGTGGTCGTGGGCCTGGTCATCGGAGTGGTGGTCGCGGCGACCAAGGGCCACGCGGCGGAGACCCTCGCCGTCCTCCTGCTCGGCCTGCCGAACATCACCTGGCTGGCCCTCGGCGTGGGCGTCGGAGGCTCCTGGGAGGGCACGGTCGACGGCCCGTTCGGTCTGCCGATGCCACAGATCCTCGACGCCGTGCTGCGCCAGGGCGGCGGCACGGGCGACAGTACGGACCTCTCGACGATCGACCTGAGCTCGCTCGCGGCGGAGGACGCCCGGGCGTGGTGGCTGCTCCCCGTGGCGGCCGTCCTGGTCCTCGCGGCGGCCTTCGTGGCGGCGGTCCGCTCCCCGGCGAGGATCAAGCTCTGGCAGCACGCCCTGCACCTGGGAATCGCCTTCGCGCTGGCGATGCTGGTCGCGGCCCCCCTGACCCTGGTGGAGGCCCGGCTCGGCCTCTCGGTCCTCGGGATCGGCGAACTGGATTCCCTGGGCGGCGAGGTGATCCTCCGCCCCCACATCTGGAAGACGGTCGGCTTCGCCCTCCTGTGGGGCCTGTTCTTCGGCTTCCTCGGCGGCCTGCTCGCCACCCGCGTCCGCCGCAAGGGCGAGACGGGGACCGAGGCCGAGCCTCCACCGTCACGGCCCCAGAAGTAGAACGGGCCGAGCGCGCCGACGCCGCGGCCGATCGAGGCGAGCGCGATCGGCCCCAGACCTACGCGGAAGGGCTCGCGGCCAGTACCGTAAGGAAGAGCCCGGTCCCGTGCCTCCCCCGTGCACGGGACCGGGCGCCGCGCTGTGCGCCTGGTGCGCCTAGAGGGTGCCCTCTTCGGCACCCTCTTCGAGGCCCTCGTCGAGGCCCTCGTCCGCCATCATGGCGCCGAAGAAGCCGCCCATGAGCTCCTCCAGGTTCATCTCGGTGGCACCGGCCGGGGCCACCGGCTCGGTGCCGCCGCTCATCTTCAGCACCAGACCGAACTTCTTGACCTTCGCGTTCTCGGCCAGCTTGGCGAGGTCGACGTACACCTCGGTCAGCTCGCCGTTCTTGAGCGTGAAGTCCGCCGAGACCTTGGTGTCGGGGGTGTCCTTGAGGTCCTCGTCCGACGGCAGGTCCATGCCGGGCGGCAGGTCCTCGGCGAGCGGACGGAGCTCACCGATCAGTTCCGTGATCAGGGTGCGGAGCGGGGCGGTCGCGGTGATGTGTTCGGTGCCGTCCTGGCCGCCGGCGGTCTTGAAGTCGACCTCACGGGCGATGACCTCGCGGAGGGACTCCACGAGCTTCTTCTGGGTCTTGGGGTCCAGAGAGGCCTCCGGCGACGGCGTGGCCACGGGCGCCTCGCCCATCTCCTTGGCCATGTCCTCGCCGGCCTTCTTCATCTTCTCGGTGTCGAACTTGACCCACTCGCCGTCGAGCACCTTCTTGAGGCCCTTCGCCTCCGGAGGCAGCTGGTCGGCGGGCGGCAGGGGCGGCATGGCCATCGCCTTGCCGAGGGCCTTGATGTCGGACCGGACATACGTGTAGTCGCCGACGACACGGTAGTCGAGGAGGTCACCGCCCGAGGTGCTGACCTTCATGGCCATGCCGACGAAGTCCTTCTCCTCGGACTCGTCGATCGCCTTCTTCGACTCCACCGTGACGCTGATCTTCGCGCCGCTGAGCAGCTCGGCGGCCTCGTCGGGAATCTCCTCGCCGGGCGCGGGGTCCGACTCGGCGTCCATCAGCTTGAGGGTCTGCGCGTCGACGTCCAGGTCCAGCTCGAAGGAGATCGACTTCTCCTTGCCCAGCTTCTCGAAGGCCTGGTCCAGCTTCTTCCCGGCGGAAAGCTGCTCCACCGTGCCGCAGGCGGCCGAACCCGCCAGGACGGCGCCGACGACTGCCGTGGCGGTGAGGGTCTTGCGTATGGCGGTGATGATGGTCTCCTCGTGGGTGCGATCACCGGCGTGATCGATCAGGAGACCCATGACCGCGCTGAAGGGTTGTGCCGTTCTCGCTGTTGCCTGCGTCACTCCGGGCGAGGGGCCCCGACGCGGTCGTGAACTCCACGCCGACGACGTCATCGCCCGGCTCGCCGCTGCTTCCGCCCGGGGTCGCGGCTGAGCTCTCCGACCTCCGCCGCGCGCCCGGCCCGCTGCTCGTGGCGGCCGGCCGGCACGAGCAGCGGAGGCTCCACGGTCACGTCACGCGACGGCGGTTCCCTCGAGTTCGACCAGCTGGCCGGGGATCGCCAGGCGCGTCACCCCGAGCATCGTGGTGGCCGGTGCCACCCCGGCGGCGCCCAACCGGCCCGCCAGCGCGCCGTAGTGCTGGAAGAGCAGGTCGACGTCGGTCGTGTAGACGTTGAGCCGCACGAGGTTCGCGAGGGACATGCCGGCCTCGGCGAGTACGGCCTCGACGTTGTCGACGCTCAGCGCCAACTGCCCCGCCATGTCGCCCTCGTGCAGGGGCTTGCCCTCGTCGCTCATCGCGGTCTGGCCGGAGACGTACAGGGTCCGTGTGTGCCCGGAGACGAGCTCACCCTGGTTGAACCCCATCTCCACCGACCACGTCACCGGGTTGACCGCGGTTCGCTCCATCGCCACATCAGCTCCATTCGATTCGTTCGACCCATGCCGGACGCATGGGGAGTACGTACGTCCATCGCCGTGGCGGCCGCCTGCTCCGATGTCGTGTCGACGAGCCTCCCAACGAATCACGACACCCTTGGTCATGTATTCCGTTAGCGTTCTCGCATGCGCGCCGACCGGCTGGTTTCCCTGGTGCTCCTGCTGCGTCAGCGCGGTCGTCTGACCGCGGACACACTGGCCCGTGAGCTGGGGGTGTCCACCCGTACCGTGCTGCGCGACATCGAGGCGCTCTCCGCGGCCGGTGTCCCCGTCTACGCCGAGCGCGGCCGGCACGGCGGCTTCGCCCTGTTGCCCGGATTCAGGACGGAACTCACCGGGCTGAACCACGACGAGGCCCTCGCCCTGCTGACCGCCGGATCGGGGCGCGGGGAGCGGGCGTTCGGGCTCGGCTCGGCGAGGGCCTCGGCCATGCGGAAGGTCCTCGACGCGCTGCCCGAGAACAACCGGGCCGCCGCGAGCGACGCCGTCCAGCGCTTTCTCGTCGAGCCGGAGGCGGACCTGCTCTCACGGAGGACGGCCGCCGACGAGGTGCCCGGCACCACGATGATCGAGGTCCGGCGCGCGGTGCTCGCCGGACACAAACTGCGCATCCACTACGCGGCCACGGGCCAGGAACCGGAGTGGCGCACGGTGGACCCGATCGGCCTGGTCACGGTGCGCGACCGGGGCTACCTGCTGGCCACGCGAGCCGGCGCGGACCGCACGTACCGGCTGTCACGGGTGCTGGCCGCCGAGGAACTCGCCGAGACGGCCGAGCGGCCCCACCGGGTCGACCTGGACCGGATCTGGCGCGAACGCTCCGCGCGGTTCCTCAGCGACGGCCACCTCACCGTGCTCGTACGGGTGAACCCGGCGCGCCGTGAGGACCTGCTGGACACCGCGGTGGCCGTGCGCGCCGAAGAACCGGACGCGGACGGCCGGCTGCGACTGGAGCTGACCTACCAGGACGCATGGCATGCCGAATGGGCCTTGTGGCAGCTCGGCATGGACGCGGAAGCCCTGGCGCCGCAGTCCCTGCGCACCGCACTGCGTGACCGCGCCACCGCCCTGGCCGCCCGCTACGGAGGAGCGTCGGCCTGAGGCCGGGGACGCCGATCAGGACAGCGCACCTCCGGCCGGGCCCCGGATCCTCGGGACGTGCCCGAAGAGCGCCGCCGCTGGTGCCGCGCCGATGTCGGACAATCAGGGGTGTGCCGGTGGCCCGGCAGGACGATGCGGGGGTGAACGAGGCGGTGGGGACGGGGATGTTGCTGAAAGCGCTCGACGCGGTGGTGTGGGACGGCCTTGAGACGGGAAGTCCGACGGAGCCGGTCGAGGACGTCCGGCGGGCGCTTCGTCTCCTCGTCACGACAGGCGCGGCGGCCACGGAAGAGGACACCTACCCGCTCCACTCGCTCGTCGCGAGGGACGGGTGCGAGCCGCCGTCCGCGGCGGCGGTGGCCCTGCCGTTCGTCATCGCCCTCGCCGCCGACCCCGTCGTGCGGGTGAAGGCGCGCTGTGAACTCGTCGACGTGCTGGCGGCGATGCGGGCGCCCGGCCTGAACGGCGAGGACTGGTCAGGGGCGTGGGCCCTGCTCGCGGATCCGGAGCCGGCGATACGGCGGGCGGGGATGGCGCTGGCCGTCGGAACCGAGAGGCTCCTGGCGCGATGGCGGGTGGAGACGGACCCGGCGGTACGGCTGCCGCTGCTGCTCGCCCTCGCCTCGGAGGCCGCCGCCGGACGGGCCGGGGAGCAGGCCGACGAGGTACGAGCGGTGCTGGCCCACACGCTGGACACCGACGACCCCGTCCTGTGGGTCGCGGCCGTGCACGCCTCGGCGGAACTCGACCGCGACCTGCCGCTCCGGCACATGGACAGACTGATCGAGGTGCTCTCCGACCTCGCCCTGAGACCGCGGTTCGAAGAGGTCTGGTACACCCCGAACGCCGACGGCCCCTGGACCCGCGAGGCACTGGTGTGGTCGGCGGCCGCGCTCTTCGAGCACGATCCCGAAGCAGAACTCGCCTTCGTCGTCACGCTGATCGAGACGGCCCGGCGCTCGACGGACACCGCGCTCTGCAGGGAGGCCCTGGACGTGGCGTGGCAGCTCCTCACCCGGAGGGGTTCCGTGGAGGGAGCCCTGCTGCCGCTCGCGGGTGGGTTGCTGACCGATCCGGACGTCGCCGTCCGGCAGAGGGCGGCGAACATCCTCGCGGTGCTCGGCCCGCCGGCGGCCCCTTACGCCGACCGGCTCGCAGAACTGCTCGACGACGACGAGGCCGACGGCCACCTCGACGGAGCGGTCCGGGAGATCGCCCGGTGGGCACTGACCCGGATCGATGACCCGCGCGCCCTGCCGGGTCTGATCGAGCAGCTCCGCGCGCAGGCGGAGGAGCGGGGCGGAGGCTGCGTCCTCAGCGATCCGAGACGCCCGGAGATCGCGGAGGTACTGATCCCGCTGCGCGCGCACGCGGACGTCCTGCTGCCCGCGATGCTGGAGACGATCCGGCAGGGCGGGGCCCAGGCCGGTGCGGCCCGGATCTTCCTCCACGTGCTGGAGGCCTGGGGCGGGGATGCGCTGCCGGCCGCCCTGCCCGAACTCCTCCCGCTGCTCCCGGACACCCGGACCTCGGTCACGGTGCTGAAGATGCTGGCGGCGATGGGGCCCGTGGCCGCCTCGGCCGAACCCGCGCTGCGTACCTGCCGGGTCCTGGACCATCCGAGCGGCCACACCCTGGTGGCCTGGACCGCCGCGCGTATCGGCGACGACCGCCAGGGTGCTCTGAGTGTTCTCGGAGAGGCGGTCATGACGGAGGGCGGGCAGGGGCTCGGACTGCTCAGCGCCCTGGGCGAGTTCGGTCGCGACGCGGCGCCCTACGCGGACAAGGTGCGGGCTGTGATGGAGAACAGCGTGCACTGGTCTCGGCTCGACGCGGCGCTCACCCTCTGGGAGATCACCGGCCAGGTCGAACCGACCCTGCGGGTCCTGGAGGAGTCCGTCCTGCCGATCGCGGACGGGGGCGAGCACTTCTGGCTTTTCGGGCACGCCCTCCGGGCTCTGATCCGCATGGGCGAGATCAGCCCGGCGATCCGTACAGCGCTGCTGACGGTGCGGCAGTCGGACCGTCGCCTGTCCGTGGAATGGGGATACTCCAGGATCCTCCAGGACAAGGAACTGCGCGGCCTGGTCGAGGAAGCCCTCGGGTGCGCGAGCGCCGGCGTCCCGGCGGACGACGTCAGAAGAGGCCTCTGACGAAGTCGAAGAACCAGTTCACGGTTACGAACACAAGGATCGCGAGCCCGATGAGCACCACATAGAACCAGGAACAGCCGCCGCCCCCGACGTCCATCTGGTGCTCGTCCCGACCGCCGCCCAGCTCTCCGTCGAACAGGTCCACGTTCGTCCCCTCTCCCCGCCCTGGCCACTCCCGGGCCCTCCGGCCCGTAGGGACGCACTTTCGCACGCCCGGGTTCCGGGGCCGAAGGGCTCGTGTACTCAGGCGTGTACTCAGCCGCGTACTCAGGAGCAGGTCGGATACGCGGGTGGTGCGGCGGCGGAACGGCCTATCGGTCCCGGAACACCGGCCTCGCCCAAGCGGGCGGGTCCCGCGGCGGGGTCAGCGGGTCCCGGCCCTTCGTCACGACCGGCCCGCCACCGCCCGTCGTCAGCGCCGCCCGCAGCTCCGCCACGAACTCCAGGCACGTCCCGTACCGCTCCTCGGGCGTCTTCGCCAGCGCCTTCGCGAACACCGCGTCCGCCGACTCCGGCAGCCCCGGCCGGGCTTCGGAGAGCGGTGGCGGCGGGTCGTACTGCTGCGCCCACAGCACCGCCCAGTCGGTGTCACGGCGGAACGGCGGCGCTCCCACCAGCGTCTCGAACACCACACACGCCAGGCTGTACACGTCGCACCGGCCGTCCACCGGTTTCCCCGAGATCTGCTCGGGCGCCACATAGTCCAGCGTGCCCACGAACTCGCCCACCGTGGTGAACCCCGTCAGCGACAGCGACTTCTTCGTCAGGCCGAAGTCCGTGAGGTACACGTGCTCCGGATGGTCCCGGTCCGTACCCTCCGCGACCAGGATGTTGCCGGGCTTCACATCCCGGTGCACCAGGTCGTGGGCGTGCGCCGCGTCCAGGGCCGAAGCCACCTGTACGGCGATCCGCCCCGCCTTTCCCGGCGGCAGCGGCCCCTCGCGGTCCAGCAGGGCCACCAGGTCCTGCCCCGCCACGTACCGCATGGCGATGTACAGCACCCCCTCCGTCTCGCCCGCGTCGAAGACCGGCACGATGTGGGGGTGGTCGATGGAGGCGGCGACCCGCGACTCGTGCGCGAAACGCCTGCGGAAGGTGTCGTTGCGGGCCAGCTCGGGGGCGAGCAGTTTCAGAGCCACCGTCCGGTCGAGCCGCAGATCCCGCGCCCGGTACACGACCGCCATCCCGCCGCGCCCGATCTCGCTCTCCACCCGGTAGCCCGCGATCTCCCTGCCGAGGAGGCCGGAGGGACGGCCCGCCGGCAGCTCCGGTTCGTCGCGCGGCCCGCCGGCCATCACTCGTCACCGGCCGTTCGGGGCGGCGGGCGCTCCACGATCTGGGTGGGCGGTGGCGCCGCGGCCGGGGCGGGGTCCGCCTGCGGCTGCGGCACGACCTGGGTCGGTGGCGGTCCGGCGGCCGGCGGCGGGTCGGCGGCGGGCGGCGGGTCGGCGGCGGGCGGCGGGGCGCCCCGCAGCACCACCTGGGTCGGCTCGTGGTCGGGGGGCGCGGCGACGGGCTGCTCGGGACCGTCGGCACCGTCGGACGCCGCGGCTTCCTCGGGCCTCGCCGCGTCGACGGCGGGGGAGACCGGGTACACCGGGGAGGCGATCGAGGGCGCCGACGACTCCGCGTACGTACTCAGCCCCACCCCGTCGCAGTACACCCACCGCTCGTGCTCCGCGTCGTACAGCCACACCGACTCGCCGTCGACGACCATGCCCACCCGCAGCCCACGCGTCCGCAGCCGGAAGTTCTCGCCGTCGAGGCGCCCCGCCCCCAGCGCCTCCGCCGCCCGCCGGTAGCGGCCGAGCGCGTCCTCGGCGCGGGCGATCAGCGGGCGCGGGTCGGCGGTCCTGGTCAGCGGCTGCCCCGCCGCCGGCGGGTCGTCCGGGACGGTGACGAGGAGCCGCGCGTCGACCCAGGCCGTCCAGCCGTTGGAGCAGAGGATCCGCCCCCAGTCACCGGCCCGCTCCTCCAGGCGTACCGGCAGGAACGCGTCGAGCGGCGTCGTGGGCAGCCCCGGATCCGGCCCCTCCCAGGTGTCGAGACCGTCGCGCGGTACGACGTGGGTGGGCCGGAAGTCCGGCACGTACTCGGGTACGGGGACGCTCACGGGCCTACCTCCGCATGACGACCGGCTCGTGGCGGCGCAGCAGCCGCGCCACGGCCAGACCGATGACGAGACAGAGCACCACCATCATGCCCATGTCGAACAGCCAGGCCGTCGCCGTGTGGTCCATCAGCGGATCCGCCGTCTTGTCGCTCGGCGAGACCGTCCCGATGTCGACCGTGGCGCCCATCGCCGCGAACGCCCACCGCGACGGCACCAGCCACGCCAGCTGTTCGAGGACGGGCGTCCCCCGTACGGTCAGGAGCGCCCCGCAGAACACCACCTGCACGATCGCGAGGAGGACGAGCAGCGGCATCGTCACCTCCTCCTTGCGGACCAGGGCGGAGACGAGCAGACCGAGCATCATCGCCGTGAACGAGAGCAGCGCGACGGCGAGGGTGATCTCCACGAGCGGCGGCATCAGGACACCCTTGCCGCCGGGCACGTTCAGCGGGACGCCGATCAGGGCCACCAGGGTCAGGACGACCGCCTGGACGACCGTGATCACACCGAGGACGACCACCTTGGAGGCGAGGTACGCCGAGCGGGACAGGCCGACGGCTCTCTCGCGCCGGTAGATCGTGCGTTCCTTGACCAGTTCACGGACGGCGTTCGCCGCGCCGGTGAGGACGCCGCCCACACAGAGGATGAGCAGGACGTTCAGCGTCGACTCCTGGTTGAAACCGCCCTCGGACAGGGCCCGGGCCATCGCGCCCATCACGAACGGCAACGCGATCATGATGGCCAGGAACGTGCGGTCGGCGGAGAGCGCCGCGGCGTACCGGCGGACGAGCGTCCGCAGCTGGGAGCCCCAGCTCTGCGCCTTCGGCGGCGGGGCCGGCTCCCGCTCCACCGCGGAGGCCCCCGGCACGGGGACGTCCGGGCGGGCCGTCGCGTCGGCGACATAGCGGCGGTGGAAGCGGGAGGACCGGTACAGGCCGGCCCAGTCGCGGTCCCGGTCGTTCTCGAAGGCCTCGAAGGCCTCCGGCCACTCGTCGAAGCCGAAGAAGCCGAGGGAGTCGGCGGGCGGCCCGTAGTAGGCGACCCGGCCGCCCGGCGCGAGGACGAGCAGCCGGTCGCATACGTCCAGGCTGAGCACGCTGTGCGTGACGACGACGACCGTACGGCCGTCGTCCGCGAGCCCGCGCAGCATGTGCATCACGGACCGGTCCATGCCCGGGTCGAGGCCGGACGTCGGCTCGTCGAGGAAGAGCAGCGACGGCTTGGTGAGCAGTTCGAGCGCGACGCTCACCCGCTTGCGCTGGCCGCCGGAGAGGCTGTGGATCGGCTGCTGCGCGCGCTCCACGAGCCCCAGCTCCTGGATCACCTCGTCCACCCGGGCCCGCCGCTCGTCCGGCTCGGTGTCCTCGGGGAAGCGCAGCTCGGCGGCGTACCCGAGGGCCCGGCGCACGGTCAGCTGGAGGTGCAGGATGTCGTCCTGCGGGACGAGCCCGATGCGCTGCCGCAGCTCGGCGTAGTCCCGGTACAGGTCACGGCCGTCGTAGAGCACCGTGCCCCGGTCGGCGGGGCGCTGCCCGGTGAGCGCGCCCAGGAGCGTCGACTTCCCGGCGCCGGACGGTCCGACGACCCCGAGCAGGCACTTCTCGCCCACGGGGAACGACACCTCGTCGAGGAGGGTCTTGCGCCCGTGGTCGACGGTGACGGCGAGCGACTGGACGTCGAGGGAGACCTCGCCGGTGTCGGTGAACTCGACGAGCTGCCCGCCGATGAGACAGAACGCGCAGTGACCGACACCGACGATGTCGTCCGGCGTCACACGGGCGTCGACGACGGGGGCGCCGTTGAGGTAGGTGCCGTTGTGACTGCCCAGGTCATGGATCCAGTACGTGCCGTCGGGATGGGCGCGCAGCTCGGCGTGGCGCCGGGAGACGACGAGATCGGGGACGACGACGTCGTTGTCGGGGGCACGGCCGATCCGGATGCTGTGGGCGGGCAACGGCCGTACGGACGTCGGCTGCCGGAACGTACCCGTGGCTGCGGGATGCGAGACGGAGGAGGGCCGGGGCGGCGGCGCGTTCCGCGGGGTGACGGGGTCGGCGGGTACGGGGGAGGGCGGTGCGGGGGTGGGCTCCACGGGGGAGGCCGCCGGGGCCGGGGTCTGGGCGGGCGAGGGTGCGGGTGTCGGCGTCGGCGCGGGTGCCGGTGCCGGTGGCGGTGGCGGTGGCGGTGCCTCGGGAGTGGCCGGGGCCGCTCCCGACGACAGCACCGCGCGCGGTCCGTCCTCCGGATGACCGAACCGTACGACCGTCCCGGGGCCCACCTCCCGCGGCCCGTCCACCCGCAGGCCGTCCGTGAAGGTGCCGTTCGTGCTGTTCTCGTCCGCGAGGGTCCAGTGGCCGGTGGAGGCGCTGAGCACCGCGTGGTGCCAGGACGCGCGCGCGTCCGCGAGCACGATGTCGCTGGTGGGGTCGCGCCCGATGCGATAGACACGGCTCGGACTCATCCAGGTCACGTCCCCGTCGATCTCGAGGACCAGTTCGGGCGCCGCGGGCGCGACGGGTCGCTCTCCCATGCGTGAATATTATCCGCCGGTGGTCATCCGTGCCCGGGATGAGGCCGCCGGTAGGGTGGGCGTCCGCCGCAGGACGCGGCCAGGACGAAGGAGGACGTGCCCGTGCCGAAAGGTGTCACCAGGCGGCGGCCCCGTACCCGCGCGGCGCTGCTGAGAGCCGCCCTGGAGACCTTCGCCGAGCACGGCTTCCACGCCACGACGATCGAGCAGATCTGTGAGCGCGCCGGATACACGCGGGGCGCGTACTACTCGAACTTCGCCAGCAAGGAAGAGCTCTTCCTCGCGCTCTTCGACGAGCACAGCGACCGGACCGTACGGCGGCTCGCCGAGTCGATCGACGCGCTGACCGCCGAGGAGTACACCCTGACCCGGCTCGCGGAGCTCGCCGCCCGGGTCGAACCGGACGAGCGCGACTGGTACCTCGTCACCACCGAGTTCACCCTGCACGCCATCCGCGACCCGCAGGCCGCCTGGGTGCTCGCGCGCCACGACGCGCGGCTGCGGGCCGAGATCGCCCGCGGACTCACCCTCGTCCTGCGCCGGGCCGGGCGCGAACTGACCGTGGACGCCGACCGGTTCGCGCGCCTCCTCATCGCCCTGCGCGAGGGCGGACTCGCGCAGAGCTATGTGGAGCCGGCGGAGCTGCCGCCGGGCAGCCTGGAGCGGCAGTTCCTCGCCCCGCTCCTGGAGGCGTCGACGCGGGAGATCCCCGGCGCCCGCAGCGGCACCGACACCGGCACCGACCCCGTGGGCACCGGCACCGACGCGGGCACCGGCACCGGCTTCGGCAACGGCGCCGACGACGAAGGTCAGTCGAAGAGGTCCGGGTCCGACGCCGTGATCTGATCCCACAGCGGGCGCGCCTGGAACCAGCCGGCCAGATGCCCGCCGATCTGCCCGCGCGTCAGCAGAGCCGTCTCCCGGTCGATGTGCTGCGGCGTGCCCGCCGCCATCGCGAGGAGCTGCGCCTGGCAGGACCGCTCCATGGTGACGAACCACCACACGGCCTCGGCGACGGACTGCCCGACGGTCAACAGCCCGTGGTTCTTGAGGATGACCGCCTTGTGGTCGCCCAGGGCCTTGGCGACCCGCTCGCCCTCCTCGGTCTCGTTGACCACGCCCCGGTAGTCGTCGTAGATCCCGTGGTCCTCGAAGAAGGCGCAGGCGTCCTGGGTGATCGGGTCGAGCGGGATGCCGAGGCTGGAGAAGGCCTTGCCGTGCAGGGAGTGCGAGTGCGCGGCGGCGATCGCGTCGGGCCGGGCGGCGTGGACCCGCGAGTGGATGACGAACGCGGCCCGGTTCACGGGCCTGCGCCCCTCCAGTACGGTCCCCTCGTGGTCCACCAAGATCAGGTCGGAGGCCTTGATCTGGCCGAAGCTCATACCGAAGGGGTTCACCCAGAAGGCGTTCGGGTCGCCGGGGTCGCGGACGGTGATGTGCCCGGCGACCCCCTCGGAGAAACCGAACCTTCCGAAGATGCGGAAACCGGCGGCGAGTTGCTCCTTGCGGTACCGGCGCTCCTCCTCGACGGAGTCGAAGGTGGGCGGCAGGGGAAGGACGACCCCTTCGGGCAACGGCCCGACGGCGGCGGCGAGCGCGGGCGGCACGGTGCTCATGACGGCTCCTCGGTGAGCGGGTGGGGCACGGGTGGGGCGTGGATGGGGGGTGGGGAACGGCGCGCCAAAAGATACAGAGATGTATCCGATGCGACAACGGATCCGGGTATGCGCGGAGGAACGCCTCGCGGAGAGGGCCGGTCGGTCAGGAGGCCGGCGTGCCGAAGCGGGCCAGGCAGTGCCAGACCTTCTTCACGTCCTGCGGGTCGTACCGCCCCGAACCCGCCGCCTCCTGCACGATCCGGGGATCGAGTCGGCCGTCGACCGCGATCCGGGCGCCGAGCTCCACGTACTCCTGCCCCCGGAATCCCGGATGCCGCCGCAGTTCGTCGACGGACAGGCGGAATCCGTCGTGCCACTCCACCGGGCACGGCAGGCGCCGGGCCGCCGCCTCGACCTCCGTGCCCCGGTGGCTCGGGTCCAGGACCAGTGCCTCCACATCGCGCGCGATCCGCACCGGACCGTGGATCTGCGCCTCGATGTAGTCGTCGAGCAGGTCCTTGTCGGCGTCCTCGGCGAGCGCGATCAGGCCCATCCGGTCGGCGACGCCGAAGTCGGCGGGCTCCAGGAAACTGTCCGGATAGCAGAAGGTCGCCCGGTCCACGGCCGCGGCCGTCAGCCGCAGATGGGCGGAGCCGAAGCGGGGTGCGGCGCCGAACGGTCGGCGGCGGAAGTCGAGGGCGCCGTAGACCGGGCGCGCGTCCGCCGGGGCCTCGTCGTACGTTCCGCCGAAGATGCGGCTCTCCCAGCGCCAGCGGTCGCCGCCGGGGTGGGCGGTGAGACCGCCGTTGCTGGTGCCGGTGACGAACTGGGAGCGGTAGACCCCCTCCTCGGCCAGCCGGCCGAGGAAGTGCGGGTGGAAGTTGAGGGTGACCCGCAGGGCGGGGTCGATCGCCTCGCCGGTGGAACGGGCCGCCACATGGGCGAGGGCGCGCCGTGCGTGCGGGTGTGCGTGGAGGTGCGCCGCGGCGTGGATCCGAGTCATCGGGGCAGTGTGACGGAGGGCCGAGGGTTGCGGCCCGCGGTTTTCGGTGGCTACGGTCGACCTCGTACAGAAAGCGCTTGCCCCCGTCGCTCGTCCGCCGCCCTCGTCCCCTGGAGTCCCCGCGTGCCCACCTCGGACGTCCTGATCTACACCCGCACCACGGGCTACCGCCACGACTCGATCCCCGACGGGGCCGCCGCGCTCACGGAGCTGGCGCACGAGCTCGGGCGGAAGGCCGAGGTGACCGAGGACCCGGAGGTGTTCACGCCCGGGCGGCTCGCCGAGTGCGCCGTCGTCGTCCTGCTGTCCACGACCGGGAACGTCCTGACGCCGGAGGGGCGCGCCGCCCTGGAGGCGTACCTCAGGTGCGGCGGCGCCCTTCTCGCCGTCCACGCGGCCGCCAACGCCGAGCCCGACTGGCCCTTCTACGGCGAGCTGCTCGGCACCCGCTTCGACGGCCACCCCGAGATACAGCCCGGCATCGTCCTCGTCGACGACCACGACCACCCCGCGACGGCCCCGCTGCCGGCGCGCTGGGCCTGGACCGACGAGTGGTACAACTTCACGTCCGACCCGCGGGGCGGCGGGAGGCCCGGGGGTGCCGCGGAGCCCGGTGACAGCGCGGAGTCCGGGGGCGGCGAGGAGCCGGTGGACCCTGCGAAGTCCGGCGTACGGATCCTCGCCCGGGCCGACGAGACCTCGTACCGGGGCGGCACCCACGGTGACGACCACCCCCTGGTCTGGTGCCGGGAGATCGACGGCGGTCGGGTGTTCTTCACCGCGCTCGGCCACGCCTCGGAGACGTACCGCGACCCCGTCTTCCGCGCCCACCTCTCCGGCGCCCTGACCTGGCTCACCGCCTAGAACCGGCCGCCGGCGCCCACCGCCTGGAACCGGCCGCGGGCGCTCACGGCCTGGAACCGGCCGCCGGCGCCCACGGCCTGGAACCGGCCGCAGGCGCTCACCGCCCGGAAACCGGCCGTCGGTCGCGTTTCCCGAGGTCGCCGCCGTTTTCGGGTCACCCCACCGCGCCGCCCCTGTTGCGCCGAGCCCCGCTTAGCGGAAGCGTGCAGACGGGGGCCGATGTCAGGAGGAGAACCGTCATGGGCATCGCCACCGTGAACCCCGCGACCGGCGAGACGCTGCGCGTCTACGAGGCCCACCGGCCCGAGGAGGTCGAGCGGCGGATCGCCGCCGCTCACGAGGCGTACCGCCAGTACCGCACCACCTCCTTCGCCGAACGGGGCCGCCTGCTGCGCGCCGCCGCCGGTCTCCTCGACGAGGACACCGACGACATCGCGCACACCATGACCACCGAGATGGGCAAGCCCATCGCCGCCGCCCGCGCGGAGGCAGGCAAATGCGCCAAGGCGATGCGCTGGTACGCCCGCAACGCCGAGGAACTGCTCGCCGACGAGCACCCGGCGGAGAGCGACGTCCAGGGCTCCGGCGCCGACGTCGCCCGCGTCCACTACCGGCCCCTCGGTCCGATCCTCGCCGTCATGCCGTGGAACTTCCCGCTCTGGCAGGTGATCCGCTTCGCCGCGCCCGCGCTCATGGCGGGCAACACCGGCCTCCTCAAGCACGCCTCCAACGTGCCGCAGACCGCGCTCTACCTGGGTGACCTCTTCCGTCGCGCCGGATTCCCCGAGGGCTGTTTCCAGACCCTGCTCATCGGCTCCCGCGACGTCGAGCGCGTGCTGCGGGACCCCAGGGTCGTCGCCGCCACCCTCACCGGCAGCGAACCCGCGGGCAGGGCCGTCGCCTCCGTCGCGGGCGACGAGGTCAAGAAGACCGTCCTGGAACTCGGCGGCAGCGACCCGTTCATCGTCATGCCCTCGGCCGACATCGTCGGGGCCGTGAAGACGGCCGTCACCGCACGCGTGCAGAACAACGGCCAGTCCTGCATCGCCGCCAAGCGGTTCATCGTCCACCAGGACGTGTACGACGACTTCTCCGAGCGTTTCACCGCCGCCATGAACGCCCTCACCGTGGGCGACCCGCTCGACGAGTCCACCGACGTCGGCCCCCTCGCCACCGAGCAGGGCCGCACCGACCTGGAGGCGCTCGTCGACGACGCCGTACGGCGGGGCGCCACCGCCCTGTGCGGCGGCCACCGGCCGCAGGAGCCGGCGCTCGCGAACGGCTGGTACTACCGGCCCACCGTCCTCGCCGGCATCACTCCCGAGATGCGGATCCACCAGGAGGAGGCCTTCGGTCCGGTCGCCACCGTGTATCCCGTCCGTGACATCGAGGAGGCCGTGACCGTCGCCAACGACTCCCCGTTCGGGCTCAGCTCCAACGTCTGGACCCGCTCCGCGGAGGACGTCGCCTTCTTCGTGCGCGACCTGGAGGCCGGGGGCGTGTTCGTCAACGGCATGACGGCCTCGCACCCCGCCCTCCCCTTCGGCGGGATCAAGCGCTCCGGGTACGGCCGTGAACTCTCCGGGCACGGCATCCGCGAGTTCTGCAACGCGACGACGGTCTGGCAGCGCGCCTGACCGCCCGTCCACCGGCTCACCCGCGACCGCAGGACCGCCGGGGACGGTCGGCTCGCGCTGGTCAGCCCTCAGGCCCGCGTCCACTCCGTCAACCGTTCCGCCGGCCACGTGTTGATCACCCGGTCCTCCGGCACTCCGCACTCCTCCGCCCGCGCGCAGCCGAGGATCTGCCACGCCAGCTGGCCCGGCGCGTGCGCGTCCGTGTCCACCGCGAAGTACGTGCCCGCCGCCACCGCGAGCCGCAGCAGCCGCCGCGGCGGATCGAGTCGTTCCGGGCGGCTGTTGATCTCGACCGCCGTCCCGGACTCGGTGCAGGCGGCGAAGACCCGTTCCGCGTCGAACTCCGACTCCGGCCGCAGCCGTCCGCCCGCCACGAGACGGCCCGTGCAGTGCCCGAGCACGTCCATCAGCGGGTTGCGCACGGCCCGTTCGAGCCGGCGGGTCATCGCCTTCCCGTCCATGCGGAGCTTGGAGTGGGCCGAACCGACCACCAGGTCGAGGCGGTCGAGCAGCTCGGGTTCCTGGTCGAGCGAACCGTCCTCCAGGATGTCGCACTCGATCCCGGTGAGCAGGCGGAACGGCGCCCACTCCTCGTTCAGCCGCGCCACCACGTCCAGTTGTTCCAGGAGCCGCTCGGCCGACAGGCCCCGCGCCACCGTGAGCCGGGGCGAGTGGTCGGTGAGCACGGCCCACTCGTGGCCGAGAGCCGCCGCCGCACGGCCCATGTCCTCGATCGTGGCGCCGCCGTCGGACCAGTCCGAGTGGAGATGGCAGTCGCCGCGCAGCGCCGCCCGCAACGCCTCGCCCCCGCCCGTCGGTCCGGCGGTCCGCAGGGACTCCTCGAGCTCCGCCTCGAGCCGCGCCAGATACTCCGGGACCCGCCCGTCCACTGCCTCGCGCACCACGGCCGCCGTCTTCGGCCCGAGGCCCTTCAGGGACTCCAGGGTGCCCGCCGCCGCCCGCTCGGCCGCCTCGCCCTCCGGCAGGGCGGCGACCGCCGCGGCGGCCGTACGGAAGGCCCGTGCCCGGTATCCCGGGGCCTGGGCGCGCTCAAGGAGGAACGCGATCCGGTTCAGGGCGGCCACAGGATCCATGACGTCGCTCCTCGCTCTCTCGGGCCGGGCCCGTACTTCAGGCCCTCCTCAGGCCCTCCTCAGGCCCTCCTCGGGCCCTCCGGGTGCTTCCCCGGCCTTCCTCAGGCGCCGTTCACGGCGTCCGCCGGCACCTCCACCGGACCGATCTCGCACCACACGGCCTTGCCCTCGCCGCGCGGCTCGACACCCCACCGCGACGCCAGCGCGTCGAGCAGCATCAGTCCGCGCCCCGAGGTCGCGGCCTCGCCGGGGGTACGCCGCCGGGGCCAGGCGCTCGACCGGTCCTGCACCGACAGCCGTACCCGCCGCACCGGTTCGGGCAGCACCTCCAGGGTCAGCACCGCACCGCCCTCGGTGTGCAGCAGGACGTTGACGAGCAGCTCGCCCGTCAACAGCTCGGCGTCGTCGGCCAGTTCCCCCATGCCCCAGTCGCGCAGCGCCTGCCCCACGGCCGCGCGCGCGTCCGACAGGCCCTGCGGATCGGCCTGGTGGATGTACTGGTGGATGCGCGGCGCGCGGGGCGTGCCCGGGTCCGGGCTGCGCCGCAGCACCAGGAGGGCCACGTCGTCGCCCGAGCCCCAGCGCTCCCACAGCCGCTCGGAGAGGTGGTCGGCGAGCGCCTCCGCCTGCGGCGGGCCGCTGCTGATCGCCTCCGACAGCGCCGCGAGACCGGTCTCGATGTCCGACCCGGGCTGCTCGACGAGCCCGTCCGTGCACAGCACCAGGGTCTCCCCGGGGACGAGGTCGAGCCGCGTCTCCGGGAACTCCTCGTCGCCGAACACGGTCGCGAGCCCCAGCGGCAGCCCGCCCCGCAGCTTGGGCTGCCCGACCCGGCCGTCGGTGTGCCGGATCAGCGGCCCCAGATGCCCGGCCCGTACCGCCCGCAGCGTGCCGCTGCCCAGGTCCACCTGGGCGTACGTGCAGGTGGCGAAGCGGTTGGTGTCCAGCTCGGCCAGAAACCGGGAGGCGCGGGCCAGCACCGTCGAAGGGGCGTGGCCCTCACCGGCGTACGCGCGCAGGGCGATGCGCAGCTGCCCCATGATGGCGGCGGCGTGGGTGTCGTGTCCCTGGACGTCGCCCACGACGATCCCGACCCGCCCGCGGGGCAGCGGGATCACGTCGTACCAGTCGCCGCCGACCTGCCGTCCGCTCCAGGCCGCGTGGTACCGCACGGCGATCTCGCCGCCGGTGATCCGCGGGATCCGGCGCGGCAGCATCGTCGCCTGGAGCCCGGTCGCGAGCTCCCGCTCCTCGTCGAAGAGGATCGCCCGCTGGAGGGACTGCGCGACGATCGCCGCGAGGCCGAGGGCCAGGTTGCGCTCGTCGGCGTTGAACGAGGTACGGCCCCGGTAGAACAGGGCCATCCCGCCGAGCGACCGCGCCTGGGCCACCAGCGGCAGATAGCAGGCCGCCCGGAAGTCCAGCCGTGCCAGGTAGGGGGCCAGCTCGGGGAAGTCCCGCCCGAGCGAAGGGAACGAGGAGACGAACCGGGGCCGCCCGCTGAGCACCGCCTCGGCGAGCGGCATGCCCCGGTCGAGCCGCCGGACCCGGAAGTCGTCGAGCGCGTCGAGGGTTTCGCCGCTGAGCGCGATGATGTTGAGCGAGCCGTTCTCGACGAGGCCGAGGGCCAGCCCGTCCGCGCCGAGCCGGGCGAGCCCGCCGGGGCCGGTCAGGGCGGCCGTCACGTCGTCCACGGTCACCGCGCGCGAGAGCGCGGCCGTCGTCCGCTCGACGATGTTCGTCTGGACCTCGCGCCGCTTCTCCAGCTCCTGGACGAACGCGAAGCGCGTGACCTCGGCGGTCGTGTCCCGCACGACCCCGACGATCCGCCGCGCCCGCCCGTCGGGCGAGCGCAGGATCCGCGCCTGCACATGCGTCCAGTGGGGTGGTCCGTCGGCCTGCGGGATGGGGAAGTGCGCGGCGTACGACAGCTCGCCGCTGGTGACCGCCTCCCGTACGACGGCCTCCAGCCTGGTCCGCTCCACGGGGTCGAGGCGGGCGATCAGCGACACCGGGCGGCCGTCGAAGGCGTCCGGAGCCACCCCGAAGACCAGCAGCCCGGACGCGTCGACATCGATGGTGCGCGTGTCGAGATCCCAGTCGAAGCTGCCGGTCCGGTTCATGGCGAGCCACTCGGCGGGCCCGATCTCGCCATTGCGCGTACGCCGGTCTTCATCGGTCATCCTCCCCATTGTCGAACCAGCGCCCCTTCGACGCCATGGCGATGACACGGCGTGGCGCGAGTTCGCCCCGGCGGGCCGGTCGGGCGGCGCCGCGCGAAAATGCCGGCGGGCCCCGGCGCGCGGCGGGGCAGAATGGGCCGGTGCAGCCGCCCTACCGTGTTCTCGGTCCGTGCCAGGCCTTCCGTACCGACGACGGGACGGAGGCCGTCCTGGGCGGTGCCAGGCTCCGCGCCCTGCTCACCGCCCTCGCGGCGGCCGGCGGGCGGGCGGTGGGCACGCGCGCTCTGATCGCACAGGTGTGGGGCGACGCCGACCGGGCCGAGGACCCGGACCAGGACCGTACGGCGGCGCTCCAGGCCCTCGTGGGGCGTCTGCGCCGGGCCGTGGGCCGGGAGGCCGTCGTCTCCGCGCCCGGTGGCGGCTACCGGCTGGCCGCGGCCCCGGACGCCGTCGACCTCCACCGCTTCGAACGGCTCGCCGCCGAAGGCTCCGCCGCGCTCGGCGCGGGGGCCCCGGCCCGGGCCGCCGCCCTCCTCGACGAGGCCCTCGGGCTCTGGCGGGGGCCCGCCCTCGCGGATCTGCCCGGCCGGGACACCGACCCCCTGGTCGTACGGGTCGAACAACGGCACACACAGGCGCGACGCGACCGGCTCGCCGCCGGCCTGGCCCTGGGACGGGCCACGGAGGTCCTGGCACCGCTCGCAGCCCTGGCGGCCGGAGAGCCGCTCGACGAACCCCTGCAGGCCCTGCGGATGCGTGCCCTGCGGGCGGCCGGGCGGCCCGCCGAGGCGCTGACCGTGTACGAGGAGGTCCGCGCGGGCCTCGCGGAGCGGCTGGGCACGGACCCGGGACCCGAACTGCGCGCGCTGCACGCCGAACTCCTGACGGACACGGCGCCCGCGTCCGCGTCCTCGTCGGCCGTGCGTGCCTCCGCCGCTCCTTCGCCGGACGCGCCGGAGGGGAGGGAGCGGGCGGGCCGTCCTCCCGCCCGGCTGACCTCGTTCATCGGCCGGGACGACGACCTGGGCGCGCTCGCCGCCGAGTGGGGCGCCCGGCGGCTCGTCACCCTCACCGGGCCGGGTGGCGTCGGCAAGACACGGCTCGCCCTGGAGGCGGCCGAGTCGTACAAGGACGGCCCGGTCCACCTCGCCGAACTCGCCTCCGTACGCGAGGAGTCCACGGTCGTCGCGGCCGTCCTGAGCGCGGTGGGCGCGCGCGAGACGCATGTCTGGCACCGCGCGGCGGTCGCCGCGACGGACCCCGAGGACCCCTTCGCCGAGCTCGTCGAACACTGCGCCGGGCGGCGGATGCTGCTCGTCCTCGACAACTGCGAGCACCTGGTCGCCGCGGCGGCGGAGCTCGCGCACGTGCTGCTCACCCGCTGCCCCGGCGTCACCGTGCTCGCGACGAGCCGGGAGCCGTTGGGGGTGCCGGGGGAGATGGTGCGGCCGTTGGGTCCGCTGCCGAGGGGTATGGCGCTGCGGCTGCTCGGGGAGCGGGGTGCGGCGGCGCGTCCGGGGTTCGCGGTGGCGGAGGACCCGGGGGCGGCGGAGGAGGTGTGCCGCCGTCTCGACGGTCTGCCGTTGGCGATCGAGCTGGCGGCGGCGCGGTTGCGGTTGCTGTCGGTGCGTCAGATCGCGGAGCGGCTGGACGACCGGTTCCGGTTGCTGACGTCGGGGGCGCGGACGGTGCTGCCGCGGCAGCAGACGTTGCGGGCGGTGGTCGACTGGTCGTGGGACCTCCTTGAGGAGTCGGAGCGGGCGGTGCTGCGGCGGCTCGCGGTGTTCACGGGGGGTGCGGATCTGGCGGCCGCGGAGGCGGTGTGCGCGGACGGCGGGACCCCGGACGTGCTGGACCTGCTGGGCGCCCTGGTCGACAAGTCGCTGGTGGTGGCGGGCCCCGGCCGGGACGGCGAGGGGATGCGGTTCCGGCTGCTCGAGACGGTGGCGGAGTACGCGGGGGAGCGGCTCGACGAGTCCGGGGAGCGGGCCGCGACCGAGCGGCGCCATCTCACGTACTACCGGGAACTCGCCCGTACCACCGACCCCGAACTCCGCGGCTCCGGACAGGTCGCCGCCATCGCCCTCCTGGAGCGCGAGCACGACAACCTGCGCGGGGCCCTGCGGACGGCCGTCGCTCTCGGCGAGGAGCAGGAGGTGCTCTGCCTCGTCCACTCCCTCGGCTGGTTCTGGCAACTGCGCCACCACCAGGTCGACGCCCGCACCTGGGCCGTGGAGGCCGGCCGGCTCGGCCCCGACCCGTTCCAGGAGCCCGTCCGCCCGGCCGGGCCGCTCGACGGCCGGTGCACGGACGTCCCGCCGCCGTGGCACGGCGAGCGGCTCGCCGAGGCCCGGCGCGGCGGGCGGCTCTATGTGCTCGCGACCCAGGGCGGCCGCGGCGCCACCTCGTTCGAGCACCCCGACACCCGCGCCAGGCTCGCCGCGCTGGTCTCCGCGTACCGCCCCGGCCTTCCGCAGACCTGCCGCCAGCCGGCGATGATGTGGTACTTCGCCCGCCTCATGACCGGAGAGTTCACCGGCCTCGACGAGACCGTGACGGCGATCGTCGACGCCTGCCGCGACCACGCCCCCGGCTGGGACCTGGGCTTCGCCCTCCTCGTACGGGCCAAGCTCGTCGTCCTCGGACCCCGCGACGCGGCCGAGGCACTCGCCCTCTTCGAGACCGCAGGGGACTCCTGGGGCATCGCCGAATCGCTCGCCGCCCGGGGCGAGGCCTACGACCGCGCGGGCCGGCTCGTCGAGGCCGCCGACGACTTCGAGCGGGCCGCGGACGCCGCCGCCCGCGTCGGCGCGCGCTCCCAGGTGCCCCTCTACACCGCGCGCCTCGCGGCCGTACGGCTCCGGCTCCACCCGGACGGGGACCCGGCGGACGAACGGCTCCTGGCCGAAGCCGCCGACGCGGCGGGAGAGTGGGGCGCCGAGGTCGCCGGCTCCGCACGGCTGCTGCTCACCCAGCACTACGGCCACACCGGGCGCACCGGTCTCGCCCGGGCTCAGCTCACCCGCCTGGAGAGCGAGTTCGGAGACGTGACCCCGGGCCTCTTCTGGGGGCTCGCCGGAGGGGCGTGGGCCTGGCTCGACTGCCTCGACGGCGCCTACGACCGGGCCGTGGAACGGCTGGCGCACGCCGTCGCCGAGGTGGAGACGCTCGCCCACCTGGTCGCCCCGTACCTGCTCGTCACCCAGTTCGCGACCGCCGCGTGGGCGCTCGGCGGGCGGGGCGCGCCGGGCGACGCCGATACCGGGGCGCGGCTCCTCGGCGCGTACGACGCCCACGCCGGCTCCGGCACGGACGGCGGCTTCCGGCCCTTCACCCCCGAGACGGAGGCGCTGATCAGAGGGCGAGCCGAGGAGACCCTCCGCGCGGCGCTCCCCGCGGAGGCGTACACCCGCCGCTACGAGGAGGGGACGGGGCTCGCGGCGCGTACGGCCGCGGAGCTCGTCAGGAACCCCGGGGCGGCCCCGGCCTCCTGACCGCGTCCGGAACCCGCGGGAAACCCCGGCCTCCTGGCCGCCTCCGGGCGTCGCCCGGACGCGGTCAGCCGATCCAGTGGCGCCAGCGGGCCGAGGGCGGCTCGCAGCGTCCGGAGGCGACCAGGTCCTGGTAGGCGCGTTCGCTCAACTCGTCCCAGGTCACCGGCTCGCCGTTCTCGGGGAGGGGCTGTCCGTCACTGCCGGTGAACGCGGAGAAGGTGACCTCGCAGTCAGGAGGACGGACGGACCGGGTGGCGTACCACCCGAACACGACGAGGGCGAGGACGCGGACGACGGGCAGGATCCGGGCACGAGGGCGGGGGTTCACCAGCCGCATCGTAGGTCAACTGTTCGAGCTTCCTTCCGGGCGCCCGTGCCCCACACGTCCCCGTCCGCTCGGCCGGCCGCCAGACGCTCCCGGGCCTCCGCGAGGGGCCGCCGAGGGTGACATGCCGGGTGCGGGGGGTGAGGTGACGGACGGCGGCCGCACGGGGAAGCGCGGAAGCCGGAGGGCGGAGGCCGGGAGGGAGCGAGGCCGGGAGGCGGCGCGGAGGCCGGGAGGCGCCGGTCTCCGCCGCTCCCGGATGCGGACGCGGTGACCGGACACGAGAATGGCGAGTGCCGGACGAACACGTAGGAGGCGGCATGAACGCTGAGCCCGACAAGACGTCCCTGGGGGACTTCCCGACGCCCGACCGGCTGTTGCATTCCGGGTCGGAGGGCGATTTCACGGCCGAGGACCTGGTCCTCGCCTCCGGCCGTGACGTGACTCCGAAGACCCTCGCCTGGGCGGAACGCCGTATGGCGGAGAAGGGTCGCGCCTCCATGGACGAGCTGCTGCCGTAGGCCGCTCCGGCCTTGACCCGCAGTACCCCTCGACAGCCCCCTCGGTCCCGGTTCGGCAGCTGCGAACCGGGGCCGAGGGCCGTCCGGAGCCGTTCCGAGGCTTCCGCATTTGTGGAACACGTTCTACCGTGGCCGCCGTCGCGCGTCGCACCGCCCGGGTGACGCCGAGGACCCCGCAGGACCGCCGCCGCAGGACAGCCGCCACGGGAGGCCCGCCCCATGCACCTCGAATACACGCCCGCTCAGAACAGCCTGCGCGCCGAGCTGCGTGCGTACTTCGCCGAGCTGGTCCCCGAGGACGTCCACACCCGCTACGCGGACCCGGTGGCGCAGAAGCGCTTCTACCGGGAGACCGTGCGCCGGCTCGGCACCGACGGCTGGCTCGGGGTCGGCTGGCCGACCGAGTGCGGCGGGCGGGGGCTGACCCCGATGGAGCAGTTCATCTTCTTCGACGAGGCCGCGCAGGCGGGCGTGCCCCTGCCGCTGATGGCGCTGAACACCGTCGGACCGACGATCATGCGCTTCGGCACCGACGAACAGAAGGCGTACTTCCTGCCGCGGATCCTCTCCGGCGAGATCGACTTCGCCATCGGCTACAGCGAGCCCGACGCGGGCACCGACCTCGCCGCCCTGAAGACCCGCGCGGTCCGTGAGGGGGACGAGACCACCGGTACGTACACGGTGAACGGGCAGAAGATCTGGACCACGAACGGCGACACCGCCGACTGGGTCTGGCTCGCGGTGCGCACCGACCCGGACGCGCCACCGCACAAGGGCATCACCATGCTGCTCGTCCCGACGAGCGACCCCGGCTACTCCTGCACGATCATCAACACCCTCGCCTCGCACGACACCACGGCCAGCTACTACGACAACATCAAGGTCCCCGCGTCCCGCCGGGTCGGCGACGAGAACAAGGGCTGGCGCCTCATCACCAACCAGCTCAACCACGAGCGCGTCACCCTCGCCGCCCACGGCACGATGGCGATCCGCGCGCTCCACGACGTCCAGCACTGGGCCGCCGGCACCCCCCTCACCGACGGCCGGCGCGTCATCGACCTGCCCTGGGTCCGCCGCACCCTGGCCCGCACCCACGCCCGGCTCGACGCGATGAAGCTCCTCAACTGGCAGATGGTGAACGCCGTCCAGAACGGCACCCTCACCCCCCAGGACGCCTCCGCCGTGAAGGTCTACGGCTCCGAGGCCCGCCGCGACGCCTACGCGGCCCTCATGGAGGTCGTCGGCGCGGCGGGGGCCCTCAAGGAGGGCTCGGCGGGCGCGGTCCTCCACGGCGAACTGGAACGCGGCTACCGCTCCGCCGTCATCTTCACCTTCGGCGGCGGCAACAACGAGATCCAGCGCGAGATCATCTCCTGGATCGGCCTGGGCATGCCCCGCGTCCGCCGGTAGCGACATGTGACGAGGCTTTCCAGTCGGCAGCCCCACTCGCCCAGCGACGCCCCAGGCGCCCGTGAGCGCTCGGCACATCCACCTTCCCATCGGTGCCCCGGGCGCCCGCCCCGCCTGTCGGCGGCCGGACCACAGCGAACCCCTGGTCTGATCCCCACATTCCGTACGGGCCGGCCGGTGCAGCCGCCGACATCCTGATCATGTTTCTGTGCCCGCCGCCGCGGTTGCGTCGCTACGGCGGGCCCAGGTTCCATCTGACGCGGCGGGGCGTACAAGCCCTCAGACGGCCGTTGCGGAAGGCTCGCAGGTGTTCGCCAGGTCGATGCGGACCGTCCGGTCGCAGAGCCGTTCCACCTGTGCGGGGTCGTGCGAGACGAGCAGGGCCGTCCGGTTGCCCCGCAGAGCCGCCACGGACTCCTCGACCGTGTCGCGGCTCCGCTCGTCCAGGGCGCTCGTCGGCTCGTCGAGGAGGAGGGCCGCCGGTTCGAGGGCCAAGGCCCGGGCCAGACAGAGCCGTTGGCGCTGCCCGTTGGACAGCGTCTGGGCCGGCGTGTCCAGCCGGTCGGAGACCTCGCTCCACAGGCCCGCCTCGCGCAGCGCCTGCTCGACGCGGTCGTGCATCTCCGTGCGGGACGCCCTCACCAGGTGACGGAGGCCGAACAGGGCGTTGTCCAGGATGCTGCCGCCGAAGACCACGGGGGTCTGCGGCACCAGGACGACTGTGCTGCGCAGATCGGCGTCCCCCTTGCCGTGACGGACCGGACGCCCGAGGACCTCCACCTCGCCCTGACGGCGGAGCCCGTGCGGCAGCAGGTCGACCAGAGCGCGGAGCACGGTGGACTTGCCGGCGCCCGACGGGCCGCACAGGCCGGTGGTGGATCCGGCGGCCAGCTCGAACGTCACTGGTCCGACCAGGCGCTTGGTGCCGTCGAGGATCTGCAGGTCGCGGACCGCGATGACGGTCCCGTCGACCCTCTTGTCCGTGGTCGTGGCACCCGTTGTCACGTCGTCCATCGTCGTGCTCCTTCGAAGCGGTTGCGCAGGAGGACCGCCAGGCTGAGCAGGCCCGCGGTGATCAGGACCAGGACGAGGGCGCTGCCCCATGCCTGGGCGATCGCCTCGGGGGCGCCCGAGTCCTGCGACAGGGTGAAGATGTGTGTGGGCAGGGCCTGGACCGGAGCGTTGACGACGCCGGTCGGGAGGGCGGGCGCCCCGAAGAACACCGTGGCGGTGAAGATCAAGGGGGCCGTCTCGCCCGCCGCGCGGGCCAGGCCGAGCAGCAGGCCGGTGAGCGTGGCCGGCCAGGTGTAGGGGATGACCACGGAGCGGACGTACTGGGAGCTGGTGAGGCCCAGGGCGAACGCGGCCTCGGTGATCTCCGCCGGCATGCTCCGGATCCGGCCCGCGGTGGTGAGGGCGACCACCGGCACCACCACGGGCACCAGGACCACGGCGCCGGCCAGCCAGGAACGGCCCCAGCCCATGGCCGTGCAGAAGAGGACGTACCCCGCGAGGCCCAGCAGGATGGTCGGCGTCCCGCCGATCGCCACGGTCAGGGTCTCCAGGACGCGGGCGGTCTTCGCGGAGGCACGCGTACCGATCACGATGCCCGCTCCGTAGCCGAGCGGAAGTGCGATCAGCGCCGTCGTCGCGAGGAGCAGGAGCGTACCGAGGATCTGGTCGCGTATGCCGCCACCTGCCGCGCCCTCGGAAGGTGAGAACCAGAAGACCGGATTGAGTGCCGCGCCGCCGCGGGACAGCAGGATGCCGAGCATGCCGACGAGCAGGGCCCCCGGCAGCAGCAGGGCCCCGATACGGATGACGGTGGTGACCCGGTCCTTCGGAGTGCGCAGCCACGCGGAGGACCGACGGGCACGCGGGGCGCGCGTGGTCCGTCCCGTGGAGCCGCGGGTGCCCCATACGGTGGCGACGGCGACCAGGGCCAGCAGGATGACGCCCAGTCCGCACAGTGCCGCGAAGTACGGGCCGGAGGTGCCTGCCAGCATCGGCTCGGGGCCTGCCAGCTTGGTGGTGAGCGTCTGACCGGGGCGTACGAGGGAGGAGAAGATGTCCCCCAGCGATTCCGGCAGCCGTCCGTCGGCGCGGCCGATGACCATGAAGACCGCGATGGCCTCACCCAGTGCCCGGGCCAGGCCGAGGAGGACGCCGGCGCGCATGCCCGACCGGGCCTGGGGCAGGACGGCGGATCGGACGACCTCGCGGCGGGTCAGGCCGAGGGAGTACGCCGCCTCCCGGTACCGGCCGGGTACGGCGGCCAGTGCGTCCACGCTGACCGCCACGATCGTCGGCATGATCATCACGGCGAGGACGATGCCGGCGGCCAGGAGGCTGTCGCCGCCCGGTACGTCGCCGAGGTCCGCCACGAACGGCCGGATCACCATGATGCCGATCAGGCCGTAGACGATGGAGGGAACCGCTGCCAGGAGTTCGATGCTCAGGCGCAGCGGCTTGGCGAGACGGGGCGGCAGGTACTCGGACAGGGCGACGGCCGCCGCCCAGCCGGTCGGCACGGCGAGCACCAGTGCCAGGACGCATACGGCCGCCGAGCCGTAGATCATGGCCAGGCCGCCGAAGGCGAGGGTCCCTGGATTCCAGGTGGACGAGGTGAACAGGGCCGCCCAGTCGACGGTACCGCTCGCGATGCCCGTGACCAGGTAGCCGAGCAGGACCGTGAGGGTGAGCAGCACGGACAGGATGCCGCTGTACGCCCAACCCCAGACCCATCTCGCCCGGCTGCCGCGGCCGCTCCCGGAGGAGGGCCGCGACAGGGTGGGTCCGGGCGCCTGGGCGGGGCGCTCCAGAGTGAGGCCCATGGTCAGAGGCCCATCTGCTCGCGCGTGAGGTAGCCGTGCTTGGGCAGCAGCTTCTGGCCCTCGGGCGAGAGGATGTAGTCGATGTACTGCTTGACGGTCCCCTTCGGCTTGCCGTTGGTGATCATGTACAGCGGACGGGTCATCGGGTACTTGCCGGACGCCACGTTCGCCAGGGTGGGGGCGACGCCCTCCAGAGGCACGGCGACCAGTTCGGGGTGACCGTCGATGAAGCCGGTCGACAGCGGGGCCACGGAACCGCGGGTGGACTTCAGCTTGTTGCGGGTCTCCAGGTTGCCGCCGACGATCGCGTAGTTCGCGGACTTGGGCGGGGCCGGCGGCTCGTCCTTGCCGTAGATGAACTTGTCGAGCACCTCACGGGTGCCGCGGCCGGGCTCCTTGTCGTACACGAAGACCTGGAGGTCGGGGCCGCCGACCTCCTTCCAGTTGGTGATCTTCCCCTCGAACAGGCCCGCCACCTGCGCCTTGGACAGGCCCTTGACCCCGCCGTCGGCCACTTCCCTGGTGATGATGACGCCGACGGCGTCCGCGCCGATCTGCGTGGTGACGAAGTCCGTGTCGGGGTAGGCCTTGTGGTCCTTGTCGGACAAGGGCTTGGAGCTGAGGGCGATGTTGATCTGGCCGGTCCCGAGCTGGGAGATGCCGCCGGCGGAGCCGCCCTGAGTGGCGACGGTGATGTTCAGGCCCTTGGCCTTCAGTGCCTCGGCGGCGTCGGAGGCGACCGGGGCGACGGTGGTGGAGCCGCTGGCCTGGATGGCGTCCGAGTCGGCCTTCGCGGAGCCGGCGCAGCCGGTCAGGGCGGCGGAGAGGAGGAGAGCGGCGGAGGCGGCAGAGGCGCTCTGGCGGACACGCCGTCCGGTGAGACGCGATGCTCTACTGCGGATTTCGGTGGACATGAAAGACATGGCGGTGCCTTTGCGGTGAGGAAGGGGTGGAAGTCGGGGAGAGCCGTCGACGGATCGCCGCGGCCAGGGCCCCATGTGGCAAGCAGGTCTGGGATCGGGACGTAGGAGGGGCGCAGCCGTGACCGCCGATGGCAACCCCGCCGCGTGGACGAGGCGCGCGGACACCTGGCGAGCCTGCAGGCGTTTCGCGAGCGCGGCGTGGTGGACACCGAGGGTGCGGGTGAGGGCTGCCGGTGACACGCAGCGGGATGTCCTCGCGATCCCTACCGCGTTCTCCGTTGAACTCGCTCAGGACCGTTGGGCTGCCGTAGGGCGCTTGTGCCCTGAACGATGGTGCGCGGCCCACTCCCCATTGACAGGGCCTGAAGCATCGAGGCACCGGTACCGGTTCACCCGCTGACCCCGGGTGCGGACCGCGATGCCGTGGGCGAACGCTACCGCCTCGGAGTCGCCCTGGCGAGATCTTGATGGGCGAAATCATCGATGATCGGCGATTGAATTTGAGTCACACGCCGGGGCGGCGGGTGAGCTGCCGGAGGTCGGCCACGAATTCCGAAGGCGTGTGGGTCGCTGGTCGACACCCTTGCTCCACGCAGCTTCAAGCTGTGTGAACAAACGGATTCAAGCGCGTGACCTCTCTTCGCAACCAGCTACAGACGAGGGCGAATCGGGGCAGCGGTGCTCTGGGGCAACGGGGGGTCGGGGAGACGGTCTTTCAGTCATTCATCGATCTATTGACATACATCGCTCAACGCTGGCAGGGTTCCGGCCGTCGGTCGACAGCGTCGTTACCGACCTGGGCTCTGACCCGGCCCCAACTCGATCCGTCACGCTCCTTGATCACTCCCTGGGGGGAAGTGTGAGTAGTCCCCGTGTTCTGGTTGCCTCCGCGTTCGAAGCGGAGCTCCAGCCCTTGACGTCCGCGTGTGCGGCCGCCGCTCTACAGCAGCACGGCGCCGACGTCGTCGGCTGGGACGCGCACCTGCTTCCCGACGCCATTCCGGAAGGCCCCTTCGACCTCACACTCGTCTCGGTCCAGCAGTTCGAGGGTCTTGAGCGGGGAATCGCCCTGGCGCGCAGGGTCTCGGAGGCGTACGGCACCACGGTCGTGACCTTCGGCCAGTACGCGCAGATGAACCACCGGGAGTTCCTCGAGGTCGCCGACGGCATCATCATGGAGGAGCCCGAACTCATCAGCGAGGAGCTGGCCCGGCTCGCCGCCGGCACCATCGCCCTCGACGCGGTGCCCGCCCTGATGACCCGCACGGGCATGCGGCCCAAGCCCCCGCGCCGGCGCATCTCGGTCACCAAGCCCGCCCGGGACCTCTTTCCCTCCCTCGTGCACTACCCGGCGCACCACTCGCCGTTCGGCCTGATGGGCAACATCGAGGCGTCCCGCGGCTGCCACCACAAGTGCACCTACTGCTCCGTCTACGGCGCGTACGACGGCGGTGTCGCCGCCTACGACGCCGACAGCGTCCTGGCCGACGCACTGCAGCTGGCGGAGGAGGGCGTCCGGCACTTCTGCTTCATCGACGCCGAGTTCTTCAACTCCCGCACCATCGGCATCGGTGTGGTCGAGCGACTCGTCGAGGCCATCGGCCCCATCACGTTCGAGTTCACCACCCGGGTCGACCACGTCCTCGACTACACCAAGGAACTGGAGAAGCTCGTCTCGCTCGGGCTGCGCCGCGTCACCTGCGCACTCGAGTTCCCCTCCAACCGCATCCTGCGCATCTTCGACAAGCACATCGATGTCGACCACATGCGCGAGGCGGTCGACGAGGCCGAGCGGATCGGCTTCGAGCTCTACCCGACGTTCATCCCGTTCACCCCGTGGATCGAGTACGAGGAGCTCCTCGGCTTCGAGGACTGGCTGGTCGAGACGGGCCTCGCCCGCGTCACCGACCCCACGGCCCTGCAGACCCGACTGCTGCTGTTCAAGGGCTCCCCGCTGCTCTCCTCGCCCTGGATGGAGGACATCGCCACCGTCGACCGCGGCTTCTGGGTGGAGTGGACCCACCCCGACAAGCGCGTCGAGGAGCTCTGGCAGGAGCGCCGCACCGACGCCGAGGACGCGGGCAAGATCCGCTGCTGCGTGAAGTGCTGACCCACCCGCTCACAAGAAAAGGACACTGACATGGGTGGATCACCCCGCGTCGTCATCTCCACCGGCCAGGCCCTCCCGGACATGGACTGGACCGGCGAGCTCGCCGGTCTCACCGACTCGTGGCCGTACCTCGGACCCACCTGGCTCCGCGCCACGGAGAAGGTACTCCCCGACGTCCAGCCCTGGCACACCCTCGCCCACCGCGCCCGCGGCGAGCTCGCCCTCCTCCCCGGCCACATCCTCACGACCCCGCCGGTCGTCGACCACGAGCCGCGCACCTACCTCGGATGGCAGGCGCCCTCCGGCGAAGAGGTGTGCTGCGGCGCGGAGACCGACGCCGCGCGCAGCGCCGAGGTCGACGCTCTGGGGACCGAGCCCTTCTTCCCGACGCTCCTGCTCGGCTCCCCGCTGGGCTACCGCACCGAGGTCGCCTACAACTTCTGGACCCCCACCCTGATGGGGTCCATCGTCGACAAGCTCGTGCCCGCCGCGTTCGAGGCGGGCATCCGCTGCATCGTCGCCCCCTGGATCCCCAGCCGGCGCGGCAACGACGCCCTCGTCGACGCGCTCGACGCCGCCGGCGCGTCCACCACCTTCTGGGGCTACGAGGACTTCATGAGCCTCGACGCGCCGAACTGGGAAGGACACCTCGCCGCCCTGCCGCTGAAGAAGCGTCAGCGCATCAAGGGCGACGTCCGCCGCGCCGAGGCCGCCGGCGTGACGATCGAGCGCGTCGACGGCACCGACATCCGCCCCTACGTCGACCGCATCGCCGAACTCACCTGTCTCAACCGGGAGAAGAACGGGGCCGGCGAGGAGCCCGAGCACATCGTCGGCATCCTCTCCGCGCTCATCGACGAGGGCGCGGACGTCCGCGCCTACCTCGGCTACAAGGACGGCGGGCTGGTCGCCACCTGCGTCACCATCCGCAAGAACCACCGCCTCTTCCCGAAGTGGGCCGGGTTCGACTACGCCGCGATCGGCGAGCGCAGCGGCATCTACTTCGCCCTCGTCCTGGACGCGCCCGTACGCGACGCCTACGCGGAGGGGCTTCGCACCGTCGAGTTCGGAGCCGGAGCCCACCAGGCGAAGGCCCTGCGCGGCTGCACCCCGCGCGAAGTCCGTACGTCGATGCTGCTCTCCGACCCGGCGCTGCGGCCGCAGGCGAGCGCCTGGCTCGACGCCTTCGGCGACAGCAGGCGCGTCGCGTTCGGCGCCGCGTCCCCCGCCCCGGCCCAGCCCGCGAACCTGCCCCTCCTGGGCGGCTCCGGCGACAGCTGCTGCGGCTGACCCCGCCCGGCTCCACGACAAGGACGAGAAGGACCACATGATCACCTTCATCCCCCTGACCGGATTCCTCGGGGCGGGCAAGACCACGACCATGACCGCCGCCGCGCTCGCGCTCCAGGAGCAGGGCCGCAGGGTCGCCGTCATCACCAACGACCAGGGCGTCGAACTGGTCGACACCAAGCTGGTGCGCAGCAAGCTCGACAGCGTCGCCGAAGTCACCGGCGGCTGTTTCTGCTGCAAGTTCGAGGACCTCGTCGAGGCCATCGTCGCTCTGGTCGCCTCCGACAGCGTCGACACCGTGATCGCCGAGGCCGTCGGCAGCTGCACCGACCTCCAGGCCACCGTCGTACGACCGCTGCGCCAGTACTACGGCGACGACATGGTCGTCGCCCCGCTGACCACCGTGGTCGACCCGCTGCGGCACCTGGCGTTCGCCCGTGCCGCCGAGCGGGGCGAGCCGGAGTCGGATCTGTCGTACCTCTTCCGCCAGCAGGTCACCGAGGCCGACGTCATCGCCGTGAACAAGCTGGACACCATCAAGCCGGACCGGGCCGAGGAACTCCTCGCCTCGCTCCGTACGAGCAACCCGAAGGCGACCGTCGTCGGTTACTCGGCCACCACGGGCGCCCACCTGGAGACGCTGCTCGACGCGTGGCAGGCGCCGGCGACGAACGAGGACGTCGTCCTGGACATCGACTACGACCGCTACGCGGCCGCCGAGGCCCAGCTCGCCTGGATGAACCAGGAGCTCGACCTCACGGCCGCCGGGGACGGTTTCGACGCGACCGCGTGGGCCCGAACCGTCCTTCAGGAGCTGTCCGTATGGGCCGCGGAGCACGACGCCGTGATCGGCCACGCCAAGATCACCGTGGAGACGGCCGACGGCGACTTCGCCAAGCTCAGCCTGACCGAGTCCGGCGCGCAGCCCACCCTCGACCGCGCAGCCGACGCGCACGCGCCGGCCGGGCGGGCCGTCGTCAACGCCCGGGTCGCCTGCGAGCCCGACGCCCTGGACGCGGCCGTCACCGAGGCCGTCGAGGCCGCCGACCCGGCCACCGCCGTCACCTCCTCGGCGACCACCCCGGTGTCGTTCAAGCCCTCCTACCCGCGCCCCGTGCACCGCCTCGCCCCCGCCGGCGCCTGACCGAGAAGGACCACCCCTCATGAGCGACACCACCACCGCCGGCAGCCTGCAGGACGAGGTCCGGGAGTACTACCGGGCCAAGGCCGCCGAAGCCGAGACGAGCGGCGCCTGCTGCTCGCCGGACCCGCGGACCTTCGGCCCCGCCGCGTACGACGAGATCGGCCCCGGCACCGCCCCGGACGCCGCCCTCCTCGCCAGCCTCGGCTGCGGCAACCCGAGCGCCGTCGCCGAACTGCGCGAGGGCGAGACGGTCCTGGACCTCGGCTCCGGCGGCGGCCTGGACGTCATCCTCAGCGCCCGGCGCGTCGGCCCCGACGGCCGCGTCTTCGGCCTGGACTTCCTGGAGGAGATGCTCGCCCTCGCCGCCCGCAACGTCGCCGACGCCGAGATCGACAACGTCGTCCTCCTCAAGGGAACGATCGAGTCCATCCCGCTGCCCGCCGACACCGTCGACGTGATCATCTCCAACTGTGTGATCAACCTGTCGCTGAACAAGCCCGCCGTCTTCGCCGAGATGGCCCGCGTCCTCACCCCCGGCGGTCGCCTCGGCATCAGCGACGTCGTCGCCGAGGACCGGCTCAGCCCCGAGGAGCGAGCGGAACGCGGCGGGCACAGCCAGTGCATCGCCGGCGCTCTCTCGGTCGCCGAGTACAAGGAACTCCTCGACGCGGTCGGCCTGAAGGACGCGGAGGTGGTCTTCACCCAGGAGGCGGCCGACGGCCTCCACGCCGCGATCATCCGCGCCCACAAGCCGGTCGACAGCACCGCCGGCGCGCAGGAGTGCGAGCCGGGCGGCACCTGCTGCTGACCACGTCGTCACGGCCAGGTGTCCGTGGCCGGAGCCGAAGCTCGGGCCACGGACACCTGGCCACGTTGTGCATCCTCGTGCTCGCCGTGTGCCGATCCCGGCGCGCGCACCGGCCGACAGCTCTTGATCGCACGGTCGGCCGCAGCGTGCCGCGGCCGGCGCGGCGGCGGTTCTCCTCGTGGTCCGCTAAGGATTCCCATGCCCGAAACGTCGCTCGACCGGGAGACCGTCGAGGAGTACGCCCGTTGGTTCCGAGCCTTGGCCGACCCCACGCGCATTCGCATCATGCGGTTCCTGAGCGGGCGGCCGGGGCCCGTGCCCGTGGGGGAGATCGTCGACCATCTGCGGCTCAACCAGTCGACCGTCTCACATCACCTGAAAATCCTTCACGCCGCCCGATTCCTGACCCGGCGCCGTGCCGGTGCCAGCATGAGGTACGCCGTCAACCCCCGCTGCAGGACGGATTTTCCCAGCGCTGCCGACATCCTCATCGGCGCCCCGGTCCACTCCTGCCAGGAGCCGGGATCCAGCTGAAGGCCCCTCGGCCGCTGCCCTGAGAGCAGATCAGCCGGCGACGAGTCCCGTTGCCGGCTCCTTGTGCGTGCTCGTGGCCGTGGAGCAGCGGAGGACCGGCCGGAGCGCGACTCGCCATGCCGACCAGAGCAGAGGGCCAGCTCCTGCCCGCCAGGTCCGCCAACGTGGCGGGCAGGAACTGGTGTTCATGGGGAGGGCCGACAGCCTGGGCCTCGGTGTGACCTCAGGCTGTGACAGCGACGCTTGCGGCGGCCTTGCTCCTGTCGGCAAGGGCGGCGAGGTATCGCTCCGAGTCGAGCGCGGCCTGGCAGCCGGAGCCCGCGGCCGTGATGGCCTGGCGGTAGGTGTGGTCGACGACGTCACCGGCGGCGAAGACGCCGGGCAGGTTCGTGTGCGTGGAGGGCGACTCCACCGTGATGTAGCCCTCGTCGTCGAGGTCGACCTGGCCGGTGAAGAGTTCGGTGCGCGGGTCGTGGCCGATGGCGATGAAGAGTCCGGTGGCGTCGAGGTCGCGGGTCCTGCCGGTGAAGGTGTCGCGCAGGACGACGCCGGCGAGCATGCCGTTCTCCGACCTGATCTCGGCGACCTCGCTGTCGAAGGCGAAGGAGATCTTGTCGTCCGCGAAGGCGCGGTTCTGCATGACCTGGGAGGCGCGCAGGGTCGAGCGCCGGTGGACGACGGTGACGGAACGGGCGAAGCGGGTGAGGAAGGTGGCCTCCTCCATGGCGGTGTCCCCGCCGCCGACCACGACGATGTCGCGGTCGCGGAAGAAGAAGCCGTCGCAGGTGGCGCACCACGAGACGCCGCGGCCCGAGAGCTCGTCCTCGTTCGGCAGGCCGAGCTTGCGGTAACCGGAGCCGGTCGCGATGATCACGGCCTTGGCGCGGTGGACAGTGCCCTCGCTGTCGGTGACTTCCTTGATGTCGCCGGACAGGTCGACGGAGACGATGTCGTCGTCGATCATCTCGGCGCCGAAGCGCTCGGCCTGGGCCCGCATGTTGTCCATGAGGTCGGGGCCTTCGATGCCGGTGGGGAAGCCGGGGAAGTTCTCGACCCCTGTCGTCGTGGTCAGGGACCCGCCGACGAAGATCGAACTGCCGAAGAGCAGGGGCTTGAGCTGGGCTCGGGCGGTGTAAAGGGCGGCGGTGTATCCGGCGGGGCCGGAGCCTATGACGATGACCTCACGGACGTCGCCCCCGGCCGCTGCATTCGAGTCGGTCAAGTGGGTCACGCCTCCTGCTTCGCGTCGATCTCGGCGATGAGGCCCTCGATCAGGACCTTGATCTCGTCACGGATCGGACGGACGGCCTCGACACCCTGGCCGGCCGGGTCCTCCAGCGCCCAGTCGAGGTACTTCTTGCCGGGGAAGATCGGGCAGGCGTCTCCGCAGCCCATGGTGATGACGTAGTCGGACGCCTGGACGGCCTCGGTCGTCAGCACCTTCGGCTTCTGGTCGGAGATGTCGACGCCGACCTCGGCCATGGCCTCGACGGCGGCCGGGTTGACCTGGTCGCCCGGAATCGAACCGGCGGAGCGGACCTCGACGCGGTCGCCGGCCAGGTGATGGAGGAACCCGGCGGCCATCTGGGAGCGGCCCGCGTTGTGGACGCAGACGAAGAGCACGGAGGCGAGCGGAGCGGTGGTCATCGGTTCTTCCTTGCCGGCAAGAGGTCAGCCCCGGCTGGTATCAGCAGCGAGTGATGTGAGAGTATCAGTCCATGATGACGTCAGTCGACACTGACCTGATCCGGGTTCTGGCCGATCCCCTCAGGCTTCAGATCGTGACCCTGCTCGCCCGCGAGACCCTCTGCACCACCCACCTCGTCGAGGAGACGGGCGCCAAGCAGACCAACCTCTCCAACCACCTGCGCGTGCTGCGTGAGGCCGGTGTGGTGGAGACCGAGCCCTGCGGTCGCTTCACGTACTACCGCCTGAAGCCGGACGTCATCGCCCAGCTCGCCGGTCGGCTCGCCGACCTGGCCGAGTCCGCCCGTACCGCTGCCGAGAACAAGAGGGCCTGTCCGTGACCTCCACCCAAGCGCCCGCTCCGGCGGCGGATTCCTCGGTCGTCGCGAAGCTGTCGACGCTCGACCGCTTCCTCGCCGTCTGGATCCTCCTCGCCATGGGCCTCGGCATCGGGCTCGGGCGGCTGATCCCCGGCCTGAACGACGCGCTGGCCAAGGTCGAGATCGGCGGCATCTCGCTGCCCATCGCCGTCGGCCTGCTGATCATGATGTACCCGGTCCTCGCCAAGGTCCGGTACGACAAGCTCGACGCCGTCACCGGCGACCGCAAGCTCATGGTCTCGTCGCTCGTCATCAACTGGATCATCGGTCCGGCACTCATGTTCGCCCTCGCCTGGATCTTCCTGCCGGATCTGCCCGAGTACCGCACCGGCCTGATCATCGTCGGCCTGGCGCGGTGCATCGCCATGGTGATCATCTGGAACGACCTGGCCTGCGGCGACCGTGAGGCCGCCGCGGTCCTCGTCGCGCTGAACTCGGTCTTCCAGGTCCTCGCCTTCGGTGTCCTGGGCTGGTTCTACCTCGACCTGCTGCCCGGCCGGCTGGGCCTCGGCGAGGGCGAGACGCTCGACATCTCGATGGGGAAGATCGCCCTGAACGTCGTCATCTTCCTCGGCATTCCGCTGGTGGCCGGATTCCTCACCCGGCGGATCGGTGAGAAGCGGATGGGGCGGGAGTCGTACCAGACGAAGTTCCTGCCGAAGATCGGACCGTGGGCGCTCTACGGGCTGCTGTTCACGATCGTCATCCTCTTCGCCCTCCAGGGGAAGACCATCACCTCGCAACCGCTGGACGTCGCGAGGATCGCGCTGCCGCTCCTCGTCTACTTCGCGGTCATGTGGTTCGGCACCTTCGCCCTCGGCAAGGCCATCGGCCTCACCTACGATCGCACCGCGACGCTCGCCTTCACCGCCGCCGGCAACAACTTCGAACTCGCCATCGCCGTCGCCATCGCCACCTTCGGCGTCACCTCCGGGCAGGCGCTCTCCGGAGTCGTCGGCCCGCTCATCGAGGTGCCCGTCCTGGTCGGGCTCGTGTACGTGTCGCTGGCCTGGCGCAAGAAGTTCGCCCCCGCCCAGCGGTGACCCCGCCACGCCATTCCTCGGTGCCCACCCCTCCGACCGGGCGAGGCGCCGTCGTACGAAGGGAAGCCGGAGAGATGAGCAGCGCACTCGACGTCGTCGTGATCGGCGGTGGCCAGGCGGGACTCGCCGCCGGATACCACCTGCGCCGTCTCGGCGGCCTCGACTTCGCGGTCCTGGACGCTCAGCCCACGCCGGGCGGAGCCTGGCAGCGCACGTGGGACTCGCTGCACCTCTTCTCGCCGGCCGCCTACTCGTCCCTGCCCGGTCGCCTGATGCCGCCGCAGCAGGGGGAGGCGTACCCCGACGCCGCACACGTCGTCGACTACCTGACCGACTACGAGCAGCGATACGAGCTCCCCGTCCACCGGCCCGTTCGCGTCGAGGCGGTCCGCCGCGACGGCGAGCACCTTCGTGTCGAGACCGACTCCGGTACCTGGCGGGCCCGCGCCGTCGTCAGCGCCACCGGAACGTGGTCACGGCCGTTCCTCCCCGCCGTCCCCGGCCGTGACGCGTTCCGGGGGTGGCAGCTCCACACCGTCGAGTACCGCACCCCCGGCGAGTTCGCCGGCATGCGCGTCATCGTCGTCGGAGGCGGGAACTCCGGAGCGCAGATCGCCGCCGATCTCGCGTACGACACCGACCTCACCTGGGTCACGCAGCGCCCCGCGCGGTTCCTCTCCGACGACATCGACGGCCGTGCCCTCTTCGACCACGCCACCGCCCGCCGCCGTGCCCTCGACGAAGGCCGCACCGACGGCGGGGGAGTCGCATCGCTCGGTGACATCGTCGCCGTACCGCCTGTACGTGAAGCCCGCGATGCGGGCCTCCTCAAGGCGCAGCCGATGTTCACACGTGTGACGGGGACCGGTGTCGAGTGGGCCGACGGTACGCGGGCCGAGGCCGACGCGATCATCTGGTGCACAGGCTTCCGACCTTCTCTCGCTCACCTCGCCCCGCTCGGGCTCCGCGGTCCTCGCGGACACATCCCCACCCGGGGAACAGAGGCTGTCGGAGAGCCCCGACTTCATCTGCTCGGGTACGGCGACTGGACCGGGCCCGCCTCGGCCACCCTCGTCGGCGTCGGCCGTCCCGCCCGCGAAGCCGCGCGGGCCATCGCGGCCCTTCTGGGCCGAGGCGGCGTGGGTGAACGAACGGTGAACGCCTGACGGATATCGATCCTCGGATTCGCCGCGCGATCTTGTCGGCTCGTATGGTGTCAGAATGGCAATTCCTTTGGCGGGTATACCGATCGAGGACCTGAGCGCGGAGCCGTGTGTTCCATGCGCCCCGGGGCTGCTGATCGACCGCGACGAAGTCGAGATGCTGACCGCGCAGTTGAAGGCGATGGCGGACCAGACCCGCCTCCAGATCGTCCACCTCATTGACCAGTCGCCGGCCGGAGAGCTCTGCGTCTGCGACCTGACCGAGTCGCTCGACCTGGCGCAGCCCACGGTGAGCCGCCACCTGAAGATCCTCACCACAGCAGGGCTGCTGCACCGCGAACAGCGAGGAACCTGGGCATGGTTCTCGATCCGCTGGGATGCTCTGCAGGGGCTCAGGAAGCATGCCTTCCCCCGAGGTATCGACTGCTCGCCGTTCTGACCGCTCTGGTTCAACGCGCCGGCGCCGCGTCCATCTCCACGACGAGATTCTCGACGAGGCTCCTGATGGCGTCGCGGATGGGGCGCACGGCCTCCACGCCCTGCCCGGCCGGGTCGTCGAGCTTCCAGTCGAGGTAGCGCTTGCCAGGGAAGACCTCGCAGGTGTCCCCACAGCCCATCGTGACGCACACGTCCGACTCGCCGACAGCTTCCGTGGTGAGGATCTTGGGGACCTCCGCGGACATGTCGATGCCGACTTCGCGCATCGCTTCGACCGCGGCCGGATTCACCGCCGAAGCCGGGGCGGAGCCCGCCGAGCGGACCTCGATCCGGTCGCCGGCCAAGTGGCGAAGCCACGCGGCGGCCATCTGGGACCGGCCGGCGTTGTGAATGCAGACGAACAGGACAGAGGGCATCCGGGACACCTACGTCTCCTCAAATGGGTTGCGGTGCAAGGTGGTTCAGAAATCTGGTGGTTGACACTGGTTGTGCTCGGTGTGTCACGATCACGCCATGCTGACGTCGGTGAACGCGGAACTGCTGAGGGCCCTGGCGGACCCTCTGCGGCTTCGCGTCGTGTGCCTGCTTGCCCGTGAGTCGCTGTGTACGACTCATCTCGTGGCGGAGACGGGCGCGCGGCAGACGAACCTGTCGAACCATCTCCGGGTTCTCCGGGAAGCGGGTGTCGTGGAGACCGAGCCCTGCGGGCGTTTCACCTACTACCGGCTGCGCCCCGAGACGCTGGTCGAACTGGCCACATTCTTCGGTGCTTTGGCCGACGGAGGTCACGAAGCCGCTGCGGCCCGGCGGCCTTGTGGTTGAAGGTCCGGCCGCTTCTTCTTCGGAGCGCCCGCGTCGTCGCGACGTCCACTCACCCGTGACCTCGCGGGCTGCGGATCGCGATCCGTGCGCGAAGGGTACGCTCTCCCCGCCTCTCTGGCGACCCCGGTGCGGGTGGCTCGACCACACCGACGACCGCGCCGGACAGGTTGAACCGGAGTCATCCGTCCCGCCTGAATCATCGATGACCACCGATCGGTATTCGCCGGGTGTCGTACGGTCCAGGCGTCACCCTGCAGCCTTGGCGACGGAATCCACAAGAGTCGCAAGGTGCGTGGGCGCCCGCGGTCCCTCCCGGCCTCATCTGCATCAACGCCCACACTGGGTGACCTGACCGGTCAGCGCAAGAACCCACAGAGGTGGGCGAATCGGGGCAGGGGCGGCGGGTGGCGGTGACGTCCGGCAAGGGGTCCCCTTCGGCCATTCATCGATCTATTGACATACATCGCTCAACGCTGGCAAGGTTCCGGCCGTCGGCCGACAGCGCCGTTGCCGACCTGGGCGCTGCCCCGCTCCGTCGGCCGGTCTCGGCCCGACCACACGTCGACACAAAGGGTTCCCACCATGGCCGCCACGCCCCACCCGCACTCGTCTACCACCGAGGCACCGGTCCTGCTCCTCATGGGCAGCGGTGACCGCCGCTACCGGGAGTACATCGTGGCGGCCGTCTCCCGCCACTTCCGCCTGTGGCTCCTCGACGCCCACGAGCCGAGTTGGCAACTGCCGTACGTGGAGGGGGTCTCGCTCCTCGACACCAAGAACCTCGACGAACTCCTCGCCGAGGCGAAGAAGGTCATGCAACAGCTCCCCATCGCGGGGGTCTTCACCTACGACGAGTCCCTCGTGCACGCTGCCGCGTGCCTCTCCGAAGCCCTCGGCCTGCCCGGAAGCGCGCCCGATGCGGTGCTCGCCTGCCGCGACAAGGCGACCACCCGGGCACGGCTGACGGCAGCCGACGTGCCGCAGCCGGCCTGCACCCCGGTCTCCACGGCGGCCGAGGCGCGCCGTGCGGCCGACAGGACGGGTTACCCGGTGGTGGTCAAGGCCCGCGGACTCGCAGGCAGCCTCGGTGTCGTCCGGGCCGACCACGGCGACGCAGTCGAAGCGGCGTTCGAGGCGGCGAGCTCCGCCAACTGGCCCGGAGTACCCCGCTACGAGGCCGACGTCCTGGTCGAGGAGTACCTCACCGGTCCCGAGATCAGCATCGACGCGGTCGTCGTCGACGGCGTGTGCACCCCGATGATCGTGGCGCGCAAGCAGGTCGGCATGGAGCCGTACTTCGAGGAGACCGGCCACACCGTCGACGCCGCCGACCCCCTCCTCCAGGACCCTGAACTCCTCGACCAGCTGCACCGCGTCCACAAGGCCCTCGGCTTCGAACACGGCGCCACGCACACCGAGTTCAAACTCACCCCCAAGGGGCCCCGCCTCGTCGAGATCAACGCGCGCCTCGGCGGCGACTTCATCCCTCTCATCGGAATGCTCGCCACCGGGACCGACCCCGCCGTCGCAGCCGCCCACGTGGCGGCCGGACTCGTCCCCGACACCGCGCCGAAGGCGCAGAAGACCGCGGCCATCAGGTTCCTCTACCCGGAGCGCTACTGCGAGGCGGTCGAAGTGGTCGTCCGCACCGACCTCTTCGGGACCACAGTGCACAGCGCGGTCGCGACGGCCGGCCCCGGCACCCGGCTGGCACTCCCGCCCAGGGCGTACATGAATCGGTACGGCTACGTCATCGCCGTCGGCGAGGACCACGACCAGGTGACCGCCGACGTGGACGCCGCGCCCACCCTGGTCGAACTGCGGTCGCGCCCCCTGACCGACTGACCGGTTCCACTCTTCAGGCACCCAAGGAGCCGCCGCCCGTGAGCAAACCCTCCGACCAGCCGTCACTGCGCTGGGACGGCGACGCGATCGTCACCCTCGACCAGCGCGCGCTGCCCCACGAGCGGCGGCTCCTGCGCCTGGACACGGTGGACGACGTCGTCACCGCCATCACGACCCTCGCGGTACGGGGTGCCCCCTCCATCGGACTCGCGGGCGCTCTGGGAGTCGCGCTCTCGGCGTACGCCCACTGCTCGCCGGGCAGCACCGCCGACGGTCAGGCGGCCGTGCGCGCCGACGCACAGCGGCTCGCCGCTGCCCGCCCGACGGCCGTCAACCTTGCCTGGGCCGTCGACAGGGCTCTCGCGAAGCTCGGTGACGGTCCGGACGCGGTCCTCGCGGAAGCGGCCGCCATGATCGACGAGGACCTGGCGGTCAACCGGCAGATGGTCGCCCACGCCGTCCAGGCCGTACGGGACCGCTGCCCGCAGCGGTCCCTGCGGGTCCTGACCCACTGCAACACCGGCCGGCTCGCGACCGCCGCCGTGGGTACCGCCCTCGGCACGATCCTCGCCCTCGCCGACGCCGGAAGGGTCACCGAGGTCCTCGTGGACGAGACCCGACCGCTCCTGCAAGGAGCCCGGCTGACGGCCTGGGAACTGGCCGAAGCCGGTGTGCCGCACCGTGTGTGCGTCGACAGCGCGGCCGCGGCGGCCATGAGCCAGGGGCTGGTCGACTGCGTCCTCGTCGGAGCCGACCGCATCACCGCGCGCGGGGACGTGGCCAACAAGATCGGCACCTACGCGCTGGCGATCGCCGCCGCCCACCACGGCATCCCGTTCATCGTCGTCGCCCCCGAATCGTCCTGGGACAGGTCCCTCGCCGACGGCCGGGACATCGTCATCGAGGAACGCGCCGACGACGAGGTGACCTCCTACGGCGGGGTCCGCACCACCCCGCTCGGTACGCGCGCGTACAACCCCGCCTTCGACGTCACCCCGGCTTCCCTGATCACCGCGATCGTCTCCGAGCACGGTGTCCACCGGACATCCGAGGTGCGGGCATGAGCTACGCGCCGTCCACCGCCGCCGGCAAGCGGGCCGCCCAGCAGCTGGCCGACATCTCCCGCACCCTGTACGAGCGCGGATGGATGCCGGGCACGTCCGGCAACATCTCCATGCGGCTGCCCGACGAGCCGGGCCGCGCGCTGATCACGGCGAGCGGCCGGGACAAGGGCGAACTGACCGCCCGGGATGTCGTCGAGGTCGCCGCCCGCACCGGCCGGGCGTCCCGTCCCGGCCAGGAACGCCCGTCGGCGGAGACCTGTATCCACGCGGCGGTCTACCGCGTCACCGGGGCCCGCGCTGTCATCCACGTCCACTCCCCGTACGCCACCGTCGTCGCCCACCGTGCCGCTGTCCGGGACGCTGTCTCCTCGGTCCGAGTGGAGCGCTTCGAGCTGCTCAAGGGCCTGGGGCTGAAGGATTCGACCTTCGCGGACCTGCCGGTGTTCCCCAACTGGCCCCAGGTCGAACGGATCGCCGACGACGTGGCCGCCCACCTCACGGCGGACCAGGACGGCCCGCCCGGGCTCCTCCTGGCCGATCACGGCATCACCGCGTGGGGCGACTCGCTGGGCCAGGCCAAGAACCGGCTCGAGTGCCTCGAATCGCTCTGCCAACTGCTCGTGCTCTCCCACGCCGAGCTGCATGTCTCCCGTGCCGCGCAGGCACCCGACCACAGGACCGCGCCATGACACTGCTGCAGATCATGCCGGACGACGCACCGGACACCGTCCTGCTCCGCACCCGCGACGAGGACGCCATCGCGCAGGCCCTGCGCGAACGGTCGGTCTCCTTCACCCGCTGGCCGCAGCGCGCGGAGGTGACGCCGCAGACATCGTCCGAGGAACTGCTCGACGCCTATCGGGCAGAGGTCGACGAGCTGTGCGCCGACCAGGGGCTGCGCCTCGTCGATGTCGCCCGTCTGCACCCGGAGGAGGGAGCGGAGTGGCAGGAGCGTGCGGCCGAGGCACGCTCGACGTTCCTCGACGAGCACCGGCACGCCGAGGACGAGGTCCGGTTCTTCGCCCACGGCACCGGCTGCTTCTACCTGCACCTCGACGACCGCGTGTACGCCGTGGTGTGCGAAGCAGGTGACCTTCTGTCGGTCCCGGCCGGCACCCGGCACTGGTTCGACATGGGTCCGGTACCGGACTTCTGCGCCATCCGGTTCTTCGAGAAGGAGGACGGCTGGGTGGGCGACTTCACCCAGGAGCCCATCGCCGCAGGCTTCCCCCGCCTCGACGCGCTCCTTCGGGAAGGCTGATGCCGGTCAGCCGACAGGCCGGAGCTTCCGAGAACGGGTTGCGGGCCGTCGTCCTCGACATCGAGGGAACCACCGGCTCCCTCAGTCACGTACGGGACGTTCTCTTCCCCTACGCGCGTGAGCGGCTCGCTCCCTGGCTCGCCGTTCACCGCGGCACCGCCCCCTGGCGGCAGATCCTCGACGCGGTCACCACCCACACGGGGGCAGTCCAGGACGAGGCAAGTGCTCTGGCGCTCCTGGAGCAGTGGGCCGACGCCGATGTGAAGGCGGCGCCGCTGAAGACGCTGCAGGGACTGATCTGGTCCGGCGGCTACGCGGCGGGCGAGTTGTACGGTCACGTGTACCCGGACGTGCCGCCCGCGCTGGAGCACTGGAAGACACAGGGCACAGGCCGATTCATCTACTCCTCCGGCTCCGTGGCCGCCCAGCGGGACTGGTTCGGCCACACCGCCCACGGCGACCTGCGCCCCCTGCTCGACGGCTACTTCGACCTGACGACGGCCGGCCCCAAGGCGGACGCCGACTCCTACCGTGCGATCGCGGCGGAGCTGGGGCACGCACCCGCCGACCTGCTGTTCGTCAGCGACGTCGGTGCCGAGCTCGACGCCGCGGCCGCGGCCGGCTGGCAGACGGTGGCCGTGCGCCGCCCCGACGACGAACGCACGGCCGTGCCCGGCCACGAGGCCATCGCCTCTCTCACCCCACTCGTTTCCCGACCCGGCCAGGGCAGCTGGACGGCGCCGGTCGACACGCACACGCAGGAGGACCCAGACGATGAGTGATCCGTCCGACTCGGCGCCGAAGGCCGACATCGCGGTCATCGGCGGCAGCGGCTTCTACGAACTCCTGGAGTCGGTGGAGCGCGTCGAGGTCACCACCCCGTACGGCGCACCCTCCGACGCGGTGTCCGTCGGCACCGTGGGAGACCGCAGAGTGGCCTTCCTGCCCCGGCACGGCAGCCACCACGAACTTCTCCCGCACCGCATCAACTACCGCGCCAACATGTGGGCCCTGCGCTCGCTGGGGGTACGGCAGGTCCTCGCGCCCTGCGCCGTCGGCTCGCTGCGCGGTTCCCTCGGCCCCGGAAGCGTCGTCCTCCCCGACCAGCTCGTCGACCGGACCGCCGGGCGTGTGCAGACGTACTACGAGCACGGCGCCACCCACGTGTCGTTCGCCGACCCGTACTGCGCGTCGGGCCGCGCGGCCGTGCTCAAGGCCGCGGGGGAGGCGGGCGCCGACGTCCACGACGGGGGAGTGATGGTGGTCGTCGAGGGCCCCCGGTTCTCCACCCGGGCGGAGTCCCAGTGGTACGCCTCCGCAGGCTGGTCCCTGATCAACATGACCGGGCACCCCGAAGCGGTACTCGCGCGTGAACTCGCCCTCTGCTACACCTCCATAGCCCTGGTCACCGACTACGACGCGGGTGTGGAGCATGGAGAAGGCGTCTCGCAGGACGAGGTGTTCCGCGTGTTCGCGGCGAACGTGGAACGCCTGAAGGACCTGGTCCTGAAGACCGTCGACGTACTGGACCGCGAGAGGGAATGCGCGTGCGCGACGGCGCTCGACGGGATGGACCTGCCGTTCGAGCTGCCCTGACACGGTGGCCGGTACGGGCCATCTCCCCACCGATCAGGGACATCCGGGCTGATGCCGGTCACCATGGTGACCGGCATCGGTCATTCGACCACCGGGCTGCGGCGCTCCACGAGCAGGACGTCGCGCCAGGCGCCGTGATGTCGGGCCACGCGCTCCCGCCGGCCCAGCACGCGGAATCCCACGGACTCGTGCAGGGCCAGGCTCGCCACGTTCTCGGGGAAGATGCCGGCCTGGATCGTCCAGATGCCTGCCTTCTCCGTGGAGCCGATCAACGCCTCCAGAAGCGCGCGCCCCACACCGGCTCCGCGCGCTGTGGGACTGACGTACACGGAATGCTCGACGACCCCCGCGTACGCGGGGCGAGCCGAGACGCGGGACACCGCCGTCCAGCCGGCGACCCGCCGTTGCGGGTCGAGCGCCACGAGCCGGTGGGCCTGCAGCTTGGAGGTGTCGAAGGCGCTCCACGGCGGTGCGACCGTCTCGAACGTGGCGTTTCCCTCGTCGATGCCCTGCTGGTAGATCGCCATGACGGCGGACGCGTGGTCGTCCGTCATGGGGGCGAGAGCGATTGCGGTGCGTGGGGGTGTGGCCATGCTCGGCTCCTTTCCGGGTGCGCTCCTGGAAGGTGCGCACGGGCGGGTACGGCGACGCTCCTGCGGCGGCGTCTGCCGCCACAGGAGCGTGGGTGGGGGGTGAGGAGGAGTTCCGGGTCAGAGAATCGCCAGCGAGACCAGGCCGATGCCCACGCTGCCGAGCAGGCCCACGCCGAGGTAGAACGCGAAGACCTTCGCCTTGACGACGCTCTTGACGGCCACCATCGCCGGGATCGTCGTGATGGCACCGCCGAGGAGGAAGGTGACACCCGCGGCAGCGACCATGCCCTGGTCCAGGAGGCCCTCGACGACCGGGATCGCACCGACGCCGTTGAGGTAGAGAGGGACGCTGATGAGCCCGGCGACCAGGACGGAGAGAACCCCGTCCGTGCCCAGGATGCCCGACACGACGTCGGTGGGCACGTAGCGGACGATCAGGGCTTCGAGGACGATGGCGAGCAGCAGCCACTTGCCCAGGATCAGCGAGTCGCTGACGATCTCCTTGAGGATCTCGCCGGCGCGCAGGTTCTTGATGTCACGCCGGACGAGCACACGCCACGGAGTGCCGTCGTCGTCCGCGTCGTTCCGTGCGGCGGTGGAGCAACCTCCCGCCGCAGGCTCGGGCTCCTGCGCGGCGCCTCCGCAGCCACCCTCGGACGTGCCGCCGCCGGCACCGCCGCCACCGACGGTCACGGGCTCGGGGACGGTCGCCTTCGCCGTGGAGCACGCCGTCTCGGGAACGGTCACCGTCTCCTGCGAGCAGCTCTTCGCGGGCGTCTTCTCCTCAGTGGAGTCGAGCAGCGGATCGGCGAACCGCCCACGCCGTTCGAGCGCCAGGACGAGGAGACCCGCGCCGAAGCTCAGCACCAGGGCGCCGATGAGGCGGGCCGTGGCGATGGGGAGCCCGAGCTGAGCGGCGGAGAGCGCGTAGATCTCCGGGTCCATGGAGGGGGAGGCGATCCAGAACGACATGACCGCCGAGAGCGGGACGCCGGCTATCAGGAAGCGGCGGATCAGCGGGATCACGGTGAAGGAGCAGAAGGGGCTGAACGCTCCGATGGCCGTGACGATGGCGATGCCGAGGACGCCCCTGCGCCCGTGGGCGAAGCTGCGGCGCGCGACCACGTCGATCGACAGACGCTGTACGGCGATCCCCAGAACGATGGCGACCAGGAACCACGGGAGATAGTGCAGCACCTCGAACAGGATGAACCGGCCAAGGGCCAGCAATTCGTCCACAGGTGAACCTCTCTGAGACGGTGACACATGAGGGGAGCGGCGCCGTGAGGGGACGTACGGGGGACGTGACGAGCCGCGTGGGGAGGCTCGAACGGCATCCCCTTTATCGAATATCGATGATAGACGATTAAAGAGATGCTCGGCAATGGGGATCGGAGGCCCCTCGTCGCACCGAAGGGGCCTGCCCTGCGCTTTCGGAGGCGGTTGCCGGAAAGTGAGGCTTGTTCCCAGGTCGGGCTGATGCGACTGCCTTCCATGTGGCGTCTACACAGTCACGCGCGCCAGCGGTTTCAGGCGTGCTTGTGACGCCGACAGGCCTCCGCGGGCCCTCCGTAGGCCCCATCTGCGTGGAGCGAACCTTGCCGTCGCGGGTGGTCATCGAATAACATCGATGGATCATGAGCGGTACGATGAATGCCCAGCTGATCGACCGAAGCACGGCCGAGTCCTACGCAACCTGGTTCAAGGCCCTCTCCGACCCCACCCGCGTGCAGATCCTCAATCTCCTCGCGCTGGCAACCGGGCCGATGAGTGTCGGAGAGATCGTGGACCGGATGGGCGTCGGACAGTCGACGGTGTCCCACCACCTGAAGCTGCTCGCCGACGTGCGATTCGTCCTGCGCGAGCGCCAGGGGACCTCGATGCTCTACTCCATCAACGTCGCCTGTGTGGCCTGCTTCCCCAGTGCTGCCGACGCCGTCATGGGCCGCCCCGCGGCCTCGGCGTGAGGGCCGGCCCCTTGACCGAGTCGACCCCCCACATACCCGGTGCGACCCTTACCGCCTGCTGCCCGCCCCTCGTGACCGCCGCGCTGTCCGAAGGGGACGCCGAGATCATGGCCGCGATGTTCAAGGCGCTGGCCGACCCTGTCCGACTCCGCCTCCTGTCCAGAGTGGCCTCGCACCCCAACGGTGAGGCGTGCGTCTGCGACATAGCCGACGTGGGCGTCTCCCAGCCCACGGTCAGCCACCATCTGAAGAAGCTCCGGGAAGCGGGCCTGCTCACCTCCGAGCGGCGGGGCACCTGGGTGTACTACCGCCCGGCGCCCGGCGTCCTGGCCTCGCTGGGCGAGTTTCTCGCCGACACCGAGAAGGCCGGTGAGGAAGAGATCTCTCTGGCGGCCCAGGGATCCTGACGTTCGGCGCCGCCGTCCCCGAACACGGGCGGCGGCGCCGTTCTGTCGTGGTGTGCATGCCCGCATGCCCGCATGCCCGCATGCCCGCATGCCCGCATGCCCGCATCCGGGCATGCGTGCTTGCTTGCCTTCAGTCGATGTGCGGGCTGCGACGCTCCACGAGGACGGTGTCGCGCCAGACGCCGTGGTGGCGGCCGACACGCTCGCGCGTGCCGATGATTCGGAAGCCCGCACGGGCGTGGACGGCGAGGCTGGCGGAGTTCTCAGGGAAGATGCCGGACTGAATCGTCCAGATCCCGGCCGCCTCGGTGGAGTCGATGAGCGCCTTCAGGAGCCCCGAGGCGACGCCGCGCCCTCGCGCACCGGGGTGTACGTACACGGAGTGCTCGACGACTCCGGCGTACGCGCACCGGTCGGAGACCTTCGTGGCCGCCACCCATCCGAGCACCCGGCCGGCCTCGTCGACCGCGGCGAATCGGTGCTCGGGCGTCTTGGCCGCGTCGAACTGTTCCCAGGTCGGAGCGACGGTCTCGAAGGTGGCGTTGCCCTCGTCGATGCCGGCCTGGTAGATCGCGACGACCTCGTCGGCGTGATCGGCCGTGAGGGGTACGACGGTGATGGTGCGGGTGGCTGATCCGGTCATGGGGCGGAGTCTCCCAGACGGTGGTGCGAATCCGGCGCCGAGGCGGGCCTGGGAGGAGCGGCCGAACGCTGGGTGACACCCAGTGTTTCTTGCCGTGAGGTAGGTCAGGCCGAGGCCGCCTTGGTGAGGAGGGCTCCCATGGCCGCGAGCACGGTGGGCTCGACGCGGTAGTACACCCAGGTGCCGCGCCGTTCCGAGGAGAGCAGCCCGGCTTCCTTGAGCTTCTTCAGGTGGTGGGAGACCGTGGGCTGCGAGACGCCGACGTCGGAGATGTCGCAGACGCACGCCTCGCCGCCCTCGTGCGAGGCGACGGAGGAGAAGAGCCGCAGGCGGACCGGATCGCCCAGCGCCTTGAACATGACAGCCGTCCGCTCGGCCTCCTCGGCGGTCAGCGGCCGCTCGTCGAGAGGCGGGCAGCAGGGCTCCATCTCGGGCTCCAGTACCGGCAGCACCTTCACGTTCGACATGTATCTATGTTGACACATGTCGAACCAACCGCCCGAGGCTCTGTCGGACGGGGGGCCAGGGTCGCTCTGGCGCGTAGCGCCACGGCCCGTCCTCGCAGTCGATGCGCACCCCGTTCTCGTAGAAGCAGAACTTGACCCGCAGTACGTCCTCGGAGTGCGCCACGGCCTTGCCGGAGTTGCCGGAGCCGTTGTCGTCGCTCTGGTCGGAGCAGGTCAGGCCGTTCTTCCACGGAATGTGGGCCCCGATCGCGGAGCCGTCGGCGTTCCCGTCGTGCACCCGCACCCATGACTGGTTGCCGGCCTGGTCGGGGCCGTTGTCGACTTCGATCCGGTTGTCGTGGAAGGTCCACTCGCACCGCCACCCAGTACAGCCATCGGCGGTGGCCATGGGCGCCGGTCGGAACTGCCGCAGCTGTGCCGCTCGGCCGCGCGCGCACGTGCCGCCTCGCTCTGCCGGCGAGGGATCGGGGCCTTCAATTCGATAGATGTCTATGTTGACCCCTGTCGAATCAAGTGCCATGCTGAAGGCGCAAGAGATCGACGAACGTCGAATCAAAGGGGAAGATCCGTGAACGTCACCGCCATCGACCAGCTGCCCGTCGTGGTGGTCGGAGCCGGGCCCGCCGGTCTGGCCGCTGCCGCGCACCTCGTCGACCGGGGCCTGGAACCCTTGGTCCTGGAGGCCGGCGCCCAGGCGGGAGCCGCTGTACAGGAGTGGTCCCACGTGCGGCTCTTCTCCGCATGGGCCGAGGTCGTCGACCCCGCCGCCGAGAAGCTCCTGGCTCCGACCGGCTGGGTGAAGCCCGACGCGGGCACCTACCCGACCGGCGGGGACTGGGCGGCCGCCTACCTCCAGCCGCTCGCGGACGTCCTCGGTGACAGGATCCGTCTCGACGCCCGGGTCACCGGCGTCTCCCGTACCGGACGCGACCGCGTCGTCGATGCCGACCGTGAGCAGCAGCCCTTCACCGTGCACATCCGGTACGCCGACGGACGCGAGGAGCGCGTCCTCGCCCGGGCCGTGATCGACGCCTCCGGTACGTGGTCCACCCCGAGCCCCGCCGGTGGCGACGGCCTCCCGGCCCTCGGCGAGCGCGCGGCGGCCGACCGGATCTCCTACCGCGTTCCCGATCTCAAGGACCCCGCCGTGCGGGCGCGTTACGCAGGCAGGCGCACCGCCGTCATCGGCTCCGGAGCCTCCGCCTTCACCGCCCTCGCCTCGCTCGCCGCCCTTGCGAAGTCCCGGGACGGCGCGGGCACCCGTGCGACATGGATCCTGCGGCGCGCCATCTCGGGCAACACCTTCGGCGGAGGCAGCGCCGATCAGCTCCCCGCCCGCGGTGCCCTCGGCCTCGCGGCGAAGGCCGCGGTCGACGAGGGGTACGCGGACGCCGTCACCGGCTTCCGTACGGATGCGATCGAGCGCGACGGCGCGCGCCTGGTCCTGGTCGCCGAGGACGGCCGCCGGCTCGACCCGGTCGACGAGGTCATCGTCCTCACCGGCTTCCGCCCCGACCTGACCTTCCTCGACGAGCTCCGCCTCGGCCTGGACGACCGTCTCCAGGCCCCGGTCGAGCTGGCTCCGCTGATCGACCCGAACCAGCACTCCTGCGGCACGGTCCACCCGCACGGTGTGAAGGAGCTGGCGCACCCGGAGGAAGGCGTGTACCTGGTGGGCATGAAGTCCTACGGCCGAGCCCCCTCCTTCCTCGCCCTCACCGGCTACGAGCAGGTCCGCTCGGTCGTCGCCGCCATCGCCGGCGACCGTGAGTCCGCCGAACGCGTCGAGTTGGTCCTCCCCGAGACCGGGGTCTGCGGCGGAGCCGGCCTCTTCGACCAGCCCGCCGACACCACGACCGACGGCGGCTGCTGCGCGAGCCCCACGGCGCTCCGGATCGGCGTCGGAGCCCCGGCCGCCTCCGGCGGCTGCTGACCCTGAACCATCCACCCACCCGCAGCTGGAGGAACACGATGTCCCGCGTACAGCTCGCCCTGCGCGTTCCCGACTTGGCGGCATCCATCGCCTTCTACACCAAGCTCTTCGGCACCGAACCGGCCAAGCTCCGTGACGGCTACGCCAATTTCGCCATCGCGGAACCGCCGCTCAAGCTCGTCCTCGTCGAAGGCGCCGAGAATGAGGACACCCGTCTGGACCACCTCGGCGTCGAGGTCGACACCACCGAGGCGGTCCACGCCGCCACCGCCCGCCTGGGCGAGGCCGGTCTGCCGACGACGGAGGAGAACGACACCACCTGTTGTTACGCCCTCCAGGACAAGGTGTGGGTCCACGGCCCCGGCCGCGAACCGTGGGAGGTGTACGTCGTCAAAGCCGACGCCGACACCCTGACCGAGCAACAGGGCAGCGCCTGCTGCGCCGGCACAGCGGCCACCGCCGACAACAAGGCGAGTGAACCGGTCGCCGCCGGCGGATGCTGCTGATCTCTCGATGACCCACCTTCACACCCGCGGAGCCGCGACCGGAGCAGGGGACCGGTCGCGGCCCCGTGCCGTTCTCCCCGCGCTCTGTGCCACCCAGATCACCGGCTGGGGCATCGTCTACTACGCCTTCCCGGTCCTGAACCCACAGATCACCGCTGACAGCGGATGGTCCACCGGAGCCACGATGGCGGCGTTCTCGCTCGCCCTGGTCGTCTCCGGGATCGCCGGGATACGCGTGGGCCGCATCATCGACCACCGCGGCCCACGCACGGTCATGACGGCGGGCTCCGTGTCCGGGGTCCTGAGTCTGGTGATCGTGGCCCTGGCGCCGAACCTTCCGGTGTTCTTCGCCGGGTGGCTGCTGGGCGGGCTGGCCATGGCGGCCACCTTCTACCAGCCCGCGTTCGCCGCACTCACCCGCTGGTGGGCCCCTGACCACGTCCGCGCCCTCACGATCGTCACTCTTGCCGGCGGCCTCGCCTCCACGGTCTTCGCCCCGCTCACCGCGGCCCTGGCCGACCAACTGTCGTGGCGCGAGACCTATCTGGTGCTGGCGGCGATCCTCGCCGCCGTCACCATCCCGGCCCACGCGATCGCGCTCAAAGCACCCTGGCCGCCAGCACCACCCTCCTTGGCCGGTACGGACGCGAGCCCCGGCTCGGTCGCCCGCAGCCGACCGTTCCTCCTGCTCGCCGCCGCGTTCACGCTGTCGTCCTTCGCGATGTACGCCGTCGTCGTCACGCTCGTCCCGCTTCTGCTCGAACGCGGTTACACCACATCCGAAGCGGCCTGGGCTCTCGGCCTCGGCGGCGCGGGCCAGACCCTCGGCCGCACGCTCTACGCCCCGCTCGCCCGCCACACCGGCACGACAGTCCGCACCACGACCCTCATCGCACTGGGCGCCCTGACCACCGCGGCACTCGCCGTCACACCGGGCCCCTACGGCCTGGTGATCGCGGTGTCGATCGCGGCAGGCATGGTCCGCGGCAACCTCACCCTCCTCCAGGCGACCGCGATCACCGACCGCTGGGGCACACAGCACTACGGCCGACTCTCCGCGACCCTCAGCGCCCCAGCCATGACGGCCTCAGCTCTCGCGCCCTTCGCCGCAGCCACCCTTGCCTCGGTTCTTGGAGGCTACCCGGAGTTGTTCGGAGTGCTTGCCGGCCTCGCGGCGGCGTCTGCTGTCGTGGCCACGGCTACATCGGTACGCGGCAGGAGCCAGGTCCGATCCGGACGCGCGGCCGCAGATCCGCAGTCTTCATGGTGAGAACGCCTTGTGACGTGTGCTGTACCAAAGTGCCGACCAGCACTGCGACTCTGCCCCTCCGGCGCTTGGCACTGCTTGGCATCAGCGCAGGTCACGACCATTGCCTGGCGCCAAGGAGCAGTCTTGGCCACAGACACCCCGCGCGACGCCCCGGCGGCCCCGAAGCGCCGCCGGGCCGGACGGGGTCAGCGGTACTCGCAGAGGTAGGCGGTCTCCACCGCGACCCGCAGCTGGAACGTGCTGTCGCCGGGGACCTTGAAGTGATCCCCGGCGGCGAACGTCTCCCAGGCGTCGGCGCCGGGCAGCCGCACCGTCAGGGCGCCGCTGACCACGTGCATGATCTCCGCGGCGGCCGTGCCGAACTCGTACTCCCCGGGAGCCATGACCCCGATGGTCGCGGGGCCCTGCTCCTGCGTGAACGCGATCGACGTGACCGTGCCGTCGAAGTACTCGTTGACCGTAAACATGGGCATCCTCATGCGAATCGGGCGACAGGGGTGGCCGGGGCATCGTGTACCGGCCACGCGTAGGGGCACTTTATGGGCCCGGCGGGAGCCGACAAATCCCCGGCCGACCCGGTCTCACGTACTGGACGGAACGGGCGGCGTCCGTGCTCCGGTTGAGGCCCGGCGCCATCGGCGTAGCGTGGAAATGATTCGAACGAGGAGCGGTGGCCATGGGCAAGCTCTCGAACGACCAGCTGCGCGAACGGGTACGCGGGACGGTCATCACGGCCGACGACGACGCCTTCGACGAGGCGCGCACGGTGCACAACGCCATGATCGACAAGAGACCCGCCGTGATCGTGCGCTGCGTCAACGCGGGCGACGTCATGGCCGCGGTCGACTTCGCCCGCGAGAACGGGCTCGATCTCGCGGTCCGGGGCGGCGCGCACAGTGTCCCGGGCTTCGGGACCTGCGACGACGGGGTCGTCGCCGATCTCTCCGGAATGCGAGGCGTCCGCGTCGACCCCGTGCGGCGGACGGCCCGCGCGGAGGGCGGGGCGACCTGGGGCGACTTCAACGCCGCGACCCACCCCTTCGGCCTCGCCACCACCGGCGGGATCATCTCCACCACCGGCGTCGGCGGACTCACCCTCGGCGGCGGCATCGGCTACCTGGCCCGAGGGCTCGGCCTGAGCTGCGACAACCTCGTCTCGGCCGATGTGGTGACCGCGGACGGCCGGCTCCTCGTCGCCGACGAGGAGCAGAACGCCGACCTGTTCTGGGCCCTGCGCGGAGGCGGCGGCAACTTCGGAGCCGTGACCTCGTTCGAGTACCGGCTCGCGCCCGTCAAGGACATCTACGGCGGACCGATGCTCTTCGAACTGGAGGACGCGGCCACCGTGGTGCGCGCCTTCGCCGACCACATCGCCGACGCACCGGAGCAACTGGGCGGGTTCCCCGCCTTCCAGATCGCCCCGCCGCTCCCGTTCATCCCCGAGGACCGGCACGGTGACACCTTCGCCCTGGTCGTGGCGTGCTGGGCCGGACCGCTCGACGAGGGCGAGAACGCCCTGCGGCCCTTCCACGACTTCGCCCCGGTGGTCGCCGAGCACGTCGGTCCCATGCCGTACCCGGCGCTCAACAGCGCCTTCGACGCGCTCGTACCGCCCGGCCTCCAGCACTACTGGAAGGCCAACTTCGTGACCGAGCTGACCGACGACGCGATCGCGGCGCACATCGAGCACGCCCCCGGGCTGCCCGCCGTGAACTCGACGGTCCACATCTACCCGATCAACGGCGCCTGCCACCGCGTCGCCCCGGACGCCACGGCCTTCGCCTACCGGGACGCCTCGTTCGCCACCGTCATCGCCGGCATGTGGCCCGACCCCTCCGTCAACGAGGCCAACATCGCCTGGGTCCGCGACTATTACGAGGCCACCGCCCCGCACTCCGAGGAGGGCGGCTACATCAACTTCATGGCCGACGACGACCGGGGCCGGATCAGAGCCAACTACGGGGCGAACTACGACCGCCTGGTCGAGGTCAAGCGGACGTACGACCCGGACAATCTGTTCCACCTCAACCAGAACATCGAGCCCTGAGGCCCGAGCCGCCGGGTGCACGACCGGTCACGGTGAGCCGGTTCCGACGTAGCCTGAACGGTATGGGCGAGGACGACGCTTCATGAGTGCCGACCCGGGGCTCTTCGGACCCCGTTCCGTGACCTGGCACGTGCACAGCGACCCGATCATGTGGATCGCGGGCGTGCGGGCGCTGTGGCTGCAGGCGCTGCACCCCGTCGCCGTACGCGGCGTCATGATCAACAGCGGCTTCCGGAAGGATCCCTGGGGACGGCTCATGCGGACCGCGGACTTCGTCGGGACCCTGAGCTACGGGACCACCGAGGCCGCCGAGGCCGCCGGGGCCCGGGTGCGCCGGATCCACCGGCGGCTCGGCGTGGACGACCCGGAGCTGCTCCTCTGGGTGCACTGCGCCGAGACCGACTCGTACCTCACGGTCGCACGCCGCTCGGGCATCCCGCTCACCGACGCCCAGGCCGACCGGTACGTCGACGAACACCGCACCTCGGCGCGGCTCGTCGGGCTCGACCCGGCCACCGTCCCCGGATCCACCGCCGCGCTCACCGCCTACTTCGAGACCGTACGGCCCCGGCTGGAGGCCGGCGCCGACGCCCGTACCGTCGAGGACTTCCTGCGCCGGCCGCCGGTGAAACCCGTGCTCGTACCGGCGCGCGAGGTGATCTGGCGGCGCGTCGCGGCGCTCGCGTACGACACTCTGCCCCCTTACGCCCACGCGCTCTACGGCCGTCCCGCGCCACCGCCGGAGACCGTCACCCGCCGCCTCGTCACCACGGCCGACCTGCTGCGCCGCATCCCCGCCCGCCTGCGCTGGCGGCTGCCGCCCGGGCACATCCTCCGCGCCATCGACCGGCTCGGCCCGTGGACACGACCCGACCCTTACGCGTACCCCGCCCCGTACCCACTGTCCGAACCGGCGTCCATACTGGAGGAGCCGGGAAAGGCGTAGAAATCGACGGGGGCGGCAGCACACGATGGGGGACTCCAGACTGATCCAGGGCCGGTACCGCCTGCACGAGGTCATCGGTCGCGGGGGCATGGGCGAGGTGTGGCGCGCCACCGACGAGGCGCTCGGCCGCGGTGTCGCCGTGAAGTGCCTCAAGCCGATCGGACCGCAGCAGGACCCGCAGGTCCTCACCGTGGTCCGCGAGCGGTTCCGGCGCGAGGCGCGCGTCGCCGCCGCGCTCCAGCACCGGGGCATCACCGTGGTGCACGACTTCGGCGAGTACGACGGCGTGCTCTTCCTCGTCATGGAGCTCCTCGAAGGGCGCAACCTCAGCCAGCTCCTCGCCGCCAACGCCCAGCACCCGCTGCCCGTCCACGACGTCGTCGAGATCGCCGACCAGGTCGCCGACGCCCTCGCGTACACCCACCGGCACGGGATCGTGCACCGCGACCTGAAGCCCGCGAACATCATGCGGCTGCGGGACGGGACGGTGAAGATCTGCGACTTCGGCATAGCGCGCCTCGGCGCGGACGTGGGCTTCACGTCCAAGCTCACCGGCACGGGCATCGCCATGGGCACGCCCCACTACATGTCGCCCGAGCAGATCGGCGGCGGCGAGGTCGACCACCGCAGCGACCTCTACTCGTTGGGGTGCGTGCTGTACGAACTCGCCACCGGCGTCCCGCCCTTCGACCTGGGCGACTCCTGGGCGATCCTCATCGGACACCGTGACACGGTGCCGAGCCCGCCGCGCGCGCACCGCGCCGAACTCCCGGACTACTTCGACCGGATCGTCGTCGACCTGCTCGCCAAGACGCCGGCGGAGCGGCCGGCCGACGCGGGAGACCTGCGCCGCCGCATCGTGACCGGACGGGTCTCGCTGTCCCTGCCGGGGACGGAGGCCACCGGCGCGTCGCAGGCCGGGGCGACCGTCGTCCCGGGGCCGGGTTCCGCGTCCCGGTCCGGTTCCGCCCCCGGGCCCGGGCCCGGAACCCTCCCCGTCCCCGGCGCCGATCCCGGCGCGACCGCCCCCATGCCCGCGTGGGTCCGGTCGCTCACCGGCGGGCACCGGCCCGCCGACGCCGCCGGAGCGCCGCGCCCGGTCGCCCACGACCCCGCCGCGGCCGTCCTCACCACGGAGTGGACGACCGCCGCCACGGACGCCGGCGGCGCGCCCGCGCGGCACGAGCCCGCGCCGGTGCGCCCCGCCGCCTCCGCGGAGCTGATCGCGGTGCTCGCCGGCCGGTACCGGGCGGGCATGGGCCTCGGGCGGCTCGGCCGCTGGGACGAGGCCGAGTCCGTGCACCGGTCCGTCGCCGAGCACCGTTCGGCGGCCCTCGGCGAGGACCACCCGGACACCCTGGCCAGCCACTACGAGGTCGGCTTCGCCCTCGCCCGGCTCGACCGCCCCGCCGACGCCCTGCGCGTCTTCGGCATGGTCGCCGCCACCCGCGCGCGCGTCCTCGGCGAGGACCACCCCGACACCCTCGCGGCCCGGCAGGAGCGGGCGTACGCGCTCGGCCGGCTGGGACGGCACCCCGAGGCGTACGAGGTGTACGTCACCGTCCTCGCCGCACGCGAGCGCACCGTGGGCGCCGACCACCCGGACACCCTGCGCTGCCGCCACAACCTCGCCTTCACGCTCGGCCGCCTGGGCCGCTTCGAGGAGTCGTACCGCACGGCGCGCGAGGTCGCGGAGGCACGGGCCAGGCTCCTCGGCGAGGACCATCCCGACACGCTCGTGACCCGGCGCGAAGTGGCGTACACGCTCGGGCGGCTGGGGCGGGGCGACGAGGCCCTCGCCCAGTACCGCGCGGTCGCCGACGCGCGCGCCACCGCCCTCGGGCCCGACCACCCGGACACCCTCGCCGCCCGCTACGAGACCGGCGTCCTCCTCGGCCGGCTCGGGCAGGCCGCCGACGCGCTGGGCGTCTGCCGCGACCTCGTCGCCGCGCGCACCCGCGCGCAGGGCGCCGACGGTCCCGAGACCCTCCGCGCCCGCCACGCCCTGGCCGTCAACCTCGGCCGCCTCGACCGCTGGCCCGAGGCGCTCACCGAGTCCGAGAGCGTCCACGCGGACCGGGAGCGGGTCCTCGGGCCCGACCACCTGGACACCCTCCTGAGCCGCCGGGAGACCGCCGTCGCCCTCGGCCGCCTCGGCCGCTGGGAGGAGGCGCTCGCCGCGCACAGCGCGGTCGCCGCCGCCCGCACCCGCCTCATCGGCCCGGCCCACCCCGACACCCTGGCGGCCCTGGACGACGAGGCCCACTGCCTGGAGCGCCTGGGCCGCCACGCCGAGGCCGCCGCCCTCCACCTGAGAGTGGCCACCACACAGCCCCGGACCTGACCGGCCACGGCGCCGCAGCGGACCTGGGCGGCTTTCGCCCCGCCCAGGGTCGCGGCTTTCGCCCCGCCCAGGGTCGCGGCTTTCGCCCCGCCCCCGGTCCGGGCGGCTTTCGCGCCGCCGCAGACCTGAGCGGCCGTCGTGCCGGCCTCTTCCCCGGCCGTCGCCCCCGTGTGAGCATGAGCCATGACTGCCCCCGACCTGCTCCCGGATGCCCGGCCCGCCTCCCGCTCGTACGACGCCGTCGTCGTCGGCGGAGGGCACAACGGCCTCGTCGCCGCCGCCTACCTCGCCCGTGCCGGGCGTTCCGTGCTCGTCCTGGAGCGGCTCGGCTCCACCGGTGGGGCGGCCGTGTCCACCCGGCCGTTCGCCGGGGTCGACGCGCGCCTCTCCCGGTACTCGTACCTCGTCTCGCTCCTTCCGGAGAAGATCGTGCGCGACCTCGGGCTGCGGTTCGCCGTACGGAAGCGGTCCATCTCCTCGTACACCCCGAAGGGCGACGGCGGCCTGCTCGTCGGCGGCGGCGCCGACCGCACCCGCGCCTCCTTCGCCGAACTCACCGGGTCCGACCGCGAGTACGAGGCCTGGCAGGCCTTCTACGAGCGCACCGGACGCGCCGCCCGCCGGATCTTCCCCACCCTCACGGAACCCCTCCCCACCCGCGCCGCGCTCCGCGCCCGCGTGGACGACGCCGACACCTGGCGGATGCTCTTCGAGGAACCGCTGGGCGTCACCGTCGAGCGGGAGTTCGCCGACGACCTCGTCCGCGGCGTCGTCCTCACCGACGCCCTCATCGGCACCTTCTCCGACGCCCACGACCCGACGCTCCTGCAGAACCGCTGTTTCCTCTACCACGTCATCGGCGGCGGCACCGGCGACTGGGACGTACCCGTCGGCGGCATGGGAGCCCTCACCGACGCCCTCGCCGACGCGGCCCGCGCCGCCGGGGCCGACATCCGCACCGGCCACGAGGTCACCCGGATCGAGACCGACGGGCAGCGCGCCGCGATCACCTTCCGTGCCGCCGACGGCGAGGGCACCGTCGAGGCCGGCCACGTCCTCGTCAACGCCTCACCCCGCGACCTCGCCGCCCTCCTCGGCGATCCGCCCCCGCCCGCCCCCGAAGGCGCCCAGCTCAAGGTCAACATGCTGCTGACCCGGCTGCCGAAGCTCCGCGACCGCTCCGTCGACCCGCACGAGGCCTTCGCCGGCACCTTCCACATCGCCGAGGGGTACGGCGGGCTCGCCACCGCCCACGCCGAGGCCGCCGCCGGCCGGCTGCCCTCCGCGCCGCCCTCCGAGATCTACTGCCACTCCCTGACCGACCCGACGATCCTCGGCCCCGAACTCGCCGCCGCGGGCCACCACACCCTCACCCTGTTCGGGCTGCACACCCCCGCCCGGCTGTTCGCCGCCGACAACGACGGCACCCGCGCCGCGCTGCTCGCGGCGACCCTCGACCAGCTCGACGCCCACCTCGACGAGCCGATCGCCGACTGCCTCGCCCTCGACGCGGACGGCCGTCCCTGCATCGAGGCGAAGACCCCGCTCGACCTCGAACGCGAGCTGCGCCTCCCGGGCGGCCACATCTTCCACCGCGACCTGTCCTTCCCGTACGGGGCGGAGGACGTGGGCGCGGCCACGGACGCGGGCGCCGGTCGCTGGGGCGTGGAGACCCGGCACCCCAACGTGCTGCTGTGCGGCGCGGGCGCGATCCGGGGCGGCGGAGTGAGCGGCATCCCCGGCCACAACGCGGCGATGGCGGCGCTGGGACGGTGACGCCCGAGCGGACGCGTTGACGTCGCCCCGCCCCCGCCTGTGGTGTGAAGCTGATCTGCGAGCGCGCTTAAGAAATCCTCGATGGACCGCGAGCGCTCCGTACGGAAGATTCTGTTCCAGGGATCTTGGGCGCGCTGCCGTGCCCGTACCCCGCACATCACAGGACACGCACGTCGGGAGCCGTGGCATTGAAGGCGTTGGTCAAGCTGAAGGCGGAGCCGGGACTCTGGCTCACGGACGTGCCCGAGCCGGAGACCGGTCCCGGCGACGTACTCATCAAGGTGCTGCGGACCGGTATCTGCGGGACCGACCTGCACATCCGGTCCTGGGACGGCTGGGCGCAGAAGACGATCGCCACGCCCCTGACCCTCGGCCACGAGTTCGTCGGCGAGGTCGTCTCCGTCGGCCGTGACGTCGCCGACATCACCGTCGGCGACCTGGTCAGCGGCGAGGGCCACCTCGTCTGCGGCAAGTGCCGCAACTGTCTGGCCGGCCGCCGCCACCTCTGCCGCGCCACCATCGGCCTCGGCGTCGGCCGGGACGGCGCCTTCGCCGAGTACGTGGCGCTGCCCGCCTCCAACGTGTGGGTGCACCGCGTCCCCGTCGACCTCGACATCGCCGCGATCTTCGACCCCTTCGGCAACGCCGTGCACACGGCGCTCTCCTTCCCGCTCGTCGGCGAGGACGTCCTCGTCACCGGTGCGGGTCCGATCGGCATCATGGCCGCCGCCGTCGCCAAGCACGCCGGCGCCCGCAGCGTCATGATCACCGACGTCAGCGAGGAGCGCCTCGCCCTGGCGCGCAAGACGGGCGTCACGCTCGCCCTCAACGTCGCCGAGCAGACCATCGCCGACGGCCAGCGCACCCTCGGCCTCAAGGAGGGTTTCGACGTCGGCCTGGAGATGTCCGGCAACCCGCGCGCGATGCGCGACATGGTCGCCAACATGACCCACGGCGGCAAGATCGCCATGCTGGGCCTGCCCAGCGAGGACTTCGCCGTCGACTGGGCGAAGATCGTCACCTCCATGATCACGATCAAGGGCATCTACGGCCGCGAGATGTTCGAGACCTGGTACGCGATGTCGGTGCTCCTGGAGGGCGGACTCGACCTCTCGCCCGTCGTCACCGGACGGTACGCGTACACCGACTTCGAGGCCGCCTTCGACGACGCGGCCTCCGGCAAGAGCGGCAAGATCATCCTCGACTGGACTGCGGGAGCCTGACCCATGTTCGATTCCGTACGCGACGACATCCGAGCCACTCTCGACGAGATCCAGAAGGCCGGACTCCACAAGCCCGAGCGCGTCATCGGCACCCCCCAGTCGGCCACCGTCGCCGTCACCTCGGGAGGCCGTCCGGGCGAGGTGCTCAACTTCTGCGCCAACAACTACCTGGGCCTCGCCGACCACCCCGAGGTCGTCGCCGCCGCCCACGAGGCGCTCGACCGCTGGGGCTACGGCATGGCGTCCGTCCGCTTCATCTGCGGCACGCAGGAGGTGCACAAGGAGCTGGAGGCGCGCCTCTCCTCCTTCCTCGGCCAGGAGGACACGATCCTCTACTCCTCCTGCTTCGACGCCAACGGCGGTGTCTTCGAGACGATCCTGGGCGCCGAGGACGCCGTCATCTCCGACGCCCTCAACCACGCGTCGATCATCGACGGCATCCGCCTCTCCAAGGCCCGCCGCTTCCGCTACGCCAACCGCGACATGGCCGACCTGGAGCAGCAGCTCAAGGAGGCCACGGAGGGCGGCGCCCGGCGCAAGCTCATCGTCACCGACGGCGTCTTCTCCATGGACGGCTACGTCGCCCCGCTCGGCGAGATCTGCGACCTGGCCGAGCGCTACGACGCCATGGTCATGGTCGACGACTCGCACGCCGTCGGCTTCGTCGGCCCCGGCGGCCGCGGCACCCCCGAGCTGCACGGCGTGATGGACCGCGTCGACATCATCACCGGCACCCTCGGCAAGGCCCTCGGCGGCGCCTCCGGCGGCTACGTCGCGGCCCGTGCCGAGATCGTCGCCCTGCTGCGCCAGCGCTCCCGCCCGTACCTCTTCTCGAACACCCTCGCCCCGGTGATCGCCGCCGCCTCCCTCAAGGTCCTCGACCTGCTGGAGTCCGCCGGTGACCTGCGCGAGCGGCTGCGCGCCAACACCGAGCTGTTCCGGACCCGGATGACGGCGGAGGGCTTCGACATCCTCCCCGGCGACCACGCCATCGCCCCCGTCATGATCGGCGACGCGTCCGAGGCCGGCCGCATGGCCGAGCTGCTCCTGGAGCGCGGCGTGTACGTGATCGGCTTCTCGTACCCGGTCGTGCCGCAGGGCCAGGCCCGCATCCGCGTCCAGCTCTCGGCCGCCCACTCCACGGAGGACGTGAACCGGGCCGTCGACGCCTTCGTCGACGCCCGCGCCGCCCTGCGGGGCTGAGGCGGGCGCGGGCCCCGTGGCCTGCGAGACTGGGGGAATGATCGAAGCGCGGCGGTTGCACATCCTCCGTGCGGTGGCCGACCACCGCACGGTCACGGCGGCGGCCGCCGCGCTCTATCTCACCCCCTCCGCCGTCTCCCAGCAGCTCGCCGCCCTGGAGCAGGAGACCGGCCACCGTCTGGTGGACCGCAGCGCCCGCGGCGCCCGCCTCACCCCGGCGGGCGAGATCCTGCTCAGCCACGCCAACGCCGTCCTGGCCCAGTTGGAGCGCGCCGAGTCGGAGCTCGCCGCCTACGGCTCCGGCGAGGCCGGTACGGTCACGGTCGCCGCCTTCGCCACCGGCATCGGGCTCGTGGTGGCCCCGGCCATCAGGGCACTGGCCGGCTCGGCCCCCGGCATCCGGGTCCGGGTGCGGGACGCCGAGGGAGACGAGAGCCTGATGATGGTCCTCGACCGGCAGGTCGACGTGGCCGTCGCGGTCGAGTACCGGGGCGCACCGGGCGAGGACGACGCCCGCCTCACCCGCGTCCCGCTCTACGCGGAGCCCTTCGACGCGGTCCTGCCGCCCGGCCACCCGCTGGCGGACGGCGAGCGGGTCGCGCTCGGCGACCTCGCGAAGGACGCCTGGATCGGCCAGTCCGCCGGTAACCCCTGCCATGACGTCACCGTCCTGGCCTGCGAATACGCCGGGTTCACGCTGAACCCGGAGCACTCGTCCGACGACTTCCGCGCCGTCGTCGCCCTCGCGGCCGCGTCCGCCGGCGTGGCGCTCGTGCCGCGTTCGGCCCTGCGCGGCATGGACCTCACGGGCGTGGAGGTCCGGCCGATCGAGGGCGTCGCCCCGACCCGGAGGGTCTTCGCCGCCGTCCGGCGGGGCGCGGAGGACCACCCCCTGATCAGCCCCGTCCTGACCGCCCTGGGCGTGGCGTCGGAATCCGGCGCCTGACCGGCGCGATGTCGCCACACACCGTTCGGGTCCTGGCGGCGCCCCGCGGACCCCACCAGACTGGGGAACCGTGGAAACCATGGTGCGGGTCAGTCAGGGCGAGGTCTGGGCGGACGACGCGGGAGGGGACGGCCTGCCGCTGGTCCTGCTCCATCCCGGCGTCGGTGACTCCGTGGTGTGGGACCCGGTCCTGCCGGCGCTCACCGCGGGGCGCCGGGTGATCCGCTACGACGTGCGGGGATACGGCCGCTCGCCCGCGCCCACCGCCGAGTACTCCCCGGTCCGCGATCTGGAAGGGGTCCTCGACCACTTCGCGATCGAGCGGGCGGTGCTCGTGGGCTCCAGCATGGGCGGAGCCACCTCGGTCGACTTCGCCCTGGAGGCGCCCGAGCGGGTGGCGGGCCTCGCCCTCCTCGTTCCCGGTGTCTCCGGGTACGAGGGGCTGGCCACGGGAGAGTTCTTCGAGCGCCTGGAGCCGCTGGCCAGGGCCGGCGACATGGAGGGCATCGTCCGGCTCGGCCTCCGCGCGTGGGCGAAGGCCGGCGGCGGCACCCCCGAGTCCGACCCGGTCGCGGCCGCCCTCTGCCGGGCCGTGCTGCCCGCCTGGTTCAGCAACATCGGCCACCAGCTCACCGGCCCGCCCGCCTTCGACCGGCTCGGGGAGATCGCCGCCCCGACCCTGCTCGCGCTGGGTGAGCTGGACCGGCCGGAGGTCGTGCGCTGCAACGAGGAGATGGCCGAACGCATCCCGGGCTGCCGTCTCGTCCGGCTGTCCGCCTCCGACCACTACCCGACGCTCCGGGAGCCGGAGCACGTCGCCCGTCTGATCGAGGAGCTGTACGCGGAGGCGGCCTGAGCCCCGGAGGCCCAGGACCCGAGCACCTTCGGCCCGAACCTCAGGACCCGAGCCCTTCGGTACGAGCCCTTCGGTACGAGTCCTTCGATCCGAACCCCCGGCCGACGCGCGGCGCGCCCACCGGCCGCCGCCCGCCGAGGGGCTCGGTTCGGTCATCACAGGGACCGGCGGGCTCAATCGGCCGACCTGCTCCAGCCGTTCGCCTCGATCCGCGCCCCGTCCGCCGGCCGCGCCTCGTCGAACACCGGGCGCCCCGCTCCGTCGAGGAGCCGCAGCCCGTCCACGTACACGCCCCGTCCCACGTACCGCTGGTCCGTCGTGTACCGCCAGCGCAGGAGGGCGTCCGTCCCGGACAGCGGGGCGGACACGGTGTGCCAGACGCGCCCTGACCAGCCGCCCGCCGCGCCCGCCGGGTGCTCCGTGCGTCCGTCGGTGGTGAAGGGAACCGGCCGCCAGGTCGTGCCGCCGTCGGCCGAGGCCTCCAGGACGGCCGTGTCGGCGCCCGGCTCGGTGTCCCACCACAGCGCGCACTCCAGGCGTGCGGCGCGCGGTACATGAGGGAGCGTCAGGGTGGCGGTCGTGGCGCTCGCCATGCCGGAGAACCAGGACGTACGGCCACGGGCGGGGCGGACGGGGACGGCGCGGGCCAGGTTGTCCGCCGCGGCGACGCGGGGAGCCGACCCCGAGCGCCAGGAACGCACCGGGTGCACGGAGTTGCCGAGGACGATCAGGAAGGCGTCGGTGGTCGGGTCGAGGACCAGGCTGGTGCCGGTGAACCCGGTGTGTCCGGCCGTCCGGGGCGTGGCCATCGCGCCCATGTACCAGTGCTGGTGGAGCTCGAAGCCGAGCCCGTGCTCGTCGCCGGGGAAGGCGGTGTTGAAGTCGGTGAACATCAGCTCCACCGAGGCGGGGGAGAGGATGCGGGCCTTGCCGTACGCACCGCCGTTGAGCAGGGTGCGGGCGAGGATCGCGAGGTCCCAGGCGCGGGAGAAGATCCCGGCGTGGCCCGCGACCCCGCCCAGGCTGTGGGCGTTCTCGTCGTGGACCTCGCCCCGCACCATGCCCCGGTCGAGACCGGACCACGGCGGGCGGGCGTCCTCGGTGGCGGCGATCCCCGGCCGCCAGGAGAGCGGTGGATTGAAACGAGTGCGGTGCATCCCGAGCGGAGCGGTGATCTCGTCGTGGAGCAGTACCTCCAGACCGAGACCGGTGATCTTCTCCAGGATCAGCTGGAGCGTGATCAGATTCAGATCCGAGTAGAGGTACGCCGACCCCGGCGGGTTCGCCGGGACCTCGTCCCAGATCAGCCGCAGCTTCCCCTCCCGCGTCGGCGCCTTGTACAGCGGGATCCACGCCCGGAACCCCGAGGTGTGGGTGAGCAGCTGACGGACCGTGACGTCCTGCTTCCCGCCGCCGCCGAACTCCGGCAGGTACGCGGTGACCCTCGCCTCAAGCTCCAGCGCCCCGCGCTCGATCTGCTGCACGGCGAGGATCGAGGTGAAGAGCTTCGAGACCGACGCCAGGTCGAAGACGGTGTCCTCGGTCATCGGGACCTGCTCGTGCGGCGGCAGCTCCACGCCGGTGTCGGTCTTCTCGTCGTACGACGCGTACCGCACGGCCATGCCGATCGGCCGGTGCAGGGCCACCGTCCCGCCCCGCCCGGCGAGCAGGACGGCGCCCGCGTACCAGGGGTGCCTGGGGGAGGGGCCGAGGAAGGCCTCGGCATCCGTGACCAGCCGGTCCAGGTGCTCCGGCAGGAGCCCCGCCCGCGCGGCGGACCCGCGTCGCAGGATGGTCCCGCGCGCGCCGGAGGCGGCACCACCCTCGGCCGCTCCCGGGCTCCCCGCTCCGCTGCTTCCCGGGCCCGGCCCCGGTTCCGGCGCCGCCGCGGCCCCCGGAATCGAACCGATCATCAGCGCACCTCCCAGGGCGAGGACTCCGCCGCCGAACGCCCGGCGGCTCGGGCCCCGGCCCCTCCTGGACTCCTCCGTCATGCCCACCCTCTCCCACAGCCTCTTGAAAGAAAACTTCAGCCACGCCGGAAAGATCTGAAACTTTCTTACCGGAGCCGAGGGGCGTCGCGGAAGCGTCCGGCGCTCCAAAGAATCTGACGATGCATCAGAAAACCTCTTCCCTCCGTCGCGCCGCTGCGGCATCCTGCCGCCCATGAAGACGGAGCTGAGTCGCACCCTGGGGATCGAGCACGCCATCTTCGGCTTCACGCCCTTCCCCGCGGTGGCCGCCGCACTGACCAGAGCGGGCGGGTTCGGCGTCCTCGGCGCGGTCCGCTACACCGCCCCCGACGACCTCGCCCGCGACCTCGACTGGATGCAGGACCACACCGACGGCCTGCCCTACGGCCTCGACGTCGTGATGCCCGCCAAGAAGGTGGAAGGCGTCACCGAGGCCGAGGTCGAGGCCATGATCCCGGAGGAGCACCGGGCGTTCGTCCGCGCCACGCTCACCAAGCACGGCGTGCCCGAACTCGCCGAGGGCGAGGCCTCCGGCTGGCGCATCACCGGCTGGATGGAGCAGGTCGCCCGCAACCAGCTCGACGTGGCCTTCGACTACCCGATCAAACTCCTCGCCAACGCCCTCGGCTCCCCGCCCCCGGACGTCGTCGCCCGCGCCCACGACCACGGCGTCCTCGTCGCCGCCCTCGCCGGGAGCGCCCGGCACGCCCGCCACCACGCCGACGCAGGGATCGACGTCGTCGTCGCCCAGGGCTACGAGGCCGGAGGCCACACCGGCGAGATCGCCTCCATGGTGCTCACCCCCGAGGTCGTCGACGCCGTGTCCCCGCTGCCCGTGCTCGCCGCCGGCGGCATCGGCAGCGGCGAGCAGATCGCCGCCGGACTCGCCCTCGGCGCCCAGGGCGTCTGGCTCGGCTCGGTATGGCTCACCACCACCGAGGCCGACCTGCACTCCCGCGCCCTCACCGCCAAGCTCCTCGCCGCCGGTTCCGGCGACACCGTCCGCTCCCGCGCCCTGACGGGCAAGCCCGCCCGGCAGCTCCGCACCGAGTGGACCGACGCCTGGGACGACCCGGCGGGCCCCGGCCCGCTCCCCATGCCGCTCCAGGGACTGCTGGTCGCCGAGGCCGTCTCCCGTATCCAGCGGTACGAGGTCGAACCGCTGCTCGGCACCCCCGTCGGGCAGATCGTCGGCCGGATGAACTCCGAGCGCAGCGTCCAGCAGGTCGTGGACGAGCTCACCCGCGGCTTCGAGAAGGCCGTCGACCGCATCAACCGCATCGCCGGACGGAGCGAGGCATGAGCCAGTCAGCCGCAGCCACCGGATTCTGGGCCCAGGCCACCGCCGACCCCGGCCGTACGGTCCTGATCGCACCCGACGGCGAGGAGTGGACCGCCGGCCGGCTGCACGCCGAGGCCAACCGGATGGTCCACGGGCTGCGGGCGGCCGGCCTCGAACGCGGCGACGCGTTCGCCGTCGTCCTGCCCAACGGGCCGGAGTTCTTCACCGCCCATCTCGCCGCCAGCCAGGCGGGGTTCTACCTCGTCCCGGTCAACCACCACTTCGTCGGACCCGAGATCGCCTGGATCGTCGCCGACTCCGGCGCCAAGGTCCTCGTCGCCCACGAGCGGTTCGCCGAGGCCGTGACCCTCGCCGCCGACGAGGCGGGCCTGCCCGCCACCCACCGGTACGCCGTCGGGACGATCCCCGGCTTCCGCGCGTACGGCGACCTGCTCGAAGGACAGGACGCGAGCCCGCCCGCCGACCGCACCCTCGGCTGGGTCATGAACTACACCTCCGGCACCACCGGACGCCCCCGGGGCATCCGCCGCCCGCTCCCCGGGAAGCTCCCCGAGGAGACCCATCTCGGTGGCTTCCTCGGCATCTTCGGCATCCGGCCGGCCGACGGGAACGTCCACCTCGTCTGCTCGCCGCTCTACCACACAGCGGTGCTCCAGTTCGCTGCCGCCGCCCTGCACATCGGGCACCCACTGGTCCTGATGGACCGGTGGACGCCCGAGGAGATGCTCCGTCTGATCGACCGGTACGACTGCACCCACACCCACATGGTCCCCACCCAGTTCCACCGCCTGCTCTCGCTGCCGGAGGAGGTACGGAACCGGTACGACGTCTCCTCGATGCGACACGCCATCCACGGCGCCGCACCGTGCCCCGAGCACGTCAAACGGGCGATGATCGACTGGTGGGGCCGGTGCGTCGAGGAGTACTACGCCGCGAGCGAGGGCGGCGGCGCCTTCGCGACCGCCGAGGAGTGGCTGAAGAAGCCCGGGACGGTCGGCCGGGCCTGGCCCATCAGCGAACTGGCCGTCTTCGACGACGACGGGGTCCGGCTGCCGCCGGGTGAACTCGGCACCGTCTACCTGAAGATGAACACCGGCGGATTCCAGTACCACAAGGACGAGGCGAAGACCGCGAAGAACCGCATCGGCGACTTCTTCACCGTCGGGGACCTCGGCGTCCTCGACGAGGACGGCTATCTCTTCCTGCGGGACCGCAAGATCGACATGATCATCTCCGGCGGGGTCAACATCTACCCGGCCGAGATCGAGGCCGCCCTCCTCGCCCACCCCGCCGTCGCCGACGCCGCCGCCTTCGGCATTCCGCACGCCGACTGGGGCGAGGAGGTCAAGGCGGTCGTCGAGGCCGCCGAGGGGCACGCGCCCGGGAAGGCGCTCGCCGAGGAGATCCTGGCCCACTGCGCCGATCGTCTCGCCGGCTTCAAACGCCCGAAGTCGGTCGACTTCGTCCAGACCATGCCGCGCGACCCCAACGGCAAGCTGTACAAGCGCCGCCTGCGCGACCCGTACTGGGAGGGCCACGAGCGCCCGCTCTGAGGGCCCCGACGGCTCCCGGCCCGCGGGCGGCGCCCCGTCAGGGCGTGGCGCCCACGGTCGGAGGGCCGTCCTCGGGCGTCGACTTCGCCGAGAGGGGTGTCGCGATGTCCTCCAGCGACCGGCCCTCCGCCGCGACGGCGAAGAACACGGCGACCAGGCCCGCGAGGACCATGAGGGCGGCGCCGATGCAGAAGGCGATGACGGCGTCGCGGACGACCCCGCTCTCCGTCAGTTCGGCGAAGATCAGCGGGCCGGAGATGCCGCCGGCCGCCGTGCCGATGGCGTAGAAGAACGCGATCGCCATCGCCCGGGTCTCCATGGGGAAGATCTCGCTGACGGTCAGATAGGCGGAACTGGCGCCCGCGGAGGCGAAGAAGAGGACCACGCACCAGCAGGCGGTCATGGTCGTCGCGTCGAGGCTGCCCCGGTCGAAGAGCCAGGCCGTGCCGAAGAGCAGCAGACCCGACAGGATGTACGTTCCCGCGATCATGGGGCGTCGGCCGACGGTGTCGAAGAGGCGGCCGAGCAGCAGCGGACCGAGGAAGTTGCCGAAGGCGATCACGGCGAAGTAGTAACCGGTGTTGCCGGTCGGGACGTCGAAGAACTTCACCAGGATGGAGCCGAAGCCGAAGGTGATGGCGTTGTAGAGGAAGGCCTGCCCGATGAACAGGGAGAAGCCGAGGATCGCCCGCTTCGGGTACGCGCGGAAGAGCGTACGGGCGATCTCGACGAAGCCGATGGAGCGTCGCTGCTCGATGGTGATCGACCGGTCCGGCTCCGGAAGCCGGGTGTGTTTCTCCTCCTCCACCTGGTGCTCCACCACGGTCACGAGTTCCTCCGCGCCCTCCGACCGGCCGTGGATGAGCATCCAGCGGGGACTCTCGGGCACGTGCCGGCGGACGAGCAGGATCACGAGTCCGAGCACGACACCGAGCCCGAAGGTCAGCCGCCAGCCCACGTCGATCGCGAAGATGTCGGTGTCGAGCGCCACGACGGACAGCAGCGCGCCGCCCACGGCCCCCAGCCAGTAGCTGCCGTTGATGACGAGGTCGACCCGGCCCCGGTACTTGCTCGGGATGAGTTCGTCGATGGCGGAGTTGATGGCCGCGTACTCGCCGCCGATGCCGAATCCGGTGAGGAAGCGGAAGAGGAAGAACCACCACACGGAGAACGACAGCGCGGTCATCGCCGTCGCCGCCAGATAGACCGCGAGGGTGATCAGGAACAGCTTCTTGCGGCCGTAGCGGTCGGTGAGCCACCCGAAGAACAAGGCGCCCGAGCAGGCACCCGCCACGTACAGCGCCGCGGCCGTGCCGGTGACCTGCGCGTCGGTGATGGGCAGTCCGCTGCCCTCCTCCGAGAGCCGGCCGGCCATGCTGCCGACGATGGTCACCTCGAGGCCGTCGAGGATCCACACCGTGCCGAGCCCGATCACGATCATCCAGTGCCACCGTGACCACGGCAGCCGGTCGAGCCGTGCCGGGATCTTGGTCGTGACGGTGCCGATCACCACGTCGTCATGGGCACTCAAGACACGCTCCTTACCGCTGGGCGTCGAGGGCGACCGTGCCAGGCTGTCTCACACGGTGCCGGTGTACGTAAGCGGACACGGCCACCGGCTCGCGAACCCGCCACCTGGCCGTACGCCGACAGGGCCCACGGGCCTGCCGCCCGCCCGCTTAGACTTCGTGCGTGAGGAGGTCTCCCGCGGTGACCGCCTTCCCCGTTCGGCACGGAACATGAGAGGGACGACACGATGGCGGGCCGCGATCCCTTCGTACTGGACGACCCCGTGGGTGAGTCCCTCCGGGGCCGGCACGCCCCTCTCGCCCGCCGCGTCGGCAAGGCCGTCACCTATCTGCCGGACGTCTCGACCTTCGCCGCCGTGTCCACCGACCCGGACCCGGCGAAGTGGGCCGACCTCACCGAACTCCTCGGCCGGGGCGCGTTCGCCGACCTGTTCAGCTGCCCGGTTCTCCCGCCGTCGGACTGGGAGCCCGTCTTCGTCCTGGAGGGCCGCCAGATGATCCGGCCGGGCGACGGCGCGCCCGGGCGTCCGGGGGACGAGACGGACGACGGCGTGGTCGAGCTGGGCTCGGACAGCGTGCCCGAGATGCTGGACCTCGTCGAACGCACCCGCCCCGGGCCGTTCTGGGCCCGGACCCCCGAACTCGGCACGTACCTCGGCATCCGTGAGAGGGGCACGCTGGTCGCCATGGCCGGCGAGCGGCTCCGGCCTCCGGGGTGGACCGAGATCAGCGCGGTCTGCACCGCGCCCGAGGCGCGCGGGCAGGGCCACGCCGCCCGCCTGGTGGGCGCGCTCGCGGCACGCGTCGAGGCGCGGGGCGAAGGGGTCTTCCTCCATGTGGCCGAGACGAACGCCGGCGCGCGCGCCCTCTACGAGAAGCTCGGCTTCGTGACGCGCAAGCACGTCACCTTCCGCGGCTTCCGTACCCCGTAGGGCCCGTCGTCCCCGGTCCGTCGCCGAGGCTAGGGGGTGTCTTGTCGATCGGGCCGGATCAGGGCGCGCGTGAGCGCCGGGACCAACTGTGCCTCCTCGTACGTGAAGTGCTCCTCCAGCCGGGTGGCCAGCCGGTCCACCTCGGCGCGGAGGGTCGCGGGTGCGGCCCCCGAGGTGAGGAGCGCCTCCAGCTCCGCCACCGTGCGGGCGACCACCTTGTGCTCCTCGCGCATCCGGTCGAGCGAGTCGGACAGCTCCGGGAACTCGCGCTCCAGGAGGTCGAAGGCGCTGTCCTCGTTGTGGTGGTGGGCGTGCAGCGCGCCGCAGAAGGACAGGCAGTGCCGGGCCAGCCGTCCGCCGAGCGTCGGGGTGTCCCGTACCGCCGTGTCCGCCGTGTCCGCCGCGGACCCCAGCCCCTCGCGTAACGCCGTCAGCTCGTCCCGCAGTTCGGCGTGCACCTTCACCAGGTGGTCGGCGATCGCCCGGTGCCGCGCCGGGTCCCCGAGGTCCACCCGGTGCAGGGCGACGACCGGGATGACCCGGTCCGTGGCCGCCTGGTAGGCGGCGAACCCCGGGTCGCGCTCCGCCTGTTCCGCGTACAGCCGGTCCCGCTCCTCTCCCTCCGTCACCACCGCCGTCGCCCCGAAGCGCTCGACGGTCCCCTCCGGGGTGCCCAGCTCGACGGTCACGTACGGGTCGGCGCTGAGGTTGTGGAACCAGGCGGGGTGCTTCGGTCCGCCGGCGTTCGACGCGAAGACGAGCAGCCGCGCCCCGTCGCGTACGTACACGGCGGGGTTGGTGTGCGCTCGCCCGCTGCGGGCGCCCGTCGTGGTGAGCAGGAGCAGGGCCGCGCCCTCGAACATCCCGCCCACCCGGCCGCCGTTGGCGCGGAACTCCTCGATGACCTGTCGGTTGAAATCGGGCATGGCTGTGCCTTCCGGTAGCATCGACCTCGACGGATCTATTTGCTTTGAAAGCAAAGCTAAAAGGGAGGGTGCACGGTGTCAACCGCACACGAGGGGGACGAGGTCGCCGACGGGCCGGAACTCGACGAGGCCGTGCGCACGTTGCTGCTGCTCATGCCCCGGATGGTCTCGCGGGCGAAGCGGATCAGGATTCCCGAGGAGCTGCAGACGCTGACGCTCGCGCCCCGCCATCTCTCCCTGCTCGCCTATCTCCTGTTCGACGGGTCGCTGAGCGTCAACGAGCTCGCCGCCCGCCTGGAGATCGCCCCGACGACCGTGAGCCTCATGGTGGGGGACCTGGCGAAGAAGGGCGTACTGGAACGGGTCGAGGACCCCGCCGACCGCAGGCGCAAGATCGTCTCCATCGCGCCGGCGCACGCCGCCGCCATCGACGGCTGGCTCGGCCGCAGCGCCGACGCCTGGCGCTCCGCCCTCGCCCCGCTCGACGCGGCGCAGCGGCGGATGTTCCTCGACACCCTCACCGCGTACGAACGCGGCCTCAGCGACCCCCTGGATTGACCGAACCGGGCGAAAGCCCCCTTTGTGGCAGGATGCGGATCATGAGTTCGAGCACGGCGTCATTGACACGGCAGTGGACCACCTGGGGGCCGGTGGTGGCGGCGCTTGCGCTTGTCGCGGCCTGGGGTCGCGATCTGCCGGGCTTCGCCGTAGGGCTCATCGCCCTCTGCCTGATCGCCGCCGTCCTCGCCGCGGTCCACCACGCCGAGGTCATCGCCCACCGGGTGGGCGAACCCTACGGCTCGCTGGTCCTCGCCGTGGCCGTCACCGTCATCGAGGTCGGACTCATCGTCTCGCTGATGGTGGGAGGCGGCGAGAAGACCTCGACCTACGCTCGGGACACCGTCTTCGCCGCCGTCATGATCACCTGCAACGGCATCGTCGGACTCTCCCTCCTCGTCGGCGCCCTCCGCAACCGGGTCGCCGTCTTCAACGCCGAGGGCTCCGGCGGCGCGCTCGCCACCGTCTGCACCCTGGCCACGATGACGCTGGTCCTGCCGACGTTCACCACCAGCCATCCGGGCCCCGAGTTCTCCGGCGTCCAGCTCGCCTTCGCCGCCGTCGCGTCCATCTGCCTGTACGGCGTGTTCGTCGGTGTCCAGACCGTGCGGCACCGGGACTACTTCCTTCCCGTACCGCGGCCCGGCCAGGAGTCGGAGGACGAGCACGCGGACCCGCCGACCCGGCGCGACGCCTGGACCAGCCTCGGACTCCTCGTGGTCGCCCTCGTCGCCGTCGTCGGCAACGCCAAGCTGATCTCGCCGACCATCGAGGACGGCGTCCAGTCGGCGGGCCTGCCCAAGGCGGTCGTCGGTGTCGTCATCGCCCTGATGGTGCTGCTGCCCGAGACCCTCGCCGCCGTCCGCGCGGCCCGCAGGGACCGCGTCCAGACCAGCCTCAACCTCGCGTACGGCTCCGCGATCGCCAGCATCGGCCTGACGATTCCGGCGATCGCGCTCGCCTCGATCTGGCTGTCCGGGCCCCTGGTGCTCGGCCTGGGCCCGATCCACATGGTCCTGCTCGTCCTCACCGGTGTGGTGAGCGCCCTGACCGTGGTGCCCGGACGGGCCACGCTCCTCCAGGGCGGCGTCCATCTCGCGATCTTCGCCGCCTTCGTGTTCCTGTCGTTCAGCCCCTGACGGGCCCCGCCCGGGGCCGAGCGAATCGTTCAGCCCCTGACGAGCCCCGCCCGAGGCCGAGCGGAACCGTTCAGCCCCGGGCGACCACCACCCGCAGCGCCGGCGAGCGCAGGATGTCCTTCTCGCAGAACCGGGAGGTCACCCAGCGCTCGCCCGCGTACAGCCGGGTCTGGTCGCTGAAGTGCGGTGACACCGGGTTCGAGGACTGGGAGTACGAGAGCAGGGTGCGGGCCACCGGGCACCGGCCGCCGTCCCAGCCCACCGCCTGCACATGACTGGTCCCGTGCGCGACCTCCGTGTAGCCGCCGCCCGCCGGGTTCCACACGGGCTCCGTCTTGTTCCAGACCCCCAGCGCCTCGGTGCCGCCGCTCACCGGGATCCGCTGCCCGTTCCGTACGACGAACTGGTGCGCGCCGAGCGGCGCGTCCAGCGGGATCCCCGCCGCCCGCAGCTCCGCCACCGCGTCCGCCAGGGCCTTCGTGAAGCCCGGCGCCGCCGTGTTCAGGGTGTTCGGGGTACGGACCGGGTCCGCCGCCGAGAACGGCACCGTCCACTGCTGGGCCGACGGCACCGCCGCCGTGAACTTCCGCCAGAAACGGTCGAAGAGCAGCGCGCCGCCGCTGTCCGTGTTCACCGTCCGGTCCCAGGCGCCGATCACCCGGCAGGCCTCGGTATCGTCCGGGAGCGCCGTCCCGCAGGCCCGTGCCGCGTCGGCCGCCGCCAGATCACCTGCCGGAGCCCGGTTGGCGAACTGCTGCCGCTGCAGGTCGGCCACCGTCAGATCGCCGCGGGCCGCCATCGCCGCCACGTCCTCGACACCACCGCGGGTGCGCAGCGAGCGCTGGGTGGCGATCGTGCCGAAGATCCGCTCGTAGCCGGTCAACGGCCGGTCGGCGTTGGTCAGCCAGGCACTGTCGTTGGAGTTCTCCACGTACGGCGTGTCCCGCAGCACCGGCATCCTCGCCGGTCCGAAGACGCCCGGCTGCACCGCGTCCGGGTCGGAGCCGAGCGCGCAGTCCGACCGTGAGCCGTCGAGCACCGCCACCCCCGACGAGGGGTAGGTGGCCCGGCCGAGCGGGGTGGAGCAGCGCGCGGCGAGCTCGTCGGTGATCCGGGGCAGCACCTGCGACTGACTGAAGTAGGAGTGGCCCGACGAGTCCGCCGCGATCGTGTTGACCCAGGGCAGTCCCTGGGTGCGCCGCAGGGCCTCGGCGATGTCCCGCGTGGAGCGCGCCTTGCCGAAGCCGAGCGCGGTGTCGGAGCCGCGCAGATTGCTCGCGTTGGGGTCGTTCAGCGCGTACGCCGTGTTCGCCGTCCACGGCAGCGGGAGCTGTGCGCCGAGACCGCCGACGACGGGGCCGTACCGGGTCCACCACTGGGTACGGGTGACCGGGGCGCCGCCCTTGACCGGGACGGTCACCTGACGTGGGGTCATCCGCTCCGGCCGGCCGTCCACCAGGTACGAGGTCGGGTCGCCGGGGGCGAGCGCCAACTGGTGCAGGTTGAGCGGGACGCCGGTGGCGACGGTGTGGCTCCAGGCCACCTTGTCGTTGAAGCCGATGTTCACGACGGTCGTGCCGAGGAGCGAGGCGCCCGAGACGTTCAGCTCCCCGGGGATGGTCTGCTGCGACTGCCAGAAGCGGCGGCCGCCCTGCCAGGGATAGTGCGGGTTGCCCAGGAGCAGGCCGCGCCCGTTCGCCGTGCTGGCCCCCGAGAAGGCGACGGCGTTGGAACCCATCGTGGCGTTCTCGGCGGCGAAGAGCTCCCGCGCGGCCTCGGCGGCCCGCTCGGGGTCGGGCGCCTGTCCGGGCTCGCCGGTCCGCGCGGCAGGCACCGGACCGGACCCGCCGGTCCGCGGTGCGGGCACCTGCCCGTCCGCGCCGGTCCGCGTGTCGGCGGGAGCGGCCGGCGGCCGGGCGGCGGTGATGCCGTCGACGGCACGGCCCTGGCCGCCGAGCACCGAGACGGCGAATCCGCGCCGGGCCACGTCGAGGGCGGTCACCGGGCGGACCCAGTCGGCCTGCGCGCAGGCGGGATCCGTGACGCGGTTCTTCCGCAGCCAGGCGTTGTACCCGGCCGCCCAGCCCCGCATGAGCTCCTTCAGATCGCGGCTCGGTCCGGCCGGTGCCGGAGTGGCGACCAGCGCCTCGACGGTTCCGGCGTCCCTCACCCCACGGAAGTACAGGTCGCTGGAGAGGTTCGTGGCGGCGGACGACAGCGAGCCGTCCGGGGCGGCGTCCGGGCCGAAGTACCGGGACCGCTCCCCGTTCACCGTCAGGAACCCGTCCGCGAGCGTGCATATCTGGTCGGCGGCCTGGGCCCAGCCCGTCCCGAAGCCGAGGTTCGCGTAGTCCTTGGCCACGATGTGCGGGATGCCGTACTCGGTGTACCGGATGACCGCCGACAGGCCCCGGTCGGACGGGTGGTGGCCCCGGCCCCCGGCGTCGGCGGCCGCCGCGCCGGGCAGCGTGGCGGTGACGACGGCGAGGGCGGATGCGGTGAGCGTCAGCTGCTTCAGACGGGTACGGAGGTGCAAGATGCCTCCCAACGGGCGGATGAGCACTACGGGTTGGACCATGCACGCAGTCGCGGGCCCTCGTGTCAACATCCCGTTCGGTATCCGAGGTCCGGGCCTGTCCGGCGCGCCGCACGGTACTTGACCTTCCGCCCGGTACGCGCGGAGGATCACCGCATGGATCGACTCCTCAGCCGCGCCGTCGACGGTGTCCTGCGCATGAGCGCCCAGCGCGTCCCCGACCGGATCGCCCTCCGCCACGCCGACCGGACCTGGACGTACGCCGAGCTGGACGCGGCCGTCTCCACCGCCGCGGCCGTCCTGCGGGAGCCGCACCACGGCCTCGGTCTGCCCGAGACCGCCCGGGTCGCGACCTACGGCCACAACTCGGACGCCTACCTCATCGCGTTCCTCGCCTGCTCCCGGGCGGGCCTGATCCATGTGCCGGTCAACCACCACCTGACCGGCGAGGACCTCACGTACCTCCTCGAACAGTCCGAGACCTCCCTGGTCCTCGCCGACCCCGCCCTCGCGGAGCGCGTACCGGACGGTTTCGCGGTCAAGGCGCTGCGGGACGCGCCCGGTTCCCTCCTCGACGCGCTCGCGGAGCCGGAGGCGTACGACAGCGACCGTGACGCCCGGGAGTGCGTCCAGCTGCTCTACACCTCGGGCACCACCGGGCTGCCCAAGGGCGCGATGATGACCCACCGGGCGCTCGTCCACGAGTACGCGAGCGCGATCGAGGCGCTCGACCTGCACGAGGACGACCGGCCGGTGCACGCGCTGCCGCTCTACCACTCGGCGCAGATGCATGTCTTCCTGCTGCCGTATCTCGCCGTCGGCGCCGAGAACACCATCGTCGACGGACCCGATCCGGCCGTCCTCTTCGACCTGATCGAGGCGGGCCGCGCCGACAGCCTCTTCGCCCCTCCGACCGTGTGGATCGGCCTCGCCAACCACCCCGAGTTCGCCAGCCGGGACCTGTCGGCCCTGCGCAAGGCCTACTACGGGGCCTCGGTCATGCCCGTACCGGTCCTCGAAGGGCTGCGCGCGCGGCTGCCCGCACTGCGCTTCTACAACTGCTTCGGCCAGTCGGAGATCGGCCCGCTCGCCACCGTCCTCGGCCCCGACGAGCACACGGGCCGGATGGACTCCTGCGGCCGGCCCGTCCGCCACGTCGAGGCGCGGGTCGTGGACGAGGACGGCAAGGACGTGCCCGACGGCACGCCCGGCGAGATCGTGTACCGCTCACCGCAGCTGTGCGACGGGTACTGGCGCAAGCCCGAGGAGACCGAAGCGGCCTTCCGCGGCGGCTGGTTCCGCTCGGGCGACCTCGCCGTCCGCGACGCCGAGGGCTATCTCACCATCGTCGACCGGGTGAAGGACGTCATCAACTCCGGTGGTGTGCTGGTCGCTTCGCGCCAGGTGGAGGACGCGCTCTACATCCACCCCGGGGTCGCCGAGGTGGCCGTGATCGGCCTCCCCGACGAACGCTGGATCGAGGCGGTCACGGCGGTGGTCGTCCCGCGCGGCGAGGTCACCGAGACGGAACTCCTCACCCACGCGCGGGAGAACCTGTCCCACTTCAAGGCCCCGAAGCGCGTCCACTTCCTTCCGGAACTGCCCCGCAACGCGAGCGGCAAGATCCTCAAGCGGGAGCTGCGCGAGCGGTACGCGGACGGTCAGGCGGGCTTGAGGCAGTAGTCCCGCTGGAGCGTCTCGGTGTACGGGAGGCTGTCGGTACGCGCGTTCCACTCCATGCCGCAGTCGGTGAAGGCGTCCCGGGGCGCGTCGACGACCTTGACCACCTTCAGCTGCTTTCCCTCGCCGCAGGTCCGTTCCGCCCACAGCACGGTGGTGGGGAGAAACCCACCGTCGCCCTGGCCGGCGTCGAGACAGTCCCCGGCTACGACGTGCGGGGCCACGCACAGCTTCTGCGCCGTCCAGCGCTCGCCCATGACGGACCCGTTGGGGCAGGAGCCGTCCGACCCTGCCCCCATGACGACCGTCCGGGCGCCGCTTTTGCCGCAGTCGACCACACGCGGCCGACTGGGAGCGAACGTCTCCTCGCCTGTACGGGTGTTTCCGAGGCAGTCACCGACGACGGGGACCCGGTCGGCGTCGGGGTCGCCGCCGAACAGCCCCTGGCGGTATCCCACATAGCCGCCCGTCGCCAGCACCATGGCCGCCAGCACACCGGCCACCGCGCCCAGGACCCGGCGCCGCGGTCCCGGGGACACACGCGCGGGCCGCGACGGGGCAAGAGGGCCGCGGGGCGGGGCCGTACGCGTGGGCGCTTCATGGGCTCCGGCCGAGGCGCCGGGGGTCGGGGGCGCCTCATGGGCTCCCGTCGGGGTGGCGGGGGTCGGGGGCGCCTCGAGGGCGGCCTCCGGGATGTCGGGAATCGAGGACGCCGGGGCCTCGACGGCCACCGGCGCCTCGTCCGGCCGCGGTGCCACGAAGTCCTGGTGCGCCCGGATCACGGCCGTCCACGACGCCGGGAGCAGTTCGCTGCCGCCCGTCGGGTCCTTCGCGAAGCCGACGAGCAGGGCCACCGGTGTCGGCCGGTCCGCCGGGGACAGCGAGAGCAGCGGAAGGACCAGTTCCCGCAGCTCCTCCGGCAGGAGGGCATCGTCGACCTCGGCGCGCTGGACGCGGGCCAGCAGCCGGAACGCGTCGTTCACCGGCCCGTACGGGAACCGGGACGTCGCGAGATGGAGCAGCGTCGCCCCCATGGAGTACATGTCGGACGCCGCTGTCGACGCCTCGCCGCGCGCCTGCTCCGGTGACGTGAAGGCCATCGTGCCCAGCGTCAGCGTGGTGCGGGTCAGGTCGAGGGCGTGGGAGATGCCGAAGTCGATGAGGCGGGGGCCGGACAGCGGCAGCAGGACGTTGCCCGGTTTGACGTCGCGGTGGACGACACCCGCGCGATGGAGGTCCGCGAGGGCCTCGGCCATGCCGACGGCGATCCAGCGCACGGCCGGGGCGGGCAGCGGGCCCGCCTCCCGGACGAGCTCGGCGAGCGAGGGGGCGGGGATGTACTCGGTGGCCATCCACGGCTTCGGGGCCTGCGCGTCCGCGTCCATCACGGAGACCGTGAAAGCCCCCGTGACACGGCGGGCCAGCGCGACCTCACGGGCGAAGCGCCGCCGGTCGGACTCCTCGGGCACGCCGTCGGCGAGCAGCGTCTTCACCGCGACGAGCCAGCCGCTGACGGTGCGAGCGAGATAGACCCGTCCCATGCCGCCGGAGCCGATCCGGCCGATCAGCCGGTACGTGCCCAGCCGGCGCGGGTCGTCCCCCTGTAACGGCTCCAGTCGTGGCCCAACCATGCCGAGTCCCCCCGCTCCCGGTGACGCCTGGGGCCAGAGTGGTCCCACCCCTGCCGCAGACCGTACGCGATCAGGCACATCCGCAGGGGCCGTTCGCCCACGATCGGCCAGGTCCGACACCGGAACCGGGGCCGGGCAGCCAGGGCCTGTCCGGCGGATCATGGCCGGGGCCGACCCTGATCCGCCGGTCCGCCCGTCCGCCGGTCCGCCCGTCCGCCGGACCGCCGGACCGCCGGATCGCCGGACCGCCGGACAGACCTCAGGACGACTTCCGCAGGTCCACGATCCGCTTGATCTTGCCCACCGAGCGCTCCAGGGTCTCCGGGTCGACCACCTCCACGCCCACCGAGACCCCGATCCCGTCCTTGACCGCCGCCGCGATCGACCGGGCCGCCTCCGCACGCTGCTCGTCCGTCGCGCCCGCGCGCGCCTCGGCCCGTACGGTCAGGGCGTCGAGCCGGCCCTCGCGGGTCAGCCGGAGCTGGAAGTGCGGGGCCACGGCCGGGGTGCGGAGGACGATCTCCTCGATCTGGGTGGGGAAGAGGTTCACCCCGCGCAGGATGATCATGTCGTCGCTGCGCCCCGTGACCTTCTCCATCCGCCGGAACACCCTGGCGGTCCCCGGCAGCAGACGGGTCAGATCGCGCGTCCGGTAGCGGACGATCGGCATGGCCTCCTTGGTGAGCGAGGTGAAGACGAGCTCCCCCTCCTCGCCGTCCGGCAGCACCTCGCCCGTGAACGGGTCCACGATCTCCGGGTAGAAGTGGTCCTCCCAGATGTGCAGGCCGTCCTTCGTCTCCACGCACTCCTGGGCCACGCCGGGGCCGATGACCTCCGACAGGCCGTAGATGTCGACCGCGTCGATCGCGAAGGCCTCCTCGATCTCCTTCCGCATCGCCTCCGTCCACGGCTCGGCGCCGAAGACGCCCACCTTCAGGGAGGTCGAGCGAGGGTCCACGCCCTGCCGCTCGAACTCGTCGAGCAGGGTCAGCATGTACGAGGGGGTCACCATGATGATCTCGGGACGGAAGTCCTGGATGAGCTGCACCTGCCGGGCCGTCATGCCGCCCGACGCGGGGATCACCGTGCACCCGAGCCGCTCCGCGCCGTAGTGCGCGCCGAGTCCGCCCGTGAACAGGCCGTAGCCGTACGCCACATGGACCTTGTGCCCGGGGCGGGCCCCGGCGGCGCGCAGGGAGCGGGCGACGACGTCCGCCCACATGTCGAGGTCGCCGTCGGTGTAGCCGACGACGGTCGGCCGGCCGGTGGTGCCGCTGGAGGCGTGGATGCGCCGGATCCGGGACTGGTCGACGGCGAACATGCCGAAGGGGTAGTGGTCGCGCAGGTCCGTCTTGGCGGTGAAGGGGAAGCGGGCCAGGTCCGCGAGCGTACGGCAGTCGTCCGGGGTCACCCCGGCCGCGTCGAAGGAGCGCCGGTAGAAGTCCACGTTCTCGTACGCGTGGCGCAGGCTCGCCCGCAGCCGATCCAGCTGGAGGGCCGCGAGCTCCTCACGTCCGAGCCGTTCGCCGCTGTCCAGCAGTTCCGTCATCGCGCCACTCCTCCACGGTCGTAAAACGGACGACCGATCATTCGGTCGATCCGTTCCCGGTCAGTAAAACCGGAGGTACCGGGGGGTTGGCAAGGGGGCGGAGAAAAAACGTGGCCCCCGCAGGGAGAGCGGTGGCCCCCGCGGGGGAAAGGCGACCCCTGGGGGAAGGGTGGCTCCCGCCGGGGAGAGGACCCGCGGGGGAAGCGTGGCCCCGCCCGGTAAACCCGTTGCCGGCCGCGGGGCCGGGTGCTGGAGTGGCCCGCATGGAACCCCAGCACCTTCGTGACCTGTACGACCGTCAGCTCCGCCGTGACGCCCGCCCCGACGGGCCCGGCTGCCGGGTCGAGCGGGTCGGCGACGTCGTCCGCCAGACCGGGCCCGCGCACGCCTGGAACGGCGTCCTCTGGTCCGGTCTCGACGCGGGGAACGCCGACCGCGCCATCGCCGGCCAGATCGACCACTACCGCGCCGAAGGCCTGCCCTTCGAGTGGAAGCTGTACGCCCACGACACCCCCGCCGACCTCGGCGAAAGGCTCATCGCCGCGGGATTCACCGCCGAGGACCCCGAGACCCTGATGGCCGCCGAGGCCGCCGCGCTGCCCCACGACGTACCGCTGCCCGCGGGCGTCGAACTCCGCGCCGTCACCGACGAGTCAGGGGTACGTCAGGTGGCCGAGGTCCACGAACGCGCCTTCGGCACCGACAGCGCCCACCTCGAACGCCAGCTCCTGGACCGGCTCGCGGCCGACCCCGACACCGTCACCGCCGTCCTCGCCCTCGCCGACGGCGAACCCGTCAGCGCCGCCCGCCTCGAACTCTGCCCCGGCACCGACTTCGCGGGCCTCTGGGGCGGCGGCACCGTCGAGGCCTGGCGCGGACGCGGCCTCTACCGCGCACTCGTCGCCCACCGCGCGCGCATCGCGGCCGAACGCGGCCACCGCTACGTCCAGGTCGACGCGGCCGACACGAGCCGGCCGATCCTCCAACGCCTCGGATTCCTCACGCTTTCCACCACGACCCCTCACACCTACGGCGGGTAGTCCGCCCGCCTCCCCGGAGTTCCCCGGAGACGGAGCGGGCCGGCTGTCCGGAAACGGTAGGGTGCCGTCCGGCAATCGAGGTCTGCGTGGGGAGACACGAGTTCATGAGTGGTCAGCAGTCGGGTCGCGGGGGCGGCACGGGCGAGGTCTTCCAGCCGCTCGCGGCCGACGATCCCACCACGGTCGCGGGATACCGGCTCGCCGCACGGCTGGGCGCCGGCGGCATGGGCAAGGTGTACCTGTCGTACACCCCTGGCGGCCGGCCCGTCGCCATCAAGCTGATCCGCCCCGAGTTCGGCGAGGACGCGGAGTTCCGCCGCCGCTTCGCCCAGGAGGTGCGCTCCGCGCAGCGCGTCCAGGGGCTCTTCACCGCGCCCGTGATCGACGCCGATCCCGAGGGCGCGCAGCCCTGGCTTGCGACCGCCTACGTCCCCGGCCCCTCGCTCGCCGACGCGGTCGTCTCCCACGGCGCACTGCCCGTGGAGACGGTCCTCCTGCTCGTCGCGGGCATGGCCGAGGCCCTGCACGTCATCCACGGCGCCGGGATCGTGCACCGCGACCTCAAGCCGTCCAACGTGCTGCTCGCCGCCGACGGGCCCCGCGTCATCGATTTCGGCATCGCGCACGCGGCCGACGCGACCTCCCTCACCGGCAGCGGCGTCACCATCGGCACCCCCTCGTTCATGGCACCCGAGCAGGCCGCCGGGCGGAGGGTGACCGCGGCCACCGACGTCTTCGCGCTGGGGCAGGTCGCGGCGTACGCGTCGACGGGTGTCCCGGCGTTCGGCGAGGGGACCTCGCACGGCGTCCTCTACCGGATCGTGCACGAGGAGCCCGACCTCAGCGCGGTGCCCGAGCGCCTCAGCGAGCTGGTCACCCGGTGCCTGGCGAAGGACCCGGAGGCGCGGCCGTCGCTCGCCGAGATCATCCAGCTCTGCCAGGCCGCGAACGCGGCGACCGTCCTCCGTCGGCCCGAGGACTGGCTGCCGGCCCCGGTCTCCGCCGACATCACCGCGCGTGCCGCCGCTCCGGCCCCGGTCCAGACGCCGCCGCCCCCGACGACCGCGCCCACGGGCGGCGGCCACCCGCCCACCGCCCCGGCCTACTCGCCGACCGCTCCGTCGACCCCGGTCCCGCCGGCCGCGCCGCCCGGCGCCTACGGGCCGTCCGTCGGCCACCAGGCGACCCCGCCGCCCGGGCCGTACAGCACGCCCCCGCCGCACGCGGCGCCGACCCACGCCGCGCCGGCGCACATGGCACCGACCCATGCGGCCCCCGGTCATGCCTATCAGCCGCCCCAGGGGCCGTACCCGTCGGCGGCGTACCCGCACCCCGGTGCCCCCGGCGGGCCGATGGCCATGCCGCCCGGCGCACGGCGCGGCTCGGCCAGGAAGGGGCTGCTCGTCGCCGTGGCCGCCGTCGTCGCCTTCGGCGCCGTGGGCGGTGTCACCGCCTACACGCTCCTGAAGGACAAGGAGCAGACGAACGCCTCGGGCAACGACAAGCCGAGCGGCGGTACGGGCGGCGCCACGTCCTCGGGCACCACCGGCACCGACGGAACCGGTGGCACGAGTACGAAGCCCCCGACGGCGTCCGCCGCGAAGCCCGCCGACTTCAAGACGATCAACCTCACCGCCGGCTACCACCTGACCCTCGGGGACGAGGTCGTACGCCCCCAGGACGGCGAGGACGGCGGGTACGAACTCTCCTACGACACCGGCGGTTACCTCGACGCCGAGAGCAGCGGCGGCAACCTGGTGCTCCTCGACCCGGGGCAGGTGGGTTCGCTCGACGTGTGCCGCGCGGAGACCCGGTTCACCAAGGAGGTGTACGTGAACAAGCTGTCCCAGGGCCGGCAGCTCTGCGTCACGACGGGGACCGGCCACATGGGCCTCGTCACCGTCAAGGGCATCTCCCCGGAGGGCTCGCCCAGCACCTACATGACGCTCGACGTCACGGTCTGGCGCAACGCGGCCCCCACGTCGTAGATCAGGACGCCCAGTGCGCGGGGCGCTCGAAACCCTCCGGGAGGCGGGTCTCGGCGTTCCCGCGCGCCGCGTTCAGCTGGGGCTGCGTCAGGAAGAGGGCGCCGGTCAGGTCCGCACCCGACAGATCGGCGTCCCGCAGGTCCGCGCCGATCAGGTCCGCGAGCGACAGGTCCGCGCCCGTCAGATCGGCCGCGATCAGCAGCGCCCCGCGCAGGTCGGTGCCGCGCAGCTTCGCGCCGCGCAGCCGCTTGCCGATCAGGTCCGCCCCGCGCCGGCTCTTCGGCTTCCCGCCGGCCGTGGCACGGACGAGCTCGCTCGTCCGCAGGAGCAGCTCGTTCACCTCCGCGCGCACCTCCGGCACCCTCAACTTCTCCAGGTCGTCCGCCGAGCCAGCGGTGAGGTCCTCGACCCGGGCGAGCGCCGTCCGCAGCTCGGCGTGGACGGGACGGGCCGCCGGGCGGGCCAGCGCCTCCGTGAGATAGCGCAGCAGTTCGTGGAGCTGGCGCATCACGTAGAACACGTCGTACATCCGGCTCGCGGTCTCCGGTGCCTCGCGCCAGGACACACCACCGAAGGTCACCTGGGAGACCTGCTGGCCGGCGCCGAAGCAGTCGTAGACCGTGCAGCCCTGGAAGCCGCTCGTCCGCAGCCGGGTGTGGATGCCGCAGCGGAAGTCCTCCTGGAGGTTCCGGCAGGGCTCTCCCGGCGCCTTGTTCACGGCGAAGTCGGCCGACTTCGCGAAGGGCAGCGCCACACAGCACAGGCCGAAGCAGTTGGCGCAGTCGCCGCGCAGTGCGGATTCCCGGGTCTCGGGCACGGTCGAACGATTCCTTCGCTGGTCGGGGACGGTCCACCCACCGTATCGCGCTCCCCGTCAAACCCGTTGCGAAGATCGTTCGTGGTCCGTGAGGATCGGTGCCATGCCACAGTTCACCTCGTACGACGGAACCGAACTCGCCTACCGGATCGTGGGGGAGGGCGAGCCCCTGGTGTGCCTCGCGGGCGGGCCGATGCGCGACGCCGTCTACCTCGGTGACCTGGGCGGACTCGCCGCGCACCGCGCCCTGGTCCTGCTCGACGCCCGGGGGACCGGGGCGAGTGCCGAGCCCGCCGACCCCGGCACCTACCGCTGCGACCGGCAGGTCGGCGACGTCGAGGCCCTCCGCGTCCACCTCGGCCTGGAGCGGATCGACCTGCTCGGCCACTCGGCGGGCGGGAACCTGGCCACCCTGTACGCCGCCGCCCACCCCGAGCGGATCCGCTCCCTCGTGCTCGTCACCAGCCTGGGTCGCGCGCTCGGCGTCGGCACCACCGACGAGGAGTGGGACGAGGCCGTCGAGATCTTCGCCGACCGGCCCTGGTACGCGCAGGCCAGGGCCGCGCTCGACGCGATCGGCCCGGACACTCCGGAGTCCCGCGTACGTGAGATCGTCGCGCCCTTCGCGTACGGCCGCTGGGACGCGGCCGCCCAGGACCACGCGGCCCGTGACGCGGAGCAGTGGAACCGGGAGGCGGGCCCCGCGTACCACGGCGAGGGCGCGTACACGCCGGAGGCGACCCGCCGCGCGCTCACCGCGCTCACGGCGCCCGTCCTCGTGCTGGCGGGGGAGTACGACGCCGGACCCACCCCGGCCAAGGCCGCCGAGGCCGCCGCCTTCTTCCCGAACGCCGAGCTCGTCGTCCTGCCGGGCGCCGGACACTTCCCGTGGGTCGACGACGCGGAGGCGTTCGTCCGCCCCGTCGCCGCCTTCCTCGATCCGGAGGTCCGTACGGTCACGGTGGACGCCGTCCGCCTCGCCTACCGGGTACGGGGCTCCGAGGACGCCCCGCCCGTCGTCCTGGTCCACGGGCGGGGCGAGAACAGCACCACGTGGGCGCGGATCGCGGCAGAGCTCGCCGCCGACCACCGGGTGTACGCGGTCGACCTGCGCGGCCACGGCCTCAGCGACCGGCCCGGCCGGTACGGCTTCGACGACTTCCGTGACGAACTCGGCGGCTTCCTCAAGGCCCTCGGACTCACCGGCGCCACGGTCGTCGCCCACTCGATGGGCGGCGGGGCCGCGTATCTCCTCGCCGCCCGGGAACCGGACCTGATCGGGCGGCTCGTCCTGGAGGACGTCCCCGTGTTCTTCCCGCTCGACCCGCCGCGCCCCCGGGCCGAACGCCCCGAGGGTCCGCTCGGCTTCGACTGGGAGATCGTGCCGTCCACCAACGCCCAGCTGAACGATCCCGACCCGGCCTGGCGCGAGGAACTCCCCGCGATCACGGCCCCGACGCTCGTCGTGGCGGGCGGCCCGACCAGCCACGTCCGCCAGGACCAGCTGTCCTGGCTGGCCGACCGGATCCCCGACGCCCGGTTCGTCACGATCGGGGCGGGGCACCTCGTCCACACGGACGCACCGGACGAATTCCTGTCCGCACTGCGGGAGTTCGGCCTCTAGAGGGACGGGCCTCCCGCCGATCGGGTCGTGGCGACGGGGCCGCCGTCACCCGCCGTGGCGCTCCTGGGCCTCCATCACCTCGTCGCCGTGCTCGAAGGCCCACGCGCCGAAGGCGTCGATCGGACCGAGCAAGCTCCGTCCCAGGTCGGTGAGTTCGTAACTGATCCTGGCCGGAGCGCCGTCCTCCACGCGCCGCTCCACCAGTCCGTTGAACTCCAGCCGCCGCAGCGTCTCGGTGAGGACCTTGGAACTGATGCCGCCGATGAGCTCCCGGAGTTCGCCGTGGCGGCTCGGGCCCCGTCGCAGGGACCAGAGCACCACGGCGTTCCAGGTGTTCGACAGCAGGTCGAAGGCGAGGCGGGCACGGCAGTCGGCGAGATAGGCGTCGGACGTCACGTACCAGATGGTGCCCGACCGCCTTCCTAATGTCGTCCCCGAGGCGCCGAAAGCCGGCGCGGAGAGGGGACGGACGATGCGGATCGGCGTACTGGGCACGGGCAACATGGCGGACGCCCTGGCCACCCACTGGGTACGGGCGGGACACGAGGTCCTCGTCGGGGGCCGCGACGGGACGAGGGCGCGGCACCTCGCGAGCCGCCTGGGCGGCGGAACCGGCTACGGAGACCTGCGCGCGGCCGCGGGATTCGGCGACGTGACCCTCGCCGCGCTGCCGTACGGCGTGGGGGAGACGGTCGTCGGCGAGCTGCGGGCGACCCTGGCGGGGAAGGCGCTGCTGGACTGCTCCAACCCCGTGGGACCCGGCTTCCGGCTGCTCACGGACGGCGGCCCCTCGGCCGCGCGCCGCCTCGCGGACGCCGCACCCGGAGCACGGGTCGTCAAGGCCTTCAACCTGTGCCACGAGGACGTGTGGAGGATGAACCCTCCCGTCTTCGACGGACAGCGTCTCGCCGTCCCGGTGTGCGGCGACGACGACACCGCGCTCGCGTGCGTACGGCAGCTGGTGCGGGACGCGGGCTGCGCCCCGCTGACCGGGGGAGGCCTCGACAGGGCGGGGCTCCTGGAGGCGACGGCCGCGCTCTTCATCGGCCTGTGGGTCGGGGAGAACGCGGACGCCCGGGCGATGGCGCCGCCGCTGGCGTTCGCGGCGGGCCCGGCGGAGGAGACGCCGCCGGGTGCCTAGAGCCTGTCCCCGCCCATGGGCCGATCGGCCCATGGGCGGCGCGCCTCGGCCGTAGGCGCTCACGCCCGTGGAGGATCGTTCGGGCGGCGCCCTCGGACGGTGCCCGACCTCGCCACGGCGCGACATGACAGGAGCCAGGTGTGACCACGCGACTCAATCCCTATCTCAGCTTCTCCGGCGACGCGAAGCAGGCCCTGGAGTTCTACCAGCAGGTCCTCGGAGGCACCCTCGACCTCAACACGTACGGCGGGTTCGGCGCCGAGGCGCCGCCCGGCTACGCCGAAAAGATCATGCACGGCATGCTGGAGACGCCCAGCGGCTTCACCTTGATGGCCGCCGACAATCCGCCGGGCACGGAGCAGACCCCGGCGGGCGGCTTCGCGGTGAGCCTGAGCGGCGACGACGCGGACGAGCTGCGCGGCTACTGGGACAAGCTGTCCGACAGCAGCACCGTGGCCGTCCCCCTGGAGAAGCAGATGTGGGGCGATGTGTTCGGCATGTGCACGGACAAGTTCGGCATCACGTGGATGGTCAACATCACCGAGCGGAGCTGACCGGGCTCGCGCTCGCGTCTACGGCTTCGTGTCCGGGCCCGTGTTCGTGTCCGCCTCCACCGCCACCGTGCGGGCCCAGCGGTAGTCCGCCTTGCCGCTGGGGGAGCGCTGGATGCGGTCCGTGAGGACCAGCTGGCGCGGGACCTTGTACCCCGCCAGGCGGGGACGGCAGTGGGTCTGGAGGGTCTCCAGATCCAGCGGCGGGGCGTCCGCGCGGAGCTGGACGACCGCGGCGACGTGGTTGCCCCAGCGGGCGTCCGGCACTCCGGCGACCAGCGCGTCGTACACGTCGGGGTGGGACTTCAGGGCCTGCTCCACCTCCTCCGGATAGACCTTCTCGCCGCCCGTGTTGATGCACTGGGAGCCGCGCCCGAGGACCGTGACCACCCCGGTCTCGTCCACGGTCGCCATGTCGCCGAGGAGCACCCACCGCACCCCGTCCCGCTCGAAGAACGTCTCGGCGGTCTTCTCCGGGTCGTTGTAGTAGCCGAGCGGCACGTGACCGCGCTGGGCCAGCCGGCCGATCTCGCCGATGGCGACGGGGGCACGGGTCGCCGGTTCGACGACCTGGGTGCGTTCGTTGACGTGCAGCCGGAAGCCGTTGGCCGGGCCGGAGTCGTCGGTGGCGCGGCCGTTGGAACCGGACTCGGTCGAGCCGAAGTTGTTGAGGAGCAGGACGTTCGGCATCAGCTCCTGGAGCTGCGCCCGTACGGTCTCGGACATGATCGCCCCGGACGAGGACAGGCTGAACAGGGCGGAGAGGTCCGTGCCCTTCAGCGGCCCGCGCAGCGCGTCCACGAGGGGCCGCAGCATCGCGTCCCCGACCAGGGAGATGCTGGAGACCTTCTCCTTCTCCAGGGTGCGGAGGACCTCCTCCGGGACGTACTTGCGGTGCAGGACGACCCGCTGGCCGTAGTTGAAGGCGATGAACGCGGTCAGCGTGGATGTGCCGTGCATCAGCGGCGGCGCGGGAAAGAACGTGATGCCGGCGCCGCCGGCGGCGACCCGCTCGGCCAGCTCCTCGGGGCGCTTCACGGCCTCGCCCGAGGGGTCGCCGCCGAACAGCCCCGCGAAGAACAGGTCCTCCTGGCGCCACAGGACGCCCTTGGGCATGCCGGTCGTGCCACCGGTGTAGATGATGAAGAGGTCGTCGGCCGAGCGCGGCCCGAAGCCCCGCGCGGGTGAACCGGCGGCCTCCGCCTCGGCGTACGGTACGCAGTCGAGGTCGGCCGCTCCCTCGGGCGGGGTCCCCACCCGCACGAGGTGCCGCAGCTTCTCCGTCTGCGGCAGCGCCGCCGCGACCCGGTCGGTGAACTCGGCGTCGAAGACGAGTGCGGCCAGGTCGGCGTCCCGGTAGAGGTAGACGAGCTCCTCCTCCACGTACCGGTAGTTCACGTTGACCGGCACGATCCGTGCTTTGAGGCAGGCGAGGACGGTCTGCAGGTACTCGATGCCGTTGTAGAGGTGGAGGCCGAGGTGCTCGCCGGGCCGCATGCCCGCGTCGGTGAGGTGGTGCGCGATCCGGTTGGCGGCTTCGTCGAGCTCGGCGTAGGTGAGCCGACGCTCCTCGCCCGTCCCCGGATGATCGACGTACACCAGCGCCTCGCGATCGGGGACCGCGTCGACGACCGATTCGAACAGGTCGGCAAGGTTGTACTCCACCGTTCCTCCTGACCCCGGTTCGCACTGACTGGGCGGTCATTAGAGCGCCGACCGGCGACAGGGGGAAGGGGGTGCGCAGAAGAATCTGACTGAGTGTCAGAAAACTATTGAACTGGGCCCCCGGCTACTGCAACCTGTTCCAGAACTGGAGACGGGAGACCCCCATGGGTGGCACTGGTGGCACCGAACACCTCGGCGTACGGCGCGAAGGCGCCACGCTCGTCCTCACCTTGAACCGGCCCGAGGCCAAGAACGCCCTGTCGCTGCCGATGCTCGTCGGCCTCCACGACGGCTGGCTGGAGGCCGACGCCGACGACGGCATCCGCTCCGTCGTCCTCACCGGCGCGGGCGGCGCCTTCTGCGCGGGCATGGACCTCAAGGCCCTGGCCGGCAAGGGGATGGAGGGCGAGCAGTACCGGGACCGGCTCAAGGCCGACCCCGACCTGCACTGGAAGGCGATGCTGCGCCACCACCGCCCCCGCAAACCCGTCATCGCCGCGGTGGAGGGCTACTGCGTCGCCGGCGGCACCGAGATCCTCCAGGGCACCGACATCCGGGTCGCGGCCGCCTCGGCCACGTTCGGACTCTTCGAGGTCCGGCGCGGGCTCTTCCCGATCGGCGGCTCCACGGTCCGCCTCCCCCGGCAGATCGCCCGGACCCACGCCCTCGAAATGCTCCTCACCGGCCGCCCGTACTCGGCGGAGGAAGCCGCCCGGATCGGCCTCGTCGGCCGGGTCGTCCCCGACGGAACCGCCCTCGACGAGGCCCTCGGCATCGCCGAGCGGATCAACGCGTGCGGGCCGCTCGCCGTCGAGGCGGTGAAGGCCTCCGTGTACGAGACCGCCGAGATGACGGAGACGGAGGGGCTGGCCGCCGAACTGAAGCGGGGATGGCCGATCTTCGACACGGCGGACGCGAAGGAGGGGGCGAGGGCGTTCGCGGAGAAGCGGACGCCGGAATACCGGCGGGAGTGAACCGAGCTCCCACCCCGCCCCAGCCCCGAACCGGGGCTCCGCCCCAGACCCCGGTCCTCGAACGCCGGACGGGCTGGATCTGCCGCCGTGGTCCAGCCCCGCCGGCGTGTGAGGCGCCGGGTCCGGGGCGGAGCCCCCGGTCACGGGAAGGGGCGGGGCGGGGAAACGGCCCCACGCAGCGGCCCCTCGCCGCACCCACCGCCCAACACCGCTACCAAGGAGCCGTCCTATGACCGTCACCCCACCGCCGGAGGCCCTCCGCGCACCCCTCGTCGTCGAATTCCCCTTCACCCGCTCCCTCGGCCCCGTCCAGTCCGCCTTCCTCACCGGCCTCCGCGAGCAGACCGTCCTCGGCGTCCGCACCGAGACCGGTGAGGTCCTCGTCCCGCCCGTCGAGTACGACCCCGCCACCGCCGCCGAGCTCCGCGACCTCGTCGAGGTCGGTACCACCGGCACCGTCACCACCTGGGCCTGGAACCCCGCGCCCCGCCCCGCGCAGCCCCTCGCGACGCCCTTCGCCTGGGTCCTCGTCCGCCTCGACGGCGCCGACACCGCCCTCCTGCACGCCCTCGACGCCCCCGGCCCCGAAGCCGTCCGCACCGGGATGCGGGTCCGGATCCGCTGGGCCGCCGAACGGTCCGGCGCCATCACGGACATCGCGTGCTTCGAGCCGTACGACAGCGATCCGGCGGTCGAACCGGGCGCCCACGACGGCCGGTTCACCGACCCCGTCACCGGCATCGTCGCCGCCGCCCGCCTCGACTACACCTACAGCCCCGGCCGCGCCCAGACCCGCTACCTGCACGGTCTCGCCGAGCGCCGGACCGTCGGCGAGCGCTGCCCCTCCTGCGCCAAGGTGTACGTGCCGCCCCGCGGCGCCTGCCCCACCTGCGGAGTCGCGACCACCGACCAGGTCGAGGTCGGACCGCGCGGCACCGTCACCACGTACTGCATCGTCAACATCAAGGCGAAGAACCTCGACATCGAGGTGCCGTACGTCTACGCCCACATCGCCCTCGACGGCGCCGGGCTCGCCCTCCACGGCCGCATCGGCGGCATCCCGTACGACCAGGTCCGCATGGGCCTGCGCGTCGAACCCGTGTGGAGCGAGGACGGCCGCTACCCGGACCACTACCGGCCCACCGGCGAGCCCGACGCCGACTACGACACCTACAAGGAGCTGCTGTGACGCCGCACCGGCCGGACCGAGAGGTGGCGATCGTCGCCTTCGCCCAGAGCGACCACCGCCGCCGCACCGACGACCTCTCCGAGGTCGAGATGGTCATGCCCGTCCTGCACGACGTCCTGCGGCAGACCGGCCTCAGGACCTCCGACATCGGCTTCACCTGCTCCGGCTCCTCCGACTACCTGGCCGGCCGCGCCTTCTCCTTCACGATGGCCCTCGACGGCGTCGGCGCCTGGCCGCCGATCTCCGAGTCACACGTCGAGACGGACGGCGCCTGGGCACTGTACGAGGCCTGGGTGAAGCTCCTCACCGGCGAGGCCGACACCGCCCTCGTCTACTCCTACGGGAAGTCCTCGCCCGGCTCCGTCCGCGACGTCCTCACCCGCCAGCTCGACCCGTACTACCTGGCGCCGCTCTGGCCGGACTCGGTCGCCCTCGCCGCCCTCCAGGCGCAGGCGCTCGTCGACGCGGGCGCCACCGACGAACCCGCCCTCGCCGCGATCGCCGGCCGCAGCCGCGCGGACGCCACCACGAACCCCCACGCCCAGCTGCCCGGCGCCCGACCCCAGGGCGAGTACGTCGTCCAGCCGCTGCGCACCGGAGACTGCCCGCCCATCGGCGACGGCGCCGCCGCCGTGATCCTCGCCGTCGGCGACCGGGCCCGCGAACTCTGCGCCCGCCCCGCCTGGATCCGGGGCATGGACCACCGCATCGAGGCCCACTCCCTCGGCGTCCGCGACCTCACCGACTCGCCCTCCACCCGCCTCGCCGCCGAACGCGCCGGAGCCTTCGAGGCGCCCGTCGACACCGCCGAACTCCACGCGCCCTTCACCTCCCAGGAGGTCGTGCTGAGGAAAGCCCTCGACCTCGACGAGAGCGTGAGGGTCAACCCGTCCGGCGGAGCGCTCGCCGCCAACCCCGTCATGGCCGCCGGCCTCATCCGGCTCGGCGAGGCCGCCGCCCGCATCCATCGCGGCGACTCCGACCGCGCCCTCGCCCACGCCACCTCCGGGCCCTGCCTCCAGCAGAACCTGGTCGCCGTCCTGGAAGGAGAGCCGCATGTCCGGTAAGGCCGTGACATCGAAGGAGTACGTCGCCGTCGTCGGCGTAGGCCAGACCAAGCACGTCGCCGCACGCAGGGACGTGTCCATCGCCGGACTCGTCCGCGAGGCCGCCGTCCGCGCCCTGGAGGACGCGGAACTGACCTGGGCGGACATCGACGCCGTCGTCATCGGCAAGGCGCCCGACTTCTTCGAGGGCGTGATGATGCCGGAGCTGTACCTCGCCGACGCGCTCGGCGCGGTCGGCAAGCCCATGCTCCGGGTGCACACGGCGGGATCCGTCGGCGGCTCCACCGCGCTCGTCGCCGCCAACCTGGTCGCCGCCCGCGTCCACCGGACCGTCCTCACCGTGGCGTTCGAGAAGCAGTCCGAGTCCAACGCCATGTGGGGCCTCTCCCTGCCCGTGCCCTTCCAGCAGCCGCTGCTCGCCGGAGCCGGCGGCTTCTTCGCCCCGCACGTGCGCGCGTACATGCGGCGCACCGGCGCGCCCGACGCGATCGGCTCCCTCGTCGCGTACAAGGACCGGCGCAACGCGCTCAAGAACCCGTACGCCCATCTCCACGAGCACGACCTCACCCTGGAGAAGGTGCAGGCCTCCCCGATGCTCTGGGACCCGATCCGCTACTCCGAGACGTGCCCCTCCTCGGACGGCGCCTGCGCGATGATCCTCACCGACCGGACGGGCGCGGCCCGTTCGCCCCGCCCGCCCGCCTGGGTGCACGGCGGCGCGATGCGCAGCGAACCGACCCTGTTCGCGGGCAAGGACTTCGTCTCGCCGCGGGCGGGGCGGGACTGCGCCGCCGACGTCTACCGGCAGGCCGGAATCACCGACCCCCGGCGGGAGATCGACGCCGTCGAGATGTACGTGCCGTTCTCCTGGTACGAGCCGATGTGGCTGGAGAACCTCGGCTTCGCGGAGGAGGGCGAGGGCTGGAAGCTCACCGAGGCGGGGGTGACCGAACTCGACGGCGACCTGCCCGTGAACCCCTCCGGCGGGGTGCTCTCCACCAACCCCATCGGAGCCTCCGGGATGATCCGCTTCGCCGAGGCCGCCCTCCAGGTACGGGGCGAGGCGGGCGAGCACCAGGTCGACGGCGCGCACCGGGCCCTCGGGCACGCCTACGGAGGCGGCGCCCAGTTCTTCTCGATGTGGCTCGTGGGAGACACCCCGCCCACGACCTGAGCCGCGCCGCCGGGCCGGCCGCCTACCCTGGCGGCCATGAACGCGGAACGTGATCTGACCCGGCTGCTCGCCGGGATGCGGCCGGAACTCGACCCCGGCCGCTACGTCTTCACCACGGTGGACGGCCCCGCCCCGGCCGGGGTCGCCCCGGTGGTCACCGTCACCGAGGACGAGGGCCTCACCCTCGTCGTACGCCAGGAGGAGGCGGACGCCGCAGCCCTCCCGTACGACTACGTGGCGGGCCGGATCACGCTGCGCGTGCACTCCGCGCTCGACGCCGTCGGGCTCACGGCCGCCGTCGCCGGGGCGCTCGCCGGAGCGGGACTCAGCTGCAACGTGGTGGCGGGCTTCCACCACGACCACCTCTTCGTGGAACACGCGCGCGCGGAGGAGGCGTTGGCCGTTCTCGAACGCCTCGCGGAAGGCGGCGACGGCGCCCCTGGGCCCTGATCCGCCGGGCAGGCCCAGGGGCACCCTGAGGGCCGGTCGCGGGCCGGCCCGATCATGACGGACACGGCCGCGACGGCCTCGGCGAAGGTGCTCTCCACCGCTCGGCGCAGGGCGGAATATGCCACTGACGACACGACGGGATTTTGCTTGGCCGTTTGACCGTCCCAGCTCACTCCTTCGGGCGTACGCTGGGACTTTCGCGGGGCTTCCCGCTCGGCACTCCTGACCGTGCGCCGGGCGCGCGCCCCCTGTGTGGGGGTGGAACGTGGCACGTCAGGACGGCGGGTCGGCCCGTCAGGGAGTCGGCCTCTTCGAGCGCGAGGCGGCGCTCACCGCGGCCGAGGAGGCGCTCGACCTCCTGACAGGTCTGGCGGACGAGCCGCTGTGGCCGGTCGCCGTACCGTCACCCCGCGAGACGCGGGGCCCGCACCTCGTCGCCGTCCCCACGAGGACGTCCGTCCAGGACGCCGCGCCGGTGAACGGCCGGGTGGCCACGCCGTCCGAGGACGACCGGGTCGCCGGCGGCCGGACCGGACTGCGGCCCGTGCCCGACGCCGGTGCCGCGTCGCCCCCGGAACCCCGCCCCGGTTCGGTGTTCGCCTCCGCACCCGACGCGGGTGCCGCGGCCTCCGCGCGCCCCCAGGTCGTCCGCCGCGGCGGCATCCTCGCCTACGCCGCCCCCGCCGGCCTCGGCAAGACCACACTGCTCGCCGAGATCCGGCGCCGCGCCTCCGCCCGCGGCTGCACCGTGCTGTCCGCGCGCGGCGGGGACCAGGAGCAGCGGGTCGCCTTCCACGTCGCCCGGCAGCTCCTGCAGCCGCAGCTGGCCCACGCCACCGACACCGAACTGCGCGAACGCCTCGGCTCCTGGTACGACATCGTCGGCCCCGCCCTCGGGCTCCGCGCCTCCGCCGAGGGCTCGCCGCCCGACCCGCAGGGTCTGCGCGACGGACTCGACTGGGTCCTCACCCATCTCGCCGTACGCCGCGCGCCCCTCGTCGTCGTCCTGGACGACGTCCACTGGGCCGACCCCGAATCCCTCGGCTGGCTCGCCGCGTTCGCCCCGCGCGCCGAGGAGCTGCCCATGCTCCTCGTCGTCGCCTACCGCCCCGACGAACTCCCCGCCGAAGGAATGGAGTTCACCGGACGCCGGTCCGGCCGGCGCCCCCTCGACCTCGCCCCGCTCACCTCGTCCGCCGTGGCCCGGCTCGTCCGCGACCGCGTCGGCGCCCACGCCGACGACAGCTTCTGCCGCGACTTCTGGTCGGTCACCGCGGGCAACCCCTTCGAGGCGGTCGAACTCGCCGCCAAGGTCCGCGACCAGGGCCTCGAACCCACCGCCGACGGAGCCCACGAACTCCCCGACCTCTCCGCCGCCCTCAAGGGCAGCGGCCTCGTCACCCGGCTCGAACGGCTCGGACCCGCCACCGTGCGCCTCGCCTGGGCATGCGCCGTCCTCGGCACCGAGATCTCGCCCCAGCTCGCGGGCGCCGTCGCAGGTCTCGGCGGCGAGGCCGTCGCCGACTGCGCCGCCCGGCTCCGCGAGGCGCGTGTCCTCGCCGAGGCCGAACAGGCCGACGATCCGCTCCAGTTCGTCCACCCGCTCATCGCGACCACCGTCTACCGGTCCATCCCGGACGCCACCCGTGTCGCCCTGCACGGCCAGGCCGCCTGGTCCGTCGTCGACGCCGGACTCGGCCCCACCGCGGCCGCCCGCCACCTCCTGGAGACCCACCCCGAAGGCGACCCCTGGGTCGTCGGCCAGCTGCGCGCCGCCGCCGGCGAGAACCTCCGCGCCGGAGCCCCCGACGCGGCCCGCCGGTTCCTCGCCCGCGCCCTGCGCGAACCGCCCGCCCCCGACGACCGGGCCGCCGTCCTCTACGAACTCGGCTGCTCCTCGCTCCTCACCGAGCCCGTCACCACCGTCAACCATCTGCGAGCCGCCCTGGAGGAGCCGGTCAGCGACCCGGCGCTCCGCCACGGCATCGTCTACCGCCTCGCTCAGGTCCTCGCCCACAGCGACCGGCTCGTCGAGGCCTCCGAGCTCCTCGGCGAGGAGGCCAGGAAGGCGACCGACGCCCGCAGCCGCCTGCGGATGCAGGCCGAGAAGTTCATGTGGGACGCCCTGCGCGCCGACGAGCCGGAATCGCCCGCCCGGTCCCGGCGCCTCGCGGCGCTCGCCGACCGGCTCACCGGCCGTGACGTGACCGAGCGGTACATCATCGGACTGCGCGCCTGGGACGCCACCCTGCGCGCCGAACCCGCCTCCCTCGCCCTCAAGGACGCCGAACGCGCCCTCAAAGGCGGCCTCACCTGGGCCGACGAGAGCCGCGGCTTCGAGGTGCCGGTCCTCGTGGCCCTGCTCCACCTCTACGCCGACCGGCCCGGTCGCGCCGAGGAACTCTTCGCCGCCGGAACCGCCGAATTCGAGAAGCAGGGCTGGCGCGGGGCGCACCTCGCCTTCGCGTACACCCTCATCGGCTACATCCGCTTCCGGCGCGGCCGCCTGATGGAGGCCGAGGACTTCGCCCGCGCCGGACTCCGCCTCGCCGAGCGCGTCGGCGCCCGCACCCCGGCCCTCTGGTACGCCACCGGAGTCATGATCGAGGTCCTCATCGCCCGCGGCCGTACGGACGAGGCCGTGCGGGTCGCCCGCGAGCACGACTTCGGCGAACCGTTCCCCGCCGCCGTCACCATCCCCGACTGCGAGACCGTCCACGCCGAGCTGCTGCTCGCCACCGGCCGCACCCAGGACCGCCGAGGAGCTGGCCGCCGTCGGCAGGCGCCTCGACCCGCGGGGCAAGCGCAACCCCTCCTGCTGCCCCTGGCAGCTCCACCTCGCGCTCGCCGAGGCGGCGACCTCCCCGGCGAAGGGCCTCGCCACCGCCCACGAGGCCGTCGCCCGAGCCCGCCAGTACGGGGCGCCCTCCGCGATCGGCCAGGCGCTCCGCGTGACCGCCGAGGTGTCCGAGCCCGCAGACCGCGTGAAGCTCCTGGAGGAGTCCGTCGACTGGCTCGACCAGTCACCCGCCGCCTACGAGCTGGCCCGCTCCCTCGTCGCCCTCGGCGCGGCCCTGCGACGCACCGAACGCGCCGGGGAGGCCGCCGAGCACCTCTACCGGGGTCTGGAGGCCGCCCAGGACTGCGGCGCCGACGCCCTCGTCGAGGTGGCCCGCGCCGAGCTCGCGGCGGCCGGTCTCCGCCCCCGGGCGCTCCACCCCGCGGGCACGGACACGCTCACCGCCCGTGAGCGCGCCGCCGCCGATCTCACCGTCCGCGACCAGGACGCTGCCGCGATCCTCGGCGTCGACGCCACCACCGTGGCCCGGCTCCTCTCGGCCGTCTACCGCAAGCTCGGAACCGACCGCACGGGCCTCGCGCAGGCCCTCAGGAACACCGGCCGGGAGCCCCAGGACCTCGCCGGACGGGACTGACCGCCCGGAGCCGCCCGGCGCGTCGCATCGTGCGCCCGGGCACGTACCATGGCCGTATGTCCTTCCTCCGCCGCCGCAGCGCCGCCACTCCCGCGGGCCCGGACTTCGATGTCCTGGCCATGGACCCGGGGGACTGGCCCGGCAATCTCGGCGCCGGCCTGCTGCCCGCCCCCGACGGCTCCTGCCAGGGCGTCTTCCTCCGGTACGACCTGTTCGGCGGTCGCGGCCCCGCGATGATCATCGGCAACCTGCCCGAGGGCTCCCCGGCGCGCGAGCTCGCCGACGGCCAGATCCCCTTCGAGGTGGCCCAGCTCCTCGCCGCCCTCGAGAACGACGAGCCGGTCGAGGTCCTCGACACCGAGGACGTCCCCGTGATGCAGGGCGACAACCTCCTGATCGTCCGTCGCCTCAAGCTCTCCGAGAGCCGCATCTCCTGCGTCCAGTTCGACCGCAGCGACAACGTCCTCGTCACGATCGCCAGTTGGGACCGGCCGATCACCGACGACCTGTACGCGCTGCTCAAGCCGCTGCCCGCCGAGCTGTTCCAGCAGGGCTGACGGGGGAGCGGGGGCCGATGAGCGCACGCGTCGACAGCTGGATCTGGGCGGTACGCCTCACCAAGACCCGCGCCCAGGCCGCCGCGGCCTGCCGGGCCGGACACGTCAAGGTCAACGGCGAACGGGCCAAGCCCGCCCAGGCGGTGAAGCCCGGCGACGAGGTCCGGGTGTTCCACGGCGGACGGGAACGGATCGTCGAGGTCAAGGAACTCCACACCAAGCGGGTCGGCCCACCGGTCGCCGTCGAGGCGTACGTGGACAACAGCCCGCCCCCGCCGCCGCGCGAGCACGTCGCCGTCGCCGCCGTACGGGACCGGGGTGCCGGACGCCCCACCAAGCGAGACCGTCGGGAACTCGACGAGCTCCGCGGCCGTCACAGCTGACCACCGGGCGGGTGGAGCGGCCCCGCGGGCCGCTCCACCCGCCACCTCAGACCCTGACCGGCCCGAGGAGATCCGCCATCCGGGCCGCCGAGGTGCCGAGACCGGTCGGCCCGCGCCGCAGCAGCGCCGTACCGCTGCCCGCGTGCACGTCCTCCGCCGCGTAACGCCGCACCTCGCGGTGCCAGTTCAGGATGCCCGCGAGCCAGTCCTCCAGCTCCCGAAGATACGCCCGGAAGGCGGCGCGGCCCTTCGCGTCGAGCCCGAACTCCTCGTACAGCAACGGGACTTCACGCGACTTGAGGTGCTCGTACTGGCGCAGCCGGCCCCGCATCAGGTCGTCCACCATGGCCACCGCCGTCGGGTAGTCGCAGTCGAAGAACGTCTGGAGCACCAGAACGCCGTTGTGCACCTCGCCCTCGACCTCGATCTCCTTCTGGTACGAGAACAGGTCGTTGATCAGCGTCCCGTAGTCCATGACCGCGTTCTCCAGGGCGCGCACGGTCCCCGAGCGGAACAGCTTGGGCGGCAGCACGTCGTCGTGCCGCAACCGGGCCATGAGCATGGTCAGTTCGGAGCCGAAGGTGCTGCGGCGCATCTCGATGTAGTCGACGGGGTCGGGAACCCTGTGCTGCGCCTGGTTGTGCAGCTCCCACAGCCAGCTGTCCAGCATGACGTCGAGCGAGTACCGCAGTTGGGCGCGGGCCTCCGCCGTCATGGGGCCCGCGGTCCGGGCCCAGAGGTCGGCGAGCGAGCGCTCCATCGGGTTCGCGGCGAGTGCCGCACCCGTGGCCGGATCCTCCAGCGGCAGGCAGGACTTGAACCGCTCGGTCTGCTCCTTCGCGCCCCGCAGGTTGCGCGAGCGGCCGAAGACGGCGGGGTAGTAGTCGTCTCCGTACGTCCCCCAGGTCAGCCACTCGGCGCTGAGCTCCAGCTCTTCCAGGGTGGCGTCCGGGTCGAGCCCGGCCGAGCACAGCGCCAGGTCGAAGCCCTCCGCCAGCGGCCGGTCCCAGATGTCGTCCAGGAGCCCGAACCGCTCGGCCCAGTCGAGCGACAGCCGGCGCGCCTCCGCGTGGTGCGGGCTGAGGGCGAGCGGGTAGGGCAGGTCGAACTCGGGCAGCAGGGACGCCCCCACCCGCTGGTGCGGTACGTGCGTGAGCGCCCGCAGCCGCGCCGCCGCCGGGCGCCCGAAGAGGGTGCGGATGTCGAGCGCGGAGGTGCCGAGGACCCCTTCGAGGTGCGAAGGGCCTCCGACCATGCCCTCGTTCATGTACCGGCTGGAGCGCATGTGCCACTCGTGGCCACCGGACTGCCAGTCCTGCAGCCCCTTCGCGTACGCCGCGACGGCCGCGCACTCGGCCGCGTCCAGGCCCTGCTCGGCGGCGAGCAGCGGCACTTCGGTGAGGGCCGTGTTCTCGAACTGCTGGAGCCGTGAGGTCAGCAGGTCGTTGACGGCGTTCGCCGCCTCCTGGGTCGTACAGCCGAGGAACTTCTCCAGGACGAGCACGCCGTTGCTGTTCTCGCCCTCGTCCTCCACCTCGCGCTGGTACGAGAAGAGGTCGTTGCGCAGATGGACGGCGTCGGAGAAGGCGTCCCTGAGCACCCGCAGCGGCCGGGAGTACGCCACCTGGGCCGGGACCTCCGCCCCCGCCGCGTACTCGACGAGCCCCGCCGACCAGGGCGCGCCGCCCACCTTGCGCCGCATCTCGATGTACTCGACGGGGTTGGCGATCCGCCCGTCGTTGATGTTGTCGAGCTCCCAGAGCGACTCGTACAGCAGATGCTCCGTGGCCTCCGCGAACCGCACGCGCCAGCCCTCCGACATCGAGGGAACGGTCCGCAGCCAGAGGTCGGCGAGTCCCGCCTCGACGGGGTTGGTCGGCTCGGGCATGCCCGCCGCCGGATCCGCCGGCATGAACAGAGGCAGCCGGTCCAGATACGTCTTGCCGCCCGCCCGGTCCTGGGGCCGCTTGAAGATCTCCAGGAAGTGGTCGTCGAAGAAGAAGACCCACGTGTACCAGTCGGTGACGAGGTTGAGGGCCTCCTCGTCGCAGTCGGGATGGGTGTACGAGCAGAGCAGCGCGTAGTCGTGCGAGTCGAGGTCGTGCTGCTCCCAGACCCCCGAACCCTCCAGCATCCCCATCTCCCGCGCCCAGTCACGGGTGTGTGTGCGGGCGGCCTCCACATGGGGGTTGAGCCGCGCCGGATACGGAACATAGAAATCCGGCATAACGAAGGGCTGAGGCATCTGCTGAGGGGCCTTCCGGTGAGCAAGGGCTGTGTCCGGCCCACCTTTACCCGTAGCCCGTACGGCGCACGCGATCTCCTGAATAGTCCTATGAACGCCGAAGGGGTGGTGTCGGCTCGTTCATCCGGCACCACCCCGCAGGTTTCGGCCACGCCTCCGTCAGGACTGGGAAACCCACACGTCAGCGGCCTTCACAAAGGCCACCCGATGGCCGAACTGGATCTGGTAGTACTCCTCCTGCCCCCGGACGACCGTGTGCCCGCTGCTGTCGAACACCGGCGCGAAGTAGTACTCGCCCGGGGTCCGGTCGCCCACCACGTACCGCTGCCCCGCGAGCAGCTGGTACGGCAGTGGCGACACCGTCTGCACCGGCACACCCGCCGGATACGCCGATGCCTCCGGATACGCCCGGCCGTACACCGGCACCGACGCCAGCCCCTCGCGGGGCGTCAGGACGAGACCCCGCGCGTTCACGGCGGCCGGCGCCTTCGCGGGATTGTGGAACCAGGCCTTCTGTCCGAGGTACCAGATCGCCGTCCAGTCGCCCCGGCGCTCCGCCACCGCGTAGCTCTGCCCGGTCGACGCGCGTGCCCCGGTGTCGTTGACCCCGGTGGTCGACTCCTGCCCGCCCGGCCGCAGACCGATGTCCTTCACCAGGGGCGCGTCGGCGCTCGGCCCGGTGTGCAGGCGCACCGCCCCGCTGCCGTGCGGCGCGCACGCCTCGCCCGCCGTGACACAGCCCGTGTAGACCGGACGGTGGGAGCCGTACGCGGGCCGGATCGTCACCACACCGGCACGGGGACCGGCGCTCGGCGTGATCGGCCGGCCGAGCAGCGTGAAGTAGTGCGCCCAGTCCCAGTACGGCCCCGGGTCCGTGTGCATGCCCTTGATCGTGGACGTCACCGTCCCCGGCACGTTGTCGTGGCCCAGGATGTGCTGCCGGTCGAGCGGGATGTCGTACCGGGCGGCGAGATACCGCACGAGCCGCGCCGACGACCGGTACATCGCCTCCGTGTACCAGGAGTCCGGAGCGGTGAGGAAACCTTCATGCTCGAGGCCCACGGACTTGGCGTTCACGAACCAGTTGCCCGCGTGCCAGCCGACGTCCTTCAGCGCCAGGTGCTGCGCGATGTGCCCGTCGGAGGAGCGCAGGGAGTACTGCCACGACACGTACGTCGGGTCCTGCACCAGCTTCAGGGTGACGTCCCAGGTGGCCTCGGTGTCATGGACGACGATGTAGTCGATCGCCTGGGAGGCGGGCCGGTTCGCCTTGTCGTGATTGCCGTAGTCACCGTCGCCGAACTCCTCGTACGGCGCCGGGATCCACTCGCAGGCCACCGTCCGCGGACACTCCACCGGGCCGTCGGCGGGCCGACGCAGGCCGAGACCCGCGACCTGCGCGGTGTCGGGCGCGACCGCCGGGGCGGCCGCCAGCGTCACCACCTGCCCGCTGTCCGTCGTCCGCGACTCGCCGGAGCGGATCACGTCGAACACGTCGTCCGCGTAGCGGGCGGCGGTCGCCGAGTCGTCGGCGCCCGAGTACCGCGCCACCGCCCCGTACCAGTCGGCCGGGTCCGTGCTCGCCGGACGGCCGGACTCCCGCTGCGCGGCGGCGAGCAGCGCCGCCCCGCCCTCGATGTTCGCGGCCGTACGGGTTCTCAGCTCCTCGGCCGGAATCCCGGACAGCGCGGACGCCCGCTCCAGGGTGCGCAGCCGCGCGGGCAACGAACCGGTGGCCGGGACAGCGGCGGGCACGGGCGCCTCCGCGCCGGAGCGCACGGCGCGCGAGGAGTCGCCGCGCGCGTCCTCCGTACCCTCCGAATGGTGCGGGGGTGCCTCGGCCAGCGCCGTCACCGCGTCCGTCAGGTGCATCGGTCCGTAGCCACCGGTCACACTCGGCGCACCCCCGTGGGCGTCCCAGCGCGACTGGAGGTACGCGACGGCGAGCAGCACGCTCTCCGGTACGCCGTGCCGTGCGGCCGCCCGCGCGAACTGCTCCTGGAGGACACCCGCCTCGGGCACCTCGGCACCGGCCGGCGGGGCGGCGGACAACAGCGGGAACAGCAGGGCGGCGGACGCGAGGGCGCCCAGGGTCTTCGGCAGTCGACGTGACGGCGCACGTCTGAGGGACGCGGAACGGAGCAAGGCAGCCTCCAGAGGCGGGGGGTGACACCGGGGCGTGCGGGACCGAACCCGTACAGGGGTATCGGCTACCGGACGATCCGTCAATCACGCGCACGCCAAGGGAACTTCGCACGTCAGAGCGGGCATGGAGGCTGTGTGGCGGAGTTTCGCGGAGACGGGCCCCCGGCCTGGGACGCGTCAGTGGAGTGGACCATTGGCTCGCGCGCCCGAGGGCGGAAGCGTCAGTGCGCCGCGTCCCGGTGTGTCGGCACCGGGCGCACGGCGCACCCCCCGTGTCGTCGGTCGGGCCCGCCGTTCAGCGCGTCCCGACCGCCGCGCGCACGGCCCGCCGTGCCATGGCGCAGTCGTCGTGCAGCCGCCTCAGGAGCAGCCGCTGTTCCTCACCGGGGGCGAGTGCTCCCGTGGGCACCGGCACGGAACCGGCCGGCGGAGCCTCCTTCATGGTGCGCTGCACCGCCGTCTCGTAGGTCCGGATCTCCCGCGTCAGCACGATCATCAGGTTCACCAGGAAGGCGTCCCGGGAGGCCGGGCCCGCCTGCTGGGCGAGCTGACTGATCTGGCGCCGGGCGAGCGGCGCGTCACCGAGCACGGCCCAGAGGGTCGCCAGGTCGTAGCCCGGCAGATACCAGCCGGCGTGCTCCCAGTCGACGAGGACCGGTCCGGCGGGGGAGAGGAGGATGTTGGAGAGCAGGGCGTCACCGTGACAGAACTGGCCCATGCCCTGGCGGCCGCCCGCGTGCGCCAGACCGTGCAGCAGCTTCTGCAGGTCGTCCCGGTCCCGGTCGGTGAAGAGACCGAGCTCGTGGTAGCGGGCGATCCGGGTTCCGTAGTCCAGCGGCGCGTCGAACGTCCCGGCCGGCGGGCGCCACGCGTTGAGCCGGGCGATCGCGCCGAGCGCGGCCCGCACGTCGGCACGGGGCGGAGCCTCGACGGGGTGGCGCGAGAGCGCCGCCGCCCGTCCGGGCATCCGCTCGATCACCAGCGTGCAGTTCTCCGGGTCGGCCGCGATCAGCCGGGGCGCCCGCACCGGCGGACGGTGGCGGACGAAGGAGCGGTAGGACGCTATCTCGTGCCGGAACCGCTCGACCCACGCGGGGGAGTGGTCCAGTAAACACTTCGCGACCGCCGTGGTCCGCCCGGTCGTTCCGACGATCAGTACGGAACGACCGCTGCGCCGCAGCACCTGGACCGGGTTGAACTCCGGGCAGATGCGGTGGACGGAGGCGATCGCGGTCTTCAGCTGCGCCCCCTGGGGGCCGGAGAGATCGATTCTCCCGCTGATCGGCTGGGTACCCGTGCCGGCCACCCAGCGCCTCGGCCGTACGGCCTGCGGGGCGGGTGCCAAGTAGGGTCCGGCGCCGGCCGGGATGATGCGGTGCTGCGGCCGGGGCGGGGCGGACACGGAGGACGATGCTGTGTACATGGAGGTGACAGATCCCTTCGTGTGCCGACGAGTTGCGTGCGTCGCCCCGCCCGCCCCCGGTCCGCACCCTGGGGAATGAGGGCCGGTCGGCGGGGCGGGGTGGCGCGTTCCTACCTGACACCCGGGCGCGGGTGGCGGAACATCTCGCGCACCCTGGCGAAGCCTGGCGAATTGTCGCCAGGCCTATGACAGAGGGCTACTGTCAACTTCAGCCGAGAACCTGGGGGCTTAGACGTGACCGGACAAACCAACACCCGCCTGGCAGACCTGTTCGGCCTGGCCGGCTGGTCCAAGGGCGAACTCGCGAGACTGGTCAACCGGCAGGCGGCGGCCATGGGCCACCCCCAGCTGGCGACCGACACCTCGCGGGTGCGGCGGTGGATCGACCGGGGCGAAACCCCGCGCGATCCCGTCCCCCGGGTGCTGGCAGCACTGTTCACCGAGCGACTCGGCCGTGTCGTGACCATCGAGGACCTCGGGTTCGTACGACACGGGCGCAGCGGAAAGAGGCAGGACGTCAGGAAGACGGAGAACCCTGACGGGCTGCCCTGGGCACCCGATCGTACGGCGGCGGTCCTCACCGAATTCACGGGAATGGACCTCATGCTCAACCGACGCGGCCTGGTGGGCGCGGGTGCCGCGCTTGCCGCCGGCTCCGTACTCAGCAATGCCATGCACGACTGGCTGCAGACCGACCCCGCTCGCCAGGGTGCCCCCCGACGAGCCACCGATCCCCTCCACGCCGACCCCGCTGGGTTCGACCGCTACGAGGCCGCCCCCATCGGGTCGGAGGAGATCGAGGCACTGGAGCACTCGGTGGAGGTGTTCCGTGCCTGGGACGCCTCCCGGGGTGGCGGACTCCAGCGCAAGGCCGTGGTGGGCCAGCTCAACGAGGTGGGCGGCATGCTCGCCTACCGTCACGCCGACCACCTGCAGCGACGCCTCTGGGGCGTCGCCGCCAACCTGGCCGTCCTGGCCGGCTGGATGTCCCACGACGTGGGACTCGAACCCACGGCACAGAAGTACTTCGTGATCGCCGCGCACGCGGCCCGCGAGGGCGGCGACCGGCCGCGGGCCGGCGAGGCGCTGTCCCGTGCCGCCCGCCAGATGGTGCACCTGGGCAGGCCCGACGACGCCCTCGACCTGATGAAGCTCGCCAAGGAGGGCTCGGGCGAACGCGTCCTGCCGAGGACCCGGGCCATGTTCCACACGATCGAGGCCTGGGCGCAGGCCTCGATGGGCCGGGGCCAGGCCATGCGCCGCACGCTCGGCGAGGCCGAGGACCTCTTCGTGTCCGACCGGCGCGACGAGGCGAACCCCAGCTGGATGCAGAACTTCGACGAGGCCGACATGCACGGCATGCAGGCCCTCGCGTACCGCACCCTGGCGGACCACGACCCGGCCGCGGCCGTGCCCGCCCAGCGCCACGCCAAGCTGGCGCTCGAACTGCGGCGCGGCGGTCACGACCGCTCGAAGCTCTTCGACCACATCTCGCTCGCCTCGGCCTGCTTCATCGCCGACGATCCCGAGCAGGCCGACCGGTACGCCCGGCTCGCCCTGATGTCCATGGGGGAGACCTCGTCCCACCGCACGTGGGACCGGCTCCGCGAGATGTACCGGCTGACCGGGCAGTACGCGGGCTACGCGAGGATCGAGCACCTCCGCGAGGAGATCGAGCTGGCGCTGCCGAGGTCTCCGGTCAACCGGCCGCGGACGGGGCAGGCCTGAGAGGGACGAGCGCCGGGGGCCGGGTCGGGGAGCCCCACGGGCGGTCGATGTGCGCGGTCGAAGCGCGGGTTCGCCAACGGGCTTCCGCCGAGCGGCAGTCGGTGGCCAGGGCTGTCAACGTCGGTGTCCGGACCGCCGAGTTACGGGTCGTCGACGTCCGGCTTGTCGACGACAGGGTGGGTGCCTGTGATCGTGCTGCCGTGCCACAGCGTCGTGGCGCGTCAGCGCGCGAGGTCGCGGTCGTGGTCCGGCGACGACGCCCTGCGGCCGGCCGTCGCCAGGTGGTTCAGTGTCCGACCCGGACCACCATCACACAGGCGTCGTCCTCGCGTTGCTCCTCGCCGAACTCCTCGACCACCGCGCGCACACCGTCCTGGGCGTCCCGTGCCCCGATGAGCCGCCGGCCGAGCGCGAGCAGTCGTCGCGTGCCCGTGTCGTCGTCCGGACCGCTGCCCCGGGTGAGCCCGTCGGTGTGCAGGACCAGCAGGTCACCGGGGATCAGCCGGATCTCGGCCTCGCCGTACACGGCCCCGGTGGTGGCCCCGAGGAGGACGCCCTCGGGCCGCCGGAGGACGTGCCCCGTCCCGTCGCGGAACAGCAGCGGGGCGGGGTGGCCTGCCTGTGCCCAGGTCAGTGTCTGGGCGACCGGGTCGTAGCGGCAGCACATCGCACTGCCGAGCGCCGGCTGTACGGAGGTCTCCAGGAGCTGGTTGAGATGACCCATCAGGGCGGCGGGCCGGATCCCGGCCACGGCCATGCCGCGCAGCGCGCCGAGGAGCATGGCCATCGAGGACGTCGCGGCGACCCCGTGGCCCGTCAGGTCACCGACGGTGAGCAGCGCGTCCCCGTCGGGCAGGGCCAGTGCGTCGTACCAGTCGCCGCCGATCAGACCGGTGGTGGCGGCCGGGAGGTAGTGGGCGGCCACGTCGAGCGGGGCGGGGCCGTCGTGGGCGAAGCGGAGCGAGCCGCGCCACGGCGGGAGCACCGCTTCCTGGAGTTCGACGGCGACCCGTCGCTCGGTCTGCTCGATGTGGCGGCTGCGCTCCAGGCTGTCCCGGCTCTCCCGGACCGCCCGCTCGCTGCGCCGCAGTTCGCTGACATCGCGGAGCACGGCCCACATCGAGGCGGTGCAGCCGTCGGCGTCGAGGACGGGCTCGCCCGTCATGTGCACGGTCCGCACGCACCCGTCGGTCCGCACGATCCGGAACTCGCCGTCGATCGGCTTTCCGTCGATCAGGCAGTCCGTCACCATGCCCTGGAGGACGGACTGGTCCTCCACGAACACCATCGTGGGCATCTCGTCCAGCGACATCGGACCGCTCTCGCGCGTACGTCCGAAGATCTGGAACAGCTCTTCGGACCAGCTGACCTCGTCGGTCAGGAGGTTCCACTCGGCGCTGCCGACGCGGGAGAGCAGGGAGCCGGTGCGCTGCGGGGCGATCTCGCCGTACGCGGTGCCGGGGTCGGTGGGGAGCGCGGTGTCGAGGACCGTCTCGGCGGGCTCCTCGGTGACGACCTGCTCGGGGACGCCCGCGCGGAGCTGGCCCAAGTGGGCACCCAGGTCGTCGAGTTGGTGAACGGCCAGGTCGCACAGGGCGCGCTGCCAGCGCTGCTGGGGGTCGTCGTCGTTCACCACGGCTTCCCGGCGCACGGCGACGAGCTCGCCGCGCAGGCGGCGGGTCTGTGAGATCAGCGCGTCCACCGCGCCCGGCTCCGGCTGCTGGGCGGGGTGATCCGCGAACAGTGGGGACGGCATGTCGTACTCCGATACAGGCGCGGCACGGCCAGGCCAGGTGTGAAAGTGAGGCCCGCATACGACTGTTGCACAGCCCGGGACGGCCCGTAAGGGATTTGGCAACACTCGATCCGGTGGTGCTTCTGGCATATGTCAAAGGCCCAGCGATTATCGGCCAGGGCGCGACGGGTTACGGTGCGGGGGTGGTGAACGACGACGGAATCGGCACGGTGAGCACGCGCACGGCGGCCACGGGCGGGGCGGGTACGGGGACGGGAAAGGGCACGACGAGAGCCTCTGGTACGGCAGTTACGGGTGTGACGGGCGGGATGCGTACGGGGAGGTCGGAGGCGGCGGGAGCGACCGGAACGCCGGGAGTGTCCGAGGCGTCGGGTTCGGCGGTCGCGGGCGTTCGGGGCGAGCCGGGCGGCGGCGCTACGGCGGCGGCCCGGATGCCGACGGCGGCCCACGCGACCTCGGGGGCGGCGGTGACGCCGACACAGGGCGCGATGCCGACACCGGCCGTGACGCCCACGCCGGCCGTGACGCCGACACCGGCCGTGACGCCCACGCCGGGCGCGATGCCGACACCGGCCATGATGTCGACGCCAGGCGCGATGCCGGCGGCCCACGCCACTCCCGCGGTGGGCGTGGCGCCTCGGGTTCGTACCGGCGCTCCCGGAACCGCCGTCACCGGCACCGCCTTTCTGCTCGCCGCGGCGCCCGCCGGGCGCGGGCGTGCCATGGATGCCGCGTCCGTGCTGCCGGCCCTCGCCGCCGTGCCGCCCGGCGTCCTCACCGGAACCAGCACCGCCACGCTCGTCGAACTCGCCGACCCGCTCGACCCGCAGACCGTCCTCACCCGCCTGCGTGCCGCCGCGGCGAGCCCGGGTCCGCTCGTGCTCTGCCTCGCGGGGCAGCTCCATCTCGACCGCCGGCAGCAGCTGCCCCACCTCGCCCTGGCCCGCACCACCCCGGCGACCCTCCGCTACACGGCGCTGCCCTGGCACTGGCTCGCCGTCGAACTCGCCGCCCGTGCCCCCGGCACCACGACCGTCGTCGCGGACCTCGCGGCGGACCCCGCCGTATGGGAACGCCTCACCACGACACCCGACCTCCTGCGTCTGGGACCCGGTCCGACCCTCTACGGGAGGGTGACCCCCGCCCCGCGCAGGGGCGAGCCCCTCGCACCCGCCTATCTGCGGTCCTGGGCGGAACTCTGGCGTTCCGGCGCACGCCTCCCGTACGCCACGCTCCACGCGGAGTCCGCCGCCCGGACGGCCGCGGCGGTTCCGGAGGCGTTCCTCCTGGCACCCGCGCCCGCTCCCGTACCGGTCGTGGAGCAGGACCCGCACCCCGCGATCCTCGCCGCCGCGACGGCCGGGCGTCACGGCGAGGCGGCTGCGGTGGCGGCGGCCTGGGAGCGAGAGGCCCTGCGCCGCCACGGGCCCCGGTCCGCGGAGGCCGTCCACTGGACGGAGGTACGGGCCGACCTCGCCCGCCTCGCCGGAGAACCCGCCCGCAGCTGCGAACTGTGGCTCTCCGCCGCCGGAGCCCGGCTCGCGCTGGGACAGCGCACGGACGACCCCGACGTCGAGGGGGCCGTGGACCGGGCCCACCACCAGTGGGAACGGATCGTCGACCGGGCGCGGGCCCGTGCCCTCGGCCCCCAGCTCGTCGCGCTGCGGGAGCGGGTCCCGGGCCGCCGGCCCGGAGCCCTGGCCGCCCTGACGCGGCGCATGGCGGACTGAGCCGGTACGGACACCGGCGGGGGTGACCGGCTAGTGGTCGAGGCCGCTCCCGCCCGAGGTCGGGAGGACGACCCGGATGCCGAACTCGTAGGTGCCGGTCGCCACCGCGATCCCGATGAACAGCAGGGCGAAGGTCTCCTGGCCCCGCGCCGTCGCGATCCCACCCAGGTCGAGCAGCGCGTCGTCGGCCCAGCCGAGGTCGCCGACCAGACCGCGCACCACGCTCTTCGCCTCCGCGTCCTCGCCCGAGAGGAACACCGTGGCCGGGCCCTCCAGGGAGTCCGGCGCGATCATCACCTTCCGGTCGACGGTACAGAGCGTCTTCACCACCCGCGTCCCGGGGAACGCGTGCTGGATCTCCTCGCCCAGGCTGACGCCCGGATGCGAGAGCGATCCGTCATCGAGGAAGCCGACCCCGACGTCAAGAATGATCCTGCCGGCGAGCACCTCCGCGCCGATCGTGTGCAGCAGCGCCACGGAGGCCGTGCCCGGGGTGGCGTTCACCAGCACCTCGGCGTGCGCCGCCGCCCCCGCCAGGCTGTCGACCCGTAACCCCGACGCGGTGAGTTCCTTCAGCCCGGCGAGCAGTTCCGGGTCGTCCGGGCGACGTGATCCGAGGACCACGTCGTGGCCGGCCCGCGCCCACGCCGAGGCGAGTGCCTGTCCTACGTTTCCTGTACCGAGGATTCCGATGCGCATGAGCGTCATCCTGGCGCCGCCGCCACCACCCGCACCTCGGCCGTGGGACCGTACCCGCGTCCGCCCCTCGTCCTAGTTCCGGCGACCGGGTGCCGGGGCTGAGATGATCGGACGTATGGCCACCTCATCGACCTCAGTCCCGACACCGGGAACCGCCACCCTCGCCACGGAGCGGCTCCTGCTGCGGCCCGTGCGTGCCGCCGACGTGCCGACGGTCACCCGGTTGTGGACCGACCCCGAGGTCAGGCGCCATCTGGGCGGGCCGGTCGCCGAACAGGTCGTACGGATCCGGCAGCGGCGGGTCGCCGGGGCGCCCGGCGTGTACGCGGTGGTGCGGACGGCCGACGAGGTCCTGCTCGGCCTCGTCACGGTGGAACCCGAGGCACGGGAGGGGGAGACGGAGGTCTCGTACCAGTTCCTGCCCGAGCACTGGGGGCACGGCTACGCGCGCGAGGCCGTCGCCGCCGTCGTCGAGGCGACGCTCCTCGGCACCCCCAGCGTGGTCGCCCTGACCCAGGAGGCGAACCACCGCTCCCGGCGGCTCCTGGAGGCCGTCGGCATGACCCACGTCTCCTCCTTCGTCGAGTACGACGCCCACCAGGTCCTCTACCGCCGCGACCGCTGACCTCCCGGCGCCCCGCCGCTCACCGCACCTTCTCGCCGGCCGCCAGCTTCGCGATCGTCCGCTCCAGCCGCTGCGCACGGCCCTTCTCGGTGCGGGCCTGCCACAGCCTCATGATGATCAGATACTGGTCGGTCTTCCCGAGCGCCTCGTAGCCGGCCCGCGCCGCCTCGTCGGCCGCGAGCGCCGCCGCGAGGTCGTCGGGCACGGTCGCCTCCGCCTGCGAGGGGTAAGCGGAATCCCACCGGCCGTCCGCCTGCGCCGCGCGCACCTCGGCGAGGCCCGGCTCCCGCATCCGCCCCGACTCGGTGAGCACCGCGACCTTGCGGACGTTCACCTGTGACCAGAGGCTGCGCGAGCGCCGCGGCGTGTACTTCTGGAAGTAGTACGCCCCGTCCCCGCCCTTGCGCTGCCCGTCGATCCAGCCGAAGCACAGCATGCAGTCGAGGATCTCCGGATTCGTCAGCGACGCGCCCCCCTTGCCCTTCTTGGCGATCCTCAGCCAGACCCCGGGCCGGTCGGCATGATGATTTTCCAGCCACGCCTCCAGCGCCGCGGTCTCCGTGAACGTCATCAGATCGAGTCCCTCGTACTGCTCCACCGCACCGGCCCCCTGTCGTCGTCGCTCGTGGCTCCCGGACGTCGCCCGCAGCGCTCGTGACCACGATATGGGCATCGCCCGGACGACGACCGCCCCGCTCCGGTGCGGCACGCTGCCACGTACGATCTGCGGATCGTCCACGCCAAGGAGCTCCGACCCATGTCCTTCCTGGTCATCGGCGAGTGCGTCGCCGACATCGTCCGCGCCCCCGACGGTTCCGGCGCCGCCGACCGCGTCCACCCGGGGGGCAGTCCCGCCAACGTCGCCTACGGTCTGGGGCGGCTCGGCCGGGACGTCACCCTGCTCACCCAGCTTGCCGACGACGCCACCGGCCGGCTCATCGAGGCCCATCTCAAGGGCGCGGGCGTACGGGTGGAGGTCGGCGACGTGCCCGAACGCACCCCGTCGGCGGTGGTCGGCCTCGACGCGCGCGGCCAGGCCTCGTACACCTTCGACATCGCCTGGACGCTGAAGGGCGGAGCGCCGGCCGAACCGGCGCCCCGCCATGTGCACATCGGCTCGATCGCCGCCGTCACCGCGCCCGGCGCGGCCGCCGTCCTCGCCGAGACCGAGCGGCTGCGGGAGCGGGCCACCGTCAGCTACGACCCCAACGTGCGGCCCGCCCTGATGGGGGAGCACGGGTCGGCCGTGGCCCGCGTCGAGCGCTGCGTCGCCCTCAGCGACCTGGTCAAGGCGAGTGACGAGGACCTGGCCTGGCTGTACCCGGGCGAGGACCCGCGCACGGTCGCCGCCCGCTGGCTCGCCCTCGGCCCGGCCGTGGTCCTCGTCACCCTGGGAGCGGCCGGGTCGTTCGCCGTCACCCGCCACCGCACGGTCGCCGCCGAGGCGCCGCCGGTCACCGTCGTCGACACGGTCGGCGCGGGCGACTCCTTCATGTCCGCCGTCCTCGACACGCTCGCCGGGCGGGGGCGGGACGCCCTGGGCGCACTCGGCGCCGAGGACCTCGTGGGGCTCCTGGGGAGGGCGGGCGCGGCAGCGGCCGTCACCGTCTCCCGGGCCGGCGCCCAGCCGCCCGACCGGGCCGAACTGGACGCCGCCCGCGAGACGTTCGCCCTCAGGTCCGTGCGTGCGTGGTGATGTCCGAGGCGAACTGTTCGACCATCTCCGGGGTGACCGTCGGCCGGCACTCGCCGATGGCCGCCAGATAGTCCGCGGTGCTCGCCCCGGGCACCGGACCCTCGCCGCCCCGCCCGCCGACGGCGAGCAGGTCCCGCTCGAACGATGCCTGGGCGGCGATCCGGGCCGCGTGCTCGATGTCGGCCGGGGTGAACAGGTCGCTCGCCAGGACCAGTTCGTCGATGTCGACGTCCGTCCTGCCGTCGGTGTACCGGGCCCAGATCGCCGCCCGCGCGGCCTTGTCCGGCGTACCGATCGGGATGAGGTAGTCGAAGCGGCCGGGCCGCAGGAACGCCGGGTCCAGTGAGCGGATCGAGTTGGTGGCGCAGACGAGCAGCCGCTCGTCCCGCTCCCTGAACCCCGGTATCAGCTTGAGGAGTTCGTTGGTCACCCCGTGCATGCCACCGGGCTGCGCGGGCTCCGAGCGTACGGGCGCGATCTCCTCGACCTCGTCGATGAAGACGAGCACCCGCTCCAGCTCCGCGATCCGCGCGAACGCGGACCGCAGGGCCGCGGCGAGGTTCCCCTCGTCGGCGAGGCGGGACGGCAGGATCTCCACGAACGGCCAGCCGAGCCGGGAGGCGATCCCGCGCGCGAACGTCGTCTTGCCGGTGCCCGGCGGACCGAACAGGCAGACCGCGCGCGGCGGCCGCACCCCGTGCCGGCCCGCCCGCTCCGGCTCGGCGAGCGGCAGCACCACCCGGCGCTCGATCAGGTCCTTCTCCCGCTCCATGCCGGCGACCTTGGCCCACAGGTCGCCCGGCAGGAGCCGGCCGCCCAGGTCGTCGAGGAGCCCGGCGGCGGGACCGTGCAGGGGTTCCACCTTCTCGAAGTACGCGACGGCCGGCTGCCGTGTGTACCCGGCGTTGAGGAGACCCTCGCCGACGAGCTCCTCCTCCGGCAGGACGTACGCGATCCGCCCGACCCTGGCCGCCACCAGCCGCCGCTCCAGTTCCACGAGGAGCGCGCTGGCCAGACCGCGGCCGCGCCAGGCCGAGGAGATCGCGATCCGCATGACCCACGCCCGTTCGCCGGAGACGGAGGCGAGCGCGGCGCCGATGGGGACGCCCTGGTGGACGGCCACCACGGCGGGCTGGCGGGTGGTCAGGGCGCCGATGCACTCGGCCAGCGAGAACACGGACTCCTGACCGAGTTCCGCGGTGGTGTCGATCAGATGGACGACGGCGGCGAGATCGCTCTCGCGGTAGTCGTGGATGTGCCAGTTCACCGGTGGTACCGCCCCTCGTTGGTGCCGTTGCGGCGAGGCTAGGCGGGGCTTTCGGTCCGGGTCGTGCGCCATCCTGCACAAGGCGGCGGGGGCGAACGCGCCGTGGCGGCTCTATGCGGTGGCGGTGCTGTACCGCGCGACGACGTGACCCGGTCGGTACGCGGGAACGCCCTCCGGCATGCGGAAGGCCCCCGGAGGATTCCTCCGGGGGCCGCATGCGCGTACGAGGCCTTCAGCAGGTCAGGGCCTTGGGCGGGCCGGGATCTTCGGCAGGTCGGGACCCGCCGAGGGCCGGTACCGTCAGTAGGCCGGGGCCAGCTTCGGGTTCGGTCCGTGCGCGTTCTCGTGCTGGTCGCCCTCGGTGGCCGCGAAGACGATGAGGACGATGAAGCCGACGAGCGGCACCAGGCCGATGAGGACCCACCAGCCCGAGCGGCCGGTGTCGTGGAGGCGGCGGACGGTCACGCCGAGGGACGGCAGGAAGACGGCCAGCGAGTAAAGGGTGCTCAGGAGCGAGAAGTCGAGCGCGAGGCCGATGATCATCAGCACGACGGCGATGATGAAGTTGAACAGCTCGAACATCCAGAATTCCTGGCGGCGTGCCCGGCCGTTGAAGACCGCGTACTTCTTGATGACGTCGAGGTACCAGTTCACTTTGTCCCCCCAAGGACTGGGTATGCGAGCGGGAGAGCCTGTCCCTGTGGAGCAAGCTTTACGCAGAACTTAGGTGGCTGAAACCACATGGGTCAATTCGTTACCAGGCAGTGGCCGTTCCGGGGCGGAAAACAGTGAACGACGGCTCCTCCGGGGAGGGAGGGGCCGCCGTTCCGGGAGAGGATCAGAGCGTCACGTCCTTCGCTTGGTCATGAGCAGTCCGCCGGCCGTGAGGGAGAACAGGCAGACGCACGCGCCGGTGATGACGTTGCTGAGGATGGTGCCGGTGTCGGGGTTCGACCCGACCAGCCACGGGGCGATGATCAGCCACGCACCCATCAGCAGGACGACGAAGTTGAGGTCCTGGGAACGCTCGGGAACCATCGACATGCACAGGCCGAGGACCGCGAGGGCGATGCCGACGACCAGGTTGCTGATGGCGAGCGCGGGCTGGGTGGCGGAGAAGTGGACCGTCCACGCGGAGATCGCGGCGTAGATACCGGCGAGGATCACGAGTTCCTCGACCGCCGCGACACCTCGGGTCTGGAGCATACGGGCATATCGGTCCCGCATTTCCGGCGCATCGGGGTGTCCTGCGATATCACCAGGACGGTGAGAGACGTCGGCCATGCGACTCGCCTCCTTCTGGCGTCATGCATGTCTGACCGCGCTTGCGGCAAATGCTGCCGCTGCTTCATTGTGCTCTTATCTGGCCTTTATGTGTAGGTCTGCCCCATAAGGGATGGGCACAGAATTTGAGCCGCGAGTGTGCGTGGATCCACCAAATGGCGATCACCGTTCAACAAAAATTCAATTCAAATGCGAACCACTCGGCAGGGGTGTGCTGAGGTGCCCGCCGGAACGCCGCCGCGTAGCCTGGAAGTGGACTCGGGGATTCCGCCCCTCCGTCGCCGGGAGCGAACGATGACCGGCATCGTCAAGAAGAACTTCGACGCAGCGGACGAGACCCGCCCCTTCGAGGGCGACAAGGGCAGGCTCGACCTGGTCAGCGGTGCGCGTGGCGCGGTCGGGCGCGCCGTGTTCGAGCCGGGCTGGCAGTGGTCCAAGCACGTCAAACCGATCGCCGGCACCGACAGCTGCCAGGCGTCGCACGTGGGATACATCGTCAGTGGCCGGATGAAGGTCGTCATGGACGACGGCGAGTCGACCGAGTACGGCGCCGGGGACTACATGGAGGTCCAGCCCGGCCACGACGCGTGGGTCCTCGGTGACGAGGCCTGCGTCGCGCTCGACTGGACGGGCTTCACCGACTACGCGAAGCCGTCCAGCTGAGACGTCCGCCCGCGGGACGCCGGTCACACGGCGGCGGGCTCCTCCGCCGAGTCGCCTGAGGCGACACCGAACGCCGGGTCCGGAACGGACTCGGGCGCGAGGAGGACCGAGGCGCTTCCGTCCACGCCGACCGGCACGTCGCCGTCGATGGTCACGCGGCGCAGCTTGCGCCTGGGACAGCCTGACGGACAATCAGCAACGGCTCTACGCCCGTTACACGGAGGTGTACGCGGCCCTCGTCGACAACATCGACCAGAACCTCGGCCGGCTCACCGACACCCTCGCCGCCCTCGGCGAACTCGACAACACCGTCATCGTCTTCACCTCCGACAACGGCGGCACCGGCGAGGGCGGCGCCGAAGGCACCCGCTCGTACTTCAGCCGCTTCGTGCACCGCCCCAGCCTCCCCGGTGACTGGGACCCCGACGTCGACCGCGACCCCGAACTCATCGGTGGCCCCCGCAGCCTCGTCCACCACCCCCGCGGCTGGGGCATGGCCTCCAACACCCCCTTCCGCCTCCACAAGGGCCACACCGACGCGGGCGGCGTCCGCGTGCCGTTCGTCCTCTCCTGGCCCGAAGGCGTCAGGGACGGCCGGCTCGCCCTCGCGTACAACGAGTAGGGAACCCTCCACGAGACCGACGCCGGCCCCCTCGGACCCGGCCCGCACGAGATCCTCCTCGCCGCCACGGCGGAGGAGGGACTGCGCTGGCGGTTCACGATCACCGTGGACGGCGAGCACCGCGCCGCCCCCGAGAGCGTGCACCAGCTCATCGGGATGGCCCCGTTCCAGGGCATCAGCGTCGGCGTCGACCGGAAGTCGCCCGTCTCCTGGCCGCTCTTCGAACGCCACCGGTCCTTCCGCTGCACCGGCCGGCTGAGGTCCGTCACCTACCGGCCCGGAGCCCCCGGCCCCGACGCGCCCGAAGCCGTGGCCGCCGCGCTCAAGGAGGCAGCCGCAGCCTTCGAGTAGACCCGCCCCTCCTGGGGTGGCCAGGGAAAATCCCGGGCCACCCCAGGTGGACGGCGGCACAATGCCCGTATGACGATCCAGGATCACCGCACGTCCGTGCCGTACACCGGGGACGAACGCGCCGTCCTCACGGCCATGCTCGACTTCCAGCGGGACACCCTCGCCCTGAAGTGCGCGGGACTCACACCGGAGCAGCTGCGGACGCGGGCGGTCGACCCCTCGGGGCTCTCCCTCCTCGGTCTCGTCCGCCATGCCGCCGAGGTCGAGCGCGGCTGGTTCCGGAACACCCTCAACGGCGAGCGGAGCCGCAGCCCCTGGACGCCGCCAGGCTCCTCCGACTGGGCCGACTTCGACGTCGACGAGGCCGATGCCGACGAGGCGTTCGCCATCTGGCGCGAGGAGTGCGCCCGCGCCCGCGCGATCGTGGCCGCGGCCGCCTCCCTCGACGTCACCGGGACCCACGAGGGGGAGACGTACTCCGTGCGCTACGTCCTCGCCCACATGATCGAGGAGTACGCACGGCACAACGGCCACGCCGACCTGCTGCGCGAGCGCCTCGACGGCACGACGGGGGAGTGACGCGGTGACCGCCTTCAGCCCGCCCGACGATGCCGACATCGCCGAGGCCGTCGCCGGCGAACTGGCGCTCCTCGACCCGGCCGTACGCGTCTCCCGGGTGCGCGCCGCCGAACTGCTCGACCCCGAGTTCGTCGAGGTCGGCGCATCCGGCCGGCGCTGGACGTACGAGGAGATGCTCGCCGCGCTCCCCGAGATGTCCGGCGCCACGGAGGACGCACCGCGCTACGAGCCCACCGCCCTCTCGGCGACCCTGCTCGCCCCCGGCCTCGTCCACCTCACCTACGAGACGGACCTCGACGGCCACAGGGCCAGGCGCAGCTCGCTCTGGCGCCGCGACCCCGCCGCGCCGGCCGGCACGGGCCTGCGGATGTACTACCACCAGGGAACGCCCGTACCCGAGGCGGACGTTCAGCCGTAGGCGTCGGTGACGCAGTCGACCGCGCAGCGCCCGTGCTCGAACCGGCGGCGCAGCGCGGCCGCCGCGTGCCTCCGCTCCACCGCGGCGTACCCGTAACGCTCCTGCGTCGTGCGCACCACGGCCTCGACGGTGACGATCGCCGGTTCGCCCTCGCCGGCGGACCGGCGGGCCAGCGCGATCACCTGGTCGGCCGCGCGCTGCAGATCGCGGGCGTACTCCCGCTGGGCCACGGAACGCGCGCGGGACGCGGCGAACGGCCGGACCGCCCGCCCCTTCCAGAGCACGCCGGCGGTGATGAGCCCCGCACCGAGCAGGAGCACGAGCGCGCCTCCCACGGCATCATGGATCCACCGCATCACGGGCCGCCTTCCCCCTGGACCTGCCCGTCCCCCGGGCGTTCCGAGTCTAGAGCTCGGGACCACGATCCCGTGGCCGTGCCCAGGCAGGTGTCCAGATGTCGGTCTCCCGCCCTGCCGCAGCCGGGGACCCGGGCGCCTCGGGTGAGGCGGCGAGATGGTCGCGGAGGGTGAGCAGCGAGGGGTGCGGGTTGTCCACGGCCCACAGGAGCGAGTGCGGATAGACCGGAGTCGGCCCGTGCACGGCGACGCGCCGCAGGTCGTGCCCCTGCGGCCAGACGAGGCGGGTGCCCTCACCGACGAACGTCGCGAGCTCGGGGGAGTCCGCGATCGTGTCGAACAGCGCCTCGGGGCCGAAGTCCGGGCCCGTCACCTCGATGGTGAGCCCGAACCGGGCCGCCAGGTCCGCGTAGTAGGCCGCCCACTCGGTCCCGCCGACGATGCCGGGAATCCAGATCCGGTGGCCGGCGAGCCGTGTGAGCGGCACGGAGCGCGCGCCCGCGAGCGCGTGCCCGGGACCCGTCAGAAGCTGCAGCGGCTCGTCCAGGACCGGCAGCGCCCCGATGCCCTCGGGAAGCCGGCTGCCGGGCATGGTGACCGCCCGGAAGGACGCGTCGATCGTGCCGGCCCCGAGGGCGGCGATGGCCGCGTCGGCGTCGAAGAGCGTCACGACGTCCAGCTCGATCTCCGGATACGTCCGGTGGAAACCCCGCAGCAGCCCCGCGGTCGCCAGCCGCCGGCCGATCACGTCCACGCGCAGCGCCCGCTGTTCGGGCCGTACGGAGGCCATCGCCCGCGCCTCGGCGTGCAGCAGGGCCCGCGCGTGCGGCAGGAACGCCTGCCCGTCGATCGTCACCTCCGCCCCGCGTGCGGTGCGGGCGAGCAGCCGCACGCCGAGCTCCTTCTCCAGCGCGGCGATCCGCTTGGAGACGGCCTGCTGGGTGACCGCCAGCTCGGCGGCCGCCTCCCGGAACCGGCCCGAGTCCACCACGGCCAGGAAGGTGCGTACGGCATCGAGATCCACGCCCGCAGCCTAGACCGCCCACACCCCGGACCGACAACCACAGGTTGTGCCGTCCGTGCGCCCGGTTGTTTGATCTGCGGGTCCTCGGCTCGCTTTGATGGCGCCCGGCGGTCCACGGTTGTGCGGCCGGTCGGCGAGAGGGGCACGGGCATGGCGGGCGGGGTGTCCCTCGGACGGGACTTCGGGTGGCTGTGGGCGGCTTACGCGGCCGGCACCCTGGGCACCTGGGTCGCCTTCAACGCCTTCCCGCTGCTCGCGATCACCGTGCTCCACAAGGGCTCCGCCGAGGTGGCCGCGCTGGCCGCCGTGGGGGCCGCCGTCGGCGCGGCGGTGGCGCTGCCGCTCGGCCCCTGGGTGGAGTTCCGCCGCAAGCGGCCCGTGATGATCGCCATGGACCTCGTGCGGTGCGCGGCGATGCTGAGCGTCGCCGCCGCGTACGCGCTGGACCGGCTCGGCTTCGTCCAGCTCCTGGTCGTCTCCGTGGTCGTCGCGGCGGCCGACATCACCTTCGGCGCCGCCTCCGGTGCCTGCCTGAAGGCGCTCGTACCGGCGGAGGGCCGGCTCGTCGCACAGGCCCGGCTCGAATCCACGACCTGGACCGCGACCGTCGTCGGACCGCCGCTCGGCGGCGCTCTGGTCACCCTCCTCGGCCCGGTGGCGACCGTACTGGTCGACGCCCTGAGCTATCTGCTCTCGGCGGCGGGCATCCGCGCGATCAAGGGGCGCGAGCCACGCCCCGCGAGCAAGGAGGGGTCGGGGATGAGGGCCGGCGACCTTCTCGAAGGGTGGCGGCACATCCTCGCCCAGCCCGTCCTGCGCCCGCTGTTCCTCAACTCGGTCCTGGTCAACGGGCTCATCATGGCGACCGCACCCCTCCTCGCCGTCCTGATGCTCGGACCACTCGGCTTCGCCCCCTGGCAGTACGGGCTGGCCTTCGCCGTGCCCTGTGTCGGCGGGCTCGTCGGCTCACGGCTCTCCCGGCCGCTCGTCGCCCGGTACGGGCGGCACCGGGTCCTGTGGACCTCGGGCGCGCTCCGCGCGTGCTGGCCCGTCGGCCTCGCCTTCGTCCACCCCGGTGTCACCGGCCTCGTGCTCGTGATGGCGGTCGAGCTGGCGCTGATCACCTGCGCCGCCGTGTTCACTCCGGTGCTCGCCGCCCACCGCCTCGACCTGACGCCGACCGACCGCGTCGCCCGTACCCTCACCGCCTGGTCCGTCACCGCGAAGACCTCCCTCGCGGCCCTGACCGCGCTCTGGGGGCTTCTCGCGTCCGCTGTCGGACCCCGTGCGGCGATCGGCCTCGCGGGCGTCCTGTTGCTCGCGACAACGCTGCTGCTGCCCCGGCGGGAGGTACGCGCGACGGCACACGTTGACACGTGTAAGTGACCGATGGCAGGCTCCTGCCCCGGGCTTCGTGTGCCCCCGCGCAGAAGGAGCAGCACCCATGAGCACCACCGGCACGAACAGGGCCACCACCGGCAGCACAGTGATCACCGACCGCGGTCCCGTCCGTGGCGAGCGGCGGGCCGACGGCAGCCTGCGCTTCCTCGGCATCCCGTACGCGCAGCCGCCCGTCGGCGACCTGCGGTTCGCCGCGCCCGTGCCGCCGGAGCCGTGGACGGAGCCGCTGGACGCCACCGCGTACGGCCCGACGGCGCAGCGCCGCCCCTTCGCCGAGATCACCACCATCCCCGAGCCCTCCGTCCCGGGCGCCGGAATCCTCAACCTCAACGTCTTCACCCCCGGCACCGACCCCGCCGCCGCGCTGCCCGTCCTCGTCTGGATCCACGGTGGCGGCTACGTCGCCGGCTCGGCGGCCAGCCCCTGGTACGACGGAGCCGCCTTCAACCGGGACGGCGTCGTCCTCGTCTCGCTCGGCTACCGCCTCGGCATCGAGGGCTTCCTGCACCTGGAGGACGCCCCCGACAACCGCGGCGTCCGCGACTGGATCGCCGCCCTGGAATGGGTACGGGACAACATCACGGCCTTCGGCGGCGACCCCGCCAAGGTCACCGTCGCCGGACAGTCGGCGGGCGGCGGCGCCGTCCAGACCCTCCTCGCCGTCCCCGCCGCCCAGGGCCTGTTCCGCGGCGCGCTCTCCGTCTCGGGCGCCGTCCCGCGCCCCGACGGCCCCGAGGCCGCCCGCGCCGCCTCCCGGCTCCTCACCGCCCGCACCGGCGTACCGGCCACCGCCGCCGCCCTCCGCGACCTGGGCGACGACGAGATCCTCGCCCTCCAGGACCGCGTGAACGAGCCGGGGCCCGACCGCGAGGGCCTGCCGCCCATGCTGTCCTTCGCCCCCTTCGCCGACGGCGAGCTCATCCCGCTGCCCGTCCTCGACGCGCTCACGACGGGCGAGGCGGGCGCGGACGTGCCGCTGATGCTCGGCTTCACCGAGCACGAGTTCACGATGTTCCCCGCGCCCGGCCCGGAGGGCCCGCCGCTGCCCGTCCTCCTCGGCGGACTCGGCCTCGACCCCGCGCGGACCGACGCCCTCGCGGAGGCGTACGCGGAGGGCGGCCCGGAGCGGCTCTTCGGCCAGGCGCTGACCGACGCCACCTTCCGCGCCCCGAACCTCGCCGTCGCCGACGCCCGCGCCGCCCGTGAACGGCCCACCTGGCTCTACGAGTTCACCTGGCGCTCGCCCGCCGCGGACCTCGCCTTCCACTGCGTCGACCTGCCCTTCGCCTTCGACCTCCTCGACGCCGAGGGAGTCCCGGCCGTCGCCGGGGACGCACCGCCGCAGGCACTCGCCGACGCCATGCACCGGGCCTGGGTCGCCTTCGTGACGGACCAGGACCCGGGCGCCGACTGGCCCCGCTACACGGCGACCGGACGAGCCACGAAGATCTGGGACATCGAGCCCCGGGTCGCCGCGGACCCGGTCCAGCGGGTCCGCGAACTCTGGCTGGACGGAGGACAGGAGGGGTCCGGACACCTGGACTGAGCGGGGGCGGCGGGACGGGGGCGGCCCCGGGTGGGGAGCCGGTCCGGCGAGTGGTGGGGACGGCCCCGGGCGGGGAGCCGGTCCGGCGCGGGGCCGGGGCGGTCCCGGTGGGGAACCGGCCCGCGCCCGGCGGGGACGGTCCGGCTCAACAGGCGTGTGTCACACGCTTTTCATACGCCGTGCATGGTCCGCCGGGGCGGGTGCCGCCATGCTCGGCTGATGTCAGGGGCGCGACGACAGGCCCTTGCCCGCCCCTGGCATCCAGCCGTTCCCGGTATGCCCGCGCGCCGCGTCCGACTCCCCGCCCAAGGAGCCCTCACCATGTCCAGCCGCCGCCGCTTCCTCGCCGGGTCCGCCGCCACCCTCGGCCTCGGCGCCCTGCCCGCGACCGCCGCCGACGCCACGGCGGCACCGGCACCGGCCGCGGACGGGACCGGGAGCACGGCGGCACCGACCCGCCCGCCGAACCTCGTGGTCGTGCTCGCCGACGACCTCGGGTACGGCGAACTCGGCGCGTACGGCCAGAAGCTCATCACCACCCCGCGCCTCGACGGACTCGCCGCGGAAGGGCTCCGGTTCACGGACGCGTACTCGACGGCGGCCGTCTGCGCCCCCTCCCGCTGCTCGCTCCTCACCGGTCTGCACACCGGGCACGCGACCGTCCGGGCCAACCCGTCCGGGGCGCAGGGCTCCCTCACCGCCGCCGACACCACCTTCGCCCAGGTCCTCAGGGCCCGCGGCTACCGCACCGGGGTGATCGGCAAGTGGGGCTTCGGGCCGGAGAGCGCCGGCCAGGACAGCCACCCCAACGCCCGGGGGTTCGAGGAGTTCCACGGCTACATCGACCACGGCCACGCCCACCAGTACTACCCCGCCTACCTCTGGCACAACGGCGTCAAGGAGCCGATCGCCGCCAACGCGGGCGGCGCCAAGGGCGCCTACGCCCCGGACCTGCTGCGGCAGCGGGCGCTGGACTTCCTCGACCGCCACGCGGCCGAACCGTTCCTCCTGCTGCTCACCCCGACCGTGCCCCACGCCCCCAGCGACATCCCCGACCACGGCGCGTACGCCTCCCGGACGTGGAGCGCCGCCGACAAGGGGCACGCCGCCCAGGTGAGCCTCTTCGACGCCCTCGTCGGCGACGTCGTCGACCGGCTGGGCGCCCTCGGCCTCGCGGACGACACGATCGTGCTCGTCACCAGCGACAACGGCCCCCACGAGGAGGGCGGCGTCAACCCCGACCTGTTCGACTCCAACGGACCGCTGCGCGGCTACAAGCGCAACCTGTACGAGGGCGGCGTCCGCGTCCCCCTCGTCGTCTGGGGCCCCGGCCGGGTCAGGGCCGGTACGAGCGACCGTCCGACCCCGCTCACCGACCTCCTCCCCACCCTCGCCGAACTCGGCGGCGCCCCCGCGCCCTCCGACGTCGACGGACTCTCGGTCGCGCCGCTGCTCGCCGGAGGCACGGAGGCGGCGCTCCACGACCACCTGTACTGGTTCCGCGACGAGCGGGGCGTCACCTCCCGGGCGAACGCCCAGGACAAGCAGCGGGCGACCTGGCTCGCCGAGGCGCTCCGCAAGGACCGGTGGAAGGCGGTCAGGTTCGCCCCCGTCCGCGACCACGCGCTGCCGGACGACCAGTGGCAGGTGGAGCTGTACGACCTTGCCACCGACGCCGGCGAGAGCTCCGACCTCGCGTCCCGTCACCCCGCACGGGCCGCCGAACTGGTCGCGCTGATGCGCTCCTCCTGGGAGGACACCTACCCCCGCGCCGCGTTCGGCACGACCCTCACCGTGCCGTCCCTCGCCGTCCCGGGCCAGGCCTTCACCGTCACCGCCGCGCTCGGCAACGGCTCGTCCCGGCCCTGGAGCTCCGCGGCCCTCGCCCTGCGGGCACCCGCGGGCTGGACCGTACAGGCCGTCACGCCCACCTCCGCCGCGCAGCTCGCTCCCGGCGCCGGGCTCACTGTCGGCTGGCAGGTCACCCCGCCCGCCGGAGCCCCCGCCTCGACCCCGTGGACCCTGACCGCCGAAGGCACCGCCCTCGCCCCGGGAGGTCCCGTGCGGTACGAGGACGCCGGCGTCGTCACCACTCCGCCCTCGGCGCCCACCCGTGACAGCTACCTCTCCGACCTCACCTGGATCCACGCCGTCAACGGCTGGGGCCCCGTGGAACGCGACGCGTCCAACGGCAAGAACGCCGGCGGCGACGGCACCCCGATCGCCTTCGGCGGCACCACCTACGCCAAGGGGCTCGGCGTCCACGCCCACAGCGATGTCGCCTTCCACCTGGGCGGAGCCGGGAACCGGTTCACCGCCCTGGTCGGCATCGACGACTTCTCGGCCCGCCAGAGCTCCGTCGGCGCCACCCGCGCCACGGTGTACGGCGACGACCGCGCCCTGTTCACCAGCCCCGTCCTGACCGCCGCGGGCGGCCCCGTCCCGGTGGACGTGGACGTGCGGGGCGTCCGGGTCCTGCGCCTGGAGGTGGCGGACGCCAACGCGAAGACCTCCTTCGACCACACCTCCTGGGCCCTGGCCCGCGTCACGGTCCTCCCGCGCACATGAGCGGCGGGCGGGCGGACGGGGGGGTTGGGGCAGGGCCGTCCGGGGACGGGTGACGAGCGGCCCCTCCTCCCCTCCGGTCATTCCTCCGGCGGCACGCACAGCACCGGCACGGTCGACATGTGCAGCAGCTTGTGGGGTGTGGAGCCGAGCAGCGCGCCGCGCATCGGGCTCTCGCCCCAGCTGCCCACCACGATGACGCGGGCCGCGTGGCGCGTCGCCGCGTCGATGAGGGCCTGGGCCGGGTTCTTGTCGAGCACCTCGACGACGGTCGGCACACCCGCCCGGTCGGCCTCCGTGACCGCGTGTTCGAGTCCTGCCCGGCCGGTCTGCCGGATGGCCTCGTAGTGGGACCGGTACTCCTCGCCGAGCGGACCGGGCGCCGCCGCTCCGTAGACCAGCACGAGCCGCTCGTCGAAGGCGGCGGCCACCTCGACCGCGATCCGCAGCGCGCGGGCCGCGCCGGGGGATTCGTCGTAACCGAGCACGACCGACATCTCAGCGCTCCTTGCCGTGCACCAGGTCGGGGTCGGCCACGCCCGGCCGCTCCTCCCAGAAGGCGGGCGACCGCAGCCGCCAGACGATCATGACGATCACCCCGGTGAGGGCGATGCCGATACCGATGACGAGCGGCGGCCCGAGGCCGAACCACGAGGTGCCGCTGTACGAGTTCGCGGGATCGGACATGTCGGAGACCGACCTCACCAGGAGCCAGGTCAGGAGCCCGGCACCGACGAGCGGGCCGAGCCCGATCAGCAGGAAGTTGTGGACGCTCTCGAGGAGGTGACGCCGGTAGTAGACGGCGCAGGCGATCCCGGTGAGCGCGTAGTAGAAGGCGATCAGGAGCGACAGCGCGGTCAACGAGTCGAAGAGGGCGTTGGCGCTGATCTGGTTCACCACCAGGTACCAGGCGATGGCGATGGCGGCGACCCACCACGTACTCACATCGGGGGTACGGAAGCGGGGGCTGATGTGGCCGTAGTGCGCGGGCAGCGCACGACGGCGGGCCATGGAGAGCGCGGTCCGCGAGGCCGGGATGATCGTCGTCTGGGTGGAGGCGATGGCGGATGTGGAGACGGCCAGGAGCAGGACCCAGTCCCAGCCGCCCAGCACGTCGGTGGCGAGCTGGGCGAAGATGAACTCCTCCTCGCCCGCGTTCTCCGCGAGGAACGCCGGACCGGCGTACGCGACGACCGCGAACCCGACCGACACGTACGTGACCAGGAGGATGACGGTCGACCAGAGGCCGGCCTTGCCGGGAGCGGTCGCGGAGTCCTTGACCTCCTCGGTGAGGTTGACCGCCGACTCCCAGCCCCAGTAGATGAACACGCCGAGCAGCAGCCCGCCGGTCAGGGCGGCGCCTCCGGCGCCGAAGGGGTTGAGCCAGCTGAGGGCGGGTTCGACGGAGTCGTACGCGCTCGTGCCGTCGTACACCTTGTACAGCGCCACACCCACGAAGACCAGCAGGAAGGCGACCTGCGCCAGGATGAGGACGTTCTGCACGTGGGCCGACAGCTCGGTGCCGATGACGCAGATGGCCGTCATCACCAGGATCAGGAGCACGGTGAGGGACTGCCGTACGAAGGCGTTGTCCACCCAGCTGTCGAGGCCGAAGGAGAGCAGCGCGAAGCTCACGGCCACGTCGGCGAGCGAGCCGACGACCAGGACACCGGTCATCGCGATGGCCCAGCCGCCGAGCCATCCGGCCCACGGGCCCATCGCGCGCGTGACCCAGGAGAACGTCGTACCGCAGTCCTGGTCGACCTTGTTCAGGTAGTAGAACGCGGACGCGATGAGCAGCATCGGGATGAACGACGCGAACATCACGCCGGGCGCGTAGATCCCGGCGAGCGCGACGATCGGGCCGATGACGGCGGCCAGGGAGTACGCGGGGGAGGTGGAGTTGAGTCCGATGACGAGGGCGTCGACGAACCCGATCGCATTCGCCTTCAGACCCGCGGGACGGCCGGCGGGTGAGGCGGCATCCTCTGCGGCCATGGTGCCTCGCTCTGGAGAGGTATTGCCTTCATCGTAGGGAGCGCGGGCCGGGGCTGCACGCCAGGAGCACGCGGGCGGACGCCGTCCGGGCGCGCGAGGCCGGCCGGCCGCCGGGGCCGGTCGCCGGGGCCGGCGGGGCGTGCGAGGCCGGGTCGCACGCCGTCGGCCGACCGCGACGCCTCAAGCCGGTCGCGGGGACCGGACGTCAGCCGGTCACAGGCACCGGACGTCAGCCGGTCGCGGGGATGTCAGCCGGTCGCACCGGGTCACCCGATAGCATCGCGCAGCCCGCCGTACCGTACTCGTCACCGAACGGAACGCCTGATGCCGAAGGATCTGGCCGATTTCGCGGAACTCTCCACCCCTCTCGTCGCCGACGCCTGCGTGCGCCTGGGCGAGCCGCTGCGCGCCGCGCCCGCCGGGATCCTGCCCGTCGTCGCGGGGCGGCGGGTCGCCGGGCGGGCGCTGCCCGTACGCCACTACGGCAGCGTCGACGTCTTCCTGGAGGCGTTCACCCGGGCCGGGCCCGGTGACGTCCTCGTCATCGACAACGCGGGCCGCCGCGACGAGGCCTGCATCGGCGACCTCGCCGTCCTGGAGGCGGAAGCGGCGGGTGTCGCCGGGGTCGTCGTCTGGGGCCTGCACCGGGACACGCCCGACCTCGTCGAGATCGGGCTGCCCGTCTTCTCGTACGGACGGCACGCGCCCGGCCCGGTACGTGTCGACCCCCGGGACCCCGACGCGCTGACCACGGCCCGGTTCGGCGAGCACGCGGTGACGGCCGCCGATGTCGTCTTCGCCGACGACGACGGTGTGCTCTTCGTGCCGGCCGCCCGGGCGGACGCCGTCATCGAGGTGGCCCGCACGCTGTTCGGCACGGAGCGGGAACAGGCCCGTCGCATCAGGGCGGGGGAGACACTCCGCGCCCAGACCCGGTTCGACGCCTATCTGGCGGCCCGGGCCGAGGACCCCGCGTACACCTTCCGGCAGCATCTGCGCCGGATCGGCGGCGCGATCGAGGAGTGAACCGGGGGAGCGCGGGCGATCAGCCCTCGAAGCCGACCGTGCCGTCCGGCAGGATCGCCTCCACGCGCGCGCCGTGCTCCACGGTGCGGCTCACCGTGCAGAACTTCTCGTGCGTCAGACGCACCCCGCGGGCGAACACCTCGGCCGCCTTCGGGTTGTTGTCCGGCAGCTCGAACTCGTAGCTGACCCGGATACGGCCCACCCGGCCGTCGTCCTCGGGCCCGGAGACCGACTCCACCACGATCTTCAGGTCGTCGTGGTCCACGGCCCGCGCGGTCCGGTCCACGACGAGCCCGCCGCAGCCGCCCATCGCCGCGAGCAGCAGCTCGACCGGGGTGAACGAGGGCTGGGCGTCGGCGTCGTCGGCGGCGGCCATCCGGACCTCCGCGCCCCGGTCGTTCCGGGCGGTCCAGTTCCGGTACCCGGTGCGGACGGTCTCGATCCGGTAGTCGGCCATGGCGGCGGTCTCCTTCGTTCTGGGGTGCGTGCTCGTACGGTACGGCGCCCCGGTCAAGCAACCCCACCGCCCCCCGCCCGGCCAAGCGGACGCGCCGCGCGGGCACTCACCTGAGTACCCGGACGCATGCGCGCGGACGGGCCCGGGGGAGGGGACGGGGCCTTCTGGACCTTCCGCCGCCACCCGGCCCGCCGCCTCACGACGGCCGCCCTGGCCCCGGTCTCCGTCCTGCTGTTCTCTTGCCTCTTCCCGGGGCTCGTCGACAGGCCCTAGACGAGCGGACGCCACCGCCTCGCGTCCGCGTGGGCGCGGACCACCGCGCCCCAGGCCTCCGCCACCGCGCCCCAGACCGCCCGGAGTTCGGGCTCGGCTTCCCGTACCGCGGCCACCAACGCCTCCGGGTCGGTGCCCGACTCCCGCAGCCGCTCGCCGTCCTCGGCCGCCCACTCCGCCACCGTGTCCCCGCCCGCCTCCGGGTGGAACTGCACCGCCCAGCAGGCGCTCCCGACCCGGAACGCCTGGTGCGGGCAGTCGTCGCCCGTCAGCAACGGGACCGCGCCGGACGGCAGCCGGTGCACCTCGTCCCAGTGCCACTGCGCCGCGAGGGCGCCGTCCGGCACCCCTCCGAGCACCGGATCGTCCGTCGCGGCCGGCAGCCTCCGCAGCGGCACGGCGCCCAACTCCGGCCCCTGGGGACGTGTCGTGACCGAGCCTCCCAGGGCGTGGGCGACGATCTGTCCGCCCAGGCAGATCCCGAGCAGCGGTATCTCCTCGGTCACGGCCTCCCGGACGAGCGCCCGGACCCCCGGCAGCCAGGGAGCGGCGTCGTCGTCCTCGCAGTTCACCGCCCCACCGAGGACCAACAGCCCCGCGTGGCCGCCCAGGCCGGCCGGCAGCGCCTCGCCCTCCCAGGCGCGCACCACGTCGAGCCGGAGGCCGGCCCGTACGAGGCGCTCACCGACGAGCCCCGCGCCGGCCTCCTCCTCGTGCCGCACCACGAGCACGGCCGCGGGCACGGACGCTGTACCGAGCGGGGCCCGGCTCCCGGCGATCTCCGCCGCCTCCGCCACCCGCCTCGTCCCCGTCGCCTCTGTCGTCTCCGTCGTCACGGCTGCCCCGCCTCCCATGGCCCGCTCGGGAACGCCTCGTCGCGTCCGCCGACCCCGAGGATCGCGGAAGAAACGTTCGTGCGGGAGACCCCGGGGCCTGGTGCGCGATCACGTCTGAGTAGCCACCCGCGCCCGTCTGAGTACCTGGACCGATACGGCGCCGCCCGCGCGCTGCTGGACTGTCACCATGACCTTCGACGTCCGGCGCAGCCGCCCCCTCCAGCACGTCACCGCCACCGGCACGGCACTCGCCGTCGCCCTCGGTCCGGTGGTGGTCGGTGCGTTGCTCGCCCGGTCGGTGGGCGGCGACCCGATGGCATCCGTCAACGCCCTGATCGCCGGCGGCGGCCAGCGCGCCAGGATCTCGTCCGCCCAACTCCGCTCGGGTGCCCTGCGCCGCTCGGGCGCGCGGCTCCGTTCCCGGGCGGCGCGAGGGGCCGTCCGCCCGGCGCGCGGCGCCCGTACGGCACCGGTGCGCCGCCCCTCCCGTACGGCTCCGCCGACGGGCCGGGCCGGGTCAGGCGCGCGGTTTCCGCGCCAGGAGGAAGCCCTGCGGCGTCTTCTCCCGGGGGTGCGGCTCACGCACCAGGCGGGCCGACTCGACGAGCCCGGCCGCCGCCAGGTGCTCGGCGATACGGTCCGGTGACCAGCGGTACACGTCGAGCGTGACCTCGTGGCCGTACGCCTGCTCCAGGCGGACGTGCCCGTTCCCCACCTTGAAGGCGACCAGGACGTGGCCGCCGGGTGCGAGGACCCGCCGGAACTCGGCGAAGGACGCGACGAGTTCCTCCTCGGGCATGTGCACCGTCGAGTACCAGGACAGGACCCCGCCGAGCGAGGCGTCCGCGAGGTCGAGCGCGGTCATCGACCCCACGTCGAAGCGCAGCCCCGGGTACGTGTCCCGGGCGACCGCGATCATCCCCGGCGACAGGTCGACGCCGAAGGCGTCGGCCCCGATGTCCCGCAGGTGCGACGTCACCCGCCCCGTACCGCACCCGAGATCGCCCACGGTGCGGGGTCCCTCCACCGTCTCCACCGCCCTCACGAACTCCGCGAGGATCGCCCGGTCGAGCGGGGCCTCGGTCAACTGTTCGCTGAGCAGCCGTTCGTAGTCGACGGCGACGGTGTCGTACGAGCGGCGGGTGGCGGTGATGTGTGCGGCTTCGGTCATGGCGGCACCCTAGGGGGTGTCGTGCCGATCGCGCCGGGCTCTCGACGCCCGGCACCGTCCCGAGGGCCCGGGCCCACGCCCGACGGTCGCGGGGAGGGGGGTGGGGTTGACGGTGACCTGACACTCGGCGGGTCGAACGACTCCCGGTGGGCGCCCACATGAGCGATGATCACTGCATCCGAGGAGGCACCCGGGCGTCGGCCCCGGGACCATGACGAAGGGCACACCGAATGGCGAGGCGGCACCCCGTGCGGGACGACCACCCCACGACCGGCAGCGGGGACGGAACCGCGCGTTCCGAGGGTGTGGACGGTGGCGACGCGACGCGCGGTACGAGTCGGCGCCGGTTCCTCGGATACGTTCTCGCCGCCCCCACCCTCACCGTCGCCGCCCAGCTCGGCGCCGAGGCGCTCGCGCCCCGGCAGGCCGCCGCCGCGGCCCCGGCGCTCATCCCCTCGCTCCCCGGACCCGCCGAACTCCTCGACCTCAACGAGCTGCTCACCCTCGCGGCCCTGCCCACCAGCCACCTCATCACCATCCGTCTCGACGAGGACGGCACCGCCCACTTCGCGCTGCCCCGCGCCGAGGTGGGCCAGGGCATCACCACCTCCAGCGCCATGATCGTCGCCGAGGAACTCGACCTGCCCCTGGACAAGGTCAAGGTCACGCTCGCCGACGCGCGGCCCGAGCTGCTCTTCAACCAGCTGACCGGCGGCTCGAACACCACGTACTCCACCTACCACCCCCTGCGCGTCGCCGCCGCCGTCGCCCGCGGCCGGCTCCTGCGCGCCGCCTCCCTCGTCCTCGGCGAGGCCGTCGGGACCCTCACCACCAAGGCCGGCTCCGTCCTCTCCCCGGCCGGCGCGCTGCTCGGCTACGGCGAGCTCGCCGTGAAGGCCGCCGCCGTGTCCGACACCGCCGTCGAGGTCACCCTCAAGGACCCCGACCGCTTCCGGCTCATCGGCACCGGACAGCGCCGCGTCGACGCCCTCGAAGCGATCACCGGCCGCAAGAAGTTCGCGATGGACCTCCAGGTCCCGGACGCCCTGCCCACCATGGTCTGCCGCCCGCCCACCATCAACGGCACGGTCCGCTCCGTCGCCAACCTCGCCGAGGTCCGGGCCATGCCCGGCGTCACCGACGTCGTCACCGTCTCCACCGGCGTCGCCGTCCGCGGCCGCACCTTCGGCCAGTGCGTCGACGCCGTGCGCGCCCTCCGGGTCGACTGGGGGCCCGGCACCGCCGAGGGCGCCTCCGACGCGACCGTCCTCGCGAAGCTCCGCCGCGCCGAACTCCCCCTGGCCGTACCGCCGCTGCCGCTGCTCACCAAGGCCGTCGACGCCCGCTTCACCTTCCACTTCGCCAGCAACGCCGCCCTGGAGACCAACTGCGCGATCGCCGACGTCCGGGAGCACTCCGCCGAGATCTGGGGCTCGCTCAAGGCCCCGATCGTCGCCCAGGAACAGATCGCCCTGAAGCTCGGTCTGCCGGTCTCCGCCGTCCGCGTCCATGTCACCGAGGGCGGCGGCTCCTTCGGCCGCAAGCTCTTCCACGACGCCGCCGCCGAGGCCGCCGAGATCTCCCGCGCCATGGGCAAGCCCGTCAAACTGATGTGGCACCGGACCGACGACTTCCGCCAGGGCCGTACGCACCCGATGTCCACCTCACGGGTCCGCGCCACGTACACGCTCGGCGAGGTCCTCACGTACGAGCAGCGGCACACCTCCGTGGCCACCGACTTCGGGCACGGCATCGGCGAGCTCCTCACGGCGGAGGCGGCCCGGCTGCCCGTCGGCGACCTCGCCTTCTCCGAGACGATGTTCACGCTCACCCAGATCAGCCCCTACCACCTCGGGGTCACCACCCAGCTGCTCTCCGAGACCGACAAGGGCTTCAACACCGGGTCGATGCGCAACATCTACTCGCCCAACGTCCGCTGCGCGCAGGAACTCGTCATGGACGAACTGGCCCGGCGCATGGGCCAGGACGGGTACGCGATGCGCCGCCGGCTCCTGAAGGACCCGCGCGCCCGCGCCGTCCTCGACAAGGTCGCCGAGGTGGGGGAGTGGGGCCGCACCATGCCCGCCGGTACCGCCCAGGGCATCGCGGTCCACACCGAGTACCACTCCGTCGTCGCCATGCTCGTCGAGATCGACTGCCGTCCCGGGACCACCGGGCGGAAGATCCCCGGCGCGGTCACCGGGCCCCGGGTGACCAAGGTGGTCTGCGCCGTCGACGTGGGTCTCGCCGTCAACCCGCGCGGCCTGGAGGCCCAGATGATGGGCGGCATCTCGGACGGCATCGCCATCACCCTGACCTCCGGCCTCCACCTGCGCGACGGGCACTTCCTCGAAGGCAGCTGGGACCAGTACTTCTACACCCGGCAGTGGAACACCCCGCCCGAGCTGGAGATCATCGTGATGCCCTCGACCGGCGACAAGCCGGGCGGCGCGGGCGAACTCGCGGTCGCCGGCGCCATGGCCGCCGTCGCCTGCGCCTACGGACGGGCCACCGGCACCATGCCGACGGTCTTCCCCGTCAACCACGCGGATCCGCTCGCGTTCACCCCCCTGCCGACCGTCCCGCCCGTCCCCGCCTCGCCGACCGACGGCCGCGACCGCGCCCTCTGAGACCTGGAGCAGCATCCGTGCCGCAGCACACCTTCATCCTGAACGGCAAGGCCGTCACCGCCGACGTCGAGGGCGACGTCCGGCTGCTCTGGGTCCTCCGGGACGTCCTGGGCGTCACCGGACCCAAGTACGGCTGCGGGGTCGGCGTCTGCCGGGCCTGTACGAGCCACCTCAACGGCAAGGCGTTCACACCGTGCGCCGTGCCCGTCGAGGACCTCGCCCCGGACGACGAGGTCACCACCATCGAGGGACTCCCCGACACCGTCGGAAGCGACCTCCACCCCATGCAGGAGGCATGGCTCGACCTCGACGTCGCCCAGTGCGGCTACTGCCAGCCGGGCCAGATCATGACCGCGGTCGCGGAGGTGCGCCGGGCCCGGGAGGCCGGCCGCGAGATCACCGAGGCGGACCTGGACACGATCCGCAACATCTGCCGGTGCGGGACCTACCACCGCATCCGGCAGGCCGTCCTCGACGGCGCGCGCCGGATGACCTGACCTCCGGTCAGGCGGACGGCTCCAGCTTCTCCCGTACCGCGTCCAGGTACTCCGCCACCGCGTCCCGGTTCCGGGTGAGGCAGCGGATCCGCTCGGTCATCCGGTCCCGCTCGTCCTCCAGGGTCGCCAGCATCTCCGGGGTGGCGTCCGGGAAATGGATGATCCGCGGCTTGTTCAGGCAGGGCAGGATCTGCTTGATGATCCGGGTCGGCAGACCGGCGTCCAGGAGGCCCCGGATCTGCATGACCCGGTCCAGGTTCGACTCGTCGTAGACCCGGTAGCCGTTCGGCAGCCGGTCCGCGACGATGAGACCCTGCTCCTCGTAGTAGCGCAGCAGCCGGCGCGGTGTTCCGGTGCGCTCCGACAGTTCCCCGATCCGCATGGACGCCCCCTCCAGGGACTCGCTTGACCCTCACATCAATGTGAGGGTTCGAGCATAGTTCCATGGCCAACGACACGACAGCGGCGGCCCGTTCCGCCGCGCCCGCCACCCCTGAGAACCCTTCCACCCCTGAGGCTCGTGCGACCCCCGAGCCCCCCGCGCCCTCCGGCCGGCTGCCGCTCCTCGCGCTGCTCGCGCTCGCCACCGCCGTCTTCGTCACCAGCCTCACCGAGACCCTCCCCGCCGGTGTCCTGCCCGGCATGAGCGCCGACCTCGGCGTCGGCGAGGCCGCCATGGGCCAGGCGGTCACCGTCTACGCCCTCGGCACCGCCCTCACCGCCGTCCCCCTGGCCGCCCGCACCGCCGCGTGGCGCCGCAAGCGGCTGCTGCTCACCTCGGTCGCCGGATTCGCCGCCGCCAACACCGTGACGGCCGTGTCCTCCTCGTACGCCCTCACCATGGGCGCCCGGTTCCTCGCCGGGGTCGCCGCGGGCGTCGCCTGGGCCCTGCTCGCCGGATACGCCCGGCGCATCGCCCCGCCCCACCTCCAGGGCCGGGCCGTCGCCGTCGCCATGACCGGCATCCCCCTGGCGCTCTCCCTCGGCGTGCCGGCCGGCACCTTCCTCGGCGAGGCCGTGGGCTGGCGGGCCGCCTTCACCGCCATGACCGTGATCGCCGTCGCGCTCCTCGGCTGGATCGCCCTCGCCGTCCCCGACCTGCCGGGCGAGGCGCACGGCGGGCGCGCCCCGGTCGCCCGGACCCTGAAGGTGCCCGGCGTCCTCCCGGTCCTGGCCGTCACGTTCACCCTCGTCCTTGCCCACACCGTCCTCTACACCTACGTCGCCGCCTACCTCGGCCATCTCGGCCTGGCCGGCTCCACCGGCCTCGTCCTGCTGGTCTTCGGTGCCGCCTCGCTCGCCGGGATCTGGTTCACCGGACGGCACATCGACCGCAGGCTCCGGATCCTGACCCTCGCCGGCACGATCCTCGTCGCCGTGGCCGCCGCCGTGCTCGCCGTCCCGGCCGGCGGCGCCGGGCTCGTCCTGACGGCCGCCGCGCTCTGGGGGTTCGGCTGGGGCGGCGCGCCCACCCTCCTCCAGACGGCCGTCGCCGACGCGGGCGGCGAGCACGCCGACACCGCCCAGACGCTGCTGGTCAGCCTCTGGAACGCCGCCATGGCGGCGGGCGGCATCGCCGGCGGTGTCCTGCTCGACGTCCTCGGCGCGGGCGCCCTGTCGTGGAGCGTGCTCGTCCTCCTCGTCCCGGTGGTGGCGATCGTGGCGGGGGCCCGCGCCCACGGGTTCCCGGCCCGTCCGGTCGCCCGCCGTTGAACCCGCCCGCGACCGTCGGAAACACCCGAAGGCCCCCACCGCATCGACGCGGTGAGGGCCTTCGGGGTGTTCCACGGACCGGTCAGGCGGCCGGTGGGACCCGGGACGGCCGTCCGCCGCCGCGCGTCAGCACATAGCCGCCGATGCCCGCGAGGGCCGCGAGGAAGCCGCCCGCCGCGGTCCAGAGCCAGCGGTCGGACCACCAGCCGGAGGACCAGCCGTCCTCCGGGGCCGCGGCCTCGACGGCGGAGGGCCGGCCGGCCTCCTCGTCGGCCTCCGCCTGGTCGGCCGTGGTCGCGCCGGGGACGAGCGGCGCGGAGAGCGAGCCGTCGGTCGCGTAGGCGCCGCCCTTGTCGACGGTGCTCACCCCGAGCCGGGCCGTGAACGGCTGGCCGAGGTCCTCGTCCGGCAGCGAGGTGGCGGTCAGCCGCACGTAGTAGCTGCCGGGCAGCGGGTCGTTCGACCAGGTGTCGGCCGAGGCGCGGACCGGCCGCAGCACACAGGTGAGCCGCACGGTCGCGGTCTCCTTCGCCGCGGCGCGGGACTGGGTCCCGTACATGCACGGCTGGCGCCGCCGGAGCCCGTCGTACACGTCGACCCGCCAGGTGGCGGGCCCGTGCCGCAGGGCCGCGTCGGGCAGGGTGACGGTGGCGTCCACCGTCGGCCGCTGCCCGGTGTCCGCCGGGAACACCCAGTACAGGTAGTCACCCGTGGCGGCCTGCGCGGTGGCCTCCTGGCCGGGGAGGAACCGGGCGGCCGTACGGAACGTGGTTCCGGCCTCCGTCGGCCCCGCGGTGGAGGCGTCCTTGCCCGGGTCGGTCGAGGGCGAGGGGGAGTCGGCCAGGGCGGCCGGGGCCGCGAGTCCGAGGAGAGCGGCGCCCGTGAGGGCGGCCGCGGCGAGCGTGCGGACGGTACGCATCAGTGGGTCCTCCAGACAGCGACGCGCCAGCGGGACAGCCAGCCCCAGAGCAGACCGGCCACGAATCCGACGAGCACCAGCGCGCCGAGCAGCCACCAGCCGCGGCCGAGACCGAACGAGGCCACGTCCGAGGCGGTCGACGGGCCGTCGACGACGTCCACCGTCAGCTCGATGGGCATGCCCGGCGTCGTCTTGACCGACGGGGGAGCGGAGAACGAGTTGCTGACCTGGAGACAGACCGACTCCGCGGCCGGCTTGCCGTCCTCGGGCTCGTCGTCGAGCTCCGGCTTCGGGTAGCGCAGGCCCGTCGAGATGACGTCGGTGCGTCCGTCACCGGCCTCGGAGCCGCGGACGATCTCCCGGCCGTGGCGGGTGACGGCACGCAGCAGCACGCCGTAGTCGTTGTTGACGGCGCGGTCCGCCGACACGCTGACGGAGGCGCGGAGTTCCTGACCGGGCAGCAGATCCACCCGGTACCAGCGGTGCTGGCCGAAGGCCTCGCGGTCGGTGTACAGGCCGGGCTTGAGCTGCGGCGCGTCGGCGCAGCGCAGCGCGCCCTCGGTGGCCACGGGCGTCACGACCGGGTCGGCGGCGCGGTCGACCAGCTGCCGGACCCGGCGGGAGAGGTCCTCGGTGCGGTGGACGGAGGTGTACGTGCCTCCGGTGGCCTCCGCGATGCAGGTGAGCTGCTGCCGGGTCTTGGCGTCCGGCACCAGGCCCAGGGTGTCGATGACGAGATGGATGCCCTTCGCCGCGATCTCGCGCGCCACCTGGCACGGGTCGAGCGGGGCGCAGGTGTCCTCGCCGTCCGTGATGAGCACGATCCGCCGGGTGGCGTCACCGCCCTCCAGGTCCTCGGCCGCTCCGAGCAGCGCCGGACCGATCGGGGTCCAGCCGGTCGGGGCCAGGGTGGCCACGGCCGTCTTGGCCTCGGTGCGATCGAGCGGGCCCACCGGGTAGAGCTGCCGGGTGTCCTTGCAGCCCCGCTTGCGGTCCTGCCCGGGGTAGTCGGCGCCCAGGGTGCGGATGCCGAGCTGGACCTCCGACGGCACCGCGTCGAGGACCTCGTTGAAAGCCTGCTTGGCCGCGGCCATCCGGGACTTGCCGTCGATGTCCTTGGCCCGCATGGAGCCGCTCACGTCGAGGACCAGCTCGACCTTGGGGGATTCCTTCGCCACCGGCGCGTCCGCGGTCGCGCCCGTCGGCAGGAGCGCGACGCTCAGGGCGGCGAGCAGCGCGCAGGCCCCGGTCGCCAGCCGTTTTCTCGTGATCATCGCCGGATCGTATTGATGATCCTCCGACAATCCAAAACGAGGGTGGGTGCCGGGGCCTGAGACGCGGTCGGAGCCGGGGTCCGGGACGCGGTCGGAACGGGGGAGGCCATGCGGCTCACCGCGTCGGTCCCACGTGTCAGCGGTGCTCGGGGTTCGGGAAGTCCGGCTTGCAGCCCGCGTCCCACGCCGAGCGCTGGTTGCCGTGTGCCGGGACGCCGCCCGCCCTCTTGAGCAGCCCGGCGACATGCATCAGGTTCCAGGCCATGAACGTGGTGTTGCGGTTGGTGAAGTCGTTCTCGGGGCCGCCCGAGCCCGGGTCCAGGTAGGAGGGCCCGGGGCCCGCCGCACCGATCCAGCCCGCGTCCGCCTGCGGCGGCACCGTGTACCCCAGATGCTGGAGGCTGTAGAGGACGTTCATCGCACAGTGCTTCACGCCGTCCTCGTTGCCGGTGATCAGACAGCCGCCGGCCCGGCCGTAGTACGCGTACTGGCCAGCGCTGTTGAGGAGGCTCGAACAGGCGTAGAGCCGCTCGATCACCCGCTTCATCACGGAGCTGTTGTCACCGAGCCAGATCGGTCCGCACAGCACGAGGATGTCGGCGGCCATCACCCGCTCGTACAGCGCGGGCCACGCGTCCGACTCCCAGCCGTGCTCCGTCATGTCCGGCCACACCCCGGTCGCGATGTCCAGGTCGACGGCCCGCACCAGGGAGGTCGCCACGCCCTGCGCCTCCATGACGGACCGGCTGCGCCCGATCAGACCCTCGGTGTTGCTGACCTCGGGGGAGCGCTTGAGCGTGCAGTTGATGTAGAGCGCGCTGAGGTCGTCGTACCGGTACGGGGCGGGATCGGGCACGGTCATCGACGGTCTCCTCACGCGCGGGGGCGGCCCCTCCCGGGACCACCCCCAGCCTGCGCACGGCCCCCGCCCGCGGGCCACTCGGCCGCGACCGAACGCGTGAGCAGGCGTCCGGGACCGCGAGGGCGTCCCTACGCAGACGGGTGCGGCGGCACGGCGGCGACGAGCGCCGCCAGGGCCGCCCCGAGCGCCTGGACCCCCGGTCCCGCCGCGCCGCCCGGCTCACTCATGTAGACATCGCGCCGAATCTCGATCATGAGCGCGCTGACCCGCGGGTCCGTGCCGTAGTACGCCAGCGGTACGTACGTCCCGGCGAAGGGCGTGTCCGTCGCCAGGCCCCCGAACCCGCCGAACGCCTCCCGTGCCGCGTCCAGCAGGGCCGGCGGCGTGTGGAAGGCGTCGGTGCCGAGGCAGACCGGCGGGCGGGGCCCCTCGCCGTGCAGCTCGTACGGCAGACGCTCGGTCGGGTACGAGTGGACGTCGACGACCACCGCGCGCCCCGTCGCCTCGAGGCGCGCCGCCACGGCGGCGGCCATGCCCTCGGCGTACGGCGTGAAGTACCGGTCGATCAGCGGCGCCGGGTCGAATCCGGCGGGGCGGAGCGCGGCCCGGTGCGTGGTCCGCGTGTACACCGCCCCCATCCCGACGGCCAGCATCTCCTCACGCTCGTCGGGGAAGCGCTCGGGGTCGACGACCAGCCGCGACAGCCGGTTGACGAACCGCCAGGGGGTCGCGCCGGCGGCCGCCGCGGCGACGGCCGCGATCTCCGCCGTGTGGGCGTCGGTGATGTGGTCGAGCTCGCGGTCCAGTTCCCCGTCGCCGAGCAGGATGCCGTCGCGCACGTCCGGGGGTATCACCCGGGAGGAGTGCGGGACATGGAGGAGGACGGGGGAGTCCGGGGCCCCGGCGAGGACGTCGTACGAGCGTGAGGTCATCGGCTCAGCCTTCCACAGGTCGGGCCCGCTGCGGCGTGCGCCCGGTGCGCGCCGCACGCCCCGCCGGGCGCGGGCGAGCGGGCGTACGGCTCCACGCCCTCCCGGAACAGCGTCGCCCCGACCGGCCGGCGGACGGGGAACCGGCCCCCGAGGCCTCCTGACGCGGGCCCCAGGCCGCGGCTCACCGGTCGACCGTCACCGCCGCGTGGATGGTCTTGCCGTCCGGACCCGCGTCCACGGTCACCTCACGGCACAGACGGAGCACGATCGGCCAGCCGTAGCCACCGGGACGCAGATCTCCCTGGCGCTCGTACAGCGGCGGCTCCCCGCTGGCGTCGGACACCGACACCGTCACCCGGTCGCGTCCGACCCCGATCCCGAAGCCCGTGACGCCGCCCGCGTGCCGGTGCGCGTTCGTGACCAGTTCCGAAGTCACGAGGAGCAGGTCCTCGACCTGGGCGGTCGGCAGGGGGCCGAGCGCCGCGAGGGCGTGGCGGACGAGCTGCCGGGCGTCGGCCGGGCTACGGACCGGGGGCGCACAGGCGTTCCCGCCACCGCGCGGGTCCGCCCTGAGGGCCGGGCGCCGGGTGTCGCCGAAGGTCTTCATCGCGCATCCCTTTCTTCCTGTTTCTGGCCGGTTCCTCAGCAGGTGATGGGGTTCGTCTGCCCGTTCGAACCGTCGTGATGCGTTCCTTCCGGGCGGAATCGGCCAGGAGCGGACGAAGTGTGCGTCCGGGAAGTGGGGGTACGCGAACCGGGACCGCTGAACGGACCGCGAGCCAGAGGAGGTTGTTCCTGTGCGGACCGACCCGGCCGAGGCGACGAAGGCGTACGCGACGAACCACGTGGGGGAGGAACTGCCCTTTCCCGAGGTGCCGCACGCGATTCCACCCCGGGACGCGCGAGCCCTGTCGAAGGTGTTCCTCCGTGAACTGGCGGCGCGGGAGGAGGGCACCGCGGGGCACCAGTACGTCAGGAACACCCTCATCGAGATGAACATGTCACTGGTGGTGTACGCGGCGGGGCGGTTCCGGTCGCGCGGCGACGAGCGGGAGGACATCCTCCAGGTCGGCATGGTCGGCCTGATCAAGGCGATCGACCGCTTCGACCTGTCGCGCGAGGTGGAGTTCGCCACCTTCGCCGTGCCGTACATCGTGGGCGAGATCAAGCGGTTCTTCCGCGACACCACCTGGGCCGTGCACGTGCCGCGCCGCCTCCAGGAGGCACGGGTGGAGCTGGCCAAGGCGACCGACGAGCTGAGCTCACGGCTCGGCAGGGCCCCGCGCCTCTCCGAACTGGCGCCGGTCATGGACCTGTCCGAGGACGAGGTGGTCGAGGCCCAGGTCGCCGCCAACGGCTACCACTCCACGTCCCTGGACGCCAGGCTCGCCGGCGGCGACAGCGAGGAGGAGGACGCGGCCCTGGCCGATCTCATCGGCCAGGAGGATCCGGCGCTCGCCCTCTTCGAGGAGTTCCACACCCTCGCCCCGCTCGTGGAGGCACTTGCCCCGCGCGACCGGCTGCTGCTGCACCTCCGCTTCGTGGAGGAGCTCACCCAGACGGAGATCGGCGAGCGGATCGGCGTCTCCCAGATGCAGGTCTCACGGCTGCTCACCCGAAGCCTGGACCGCTTGCGGGACGGCATGGTCGACGACGGTGGAGAGGGCTGAGGGCAGAGAGGAACGCGCGGCCCGGCACGGGCCGCGCGTCGGCGGAGTCGACGGACCGAGTGACGGGAACGCCCGGTCCGTCGACTCCGCGCGCGTGCAGGAGCTCGTCGGCACGCTCAGCGCCCGGCGCGGTTCGCGCACCCCGACCGCCGTGAACTCGCGGTCGGGGTGCGCCGGCGCCTCCCCGGCAGGGTCGGCGCCGTCCCGCCGGTCACGCGTGATCGGATGAGGGCGCGGCGATGAAGGAGGGCCGCCGGACCGGGGCGGCGAAGGGCGCCTCCGGCTGGTTCTCGACGCTGTTGAAGACGAGGAACACATTGCTCCGGGGGTACGGGGTGATGTTGTCGCCCGATCCGTGCAGGGCGTTGCAGTCGAACCAGGTGGCGGACCCGGCCGGACCCGTGAAGTGACGGATGCCGCAGGCCTCGGCGAACGTGGTCAGCGCCTCGGGGGACGGCGTACCCGCGTCCTGCATCTGGAGCGACCTCTTGTAGTTGTCCTTCGGAGTGGCACCGGCACAGCCGAGGAACGTGCGGTGCGAACCCGGCATGATCATCAGGCTGCCGTTGGTGGTGTGGTTCGGCGTGAGCGCGATCGACACCGACACGGTCCGCATCCTCGGCAGGCCGTCCTCCGCGTGCCAGGTCTCGAAGTCCGAGTGCCAGTAGAAGCCGCTGGCCCCGAAGCCGGGCTTGACGTTGACCCGCGACTGGTGGACGTAGACGTCGGAGCCGAGGATCTGGCGGGCGCGCCCGACGATCCGCGGATCCTCGGCCAGCCGGCCGAAGACCTCGCTCATCCGGTGCACCTCGAAGACGGAACGTATCTCCTGGGAACGGGGCTCGACGACCGCCCGCTCGTCCGCGCGAACGGCCGGGTCGGAGACGAGCCGGTCCAGCTCCGCCCGGAGCACGTCGACCTCGTCCGGGGTGACGATCTCGTCCACCGTGACGAAGCCGTCGCGGTCGTACTCCTCCAGTTCACGGTCCCAGAAGGGGCCTGCCGTGCCGGGGCCGGACCACACGACAGGGTCCTTGCGGCCGATCAGTTCCTCCTTGGGGCCACGGGTGGGGTAGAGGTCGACGGGGCGGGTGGGTGCGGAGGGCATGGGGGAGCGTGCTTCCTTTCGCGTGGGGATGTCGTCGTCTCGCGTGGGGGCGTCTGCCGGGATCCGGGCTCAGACGTCGTCGGACGCGGGCGCGGGTTCCGTCAGCAGCGGGTAGACGCCGTTCTCGTCGTGGTCCTCGCGCCCGGTCACGGGCGGGTTGAAGACGCACAGGCAGCGGAAGTCGGCCTTGACCTTGAGGGTGTGGCGCTCGTGCCCGTCGAGCAGATACATCGTTCCGGGCACGATCGTGTACGTGCGGCCCGTCTCGTGGTCGGTGAGCTCGGCCTCGCCGGCCGTGCAGACGACGGCCTCGACGTGGTTCGCGTACCACATGGCGGTCTCGGTGCCGGCGTACAGCACCGTCTCGTGGAGGGAGAAGCCGACCCGCTCACGGGCCAGGACGATGCGCTTGCTCTCCCAGGTGCCGGAGGCGGCCCTCACGTGCCGCTCGGTGTTCTCCAGCTCGTCGAAGGTACGGACGATCATGGGGTACAACTGCCTTTCGGGTCATTGGGCCGGCTGGTCGGCCGGCCGTCGGAACGTGGGGTCGGGCGCCGGGTCAGGCGGTGTGGCGCACGGCGCGGGCCAGGATCCCGAGGCCCTCGTCGAGTTCGTCGTCCGTCGCGGTCAGCGGCGGGAGCAGCTTGACCACCTCGCCGATCGGGCCCGAGGTCTCGACCAGGAGGCCGGTCTCGAAGGCGCGCCGGCACACGGCCTCCGCGCGCTCCCCGTCGGCGAACTCCAGGCCCCACACCAGTCCGCGGCCGCGGACGGACACGCCGGTGCGTCCGTCGCCCCCGCACAGGTCGAGGAGGGCGCGCTCCACCCGGTCCGCCCGGCTCAGGGTGCGCGCGCGCAGGGTGCCGTCGCGCCAGTAGGCGTCGAGGGCGGCCGTGGCCGTGACGAAGGCGGGGTTGTTGCCGCGGAAGGTCCCGTTGTGCTCGCCGGGCTGCCAGACGTCGAGCTCCGGCCGGAACAGGCAGAGGGCCATGGGCAGGCCGTAGCCGCTGATGGACTTGGACAGGGTGACGATGTCGGGCGTGATGCCCGCCTCCTCGAAGGAGAAGAAGTCGCCGGTGCGGCCGCAGCCCATCTGGATGTCGTCGACGATGAGGAGCATCTCGTGCCGGCGGCAGAGCTCGGCGAGCGCGCGCAGCCACTCGGCCCGTGCGACGTTGATGCCGCCCTCGCCCTGGACGGTCTCGACGATCACGGCCGCCGGGTGGTCGAGGCCGGAGCCGGCGTCGTTGAGGAGCCGCTCGAACCAGAGGAAGTCGGGGAGCTGCCCGTCGAGGTAGTCGTCGAAGGGCATGCGGATGGCGTGGGGCAGCGGGACGCCGGCTCCGGCGCGCTTGGCGGCGTTCCCCGTGACGGCGAGCGAGCCGAGCGACATGCCGTGGAACGCGTTGGTGAAGGAGACGACGGTCTGGCGCCCGGTGACCTTGCGGGCGAGCTTCAGCGCGGCCTCCACGGCGTTGGTACCGGTGGGGCCCGGGAACATCACCTTGTAGGGCAGGGCCCGGGGTTCCAGGACCGTGGTGTGGAAGGCCTCCAGGAAGTCGCGTTTGGCGGTGGTCGACATGTCGAGGCCGTGGGTGATGCCGTCGTTGCCGAGGTATTCGAGGAGGGCCCGCTTGAGCACGGGGTTGTTGTGGCCGTAGTTCAGCGAGCCGGCGCCGGCGAAGAAGTCGAGGTACGGACGCCCCTGCTCGTCGTACAGCCTGCTGCCACTGGCGCGTTCGAAGACGACGGGCCAGGCGCGGCAGTAGCTGCGGACCTCCGATTCGACGGTCTCGAAGACGGAGGGCGTGGCGATGTCGGTCAGGGTCACGAAGCTCTTCTCCAGGGTGTTGTTCGGGGGTGGGGCGTGCGCGGTCGACGGCTCAGGAGACCGGCGGCCCGAGGGGACCGATGCGGTACAGCACCTCGGACTCGTGTCCCGCCGCGGGGAACGCGGCGGCCGGGAACAGGACCTCCTGCGTCACCTCCGCGTCGTGCCGGCGTGCGAACGACCGGAACAGCCGGTCGGAGGCGAGGTTCCCCGGGGTGACGGTCGCCTCGATCCTGCTGATCCCGTGCTCGGCCGCGACCTGCGCGGACAGGGCGTCGAGCAGGGTCCCGGCTACCCCGCTTCCGCGGTGCGAACCCCCGACGGCGATCTGCCAGACGAAGAGGGTCTCCGGCTCGTCGGGGCGCAGGTAGCCGGTGACGAAGCCGATCGGGCGTCCGGAGGTGTCACGGGCGACCGTGGTCGTGCCGGCGAAGTCGCGGCACCAGAGCAGATAGCTGTACGGCGAGTTGAGGTCGAGCTCGCCCGAGCCGCGTGCGATCCGCCAGAGCTCGGCGCCGTCCGCGAGCGTCGGGGGAGTGGTGCGGGGAGTCGTGGTCGTCAGGCCAGTGGTCAACGGGGTCATGGGCGCCGAAGCTACCGAGTGGATCTCGGAACTTCCTGGTCCGGAGGGGTTGTTGTGGACGCCCGACCGTGATAGATGCGGCGGTGGCCTCCGGGGGTGGAAATGTGCGCCGGGTCACATGGCAAAGGTGCCGAATGCGGGACAAAATCACCGTTTATAACGGATGGGTAACGGCTCTGGGGTGCTTCCTGCCTTCGCGCCAAGAGCGTGAGAACATTCGCCATTTGACGTTTGAAGGTGGCCTCGGCGGTCAGGCGTAGAGCCCTTTCCGTGCACGGCGCACGATGACCCCGCCCGGGACGCGCGGAAGCCGGACCGGGTACGACGACCCCGGCCCGGCTCCGTTCACCGCTGTGGCGCTCGGCCTACCAGATCGCCTCGACCCACTCCGGGTGGTCGATGAACGGGTTCCGGTTGCCCTGGTAGGTGGTGTGGATGACGTCGTTCCGACGCTCCTCGAAGGCGCTCGGCGGGTCCTGCTCGTTCCACTGCTTCAGGACCGAGAGGCGGCCGTGGAAGCGGACGCTGCCGTTGGTGGTCGACTCGTTGGGCTCCAGGTCGGCCCAGGCGTCGTCGCCCTCGTAGCGGACGGCCATGTAGAGGATCATCCGGGCCACGTCGCCCTTGTCGGCGTCGCGCGGCTCGAACGAGTCGCTGTCCGTGTAGCTGCCGGGGGCGCCGCTGACCGCGCTGCCGCCGTTGTCGAAGTCCTTGTTGCCGCGGATGCTGTTGACCTGGACGTCCGCCGCGCGCAGGTGGTGCAGATCGGTGCCGGGCCCGGCGGAGGTGCCGAAGTTGCCGTGGGACTGGGCCCAGGTGTGCTCACGGTTCCAGTCGCCGACGTCGCCGCCGTTGAGGCTCTTGCTCCGCGAGGTCCCGCTGTAGAGCAGGATGACGTTGTTGGTGTTGCCGGGGTCCTGGTCGGTGACCTTCAGCGCGTTCCAGACCGCGTCGTACGAGATCTTGCTCTGGCTGCTGATGATGGTGTGCAGCGAGGACTTGAGGCTCGTGCCGGTCTTGCCGATCGCGTTCTTGTAGTACGTGCTGTCGTACGTGGTGGTGGTGGCGCCGGCGGGGGTAGCGGCGACCGTGGGGAGCGTGACGCCGACGAGGGTGGCGGCGACGGCCGCCGCCCACACCTTCCATCTGCCGATCCGCACAACGGACATGGGGGGCCCTTTCCCGGGGACGGTACGCGCGGGACGGCGGGCGTCGGCTCAACGGTGCCGCTGTCTACGCGTGTTGACTTCGTGTCATCGGGAGAGTGGCACACGGCAGGTACCTGTCATGTAACGAGAAGAAGGCTGTTCCATGACGAGTTCGCATATGGCTGAAACGAGAGGTTCCGCCAGGGCTCGCCGCGGGGCTCGGCCCGGTCGGATCCGGGCGACCCGGGGTGTCCTCAGTTGCCCCGGACGTCGACTGGCATCCCCTTCGGCTCCTTGATGCGCTTCATGATGATCTGCGAGTTCACCTCGGTGACCCCGGTGAGGGTCGTCAGCCGCTCGATCCACAGCCGCTCGTACGCCGCGAGATCGGCGACCGCGATCCGCAGCAGACAGCCGGGACTCCCGAACAGCCGGTACGCCTCGATCACGTCCGGCACGTCCTGGAGCGCCTCCTCGAAGGCCTCCACCGTCTCCCGGTCCCGCCGCACCTCCACCGACACGAGCACCTCGAAGCCACGCCCCACCGCCCCCGGATCGATGATCGCCCGGTATCCCTGGATCACCCCGTCCTGCTCCAGCTGACGGACCCGGCGCAGACAGGGCGAGGGGCTGAGCCCCACCCGCTGGGCCAGCTCCTGGTTGCTCAGTCGGCCGTCGTTCTGAAGCTCGCGCAAGATGTGGAGATCGATTCGGTCCATGGCGCAATTATCTACCACGGCGAAACGATCCAGCGGCTGATTTCGCAATCGCCTTGCGCGCCTTCTGTCCTATCGTTGCGACGCAGGGCGATTTCGGTACGGAGTAAGGACGGCAGGCATGAAGCGGACGAACGACGGGGGAACGCGCCGGATCGTCGTCATCAGCACGGGCGGCACGATCGCCAGCCGCTGGCAGGGCACCGGATACGCCGCCGACGCCTCCGGCGACGACGTGCTGGCCACCGCCCCGCTTCCCGAGGGCGTCACCGTCGAGGTCGTCGACCTCTTCAACGTCAACAGCTCCCGCGTGACCGCGGCGCACCAGCTCGCCCTGCTCCGGACCGTCCACGAGACCCTCGCCGACCCCGGCGTCGACGGCATCGTGATCACCCACGGCACCGACACCCTCGAAGAGACCGCCTTCTTCCTGGACCTCCACCACACCGACGCCCGCCCGGTCGTCCTCACCGGCGCCCAGCGCCCCTTCGGCACCGGCGACGGGGACGGCCCCGGCAACCTGTACGACGCGCTCCAGGTCGCCTCCTCCGTCAGCGACCTCGGTGTCCTCGTCGTCTTCGACGGACGCGTCCACGCCGCCCGCGGCACCGTCAAGACCCAGACGCTCGCCGCCGACGCCTTCTCCGACCCCTCGGCCGAGCGCCTGGGCCGCGTCGGCTTCTCCCGCGTCGACATCGAGCGGCAGCCGGAGCGCCCGACGCCGCTGCCGCTGCCCGACGCCGCGGACAAGGCGGACCCCGACGCTCCCGACGCCGTGCCGCTGCCCCGCGTCGCCATCGTCACGCACCACTCCGACGGCGACCCCTTCCTCCTGAACGCGGCCGTCGCCGCCGGTGCCCGGGGCATCGTCCTCGTCGCCACCGGCGCGGGCAACGCCACCCCCGAGATCGCAGCCGCCGTGGCCGACTCGGTCGCCCAGGGCGTCCTCGTCGCCGTCACCACCCGTGTCCCCGCCGGACCGCTCGCCGAGATCTACACCGGCGGCGGGGCCGTCGACCTCGTCGCCGCCGGAGCTCTGCTCACCGGCACGCTCCGCGCCGCGCAGGCACGGATCGCGGTCCTCGCGACGCTCCTCGCCGAGGGCGGCAACGGCGCGGGCGACCCCGTCCGCAGCACCGCCCTGCTGCGGCGCCTCCTCGACGGGCCCGTCCGCGCGGAACCGGCCCTCGCCACCGGCGGCTCCCGCTCGGCCTCGGCCGTCGCCGCCCGCGCCTGACCAGGCGCCCCCCAGAACCCCGGCTCGCGGGCGGCGCACCCCCCCGCCCGCCCGCGAGCCGGAGCCAACCTTTCCGAGGGCCCGCCCCGTCGTCGAACGGCCATGGCGTCGGCCGGGCCACCTCGCACGCGGGCGGCCGTCCTCTCGGCCCGGCCCCCAAGGGCATCACCCCACCGCAACCCCGGCGCCCCCTGGCGCGCCACGCACCCCAAGGACCCCATGGTTCCCGCACCGGCCCCGCACCCCGTTCCCGTCCGTCGCGAGCACGATCTGCTCGGCGACCGGGACGTTCCCGCCGACGCCTACTGGGGTGTCCACACCCTGCGCGCCACCGAGAACTTCACCGTCACGGGCACGCCCATCTCCGTCTACCCGCTCCTCATCGACGCGCTCGCCGCCGTCAAGGAGGCCGCCGCCCGCGCCAACGAGGAACTGGGGCTGCTGCCCGCCGACAAGGCCGCCGCCATCGCCGGCGCCTGCCGGGAGATCCGTACGGGCCGGCTCCACGACCAGTTCGTCGTGGACGTCGTCCAGGGCGGCGCGGGCACCTCCACCAACATGAACGCCAACGAGGTCGTCGCCAACCGCGCCCTGGAGCTCCTCGGCCACGCCAAGGGCGACTACGACCGACTCCACCCCAACGAGGACGTCAACCTCGGCCAGTCCACCAACGACGTCTACCCGACCGCCATCCGCATCGCTGCGATCAGCGCCGCCCGCGAGCTCCTCCTCGCCATGGCCGTGCTCCAGGACGCCTTCGCCGCCAAGGCCCTGGAGTTCCGCGACGTCGTCAAGATGGGCCGCACCCAGCTCCAGGACGCGGTGCCCATGACCCTGGGCCAGGAGTTCTCCACGTACGCCGTGATGCTGGAGGAGGACCGCAGCCGGCTCGCCGAGGCCGTCGAACTCATCCACGAGATCAACCTCGGGGCCACCGCCATCGGCACCGGCCTCAACGCCGCCCCCGGCTACGCCGAGACCGCCCGCCGCAACCTCGCCGAGCTGACCGGCCTGCCGCTCGTCACCTCCGCCAACCTCATCGAGGCCACCCAGGACTGCGGCGCCTTCGTCCAGCTCTCCGGGGTCCTCAAGCGCATCGCGGTCAAGCTCTCCAAGACCTGCAACGACCTGCGGCTGCTGTCCTCGGGACCGCGCGCCGGGCTCAACGAGATCAACCTGCCGCCGGTCCAGGCCGGTTCCAGCATCATGCCCGGCAAGGTCAACCCGGTGATCCCCGAGGTCGTCAACCAGGTCGCCTTCGAGGTGATCGGCAACGACATCACCATCACCATGGCCGCCGAGGCCGGGCAGCTCCAGCTCAACGCCTTCGAGCCGGTCATCTTCCACGCCCTGTCGAAGAGCCTCCTCTCCCTGCGCGCCGCCTGCCTGACCCTCGCCGACCGCTGCGTCAGCGGCATCACCGCCAACACCGAGGCGCTCCGAGCGGCCGTCGAGAACTCCATCGGCCTCGCCACCGCGCTCAACCCGCACCTCGGCTACACCGCGGCCACGGCCATCGCGCAGGAGGCGCTCGCCACCGGGCGCGGAGTCGTCGAACTCACCCTGGAGAAGGGCCTGCTGCCCGCCGAACGCCTCGCCGAGCTGCTCACCCCCGAGCGTCTCACCGGCGCCCCGGGCCCAGCCCTGGCCTGAGCTCTCCGCCTCCTCGGCCCCGGGTACGTGACGGGCCCACGCCCGACGTATCCGGAGCGCCAGGCCGTGCTCGGCGGACTGCGGCCGGGCGGCGACATCGACGTGCTCGTGACCGCGCGCCGCGCAACCGGCGAGATCCGCTCGAAGGACGCCGCCGCCGACTGGGTCCTGGAGCGGCTTCCAGCCATCCATCGTCCGGCCCTCGCCGAGGCTCGTGCGCTCTATGCGGCGGGGGAATACGGGAGTTGGACGGAAAGACGGCCGGAAGTCCGTGCACCTGCCCGGTATCCGACGGCATCCGTTCGAGAGGTGTACCCGAGCTGAAGTTACCCGTCGGTTTCTCGTGACTTCCCCGATGGCCGACAGTAGAACATGTTCCCATTCGCCCCTGAGTGAGGAACATCACATGAGCGAACACCCCCTGCCCGGAAAGGGAATCGGCGGCGTGAGCCGTCGTCGATTCCTCGCGGGAACAGGTTCTGTTCTCGGTGCTGCCGCCCTCGTCGGCCACGGCACCCCGGCCCACGCCGAAGCCCGCCTCACCGACACCCCCATCCCCACCGGCGCCCACGTGCCCGCCCTCGTCATCGGCACCGGATACGGCGGCTCCGTCGCCGCCCTCCGGCTCGCCCGCGCGGGCGTCGCCGTCCACATGGTCGAGATGGGCATGGCCTGGGACACCCCCGGGCCGGACGGCAAGATCTTCGCCAACACCACCCGGCCCGACTACCGCTCCTTCTGGCTGCGGACCCGCACCAAGCAGCCGCTGAGCAACTTCCTCGGCTTCCCCCTCGACAAGGACGTCCCGCGGCACACGGGCATCCTCGACGCCGAGGACTTCGCCGGCATCACCGTCTACCAGGGCAGGGGCGTCGGCGGCGGCTCCCTCGTCAACGGCGGCATGGCCGTCACCCCGCGCCGCGAGAACTTCGCGGCCATCCTCCCCACCGTCGACGCGGCCGAGATGTACGCGACCTACTACCCGCGCGCCAACGCGGGACTCGGCGTCACCGAGGTGGACAAGTCCTGGTGGGAGAGCGCCGCCTGCTACCAGTACGCCCGCGTCGGCCGCAAGCACGCCCAGCGCTCCGGCTTCCCCTTCGTGTTCGTCCCGAACGTCTACGACTGGGACTACATGAAGCAGGAGGCCGCCGGGGCCGTCCCGAAGTCCGCCCTCGACGGCGAGGTCATCTACGGCAACAACGCCGGAAAGAAGACCCTCCAGAAGACCTACCTGGCCCAGGCCGCCGCCACCGGCCGGGTCACCGTCTCCGCCCTGCACAAGGTCACCTCCGTCACCCCGGCGGCCGGCGGCGGTTACACCGTCGCCATCGACCAGATCGACACCACGGGCGCCACCCTCGCGAGCAAGACCGTCACCGCCGACAAGGTCTTCTTCGCCGCCGGAAGCATCGGCACGAGCAAGCTCCTCACCCGCCTCAAGGCCACCGGAGCCCTCCCCGCCCTCAACAACGAGATCGGCAAGGGCTGGGGCGACAACGGCAACGTCATGTGCGGCCGCGCCAACCACATGTGGGACCCGACCGGCAAGCTCCAGTCCGCCATGCCCACCGCGGGCATCGACAACTGGGACGCGGGCGGCGCCTTCGCCGAGGTCGCCCCGCTGCCCACCGGCATCGAGACCTACGCCTCCTTCTACCTCTCCATCACCAAGACCCCCCACCGGGCCGAGTTCACCTGGAACCCGGCCACCGGCACGGTCGACCTGAGCTGGGACAGGGCCTGGAAGCAGACCTCCATCGACGCCGCGAAGACCATCTTCGACAAGATCAACTCCAAGGAGGGCACGATCTACCGCACCGACCTCTTCGGTGTGTACAAGATCTGGGGCGACCACCTCACCTACCACCCGCTCGGCGGCGCGGTCCTGGGCAAGGCGACCGACAACCACGGACGCCTCCACGGCTACTCCGGGCTGTACGTCATCGACGGATCCCTGATCCCCGGCAACGCCAGCGTCAACCCGTTCGTCACCATCACGGCCCTCGCCGAACGCAACATCGAACGGATCGTCGCCGAGGACTTCTGAGCCCGAGGCGCGGCACCAGCACATCGAACGGCAAGGGCCGGCCGGGATCCACCCGGCCGGCCCTTCCCCACGCGCTCAGTGCGTCGGCAGCACGCACACCTCGTCGAGCCCGAGCACCCGGTTGAGCCGCCCGAACGCCAGCCACGAGCCCAGACTCATCGTCAGCTCGACGATCTCCGCCTGGCTGTACCGGGCCGTCATCCGCTCCCAGAACTCCTCGTCCAGACCGTGATGGTCCAGCGCGTACCGCTCCGCGTACTCGGCCGCGAGCCGCGTCCGCTCGTCGAAGCCCTCCGAGACCTCCGTCTCCCGCCAGGCCGCGACGACCTCGTCGAAGCCCTCCTCGACCTTCACCCCGTCCCGGTCGGTACGCCAGTCAAGACAGAAGCCGCAGCCGTTGATCTGCGCGATCCGCAGCCGCGCCGCCTCGAACTCGCGCAGCCCCAGCGTCGTATGGGCGTACACCGACAGCGAGAAGTTCGCCGCCGCCGTCCCGATCTCCGGGACCATGTCGCCCCACACGTACCCGATCGGCTCCTGGCCCTCGGGAATGTCGATGATCACCGTGGTCTCCTTCCCAGCTTCCCGACCGCCGGCCGCAACGGCACGTCCAGCGCGTCGTACAGTCCCGGCTCCGCCGCCACCAGCCAGTCGATCGCCCCGACCAGCCGGCCCACCGCCGTCGCGTTCCCGCCCGCCGAGCGGTTCTCGCCCTCGGCGGTCGCCGCCACCGTCACCTCGATCCGGGGGCTGCCCTCGACGATCACCCGGTGCGCCCCCGCCCCGTCCGGCGGCACCGGCCAGTCCGGCGCGCACGAGGGATGGATACGGGTCACGTGCTCGATCACGATGCGGGGCTCGCCGCCGACGACGCCCTGCACCTCGAAGCGGATCGCGCCCTGCGTGCCCGCCTCGAAGACGCCCATCGTCCGGGTCTTCACGGTCGACTCCAGCGGACGCCGGTCCACCGTCTCGCGGATCTCGTCGAGCTCGGCGCCGAGCGCGCGGGCCATCAGGCGTATCTGCCCGCCCCACACCATCGTCGGCACCGACGGCAGCAGCATCGGCGGTTCGTAGTCGAGCGGCCGGCCCATCCCGATCAGGTCCCGTACAGACTCCTCCTGCTCGTACGTCGAGTAGTCGAAGATCTCCTGACAGCGGATCACGTCCACCGTGCTGCCGAGCCCGCTCACGAGCAGCGGCAGGACGTCGTTGCCCCAGCCCGGGTCCACGCCCGACACGAACAGCGAACCACCGCCCTCGGCGACCGCCGCGAGTACCGGATCCCGGAACTCGGGCGGTGCGTTCCGCTGGTCGTACAGCGGATACAGCGCGGGGGTGACCACCACCGCACCCGTCCGCACCGCGCGCGCCACGTCGTCGAGCGCCCCGTCGGGCCTGGTGTCGCCGGAAGCCGCGTACACCACCGCCCCCGGCCGCCCGTCGAGCACCGCGCCCACATCGTCGACGGCCACGACCCCGAGGTCGTGGCCGAGCCCCGCGAGCCGCCCCGCGTCCCGTCCGACCTTCGCCGGATCGGAGACCAGCACGGCCGCGAGTTCCAGCCCTGGATGGGCGTCCACGGCGCGGATCGCCGCGCGCCCGACATTTCCGGTACCCCACACCACCGTCCGAATCATGCGCGGAGGGTAGCGCCGGGCCCCGAAGGTTCCCAGACCCGTGACACGACGATCTGACGAATCGTCAGATGGGGGTGAAGGCGGAGGTGGAGGCGGGGGAGCGTCAGGCCAGCCGCAGCGTCACGAACGGCACCGTGTCGCCCGGCAGGACGTACCGCTCCACCTCGACGAAGCCGCGCGCCAGCGCGAACCGCAGCCCGTCCTCGTTCGAGGCCAGCACCACCGTCTCCACGCCCTCGTCGCTCAGCGTCCGCGCGTGCGCGAGCCCCCGCTCGTACAGCGCGGTCCCGACGCCCCGCCCCCGGAACGCGGGCAGCGTCCGCGCGATGACGGTCGCCGCCGGGGTCTCCTCGTCCGGCGGCCGTACCGTCGAACAACCCACCGCCACCTCCCCGAGATACGCGACGTCCAGCCGGTTCCGGCCCGCGCGCTCGCGCACCTCGTCGGCGGAGAGCACGGCCGTCGGGATGATCGTGTTGTGGACGGCCCGCCAGTCCGCGAGCCGGGCCTCGCTCCGGGCGGGCTCTATACGAAGATCGTTCATGCGTGCAGGAAAGCGTGACCCGTCCGGCCCGGTCAACCGGATTCGGGCGCGGAACGGCGGTGAGGCGCGGTGACACCACCGGACGCGGCCGTACGGGTGAGGGCACAGGAACCGCCGCAGCGCCGCCCGCCGAACGGGTACGCATCCACGCATTGCCCCCGGCCAGGAGGATCCTTCCATGCCCGTCCACAAGGGCGCCCCCGCGCTGCTGAGCGCCGGCACGCTGTGCGCGGCCCTGCTGCTCAGCGGCTGCGCGAACACCGCGCCCCCCGCCCCCGCCGCACCCGCAGGGAAGGCCGCCGCCGCGACCGCCGGGGACTCCCGCCCCGCGGGCGCCCCGCCCGGCGCCGCACACGGGGCCGCCGGGCCGGGCGAGCCGGTGAGCACCATCGCCTCCGAGCCCGCACCGGCGCCCAGGCTCCCCGGCGTCGGCCCCGCCACCCAGGCCTTCGTCCCCGACGGCACCACCCAGGCCCTCGTCGTCACCGGCGCCACCGCCGACGACAACTACTCCGTCGCGACCCTCTACGAGAAGGGCCCCGGCGGCCACTGGACCGAGTCGGCGGGGCCGTGGCCCACCCGCAACGCGCTACGGGGCTGGACCACCGACCACACGGCCGGCGACCTGCGCACCCCCATCGGGGTCTTCCGGCTCGGTGACGCGGGCGGCCGGCTGCCCGACCCGGGCTCCCGCCTCCCGTACGACCAGGACGACGAGTTCGCCATCAGCGGCACCGGCTTCCTCGGCGAACCCCTCGAAGGCTCCTTCGACCACGTGGTCGCCATCGACTACAACCGCGTCCCCGGCCGGACACCGCTCGACAAGGAACGCCCGCTCGGCGCCGAGAAGGGCGGCGGAGTGTGGATCCACGTCGACCACGGCGGCCCCACCCAGGCCTGCATCGCCCTCGAACGCGAGTCACTGCGCGAACTCATCCGCGCCCTCGACCCGGGCAGGGAGCCCGTCGTCGTCATGGGTCCGGCGCCCGAACTGACACGCTGAGCGAGGCCGGGAGTCTCCGGACGCGCCCGCCGTGCACGGGCGACGGGGCCGGACGCGCCCGTCATGCACGGCGACGGGGCCGGACGCGCCCGCCGCACACAAGCGACGGGGCCGGACGCGCTCTCGCCGTCCGGCCCCGTCCGCGTTGCCGTCGTCCTCTTCCGGGCGGCGTACGCGCGTGGCTGCCGCTCAGTTCCCTCCGCCGGTCCCGACCGCCCCGCGGAACGCGCCCGTGTGGCTGAGGACCTGCTCCGGGGTCAGATACGCGTCGGTGTACTCGAAGTCCCGCAGCGTGCCGGACTTCGACGCCAGGAACCCGGTCCGTACGAAGTCGTCCCCGGCCACGGCGTTCAGCAGCCAGTTCGTCATCACCCGGGTCTTCGCCACATTGGTCCGCAGCGCCGCCCAGTGATACGCGCGGGCCACGGCCTGCGCCGGCGCCCCGTGCAGCTCCACGCCGAGCGGCTTCGAGACCCCGTCCAATCCGCCGAGGTCCACCACCAGACCCAGATCCTTGTGGGTGTACGGCCGGGTCGGCTCGCCGCGCAGTGTCGAGACCAGGTTGTCGGCGAGCGCCTTCCCCTGCCGCATCGCGTGCTGGGCGGTCGGCGGGCAGATCGCGCCCTCCTCGCCCTTGGCGAGATCCGGCACCGCCGCCGCGTCTCCGAGCGCCCACACCCCGTCCAGCCCCGGCACGGTCATCTCGGCCGTGACCACGAGCCGCCCCCGGAACGTCTCCGCGCCGAGCGTGCCGATCAGCGGGCTCGCCGCCACCCCGGCCGTCCAGATCAGCGTCCGGCTCGGCAGCACCCGCCCGTCCGTGAGCGTCACGGCCTCGTCGTCCACGGAGGCCACCGACACGCCCAGGGACACCTCGATGCCGCGCTTCGTCAGGATGTCCATCGCGGCGGCGCCGAGCTTGTCGCCCAGTTCGGGCATCAGCTTCGGCGCGATGTCGACCAGGTGCCACTTGATGAGCTTCGGGTCGATGCGGGGATACCGCTTGGCCGCGTTGTGGGTGAGCAGCTGGAGACAGGCCGCCGTCTCCGTGCCCGCGTACCCACCGCCGACCACCACGAACCGCAGCCGCGCGGCCCGCTCCTCGTCGTCGTTGCTCGCGTCCGCCAGGTCCAGCTGGGCGATGACGTGGTCGCGGATGTACACGGCCTCGGCGAGGGTCTTCATCCCCCGCGCGTGCTCGGCGAGCCCGGGGATGTCGAAGCTGCGGGTCACGCTGCCGGGCGCGAGCACGAGATGGTCGTACGGTTCGGTCACGTACTCCCCGGCGATCGTGCGCACCACACAGACCTTCGCCGCCGTGTCCACGCCGACCACACCACCCGGCACGATCCGGGTGCGGTGCCGTTCGCTGCGGCGCAGCGACAGCGCGACCGACTGCGGGGTCAGCACCCCCGCCGCCACCTGGGGGAGCAGGGGCAGGTACAGCTGGTACGAGAACGGTGAGAGGAGCGCGAGCTGCGCCTCCCGCTCCGCGAGGCGTCGTTCGAGCCGCCGTACACAGGCCACTCCGGCGAATCCGGCGCCCACCACGAGAATCCTCGGTCGCGTCACGCTGTCCGCCCTTCCGTATGAGCGTGCAAGAAACCAGCGGATATGGCTGAGTAAGCCGCATGTGGCAATTTTTTGCTGACTATCCGTGGTTCACCCTTTTTATCGTCATTGCGGCTGGATCGCTCTTCGGCATGGTCCGCTTCGGTCCGGTGAAGCTCGGCCCCGCCGGCGTCCTCTTCGCCGGCCTGCTGCTCGGCGCGCTCGATCCCGACATCGGCCCGGCCGTGCCCGCCGGACTCTCCGTCCTCGGCCTCGCCCTGTACGTGTACACCGTCGGTCTCGAAGCGGGCCCGGCCTTCTTCCGCGAACTCCGCCCGCAGCTCGCCGTGATGACCGGAGCCGTCGCCGCCCTCGTCATCACCGCCCTCGCGGTGGGCCTCCTCGGCAGCAAGGTCTTCGGCATCGACGGCCCCTACCTCGCGGGCGGCTACGCGGGCATCGGCACCACCACCCCCGGCCTCGCCGCCGCCCAGGCCTCCTCGCCCGACCCCGCCCAGCCCGCCACCGGCTACGCGATCGGCTACCCCCTCGCCGTCGTCCTCACCATCCTCTTCGTCTCGGCCGTCGCCGCCGCCCGCACCTGGCCCGGCCGCCGCGACCCCGGCTCCGGACTCCCCGAGGAACTGATCACCCGCACCGTCGACGTCACCCGGCCCGTCCGCTGGGCCCACGTCCCCGGCGCCACCGACGGACAGCTCCTCGCCAGCGCCCACCGGCCCCAGGGCGGCACGCCCCGCGTCGCCCGCGACCTCGACACCCTCGCCCCCGGGGACCAGGTCGTCCTCGTCGGCGGACCCGAGGCCGTCGCCGCCGGCATCGCCGCCCTCGGCACCCAGGCCCCCACCCACCTCCTCGACCGGCGCGACATCGTCGACTACCGCCGCATCCTGCTCACCAACCCCGACCTCGCCGGACACACCGTGGCCGAACTCGACCTCGGCGGACGCTACGGAGCCAAGGCCACCCGGGTCCGCCGCGGCGACCAGGACCTCCTGGCCCACGACGACCTGCTGCTCCAGCTCGACGACCGGGTCCGCGTCGCCATGCCCCGGGAACGCGCCGCCGAGGTGACCGGCTTCCTCGGCGACACCGAGGCCAAGGTCAGCGAGGTCAGCGCCGTCAGCATGGGCCTCGGCCTCGCCGCCGGCTTCCTCATCGGCATCCCGAAGCTGACCATCGGCTCCACCGTGCTGTCCCTCGGCACCGCCGCCGGACCCCTCGTCATGGCCATGGTCCTCGGCCGGCTGCGCCGCACCGGCCCCCTCGTCTGGGTCCTGCCGACCCGCGCCAACCTCACGCTCCGCCAGATCGGCCTGCTGATCTTCCTCGCCTGCGTCGGCCTGACCTCGGGCTACGCCTTCCGCCGTGAGGCGTTCTCGCTCTTCGGCCTCAGGCTCCTCGCGGTGCTCGTCATCGGCGCGGTGCTCAGCTACGCCCTGATGGTCCTCGTCGCCCGGGTCCTCGGCCAGAGCAGGCCCCGCACCATGGGGCTCCTCGCCGGGTACGTGGGCAACCCGGCCATCACCGCGTACGCCAACAGCCGCGTCTCCGACAGCCGGGTGAACACCGGCTACGCGACCCTGTTCGCCCTCGCGATCCTCGTCAAGATCGTCTGCATCCAGCTGATCGTGGGTCTCTGAGGCCCGGCGGGCTCCGGTCGCAGCGGGGCCACGGGCGGGTTACGTTGCCGAAGGCCCCGCGCGGAGGCCGTACCCCCCTCCCGGAAGGCGGAACAGCACGCATGACCACGTACCAGGTCGGCTACTTCGTCGGCAGCCTGTCGAAGGACTCCATCAACAGGACCCTCTCCCGTGCCCTTCTCCGCGTGGCGCCGCCGGAGCTGGAGTTCCAGGAGATCCCCATCAAGGACCTGCCGCTCTACAACCACGACTTCGACGCGGACTACCCGCCCGAGGGCCGGGCCCTCAAGGACGCCATCGCCGCCGTCGACGCCGTCCTCTTCGTCACCCCCGAGTACAACCGGTCCATCCCCGGCGGCCTCAAGAACGCCATCGACTGGGCCAGCCGCCCCTGGGGAACCAACTCCTTCACCCACAAGCCGTCGGCGGTCATCGGCGCCTCGCCCGGCAAGATCGGCACCGCCGTCGCCCAGCAGAGCCTCCGCTCGGTGCTGAGCTTCTGCAACTCCCCGCAGATGAACGCCCCCGAGGCCTACATCCAGTTCGTCCCGGGGCTCTTCACACCGGACGGCGAGGTCACCGACCCGACGACCCAGCAGTTCCTGACCGATTTCATGGCCGACTTCAAGACCTTCATCGAGCGGGTCACGACCGTCCTGCCCCAGCGCTGAACGGGGTCACAGGACCACGACCCCCAGCGGACGCGAACCCGCCTCAAGACGGTGGACGTCACCCGTGCCGAGGTCGACGATGCTCAGGCCGTCCCAGTACCCGTCGCGGGTGAACCCGCCGGTCACATAGGCGGTGCGCCCGTCCTCGGAGACCGCCACGTCCTCGTGCGGCCCCTCCAGGGGGTAGACCCGCTCGGTGCCGCCGGGGGCCCGGACCGTCAGGGAGGGCCCCTCGTCCTCGTCGGGGTGGATCGGTCCCGTGCCCACCGTGAGGAGCGTGCCGTCGGCGGTCACCGCAGTGCCGTGCTGGTGGGTGTTCGCGGTCATCCGCTCGATGGTCGTCCGGCCGGTCCGCGGGTCGACGACGGCGAGCCGCTCGCCCTCGAAGGGCAGCAGCAGCTTGCCGTCCGAAGGGCGTACGGCCGTGTAGTGCGGCTTCAGCCAGGAACCGATCCCGCCCTCCGTGCCGTACGGGGCGACCTCGATCCGGCGCGGCTCCAGCCTCCCCGTCCCGACGACCGTGACGTCGAAGGAGTCGTGGTTCGTCGCGTACACCTCGGCGCCGTCACGCGAGACATCCACGTCGAACGGGCGCCGGCCGACCGGCACCGTGTCCGTGACCCGCAGGGCCGTCGTGTCGATCACCTCCAGGGTGCCGTTCCCGCCGGGCACATTGACCCCCACGTACACCCGGCGCCCGTCCGGCGCGAGGGCGATACCCATGCCGCCGCCCCGGTACTCGCCCGTGGTCACGGGACCCGCGTCCGTCTCGTACGGGACGATCGCGAGCCGCTGCCGGGTCTTCGTGTCCACGACCGCGACGCCCTCGGCGGTCGCCACCCAGGCCCGCCCGTCCTCGCCGAGGGCCAGACCGTAGGGGGCGGTGCCGACCTCGACCGAGCCGGTGGCACCCCGCGCGGGGTCGACGAAGGTCACCGTGTCGGAGCCGAAGTCGGCGACCAGGAGCGTGCCCGGCGCGGGCTCGCCGCTCGGGGCGGGTGTCAGGGTGACGGAAGAGCCGGCGGTGGGCGGCGCGCCGGTGGGGGACGCTCCGGCCGGAGCCGTCGATCCCGCCGCGGAGGCGGCCCCTCCGGACCCCTGCGCGCACCCGGCGAGCAGGACCACGGCCACGGCTCCGGGCAGGAGGACCCGGGCGGTACGGGACGCACGGCGGTACTTCGTCATGACGGACTCCTCGGTACGGCGGACACGGGCGGCCCCGCCCGAGGACGGGCCGCACCCTGCACCGATCCTCCGCCCGCGCACGGCCGTGTACGGTCCGACAGCCGGCCCCGGCCCGACGGCGGGACGGACGACACCGGGGTCGACCGATCGGCTGACCCCGAAGTGATCCCATGCTGCCCCCCCCGAGCCCCGTCCGCCCTTACCGTGACGGGATGACCGAACCCTGGCAGGAGTCGGCCCCCGGCGTCCTGAGACTTCCCTCCGGACGGCTGGTGCGCGGCCGCGCCCTGCGCCGCCCGATCCCCGGCGGGCCCCCGCCGACCTACGCCGTCCACCTGCTCGGCAAGCGGCCGCCCGAGGTCGCGTGGGAGTCGGTGTGGCTCCGCTGGCCGGACTTCCGCCTCCCCACGGACCGGGACACGGCCCGGGCCGTCCTCACCGACGCCTGGGAACGCGCCGCGGACGAACGGGTCGAGATCGCCTGCGGAGGCGGGCGGGGCCGCACCGGCACCGCCCTGGCCTGCCTCGCCGTCCTCGACGGGATCCCGGCCGACGAGGCCGTCGACCACGTCCGCCGCCACTACGACCGCCGAGCCGTCGAGACCCCCTGGCAGCACCGCTACGTCCGCCGCTTCAGCGCTTGACCGGGTGCGAGGAGTTGCGGCACAGGAAGTGCCGCTGAGATCGATCACGGTCCGGCCGGCGTCGAGATGACGGGCGGCCGGCCGCCGTGCCTGCCCGTGCGGGCCGCCGCGTCAGCAGGCGGCCGGGGCCGCTTGTCGCGCACGCTCCCCGGTCGGGGCTCACACGGTGAGGTGCTGCTTGCCGGAGCCGTCGGCAGCCGTTCCGACGGAGACGCCGTGCTGCTCGTCTTCGGGGCGACCCTTCTTGGGCAGCAGGAAGGTGATCGCGAGGAAGGCCACCAGCAGGCACGCCTGGACGAGCAGCGCGCGGTGGAAGCCGCCGGTGAAGTCGCCGGCCTTCGCCTGGGTGAAGAACACCGACCCGAAGACCGCGACGCCGATGGAACCGCCGACCGCCTGGACCGCCGACAGGACCCCGGAGGCGGATCCGATCTCGTCGTCGTCGACCGCGGCGAGGATGAAGCCGAACAGGGCGGCGATCACCATGCCGGCGCCGATGCCCGCCACCGCCACGCCGGGAGCGATGTCCCAGATCGAGAACGAGGCGGCGTCGAGGCCGTCGAGCTCGAACCACAGCACGGCCGCGCCGACCAGCTGGACCAGCGGTCCGATCTGCAGCACCTTGCGGCCGATCTTGTCCGCGAGGAACGCGCCGCTGACCGCGCCGCCGATCGCGGTTCCCACCGCGAGGGGCAGGTTGCCCAGTCCCGCCTCACCGGCGGTGAAGTGCCGGCCGATCTGGAGGAACAGGGTCAGCACGAGCTGGGTGCCGACGAGACCGCCGAAGAACAGGGCGATGCCGCCGAGGCCGACGGTGAAGGCCGGCTTGCGCAGCAGGCCCGGGGTCACCAGCGGCTCGCGGCCCGCGGCGGCCGTGCGGCGCTGCTGGAGGGCGAAGAGGGCGAACCCGATGGCCGAGGCTGCCATGGACAGCCACGTCCACAGCGGCCAGCCGTTCTCCTGCCCCTGGTTGAGCGGCAGCACCAGCAGAGCGCAGGACGCCACGACCAGGGCGGCGCCGGTCATGTCGACCCGGATCGTGCGGTCGCCCGCCTTCCTGGGCACGAACTTCACGGCGACGATCAGTGCCACGATGCCGATGGGCAGGTTGATCAGGAACACCGAGCGCCAGCCCAGGCCGAAGAAGTCGCCCTCGATGAGGAAGCCGCCCAACACCGGGCCGATGATGCCGCCCAGGCCGAGGACGGGGCCGAAGACGGCGAAGACCTTGGTGAGCTCGGGGCCGGAGAAGTTCTCCCGCAGCAGGCCCAGGCCCTGGGGCAGCAGCATCGCCCCGGCGGTGCCCTGCAGCAGACGGAAGGCGATCAGCGACTCGATGTTCGGCGCGATCGCGCACAGCAGCGAGGTCGCGGTGAACGCCGCGAGTCCGATCAGGAACATCCGGCGCCGGCCGTAGCGGTCGCCGAGCCGGCCGCCGAGCACCAGACCGGCGCCCAGGGTGAGGGCGTAGCCGCCGATCACCCACTGCAGCCCGACCGAGCCTGCACCGAGGGATCTCTCCAGGTCCGGTCCGGCGACGTTGACGATCGAGGCGTCCAGGAGATCCATGATCTCCGCGACGATCATCACCGCCAGGATCAGCCACCGCCACCGGTAGGGCTCGGTCGTCTCCACGGGGGTGGGGGACGGGACACGCATTCCAGATACCTCCATGGTGAAGTAATTCCATCATGAAGGTAAAATGGTGGCAGTAGGTTGTCAAAGCGGGATGAACGTGCGGACCGCGTGACAGGAGAGAAGGGCGCAGGCGTGGAGGAAGCAGTGCGTGACGGTGTCGCGGAGCAGCGCGAGCGGCTGATGGAGTCGCTGAGGATCTACGGCGGCCACTACGCCGAGCTCAGTCGGCGCTTCGCCGCCTGGCTGGGACTGCACTCCACGGACGCGACCGCGGTCCTGGAGATCGCCGCCGCCGAGGAGCGCGGCACCCCCCTGTCACCGGCGCGGCTGAGCGAGCGGATCTCCCTGTCCACGGGCGCCACCACCGCGCTGCTGAACCGCCTCGAAGCGGCGGGACACATCACGCGGGCCCGCGAGCACACCGACCGGCGCATCGTCACACTGCGCAGCGGAGCACACATCCAGGAGAGGGCGGACGAGTTCTTCGGCCCGCTCGCCCACCGCCTCGACGCCGCGATGTCGCCCTACCCGCCCCAGTTCCTGGAACGGGTCGAAGCGTTCATGGCCGACCTGAACACCACCGTGGACAGCCACCTCACGGAACAGGACGCGGTGACACCGCGTTCCCTTCGCAGCCCGGCCGAAGGAAATTCCTGACCGGCTTGCTGCCCGCCGCCCGGTCAGCTCTCCTTCTGCCCACGCCCCTGCGCTGGGCGCCTGGGCGTGGGCGCCTTCGCCCGGGCTGACAGCGCGATCAGGTCCCGGTCGTCGTCATGGAGGAAGAAGAACCTCTCCGGCTCCGGGCGCGTGGGCACCCGGCAGAACGTCCCGTACGCCTCGGCCTGCTCGTCAGTCAGAAACTCCACCGGCACGAGCAGCGTCGAGGAAGCAGACCGTCCGCTCCACGCACATCGCGGCAGCCTCCGGCACGAAGGACGGCGCCCCGCGCTCGGCGAACAGGTGCGAGCTCCCCGGGTACAGGAAAAGCCTCCGGTCCGCCACGTCCGCCACCAGCGCGCGGGCGGCCGCCAGATCGCCCTCGTCGACGAAGAAGGGGTCGGCGTCCATCCCGTGCACCTGCGCGGGGACGCCCTCCGGCCAGGCCGCGCCGAACTCCGACACCGGCACGCAGGCGCTGAACAGCAGGGCGCCGAGCGCCCCGGACCGGGTCTGCGCCAGCTTCTGGGCGGGCAGCACACCGAGCGAGAACCCGGCGTAGACGAGGGCCTCGGGCAGCTCCGACGCCACCCGCTCGCCGCGCGCCACGAGGGTGCCGAAGCCGATCTCCCGGGCGTACCCGACGCCGGCCTCGAGGTCGGTGAAGGTCCGGCCCTCGTACAGGTCGGGCGTGTGGACCGTGTGCCCCGCCCGCCGGAGCTCCTCGGCGAACGCGACCACCCCCTCGGTCAACCCGAGCGAGTGGTGGAAGAGCAGAACCTCGGCCATGTCGTCATCCCCAGTCGTCCGTACGTGGCCCGCCGCCACTGCGGCACGGGCCGATCGGCAGCAGCATGGCCTACGGCTCTGACAACGCCCGGAAACGGGCGGACGAGCCGGGGCGCAGCGCGGGATCGGGAGGGACGAGGGCGGGGGGACGATCGGGAACGGGGTCGACGGGCCGGGGCGCCGATCGGGAACGGGGTCGACGGGCCGGGGCGCCGAGCGGGACCGTGGCCGACGGGCCGGGGCGCCGAGCGGGACCGTGGCCGACGGGCCGGGGCCGGCCGGAAGCGTGACGGACGGCCCCGGAACGGACGGCTAGCGCATCGGCCGGTGCGGCAGGACGGCGCCCGCCTGACCCACGACACCCGAGGGCCCGCCGACACCCATCGGGCCACCCGCGCCCATCGGGCCACCCGCGCCGGAGTGCTGGACAGCGCCCTGGTGCGCGAGGGCGACGACGCCCTGGTGCGCCCCCTGGTGCGCGACCGCTCCCGCGTGCGCGACGACGCCCTGCTGAGGACCCTGGACCCCCTGCGGCGGCACCTGGATGACCCGGCTCAGGTCCCGCAGAACCTCCTCGGCGACCTGGCGGACGTCACCCGGAACATCCCCCCGCTCCCGTATGAGCTCGGCGTAGATCGGTGCCGTGCCGTCCGCGTGGTTCATGGGGCTCGCTTCCTTCGTCTGCGCCGGTGACGTCACCGACGGGGAGACGGCGAGTCTACGGGGCACCACCGACACGCCCCGGAGCGAGCCCCCGCACCCCACCCCCACCACGCCCCCGCCGAGCCGGATATTCGCTGTCCTCCAGGCCTCCGACCACAGAGAATGGATCATCGAACACCCGGGAGGGACCCCATGAGCCAGGCGACCCTGACTCTGCACGACCTGATGCCGTCCGACGAGCTCACCGCCGCACTCACGGACGGGCACGTCACGCGCAAGAGGCACCCTCGGCTGCCGCTGTCGATCTACACGTACACGCGCGCGTGCCAGTACGCCCAGCACTGGAACGAGGCGACCACCCGCTGCCGCGGACTCGTCGCCGACGACGCCACCGGACGGATCGTCGCGCTCCCCCTCCCCAAGTTCTTCAACGTCTCCGAGCACGCCTCCGGCCGCCCCTACGCGCCGCCGCTGCCCGACGAGCCGTTCGAGGTGTACGACAAGGTCGACGGCAGCCTCGGTGTGGTCTTCCACTACGACGGCCGCTGGCACGTCGCCTCCAAGGGCTCCTTCACCAGCGTCCAGGCCACCTGGGCGCAGCGCCGGCTCGACGCGGCCGACACGGCGGGCCTGACGCCCGGCGTCACGTACCTCGCCGAGATCCTCTACCCGGGCAACCGCATCGTCGTGAACTACGGCGAGCGCCGCGACCTCGTCCTGCTCGCCGCCTTCGGCCGGGACGGCACCGAGATCCCGCTCGCCGAGGCCGCCGCCGGCTGGCGGCCCGTCGGCTCCGTCGTCCGCACCTGGCCCGCCATGGGCCTCGCGGAGCTCGTCGCCCTGACCGAGTCCAACACCCTCCCCGGCGGCCATCGGGCCACCGGCACCGACGCCGAGGGCTTCGTCCTGCGCTTCGCCTCCGGCCTGCGCGCCAAGGCCAAGCTCGCCGAGTACGTACGCCTCCACAAGGTGCTCACCGGTGTCACCGAGCGCGACATCTGGCGCGGCCACGGCATCCAGCGCTTCGCCGGTCTCCCGGCCGGCGAACTCGCCAAGGGCCTCGGCTGCTCCGTGACCGAGGTCGAGGCCGACGGCGGCAAGCCGCTGGACGCCCTCCTGGAGCAGGTGCCGGACGAGTTCGACGCCTGGGTACGCGAGGTGATCGGCGGCCTCGAAGCCGCGGCGGCCGAGCGCGAGCGGGCCGTCGACGAGGCGTACGCGCGCCTGGCCCACCTCGCCGACGACCGGGGCGCCTTCGCCCGCGCCGCGGCCGGGGAGTCCGACCGCGGCCTGCGCGCCGCCCTGTTCCTGCGCCTCGACGGGCGCCCCACCGACCTCCTCCTCTGGCGCCAGCTGCGCCCCGAGGCCACCGACCCCTTCGCCCACGACCAGGAGAACTGACCGTGCCAGTCGTCCATGTCATGACCGGCCTGCCGGCCTCCGGGAAGACGACGGCCGCCCGAGCCCTCCAGGCGGCCGCCGAGGGACGCGTGCGGCGCGTCAACCTCGACGACCTCCGCTCCATGCTCGACGTCCCCTCGCCGGACCGCGGCCGCTCCCACAAGCACGAGCAGACCGTGCTCGGCATCCAGGACTCCGCCGTCCGCGCCGCCGTCGACGACGGCTTCGACGTCGTCGTCGACAACACCCATCTGACCCCGCACATCCCGAAGCGGCTGAAGGCCGCCGTGGGAGGCCTCGCCACCTTCGCCGTCCACGACTTCACCGACGTCCCCGTCGACGAGTGCGTGCGCCGCGACGCCGCCCGCGAGCGACCCGTCGGCGAGGAGATCATCCGCATCCTCGCCGAGAAGCACGCCAAGGCCACCCGGGGCGGCTGGCGGCTCACCGCGGACTGGCTCAACGACCGGCCCACCGTCGGAGAGCCCTACGTCCCCGACCCGAGCCTCCCCACCGCCGTCATGTGCGACATCGACGGCACCCTCGCCCTGCGCGTCGACCGGGGCCCGTACGACTTCAGGCACTGCGACCGCGACCTGCTCAACGTCTCGGTGCGGGACGCCCTGCGCGCCTTCCGGCACACCGAGCAGGACCGGATCGTGCTGCTGTCCGGCCGCAGCGAGGACCACCGCGCGCTCACCGAGTCCTGGCTCGCCCACCACGAGGTGCCGTACGACGAACTGTGGATGCGGGCGTCCGGCGACGGCCGCGGCGACGACCTGGTGAAGGCCGAGCTCTTCGACGCCCAGGTACGCCACAGATACAACGTCCGCGTCTCGCTCGACGACCGTGACCGCGTCGTCGCCCTCTGGCGCCGGATGGGCCTGCCCACCTGGCAGGTCAACTACGGCGACTTCTGACCCACGACGGCCGGCGCCGCGGGGGTGGGACCGCCCACCCCCGCCGCCGTGTCAGGATCGTGGGATGGTGGAAAAGATCATCGCGGCGTGCGACGGCGCGTCCAAGGGAAACCCCGGCCCCGCGGCCTGGGCATGGGTCATCGGCCGCGCCGACGGAGCGATCGACCGCTGGGAGGCCGGCCCGCTCGGCCGCGCGACCAACAACGTGGCCGAACTCACGGCCCTGGAACGGCTGCTCGAAACCCTCGACCCGGGGGTGCCGGTCGAGGTCCGGATGGACTCCCAGTACGCCATGAAGGCCGTCACGACCTGGCTCCCCGGCTGGCGTCGCAAGGGCTGGAAGACGTCCTCCGGCAGCCCCGTGGCCAACAAGGACCTGGTCGTCCGGATCGACGCGCTGCTCACCGGCCGGGACGTCGACTTCGTCTACGTGCCCGCGCACCAGGTCGACGGCGACCCCCTCAACGACGCGGCCGACCGCGCGGCCAGCCACACCGCCCGTACGCAGGAGCCCACCGGCTCCGCCGCCGGAGCCCCGCTGCCGCCCCCCGAAGCCCCGACACGCGCCTCCGCGCCCCGCGCGCGCTCCTCAGCGCCGTCGGGCTCCGCGGGCGCCTCGTCGGCCGGTTCCTCCGGCGGTTCCGCCGCCCGCCGCAGTCGCCCGTCCGGCGGCACGCTGAAGGCGAGATTCTCGGGCCGCTGCCGCTGCGGCAAGGCCTACGACAAGGGCGAGACCATCGCGAAGAACCCCGACGGCTGGGGCCATCCCACCTGCGTCTGAGCCCCTCAGGGCCCTCAGGCCGTCCGACTGGCGGGCGGCTCCGTCCGTTGCTTGAGACCGGTCCACCCGGGCGCGCGCCAGCCTTCACCCAGGCGTGTACCCGGGTTCGCCGGGGGTTCTGTTCTCCGAGCGCTTGTGGCTGCATACTGTCCTCCTCGCCACCGGTGACGAACCGTTTTACCTGCTTATTTGTCGCTCTCTTGACGTGGTCGGCACCGGCGAGAACCTCCCCCTAGCTGCCGCCGCGGTGACCCCTCGGCGGAAGCTTTCCCTGCCCGTGAAAGACCCGAGGTTCCGTGCCAGTACCTGTTCTCCTGACCGGGCGCTCCGTGCGCCTGGAGCCGCTGGCGATGCGGCACGCCGAAGCCCTCGCCCGGGCCGGCGGGGCGGACCGATCGGCCTACGCCTTCACCCCCGTACCCGACGGCTTCGAATCGGCCCTCGACTACATCGCGCGTGCCCTGACCGATCAGGCGGCAGGAAGATCCCTGCCCTTCGCCCTGGTCAGTACGGCCGACGAGCGAGTCATCGGCTCGACCCGGTTCCTCGAACTCGACTACTGGCGGGGGCCGCTGGTCTGGCCGCCCGTCCCCGGCATGCCCCACGGAGATCCGCTGACCTCCGTGCCGGACGCCGCCGAGATCGGCAACACCTGGATCGCGGGCGACGCCCGGGGTACCGGCATCAACACCGAGGCCAAGTACCTCATGCTCCGGCATGCCTTCGAAGCCTGGGGCGTGCGCCGCATCACGATGCGCGCGGACGCCCGCAACACCCGCTCCAGAATCGCGATCGAGCGCCTCGGAGCGAGCTGCGAAGGAGTCCGTCGCGCCCACTCCCGCGGCCTCGACGGAGCCGTACGTGACACGGCCTTCTACTCGATCCTCGACGAGGAATGGCCGACCGTCCGCGACATCATCGAACTCCGCCTGTCCACACCCCGCCAGGTGCGCGTTCCGCAGGATCTGCTCCCGGCCTGAACCCCTTCCGGCACCGCTCCGGCGGGCGCTCGCGCCCCCGCCGGAGCGGTGGTTCCATGGAAGGGACGGGAAGGACTCGACATATGAGGACGCGGGGTAGCGGCCGTCACAGGACCGCGCACCGTGCAATCAGGATCCGCGAGAAGCGGATGAGTCCTTCCCGCCCCCCCCGTGATCGTGTCCTCCTGCCCTCGGGCCGCACCCTCCGCCCGCCGCGGGCCCTCCCGTCCTCCCGCTCCCGGCGCCGCCCCGCGCCTACAGTGACCGGCATGATCAACGTCTGCTTCGCCGGAGTCACCGGCTGGACCGCGCCGCCTCTCGTCGCCGCCCTCGACGCGGCCGACGACCTCACCCTCACCGCCGGCGTCTCCCGCTCGGCGGCCGGCCGGACCCTCGCGGACGCCGCCGGATCCCGATCCGACGGCACGGTCCACGCGACGGTCGCCGAAGCCCTCGCCGCGGCCCCCGTCGACCTCCTCATCGACTACACCAGCGCCGCCGCCGTCAAGGAGAACGTCCTCACCGCGATCCGGGCCGGAGTGCACGTCGTCGTCGGCTCCAGCGGCCTCACCGCCGATGACTACACGGAACTCGACGCCCTCGCCCGCACCCACGGCGTCGGTGTCATCGCCGCGGGCAACTTCTCGATCATGGCCGCCCTCCTGCGCCGCTCCGCCGCCCTCGCCGCCGAGCACCTCGACCACTGGGAAATCATCGACTACGCGAGCGCCACCAAGCCCGACGTACCCAGCGGCACCGCCCGGGAGCTCGCCGAGACGCTCGGCGCCGTCCGTACCCCCGCCCCCGCCGTCCCGCTCCAGGACCTCCACGGACCCGTCGAGGCACGCGGTGCCGACATCGCCGGCACCCGCGTCCACTCCGTCCGGCTGCCCAGCTACTCCGTCACCACCGAGGTCGTCTTCGGCGGCCCCGGCGAGCGACTCGTCCTGCGCCACGACCCGGGCACCGACCCCGACCCGTACGTCGCGGGAACCCTCCTCGCGGCCCGCCACGCGCACGACATCCCGGGCGTCCGCCGGGGCATCGACTCCCTCCTCTTCGGCGACTGATCCGGGACCGATCCGGGGACCGGGGCGACCGGGGTGACCGGGACGGCCGTGGCGACCGGGACGACCGCCGGTGGCCGTCCCCGGATCCACCTGGGCCGTGTCCCGGCCCGCCCGGTACGGTGATCGCGACAGTGCCCCGAGCCACCGAAGGGACCGAGCGATCGTGCCGACCGGAACCGCCGACGTACTCCTCCGGACGGAGGGCCGGGCCGGCTTCCTCACCCTGAACCGCCCCCGCGCCATCAACGCGCTCACCCACGGCATGGTCCTCGCCCTCGACGCCGCCCTCACCGACTTTGAGCACGACCCGGCCGTCGCGACCGTCGTCATCGAGGGCGCGGGCGAGCGCGGCCTCTGCGCCGGCGGCGACATCCGCGCCATCCACGACGACGCACGCGCCGACGGCTCCGCCTCCGCGGCCTTCTGGCGCGACGAGTACCGGCTCAACGCCCGTATCGCCCGCTACCCGAAGCCGTACGTCGCCCTCATGGACGGCATCGTCATGGGCGGCGGCGTCGGCGTCTCCGCACACGGCTCCGTCCGCGTCGTCACCGAGCGCTCCCGGGTCGCCATGCCGGAGACCGGCATCGGATTCGTCCCCGACGTCGGCGGCACGTACCTCCTCGGGCGCGCCCCCGGCGAGCTCGGCACCCACCTCGCCCTCACCGGCGGCCACATCGGCGCCGCCGACGCGATCCTCACCGGCCTCGCCGACCACGTCGTCCCCTCCGCCGAACTGCCCGCCCTGGTCCGGGACCTGACTCGGCTCCCGGCCGAGGAGGCCGTCGCCCGGCACACCGCCACGCCCCCGCCCGGCGTCCTCGCCGAGCAGCGGGAGTGGATCGACGCCTGCTACCGGGCCGAGACCGTCGAGGCCGTCGTGGAGCGCCTCTTCGAGACCGGCGTGCCCGCCGCCAAGGAGGCGGCCGCCACCCTGCTCGCGAAGTCCCCGACCGCGCTCAAGGCGACCCTGGCCACCCTGCGCCGCGCGCGGGCGCTCGCGACCCTGGAAGAGGTCCTGGACCTGGAGTTCCGCGTCTCCTGCGCCGCTCTGACCACCCCCGACCTCGTCGAGGGCATCCGTGCCCAGGTCGTCGACAAGGACCGGAACCCCCGCTGGAGCCCGGCCACCCTCCCCGAGGTCACGGACGAGGCCGTCGCCCGCTGCTTCGCCGTACCGGCCGGCGGCGACCTCGGCCTCGCCGCCGCCCGGCAGGACGAGGCGAACCGGCGGACCACCGGGCACGACGAGTCGGCTCCGCAGACCACCGGACAGGCCGCCGGCGACGGGCCCGCCCCGCGGCTGACCGAGGACCGGTCCGCCCCGCGGCCCACCGAGGACCCGTCCGCCCCGCGGCACACCGCCGAGGACCGGGACCCACGGGACCGCACGTGACCACGAACGCCACCACCTCCTTCCAGCCCGTCCTCGACCGCATCGCCGAGGAGATCGCCGAGCTCACCGACCGGGGCACCCCGGCCGACTACATCCCCGCGCTCGCCGCGGGCGACCCCGCCGACTTCGGCATGGCCGTGGCGGAACTCGACGGCACCGTCTACGGGGTGGGGGACTGGCGGCGGCCCTTCTCCACCCAGTCCGTCACCAAGGTCTTCACCCTCGCCCTCGCCCTCGCCGGAGAGGGCGACACGCTCTGGGCCCACGTCGGCAGGGAACCCTCCGGCGACCCGTTCAACTCCCTGGTCCAGCTGGAGTACGAGAACGGCATCCCGCGCAACCCGTTCATCAACGCCGGCGCCCTCGTCGTCACCGACCGCCTGCACCGGCTGACCGGAGACGCCTCGGGCAGCCTGCTCGCCTTCCTGCGCGCCGAGAGCGGCAACCCTGACCTGGCCTTCGACCCCGGCGTGGCCGCGTCGGAGGCCGCCCACGGCGACCGCAACGCGGCCCTCGCCCACTTCATGGCCTCCTACGGCAACATCACGGGACCGGTGCCCGACCTGCTCCGCGAGTACTTCCGCCAGTGCTCCCTCGAAGCGTCCTGCGCCGACCTGGCCCTGGCCACCGGCTTCCTGGCCCGCCACGGCCTGCGCGCCGACGGCTCACGGCTGCTGACCCGCAGCCAGGCCAAGCAGGTCAACGCCGTCATGCTCACCTGCGGCACGTACGACGCGGCCGGCGACTTCGCCTACCGGGTGGGTCTGCCGGGCAAGAGCGGCGTCGGCGGAGCGGTCGTCGCCGTCGTGCCGGGCCGCTGCACCCTCTGCGTATGGAGCCCTGGTCTCGACGACCGGGGCAACTCGGTGGCCGGCGTGACCGCCCTCGACCGCTTCACGACCATCACGGGCCTGTCGGTCTTCTGACCTCCCGGACGGCGTGCCTCCGCCCCTGCGGTCGACGGGGGCGCGGCATGCCGTCCTTCGGGGTGGGCATGCTGCCGGGGTGGCCGACCGCACGGACCGAGGAGACCCCCATGACCGTCCCCACCCGCATCCGCACCTCCGCCAAGGCCGTCGTCCTCCACGAGGGGTCCGTCCTGCTCACCCGGAACCTCTGGAACGGCCGCGAGTGCCACTTCCTCCCCGGAGGGGGCCAGGAGACCGGCGAGCTGCTGCCCGACGCGCTCCGCCGGGAGGTACGCGAGGAGACCGGCCTGACCGTGAGCGTCGGCCCACTGCTCTGGGTCCTGGAGGGCTGGACGGAGGACCCCGGCGTTCTCAGCTCGGAGAACTTCCACCGGGTCGAGGTCGTCTTCCTCTGCACCGTGGACGGCAGCGCCGAACTCGTCGGCGGAACCGAGCAGGACATCGACCAGATCGGCCTCGACTGGATCCCGCTGGAGAAGATCACCTCCCTGGAGACCCTGTCGCCCCGCTACCGCGCGCACATGGCCCCCCTGGTGTCCGGCGCCGTCCCCCGCGCCGCGTACCTGGAGCGCTAAGCGGTCTCCGGCCTGCGTGCCTCGATCAGGGTCCGCGCGGAGTGGGCCACGAACGGACCCTCCGCGCGGATCAGCGCGTCGAGCGCGCGCAGCCGGGGGAGGTGGGACTCCACCGTGAATCCCGGCACGATCCAGATGACCTTGCGCAGGAACCACACGACGGCGCCGACGTCGTGGAACTCCATCCGCAGCCGCTCGGAGCGGAGATCGACGATCTCCAGCCCGGCGCCGCGCGCGGCCGCGCTCTCGTCGTCGGGGTGCCGGTGCCGGGCTGCCTCGGGCTGAGGGCCCAGGAAGTACTCGACCAGTTCCCAGACGCTCGCGGGACCGACGTGCTGGGCGAGATAGGTGCCGCCCGGCCGCAGGACGCGGGCGATCTCCGCCCACCACACCGTGGCGGGGTGGCGGCTGGTGACGAGATCGAACGCGGCGTCGGCGAAGGGCAGGGGAGGCTCGTCGGGATCCGCCACGACGACGGCTCCCCGCGGGTGCAGGAGCGCGGTGGCCCGCGCGAGGTTGGGGGGCCACGACTCGGTGGCCACCATCGTCCGCGGCAGCGTCGGCACACCGGCGAGGACCTCCCCGCCGCCGGTCTGGACGTCGAGAGCGGCCGAGGCACGGGCGAGCCGGTCGCCGAGCATCCGCTGGTAACCCCAGGAGGGCCGCTGCTCCGTCGCGCGTCCGTCGAGCCAGGAGAAGTCCCAGCCGTCGACGGACGCCCCGGAGGCCTCGGAGACGAGTTCTTCGAAGGAGGGTGTCATCCCCTCATCATCTCCCGCCACCCGGTGCGGGGCCGCGTCACCGTCCCGGCGGCCGTGCGGCGGCCGACGCCGGTACCTCCCGGTCCGCGTCCCATCCGTCCACCACGGCCGGGAGTTCGACGCGGGACCGGATCCCCAGCCGGGCGAAGACGCCCCGGAGATGGTGGTCCACGGTGCGGGGGCTGAGGGAGAGATGGTCGGCGACCTCCTGGTTGGTGGCGCCCCGCGCGACGAGGCGGACGATGCGCTGCTGCTGCGGGGTCAGCTCGCGCAGCGCCGCCGGGTCCGCCGCCCCGCCCGACGCGCCTCCCGTGGCACGGAGTTCGGAGCGCGCGTGCTCGGCCCAGCCCTCGGCGGCGGCCCGCTCGAAGGTCACCAGGGCGTCGCGCAGCGGACCGCGCGCGTCGACCGGCCGTCGGCGGCGCCTCAGCCATGTGCCGTACGCGAGGAGGGTGCGGGCCCGTTCGAAGTCGTTCCCGCAGCTGTCGTGGCGGCGCACCGCCTCACGGAACCAGTACGCCGACGCCTCGCCCTCCGCGAGCAGGGCCCGGCAGCGTGCCAACTGCGCCTGCGCGGGACCGTCGACGCCGAGCGCGGCCCAGGCCGCGTACTCCTCGGCCGCGTCCCGGGCCTCCGCGTCCCGGCCGGACGCGACCGCGGTCTCCACGAAGCAGGGGACCACCAGCATGCGCAGCGCGAAGTGACCGCCCCGGGGACCCGGCCGGACCAACGGCAGGAGCCGCGCGGCCGCCTGGGCGGCCAGACCCCGGCCCCGTTCCGCCCGTGCCAGCGCCCACTCCGCGAGCGTCGCGGCCTGCACGAGCCCGTGCGGTCCCGCCGTCGCGAGCGCCCGCCCGGCGTGCTCCGTCACCGCGGTCCCGTCACCCTCCACCGATGCCGCCAGTGCCAGTACGGCGTGCTGATGGGCGGCCACGTTGTGCTGGCCGGTCGCCTCCGCCGTGCGCAACCCCTCCCGCGCCGCAAGCGCGGCCCGGCCGTACCTGCCGGCCCGCAGCTCGGCGTACGCGAGCTGTTCGAGCGCGTGGGGCAGCAGCGCGGTACGGTGCTCCGCCCGTGCCCGGACCAGCGCACGGGCGTGGATCCGGGCCGCCGCCGCGGTGTCGCCGAGGACGAGCGCCGCCGCCCCGGCCCGGAGGAGCAGCCGGGGATCGTCCGCGCCCCCGTCCCCCGCGACCACCCGCACCAGGGGCGTGCGCGCGTCGTCCAGCCGTACGGTCAACGCGGCCCTCAGCCCGTCGGCGAAGTCGCGCTCCAGGCCCCGCACGTCCTCACCGCCGTCCAGGGCGGCCAGGCACGCCTCCACGTCGCCGCCCGCCCACGCCGCCTCCATCGCCAGGAACCGGGCGTCGGAGGCCTCCACCGGTGCCCGCCCCCGCAGCAGTTCCGCCGCCTGGAGCAGCGCCTCATGGGCGTCCATGACCGGGCCCCCGGCCAGCGCCGCAAGCCCCCGGACCAGCTGCGCTCGGCCCCGGGCGACCGGCGAGAGCGCGCGCACGGCGGCGGACGGCCCCAGCCGGTCGGCACGATGACCCTCACCCCGCGCGAGCGCCGCCCCCGCCGGCGGGCGGGCCGCCGTGGGGGCCGCGCCCGTGCCCGGGCCGTCCACCGTGAGCATCTCGGCGACGGCCCGGGACGGGCCGGAGGCACCGCCCGTCCTACCCCGCCGGGGCTGCCGGGCCGAGGCGAGCGCGGCGCGCCCGAGGAACGGGTCCTCGAAGCCGACCGCCCCGCCCCTGCGGCGGCGCAGCAGCCCGTCCGCGACCAGCCCCTCCAGCGGCTCCGCCGAGGCACGTGTCCCGCGCGCCCCGGCGGGCGTCGACCCGCCGACGCCACCGACCCCGTACGCCACCGTGCTCGCACCGTCGGCCCCGGCCCCCCCTCGCCCCGCCAGGGCCACCACGGCGACCGTGGCGAGCAGACGGCGGGAGGCCGCGGGGAGGCGCTCCAGAAGTCCTCCGTACACCTCGACCAGGACCGTGTCGTCGACCGCCGGCCGCGGCGGGGACCCCGCGAGCTGAGGTGCGGTCAGGCGCCGCACCGCCGCGGCCAGGACACCGGGATGCCCGGCCGCCTCGTCGAGCAGCCGCTCCCCGGCCGGCGTCGCGGCGGCAGCCGGGCACAGGTCACCGAGCAGCGCCCGCGCCCCGGACGTCGTCAGTCTGCCCAGCCGTACCGTCTCCGCCGCCGGCACCTCGGGGAACCGGTGATGGCGCGCGGCCGACACCAGCCACCCCACCCGGTCGGGCCTCCGGCCGCCCGTCTCCTGCCAGGCCGCGGCGAGGACGGCCCGTGAGTGCGCGTCCCACAGATGGAGGTCGTCCACACAGATCAGTACGGCTTCCGCCTCGGTGACGAGGTCGGCCACGGCCCGGGCGAACCCGCCCTCGCTCCGCGCGAGCCGCAGGGCCCGGCGCCCGGCCGCCGGGGTGGGGGCGAGCTCCGTGAAGAGTGCCCGCGCCGCGCTCCACGGGCCGCGGTGATGGGGCGCGGCGACCCGGTGGGCCGTGCCGGGAAAGTCGTACGCCGCCCGGGCGAGGAGGGCCGTGCGCCCCTCGCCGGGGTTGCCGGTCACGAACAGGACGCCGCCGCGTCCGGCCGCGGCACGGGCCGACAGGCGGGCCACGGCGGCGAGTTCGGCCGCGCGGTCGTAGAGTCGCGGGCCGCCTGCGGGGTGCGTCGCTCCGCTCACGGCGGTCACGTTACCGACCCGTACGGAACGGCGGAAGGTTCCGGGGTCTGGGCAGTGGCCCAGACCCGGGAACCGGGCTCTGTGACGGTGCACAGAGCGTCAGGAACCGAGCGGGCAGGTGCCCCGGTACTCGTCGATCGTCAGACTCGGCCGCGGCAGCGGGCACAGGAACTGGTCGTAGCGGGTGTCGTCGTCGATGAACCGCTTGAGCCAGGAGAGGCTGTACTTCGCGATCGTCGTGTTCGACGAGTTCGGGGTGAAGTGCGTGGCGCCGTTGAGCTCCAGATACGCCTTGTCGAGGGAGCCGGGCAGACTCTCGTAGAACGGCTCGGAGTGGGTGGCGACGGGGGCGATCGTGTCGCCGTCCGCGCCGATGACGAGCGTGGGCGTGGTGATCTCGGGCCAGGTCTTGTCCGTGTTCCAGCCGGTGAGGGGAACGGCGGCCTTGAGCGACGGCCGGCTCTTGGCCGCTTCGAGGGTGCCGCCGCCGCCCATCGAGTGCCCCATCACACCGAGCCGGCTCGCGTCGACGCGGCCCCGCACGGCACTGCGCTGGGTCAGGTAGTCGAGTGCGGCCAGGAGTTGCCGCCCACGGCTGTCGGGCTGGTCGACCGTGGTCAGCGTGTCGATGGTGAACACCACGAAGCCCTGCGAGGCCAGCCTCGGCCCGAGCCACGCGACCGAGGACTGGTAGGCCGTGAACCCCGGCGAGATCACCACGGCGCCGAACGTGCCGTCGCTCGTGGACGTCGGGTAGTAGATCGTCCCGCCGCCGAAGCCGCTGACGGCGAGCGAGGAGACGGACGTCTCGCCGACGGCGTACGAGCCGCGCAGCGCCTCGATGCTCGACTGGGTGGGCGCGGGGCCGCGCTCGTACGGATTGGCCGCGGTCGCGGCCGCCGCCGTGCTCGCGGGAGCGGAGCCGGCGGCCTGGGCGCCGGGGGCGAGCAGCAGGGTCAGGCAGGCGGCGGCCATGGCCGCGCCGAGGTGTCGTGTCACGACGGAGTCGTCCTCTCGTGTCGTGGGGTGGCCGCCGCCCGGACGTCCGGGCGGCGGCCACGCCGTGAACTGGCCCGGCCACTGTCCGGCCGCCACGTCCCACGGGCATCGGCGGAATCGCCGGTCTTCTACCGAGAGGTACGACTCCTAGGGGGTGTCTTGCCGATCATGCCGGGCTCGCGGCGTCTGGCACCGCCCCTCGCCGCGTTGTCGTCGGTCGTCAACGCTCCGCGTTGACTCCCTCCTCCGCCTTGCGAGGCTCCCCTCGGCCCCAAGGGGCCTGGGGAGACCCCATGCACCAGACGCCGCTCCCTGATCCGGCCTGATCGACACGACACCCCCTAGTCCCGGCGTCCCACCCGGACCGTGACCGTCTTGGGGCGCTGGTACTCCTGGAGTGCCAGCGCGCTCAGGTCGGTGCCGTGGCCGGAGGCGCCGCGGCCGCCGTGGGGGAGTTCCGCCGTCTGGACGAGGTGGCAGTTGACCCAGGTCTCGCCCGCGTCCAGCGCGGCCGTCAGTTCCAGGCCGGTCGTCAGGTCGGTGGTCCACACGCTCGCGGCCAGGGCCTGTGGGACGCCGTTCGCCAGGGCGAGCGCGGCCTCCACTCCTTCGGCCCGCTGCACGGTGAGGAGCGGGCCGAACACCTCCTCGGTGACCGCCGGGTCGTCGTCCGGGAGGTCGGCGAGCACCCGCGCCGGACGCCAGTGCCCCGCCTCCTCGCCCGGCGCGGGGGCGATGTCCGCGACGATGTTCCGCTTGGCGTCGGACGCGGCGACCAGGCGGTCATAACGCTCGGCCTGGTCCAGGTTGTTGAGCGGGCCGAAGTCCCGCCCGGCCACCCGCGCGGCCATCGCCGCCGTCAGTCCGGCGACGGCGGCCTCGTAGTTCTCCGGCAGGGTGATGACCCGCGCCGGAGCCGCGCAGCTCTGCCCCGCGTTGTACGTGACGGCATCGGCGAGCGACTCCCAGGTGTCGGCGGGCGCGTCCGGGAGGACGATCGCCGGAGCGTTGCCGCCCAGCTCCAGGCTCACGCGCCGCGTCCCCGCGCGGGCCGCCACGTCCGCCCCGGCCCGGCCGCTGCCCGTGAACGCCACCATGTCCACCGCCGACTCGACCAGCAGCCGGCCCGTCTCCCGGTCGCCGGGGAGATGCGCGAGGACCCCCGGGCCCAGGGCGAGCGCGGCGTGCTCCGCGAGGAGCTCCAGGCTGTCCGGGGTCGTCTCGGCCGGCTTCGCCACCACCGTGTTCCCGGCCGCCAGGGCGGGCGCGCACCGCCAGGCCGCCATCAGGAGCGGATAGTTCCACGGCACGACCACACCCACCACGCCGACCGGCTCCCAGCGCACCCAGCTCTCGTGTCCCGCCACCAGCAGGCCCGCCGCCGGTGCCGTACGGGTCCTGGCCGCCGTCGCGAAGAACCGGAAGAGGTCCGCGACCTGCTCGACCTCGCCCGCCGTCTCCGCCTCCGGCTTGCCCGTCCCGGCCCCCTCGCGGGCCACGTACTCCGCCGCGTGCTCCTCGACCAGACCCGCGAGCCGGTCGAGCCGCCGACCCCGCTCCTTGGGCGTGAGGGCACTCCAGCCGGGCAGGGCCGCACGCGCGCCGGCCACGGCGGCCCGGACCTCGGGCGGCCGGGACAGCACGGCCGTACCCCGCGGCGCCCCGGTACGGGGGTCGGTCAGTCGGGACACGGTGGGGGAGCCGGTTGCGTCGCTGGTCATGCGGGGGCCTCTCGTCCATCGGGGTGGTGCCGGTTCACACGTCGTACGACCTCAGCCAGAGCTCCAGGGTGAGCACCAGCCACAACTTGCCGCCCTGCCGGGGCAGCAGCGCGCCCTCGCCCCGCAGCCAGGCCCGGACCGTCTCCGGCCGGAAAAGACCGCGCCGCAGAGACCTGGGCCCGAGGAGGAGGTCCTGGCCGAGGTCGCGGAGCGGGCCCGTCAGCCACTGCTGGACCGGCACCCGCATCCCGCTCTTGGGCCGGTCGACCACCGTGCCCGGGAGGAGGTCGCGTACCGCCTCCTTGAGGATCCACTTCTCCGCCGTACCACGGAGCTTGAAGGACGGCGGGGTCGCGAAGGCGTGGTCGACGACCGACCGGTCGAAGAGCGGCGAACGCCCCTCCACCCCCTGCGAGGACGTCAGCCGCTCCACCTTGGTGAGGATGTGGTGGGCGCCCTTGGTCCGCAGGTTGCAGTGGAGCAGCTGGTTGAGGAGGTGCCCCATCCGGTACGGGCTGCCGCCGGCGGCCGTCAGATACGGCGCCACGTGCCGCTCCAGGGGCGAGGCGTCCCGCAGGGCGTCGAGCGCCGGAGCCGTCAGCAGGTCCGGCAGGTCCGTCCAGCACTTGCGGTACGAGCGGAGATACGCGGTCGCCCGGTCCTCGTCCCAGGGCGCGCCCGGGGTCCGGTGCATCTCCTGGACCAGCATGGGCAGGTTCTTCGGCCCGCCGAAGACCGGGTCACCGCCCTCGCCGTTGAGGACCACGGAGGCGCCGTCGGCGGCCACGGCCTCGGCGAGCATCAGGTTCGGCACGGTCAGCGGATCGCCGACGGGGCTGTCGAGCAGCGCGGCCGCCTCGGCGAGACGGGCGGCCACGGCCGCGCCCGAGACGTTCAGGACCCGGTGGCGGGTGTGGCAGTGCGCGGCCACCAGACCCGAGTAGCCCAGCTCGTTCGGCAGGTCGTCGCCGAAGCTGATCGAGTAGGTGTGCACCGGGTGACTGTGGAGCTTCGCCGCGAGGGCCGTGACCAGGGAGCTGTCGATCCCGCCGGAGAGGAGCACGGCCGCCGGCTCGGCGACGGGCAGCCGGCTCGCCGTCGCCCGCTCCAACAGGCCCCGCAGGGCATGGACATGGCCGCTCGGGTCGTCCGGCAGAGAGTCCTCGATCCGCTCACGGGGCTCCCAGTGCACGGTCTCCGTGGACGTCCCGTCCCGGCGCAGCCGGAGCACCCGGCCGGGCAGCACCTCCCGTACACCGGTCAGCAGGGTCTCCTCGCCGGGCAGATAGGCGAAGGTGAGGAAGGAGCGGACCGCGGACAGGTTCATCGACGTGCCGAGCGCGGGCCAGCGGCGCAGCGCGCGCAGCGAGGTGGAGGCCGCCCAGGCGGTGTCGGCCCGCGCGTAGAACAGGGTGCGGGCGCCGACGTGGTCACGGATCAGGACCAGGTCGGGGCCGTCGAGCACGGCGAGCACGAACATTCCCTCGGCCAGCGCCACCCCCGCGTCCCCGAGCGACGCCCAGCAGTGGAGCAGCAGTTCGCCGTCCGGGCAGTCGGACGGCGGGGGAGCGGCCCGCTCCGCGAGGGCGGCGAGGAGCACCGGGCGGTTGTGCAGGGTGACCTCTCCGACGGCGGTCAGCCCGTGCGCGGTGAACGGACCCTCGGCGCGGCCGTGTTCACCGGGGAGCAGCGACAGCTCGGCGCCGGGGACCTCGGCCGGGACATGGCCCGGGCCGAGGGCGCCCATCGCGTCGAGATGGGCGCGGGCCTGCCCGGTGGTGGCGGCCAGACAGGCGCACAGACGTGCCACGAACTGCTCCTTCTCCTGGTGTTGCGGGTCGTGCTGGTCGTACCGGTCGGGATGGGGTGCCGGTGGTGCCGGGGTGGGGATCAGCCGAAGTCGTCGTCGTTCCAGGCGTCCCCTTCGCCGTCCCAGTTCGCGTCCCAGTCGTTCCCGTCCCCGGACCCGTCGGTCCCCTCCGACCCGTCGTCGGCGTACCCCGAGCCACCGCTGTCGCCGCCTCCGCCGCTGGACTGCTGGGCCTGGGCCTGCTGCTGCCGCAGCGCCTCCTCCTGCTCGGGGGACATGCTCAGCGGCGGCAGTTGGGTGGCGGTGATGGCGAGGGTCGCCACGCCGAGGCCCGCGAGCAGGACGCCCATCCGGCCGCCGAAGGAACTCCGGTTGACCAGGACCTTCTCGCCGCGCGCCCACAGGGTGCGGCCGTAGCCGATGTCCCGGGCGTAGGTGACGGTGCCGTCGGCGAGGCTGCGCTTGATGATGCGGTCGCCGAGCAGTTCGTCGGTGCCGGAGGCGCCGCGGTTGTCGTGCCAGTGCACGAGGTGCGGGTGGCCGGAGGTGCGGCGGCGCCACTCCTCCAGGCCGTTCTCGTAGCGGCGGTGGACGGTGCCGTCGGCGAGCAGTTCGTCCGCGTAGCCGATCTCTTCGGGACGGTTCATGGTGTGCGTACCTCGGGTCGGTGGGAGGGAGCGCCGGGACGGGTCACGCGGCGGGCCAGGTCATGAAGCCGCTTCCGCGCAGTCCGCGCAGGCCGCTCCACAGGGAGTCGCGGGGCGGTCGTGGCCCCCGCGTCAGGCGCAGGACCGTGCGCAGCAGCCGGTCCGGGGGCACGGCCGCCACCTCGGCGAACCGTCCCTCCGCCAGCCAGCCGGCCTCCCGCGCCCGCAGGGTGACGGGCAGGGCGGCGAGGTCGGCGGGACCGGGCGCGGGGCCCCGGCCGGTGGGCAGCCGCAGGGCGGCCGCGTGCCGGGGCGCCAGACCGAGGGACACCACCCGCACTCCGGGAACCGGCCCCAGACCGGCCCGCACCAGGGCCGGGAAAGCGAGCCCGGCCGGGCTCGCGTCGTGCAGGACGTACACGGTGGCGCCCTCGGCCCGCTGCAGCGCGGCGAGCAGCCGCGGGTCGAGCGGCAGCGCGTCCCCGGCGGCGAACACCGGGCAGGCCGCCTCCAGATGGACGTGGTTGGCGAGCAGCATCCCGGCGATCGAGCGGTCCTGGCACATCAGCAGCCGGGGCAGCCCGTAGTCGTAGAGGTCAGGCTCCGACGACTCGGCCGGCCCCGACGGCTCGTGCGACGGGAACGGCCGCACCCGCGCGCCCGGCTCGGGCAGCGGTGGAAGCAGTCCCGGTACGGTCTCCCGGCCGCGCGCCTCCAGGGCGCGGGTGAACACGGGCAGCCGAAGGACCGGGGCGGGGGTGCCGGGCACCCGGCCCCTCAGGAGCGCCGAGCCGGGGCTCAGGACGCGGCAGGTCTCGTAGTACAGCTGGCGCTCGGTGAAGCGCAGCCCGCCGGGTGCCGCGGCGCGGGCCGCGGCCGCGGTGATCGCCCGGTCGGCCACCCCGACCGTCGTCCGGGCGGCGAACCCGAGGACGGGGCGACCACCGGTACGGGCGGCCTGACCGGCACTGGCGGCCCGGCTGACCCCGGCGGGCCGACCGGCGGGCTGTCCGGTCACGGCGGTCGGGCCGGTGCGCGGGGGCGGGAGGTGTCGCTGGCTCATCCGGCCGTGGTGCCTTTCGTACGGGACGGTGCGTCGTCGGCCCGCGCCGGCGTCTCGGCCGGCCAGGTCAGGAAGCCGTCGGTGGAGCGGAGTTCGGCGGGGCGGGCGGACAACGCTCGTTCCACGGCTGCCGTGACGACCGCTTCCAGGCGGCGCGGCGGGACGGCGGCGAGCGGGCTCCAGTACCCCTGGGCCAGCCACTCGGCGTCCTCCTCGGGCAGGCCCGCGACGGACCGGAGCGCGGCCGCGTCGACCGTGGAGGCGGGGGACACGCGGTGCACGGCACCCCGCCTCGTACGGACCGCGGAGACCGGCAGGCCGGCGTCCACCACGACCCCGTCCGGGCGGGCGAGGCGCAGCAGCGGGGCGAGGAGCGCCCCCAGGGCGCTCGCGTCGTGGAGGACCACCACCGGGAGCCCGTCGGGCAGGTCGGCCGCCGCCTCGTGCGCGGCGGCCGGTTCGGCCTCGACGAGCCGCGCCGCGAGCTTCCCCGGGATGTCGTTGGCCCGGAGGAACTCCGCGACCGCGTGGTCGGTGCAGAGGATGACGACCGCGGGCCGTTCCACCGGTGACCGGCGGACGGCGGTGCCGCGCGGGCCGTCGTCCACGACGCGCGGCGGCAGCTTCCGGTAGGCGGCCTGCCACGGGCCGTTCATCATGTCGCGGAACGCGGACTCCGAGGGCGTGATGCTCGACCACGCGGGCCGCGCGGGCCTGTGGCGCATGAGCGAGGCGGTCACCACCACGGCGACGGCGGCGGTCACCCCGACCGCCCCCGGCACGCCCGGGGTGAGGCCGCCCACGAGGAGGAGCAGCAGGGCGACGGGCAGGGCGACCAGCCAGCGGACGGAGGGCCGGATCCCACGTCCGGGTGTCGCGCCCCAGGCACTGCTGGAAGTACGCGCGAGGTACCAGAGCTGGGTGACGGTGATGTACAGACGTCCGCCGCCGGAGGCCTCCGCGACGACGCGCTTGATCCGCACGTCGTGCATGCCCCGGCCGTGGATCCTGGGGTCCAGCGCGAACCGCTCGGCGCAGTGCGCGCACCGCTGCCCGGTCCGTTCCTTGCCCGCCAGCCGGCGGAAGCAGTGCGGGCAGGTCACGGGCCACCCACCGGCTCAGGTCCGGCCGGCTCGGGCCAGGTGAGGAACCCCAGGTCCGCGGCGCGCCGCCGCTCGGGGTCGACCCGGCGCGACACCTGCCCGGCGACCCGGTCGACGACCGCGAGCAGCCGGGCCGGCGGCAGTCCGACGAGCGGGAACCGCCAGCCCTGCCCGAGCCACTTCAGCTCCTCGGGGGTGTACGTCCCCAGCGCGGTGAGGATCCGCATGTCCGCGGGGCTCGGCTTCCGCCGCGGGTCCCGGTAGGGAACGGCCTGGGGCAGGGCCCGCACGGTGCGCAGCGGCGGTCCCACGTCGATCACCGTCCGGCCCGGCAGGGCGTCCCGGAGGCCTCGGACGAGCAGTTCGCCGTCCGCGTCGGCGTCGCGGAGCACGAGCACCGGACCCTTCGACGGGACGGCCGCCGCCTCCGCGGCCGACCGGACCACCGCGAGGCCGTGGCGGGCGGGCAGCCCGTCGGCGACGAGGAACGCGACGACGGCGCGGTCGGGGCAGACCAGCACCCCGGTCGTGCCGGCCGCGCCCGCCGGGGCCGACGTGCCGCCGCCGGACCCCGGCGTGTCGAGCACACCGGGCGGCAGCGCCCCGTACACCGACCGCCACGGGGAGAGCACCAGCGCGGGGAAGCCCTCCCGGACGACCGGCGGGACGCCCTTGCCCGCGCCCAGGGCGCGGGCCACGATGACGCCCAGGCCGATGAGCAGCAGAGCGGCGGAACCGAGGAGCAGGACGGGTGTCTCGGCGAAGAAGGCGATGACGGTGACGAAGCCGGCCACCACGAACGCCCCGCCCATGCAGCCCTGCCCGAACTCGCTGTCCCGGAGACGCTTGCGGGAGAGGGCGTACCAGAGCTGGTCGGGGACGATCCCGATCCTGCCCCCGTCGGTGAGGGCGGTGGCGATCCGGCGTACCCGGAGGTCGTTGAGACGGAGCGGGTTGGTCTTGGGGTCCAGCGCGTAGGAGCGCTTGCAGTGGGTGCAGCGGTTGCCGGTGCGCTCCTTGCGGAGCAGGTTGCGTTCGCAGTGCGGACAGATCACCTGGGCACCTCCAGTGCGGCGGCCACCCGGCGCAGCCGGGCGGCGAGCCGCTCGCGGACCGTGGTGGCGGCGATGCCGTGGACCCGCTGGGCGCGCTCGATGTCGCGGAGCTCGGTGGCCAGGGTCCGGTAGTCCGTGAACGGCCCGGCGGCCAGCGCGGTCCGGCCGCCGGCGAGGGAGCCGCCGGGGTACTCGGCCCGCCGCTCGGCCTCGGCCGCGGTGATCGCGTAGTCCTCGTGGTCGATCCCGTAGCCGGTGTTCGCGGCGAGGATCGTCAGCGGGGAGTCGCCGCGGTTGGCGAAGGAGTGCGGCATCATCTCCGGGATCCGGATCAGCATGCCCGGCGCGAGCGGGACGTCGGTGACGCGCCCGCGACCCTCGTCGTACAGCCCGCAGGCGGCATGACCGAGGCTGAGGACGAAGTGCTCGCCGCCGTGCGCGTGCGGGGTGAAGGCGCTGCGCGGGCCCACGACCCCGAGTTTCACGGTGGCGTTCGACGGCCGCTCGGGCGAGGTCGCCGCGTCCCCGACCAGATAGTGGGCGAACTGCCCGTCGTCGATGAACCGCAGGAACTCCCGCTCGGGTCCGAGCTCCCGGCTGCCCTCCCGGTCGGCGAGCAGAATGCCGCCGTCGGGCCTCAGGTGGTACAGCTCCACCCCACCGGGCAGATCCCGCGGGAGCCGGCCCGGCATCTCGTCCGGTATCCGGTCCTGCGCTCGTACCTGTCGTACGGGTCGTACCGCCATCGCGCCTCCCCCTGACGCCCGTTGTGCGTGCTCACGCACAACAACCGCATGGTAGAGCGCTGTTCGGCAACAGCGGGAGTCCTCGGAACCACTCTCGGGGGTCCCGGAGGTGAACGCCGGGTCCTCCGCCGGGCCCTGCGCCCCTTCCGTCCCGGCCCCGCGACCCCGCTCAGGGCCGTCGGTCCGACGTCGCCGCAGCCTCGCCGAGCGCCCCGGCCGCCGTCCGCCACGCCGCCGTGACGGCACCGTGGGCCAGTTCCGTAGCGGCGGTCACATCGGCGGGCAGTCGCAGCGGCGCCCCGATGTGGACATGCAGACACGGCCTCCGGACCGGTGCGGTGAGCACCCCGGCGATCTGCTTCACGCGCCCGCCCGAGGTGATCCGACGGGCACCCGCCTGACCGATCGGCACGACCGGCCGCCCCGTGGCCTCGGCGAGCCGCGCGAGCCCCGTACGGAACGCCTCCGGCGGGTTCTCGGCGGAGTCCGGACGCGTCGGGATGCGGCCCTCCGCGTACAGCATCACGTGCCGCCCCGAGGCGAGCGCCACCGCCGCGTGGTCGAGGGCGGCGGCAGCGTGGGCCGAGCCGCGGTGGACGGGCACATGGCCCTCGCGGGTCAGGGCCCGGCCGAGCAGGGGGATCCGCCACAGACCCGCGGTGGCGAGCAGCACCGGCTCGACGGCGAGCCGCTTGCGGAGCGCGGCGAGGACGAGTGCCGGGTCGGCCGTCGAGGTGTGGTTCACGACCAGGATGCTGCCGGGTTCGAGGCGTGCCTCGGGATCGGCGGTGACGGTCAGTCGCCCGAAGAACGGGACGACGCGGGCGGCGAGACGGCTGAGCACGAAGGGCCCCCTGGCTCCGAGGACGAGCGCTGACCCACTCATCGTGCGAGACCGGGCGTTCCCTCGCCTGAGCACGCGTACTCAGCTCCCGTACCCAAAGGGCCTGAGTGCGGGGCGCGGTGGCGGGTGGCCTCGCGGGGCGGACTACTCTGATGAACCGACGGTCGGGACCGGGGACAGGCTCAGCGGGGGAGGGGGCGACGGTGGGACGTTCGACGCGACAGTTCGTGGCCCTCCTGCCCGCGATGCTCTGCGCGGTCTGGTCCCTCCTCGTCCTGCCCGCCTCGACGGCGCAGCCGGCGGACCACACCGCCGCGGCCGGCCCGGCTCCGACCAGGACCGTGGCGCCCGCCGCGTCCCACGGCGCCGGACCCCGCGCCTCGGCTCCCGAGCCGCACTTCGCGCCCACCGCCGTCGTACGGCTCCCCGCCGCCGTCGAGAATCCCGCACGGATCCCCGTCACGCCCGCGGGCACGGTCACCGTTCCCGCCGACCTCTCGCCGCCGGCGCGCGGAGTGCTCGTCGGCGATCCCCGCCGGGAGCGCGCACCGCCCGGCACGGCCCACGACCCGCGGGCCCCTCGCGGCCCTCCCTCCACCCGGCACAGCTGACGTTCCTCCGCGTCGCCGTCCGGGCCATCGGCATGCCCTCGGACCGGTCCACGACGCGTATCCACCCGTACGTCCGGCACGGCCGGCGCGCGCTTCCACCTTCCGCGTGGACGCGTGCCGTCGCCGTGCGCCGCCCGTGGAGTAACCGTGTCCTCTCGTTCCACGTTCTGGCGTGCGCTGCTCGCGCTCGCCGTCGTCGCACTGTCCCTCTGGATCACCCTGACCACCCCGCCCCGCCTCGGACTCGACCTCCGAGGCGGGACCCGTATCGTCCTCCAGACCGAGGACGGGCCCACCGCCCGCGCCGACGCCTCGGCCACCGACCGCGCCCTTGAGGTGCTCCGCAAGCGCGTCGACGGGCTCGGCGTCGCCGAACCCTCGCTCGCCCGCTCCGGCGAACGCCGCATCGTCGTCGAACTCCCCGGACTCCGCGACCCGCGCCAGGCCGCCGAGGTCATCGGCCGTACCGCCCAGCTCACCTTCCACGCCGTCACCGGCGAGGCGCGGCGCCCGGCCGGTCCCGCCGGGCCGGACACCTCGGGAGGCTCGGGCACTTCGAGCTCCTCGGACGGCTCGGCCGGGTCCGCCGCCGGACCGGCCGCGAAGAGCGGGACGGCGCGCGTCCTCGCCGACCCCGACGCACCCGGCCGCTACCTCGACCTCGCCGCACCCGCCCTCACCGGCGACGGCGTCAAGAGCGCCGAGGCCGTGCTCGACACCACGAGCGGCCGCGGCTGGACCGTCGACCTCTCCTTCCGCGACCGCGCCGCCGACACCTGGGCCCGGCTGACCGGCGACGCCGCCTGCGCGGCGCCGGGAGACCCGGCCCGCAGGGTCGCGATCGTCCTCGACGACCGCGTCGTGTCCGCGCCCGCCATGCAGACCGGCGTCCCGTGCGGCTCGGGCATCGGCGGCGGCTCCGCGCAGATCACCGGCGGATTCTCCGCGCGGGACGCCCGCGACCTCGCCGCCCTCGTCCAGGGCGGCGCCCTGCCGGTCCCCGTCACGATGATCGAGCAGAGCACCGTCGGACCGACGCTCGGCGCCGAGGCGATCCGGGCCAGCGCCTGGGCCGCCGTGATCGGCCTCGCCTGCACCGGGCTCTTCGTGATGGTGGTCTACCGGCTCCTCGGCGTCCTCGCGACCGCCGCGCTCCTCCTCTACGGGCTGATCTCGTACGCCGCGGTGGTCGCCATCGGCGCCACGCTCACCCTCCCCGGCCTCGCCGGATTCGTCCTCGCCATCGGCATCGCCGTCGACGCGAACGTCCTCGTCTTCGAACGCGCGAGGGAGGAGTACGCGGCACTGGGCCGGGCCACGACCGGGCGCGATCTGCGGCGGCCGCTGACGACGGCGTTCGGCAAGGTGTGGAGCGCCGTCGCGGACTCCCATGTCACCACCCTGCTCGCGGCCGGCCTGCTGTTCGTCTTCGCCACCGGCCCCGTCAAGGGCTTCGGCGTGACCCTCGCGATCGGCGTCGTGACCTCCCTCCTCACCGCGATGGTCATCACCCGCCTCCTCGCCGACCTCACCCTGCGCCTGCCCGCCGTCCGCCGACGACCGGCGGTCACCGGCATGGCGGGACTCGGCCGGCTGCGCACCCGGCTGACCCGCCGGGTGCCGCGCCTGATGGCCCACCGGCGCCGCTGGCTGCTCTCCTGCGCCGGGCTCCTGATGGTGGCCCTCGCCGGAATCGGCGTCCGGGGCGTGGAGTTCGGCGTCGAGTTCACCGGCGGCCGGGTCGTCCAGTACACGGCGGAGCGGCCCGTCGACGCGGACGCGGCGCGCGCGGCGATCGCGAAGGCGGGCTTCCCCGACGCCGTCGTCCGGACGACCGGCGACAGCGACGTGTCGGTACGCGTCCGGGAGAGCGGGGACGGTGAACAGCGGGAGATCCGGGAGGCCCTCACCCGGGTCGCGGGCCCGGTGGAGGTGGAGCGCGACGACCTGATCGGCCCCAGCCTGGGAGGCGAGCTGCGCACCCACGCCCTGCTCGCGCTCGGACTCGCGGTCGCGGCCCAACTCCTCTATCTGACCGTGCGGTTCCGCTGGACGTACGCGACGGCGGCGGTGGCCGCCATGACTCAGGACGTGCTGCTCGTGATCGGCCTGTTCGCCTGGCTGGGCAAGCCGGTGGACAGCGTCTTCCTCGCCGCTCTCCTGACGGTCGTCGGCTACTCGGTCAACGACTCGGTGGTCGTCCTCGACCGGCTGCGGGAGCTGCGGCGGCGCGGTGGGGGTGTCCCGCTCGCGGACCTCGCCGACCGGGCCGTCGCGCAGACCTTGCCCCGTACGGTCAACACCGGCATGGGCGCGCTGTTCGTCCTGGTGGCGCTCGCCGTCCTGGGCGGCGACTCGCTCACGGACTTCTCCGTCGCGCTGCTCGCCGGAGTCGTGCTCGGCATGGCGTCCACGGTGTTCACGGCGATGCCGTTGGCCGTGGCCCTGGAGACCAGGAACCCGGCGCCGGCCGCCGCGTCGGGCTCCGGCTCCGGCTCCGGCAGGCGGCAGCGGGCGGCCGGTGCCGGTGCGGACCGGGACCGCTCGGGCGCGGTGGTCTGACCCGGACGAAGCCCTCGTACGGTCTCCCTGTACGGCTTCTCCGCATGGAGCCCTCGTACGGTCTCCCCGTACGAGGGCTGACGGGTCGCCCCGGTCAAGCTCCCCCCCCCGATGACGCCCCCGATCACGCCCCCGCGGTCCCCCTCCCTCGATCACGCCCCCGCGAGCTCGGCCTCGATCAGGTCGGCGGCCCGGCTCGTGCCGCCCTCCCGGGCCATCGACTCCTGGATCTCCCGGGCGCGGCGGGCCACTTCGGGGTCGTCGAGGAGCGCGAGCACGTCCTTCCGCAGCCGCTCCGGGGTGACCTCGTCCATCGGCAGGTGCCGCGCCACGCCCAGCGCCTGGAGCATGTCGGCGTTCCCGAACTGGTCGACGGCCTGCGGAACGGCCACCATGGGCGTGGCCGTCGCCAGGCCCTCCTGACTGCCTCCCGCACCCGCGTGGGTCACGAACGCGTCGGCCTGCCGCAGGATCGCCAACTGGGGTATCCAGGAACGCACTTCGACGTTGGCCGGCACATCCCCGAGCTCGGCGGGGTCCACGAACTTCCCGATCTGGAGGACGACGTGCCAGCCGGGGAGCCCGGCGAACGCCGCCACGCAGTCCCGGTAGAAACCGGGCAGCTTGGTGAACGCGGAGCCGAGGGAGACCAGGACCACCTTCTCCGCGTCCGCCGGCCGCTCCCAGCCGCCCTGCTCGGCGCGCTCGCCCTGGCAGGCGCCGACGAAGGTGTAGACGGACTCGTCGACCCGGTCGGCCTGCGGCTGCAGTGCCTTCGGGATGAGGACGAGCGCGCGGCGGGGGCGGGCGACGAACCTGTCCGGGTCGGTGTCGAGCCCGTGCTCGGCGAGCCAGGCCTCGAACCGCGCGTAGTACGCCTTGCCGCGCGGTGACGCCTTGAGCTCGGCGAACATCGGCTCGGCGACCTCCTCCTCGTACCCCTCCCACGGCACGAGGTTCGGCCACAGCGAGACCGCCGGTACGCCCCAGCCGTGGGCGAGGACGCGGGCCGGGTAGGCGGTGATGTCGTGGAGGACGAGGTCGGGCACGTCCCCGTCGAAGGCCTCGGCGAGCTGCGGCAGGGCCTGCACGGCATCGTTCAGGAAGGGTTCGATGTTGTCGATCAGTTCCGTCCCCCAGGCCTCCGGGTCGTCGTCGGTCGGCAGGGTCGAGGCGTAGACGACGGGCGTGGCACCCGTCTCGGCGACCTTCTCGGCGAACGACGCGGGGATGGCGTAGCTGACGCGGTGGCCACGCGCGACGAGTTCACGTATCACCTCCAGGCTCGGGTTCACGTGGCCGTGCGCGGCGATGGAGAACATGGCGATGTGTGCGGGAGACGCGGTGGTGGTCATGACGACCACTCTAAATGAGACGAGACGTCTCGTCTATTCGATGTCCCCGAGGCGCCGGGTCGGAGTCGCGCTCCGGTCGACGGCGGCTCCGTGTCGGCCGGAGCGGTGGGGTGATCGGTCGCGGTCGCGTCGCGCCGAGTTCATGATCGAGCCTCACTCTGTATGAGCTGTCCATGCCAAGATGTCGCCTGTCGAATCATGCCGCCCGACCCAGGGGACACAGTGAAGACACAGGTGTACGCCACCAGGGGCGCGCTCGCCCTCGCCGCCGCCCTCACGATGATCATCGCCCTGCCCGGCAGTGCGTTCGCCGCACCGCCTCCTCCGCTCCCGGCCGACGCCGACGGCCTGGAGCAGACCTTCCAGCCGGCCTACGACTACGACACGGACGGCTGCTACTCCACCGCCGCGATCGGACCCGACGGCACCATCAACGGCGGGCTCAACCCCTCCGGCGCCCTCAACGGCCAGTGCCGTGACTCCTGGGACCTCACCCAGACCAACGGCTACTCCCGCGCCAAGTGCAACAACGGCTGGTGCGCGATCCTCTACGGCCTGTACTTCGAGAAGGACCAGGCCATCATCGGCAGCGGCCTCGGGGGACACCGCCACGACTGGGAACACGTCGTGGTCTGGGTGCAGAACAACCAGGCGCAGTACGTCTCCACGTCCGCCCACGGCAATTTCAACACCTACGGCCGGGACGCGATCCGCTGGGACGGCACCCACCCGAAGGTCGTCTACCACAAGGACGGCATCGGCACGCACTGCTTCCGACCCGCCAACTCCAACGACGAGCCGCCGGAGAACCACCAGCACAGCTGGCAGTTCCCGAGCCTGGTCGGCTGGAACGGCTACCCGCCCGGCCTGCGCGACAAGCTCAGCCAGGCCGACTTCGGCAGCGCGGTGTTCGGCCTGAAGGACGGCAACTTCGCCCCCCATCTGGCCAAGGCCAAGCCGGCGGGCATCCCCTTCGACCCGTACGCCTGACCTGACGGAGCCCTGAATCCCCGGCGGCGCGCGGCCGGCAGCCCGGTCCATGTCTGCCGACCCCGGCTGCCGCCGGCCCGCCGGAGTCGGCGGAACCCTCCAAGTCCGGCCGGGCATCGTTGTACCGGGTCAAGATCACCGAGCTCGTCCGCGCGGCAGCAGACTTGCGGGACGAGGCCGCCGCCGCGGCCTCGTCCGTATCGACACCTGGGACACCACACGTGAGCGAACGCGTCATCACGCCCAAGAGCCGGGGCTTTCTGTTCCTCGACTCCCACCCCGGCGGCTGCCGACAGCTGGTGGACGAGATGTGGCAGGCGGTTCCCGCCCCGGCCGCCGCCGGGGGCGAAGGGCCGGTGGCTCTGGTCATCGGCTCGTCCGCCGGGTACGGCCTGGCCGCGACGATCGCGGGCCTGGCCCGCGTCGGCATCCGTGGCATCGGCGTGTGCTTCGAGAAGGCGCCCGCGCGCCGCACGGGTACGGCCGGCTGGTATCGCACCGCCGCCACCGCACGGCTCGCCCGACAGCACGGGCGGGACATGGTCTTCCTCAACGGCGACGCGTTCAGCGACACGATGAAGGAGCAGGTCGCCGACCTCCTGACAGAGCGGTTCGGGGGACGACTCGACCACCTGATCTACTCGGTGGCCGCGCCTCGTCGCACCGACCCGGACACCGGCGAGGTGTACTCCTCGGTCCTCAAGCCGGTCGGCGCGCCCCACACCACCAAAACCCTCGTCTTCGACGAGCACGGCGCCCCGGAGGTCAAGGACGTCACCACGGCGCCGGCCGAGGGCGACGACATCGAGCAGACCGTGGCGGTGATGGGCGGCGCCGACTGGGAGCGCTGGATCACCTTCCTGGCCGACCGGTCCCTGCTCGCCGACGGCTTCACCACAGCCGCCCTGTCCTACATCGGCTCGCCGCTCACCGCGGCGATCTATCGGCAGGGCACCATCGGCGCGGCGAAGGCCCATCTGGAAGCCACCGCACGCACGTTGGACGAGCGCCTCGGCAAGACCCTGGGCGGTCGGGCCGTGACCTCGGTCAACGCCGCCGCCGTCACCCAGTCCTCCACCGCCATCCCCGGCATCGCCCTGTACGTCGGGCTGCTGCGCGGCGTCCTCGGCGACGCCATGACGGCCCCGATCGGTCAACTGGTGGAGCTGTGGGACCGGTTGACCGGCACCCGCCCCCTCGACGTCGACGACGAGGACCGGGTCCGTCTCGACACCTGGGAACTCGACCCCGCCGTGCAGAACGCCGTCGCCGAACGCTGGAGCAGCGCCACCAGCGACACCATCACCGAACTCGCCGACCTCGACTGGTTCAGCGACGAGGTCCGCCGCCTCTACGGCTTCTCCGTCCCCGGAGTCGACTACACCATCGCCGTCGAGACAGACGTCCCCTGGCCCGCTCCCACCACCTGAACTCGCGCCACGAGCACCACCGTCGCGCGAGCGTCGGCAACCCTTCCCCTTCCCACGACGACCACCGGGGGCCCGCCTCGTCCGGCGGGTCCCACGCGGAATCCCCAGACCTCCTGAGTCCCCCCGCCCCCGCTGCCGTCGCCCTCGTCCCGGTCAGGGCTCAAGCGGAGGGAGGCCGGCGAGACCCGTGTCACGCATGATGCGCTCGACGGTCTCGGCCAGAGAGCTGTCCGCTCCGATGACGGTCTCGACGCCGCCGGGCAGCAGATCGCGCTCCCGGTACCAGGAACGCATCTCCAGCTCGCCGTACGTGGCCGACTGAGGCTTGGTGGCGTGGCGGGCCACGGTCTCCGCGAACGGCACGTCCAGGTAGTAGCCGTGGGTCGGGCCGCGGTGGTCGGCGCGCAGCCGGGCGAGCATCGCGCCGTAGTGGTCGGCGTACAGGATGCCCTCGACGACGACGTGATACCCGGCGTCCAGGGCGTAGCGGGCCGTCACGTCGATGAGGCCGATGTTCGCGGCGCCGGGGCGGTCCCGCTCGCGCAGGACGCCCCGACGGAGGTTGTCCTGGCCGACCACGGCCAGGCCGCGGCCGAACTCCTCGCGGAGGCCGGCCGCGGCGCTCGACTTCCCCGAGGCGCTGTTGCCGCGCAGGATCACGAGCCGGGTCTCTTCGCTGCCCACCATCACGACGGCGACCCTAGCGGGCCGAGGAGGCCTGCGGGCGCCCTCGACCGGCGGCATCGTGCCCCCACCGACGTCGCCCGCCGCATGCGCGCATATTCACAGGCGAAGGGAGCAGGCCCGCGCCTGGGCTCGGCCCATGAGCAACTCCCTGGCCTCCGCCGTCCGCACGACCCCCGACCTGGTTGAGGCGGTGCGCGCGGTACGCACACTGCTGGCGGTCGCCGAAGTCCACGGGGCCGAGGGATCCGCGGAGGCGGGGGGCGAGGATCGTGGCCGGGGCCGCTCCTGATCCGCCGGGCAGGCTTCAGCCGGCATCGCCCGCGCCGCCGTGCGCGCGCACGGCCGGGTCCCGTGGGCCCCTGAGCTGCCGCGACACCCCGAAGTCCGCCATGGGATCATGCGACTGCCCCGGGGGTGGGCCGCCCGATCGGGCGTGTGCGATGCGAGGAGCGCGTGTGACATCGGGTGGGGACCGGGGCGATTCGTCCGTACCGGACGACGTTTGGGAGCAGTTCCTGCGGGATTCCGTGGAAGGTGTCGCGGACGCGCCCAAGGAGCCGTCCGCGCGGGCGCGGGTCGTGACGGAGCGGCTGCGCGACCAGCCTGCGGGCAACGACGGTTGGCGCGCGTACACGCCCGCCGCCCCCGCCCGGCGCACGAAGGGCTGGTACCTGGTCGGGCTGCTCGCCGCCGTGGCGCTGCTGGTCGCGGCGTTCGACCCGTGGAACATGATCGGCGCGTCAGGCGGGGACGGGGCGTCCGGACCTCCGCTCGCCCAGGAGTCGGCACGTCCGACCGACGCGCCGCCCGTGGAGCCGGCCGAACGTCCCACGCTCGCCGAGCCGTTCAGGGGCTCGCCCGCCGTGCGCTGGGCGGACGGCGCGGCCGGGATCACCGTCCCCGCCGCACGGGCGACCGGGTGGATGAGCAAGGAACAGGTGGAGAAGGCACTCCGGCAGACGCGCGACTTCCTCGTCGCGACCAGCCTGGACCCGGCCGTGCTGCGCGGCGAGCGTCCCGCCGAGGCGATCGCCCTGATCAACCCGCACCAGAAGGACGTCAAGGACTACCTGGCCGTCGCGTTCGGCACGCCGACGGAGGAGAACGACCCGCTCCTCCTCTTCAGCCGCTTCGACACGTCGTACGCGCGCCTGGCCGGCGACGTCGTCAAGACCCGGGGCCGGATGACGTTCCGGGAGGGCGATCGCGGCGCCCTTCAGGTGACCACCGACGTCACCTACGTCTACCCGGTGGTACGGGCCGGGGCCGGCGGCGACGAGGTCGTACGCACGATCGCACGGCGCGAGGTCGTGGTGAACTGGGACGACCCCTCGAAGATCATCACCAAGGCGGGAACCCTCTCCCTCGTCTCGTACAAGGTCGACATGACCAACGGCGGCTGCGACACCCACACCGGCTACTTCACCCCGGAGTTCGGCACCCGGGGGGCGGACAGCGGTTCGGCCGAGGGCGAGACCGTCGACCCGTACGACCGCAGCACGTCGATTTTCGGTGGGACGGGAAGCCCCGGCGGCGGGTGCAGGACCGCGTCGCGCTCCTGACGATCGGCCGGCCCCCGCTCCCGCCCCCCCCCGCTCCCGTACATTCCCGGCCGCCGTTCCATGGTCACGGGCGCACGGGGCGGGCACGATGGTGGCCACCGCGGCGGGGCGCCCCGAGCGCGTCGACAGGAACCGGAAGGGACACGTCACCCCATGCCCCAGCACTACGGCGACTACCAGCACGAGATCTACTTCGACGGGCTCTTCGGCGTCCTGCCCACCCAGCCGATGACCTTCGCCGAACTGGAGTCGAGGGCGCGGGCCGCGCTCCCGCCCTCGCTGTGGTCGTACGTGGCGGGCGGCGCGGGTGACGAGTCCACCCAGGAGGCCAACGTCACGGCCTTCCGCGGCTGGGGGCTCGTGCCGCGCATGATGGTCGGCGCGGCCCAGCGCGACCTGTCCGTCGACCTGTTCGGGCTGAAACTGCCGTCCCCGCTGTTCATGGCGCCGGTCGGCGTGATCGGCCTCTGTGCCCAGGACGGGCACGGCGACCTGGCGACCGCCCGCGCCGCCGCCCGTACCGGCGTGCCGATGATCGCCTCCACGCTCACCGTCGACCCGATGGAGGACGTCACCGCCGAGTTCGGCGACACACCGGGCTTCTTCCAGCTGTACACGCCCACCGACCGCGACCTCGCGGAGAGCCTCGTACGCCGTGCCGAGGCCGCCGGATTCAAGGGCATCGTCGTCACGCTCGACACCTGGATCACCGGCTGGCGGCCCCGTGACCTCGCCACCGGCAACTTCCCCCAGCTGCGCGGACACGCACTCGCGAACTACACCTCCGACCCGGTCTTCCGCGCCCGCCTGGCCAAGAGCCCGGAGGAGGACCCGCGCGCCGCCGTCCTGGAGTGGGTGGGCGTCTTCGGCAAGCCGCTCGTCTGGGACGACCTGGCGTGGCTCCGCTCGCTCACCGACCTGCCGATCGTCCTCAAGGGCATCTGCCACCCCGAGGACGTCCGCCGCGCGAGGGACGGCGGCGTGGACGGCATCTACTGCTCCAACCACGGCGGCCGCCAGGCCAACGGGGGTCTGCCCGCCCTGGACGCCCTGCCGGAGGTGGTCGCCGCCGCCGACGGACTCCCCGTGCTCTTCGACTCGGGGGTCCGCAGCGGCGCCGACGTCATCAAGGCGCTCGCCCTCGGCGCCACGGCGGTGGGGGTCGGGCGCCCGTACGCGTACGGACTCGCCCTCGGCGGCACCGACGGCATCGTGCACGTCCTCCGCGCCCTCCTCGCCGAGGCCGACCTGATCATGGCCGTCGACGGCTACCCGACGCTCGCCGACCTCCGTACGGACGGCGCGCTGCGCACGGTCCGGGCATAGGGGCGCGGGCCGCGGCCCTCGCCCCCGCACGGGGAACGGCTCCACCCACGCCGACCCCTACCCCTCCTGTCCCTCCTGCCCCTCCTCCTCGAAGCTGGCGAAGTAGGCGGCGGCCATGTCCTCCTCGCCGTGGCCCTGCGCGGCGGCGCGGGCGAAGCGTTCGGCGCCGGCCGCGGCCACGTCGAGGCGTACGCCGTGCCGGAGTCCGGCATCGACGATCAGCCGGGCGTCCTTCTCGGCCGTGGTCACCGCGAAGCTGGCGGGCGACAGCCGGTCCTCCAGGACGAGCGCGGCCTTGGCGTGCAGATAGCCCATGTCGAGGGGCCCGCCCGCGATGACGTCGAAGAAGCTCCGGGGATCCACACCGAGGGCCTTGGACAGGGCCAGGACCTCGCCGGTCGCGTTGGTGGCGGCGAGGACCCAGCTGTTGGCCACGAGCTTCAGGCGCGTGGCCGCGGCGTCCCCACCGTCCTCGCCGGTCCACACGGTGCGGGAGCCGACGGCCGCCAGGACGGGCGCGACGGCCTGCCGGCCCTCGCTCGGCCCCGCGGCCAGGACGACCAACTGCCCTGCCTCGGCAGGCGCGCGCGTTCCGAGGACGGGCGCGTCGAAGAAGACCAGCCCGTGCTCGCGCGCGAGGCCGGCCAGCTCGCCCACCTCCTCGATCCCCGCGGTCGTGGACTGCACCCAGGCGGTGCCCGGCCGCAGCCCGGGCGCGGCCTCCCGCATGGTCCGGAGCACGGCGGGACCGTCGTGGAGCACGGTGAGCACGACGTCCGCGCCCCGTACGGCCTCGTCGGGGGTGCCGGCGACGTACGCGCCGTCCGCGGCGAGGGGCTCGGCCTTGGCTCGGGTACGGTTCCAGACCCGGACGCCGAGTCCGGCCCGGAGGAGGCTGCGGGCCATCGCGGCGCCCATGATCCCGGTGCCCAGGACACCCACGGTCAGCTTGTCGGTCATGAAGTCGCTTCCTGTTCTCGGCGGTTGGTGGCGGTGCGGTGGTGCCGGTGCGTCAGTAGCCTGATCCGGTGACACCGTCAGACAGTCTCCTCCGGGCCCTGCACACGCCGGCCGATCCACCCCTTCGGCCGCTCCCGCCCCCGGTGGCGGAGCTCCTCCAGTCCCTCGCCGCGCCGCCGCGGTTGGCCGCCCACCTGCGGGCGGTTCACGACGTGGCGGTCCACCTGGTCGACTGGCTGGAGCGGCACCGTCCGGGCCTCGACGTGAACCGCGCGGCCGTTCTCTTCGGAGCGGCCACGCACGACATCGGCAAGACCGTCCACGTCGCCGAGCTGTCCGGGCCCGGCTCGGCGCACGAGGAGGCAGGGCGGGAACTCCTCCTTGCCCACGGGTTCAGCCCGGACCTGGCCCGCTTCGCCGGGACCCACGCCTCCTGGACGGCTCCCGACGTGACGCTCGACGACCTGCTGGTGAGCACGGCCGACAAGGTCTGGAAGAACAAGCGCGTCCCGGAGCTCGAAGACCTGGTCCTCACGCGGCTGACGCGGGCGTCGGGCAGAGAGCGCTGGGAGGAGTACCTCGCACTCGACGACCTCCTCGGACGCATCGGAGACGGCGCCGATCACCGGCTCGCCTTCCAGGCTGCCTTCCCGGTGTCCGGGTAGGAGCGGGGCGCACGGCGTACGGAGATCCGGCCCCGGTACGGGCTCAGCCGAGGGTGTCGGGGTCCGGCCCGGTGCGCAGTCCGCGGTCGAGGGCGCCGAGCGCGGTCATCTCCTCGGCGGAGAGGGCGAAGTCGAAGACGTCGATGTTCTCGCGGATACGAGCGGGGGTGACGGACTTCGGGATCACGACGTTCCCGAGCTGGAGGTGCCAGCGCAGCACCACCTGGGCGGGGGACTTGCCGTGCCGGGCGGCGATGTCCACGATGGCCGGCTCGGCGAGGAGGGCGCCCTGGGCGAGAGGGCTCCACGCCTCGGTGGCGATGGAGTGGGCGGCGTGCAGCTCGCGGAGTTCCCGCTGCTGGAGCGCCGGGTGGAGCTCGATCTGGTTGACGGCCGGCACGAGGCCGCCGCTGTCGAGCAGCCGCTTCAGGTGCGCGGGCTGGAAGTTGGAGACTCCGGCCGCGCGGACCCGTCCGTCGGCGACCAGCTTCTCGATCGCGCGCCAGGTGTCGACGTACAGATCACGCGCCGGGGCCGGCCAGTGGATCAGGTACAGGTCCACGTGGTCGAGGCCCAGCCTGGCGAGGCTGTCGTCGAAGGCCCGCAGGGTGGAGTCGTACCCCTGGTCGGCGTTCCAGAGCTTGGTGGTCACGAAGAGCTCGTCGCGGGCGATGCCGGAGTCGGCGAGCGCCCGTCCGACGCCGGCCTCGTTGCCGTAGATGGCGGCTGTGTCCAAGGAGCGGTAGCCGGCCCGGAGGGCGTGGCCGACGGCGGCGGTCGTCTCGTCGTCCGGGACCTGGAAGACACCGAAGCCGAGCTGCGGGATCTCCACGCCGTTGTTGAGCGTGACGGTGGGGAGGTGGGACATGAGTGAGCTGCTTTCTCTGCGGATGCGCTGCGGATTCTCAGCGGGCTCTCTGCGGGTCTCTCCGCTGGTGTCCCCGCGGAGAGAGTTGCGGGCTTCTCGCCGGTACGGATCAGGCGAGGGCCGCGGTGGCCGTGACCGCGAAGGAGTGGTCCTGCTCGGGCGCGCCGCCGCCCACACCGATGGCGCCGATGAGGGTGCCGTCGCGGTGGACGGGGACGCCGCCGGCGATGAAGAGGAGCGGGCGGTCCAGGGCCGTCGTCAGGGAGTGGAAGGGGCCGTCCGGCTTGACCAGGTCGACGAGGTCGGCGGTGGGGGCGTCGAGCTGCAGGGCGGTGTAGGCCTTGCGGGTGCTCGTCTCGCCGGAGATCAGTACGGCGCGGTCGTCGCGGCGGAAGGCGAGGAGGTGGCCGCCGGCGTCGAGGACGGTGACGCTGACGGTGACCCCGGCGGCCTCGGCGGCGCGACGGGCGGCGGTGAGCAGGATCTCGGCGTCCTGGGTGGTCAGCGGGACGACGGCGGTGGTGGTGGTGGTCATGGCGATTCTCCTGGGGTGGTGTGCGGCGGGGAAGGGGGTCAGTGGTGTACAGGGATGCGGGCGACGGCCTCGGTGCCGGCGGCTTCGGTGCTCGCGGGGGCCCGGCGCTCCAGCGCGGCCGACCAGAGGGCGAGGCCGAGAGCGGCTCCGGCGAGGACGGCGCCGACCCAGTTCGGTGCGGTGTAGCCGAGGCCGGCGGCGATCACGAGACCGCCCAGCCAGGCGGCGAGCGCGTTGCCGAGGTTGAAGGCTCCGATGTTGACGGCGGAGGCCAGGGTCGGTGCGCCGTGCGCCTGGTCGAGGACGCGCTTCTGCAGCGGCGGGACGGTGGCGAAGCCGAGCGCTCCGACGAGGAAGATGGCGATCGCGGCGAGGACCTTGTCGTGGGCGACCGCGGTGAAGAGGGCGAGGACGATCACGAGCCCGCCGAGGGCGGCGTACAGCAGGGGCATCAGCGCGCGGTCGGCGTACCGGCCGCCGAGCAGGTTGCCGAGGAACATCCCGACGCCGAAGAGGACGAGCAGCCAGGTGACCGCGCCGTCGGAGTAGCCGGCGACCTCGGTCATCATCGGTGCGATGTAGGTGATCGCGGCGAAGACACCGCCGAAGCCGAGCACGGTCATCGCCATCGCGAGCAGCACCTGGGGGTTGCGGAACGCCTTCAGCTCCCGGCGCAGGTGGGTGCCCTCGGGACGGGGCATGGCGGGGACGAGCTTGGCGATGCCGAGCAGGCCGATCACTCCGAGGGCGGCGACGATCGCGAAGGTGGTGCGCCAGCCGACCGCCTGCCCGATGAGGGTGCCGAGCGGCACGCCCACGATGTTGGCGACGGTGAGGCCGGTGAACATGGTGGCGATGGCGCCGGCCTTCTTGTCCGGGGCGACGAGGTCGGCGGCGACGACGGACCCGATGCCGAAGAACGAGCCGTGGGCGAGCGAGGCGATCACGCGGCCGGTCACCATCAGTCCGAAGCTCGGCGCGATCGCGGAGAGTATGTTTCCGGCCACGAACAGTCCCATGAGCAGCATGAGCATCCGCTTGCGGCTCACCTTGTTGCCGAGGACGGTCAGCAGGGGCGCGCCGACGACGACGCCGAGCGCGTAGCCGGTGACGAGCAGGCCGGCGGTGGGGATCGAGACGCCGTAGTCGCCGGCGATCTCGGGCAGCAGCCCCATGACGACGAACTCGGTCGTGCCGATGCCGAATGCCCCGACTGCCAGGGCGAGGAGTGCGAGCGGCATGGCTCCATCCTTCCGTGTTTGCTTGATCAAGCTGTTTACGTGCTGCCACAATAATTGCAGGCGCGCTATAAACGCAAACGCGGATTGCATGCTGCTGTTGGAAGGAGGCGTTGTCCTTGAGAATGCGCTGGCCCTGCGAGGCTGCGTCGGAACGCGCGAAGCCGGCCGGTGCCCGGTGCCGTGGTCAGGGGTCTACTGCTGGGTCGCGCAGCGGTTCATGTGTCGGAGCCGGATGACGGCGGCCGCCGCGGTGGCGCAGTCGCAGGGCGGGCCGGAGACGGCCCCGCCCTGACCGCACTCCCCGCCGCGGCCGCCGGTCGCCTCACCCGTTCTTGAGGAGGGCGCAGGCGAAGTCCTCCTGGACGGTGCGCAGCCGGGCCAGCAGGGCGGGCTTGATGCGAGGGCTGGTCTGGGTGTTGATGGAGAAGGTCAGGGAGCGGGTGCCGTCCGGGGTGGCGGCCATGAGTTGGGTGTAGCCGGCGGTGTTCCCGGTGTGGCCGTAGAGCACGCCGCACCGGGTGGTGTACTGGAAGATCGCCAGCCCGGCGGCGTTCGTGCCGGGCCCCGGGGGCTCGGAGGAGTCGCCGGGGCGGAACGCGAGTTGCGCCGTACGGGTCTGCTGCGAGAGCAGCGTGGGTCCGGCGTAGGCGCGGATGAACCTGCCCAGCTCCCGGGGGGTGGAGACGATTCCGCCCGAGGCCCAGGCTCCGGAGGCGCCGAAGGCCTCGCTCACGTCCTCGGGCGCGGCCGGCGGGGCGACGGCGTAGCCGTGGATGAAGGGCCGCGGGAGCCGGTAGCCCAGCGGGAGGCTGGTGCGGGGCAGGCCGAGGGGCCGGTACACGAGCTCTTCGAGGAGGTCCTCGTAGGAGCGGCCGGTCGCCGCCTCCGCCATGAGCGCCACCGCGATGTTGTCGGAGTTGGAGTACTCGTACAACGAGCCGGGACTGAAGAGCAACGGCTTGTCGGCGACGAAGTCGAGGAGCCGGCGCGGGTCGAAGACGTGGTGGGGGTCGGCGGTCAGGATGGCCACGAACTCGGGGGCGGCGGAGTAGTCGGGCAGGCCGCTGGTGTGCGCCAGGAGCTGGCGCAGCGTCACCGCGCCCCAGGCCGCGGGCTGGCCGGGAAGCAGGTCGGCGATGGTGTCGTCGAGGGAGAGTCGGCCCTGATCGACGAGCCGGAGGGCGACGGCGCCGCTGAACGCCTTGGCGGCGCTGGCGATCCGCATGTGGTCGTCGGGGCGCGGCGGGCGGCCGGTGGTGATGTCGCCGACTCCCGCGGTGTACACCTGCGTCCGGTCGCCCCTCGTGAGCAGGGCGATCACCCCGGGCGGCCCGTCCGCCTGGGCGACGAGCCGGTCGAGCTGCCGCTGCAGGTGCGGGTCGTGCCGCGTCGGGTGGCCGTCGGCGGCCTGCGCGGGCTGGAGCAGCGTCGCGCCGAGCACGGCGGCGGTGAAGGCGGCGGCGGACAGTGCGATGCGTGGGCGGCGGCCACGGGTGCGGGTGGGCACGTGCGGATCTCCCTGGGTGCGGTGAGCTGTCGGCGGCGAGCTCGCGCCCGCCCCGGCCCTGGGCCCGGGCCGGGAGACCCGGTCGGGGCATCTGCCTGCCTAGCAGAGCGGGAGCCGTACGGGCCCGCGGCACGCCCCGGCCAGGGCCGGTCGGCGGACCCGCTCCACCGGTACGTGCGGGGCGGACCCGCTCGGGGCAGAGAGCGGCGCGCAGGGATGCGCGGTGCCGCGGGGGATGCTCGGCGACGCGCGAGGCGACGACTCGGCGTCCCGACGGAAAGTCCAAGCGCCTCGGCGATTCGTCCCTATGAGCCGTGACGCAGGTGCGAGGAGTCTGAGTGCCGCTCGGCCGCATGCCGTGCACCCCGAGCCCTCACCCTCGCCCTCGCGGCTCCTCCGATCAGGGAGAACCATGCGCACTCCTCGTAGCAGACTGGCCGCGGCGCTCGTCGCCGCCGCGCTGGTCGTCACCGGCGGCAGCACGCTGGCGACGCCCATGGCGTCGGCGGCGGCCACGGCGGCCGCCGCACCCAGCGCCGCCACCTACACCGTCACCGTCGGTGCCAAGGGCTCGTGGACCCACCCCGACGACACCCCCGCCGGCACGTACATCGACAAGGACGGCACCTTCTACTTCCAGCAGGCGCACGCGCTGTACGGCGCGAGCGACCCCCGCAAGTGGACCTTCTACACCGGAACGGACTTCGACACCGCCACCCGGTCCGGCGCCCTCAGCGACGCGGTGAACCCGGCCAACTCCAGCGACCGCAACAACGACACCACCTGGCGCTGCAACAACAGCCCGACGGGCGTGGAGTCCACCCAGGCGCCGTCCACCGGTTCGTACGCGCACCGCAACTACTGCGACCTCGCCGGTGTCTGGGTCGACCCGGACACCGGCGACTGGTACGGACTCGTGCACAACGAGTTCACCCCGCAGCCCTTCGGCGACGGCGTCCACTACGACGGCATCGACTACGCCGTCTCCAAGGACCAGGGACGTACGTGGACCATCAAGGACCACGTCATCACCTCGCACTACAGCACCGAGCGCGGCGACACCGCAGCCTTCCCGCAGCAGACCTACCACTACGGCACCGGTGACCAGCGCCTGTTCGTCGACACGGCGTCCGGCTACTTCTACGCCTTCTACGGCTCCCGGATCGTGAACAAGGGCGGTGGCTGGGCCGCGTTCTACGGGCACGTCGCCCGGGCTCCGATCGCGTCGAAGATGGCGCCCGGCTCCTGGCAGAAGTGGTACGACGGCGCCTGGTCCGAGCCCGGCGTCGGAGGCCGCGAGAGCACCATGGTCCCGGTCGGCGCCGGCAGCACGACCGGCTACACCCCGCCGTCGAAGGAGTACGACCCGGCCAGCAGCGGCACCGTGAGCCAGCAGGTGGCCGCCGGACTGACGCCCCCGACGTCGCCGTTGTTCGTCATGGACATCACGTACAACGCCCATCTCGGCCTGTACATCGGCCAGCCCCAGGCGGTCGACCAGAGCGGCAACGCCTCCCAGGAGATCTATGCCACCGACAACCTGGCCACCCAGAAGTGGTTCCGCCTCGGGGACACCGGCAGCTACAAGAACGCGTCCTGGTACCGCTGGTTCCTCGACAGCGGCAACAAGACCAGCTCCGGGATCGTCGGCAAGAACTTCCGCTCGTACTGCTCCTTCGGCTGTTCCAGCGGCGCCGGCAGCGAGTACGTCAACCTGACGATCGGCACCACCGAGCCCGCTGCCCCCGTCGACACGACCAAGGCGTACCGCGTCTCCAGCGCCGGCGGCCGCGTCCTGGCCCAGGTCTCCGGCGGTTCGGCCACCACCTCGCTCGCCGCCGCCACCGGTTCCGGCCTCGAGTCGTGGATCTTCACCCCGAACGGGGACGGCTCGTACCGCATCGCCAACTCCGCCTCCGGACAGCTCCTCGGCGTCGGCACCACCTCCACCGCCACGCGGGCCTGGGGCACCAAGCCCACCGTCACGGCCGCCCCGACCGGCGGCCCCACCGTCGGACAGCAGTGGTTCGTCCTCCGGGGCACCTCGCCCACCGACGGCACCGCCACCGGCACGTACAAGATCGTCAACCGCTACAGCGGCCTCGTCATCGGCCTCTCCGCCGACTCCGGCCGCTTCGCCGAGACCACGCCCACCCGCAGCTGGAGCAACACCACGGGCAACGCGGTCGGCGGCACCCGGACGGCGGGAGAGCAGGCCCTCACACTGACCCCGACCACGCAGGTCCCCGAGACGGTCACGGTCACCCATCCCGGCAACCGCGCCACCACCCTGAACAAGCCCGTGTCCCTCCAGATCGAAGCCGCCGACTCCGCCGGCAAGCCCTTGACCTTCACCGCCACCGGCCTTCCCGCCGGTCTCGGCATCAGCGCCGGAGGACTGATCACCGGCACCCCCACCACGGCGGGCACGTCGACGGTCACCGTCACCGCGTCCTCCGGCAGCGCCACCGGCACGACCACGTTCACCTGGACCGTGACGGCCTCCCTCGACGGCGTCCACACCCTCACCGCCGCGGGCAAGGCACTCGACAACCCCGACCACAGCACCACCGCCGGCACCCGGCTCATCACCTGGGCGCCGACCGGCGGCCTCAACCAGAAGTGGAGCCTCACCCAGCAGACCGACGGGACCTACGAGCTCAAGAACAGCGAGTCCGGGCTGTGCGCCGACGTCGAGGGCGGCTCGACCGGCGCGGGGGCGCGCGTCATCCAGTGGACCTGCACCAAGGGTGCCAACCAGCGCTGGAACGTCGTCCGCCAGTCCGCCGGCACCTATACCGTCGCCTCAGCGGCGAGCGGGCTGCTCCTGACCACCGCCTCCGCCGCCGACGGAGCCCCCGTCACCCAGCAGCCCGACACCGGTACGTCGCTCCAGCGGTGGACCGTCAACTGACGGTGCCGCCACCGAGGCGGTGACCGACCTGCCGGGCCCTGGCGCAGCAGCCAGGGCCCGGCAGACGTTCCGTCGCCGGTCCGGCGTACGAGGTGCGCGGGCGTCGGCCCACCACCGAGAGCGTCCGCGCGTCCGCACGCCCCGTTCACCCGTACGGAGTAGTTGAACGATCGCTCCCGGAGCGACGGCCGGACGATGACCCCATGAGCCAGAACACCGCACCCCGCCCGCCCGGCCCCGACGCGAGCACCAGAGGCGCCGCAGGCGGAACCCTGTTCGCCGGTGTCCTCATGGCGGTCATCGGTATCCTCGACATCCTCCAGGGCATCGCCGCCATCGCCAAGGACGACGTCTACGCCGCCGTCGGCGACTACGTCTTCGAGTTCAACCTGACCAGCTGGGGCTGGACCCACGTCGTCCTCGGCATCCTCGTCGGCCTCGCCGGCACCGGAATCCTCATGGGCTCCGAGTGGGGACGGATGGGCGGCATCACGCTGGCCGGCCTGAACACCGTCGCCCAGTTCCTGTTCCTGCCGTATCACACGTGGTGGGCGCTCTTCTCGATGGCCATCTCGATCGTCGTGATCTGGGCCCTGGCCACGGACGACACCTCCTTCAAGAAGCACGGGGCGGCCTGATCGGCCCGAGGCCCTGCTCACGAAGGCGGCCGCGACCACGCGGCCGCGGCGGATCGTGAGGCGAGCAGGACCCCTTGGGTACTGAAGGGCACTGCGGCCTCGCCCACGAGGCCCACGAGGTGGCCCCCGGCCGTGACGCGTTCCAGGACCGCGCGGATCAGGGTCTCCGCGGCCGCGTCGACGGCCGTGACGTGCACGAGGTCGATGACGGCGCGTCCGTGGCCGGCCTCGGGCAGGCGCTCCGCCAGGGCGTAGGCCAGCCGTTCGGCGGCGGTGAAGTCGAGTTCACCCTGCGCCGAGACCCAGGCGGGCCGATCGCCGGCCGCCGTGTCGCCTCCGGCCCGTGACCACGCGGCCCCGCCGGGTCCTTCGCCCGGGCCGGGCTCGATGATCGTCGGCGTGCCGGGCGGAGGGTTGTGCATCAGATGGAGCCCGAGCTCCTGCGACATCACGGTCAGCGCAGCGACCGCGCGGACGGGGTTTCCGGCGGCGTCCAAGAGGGGGCTGTAGCAGCCCATCCCGGATCGCCCCGGACTGACGGCCACCAGGCCCCCGGAGACGCCGCTCTTCGCCGGCAGCCCCACGCGGAGCAGCCAGTCGCCCGAACCGTCGTACATCCCGCATGTCGCCATGACGGCCAGGACCTGCACGGTCACCGGCTCCGGGACGACCCTCGCGCCGGTGACGGGATTGACCCCGCCGTTCGCGAGCGTCGCGGCCATCACCGCCAGGTCGACGGCATGGACCCGGATCGCGCACTGCCGGAAGTAGACGTCGAGCGCTCCTGACGGGTCACCCGTGAGGGATCCTGCCGCGCGCATCAGGTGCGCGAGGGCGATGTTCCGGTCGCCCGTGGCTGCTTCGGCGCGGTAGACCTCCTCATCGACGTCCAGGGCCCGCCCGGCGAAGCCGCTCAGCGTCTCCAGGATGCGCGAGAAGCGCTGCTCCACGCCCGCGGCCGGCACCAGGGCGGTGGTCGCGATGGCCCCTGCGTTGATCATGGGGTTCGCCGGTCGGCCCGTCTCCGGATCCAGACTGATCGCGTTGAACGGCTCGCCACTCGGTTCGGCCCCCACGCGGCGGAAGACCTCGGCCGCGCCGAGTTCGCTCAGCGCGAGCGCGAGGACGAACGGTTTGGACACCGACTGGATCGTGAAGAGTTTGTCCGCCTCGCCCGCCTGGTAGCGGTGCCCGGACGCACTCGCCAGCGCGATGCCGAAGTCCGCCGGATCCGCCCGCGCCAGAGGCGGAATGTACGTGGCGAGGTGCCCGCTGTTCAGTTCCCGGAACTCACGGCACAGATTCGCCAGCACGGCGTTCACCGCGTCGACCACGACACCCTTCACCATGCGGCCATCCTCGTCCAGATCTCGGTGACGTCCCACCGGAGGACGGCGTCGGGTACGCAGGACGTGGCTGCGAGGAGGGCCGCGGTTCACCCACCGCGAGCCGCGGCGATCGCCTCGCCGAGTGCCTCGCGCGTCCGGGTCGACAGGCGGATGTCGCGGCCGGACGCACACCGAAGGGCCCGTTCGGCGTCGGCGGCACCCTGGCCCTCGTCCGCCTGCGGCGCATCCTGAACCCCGAGCGGACGCGGCGGAGCCACTGTGGCGCCGTGCGGCCGAGGCAGGTCACCCGGCGGCGCGGCTCAACCTCGTAGAGGCCCCGGCGCGCACCGGCCGCATGGCGGAGGCGGAACGCCGGCTGCGCTCCGTCGACACCGGCGCCGCCGCGTCCGCGACCTCGGCCTCCGCTCCCCAGGGCACGGGTTCGCCGGAAGCGCCGGCCGCCGAAGAGCAGCCGATCGGACCCGACCTCGCGGCCGTGGCCGACTGGCTCAGCGGCCCCGCCCGCGCGGGCGACGCCGACGCCCGCGCCGCGCTCGACCTCCTGGACGGCGCACCAGGCACCCGCTGGAATCAGCGAGCGCCGCGCGCGTCCGTGCGGGAGATCCGGTACAGCACACACGGGCGCAGCGGCCCCTCGGGCACGCTCGGGTCCTCGAAGTCGTCCGCCGGGTCCCGGGTCATGCCGATCCGGCGCATCACGGCTTGGGAGCGAAGGTTCCTCACCGTCGTCGTCGCGATCACCTCCGGCAGCCGGAGCGTCTCGAAACCGAAGGCCAGGCAGGCCAGGGCCGCCTCGGTGGCGTAACCGTGTCCCCACGCCGAACGGGTCAGCCGCCATCCGACGTCCACCCCCGCGAACGGCATGTCCGGACCCACCACGTCCAGGCCGGCGCGGCCGATGAACTCACCGGTCTCGCGCGCTTCGAGCGCCCACCACCCGAAGCCTCGTTCCTGGAAGTCGGTTCGCATGGCGGACAGCACGGCGTCGCTCTCCTCCCGCGTGAGCGGTTCACCCAGGTGCTCCCGGACTTCGGGGTCGGCGTTCATCGCGGCCCATGGTTCGCGGTCGGATTCCCTCCACGAGCGGAGCACGAGACGTTCGGTACGCAGCTCTGGCATGCCGACCAGCCAACCTGATCGACATCGGGGTGTCGAGGGGTTTCGTCGCGCCCTTGTGGATCACCGCGCTCCGGTCGCCGATCGGTGTGCGTGGAGTTGTGATCACTTGTGTAGACCCGGCGACCATGTGTGATCACTGCGTGATTAAGATGCGCGCGTTGGACTGCACCAAACCAACCAAAGCATCCAGAGCACCAAGCGTCCGAGCATCCGAGTAGTCGTCAGACTGCTTCTCTCCAAGGAGCATGCCCTGCGCACGCGCCCGTCACGGCGGACCCGTACGACATCGTCCATGTCGCTGGGAACAGCCCTGCTCATCCTCGCGTTCGTCCCCGGCGTCGCCCTGGTCGCCCTCTGGGGCGTCACCAGTGGCCAGACGTTCCTCGACTTCCAGCGCCAGGCGGGCCAGGGGCTGTTGGCCGAGAAGGCGGGACAGCCGTCCAACCTCGTGTACTTCAACCTCCAGGAGGAGCGACGGCTCAGCGCCGAGGTCCTCGCCGGCCGCGCCGGCGCCCCCGACGCGCTGGCCGGTCAGCGGGTGAAGACCGACAAGGCGGTCGAGCGGTTCCGGGAGCTGTCGGACGTGACCGAGGACGAAGCCCCCGACGAGGTCCTGAACGCCGTCGCCGGTGCCCGCGACGCGATCGGCCGGCTGCCCGTACAGCGTTCCCTCGTGGACGGAGGCGACGACGACCAGCAGCAGGCCGTGTACGACTACTACACCGACCTGATCGCCGTCGACCTCGAACTCTTCGCCGCGCTCAGCCGCGTCGACAACGGCCGGATCACCACACTCTCGCAGCCCCTCGTCGACCTCTTCTGGATCAAGGAGATGACCTCCCGCGCGGACGCCCTCCTCGCCCGCGGCCGGCACGACGGCGAGCTGAGCCCCGCGGAGGTCAGGGCGTTCCGGGAAGCCTCCTCCGCCCAGACCTTCCTCGCCACCACCCACGTCGTACCGCTCCTGCCGGCCGAGGAGCGGGCCATGTGGACCGCGATCGTCGAGAGCCCGGCCTGGAAGACCAAGACCGAGATCGAGACCGAGGTGCTGCGCCCGGCCCCACCGGCCCCCGGCGGCGCGGTCATCCTGCCCACCGGAGGCGCCGCCGGGGAGGAGCGCTGGCGCGACGCGATGGACACGCTCACGCCCCGGCTGGAGGCGCTCCTCCAGCACCGGACCGCGCTCGTCGTCGAAGAGGGCAAGGCCAGCGTCCTCTCCCTCCTCACCCGCATGGCGCTCACCACGGTCATCGGCCTCCTCGCCGTCATCGCCGTCATCTGGACCACCTGGCGCCTCACCCGCACCCTGCGCCTTCGCATCGGCCGGCTCCAGGAGCAGGCCGAAGCCCTGGAGAAGGCCCTGCCCGAGGTCGTCGAACGGCTCGGCAAGGGCGAACGCATCGACGTCGAGACCGAGGCGCGAGCCATCCGGCAGGACGAGGGCGACCGGGCGTCCGACGAACTCACCCGGCTCGGCGAGGCCCTCAACCTCGCCCGCACCAGCGCGCTCCAGGCCGCCGTCCGCCAGGCCGACCAGCACCGCGGCTTCGAACGGCTCCTCCAGCGCATCGCCCGCCGGACGCAGCAACTGATCGGCCAGCAGCTCAAGAAGCTGGACGAGCTGGAGCGCCGGCACGAGGACCCCGAGATCCTCGACGGACTCTTCGACCTCGACCACCTCACCGCCCGCCTGCGCCGGTACGAGGAGAACCTGGTGATCCTCGCCGGCGGCGCCCCGCACCGGCGCTGGCGCAAGCCCGTCCCGCTGCTCGACGTCATGCGCTCCGCCCAGGGCGAGGTCCAGGACTACCGGCGCGTCGTGATCGACCTCGACGACAGCCCCTGGATCGCGGCCCGCGCCGTCGGCCCGGTCGCCCACGTCCTCGCCGAACTGACCGAGAACGCCCTCGTCTTCTCCCGCCCGCCCAGCCCCGTCGAGATCCGCGCTTCCCAGGTGGGCCACGGCCTGGCCATCGAGATCGAGGACCGCGGCCTGGGCATGGAGGCGGAGCAACTCGCCGAGGTCAACGACCTGATGATCCACCCGCCCCGGATGGACCTCCTCGCCCACGCCGAGGACATCCGGCTCGGACTGCACGTCGTCGCGCAGCTCGCCCAGCAGTACGGGCTGCGGATCGAGTTCCGGACCTCGGCGTACGGAGGCACCCGCGTCGTCGTCCTCGTCCCTCAGGACCTCGTGGTCGAGGGACTCGACACGGAGCCGCAGTCGAAGGCCGGCCCCGCGCCGGCCGTCGCCCCCGTCCCTGTCCCCGTATCCGCGTCATCCGCGTCGTCTGCGCCCGACGCCGTGTCCGCGGCCGCGACCCTTCCCGCCGCGGGATCCGCCCCGGCGCCCGTCAGCCCCCGGCCGCTGCCCGCCCCGCGTGCGGCGGCGGGGGACGGCGCCCTGCCCACGCGCGTACGGGGGAGGGCACTGGCCGATACGGCGGCCTCCCCGGCGCAGGACACGGAATCGCCCCTGCCCCGCCGGGTCCGCCAGGCCAGCCTCGTGGAGGAGCTCCGCGTCGCACCGGCCCCGGCGCCCGCACCCGCTGCGGGCCCGGCCCCCGGCCCCACCACCTCCGCGCCCGCCCAGCGCCGCGCGGGCGCGACCATCGGCGCGTTCCAGCGCCGGTCACGCGCTGCCCGTACGACCGCGGAAGGGCCGGCGGCCCCCGAGCCCACCGCACCCACCCACCCCACGGGAGAAGACCGGTCATGACCCGCACAACCGCCACCCACAAGGACCTGGACTGGCTGCTCGACGGCCTGGTGGACTCCGTGGCCGAGACCCGTCACGCCGTCCTGCTCTCCGACGACGGCCTCGTCGTCAGCCACTCGCGGAGCATCGAGCGGGCGGACGCGGAGCGGCTCGCCGCGATCAGCACCGGCCAGCAGAGTCTGGCCCGCGGCGTCGGCCGGCTCTTCGACGGCGGCGACGTGCACCAGGTCATCGTGGAACTGTCCGGCCTCTGGCTCTTCGTCATCTCGGCCGGCCAGGGCACCCATCTGGCCGTCGTCGCCTCGCAGGAGGTGGACGCCGAAGTCATGTCGCTCGCCATGCACAACCTCGTCCAGCAGGTCGGCCAGAAGCTGGGCACCCCCGCGCGAGCCCCGTTCGAAGCCGACGGCACCGGGGTCGGGCAGGGCACGTGAGCACGGGCGGGGAGAACGGGGACGGTCACGAGGGCATGGGCGAGGGAGTCCGCGAGGACGACGGGAGGCGCGACCGTGAGACACACGGCGCGTACGACTCCGAGCACGATCCCGAGTTCGACGGGGGTGGCGAGGACGGCTCGGGAACGATGGTGCGCCCGTACACCATCACCCGCGGCCGCACCGCCCCCGACCGCGACGACCTCACCCTCATCACCGTCCTCACCACGGTGGAGCAGCCCCCCGACGAACAAGGCCGGTCACCCCGCCCGGCCCTCCGCCTCCAGCCGGAACACCGGCTGATCCTCGAACTCTGCCGTCGGCCCGCCGCCGTCGCCGAGGTCGCCGCGGGTCTCGACCTCCCCGTGTCGGTGACCAAGATCCTGCTGGCCGACCTCGTCGGCCACGGCCTGCTGACCGCCCGGGCGCCACTCCTCGTGGCGCGGGCGGCGGGAGGCGCCGACGGCAGCCTGCTGGCCGCCGTCCGTGACGGACTCCGGAGACTCTGAACCCCATGAGCAGCACTCAGGCGGCCCCCGCCGCAGTCAAGATCCTCATCGCCGGCGGTTTCGGCGTCGGCAAGACGACCATGGTCGGCGCGGTCAGCGAGGTCACCCCGCTGCGCACCGAGGAGTACCTCACCAAGGCGAGCGTCGGCGTGGACGACCTGGCCGGCGTCGGAGCCAAGGAGACGACCACGGTCGCCCTGGACTTCGGGCGCATCACGGTCAGCGACGACATCGTCGTGTACCTCTTCGGAACGCCCGGCCAGGAACGCTTCTGGTTCATGTGGAACGACCTCGTCAACGGCGCGCTCGGCGGAGTGGTCATCGCCGACACCCGCCGGCTCGACACGAGCTTCGCGTCGATCGACTTCTTCGAGAGCCGCGGGATCCCGTTCGTGGTCGCCATCAACTGCTTCGACGGGCACAACACCCGTACGGCGGAGGAGATCAGGGCCGCGCTCGACCTCGACCCGCAGGTCCCCCTGCTCATCGGCGACGTCCGGCTGCGCGGCTTCGACAAGGACGTGCTGCTCTCGCTCGTCGATCACCTGATGGGGCTGCCGGCACCGGCCTGACCGACCCGCCTCCCGCTCCCGCACCTCCCGTGCGCCCCGAGTTCCCCCGTCACCTTCCCTCGCCTCCCCGACACGTTCTGGAGACATCCGACATGGCATCATCCCTGCGCGTCCTCATCCACGGCGGAGGCATCGGCGGTCTCACGCTCGCCGCCGACCTCGCCCGGCGCGGCCACACCGTGGAGGTCGCGGAGATCCGCGACGAACTGGACGCCCTCGGCGTGGGCATCATCCAGCCGACGAACGCCCTGCACGTCATGCGGGAGATCGGAGTCCTCGACGCGTGCCTGGAAGCCGGGTTCGAGTGGGAGGTCCTCACGATCGCCGACCCCGCGGGGAACGCCCTCGCCCGCATCCCGCAGCCGCGCATGGGCGAGGTGCCGGCCGCCAACGGCATACCCCGGCCCGCGCTCGCCAAGGTCCTCGGTGACGCCGCCGTCGCCGCCGGCGCGAAAGTCCGGTTCGGCGTGACGATCACCGAACTCGACGACGACGGTGCCGGCGTCGATGTGACGCTCTCCGACGGCTCCACCGGCCGCTGGGACCTGGTGGCCGGCTTCGACGGGATCGGTTCCCCGCTCCGTACCCGGCTCTACGGCGACCGGTACGCGCCCGCGTACACCGGCTTCGCCAACTGGCGGGTCACCCTGCCCCGCCCCGCCGACGTCCAGGGTGTGGTGATGGCCACGGCGGGCAAGGAGGCGAAGGCGCTGCTCACCCCGATCACGGACGAACTGATGTACCTGGGTGCCGTGTTCGCCGAGGCCGAGGACTTCCGCCCCGACCCGGAGCACGCGCACGAGGAGCTCGCGAAGCGCCTCGCCCTGTTCTCCGGCCCCGTCGCCGAGGCGCTGGCCGCCGTCACCGACCCCTCGGCCGTGGTCTACTCCCGTATCTCCCAGGTGACCGTCGAGGAGCCCTGGCACGTGGGCCGGGTGGTCCTGGCCGGTGACGCGGCCCACGCCTCCACCCCGCACCTCGCACAGGGCGCGGCCATGGCCGTCGAGGACGCCCTCGTCCTGGCCGAGTCCCTGGACACGGCGACCACGGTGCCGGCGGCCCTGGAGGCCTGGGAGGCCCGGCGCAGGCCCCGGGCCATGTGGGTGCAGGCCATGTCGCGCGCGGTCCTCAAGCAGGAGATGGGCGCGGAGACGACCGCCGAGGAGGACGCCCTCCTCGCGGTCGGCATCCCGGGCGCCGCCCACGTCCTGGCGAAGCCCTACTAGGACACCTGCGACCTCCGCGGGCGGCGCGCCCGCTCGGCGGAACACCCGACGGCCGGTCGGCTCCGGCCTCTCCACGTCACGGAGGGGCCGGAGACGACCGGCCGTCCCGCTGTGCGCGGAAGGGGTTCGGGGACGCCGGCCAGGGGTCCTCAGGACACGGTCCAAGGGCGTTGTCAGTGGCCGGGGTTAAGTTCGTTCCTGTTCCGCCGCGACGGCGAGAACATCCCCTTTGACGTGCATGGGAGAGGTACGTTGCCGGTCTGGGAGCTGTCGAGCGCGGCGCGGGTGGTACCGCCCGCGCGACCGCGGAAACTCGCCAAGGTGCCGTTCGTCGAACTGGCCGACGGACGGCTGCAGGGAGTCGTGTCCAGCGGGTCCGACGCAGGACGCGTGTACGTGTCCTCGATCGCGACCGGGACGTACGCCTTCGCCTGCAGCACGAACAACAACCGCCCCTGCGGCGGCGCTCGGGGCGGCTTCTGCAACCACATCCGGGCCCTCGTCGGCGAGGCCGTCCTGCAGTACGGCGCCGAGCGCGTCGCCCGCTACCTGAAGGCCGACACGGGCGACACGCCGGGCACCGAGCCCGACGCGCACAAACTCGTCGCCTCGATGACCGCCACGCGGCCCTCGCAGGGCGACACCTCGGCGGCGGCACCGGTGTTCAGCCGCTTCCTGCGGCACCTCGCCTATCTGGAACTGGAGCCGACCACCGCACCGCTGCCCGAGATGCAGTGGTTCCCGCCGACGAGGACGGTCGCCTGATGCGTACGGACCTGTTCACCGACCCCGTCGACGGGCTCGACGAGGCACTGTCCGCCGTCGACGCCTTCGACCGGGCACTCGTCCCCGGACTGCTCCGCCCGCAGCCCGACCAGGCCGCGGGACTGGCGGCACTCGCCACCGCCGTCGCCGGAACGCCGCTGGCAGCGCCGGTCGCCGAGGCGGCCGACAAGGCCGCCGCCGGTGCCGCCGGTGAGGACCACCTCGTGGCGCTCGCCGCCGCCCGCACCGCCCTCATGGGCTCCGTCCACGACGCCCTGACCGAACGCGTCGCGGACATCACCGGCCGGCCGCGCGCCGGACGGGACGCACCGGGCGCCGCACCGGACGCCGCACCGGACGAGCCCGGCGCCAACGTGCTCGCCGCCGCACGCGCCTGGCTGTGCGACCTCGCACGCGCGGGCTGGCAGGGCATCGACCACGATCTGGTCGCCGGCGCCGCGCCCGTCGTCTCCGCGATGCTGCCGGACATGCGGCTGCGCCGCCAGGCCACCCTCCTCGACGGCTTCGCCGCCGAACTCGCGGCCTCCTGCCCCGGGGCCACCCTGGACCGCGTCCCGGTCCGCCGCTGGGCCGACCTGTGGACACGCGCCCTGCTCCTGACCCTGCCGGGCGCCGCCCGGACCCCGGCCCCGTCCACCGCCACCGGCCGGCTGCTGCCGCTCGGCGTGGACGTACAGGAGCACGCGACGGCCGTACAGGCCCAGGTCCACGCGGTGTTCGAACCCGCCGACGGCACGGAGCCGCGGCTGGTCCGGGCGGCCGTGTCCGCGCCCAAGCCGGACACGGTCGTGGGCGCGGGCCTGTGGCAGCTGCTCCGGCCGCGGATGTCGCTGCTCGCCGCCGCGGGGGAGTGCCGCGCCATGGAGCTCGACGGCATGCCGGTCACGGACGAGGGCGACCTCGTCTGGGACGACGAGCGGGCGCGTACGGGAGAGCCCGTCGACCCGTTCGGCACGGCCCGGGTCGTCCTCTCCACCGCCACCGACCCGGTGACCGCGCCCCTGGACCGCCACCCCGCGCGGATCGCCGTCCCCGTCCTCCTGGAGGGGTACGCGGTGGAGGACGAGGGCGACGGCCGGCTGACGTTCGCGCTCGCCGGACACCGGCTGGCCGTCGACACCGACCGCGTCCCGACCGCCGGTCCGCTCACCCCGGAGGCGGTCGCCGCGTCCGGCGCGTGCCTGGGGCTGCTCCGGTGGGACGCGGGGGAGTTCGTCCTCCAGCCGCTGGCCGTCGAGACGACCGTCCGGAAGAAGGCCGTCGCCGTCCACGCGGGCGCGTGGGCCGGGGGCACCGCCGACAAGGTGGGTGCCAGGGCGGAGAAGGCGGCCACGGACTCCGTCGCCGTCCTGCGCGAACGAGCCGGGAAGCTGCTGCGCGCATGACCGACGCCGACACCTTCTCCACCGACGTTCCGCCGGCCGGCCCCCGGCCCACGGACCTCCCGCCGGCCGGCCCCGACCCCGACGACAACCGTCGGCAGGTCCTCTACTGGCGGCTCCTCGCCCGGCTCTTCGACCCAGAGGAGCAGGCCGCCCTGGAAGCGGCGAGCCTCGCCGTCGTCGAGGACATCGGCCTGCCGTCCACGCTGCTCGACCCGGGCGCGTCCGTCGACTCCGTCGTCCAGCGCCATCCGGAACTGGCCGACGAGTTCGACGGCTTGATGACCCCCGAGCCCGATCCGGACGGCGCCCGCGACCGGGCGGCCGAGGTGCGGCGCGCCGCACTCGCGTCGAAGCTGCTGCTCAACGTCTTCTCCACCGGGTCGGGGACGGTCTCGGCCGGACAGCTGGCCCGCTGGCAGTCGGACGCCGGCTGGCTGGAGCGATCGCTAGGCTGCCCGCCCGGCGGGCTGCGCGGCGGCCGGGGCGCCGGGGCCGTCTTCGACGGCGGCGGCGCGGGGCTCGAACTCGGCGCCGTCGAGGCCGACCTCGTCCGCCGGATGCACCTGCGCGAAGTGCTGGCCGATCCCGCACTCGCCGCCCGGCTCACCCCCAGCATGTCCTTGATCGAGCAGCTCCTGCGCGACAAGGGAAACCTGTCCGGCGTCGCGCTCGCCAACGCCAAGTCCCTCATCCGGCGTTACGTCGACGAGGTCGCCCAGGTGCTCCGCACCCAGGTGGAGAAGGCCACCGTCGGGGAGCTGGACCGCTCGGTCCCGCCCAAGCGGGTCTTCCGCAACCTCGACCTCGACCGCACCATCTGGAAGAACCTCACCAACTGGAGCCCGGAGGAGGAGCGGCTCTACGTCGACCGCCTCCACTACCGGCACACCGTGCGCCGGACCACACCGCAGCGGCTCATCGTCGTCGTGGACCAGTCCGGCTCCATGGTCGACTCGATGGTCAACTGCACCATCCTCGCCTCGATCTTCGCCGGACTGCCGAAGGTGGACGTCCACCTCATCGCGTACGACACCCGCGCGATCGACCTCACCCCCTGGGTGCACGACCCCTTCGACGTGCTCCTGCGCACCAACCTCGGCGGCGGCAACGACGGACCCGTCGCGATGGCCATGGCCCGACCCAAGATCGCCGAGCCGAAGAACACCGTCATGGTGTGGATCTCCGACTTCTACGAGTTCGGCCGCTCACAGCCCCTGTTCGAGGGCATCGAGGCGGTCCACCGGTCCGGCGTGCGGTTCATCCCCGTCGGCTCGGTGACCAGCTCGGGACGGCAGGAGGTCAACCCCTGGTTCCGGGAGCGGTTCAAGGCGCTCGGCACCCCGGTGGTCTCCGGCCACATCAACAAGCTCGTGCACGAACTCAAGACCTTCCTCACCTGAGCCCGCCCCAGAAAGGCCCCTCGCATGTCCGACCTGCTCCGCGCCCCCGCCGAGATCAAGTACGCCGAAGAACTCGACTGGCTCGAGTCGATCGACGACAACCCCAAGCCGTTCTCGTGGCGTCTCTCCCCGAAGATGGTCCGCCTCTTCATCCTCGGCTCCGAGCGGGCCGACGGCCTGGACCGGGAGGTGACGCAGAAGTGGTTCGGCGACCGCAGCTTCGTCGAGCGCTCCATCGTCACCCTCGCCTCCGACCGCGGTCTGCTCCTGATCGGCGACCCCGGCACGGGCAAGAGCTGGCTCGCCGAGCTCCTCTCCGCCGCGATCAGCCGCAACTCCACCCAGGTCGTCCAGGGCACGGCGGGCACCACCGAGGACCACATCAAGTACTCCTGGAACGTCTCGATGGTCATCGCCAAGGGCCAGTCCCGCGAGTCGATGATCCCCTCGCCGATCATGACCGCGATGGAGACCGGCACCATCGGCCGCTTCGAGGAACTCACCCGCTCCACCAGCGACGTCCAGGACGCGCTCATCTCGATCCTCTCCGAGAAGTACATCTCGGTCCCCGAACTCGACAGCGCCGGCGGCGAGAACATCGTCTTCGCCCAGCCGGGGTTCTCGGTCATCGCCACCGCCAACAGTCGCGACCGCGGCGTCAACGACCTGTCCTCCGCGCTCAAGCGCCGGTTCAACTTCGTCCGCATCCCGGTCGTCACGAACAAGAAGAGCGAGGCCGAGATCGTCCGCTTCCGCACCGAGGAACTCCTGCGCCGGCACTCGATCGAGCTGGACGTGCCGCCCACCCTCCTCGACGTGCTCCTGCAGAGCTTCGCCGACCTCCGCGCCTCCGCCGCCGCGGCTGGCAGCGACGACGAGAAGCTGGAGTCCGCCCTGTCCACCGCCGAGCAGATCGGCGTCCTGGAGGACGCGGTCCTGCACAGCGACTTCTTCGGTGAGCGCGCCCTCACGGCCCGCGCCCTCGCCGCCTCCCTGGTCGGCACGCTCGCCCGCCGCGAGCCCGAGGACCTGGCCATCCTCAACAAGTACCTGCACGGCGTCGTCGAGCCGCGCGGCAAGGAGCAGGGCGGCTCCTGGCCCGAGTTCCTCGAGGGCGGCCGCGAGGCGATCGCGAAGCTGGCATGAGCACGACCTCCGAGACTCCGGCAAGCGCCTCCTTCGCTGCCCTGCGCGGGCAACTCCACGAAGCGGCGGCCGAGTTCGCCGGCGGCCGGGACGCTCTGGAAGGCATCCTGCTCGGCATGGTCGACGACGTCGGCCGGGCGGCCGCCGAGCCGCTGGAGATCTTCCCCGTCTGTCACCACTCACCCGCCTCCGCCCTCGCCATGGCCCGCCGACTGCGCGAGAAGCAGCCCAAGGTCGTGTACCTGGAGCTGTGCGAGGACATGGCCCCGCTCCTCACCGAGCTCCGCAACTGCCGGCTGCCCGTCGCCGTACAGGCCTTCGCGAGCGACATCGACGGCTTCCCGCCCGACTGGGCCCCGCTCTCGGTCGTCGCCCCGATCACCGAGGCCTCCGCCGAGTACCAGGCCATCGCGTACGCCCTCGACACCCCCGGCGTGGAGCTCGTCCTCGTCGACCGCTCCTCCGACCACGTCTTCCAGTGGGACACCCGACAGCCTGCCGCCGGCGAGGCCGACGCCGCCGAGGCCGGAGCCGAGTCCGTGGCCGAGACGGAGCCCGAGGCGGCCCTCCACGGCGAGGCCGTCGGCGTCGAGATCGGCGACCTGCGTCCGCGCTTCGCCGAACTGGAGGAGCACCTGCTGCGCCACGGCAAGGTGCGGCACTGGTCGGAATGGTGGCACCAGTACGTCGAGGTCCCCCTCGGGGACAGCGACCACGACACCTACCGCCAGGTCATGTTCCTCATCGGCAGCCTGTTCCGGCGCCTCGCCCCGGGCCGGGACGAGCGAGTACGGGTCGACGAGGACCGCGAGCGCTACATGTGGACCCGGATGCGCGAGCACCTCGCCGCGACCGGCACCGACCCCGCGGACTGCCTGTACGTGTGCGGCGCCTTCCACGCGGCCAGCCGCGTCGACGAGTTCGGCGTCCACGGCACGGGCGACTTCGCCATCTCCCCGCGGACCGCCACGACCTGGCAGTACGGGCTGATCCCCTCCAGCCACGCGGCGATCGAGGCACAGTTCGGCCTCGCGTCCGGCTCGGTGTCGATCGCCGCGACGGAATGGGCGAAGAACCTCAAGCGCACCCGGGTGAAGCCGTACCGCCTGGAGGGACAGTCCGGCACGAAGAAGCCGAGCGCGAGGAGGACGGCGGCCAAGACCCCGGCGCCCACGCCCGCGCCCGTACCCGCGTCCGGCCTCACGCCCGGTCCCGCCTCCGGCCCCACCTCAGGTGCCACCGAGGACCGGCTCACCGGCTTCCTCCGGCAGCCGCCCGCCCTCCACACCCTCGACGAGACCGAACTGCTCGGCTGGTCCGTGGACATCGTCCGCGCCGCCCGCCGCAGCGGCTATCTGGCCTCCACCGCCGACGCCATCGCCGTGTTCGAGACGTCGATCCTGCTCGCCGCCATGCGGGACCGGGCCAAGCCGACGCCGTACGACTTCCAGGACGCGGCGGTCACCTGCATCGAGAAGGACACCGTCCCCGGCCGACGGGACGTGCGGCGGCTCGTCGAGATCATGATGGGCGGCGACCGGATCGGCCAGGTCGGCTACGACGCGCTGCCGCCCCTCGCCCGGGACGTGCACGACCGGCTGGCGCCCCTGGCGCTCAACCTCCAGCAGCGCGGCGTACGCCGGGCCCTGCTCGACATGGCGTCCCGGCCGGAGCTGCGCGCCTGCTCGGACGTCCTGTGGATGCTGCGCCGTCTGCTGCCGCCCGGCGCGGCACGCACGGTGATGGGCGAGCGGCGGCTCGGCGAGCGGTCGATCCAGGAGTCCTGGGACCTGTCGCTCGGCACCCACCAGCGCGCGCTCATCGAGCTCGGGTACGAGGGCGTGAGCCTGGAGCAGGTGCTGGAACAGCGCCTGCGCCGTACCGCGTACGGTCCGCGGGCCACCACGGCCGAGGTCCTGGAAGCCGTCGAGGACGCCACGCTCCACCTCGGCGGCCGACGCCTCGCCGACGAGCTCGGGACCCGGGCCCTGGAGGTCCTCGCAGGCGAGCGCACGGTGGACGGCGCCCCGGAGGTACTGCGCCGGGTGCGCGGCCTCCTCGCCCACTACCGCACCAGCGAACCGGTCCTCCCGCCGTGGATCGAGTCCTTCGTCAGAGCCGGGTACGCGCACTACTGCACTCTGCTGCCGACGGCCTTCCGGGACGAGGACGCGACCGTGGGGCAGGTGGCGGCGATGCTGGGCTTCCTGTTCAGCATGGAGAGCCTGGCACTGTCGCTCGGCTGCGACCGGACCCAGCTGGAGCTAGCGGTCGCGCAGTCACACCCGAACGACCCGGCCAAGACGGCCCTGCTCTGGGCCGCACAGGTCCAGCTCGGCACGCTCTCCCGGGGCGAACTGCGAGGCCGCTGCGACGAACTCCTCGGCAACCCCCTGGTGGTGCCCTCGTACCCCCGCTACCTCAGCGGCTTCGTACACGCCCTGGAGCCGGTCCCGGGACTCGCGGACGTCGTCGTGGAGGCCGTGTCCAACGCCTTCGGACGGCTCCCCGACCCCGTCCTGCTGCCGTGGCTGCCCACCCTCATCACCACGCTGCGGTCGAACGCCGCCGACCTCGCCCCGTTGCTCATCCGCGAGGCGGGCCGGATCTTCCCGGCACGGCTGGCGGCCCTGGACACCTGGGTCCCGCCGTGGCACGCACGGCCGGCGGCCCAGGCGCCCCTGGCCGCGCCCGCGCCACGCGGCGCGGCGCTGCTCCCCCTCCACCCGGAGACATGCGACGCGGTCGCGGCCCTCCTGGGCCGCGCGGACGGGTGGGCCCCGGCGGGCGGGCCGACGACGGCCCCGGCGGGCGCGGCGCTCCTGTTCACCCACCGCGCCACCTGCGACGCCGTCGCGGACCTCCTGGGCTGTGGCGATCCCTGGACGACCGTGGGCCAGGCACTCCCCGTCGCGTCCCTGACGACGAGACACCCCGCCACGGCCCAGGCGGTGGCGGCGCTCCTCGCGACGCCGTGACGGCGCACCGGCCGCCGGGTCGTCGGACCCCGGCGGCCGGTGCGGGTGAGGGAGAGCGGTCGTGAGACGGATCAGTCGTCGATGGCGTCCAGGACGGTGCCGAGGTCGACGAACTTGAAGTCGGTCGCGGGGCGGTCACCGTCGCCGGGGGCGTCGTGGCCGTCCTGCACGACGAGGAGGCCGTTCGGGTACTGCGAACCGAGGGGAGCGTTCAGAGCGGCGGCGCCGTCGCACTCCTCGGAGCCGTCGAGGGCGCCGCTCGCGGGCGCGACCCGGAAGCCGCCCTCGTACTCGTTGCGGTCCGCGAGCTCGCGGTCGTAGGCGGCGAAGGTGTTGTCGCCCTGGCTGGAGGCGAGCAGGTATCCGTCGCCGTCGGACTCCTCGACCAGCGTCAGACCCTCGACGTCCGAAGAGATCCTGGTCCCGCCGTAGCCGGGGTCGGCGCCCGGCGTGCACTCCTCGGTCTCCTCGTCGTAGACGCCGGGGACGCCGTACTCGCGGACCTTGTCGAGGAGCTTCGGCGTGCCGGTGAGGTCGGCGCGCAGCCGCCAGATGCCGATGTCCTCCTGGCCTGCGTACAGGGTGCCGTTGGCGGGGTCGACGACCATGCCCTCGACCTGCGGCAGCTCGCCGGGCTCGCCGCACGGCGCCCACGAGGTGCCGTTCGGCAGCCGGAACGTGGCCGGCAGGTCCAGGGTGCGGACCTTGCGGTACGTGACCTTGCCGCCGGCGGCCGGGAGCAGTTCGAGCAGGGCGATACTGGTCCGCTCGCGGCGGCTGACGAGCGCGAAGGACTTCCCGGACGCCGGGTCCGTCCAGGTCGCCAGACCGTACGCGGTCCGCTGGTCGTTGATCTCGGCCTGGTCCTGCGAGAAGACGGCCGGCGCGGCGGGATCGGTGACATCGGTCAGCGGGCCGCCGGCGCGGTCGCGGTCGATGCGGTAGAACCGCAGCCGGTCGTGGCCGCGGTCGCTGGTGACGGCGAGGTCGGCCCGCCCCGAGGAGAGCCGCAGGCCCTGGACGAGGTCCACGTTGTTGAACCGGCCGGGGGCGTCGTCCGGTCCGTCCGCCGGAGGCGGGGCTATCGACTGCACCGGGCGCGCGTCCAGGTCGTAGACGCGGAGCCCGCCCTCCTTGGCGGTCGCGATGACCAGGCTGCGGCCGGGGGCGGCGGCGTTGCGCCAGATGGCGGGGTCGTCCGCGTCGGCGTTGCCGCCCGCGTCGTCGTCGTGCAGCACCGGCGTCTCCGCGCGGGGGGTCACGGCCGGCAGCGAGCCGGCGGGACCACGTTGGCGGCCCTGCGCCTGAGCATGGGCATCGGCCTGGGCGGGCACGGCGAGGGCGGCCGCGGCGAGCGCCGTGGTGACGGCGAGCACGAGCGACCGGGTGGTACGGGGGCGAGTCACGCAAGTCTCCTCAGGAGGGGGGCTTGTACGTCCTGCGTGAGCGTGGTGCCCTTCCGTGTCGGCCCGGCGGCCTCCGCCCGGCCGGAGGTCCGAAGTCCAGGTGTACGGACGATGAACCGCCACGGCAGGCGATCAGGTGGGGATCCTCCCGTGCGCCGGGCAGCGCGCACCGATGAGGCGGTCGGGCAGCTCGTAGCGGGGCGCGGCGGCCCCGCCCGCACCTGGTGCGAGCCCATGAGGCCGCCGAGGCGAGCACCTCGGTCGGCGACCGCACGGAGCGCGGCGCCGCTCGGGGTGGCCCCTGTCGGGTCCGCCGCTCAGGGCGAGGGGGTGAGCAGGTGAGGGGCGAGCGGGCGAGCGGGTCGGGTGGTTCGCGCCGACCAGCCGCCCGGGGATGACGGTGGCGCCCCGGCGGGCTCCCGTCCCGTCGTCGGGGCTTCCGCTCGACCCAGCAGTTCGGCCAGGCCCGCGCGGGTGGCCGCGACGACGACGCGAGCGCCGGGGTGGAGCACGTAACCGGGGCGGAGGTCCCAGACCGCGGGGCGAGGCACCCCGGCTCTCCCGGCGCCGGGGGAGGACCGGTTCATGCCGCTGGTTCCGGCCCGCGTCGGCGGGGCCGCTCCCAGCCTTCCAGCCGGACGGTCGCCCCGGCACGGGGGCTGACACCCGACTTCGGTGCCGGTGTCGCCATGTGGCGGTGGCGACGGCCCGTTCACTCCTCGGCGACCGCGGCTCCGTCGCGCCACGCCGTCTCCACGGCCGCCGGGATGTCCGTGACGGGGAACTGCACGTGCCGTACGGTCCGTTCGCGGTCCACGACCAGGATCGCGCGCTTCAGCCGGAGGGCCTGGCCCGCGCGGAACGTCGGGAGCCGGAGTGCCGCAGAGAACCCGTTGTCCATGTCGGAGAGGAGGGGGAAGGGGATCTCCTCGGCCACCGCGAACGCCCGCTGTTCGTCCGGGCGTTGGGTGCTGATGCCGCGCACCGCGACGCCCGCCGCCGTGAACCTCTCGTACTCCTCACGGAACAGCCGGTTCTCCAGGGTGCAGCCGGCCGCGCCGGGGATGTCCGTCCAGCCCTCCGGCAGCGGGGCGGGCCGGGCGGTCGCGGGGTAGCAGAACAGGACGGTGGCGCCGGCTCCGGCGTCGACCGGGTCGAGCGCGCCGCCCGTGTGAACGGGCAGCGCGAGCCGGGGCAGCCGGGTGCCGGGCAGGTCGTGGACGCGGTGCGCCTCGGCGCTCCGCTCGTCGGCGGAGGCGGTCAGCGAGCCGTCGCCCAGCAGCCAGCGGTCGGCCCAGTCCTGCATCGAGACCAGGACGGGCAGCAGCGCGCGCCCGGCGTCGCTCAGGCGGTACTCGAACCGGACCGGCCCCTCCTGGTACGGGACCTTGTCGAGCACCCCGCTGTCGACGAGGTGGTTGAGCCGCTCGGTGAGCACCTTGCGGGAGATGTCCAGCTCGCGCTGGAGCTCGTCGAAGCGGTGCCGCCCCCGCGCCGTCTCACGGACGAGGAGCAGGCTCCACCAGTCGCCGACGACGGCCGCGGCCTGGGCGATGGCGCAGGCGGCGTCGCGGTCGGGAACGGCTCGTGCCATGACGTGTCCTCCTCGTTCGGGTCACCGGTCCGGTCAGTGATCCATCTTGCGCCATCGAGTGGGTTCCCGATAGAAACTCACTGTAAGTTCCCCATGGGAACTCGCTCGATTCCAGTGTCTTCGGGGGAGGGATCCTTTTCATGCCCATAGTCTGGGCAACCGCCTGGCGCACCTGGCAGATGACCCGTCGCGCCTACCCATGGACGTACGCCGTCGGCACCGTCCTGCCCGCCGCGCTCACCATCGCGCTCGCCTACCTCGGCTTCCACGTCATCGGAGGCGGCGCCGTCGGCGATGACTTCGCCGCGGGCAGCGGCACCACCGCCTACCTCGCCTACATCGTCGTCGGCACCACCGCCTTCCACTTCGCCGTCCGGCTGATCCTCTGGTCCGCGAAGGCCCTCATCACCGAACAGCGGCAGGGCACCCTCGGCGCCCTGCTCATCGCCCCCGCCGGCCGCCTCCCGTACCTGCTCGGCTTCACCGGCTTCGCGGTGCTCAGCAGCGTCGTCGAGTTCCTCACCCTCGGCGTGGTCGTCGCCGTCCTCGGCATCACCGTGCCGGTCTCCTCCGTGCCCGGCGCGTTGCTCGGCGCCCTCGCGCTGATCGCGGCCGTCTTCGCGCTCTCGGTCGGCCTCGGCGGACTGATGATCGCGGCGGGCGAGGCGCACATCTCGCAGAACACCGTCTTCATCGTGCTCGGCCTGGTCGGCGGCTTCACCTTCCCGCGCGACTACCTGCCGGAACCCGCCCGCTGGTTCGCCGAACTCCTCCCCACCACCTCGGCCATGGACGTCCTGCACGGCAGCTTCACCGGCGGCCAGTCCCTCCCCGAACTCCTCCCGAGGCTCGCCGTCTGTGCCGCCCTCACCTGCGCCTACCTCTTCCTGGGGCTGAGCTACCTGCCGCGGGCCGAGGCCCGTGCCGTCGAAAGGACGTACTGATGACCACGACCACGGCGATCGAAGTCCGGGGCCTGCGCAAGGACTTTCCGGTACGGGACAAGGGGATTCTGGGCCCCCGCACCCTCAAGCGCGCCGTCGACGGCCTCGACCTCGACATCCCCCGAGGCCGCGTCACCGGGCTCCTCGGCCTGAACGGCGCCGGGAAGACCACCACCATCAAGATCCTCGCCACGCTCCTGCGACCCAGCGCCGGCACCGTCCGTGTCGAGGGCCTGGACGCGGTCGCCGACGCCCGCGCCGTACGCCGCCGCATCAACCTCATCGCCGGCGGCGAGCGCATGGTCTACACCCGTATGACCGGCCGCGAGAACCTCTGGTACTTCGGCCAGCTCTACGACGTCCCGAAGGCCGAGCTGCGCCGCAGGACGGGCGAGCTCCTCGACCTCGTGGGCCTGTCCGACGCCGCCGACACCATGGTCGAGCGGTACTCGCGCGGCATGACCCAGCGGCTCGCCATCGCCCGCGGCCTCATCAACCGCCCGGACTACCTCCTGCTCGACGAGCCGACCCTCGGCCTCGACGCCCCCATCGCCCGCGACCTGCGCCGAGTCGTCGCGGACCTCGCCGCGCACGACGGCACAGGGGTGCTGCTGACCTCGCACTACCTGGCCGAGGTCGAGGAACTCTGCGGCCATGTGTACGTGATCTCCGCCGGCCGCCACCTCGCCCAGGGCAGCCCGGCCGAGCTGAAGGCCGCGACCGGCAGCCACCGGACCGTCCGTCTGACCGTCACCGACCCGACGGAGCGCACCCGGGCCGTCGCGGACGCCTTCGGGGCCACCCGTGAAACCCTTCCCGACGGGGGAGAGCTGATCACCCTGCGCCACCCCGGCGACATGGCGGGACCGCTGACGGCGGCGGTGTTCGAGGCGGGCGGCTCCATCGGCGGCCTGGAGATCGCCGAGGCGAGCCTGGAGGACGCGATCCTGACCCTGGCGGAGCGGGGCGAGGCGGGCCTCGCGGGCCCGGGGCCCGATCGGCCCGAAGCCACGCCCACCCGCTCCGAAGCCGCGACCGTCCGCTCCGACGCCGTGCCCATCCACACCAGTGCCACGCCCACCCGCTCCGAAGCCACGCCCACCCGCTCCGAAGCCACGCCCACCCGCTCCGACGCCGCGACCGTCCGCTCCGACGCCGTGCCCATCCACACCAGTGCCACGCCCACCCGCTCCGACGCCGCGACGGTCCGAACCGACGCCGAGACCGTCCCCTCAGCGGCCGCGACCGCCGGTTCCAAGGGCGGCACCCCGTGAACCAGCTCCGTCACGCCCTGCGGGTCTTCGCCGCGGAGACGCTCAAGCAACACCGCCGGCTCTTCGGCCAGCCGCTCGTCGTCTTCTCCATGCTCGTCTGGCCCGTCCTCCAACTGGCCACCACCTACTACACCCTGCGCCCCGTCGCCACGGCCTCGCGGGCCGCCGAGAACTGGCCCCTCGCCGCCGACCCCGAGCGCCTGCTCGCCTTCCTGGCCACCGGCACCCTCGCGTACGCCTTCTTCTTCTCCCTCGTCCAGAGCGCCTGGCACCTCTCCTTCGAGCGGACCACCGGCACCCTCGAACTCCTCTTCCTGTCCCCGGCCGGCCGACTCACCCTGATGATCGCCAACGGCGCCGGCGCGCTCCTCCAGAACGCCTGGCTGCTCACCTGCTTCACCGTCGCCGCCCTGACCGGCTTCGGCACGCTGTCGGTCTCGGCCTGGTGGATGTACGGGATCGTCCTCCTCGCTCTGCTGATCCCGGCGGTGGCGTGGGGAGCGTTCCTCAACAGCCTCCTGGTCTTCTCCCGGGACTCGGCCTTCCTGTACACGATCCTGGACGAGCCCCTCTGGTTCGTCTCGGGAGTCCGCCTCCCGCACTTCGCCCTCCCGGCCGCGGTCCAGGTCGTCGGCGCGGTCTTCCCCCTCACCGGCAGCCTGCTCGCCGTCCGCGGCGCCCTGCTCGAACACCGCACGGCGAGCGAACTCGCCCCGACCCTGCTCGGCCTCGGAGCCCTGAGCGCCCTGCTCCTCGTGGCCGCCGCGCTGATCCTCCGGGTGGGCGAGGCACGCGCCCGGCAGACGGGCGCGCTGAGCCTGGCCTGAGAAGGGCGGGCCGCCGGTACGGTCGTCTCCGACCGTCGGCGGCCCGACGGCGGGCGCTGCGGTCACCTGACCCGCGCGGCCAGCCGCGTCATCGCCTCCTCCAGCTCGCGGCGCGCGCCGAACGGCACCAGTGCCGCGCGCCCGGGCACCCGTACGCCACCGGTGAGCGCGACCCGCGTGTGCCCGCTCCCGTCCGCGGCCTCCACGGCCGCCATCCCGATCACCAGGAACCGGCTCTGCAGCCAGCACCAGCCGGGCCGCAGCACGCCGTGGAAGTGCGCCCGCAGCCCGTAGCGGCTGCGGGCGAGGGCCTCCACCCGGTCGCCCTCGCGCCGCAGGACCCGGACCGACCGCATGTCGGGCTGGAACTCCCCGAAGCCGCCCTCCAGATCACCCATCACCCGCCACACCCAGGGGAGCGGCGCGGGGAGCACCCGCTCGACGAGCCGGGCACCCCGGACCCCCGCGACCATGACGTGCATCCGCCGCACGTCGTCGAGCAGCGGGCCACCCCCGCCCCCGTCGCGCGGGTCGCCCCCACGGCTCCCGATGCCCCCATCGCTCGCGTTGCTCTCGTTCACGCGGACCACGCCTTTCGGAAGCTCTGCCGGGCCCGGTGCAGCCGGGACTTCGCCGTGCCGGTCGGTACGCCGAGGAGTGCCGCCGCGGACTCCTCGTCCATCCCCTCGATGTCCCGCAGCACGAGGACGGCCCGGTGCGCGGGCGACAGCCGTGTCAGGACGTCGTCGATGTCGGCGGCCAGTTGTGGATCTCCCCGCTCCGGTACGTCGGCGAGCTCGGCCGGTCGCGCCCGCCCCGCCCGTTTCGCCACCCGAACCGCCTCCCGCACGGAGATCGCCCTCACCCACCCGTAGAGCGCCTCCGGCTCCCGCAGTGAACGAAGAGAGGTGAAGACGGCCACCAGGGCCTCCTGCGTGGCGTCCGGACCGTCGTCCAGCGCGATGGGACGGCAGATCCGGGAGATGTACGGGGTGAGGTGATCGAGCAGGTCGTGCAGGGCCAGGGTGTCGCCGCGCCGGGCGGCCCGGACCAGCGCGACGCCCCGGTCGACGGGGGCGCCGGCGTGGACGGGGTCAGCGCGCGGCACGCAGGGCCGCCCCTCCGAAGACCAGGCACAGCGGCGTGTACACCAGCGCGTTCAGCCACGGGAACGCCGCCCCCGAGCCGTCCTTGCCGACCACGATCCACACCAGCCCGACGGCCCCGCGGAGCAGTATCCCGGCGGCGACGGCGGCCGTGACCAGGCGCGGGATTCCGCGTCGGCGGCCACCACCGCGCGCGTGGAGCGCGACGGCGAACGCCGCGCACCCTTCGAGGGCCGCGAGCGGCAGGACCACGGCCGGTCCGAAGGACACGACGCTGCCGAGGACGGCGAGCGACAGGGCCCGCTCGTCGGCGGCGGGCCAGGTCAGGCCCGTGGCCCAGGCGAGGTGCACGAGCGCGAGGACGGCGAGCAGCGCCGCGACGCCGCGTCCGCCGATGATCGTGCGAGGCCGCTCGATGTCGATGACCGCCATGGGGTTCCCCTCCGTTGCGAGGCCGGCGCCGCAGCGCGCCGACACCCCGAGGAGGAGCGGGACCACCCGAAGGTTCCCTGTGATCCGGCTCACAGTGGCGGGCGCAGGAGGGGTGCGGGGGGAGGGGAAGGGGCCGGGAACGCGGACGACCCGTGGGCCTTGGTCCCGTCCGCTCGAGTTGGGACGGGAGCCGGCCGGATTACCGGCGGCCCACGGGTCGGGTGACTGCGTGGTTTTCGGCAGATGACCTGCCGAGGTGCACAGAGTGCGACGGCAGGCCGTTAGCCCGCAGTCACCTCACGAATCCGAAAAGAAACCATGTTCTCGGATCACCTCCTTTCAGCGTGTGACCACAGCCTAGGAAAGCCCGCGGCGACGCTCAAGCGATTTATTCGAGCACTTTTCTGATCAGCCGAGTTCCGCCGCCACCAGCGCGGCCGCGTCGGCCACCAGCGGATCGACGGGCGCCGCGTCCTCCACGAAACGCGTGGTCAGCACGGTGAGCACGATCGGGCCGCCGCCCGGCGGCCAGGTGACGCCGGCGTCGTTGTTGCCGCCGTAGCGACCGCCGCCGGTCTTGTCGGCGAGGACCCAGTCGTCGGGCAGACCCTTGCGGAACCGCTCACCGCTGGTCGTGTTTCCGAGCATCCACTCCGTCAGCCGCTCCCGGTCCCGGCGCGGGAGCGCGTCGCCGAGGATGAGGCGCCCATAGCTCCGTCCGATGGCGCGGGGCGTCGAGGTGTCGGTCTCGCGCCACGGCTCCGCCGAGTTCAGCTCGGGCTCCCAGCGGTCGAGCCGGGTCGTACGGTCGCCGATCGACCGGGCGAACCGGGTGACGGCGGTCGGACCGCCCAGCTCACGGAGGAGCAGATTCGCGGCGGTGTTGTCGCTGAAGCGCAGCGTGGCGTCGCACAGCTCGGCGACGGTCATCCCGTGGGCGAGGTTCTCGGGCAGTTCCGTCCTGGGGGACCAGCCGGACCGCTCGACGTCCGCCGCCGTGTACCGGATGCGCCGCGCGAGGAACGATCCGTCGTGGTCGAGGTCGCGCAGCACGGCCGAGACGGCGAAGGTCTTGAAGACCGAGCACATCGGGAAGCGTTCGTCGGCGCGGTACGCCACGGAGCGCCCGGTCCGCACGTCGTGGGCGAACACCCCGAGCCGTGCGGAGTGCCGCTCCTCCAGCTCCCGAAGCCGGGCGACGAGGTCCGCCCCGGCGGGCGTGGAGGCGTACGCCGTCCCGCCGAGCGGTAACGCGACGGCGAGCGCGGCACCGGCACCGAGGCCGAGGACACTGCGACGGGACGGGCTGAAACCTGTGATGGACAAGGTGATTCCCTTTCCGGAGCGATCACTGCGCAGGGAAACACGCACAGGAGCCCCGGACCGGTTTCGACAAGTACCTCTTCGGAAGGTCGCGCGGCCGGTGTCAGCCGTCCCGCCCCTGCCACGTCGTGATGCAGACCTCGTTGCCCTCGCGGTCGGCCAGGACCCAGAACGCCGGGGCCCGATCCTCGGACACGAGACGCCCGCCCGCCGTCAGCGCGGCGTCGATCCTCCGCGGCGCCTCGTCGTGCGGCACGCAGAGGTCGAAGTGGACGCGGTTGCGCTGCGGACGCGGAACATCCATCTGCTGGAACCACACCGCCGGGCCCTGCCAGAGGGGATCGACGAGCGCGTCGGTGGGGCCGTCGCGACCCGGCTCGTCCGCGTACCCGAGGAGCGCCTTCCAGAACGGCCGGATCGCGGCGATGTCGAGCGCGTCGATCGCGATCTCCAGGAGCTGGAGCGACCGCGGTGCCCCCGTCGCGATCTCGGGTTCGGTGCGCAGCCCAAGGCCGCCGACGGCGGTGGACACCCGGTGCGCGAGTTCGACGTCCAGGGTGGTGACGCCCGCGTGCTCGGCGGACTGCAGCGTCAGAAGGATCCGCCCGGGCCGGATGTCGAGGGCCAGGTGCCGGTCGGCGTCGTCACCGCACGCGGCGACCACGAGCGCCGCGACGTCCGCCGCCTGCGCCAGCGACCCGACCGGGACGGCCGTGCGGAGGCCGCCCAGCAGATAGCGCCAACCCGAATCGCCGACCGCGGCCGAGGCGCGCGAGCCGTTCAGTGTCGTCTCCATACCGGGCATCCTCGCAGCCGAGGCACCGAGGTGATGAGCCATCAGGGAAACTGGCTGATGGGTGTCAACAGCCTTGTCCACCAGCAGGGTTGCCGTGCCACCAGGGTGAGATCAGCGCCCGTCGAACGTCCAGGCCTCGATGTCGCGGTACCGGATCGGCCCCGGGCCCCGGCCGAAGTCGCTGGCCACCAGGTGGAGCCGCTCGGCCCGCCAGGGGCGACCGGCGAAGCCGACGAGACCTGCCGCCACGTCCACCACGCTCGACTGGTCGTCGCGGCGGGCGCGGGCCAGCGTCAGATGGGGCCGCAGCGGCCGGTCCTCGAAGGGGATGCCGCACTCCTTGACCACACCGCGCACGTCGGCGGCGAGCCGGTGCAGTCCGTCGACGTCCCCCTCGATCCCGCTCCACAGCACCCGCTCGTCGAAGTGGCCGCCGCCCCGCAACGCCAGCTCCACCGGTCCGCGCGACGCCGCGAGGTCCGCGAGCGGCGGCCGGAGCAGCGGAACGGTCTCGACCGGCAGCTCACCGAGGAACGCCAGGGTGATGTGCCAGTCCTCGATGCGGTTCCACCGCATCCGGGGGTACGCGTCGTACGCGGGGCGGAGCTCCCGCTCCAGCTCGTCCTTCGCCTCGTCGGGCGGGGCGAGGGCGATGAAGACGCGAACCGTCCCCGCCCGGTCCCGGCCTCGCTCGCCCCCACCGGGCTCCGTCCCCTGCCCCCGTGCCTCAGTCATGTTCCGTTTCCCTGCTCGCCCTGCTCGCCCTGCTTGACCTGCGCCCGGCGAGGCCGGTGGCCGTGTCCGATGTGAGGGTACGCGGTGTCCGGGCGTCCCCCGTCCCTGGGGACCCCGGCCTTCAGCGCGCGAACAGGGCGCCGACGAGACGCTGGGCGACCGCCGGGGCGCCGTTCCCGGACGCTGTCGAGGTGCCCGTCGCGTACACCGCGCGCAGGTTCAGGTCGCGGGTGGCGAAGACACCGCTCCGGTAACCCATGTCCGAGCCCGTCTTGCCCCACAGGACCGAGCCGTCCGGCAGTGGCGTGTACATCAGGCCGACGCTGAAGCAGGCCGTTCCCTTGGCGGGCCCGGTGTTGCAGTTGGAGGTGCCGGCGTAGGGCAGGGGCTTGCCGTCGGGGCCCTTCGGCAGCGCGAACAGCTCGGCGGTCTGGGCCGGTCGCAGCAGTCGCCCGTCGAACATGCCTCTGATGAAGCGGTCCAGGTCGCCCGTGGTGGAGGTCATGCTCGCGGGCAGTCCGCCCTGCACGTTGACGTCGACGAGCCGGCCGTCGCTCCCCGGCTGGTAGCCGGGCAGGTAGGGGCGCGGCACGGGCGTACTGCGGCCGGGCACGGTGGCACGCGTCTCCCGCATCCTGAGCGGTTCGAGGATGCGGGCCGTCACCTCGTGCTGGAACGAGTGCCCGGTGACATCCTCGATGAGCTTCCCGGCGACGCGGTAGCCGAAGGAGTTGTACTCCTGCCGGGTGCCGGGGCTGAAACGCGGGCCGGGAGCCGGCCTGCCCTCCGGGCGGAGCGTCTGCCGTATCGCCTCGTCGAAGGTGATGTAGTCGAGGCGGCGTTCGATGTCCTCGTCCGGGGACGTGGACGCCGGGGCACCCTCGAACTCCTGGGGCAGGCCGCTGGTGTGGTCGAGCAGCTGCCGTACGGTGACCGGCTCCTTGAACAGGTTCTCCGGCAGCAGCCCGGGGAGATAGTCCTGAACACTCCCGTCCAGGGCGACGCGACCCTCGGCGGAGAGCTGGAGCAGGATCACGGCCTCCATGGGTTTGCTGATGCTGCCGATCCGGAAGTGGGCGTCACGGCTGAGCCGCTGCCCGGTCACGATGTCGCCCGAGGTGCCCCGCCAGGTCTCTCCCTCCCTGTGCACCTGAGCCAGGACACCCGCGGTCCCGTCCTCCGGGCGCACGGTGATCGCCTCGCGCAGGGCGGCACGGTCCAGACCGGGGGCGGCACGGCCCGGACCGGGGCCGTGCGCGCCGGCCCCGGTCGCGGCGAGCGCGGGGGCGGCGGCACCGATCGTCATCGCGGCGGCCAGGGCCAGCGACAGGCGGAACGGCAGGGACGAGTGACGGGGCATGGGGACTCTCCTGGGAAGGTGCTGATCAACTTCTTCGAGTCTTCCCGACCGCCAGGCCCGTTTGGCCAGGGACCACCCCGGCTTCCCCCTGAACCATCCCTGACATCGCATCAGGGGATCAGTTCCCGCCACCGCGGTCCCGCACGGCCATCGGGCACGACGTTCCGGCGCGACCGTCCGGCACGGGGATCGCGCCCCGCGCGCTCCCTCGCGGGGGTGGTTCCCGGGGGCCGGTGGGCGTAGTCCGGCACGGCCCGCGGGAACGGGGCTCGCTCCGGCACGAAGCTGTGCGCTGCTCCCCGTACACCACGAAGACGGAGGTTCGTACGCAGATGACCCACGTACAGCTGAGACCGGCGGTTCGGCGGCGCAGGCCAGGAGGAAGGCCCGGTGGAAGGGCCGGGGTGCCGGCCGCGCTCGGCATGGCGCTCGTCCTCGCGCTGCCCGGCACGGCGCTCGCCGCGCCCGGAGATCTGGATCCGACGTTCGGCCCCGACGGCCGGGTGACGACCGCGATCACCGGGTACGCGGAAGGCCACGACATCGCGCGGCAGGCCGACGGGAGGCTGGTCGTGGTCGGTGTGAGCGAGGCCGGCTTCGCGCTCGCCCGCTACGACACCGACGGCGGGCTCGACACCGGCTTCGGTGGCGACGGCACGGTGACCAGCGACTTCGGCGGTGGCGCGCACACCGCCAACGCCGTCGCGATCCAGCCGTCCGACGGAAAGATCGTCGTGGCGGGCACCACCGAGGTGATCGCGGAGGAGGGCGGCGGCTGCTGCTTCTTCTCCGTGGCCCGGTACAACACCGACGGCAGTCTCGACACGGGCTTCGGCGACGGCGGTCTGGTGCGCGTCGAGGAGTTCGGCGGGTCCGCGGACGGCGCGGACGTGGCCGTCCAGCCCGACGGCAGGATCGTCGCCGTGGGCAAGGGCGCCGGCGGAGGCTTCGCGCTCGTCCGCCTCGGCACCGACGGCACCCTCGACCCCAGCCTCGGCGGTGACGGGGCGGTCGTGGCGGGCTTCACCCCCACCTCGCCGCAGGACGGAGGCGGCATCGCCCGGGGCATGGCGCTCCAGCCGGACGGCAGGATCGTGTCCGTCGGCTACGTGGGCAACACCGCCTTCGACATCGGCGTGGCCCGGTACAACAGCAACGGAACCCTCGACACGAGCTTCAGCGGTGACGGCATGGTGACCGCGGACTTCGGCGGCACCGAGTTCGGCAACGCCGTGGCCGTCCAGCCGGACGGCAGGATCGTCGCCGCGGGTTCGGGCGGCCTCGGTTTCGCCGTCCTCCGCTACGACGCCAACGGAACCCCGGACGTCGGCTTCGGCACGGGCGGCCGTACGTCGGTCAACGCCCCCGGCGACGGAGGCATCGCGTACGGTCTGGCGCTCCAGCAGAACGGCAAGATCGTGCTCGCCGGTCGCGCGGACGACCCGAACAGCTCCGAGGCCAACGACTTCGGCCTGGCCCGTCTCCACGTCAACGGCGCGGTCGACACCGGCTTCGGCGGCGACGGCTTCGTCGTGACCGGCTTCAACGACTTCGACGAGGCGCGCGGGGTGCTCGTCCAGCCCGACGGCAAGATCGTCGCGGCCGGGTACGGAGCGGGATTCGCCTTCGCCCTCGCCCGTTACCAGGGCGGTGACGGCACGACCCCGCCCCCGCCGCGCGCCGACCTGTCGGTGACGAAGACCGGGACGAGCACGGTGAGCATCGGCGACCGCGCCACCTACACGGTGCAGGTCACCAACGCCACGACGTCCACGGCCACCGCGACCGGAGTCTCGCTCTCCGACACGCTCTCCGGAGCCGGTGCGACGCTCATCTCGGCCGTTCCCTCACAGGGCAGCTGTACGACGACCACGACCGGTGCCACCTGCGCCCTCGGCTCCCTGGCCCCGGGCGCCAGCGCGACCGTCACGGTCACGGCCGAACCCCGCGCCGTCGGCACCCTGACCAACGCTGTCGGCGTCAGCGGCTCGCCGCAGGACCCGGTGACCTCCAACAACACGGCCACCGCAACCACGTCGGTGAACAACGCGCGCGGGTGCACCGTCATCGGCACCAGCGCCGCGGAGACCATCAACGGAGGCTTCGGCAACGACGTGATCTGCGGCCTCGGCGGCAACGACACCATCCGGGCGAGCTACGGCAACGACACGGTCCACGGCGGCTTCGGGAACGACAACATCGATGGCGGCTACGGCGACGACACCCTGAACGGGGGCCCGGGCAACGACACCCTGACCGGCACCTACGGCAACGACCGCCTCACCACCACCGACGGCGTCTCGGGCAACGACACCGCCAACGGCGGCGCCGGCACGGACACCTGCACCACCGACCCGGGCGACATCCGCGTCAGCTGCCCCTGAGGCCGCGGGCGTTCACGCCCTCTCTCCTTCGAGTGCCGTCGCCGCCGTCACGGCGACGGCACTTCCACCCCGGCCGCCGCCAGCCACGCGCGCGCGACGACGCGGTGGCCGAGCGCGCTCGGATGGACCCCGTCCGGGGCGAGGGCCGCCGCGCCGTCTACCTCGGCGGCGCGCGCCAGTGCCAGGTCCGTGCGGACCACCGTCGCGCCGTGCGCGGTCGCCGTGCGCAGGACGGCGTCGGTACGGGGCGCGAGGTCCTCGAACCATGTCTCCTGTTCGGGGCCGGCCGGGAGAAGGAACGGCGTCATGACGAACAGCCGGGCGGCACACTTCTCCTCGGCGAGGGTGAGGACGCGGTCGAGTGAGGCCGCGAACTCCGGTACCGGGCTGAGGAGGCCGCTGTCGTAGCGGCGCCAGGTGTCGTTGATGCCGATCAGGACGGTGACGACCGTAGGGTTGAGGGCGAGGACATCGGTGGCCCAGCGTGCCTCCAGGTCGTGGACCCGATGACCGTTGACGCCCTTGTTGACGACGGTCGCGGGGAAGGGCAGGGCCTCGGCGATCATCCGTACGTAGCCGTCGCCGAGGGACCTGGGGTCCTCGCGGTCGCGGCCGGTGTCGGTGACGGAGTCACCGATGAAGAGCAGTCGGTCGTCCTGGGTGAACCGCATGGCGCGTCGCCTCTCAGGCCTGTCGGAAGGTCTGGCGCATGGTACCGAGGCCGTCGATCCCGCACTCGACCACATCGCCGGGCCGCAGGTACGGCCGGGGCTCGGGCCGGCCGAGGGCCACACCGGCCGGGGTGCCGGTGTTGATGACGTCCCCGGGGTACAGGACCATGAACCGGCTGAGATGGCGAATGACGCCGCCGACCGGGAACACCATGTCCGCGGTCGAGCCGTGCTGGCGCTCGACGCCGTTCACCGTCAGCCGGAGCGAGAGCTTCTGCGGGTCGGGGACCTCGTCCGGAGTGACGAGCCACGGGCCGAGCGGGTTGAACGTCTCGCAGCTCTTCCCCTTGTCCCACTGACCGCCCCGCTCCAGCTGGAACGCGCGCTCGGAGACATCGTGCGAGACCGCGTACCCGGCGACGCACGCGAGCGCCTCCTCGTCGCTCTCCAGATACCGGGCGGTCCTGCCGATCACCACGGCCAGCTCGACCTCGTAGTCGGTCTTGACGCTGCCCCGCGGGATCAGCACCTCGTCGTACGGCCCCGAGACCGTCCACGGGTCCTTCATGAAGACCACGGGCTCGGCCGGGAGTTCGGCTTCCGTCTCCTCGGCGTGGTCACGGTAGTTGAGGCCGATGCACACGACCTTCCCGGGCCGCGCGACCGGCGCCCCGACGCGTACGCGGTCACCCGCGACGCCCATGGCCGGCAGGGAGCCTGCCGCCGCGGCCTCGGCGAGCCGGTCGAGCACACCGTCGGCGAGCGAGCGGTGGTCGATGTCGCCGGCGACGCCGGAGGCATCGAGCAGCCCACCGGCTCCGTCCAGGACCGCGACGCGCTCCGCCCCTGCTTCCCCGACCCTCAGCACGCGCATGCCAGCCACCCCTCACCGTAGACATCGGATGTATCGACTCGGGAATGCAAGCAATCGCCCGCAGTTTTGTCCAGCCTTTCGACCGGATCGGACTTGTCATCCGATGTATCGTGTGGCCCGCCGATACCGCCACGCCCCAGGAGGCCGAGTCGATGGCAGCTGCGACAACAACACCCCACGTCCTGCTGGTCATGGAGGAGGAGCGCAGAGCCGATGTCTACCCGGCGCACGTCCTGGAGGACATCGGACGCCTGGCACGCTGGCACGCCCCCGCGCTCACCCGTGACGCCCTTCTCCGTGACCCCGGCGTGCTCGAAGGGGTCGACGTCCTCCTCACCGGCTGGGGAGCCCCGGTGCTCGACGCGGCACTGCTCTCCCGCGCGCCGAGGCTCGACGCGGTGATGGTGGCGGCCGGTTCGGTACGACACCTGACGCCGCCGGAGTTCTGGGCCCGCGGCATCCCCATCGTGTCCGCGGCCGCCGCCAACGCCGTCCCGGTCGCCGAGTTCAGCCTCGCCCAGATCCTGCTCGGCCTGAAACAGGCCCACCGCCTCGGCCGTGAGGCGACGGCCGCCCGCCGCTTCCCGCACGACCCGCGCGTGCCCGGAGGATACGGCTCCCGCGTGGGCCTCCTGGGACTGGGCGAGATCGGCCGGCTCGTCGCCCGGCACCTACGGCACTTCGGCGTCGAGGTGCTCGCCTGCGACCCGGTGATCGACCCGGCCACCGCCGGGGAGATGGGTGTCCGACTGGCGGGAATCGATGAGCTGTTCGCCTCCTGCGACGTCGTGAGCGTCCACGCCCCCCTCCTGCCTGAGACCGAAGGCCTCGTGGGCAAGCGGCTGATGGCACTGCTGCCCGAGGGCGCGACCCTGGTCAACACGGCCCGCGGTGCCGTACTGGACGAGCCGGAGGTCATCGGGGTGCTCCGCGACCGGCCCGACCTCACCGCCGTACTCGATGTGACCTGGCCCGAACCTCCCGCCCCCGACTCGCCGCTCTTCACGCTGCCGAATGTCCTGCTCACCCCGCACCTCGCCGGCGCCATGGGCCGGGAACGCGCCCGCCTGGGTGAGCTCGTACGGGACGAACTGCGGCGGCTGGTACGCGGCGAGCCCCTGCGGCACGCCGTCGCGCCGGCCCAGGCGTCGACCAGGGCGTAGCTGTCCTGTTTCCCATGCCCCGAGCTCTCAGGTCCGCTCAGACATCGGAGCTTTGATCGATGTCTGAGCGATGACCCCCGGGAGCGCTCCCGGCGCCGAGGTGAAGCGCTTCGCCTCTCGATCGCGCTCCCTGACTGCTCAAGTGGGTGATGAGGCCCTCGACTCATACGTGTCATTCAGCGCCCTCAATCGTTTCAACTCTTTTCAGTCATCGGACTATTGACCCTCGTTCGGCCGCGCGTTAGCGTCCCCGGCAAGCGCTTACAGGCCAGCTGCCGACGGCGGCGAACAGGAGTTGTCATGCAGAGAACGCGATGGATCGGTGCGGGTCTCCTCGCCTCGGCGTTGGCCCTGACGAGCTGTACGTCCGGTCCTGCCGGGGCGGACGCCAAGCAGGACGACAAGGCGGAGCTTGAGCTGTGGACCAGGACCACACCCGGCGGCCCCGGCGAGAAGGCCACCCTGCGGCTGGTCGAGGGATTCGAGAAGGCCACCGGACACAAGGTCAAGGTCACGGCGATCTTCGACGACTTCGAGACGAAGCTCCAGCAGCGCGCCGCCCAGCGGCAGTTGCCCGACATCGTCATGAACGACGTCACCCAGCTCGGAGCGATGCACAGCCAGGGGCTCCTCAGGGAGATCGACCTCAGCACGATCAAGAACAGCCAGGACCTCGTCGAGCAGGGCCTGAACTCCGGCAAGAGCGTCGACGGCAAGCAGTACGGCATCCCGTACTCCGCCCAGGCCGGCGCCCTCCTCATCCGCAAGGACTGGCGCGAGAAGCTGAAACTGGAGGCCCCGAAGACCTGGGACGACCTCGCCGCGCTCGCCACCGCCTTCACCACCCGCGACCCCGACGGCAACGGCAAGCAGGACACCTACGGCCTCGCCGCCCCGCTGTCGACGAAGCGCGGCTACGCCTCCTGGTACTTCTCCAACTTCCTCTGGGCCGCCGGCGGGGACTTCATCACCGAGACGGGCAAGGGCACGTACAAGCCGTCGATGACGAGCAAGGAGTCGACGGAGGCCATGCGCTGGTTCCGCGCCCTCGCCTGCGACACGAAGGTCGTCCAGCCCGGCGCCGTCACCATGGACACCCCGCCGACGAACGAGACGTTCGAGGCGGGCAGGACCGGCATGTTCGTCGTCGGCCCCTACCTCATGCCCCGCTTCGACAAGTCCCTCGGCAAGGACACGTACGAGGTCGTCCCCATGCCCAAGGGACCGAAGGACGCCACCGTGCTCGCCGAGGGCGGCACCGTCTATCTCATGGCCGGTTCGGAGAACCACGCAGGACAGGACGCCTTCGCCGGCTACGCCATCTCCGCCGAGGGCCAGAAGCTCGGCATGGAGGGCGTCGACGGCTCCACCGTCCAGCTCCCCGTGAACAAGACGGTCGACGTCACCGAGGTGCGCCCGGACCCCCGCTGGAAGACGTACGCAGACGTCTACCGCTCCTCCGGGCGCTACGCCCCCTCCATCCCCAACTGGACCCCCGTACGGCAGACCACCGCCGAGACCGTCAACGCGCTGATGGCCGACTGCTCCCTCGACCTCGGCGAGAAGCTGCGTGAACTCGACACGAAGCTCGCCGGGATCCTCCAGGAGCAGGGAATCGCCGGATGACGAGCCTCGACCAGGTGAAGGCGGCCGCCGGCCCGGCGCCCGGCTCCACCCCACCCGCCCGGCGCGGGCCGACGCCGACCGCGACAGGAGGAAGCGCGCCGCCCGCCTCCCGCCGGGTGAGGAACCGCCGCGGCGGCAGATGGTGGACGCCGTGGCTCTTCCTCGCCCCGGCCCTGATCCTCTTCCTCTACTTCAAGTTCATCCCCATGGCCAGCGCGCTGACCATGTCCTTCCAGGAAGTCCGGCCCTACCTCGGCAACCGGTGGGTCGGCGGCGAGAACTACGCCACCGTGCTCTCCTCGGACGGTTTCCGCGAGGCCGCCTGGCACACCGTCGTCCTCGCCGTCGGCCAGACCGCCGGCTCGATGCTGCTCGGCCTCACCCTCGCCCTCCTCATGGAAGGACAGGGCCGCAGACTCGGCTTCGTCCGCTCGGCGGCCTTCCTCCCCGTCGTCGTGCCCATCGCGGTGGTCGCCGAACTCTGGCGGATCATGTACCACCCCACCGAGGACGGCATGCTCAACTCCCTCCTCGGCCTGGTCGGGTTCGGCCCGTCCGGATTCATCAACGACCCCGACACCTCGATGGCCTCCCTCATACTCACCGGGATCTGGAGGGGCGCCCCCTACGACATGATGATCTTCCTCGCCGGCCTCGCCGGAGTGGACCGCGGACTGTACGAGGCCGCCAAGGTCGACGGAGCCTCCAGGTTCCAGCGCATCCGCCATGTGACGCTCCCCGGCCTGCGCGCCGTCCTCACCATCCTCTTCATCCTCGCCGCCATCCGGGGCCTGCGCGTCTTCACCGAGGTCTTCCTGCTCACCAACGGCGGCCCCGACGGCTCGACCGAGGTCGTCATGACCGTGATCTACAAACTGGGCCTCGAACAGAACCGGCTCGGTGTCGGCGCCGCCGGAGCCGTCCTGCTGTTCCTGGCGACGCTGCTCCTGACGGTCGGCGTCCACCTGTTCCGACGGAGGGGCAACGAATGAGCGCGCCGACCGAGACCGCCCTCGGGCTGACCGAGAGCCGCAGCGCCGCCGGCCGCGCCCTCAAGCTCCTCACGTACCTCCTCGTCCTCGTGGTGTTCGCGGGACCGCTGCTCGCCCTGCTCGTCGGCGCGTTCAACCACGTCAAGGACCCCACCCAGCTCGGCGTCGTCCCCTCCGACCCCACCGTCGACAACTTCACCGTCGCCTTCGACCAGGGCGTCCTGAAATACCTCCTCAACTCGTTCTTCGTCGTCGGCCTCGGACTGCTCCTCCAGGTCGTCGTCTCCGTCCTCGCGGGCTACGCCCTCGCGAGGAAGCGGTTCCGGGGCATGACCCTCGCGTTCGTCGCGATCCTCGCGACGCTGATGCTGCCCGAGGAGATCCTGGCCATCCCGCTCTCCGTGATCCTCGCCGACCTGCCGGTCGTCCACATCAACCTGATCGGCTCCCTCGCCGGCATGATCGTGCCCGTCGGCGCCTGGGCGTTCTCCATCCTCGTCATGACCGAGTTCATGAAGGAGGTACCGAAGGAGCTGGAGGAGGCGGCACGCATCGACGGCGCCGGAGACCTGCGGATCTTCGCGCAGATCATCCTCCCCATGTGCAGGCCCGCGCTCGGCGTCATCGGAGTCTTCGGCTTCACGATGATCTGGGACCAGTACCTGCTGCCCCTGCTCGTGGCCACCGACTCCTCCTCGTACACCCTGCCGCTCGCCCTGCGCACGCTGCGGGTCGACCCCCTCGTCACCCCCGGCGTGGTGATGGCCGCGTCGCTGCTCGCCCTGCTGCCGTCCGTCATCGTCTTCCTCTTCTTCCAGCGCTCCTTCGTCCACGGCCTGTCCAGCGGCGCCCTCAAGGGCTGACCCGAACGGCGCCGACCCCTCCGAAAGGACCACCTCCCGTGATCCCGTCCGGCCTGATGTCCTTCCCGCTCACGCCGTTCACCCCCGCCGACGAGGTGAACCCGAGCGTGTTCGCCGACCACATCGAGGACCAGCTCGCCCACGGCCCCGCCGCGCTCTTCGTCGCCTGCGGCACGGGGGAGTACTCCTCGCTCAGCGCCCCCGAGTACGCCGAGGTCGTCCGGCACGCCGTACGCGTCGTCGCCGGCCGCGTGCCCGTCTTCGCCGGCGCCGGGGGCGGCCTCGGCAACGCCCGGGCAGCAGCCGCCGCCGCCTCGGACGCGGGCGTCGACGGGATCCTGCTCCTGCCCCCTTACCTCGTCGGAGGCACCGAGGACGGCTACCTCGCCTACGTGGAGTCCGTCGCCCGCGCCGCACGCCTCCCCGTCCTCGTCTACCGGCGCGGCCTCGCCAGGATCGGCGCGTCCACCGCCCTCCGGCTCCTCTCCGTGCCCCAGGTCGCCGGCATCAAGGAGGGCGACGGAGACCTGGACTCGATGGCCCGCATGGTCACCGCCGTACGCACCAGCGGCCACCCCCGCGCCGAGACCTTCGCCTTCCTCAACGGACTGCCCACCGCCGAGGTCAGCGCGACCGCCTGCCGGGCCATCGGCATCCGCGACTACTCCTCCGCCGTCCTCTGCTTCGCCCCCGACATCGCCCGCGCCTTCCACACGGCCCTCACGACCGGCGACACCGCCACCACCGGCCGGCTCCTCGCCGACTTCTACCTGCCGCTGACCGCCCTGCGCGACCAGGTCCCCGGATACGCCGTCTCCCTCGTCAAGGCCGGAGCCCGCCTGCGCTCGCTCGACGTCGGCCATGTCCGGGCACCCCTGGTGGACGCGGCACCCGACCACGTCGACCAGCTGAAGGACCTCCTGGCCCGGGGCCGGCGCACACTGGCCGAAGCGACGGGCGGCGGCGCCGGGTCCCCCGTGACGGAAGGCGCCGGCGCCGGACTCGCGCCGGGACAAGGCGCCCCCGCCGTGGCGGTCGCCTCATGAAGGTCACCTCCGTCGTCGTCACCCCCGTCGCCTTCGCCGACCCGCCGCTGCTCAACGCCGTCGGCGTCCACGAGCCGTACGCCCTGCGCGCGGTGGTGGAGGTCAGGACCGACACCGGCGCGTACGGCCTGGGCGAGAGCTACGGCGACGCCGCCCACCTCGAACTGCTCCGCGCCGTCGCCGACGACCTGCCCGGCCTCGACCCCTTCGACCTGAACGCGCTGTCCCGGCGAGTCGAAGCGATCGTCGGCGGCCGGGTGGCGCGCGACGCCCACGGCCTCATCGGCGAGGGCGGGGCGGCCAAGACGGTCGCGAGCGTCACCTCCCCGTTCGAGGTGGCCTGCCACGACCTCCAGGGCAAACACCTCGGCAGGCCCGTCTCCGACCTCCTCGGCGGCGCCACCCGCGCCCGGATCGACTTCTGCGGCTACCTGTTCGCGAAATGGGCCGCGCACCCCGGCCACGAGCCGGACGCGTGGGGGCCGGCCCTCGACCCGGCCGGACTCGTGGCGCAGGCCCGGCTCCTGGCGGACCGCTTCGGCTTCCGCTCGTTCAAGCTCAAGGGCGGCGTCCTCCCTCCGGACGACGAGGTCGCCGCGATCCGTGCCCTGCGCGAGGCGTTCCCGGACCATCCGCTCCGCCTCGACCCCAACGCGAGCTGGGACCCGGAGACCGCCGCCCGGGTGGCCGACGAGCTGACAGGAGTACTGGAGTACCTGGAGGACCCGGTCGCCGGCATCCCCGCCATGGCGGACCTCGCCAGGACCGCCCCGATGCCCCTGGCCACCAACATGTGCGTGGTCACCTGGGAGCACCTCACCGAGGCGATCCCCGCCCGGGCCGTCGGCGTCCTGCTCGGCGACCACCACTTCTGGGGCGGCCTCAAGGCCACCCAGCAACTGGCGACCGCCTGCCACCACTTCGGCATCGGAATGTCCATGCACTCCAACTCCCACCTCGGGATCAGCCTCGCCGCGATGGTCCACCTCGCCGCCGCCACCCCCGCCCTCACCCACGACCTGGACACCCACTGGCCCTGGAAGCGGCCCGAGGACGACGTCGTCACCACACCGTGGACCTTCGCCGACGGCGCGATCACCGTCCCGCGCACACCCGGACTCGGCGTCGAGCTCGACCGCGACGCACTGGACCGGCTGCACGAGCAGTACCTGGCGTGCGGCCTGACCCGCCGCGACGACGCCGGCTACCTGGCCCGCGTCGCCCCCGGCGTACGGCTCCGCGAAGACGTCCACGAACCGGCCTGACGGCGCCGCCGGACCGCCCGCCGCCCCTCCCCACCGCACAGGAACGATGCCCCATGACCTCCACCAGCGCCGACGCCGGCCTCCCCACGGCCCCCTCGCCCGACACGACCTGGTTCACCCACGACCGCTTCGGCATGTTCGTCCACTGGGGCCTCTACTCCCTCGCCGCGCGCCACGAGTGGGTGAAGACCCGGGAGAAGATGACGGACGAGCAGTACCACGTGTACTTCGACCACTTCGACCCCGACCGCTACGACCCGGTCCGGTGGGCGCGGACGGCGAAGGCCGCCGGCATGCGGTACGTCGTCCTGACCACCAAGCACCACGACGGCTTCTGCCTCTGGGACAGCCGGCTCACCGAGTACAAGGTGACGAAGACACCCCACGGCCGCGACCTGGTCGGACCCTTCGTCGAGGCGTGCCGCGCCGAAGGCCTCAAGGTCGGCTTCTACCACTCCCTCATCGACTGGCACCACCCCGCGTTCCCCGTCGACGGAACCCACCCGCGGCGCGACGACGAGGAGTTCAAGGCCGCGGCGGCCGACCGCGACATCCGGGAGTACCAGGAGTACCTGCACGGCCAGGTCCGCGAACTGCTCACCGAGTACGGACGCGTCGACTACCTCTTCTTCGACTTCTCCTACGCGGGCCGCGAATGGTGGGGCGGCAAGGGCCCCGACGACTGGGACTCCCCGCGGCTCATGGCGATGGTCCGCGACCTCCAGCCGCACATCCTGGTCAACGACCGGGCCGGCCTCCCCGGGGACTTCGTCACGCCCGAGCAGTACCAGCCGTCCGCCCCGATGACCGTCGACGGCCGTCCCGTCCTGTGGGAGGCGTGCCAGACCCTCAACGGAAGCTGGGGCTACGACCGCGACAACCTCGACCACAAGAGCCCCGACCTGCTGATCCGGATGCTCGTCGACGGCGTCTCCAAGGGCGGCAACCTGCTGCTGAACGTCGGCCCCACCGGCCGGGGAGACCTCGACCCGCGCGACACCGCCGCACTCGCCGAGATCGGGCGCTGGACCGACCTGCACGAACGGTCCGTACGCGGCTGCGGCCCCTCCCCGTACACCCCGCCCGCCGACTGCCGGTACACCCAGCGCGGCGACCGGCTCTACGTCCACCTCTTCTCCTGGCCGCTGCGCCATCTGCACCTGCCCGGTCTCGCGGGCCGGGTGCGGTACGCCCAGCTCCTGAACGACGCCTCGGAGATCGTCCAGGAGCCGCTCGACCCCGACCGCCCGGCGATGAACACCCAGATGGGCGGCCAGCCGGCCGGCACCCTCACGCTCCGGCTCCCGGTGCGGCGGCCCGACACACCCGTGCCCGTCATCGAGCTGCACCTGACGGACCCGTCCGGGCCCGGCGCCTCGATGTGACGGGCCGTACGCGTACCACCCATCCGACTCATCCGACCGATCACGGAGGCACCATGCAACGACGCACGTTCCTCACCGGCACCGCGGTAGGGGCGGCAGCCGCCGTCCTGCCCCTCTCCGCCTCCGCGCACGCGGACGCCGCCCGGCGCAAGCCCGCGCGCCCCCTGGGTCCCACCGTCGACGTCGGCTCCCTGGACGACCTCCAGGACGCGATCGACGCGGCGGGACCGGGCACCCGCATCGTCGTCGCGAACGGCACCTACACCGTCCCCGCCGCCAAGCCCCTCACCATCACCGGCAAGCACGGTTCTCGCACCGCGCCGATCACCGTCGTCGCCGCGTCACGGGGCGGCGTCGTGCTGCGCGGCGAGCGGAGCTTCGTCCTCGACGCGTCCAGCAACGTGACCGTGAGCGGTTTCTCCTTCCGCCAGAGCACCACTCTGGAGATCCCGCCGACCTGCACGTACATCCGGCTCACCCGCAACGACTTCCAGCTCGCGGACATCGAGGGCCTGCACTGGGTCATGGTGCGCGGCGACGAGGCCGTGATCGACCGCAACCACTTCCACGGCAAGACCACGCTCGGCATCTTCCTCGGCGTCGAGGGCGCGGGCAGCGAGGCCATGGCCCAGGGTGTGCACATCCACCGCAATCACTTCTCCGACCACAGCTTCACCGGCGCCAACGGCGGCGAACCGATCCGGCTCGGCGTCAGCCCCCGTGCCCTGTCCAGCGCGCACGCCCTCGTCGAGTACAACCTGTTCGAGCGGGCCGACGGCGACCCCGAGGCCATCTCCGTCAAGAGCTCCGACAACGTCATCCGCTACAACACGATCCGCGACAGCCTCGGTGGCATCGTCCTGCGCCACGGCAACGGCACCCGCGTCGACAGCAACTACCTCATCGGCGGCGAGGAGGGCATACGGATCTACGGCAACGACCACGTCATCGTCAACAACTACCTGGCCGGCCTCGGCGGGCGGGCGATGGTCATCGGCAGCGGGACGGAACGCGACCACGTCCCCGGCGAATCGCCCGAGGCCCGCCGGGGCAACGACGCACCCGACCGCGTCCTCATCGCCCACAACACCCTCCTCGACAACGCGGGCGGCGCGCTCTCGGGCGAGAGCCACCGCCCGCACGAACCCCGCGACGTCACCATCGCCGACAACCTCCTTGTCGGCCAGACCGGCAGCCTGGTGGAGATGGCGACCACGGTCCGCTTCACCTGGCAGAGCAACATCCTGTTCGGCGCGGCGGCCGACGGGAACATCCCCGCCGGCGGATTCGTGCGGGCCGATCCCCGCCTGGTACGGGGCTCCGACGGGGTGTACCGCCTGTCGAGCACGAGCCGGGCGATCGGCGCGGCCACGCTCTCCCCGGCGCCCGTCACCCACGACATCGACGGCGACGCGCGGGGCGGTGTGCGCGACGTCGGCGCCGACGAGTACGCGACGGCGGCGCCGATCCGCCGGCCGCTGACCCCGGCGGACGTGGGCCCCCACGCCCGCTGACGGAGAAGGGGGAGCGGAGGAGGGGAGGAGGACCCTGCAGTAGGGTGGCGCCCAGCAGACACATCCGATGTATTTGGCCTTGCACAGGAGGACGCCTTGGCAGTGACGGACGAGGCGATCGGCAAGATCAAGGAGATGATCGTCTCCGGCGCCCTGCGCCCGGGGGACCGGCTGCCCAAGGAGGCCGACCTCGCCGCCGAACTGGGTCTGTCGCGCAACTCCCTGCGCGAGGCCGTGAAGGCGTTGTCCCTGCTGAACATCCTCGACGTACGGCAGGGCGACGGGACGTACGTCTCCAGCCTCGAACCGCCGCTGCTGCTCGAAGCGGTGTCGTTCGTCCTGGACTTCCACCAGGACGACCAGGCGCTCCAGGCCCTGAAGGTACGGGGCATCCTGGAGCCGGCGGCGACCGCGCTGGCGGCGGAGCGCATCCCCGAGGCCGAGATCAGGGAGCTCGGGGAGCTCCTCGACCGGCTCGGCGACGCGCCGAGCCTGGACGAACTCGTCGCCAGCGACCTGGAGTTCCACCGGCGCATCGCGGCGGCCTCCGGGATTCCCCTGCTCTGCTCGCTCCTCGACAGCATCTCCGGGGCCACCGTACGGGCGCGGCTGTGGCGCGGCATCACCGAGGAGACGGCCGTGGCGCGGACCCTGTCGGAGCACCGGGCGATCCTGGACGCGCTCGCGGCACGGGACGCGCGGACGGCGGAGGCCTGGGCGACGATCCACATCTCCAATGTCGTCCGCTGGCTCGACAGCGTGCTCTGACCTGCTGTTACGCCTCCTTCCTCCGCCTCCACCGCCAGTGATGCACGACGAGGGCGGGCGCTCCCCGGGAGCGCCCGCCCTCGTCGTCGTGCCGTGCGCGTCGCCGTTCTCCAGGGCCGAGAAACATCCGATGTCTACTTGCCTCACCTCTCGCGAGCGCCGTATCGTTCTCGCTCAATAGGCCAATCACCCGATCTGTGCTGATGGTTGGGGCTGCTCCGTGTCGGTCGGGCAGACGAAGCCGAACACCGAGCAAGCAGCCCAGGTGTGAAAGGAACCCCGTTGTCCACTGACATCACGCGGGTCATCGCGATGGACACCTACGACATCCGTTTCCCGACCTCCCGCCAACTCGACGGGTCCGACGCGATGAACCCGGACCCCGACTACTCCGCGGCCTACCTCGTCCTGCGCACGAACGAGCCCGACGGCCCCACGGGACACGGCTTCACCTTCACCATCGGGCGTGGCAACGATGTCCAGGTCGCGGCGATCGAAGCGCTGCGCCCCCACGTCATCGGCCGGTCCGTGGAGGACCTCTGCGCCGACCCCGGCCTCGTCAGCCGGGCACTGATCGGCGACAGCCAGCTCCGCTGGCTCGGCCCCGAGAAGGGCGTCATGCACATGGCCGTCGGGGCCGTGGTCAACGCCGTATGGGACCTGGCCGCGAAGCGGCAGCGGAAGCCGCTGTGGAAACTGCTCGCCGACGCCGACCCCGAGTGGCTCGTCTCGCAGGTCGACTTCCGTTACATCACCGACGCCCTCACGCCCGAGGAGGCCCTCGACCTCCTCCGGCACGGCAAGGACGGGCGCGCCGAGCGCGAGAGCGTCCTGCGGACCCGGGGCTACCCCGCGTACACGACATCGCCCGGCTGGCTCGGCTACTCCGACGAGAAGCTGACCCGACTCGCCGAGGAAGCGGTGGCGGCGGGCTTCACCCAGATCAAGCTGAAGGTCGGCGCCGACCTCGCGGACGACGTCCGCCGCTGCCGGGCCGCCCGCGCGGCCGTCGGCACGGACGTCCGCCTGGCCGTCGACGCCAACCAGCGGTGGAACGTCGCCGAGGCCATCGAATGGACCCGGGCGCTCGCCGAGTTCGACCCCTACTGGATCGAGGAGCCGACCAGCCCGGACGACATCCTCGGGCACGCGCGCGTGCGGGCCGCCGTCGCCCCCGTCAAGGTGGCGACGGGCGAGCACGTACAGAACCGCATCGTGTTCAAGCAGCTCCTCCAGGCGAACGCCGTCGACATCGTCCAGCTCGACGCGGCCCGGGTCGGCGGCGTGAACGAGAACCTCGCCATACTGCTCCTCGCCGCCAAGTTCGGGGTACCCGTCTGCCCGCACGCCGGCGGGGTCGGACTGTGCGAACTGGTCCAGCACCTGGCGATGTTCGACTTCGTGGCGCTCAGCGGAACCACCGAGGACCGGGTGATCGAGTTCGTCGACCATCTGCACGAGCACTTCGCCCACCCGGCCGTCATACGCGACGGCGCCTACACGGCGCCCCTCGCCCCCGGATTCTCGGCCGACATGCACCAGGCCTCCCTCGCCACGTTCGTCTACCCCCACGGCACGTTCTGGGCCGCCGACCTGGCGGGACCGCTCGTCGTCGACGTCACCGCGGAGGTGACCGCATGACCGCGTTCCCGCTCGCCGGCCTCCGGGCCGTCGTCACCGGCGGCGCCTCCGGCATCGGACGCGCCGTCGCCCGCCTCCTCGACGCGCAGGGCGCCGCCGTCGCCGTCCTCGACCTCGACCCGGCGGCCGCGCCCGGCACCATCACCGCCCTCCGCGCGGATGTCGCCGACGACACCTCGGTACGCGAGGCCGTCGCGGCGGCCGCCGCGACGCTCGGCGGAATCGACATCCTCGTCAACAACGCGGGCATCGGCGCCGCCGGCACCGTCGAGGACAACCCCGACGACCAGTGGCACGGCGTCCTCGACGTCAATCTCCTCGGTGTCGTCCGCACCACCCGCGCCGCCCTGCCCCACCTGCGCCGCTCGGAACACGCCGCCGTCGTCAACATCTGCTCCATCGCCGCCACCGCGGGCCTCCCGCAGCGAGCCCTGTACTCGGCGAGCAAGGGGGCGGTCCTCTCCCTGACCCTCGCCATGGCCGCCGACCACGTCCGGGAGGGCATCCGGGTCAACTGCGTCAACCCGGGGACCGTGGACACCCCGTGGGTCGCCCGCCTGCTCGACGCGGCGCCGGACCCGGAGGCCGAGCGCGCGGCACTCAGCGCCCGCCAGCCCACCGGCCGACTCGTCGGGGCCGACGAGGTCGCGGCGGCCGTCGTCTACCTCGCGTCCCCGGCGGCGGCCTCGGTGACGGGTACGGCCCTCGCCGTCGACGGCGGCATGGCGGGACTCCGCCTCCGGCCGGCGGCCACATGAGCGCGGAGGAAGTGGCTGCGGGCGAACAGGCTGCGGGCGGACGGGCCACGGGCGAACAGGCCACGGACGAACGGGCCACGGGCGAACAGGCCACGGACGGACGCGCCGCCGACCCCGCAGGCCTCCCCCGTGCCCCGCTCGCCCCTGCCCCCCTCACCCGCGTCCCCCTCGGCCGGACCACCGCCTGGACGACGCGACTCGCCTTCGGCGCCGCCGGCATCGGCAACCTCTACAGCACCGTCACCGACGAGGACGCGAACCGAACCCTCGCGACCGCCTGGGACCGCGGCATCCGCTCCTTCGACACCGCACCCCACTACGGCCTCGGCCTGTCCGAGCGTCGGCTCGGCGCGTTCCTCCGGGACCGGCCCCGTGACACGTACACCGTCTCGACGAAGGTCGGCCGCCTCCTCGTCCCCGACCCCGGCGCGCCCGGCGACGACCTCGCCCACGGCTTCGCGGTACCCGCCGCGTACCGCAGGGTCTGGGACTTCGGGGCGGACGGCGTCCGGCGCGGCCTGGAGGCGAGCCTGGAGCGGCTCGGGCTCGACCGCGTCGACATCGTGTACCTGCACGACCCCGACGACCACGCCGACCAGGCACTGCGCGAGGCCTACCCCGCCCTGGAACGGCTGCGGGCCGAGGGAGTGGTCCGGGCCATCGGTGTGGGCATGAACCAGACCGCGATCCCCACCCGCTTCGTCACCGAGACCGACCTCGACGTCGTCCTGCTCGCCGGCCGCTACACCCTGCTCGACCGGAGCGGCCTCGCCGAACTGCTGCCGGCCGCGCAGCGCCGCGGCGTGTCGATCGTCGCCGGAGGGGTGTTCAACTCCGGTCTCCTCGCGGATCCGCGGCCGGGCGCCACGTACGACTACGCGGCGGCCCCGCCGGAGACCTTGGCGAGGGCCCTCCGGCTGCGGGAGATCTGCGAGCGCCACGGAGTGCCCCTGAGGGCCGCGGCGGCCCGATTCCCGCTCGGGCATCCCGCCGTGGCGGGCGTCCTCCTCGGCCTGCGCAGCGCGGGGGAGGCGGCGGACGCCGCCGACATGCTGGCCCGTGAGATACCCGAGGCCCTCTGGGAAGAGCTGCGCCGCGAACACGACATCCACGGGTCCGGTCCCGCCCCGGTCGGAGGGTGAGACGCCGATGAGGATCGGACCGTTCATCGCCTGCCCCGACGACACCCTCCCCGGCACCGGCCGGGCGGTCGTGACCGTACTCCTGGTCGTCACCGACACCCCTGGAGCGAACCCACGAGAATCGCCCTGCACACCCGGGTCCGCGCGGACCGCGTCGCCGCGTACGAGGAGGCGCACCGCGACGTCCCCGCCGAGCTGACCGACGCGATCCGGGCCGCCGGCTGCACGTCCTGGACGATCTGGCGCAGCGGCACCGACCTCTTCCATCTGCTCGACTGCGAGGACTACGCCCGTCTCCTGGCCGAGCTGGAGACACTGCCGGTCAACGTGGCGTGGCAGGCCCGGATGGCCGACCTCCTCGACGTCGTCCACGACTACTCCGGCGACGGCGCGGACGCGGGGCTGCCCGTGGTGTGGCACCTGTGAGCACTCCCCGCGGCCCCCTCGTCGTCGACGCGCACCACCACCTCTGGGACCTGTCCGTGCGCGACCAGGACTGGATCACCGGACCCGCCCTCGCGCCCCTGCGCCGCACCTTCACGGAACGTGACCTGCGGGCCGAGACCGCCGCCGCGGGGGTGACGGCCACCGTCCTCGTCCAGACGGTCACCGTCGCCGCCGAGACACCCGAGATGCTGGCCACCGCCCGCGACAGCGACCTGATCGCCGGCGTCGTCGGCTGGACGGACCTGACGGCGCCCGGCGTCGCCGACACCCTGGCGGCGCTGCGCGCCCTGCCGGGCGGTGAACACCTCGTGGGCATCCGCCACCAGGTCCAGTCGGAACCGGACCCCGCCTGGCTGCTCCGCGCCGACGTCCGCCGCGGCCTCACCGCGCTGGCCGAGGCCGGGCTCGTGTACGACCTGGTGATCCTCCCGCACCAGCTGCCGGCCGCGACGAGGGCCGCGAGAGAGCTGCCGGAGCTGACCTTCGTCCTCGACCACGCGGCGAAGCCGCCCGTCGCGAGCGGAGAGCTCGACCCCTGGGCGGCCGACCTGCGCGCCTTCGCGGCCCTGCCCCATACCGCCGGCAAGCTCTCCGGCCTGCACACCGAGGCCGACTGGCGGACCTGGACCGTGCGGGACCTGCGACCGTACGCCGACACCCTGCTCGACGCGTTCGGCCCGGGCCGCCTCATGTTCGGTTCCGACTGGCCGGTGTGCACGCTGGCGGCGTCGTACGGGCTGACGCTCGCGACCGCGGGGGAGCTCATGGAGGCGCTGAGCCCCGGCGAGCGGGCGGCGGTCTTCGGCGGCACGGCGGTGGAGACGTACCGACTGGGGGCGCACGTCGCTCACCGGGCGAGCCGACCGCCGGTCACGTAGGGTCGTGATGCCGCTACGACAGTCGCGGTGCTACGGCGAGGGTGAACGCCTCGTCGCCGCAGGCGTGGGCGGGGGCGCCGTTCGACCGATCTGGGGTGCCCCGTGTCAGGACAGTTCGAAGCGACGTTCGAGGTCGACCGGCCGGTGGAGGAGGTGTTCGCCTTTCTCGCCGACGGGCGCAACGACCCGGAGTTCAGCCCCCGCGTCCTGAGGATCGAGCGGGTCCCGGACGCCCCGACCGCCGTGGGCACCGTCTTCCGGAGCACCGTCAAGGACGCCGGGATGAAGACCGCCAGGGAGTTCCGCATCACCGCCCTCGAAGCGCCCGTGAAGATCCGCTGGGCCGAGGTGTCGAAGAACCTCATCACGGCGAGTGAGGGTGGCTACGACCTGGAACCGCTCACCGACGGCCGGACCCAGGTCCGGATCTACAACGTCCTCGAAGGCCACGGCGTGGGCAGGCTCCTCGCCGGCCTGGCGCTCTCGGCCGCCCGCAAGGACGCCCCCGGTTTCGGCGCCCGGATCAAGGCGGCCGCGGAGGCGGGGATCGCCCCGCGCTGAGACCGCGACCGGGTCACCCGACCCCGTGCCTCGGGCGCGGGACCGATACGACCCGCGGCTCCCGCGGCGGGGCGCTGAAGCGGACCGGCACGCCCGGCGAGTAGAGCACGCTCACGGGCGGACCCGGCGGCCGCTCCAGACCGGCCGCGGTGAGCAGCGTCTCGTCGCAGTCCAGCAGCCGGGCCCGGTGCAGCGGCCAGCGCGGGTGGGTGTTCGGGAGATAGAGCGGCCGCCCGCGGAACGAGCTGTGCATGCCCCAGCGGGCGGTCAGGAAGTGTTCGAGCGCGGTGGGCTCCGCCACCGGCTCGCCGACCTCCACGCTGATCGCGCTGCGCGCCCCGCGCGGGCCGGGCCAGCGCCGGCTGCTGGTGTACGTCACGGTGGTGCCGTCGTTCCGGACGCTCATCCTGGACCAGACGTACGGGATGCGGAACGCCCATCGTCCGACGGTCACCGGGATCAGCCGGGACGCGTCGAGGGAGCGGAAGACGACACCCCGGCGCCCGTGGGCGTCCACGGAGTAGAGCCGGACGTTGGTCTCGGGGAAGGTCCCGAGATACGGGATTCCGGGGAGCCGCAGCCAGCCGACCCGGTGCATCCGGAACGCGACCAGGCCCACGTAGGTGATGCCCTCGTGAGTGTCGGGCACGGTGCCGGCGGGCAGGAGCGGGGCCACGTCGGCGGGGTCCACGGCCCAGTGCAGGAACGCCAGATCGAGCCAGGACTGGGTGAGCAGAGTGAGGTCCGGGCGGTGCGGCGGGTCGGCCGATATCGGCTCGGGGAGCGTGGCGCGCGGCGTCTGCGGCATCTCAGCAGTATCGGGCACAGAACGGACGGAGGTGGCCCTCCACGGGTGTGTGGAGGGCCACCTGATCACAGCTCGTCGGGGGCGGGCCCGGCCCCGACGGGTCGTGCACGTGCTGTTACGGCGTCACCTTGAGGAGCTTGTTCGCGGTGCCGGAGGACGGGTTCTTGATGGCGTCCGCGGTGGCCGACCCGGTCAGCGCGGTGGCCGTGTCGGCCGGCGTCGCCGAGGGGTTGGCCGCCAGGTAGAGGGCAGCGGCGCCCGCCACGTGCGGGGTGGCCATCGACGTTCCGGAGATCGTCTTGACGCCGGTGTCGCTGTCGTTCCAGGCCGAGGTGATCTCCGAGCCGGGCGCGTACAGGTCCACCACGGAGCCGAAGTTCGAGAACTCCGACTGCTCGTCGTCCTTGGTGCTGGACGCCACGGTGAGCGCCTCCGGCACCCGGGAGGGCGAGCCCTGTCCGGCGTCGGAGGACTCGTTGCCGGCCGCCACCGCGAAGGTCACACCGGAGGCGATGGCCCGCTGGACCGCCGCGTCCAGGGCCTCGTCGGCGCCGCCGCCGAGGCTCATGTTCGCGACCGAGGGACCCGAGTGGTTCTGGGTCACCCAGTCGATGCCGGCCACGACCTGCTCGGTGGTGCCGGAGCCGCTGTCGTCGAGGACGCGGACGGCCACGACCTTGGCCTTCTTGGCGACTCCGTGGGCGGTGCCGGCGATGGTGCCCGCCACGTGGGTGCCGTGGCCATTGCCGTCGTCGGCGCTGTCGTCGTTGTCCACGGCGTCGAAGCCGTGGGCCGCCCGGCCGCCGAAGTCCTTGTGCGAGATCCGGACGCCGGTGTCGATGACGTACGCGGTCACGCCCTCCCCGCCGTTGTCGGGGTACGTGTACTTCTGGTCCCCGGCCGTGTCGGCCTGGTCGATCCGGTCCAGGCCCCAGGACGGGGGCTGTTCCTGCGTCTCCTTGATGCTGAACCGCTTGTTCTGCACGACGGTCCCGACCGCGGGGTCGGCGGCGAGGCGCTTGGCCTCGTCGACGGTCAGACCGGACGCCGAGAAGCCGTTGACCTCGGAGCCGTAGGAGCGGACGAGCTTGCCGCCGTACTTCTTTGCGAGGTCCCCCTTGTTCGCGGATGCGTCGAGGATGACGATGAAGCTGCCGTCGACGGCACCCGGGGCGCCGAGTCCGTGGACGGTGCCCTCGGCCGGGGTGGCTGCCCCGGCGAGGTTGCCCGCGAACAGCGCTGCGGCGGCCGCCGCAGCGGTACCTGTGGCTATGGCCGCGTTGCGAAGTCCGTGGGATCGCTTGTGAGTTGCCATGAAAGTGGATCTCTCCTCGTGTTGACGTGTGGGGCGTCAAACGTTCGAGAGAACCCTGTTCGGATTGGCAGGAGCAAATCAAGAGCGAACCAGGGGTAAAGGCTTATTCAACAAGGTTTCTTAAACAGCTCTCCGCACCGCCTCCATGTCGGACACAGGCCCTGGCCAACTCCTCCGCCGAATGGTCACGTTCGACCTCCTGCCCGTGGGGGCCCGGCCGGCGTACGGACCCCGGTTGACGTCGACCGTGTGCAGCGGCGACGGTGACCGGCATGGGGAGAGAACACCGACTGCTCGTTCTGCTGGTCTGCCTGGTCCTGGGGGGTGCCCTGACCGCCGCCGTCCTGGGAGCGTCCGAAGGGAAAGGGCCGAACGACCCGGTGACCGGAGCGATGGCCGGCGCCGGGCACGGAGCGCCCACGCCCGGCGACTTCGTCGACATCCGTGACGTACCGCCGACCCGCGAACAGGCGTCGCCCCCAGGCCCCGACGCCTCGACGGGCTCCTTCGCCGTCGACTGCGGCCGCAACGAGGAGGGTCACTACAACCAGGACAACCTGGTGATCTCACCCGGACTCCGCCACGGCGCCCACCACACCCACGCCTACGTCGGCAACCGCTCCACCGACGCGTTCTCCACCGACGAGAGCCTCGCCGCCGCCCCCACCACGTGCCGCGGCGGCGACCGCTCCACCTACTACTGGCCCGTCCTCCGCCGCCCCGACCTCCCCGCGACACGGCCGTACGAGAAGGCGGCCGCCCACGGCAACACGGGACGGATCCTCACGCCCGCCGACGTGCGCCTGACGTTCCACGGCAACCGGGCCGGCCGGGTCGTCCCGATGCCGCGCTTCCTGCGCGCCTTCACCGGCGACGCCGTCGCGTTCACCGCCCGCGGTGACGAGGGCGTGAAGGCCCGCTGGGGCTGCGCGAGCCTGCCCGACCGCTCCACCACCCGCTACCCGCGCTGCCCGGCGGGCGACCGCCTCACCCGCACCCTGGTCTTCCCCAGCTGCTGGAACGGCCTCGACACCGCCAACCCCGAACGCACCCACCTGCTCTTCCCCGCCGCCAACGGCGTCTGCCCCCAGGACACCTTCGCCGTCCCCGAACTGCGCATCACCCTGGCCTACGACGCACCGCCGGCGGACGCGCCGATCGCCCTGGACTCCTTCCCCGAGCAACGCCACAGCCCGAAGACCGACCACGCGATGTTCGTCAACGTGATGACCGACGACCGGATGGCGGAGCTCGTCGCCTGCGTCAACACGGGCCGGCACTGCCGAGGCAGCACACCGGAGTGACCCACCTCACATGAACCAAGGGTGCCGGCGCCACGTGTTGGGCACGGCGCGGACGGCGCCGACAACGCTGGCACCGCAGACGGAGTGGATGGGATGGCCGGACCACGATGGCCCCGCAGCAGGCGGGGATCGACCGACGAAGCACTGATCAGGGCGGTGTACGAGGAACACGGCAACGCCCTCCTCGCGTACGCCACCCGCCTGACCGGCGACCGGGCCACCGCGGAGGACGTCGTACAGGAGACCCTCATCCGCGCCTGGCGCCACTCCGAGGCCCTCGTCAACGGAAAGGGATCGGTACGCGGGTGGCTCCTCACGGTCGCCCGGAACATCATCACCGACCGCTACCGGGCCAAGGCCGCCCGCCCCGCAGAGGTGGCCGAATCCCCCGCGACACCCCCCGTCGAGGAGGACCACGCCGACGCGGTCGTCGACACCATGACCGTCCTGGGCGCCCTCGACCGCCTGTCACCCGAGCACCGCGACGTGCTCACCGAGCTGTACTACCGCGAACGGAGCGTCGCGGAGGCGGCCGACACCCTGGGCATCCCGCCCGGCACAGTGAAATCCCGCTCGCACTACGCGCTGAAGGCGTTGCGTGAGACGTTCAGAGAAGGAAACCGGCCGAGCGCGCCGCAGCAGCCCGCCGGACTCAGGGAGGTGGTCGCATGAACCGGCAGCAGCACGAAGAGGAGGAACTCCTCGGCCCGTACGTGCTCGGCGTACTCGACGAAGCCGACACTCGGCGCCTGGAAGCGCACGTGAACGACTGCGCGGCATGCCGGCAGGAGGTGTCCGCATTGCGTGAGATGGAAGCGGCGCTCGGCGAAGTGCCGCCGGAGGCCTTCCTCGACGGCCCGCCCCAGGGTGGCGACCTGCTCCTCCAGCGCACCCTGCGGCAGATGCGCGGCGAGAGCGCGACCGCGCGGACCCGCCGCGGCGGACTGATCGGCCTCGCGGCGGCGGCGGCACTCGCCGGCGTCTTCTGGGCCGGTACGGCGACCTCGGGCGCCGGCGATCCGGTCGCCCTGCCACCGACCCCGCCGCCGACGTCCACGACAGCCCCCGCCACCCCGCCGCCGGGCACCCGCGTCGCCTCGGCCACCGACGCCACCAGCGGCGCCCGGATGACCGTACGGGTGACACCGGCGGCCGCCTGGGTCCGCGTCCACGCGGCGGTGACCGGACTGCCCCCGGGGGAGCGCTGCAAGCTCGTGGTGGTCGGCCGCGACGGCACCAGGACGACGGCCGGCAGCTGGGTCGTGGGCGAGGCCCCGGGCGGCGGCGAGGGCAAGGGAGCCTCGCTCGACGGCTCGGCGGCGGTCGACCCGGCCGACGTGCGAGCGGTCGTGGTCGAGAACGAGGCGGGAAAGACCTTCGTGACCGTGCCGGTGTAGCGGGCGAAGGCGGAACCGGAACCAGAGCGCCGGTCGGGGGACTGCCCCGGCCGGCGCTCTCGTGCGAGGCCCCGAAAAGAATTTCCGGATTCGTTGAACCGGCCCCCTACGGCCCGCGTGTTTCCGGTGCCGACAGAGACCAACGAAGTACCGGATAAGAGGAGTTCTCATGATGAACCTGCGCAAGCTCACCATCGCCGCAGCCGGGACCGCACTCGCGCTCGGGGCGACGGCCTGCGGAACGCAGGGCACCACGAACGGCTCCCCGCAGCAGCCCCCGGCGCAGACGGCCGCCCCCGCCGCCGACGGGAACAGCGGCGCCGACGCGTACGGCAGCGGCAGCGGCGCGGACTCCGGCACCGAAGGCGCCGCCGCGACCGCGTCCGGCCCGCTGGCGGTCCGCGACGACGCCAAGCTGGGCCCGCTCGTGGCCGACGCGGCCGGCTTCACCCTGTACCGCTTCGACAAGGACACCGCCAACCCCTCCTCGTCCGCCTGCGCCGGTGACTGCGCCAAGGCCTGGCCCCCGGTCCCCGCCTCCGCCACCAAGCCCGGTGGGGTCGACGCCGCCAGGATCGGCTCGGTCGAGCGGGCCGACGGCACCGAGCAGCTGACCATCGCCGGCTGGCCGGTGTACCGCTTCGCCAAGGACACCGCGCCCGGCCAGACGAACGGCCAGGGCGTGGGCGGCACCTGGTTCGCCGTCACCCCGGACGGCAGGAAGGCGGGCGTGAAGGAGGCGGCCGAGCCGCTCCCGGCCCTCTCGCTCGCCGACGACGCGAAGCTCGGCAAGATCATCCGCGACGGCAAGGGCCGCACCCTCTACCGCTTCACCAAGGACACCGCCTGGCCCATGAAGTCCAACTGCGAGGGCGCCTGCCTGGAGAAGTGGCGGCCCGCGAAGCTGGTCGACCTCAACGACGTCGAGGGCATCGACCCGAAGAAGCTCATCACCTTCACCCGCTCGGACGGCACGAAGCAGCTCACGATCGACTGCTGGCCCCTCTACTGGTTCACCGGCGACAAGACCCCCGGCGACACCAACGGCCAGGGAGTCGGCGGCACATGGTTCGCCGTCACGGCGAACGGCAAGCTCGCCAAGTAGGTCCTTCGATTCCCCGCACCGCATGGCTCACCCGCCTTCGACACCACGGAGGCGGGTGAGCCATGCGGTGTGACCACGGACGAGCGCGGGGAGCACGGAGAGAAGGAGAGGAGGGAGCGTGCGACGAGGCAACGACGCCGGTGCCCGACGGGGGAACGCCGTCAGTGCCCGGAGCTAACGTCGACCGCATGGGATTCATCAGCGCGTGGGCGATCTCCGCCCACACCGACGAAGACATCGCGGACCTCGCCCCGCGACTGCTTCCCGCGATGCGCGCGGACCGCGACAGCCCGGATGCTCCCCGCCGCTGGCAGGACTGGCAGCGGGCCCCGCTCCCCGACCACCGGACGTGGTACGAGAACCACGGCCCGGAGATCGAGTCGTTCCACGAACTCACCGCCCCCGGCGCGCACGTCGACGACATGTGCGGAGGCAGAACGGACCCGTCGTTCTACGTCGTGGACGACGTGTGGGACGGGCGGAGCGAGGACCTCATGTTCCTCTCCGTCCACAGCAAGGAGTACGCCGTCTCGTCGCTCCTCCACGCGCTCGGACCCAGCCGGGCGGCGCTCCTGCCCGGCTGGTGCGGCACGTTCCTGCTCACCCCGGCGCAGGTCGCCGCGAGCCTCCCGCACGTCGAGCGCGCGTTCACCTTCACCCCGGACGAACGCGCCGCGGCCGAGGCCCAGGACTGGCTGTCCTACGCGCCCGGCGAGGAGAGCGTCCTCGACGGCCCCCCGCGCCTCTGGCGCACCGCCGCCCGCACCGGCATGGGCCTGTGCGGCCTGTCCGTACACCTCACGTGAGAGCCTCGCCGTGGGGAGGTCAGTCGGAGTGCGTCGCCGCCCTCCAGGCCTCGAAGACGGCGAACGGGACGCGCCCCCGGCCGGGCAGGTCGTAGCCGTTGGCCCCGGCCCAGGCCCGGACGGTGCTCGTGCTGACCGAGGACCTGGTGCTGGGGGGCGGTCACCGGCCCAGTACACCGGGAACCCGCCGCCCCCGGACACCGAGCCGGCCGCAACACCCCCTAGCGGGCTCCGGACGGTCGGGGTGGGAAGCCGTCGAGAGCGTCGTCCTCGGTGGCGACGGTGTGGCCCAGGAGGTGCAGCGGGCCCGCTGCGATGCCCGCCGTTTCCATGCCCCGCCAGTACGCCAGCGCCAGCCGCGCGTCCACCAGGCCGTGGACCAGGGGGAGTTCCGGGTCGGCGGCGTGCAGCAGTGACTCCAGGCGGCAGGAGGCGATCGTGTCAGGGAGCCACGAGCGCGCGGCGTATCCCGCCGCCGCGGCGGGCGGCAGCCCCGGAGCCGTACGCCGCCTCACGGCTCCGCCCGTCCCGGCGGACCCACCCGGTCCGCCCGTACCGAGGGAGAGCAGACCGCCGCCGACGATGAGGACGTCGCGCCGCTCCCGCATCCGGGCCAGTGCCTTCGTCGTGTCGAAGCAGTGGGGGAAGGAGTCGTCGACGACGACCGTGCCCGGTCGGATGCGTGACACGTCGAGCAGCGCGCCGCCCCCGCTGACCGCCGTGACGAGGAGATCGGCCTCGTAGACGGCGGCCGGGAGGACGTACCGGCCGGACTCGTGGATCTCCACGTTCCGGGCAAGACCGCGGGCGATCAAGCCGTCGGCCAGCGTACGCAGCCGTGACGCACTGCCGGCGACATCGCACAGAAGCAGCCGGGCGGGCGGCTCGGGTGCCAGCGTCAGGAGAAGTTCCAGCGACGAACCGCCGATGGACCCCAGGCCGACCACGGCGACGGAGAGGTCACCCAGACCGATGAGCCCGCGGCCCGTCCGGACCAGCGCGGCGTGCACGGTCTTGACCACCGACACCGCCGTCGCCGCGTGCCCGGTCGTCAGCGCCGTCGGCACCTCGGTCTCCCGCAGAACGCCGAAGCCGTACGCCGTCAGGGACGGGATCATCCCCGCGAGCGAGACGGAACGGGCGCCCGACGCCGCCGCGAGCTCAACGGCCCGGGCCGTCCGAGCGGCGAGGTCGGACGTCGACGCGAGCTCGTCCGCGAACAGCGGAAGGCAGACGAATCCCGAGCGACCCAGGGGAGTGTCGATCTCCTCCACGAGTCTCGGGCGCCCGCCCGGGAAGAGCCACTCCCGGAGCTGCTCACGCGATACCGCCGCCTCGGCCGCCGGCGCACCGACCCTGCCTGTGCCGCTGTGACCGCCGTACCCGCCGGCCGCCGCCAGCGCGGCAAGCTGACCCGGCGGCGGGAGGTACCCGACGAGCGCGGAGTCCAGGACGCCGGGCGACGCAGCCTCGACCGAGCGACGTGGTCGCCTCCCCGCCGCCCCGACCGCGGCATCGGTCAGCCCGCTCCGCAAGGCCCCGGTGAACGAAGCGAACGCCGCCTCCTCGGGGAACGCCGTGGTCGCCGCGCGCAGCGTCACCCGCAGCTCTCCGTCCCCGACCGGCCGTACCGCCAGGAACGTGTCCGTGCCCACCGGTGGAGGCGCGAGTTCGGCGTCGGCGTCGTCCCATCGCACGCTCAGCGTCGCGCCGCTCATCGGCCCGAGGGCGGAGAAGTCCAGGAAGGTGAAGAAGAACTGGGCCGCCGGCGGAAGCCCGCCGTCGCTCGTGGGGGGCCGGACCCCGTGGGTACGGGCCGCCTCGACCTCCTCGACGATGGCCCGAAGGTCGTCCGCGAACGTGCGGCCTGCCGCCCTTCGAGCAGCGGACCGGTGGCCCGGTCGGAGCGGCACGGCGGCGGCGTACGGACCGAATACCAGATGGGCGTCCGGATGCGCGTCGTCACGGCCGGACACGGCGAGACCGAGGATCAGATCCTCCTGCCCGGTCGTGGCCGCCAGCGTCCGGTAGTACGCGGTCAGGACCGGGGCGAACAGCGTCGTACCCGCGTCGGTGGCAATCCGGCGGAGCGCGGCGACCTCGTCCGCGGCCAGGGTGAATCCGGTGGAGCGGTACGGAGGTGCCTCGGGGTACCGGGCGGACGTCCGCTCGCCTGCACCGCCTCCGATGACCGGGCGTCGGTACGGCTTGTCGAGTCGGGAGGCCCGATGGGCGTGGGTGCCGGTGCCGGTGTTCGTCTCGGTCCCGTACTCGCCGGACGTGGCCGTACGTTCCTGAAGAACGACGTGATCGCGGAACGTGCCCCGCAGCAGCGGTAGTTCGGCGAACTCACCCCGTACGACACGGTCGTAGACGGCGAGCAACTCCCGGCCGAGCAGCGCCACGCTGTAACCGTCGCCTATCAGGTGGTGGGCATGGACGACGAGCGCGTGCTCGTCGGGCCCGAGGGTCAGCACCCGTAGGCGCAGCAGCGGCCAGGCCCAGGACTCGAAGCGCCGTTCGCGTTCCTCGGCGATCCGCGACGCGAGCAGGTCCGGCTCGGCGAGGGTCTCGAAGTCGACCGGGAGCCGGAGCGTGGGCGGGAGCTCCTGCTGGATCGGCGGCCGTACTCCGGCGGGGAACACGGTCCGCAGCATCGGATGGCGTGCGACGCAGGCGTCGACGGCCTGCTGGAACGCATCGGGTCGTAGGGGCCCGTCGACCCGCAGACACGCGAGCCACGCCGTGGGCGAGCCGGGCGCCATGGCCTCCGCGAGCAGGAACCCGCGCTGGGAGGGGGAGAGCGGGAAGGCGGAGGGGAAGCCGGACGGGGAGGAGGCGGGTGTCGGGATCGGAGAGGGCGAACCTGCCTGCGTGCGCTCGGCGACGCAGGAGTTCACCTGATCGGTCGCCGTCGGCTCGCCCGTCGGGCCGCGGTCGATCGCGGCGGCGAGCGCGGCCAGCGTGCGGTGGGTGTACACCACAGTGGGCCGGGGCAGGGCCGGGATCGTCTCCCGCAGCCGGGCGAACACCTGGAGGATGAGCAGGGAGTCGCCACCGAGGGCGAAGAAGTCGTCCTCGCGCCGGATCGCGTCCGCGTCCGCGTCGAGGAGTTCGGACCAGACGCGGGACAGCAGGATCTCGGTGGGAGTGGTGGGGAACGGCCCTGTCGACCCTCCCTCGGGATTCGCCGGCTCGGTCGCGGGGGGCTTCAGACCGGCGCGGTCGATCTTGCCGGTTCCCGTCATGGGGAGTTCGCCGACGACATGGATACGGGACGGGAGCATGTACTCCGGAAGCGTCCGCGCCAGATGGGTGCGCAGCGCCGTGGAATCCGGAGCCGTAACGCCCGGCAGGCACTGCACGAAGGCGCTCAGCCGTTCCTCACGGTGGACCACCGCGGCGCGGGCGACCGCCGGATGGGTGAGGAGTGCCGACTCGATCTCGCCGAGTTCCACCCGGTGACCGCGGATCTTCACCTGGTCGTCGAGCCGTCCGAGGAACTCGAGGACGCCGTCCTTGTCGCGCCGGACCCGGTCGCCGCTTCGGTACCAGCGACGGCCGTCGCGCTCGGTGAACGCGGCGGCGGTCAGTTCCGGGGCGTGCAGATAGCCGGGGGTGAGTCCCACGCCCGTGATGAGCAGCTCGCCTGGCTCGCCGGGTGCGCAGCGCCGCCCTCCGTCGGCGACGACGTCGACCTCCGTGCCGGAGAGGGGGGTTCCGATCGGGATCGTCCGCACGTCGTCGGCGGGGCGGGTCTCGATGATGTGGAACGTGGCGTTGATGGTGGCTTCGGTGGGCCCGTAGAGGTTGGCGATCCGGTGCCCGGGCCCGAACAGGTCGTACCAGCGGCGTACATGGGCGGGCGGGAGGGCCTCGCCGCCGACGTGGATCCAGCGGAGGGCCGACAGGTCGGGTGCCGGCCCGCCCTCCCGTACGCGCGTCTCCGCGGCTTCGAGCAGCCGGGACCACAAGCTCGGGACCGAACTCCACACCGATATCCGGGCCTGCTCGACCCGGTCGAGCAGCGCCTCGGGGTCCCGCAGGAGCTGCCGGGGCAGGGTGACGACCGTGGCCCCGACGAGGAGGGGTGCGAGGAGCTGGCGTACGGACGCGTCGAAGCACAGCGACGCCGTCTGGGCGAGCCGGTCGCCCTCGCCGTAACCGAAGGTGGCGAGTGCCCAGTCGAGGTAGTTGGTCATCGAACGGCGGGTGATGGGCACTGCTTTGGGGCGCCCGGTGGAGCCGGAGGTGAAGATGACGTAGGCGAGGGAGTCGGGATCGGGGGCGGGGGACGGGGACTCGTCCTCCGGAGCGTGGGAGAGCGGCGCGGGGGAGGGGCCGTCGGCGGTCGTGACCAGCGTGATGTTCGCCGATGAGGCCAGCTCCGTCGCCGAGTCCCGCGTCGCCGCATGGCAGACGAGCGCGCCCGCGCGGGACCGCTCCAGCTGATCGGCCAGGCGTACGGGGGGATGGGCGGCGTCCAGCGGCACCCAGCCCGCACCGGCGCGCAGGATGCCGACCACACCGGTGACGGCGTCGGCGCCGGGCTCGGTCAGAAGGCCCACGAGGTCACCGGGGGCCACGCCGCGGGCGCGCAGGCGGGCGGCGAGCGCGTCGGACGCCCGGTCGAGTTCGGCGTAGGTGAGGGTGGCGCCGTCCGTGTCGACGGCGACCGCGTCGGGCGTCGTCCGGAACTGGGCGCGCAGGCGGGCGACGATGTCGCCGGCCGGGGGAGGGGCGGGGAGGGCCGTCGACGGGCCGGCGGGAGCGGGTGCGGGGGCGGATACGGGGGCGGCGGCCGGGGGTTCGCCCTCGGCGGCCGCCTCGTTCTCGGTGAGCCCGGCCGTCTCGGTGAGTTCGGCCAGGTGCTCGGCGGCAAGGCGCGCGATCGTGGACCGGTCGAAGAGGCGCGCCGGGAAGTTCCACGAGAAGGCCAGCTCCCCGTCGGACTCCCAGCACAGCAGGCTGAGCCGGGTGGCGGCGGAGGCCGTACCGGCCGAGGTCGGACGTACCTCCACAGGGCATTCGGAGTCGAGGGAGACCGGGAAACGAGCGAAGCTGAAGGACGCGGGTGCGGCGGTACGAGGCCCCGCCCCGTCCGCCGGCAGGAGCCGGGCGAGGTCCAGGCTCGTGAGCCGGCCGTGCCGTTCGCTCTCGGGCCACGCGTCGCGGAGCCGTACCGCGAGCGCGTGCACCGAATCGTCCGGTCCGACGTGGACGGGAATCGGGAGGGTGTCGGCCAGCGGTCCCACCAGCCGGTCGATGCCGGGCAGCCGCGTCTCGCGACGAGCCCTGGCGACGTTCACGGACACGTCCTCCCGCCCGCCGCTCCACCGGGACAGGCAGCGCGCGTATGCCGCGAGGAGCAGGTGGAAGAGGGATACGCCGTGGGCGGCGGCCGTCTCCCGGAGCGCGGCCGTCAGGTCGGGGCCGGGGGTCACCTGGTGGGCGAGGAGCGGGGGTTCGGGGAGTCCCAGCGGATCACCGTCGTACGGGAGCGTGAGCGGCTCGCCCTGCCGGCGGAGCACCTCACGCCAGTACGCCCGGTCCTCGGCGAGGGCGGAGCCCGCCCGCTCGGACCGCTCGTGTGCGACGTAGGCGGCGAAGTCGGTGGTGAGCGGGGGGAGTTCCGGTTCGCGCCCCAGCGACAGAGCGGTGTAGAGAGCCCAGAGTTCCTCGCCGAGGACGTTGAGGCTGAAGCCGTCGGCGGCGGCGTGATGTACGACGAGCACGAGACGGGCGAAGCACCCGGAGGCCCCGCCGTCGGCACGGGCGAGCACGGCGCGGATCGGAGCCTCGGCGGTGAGGTCGAACGGCCGGTTGCACAGGGCCTCTTCGAGCTCGCCGAACTCCTCCTCGGCGGTACGGGTACCGGGCAGCTCGCGAATCTCGTACCAGTGGGGCACCGCCGCGCTGTCGTGCGACGCGGACGGTACGGCGGACTGGGCGGGCGCCGATTCCCCCGGGAGGATCCGGATGCGAAGCATCGCGTGACGGGCGGCGAGCAGGCCGAGCGCCTTGCCGAGCAACTCGGGGTCGAGGGGTCCGCGGACCTCCTGGGTCACGTACCCGTAGGCGGGGACGTCCGGGTACAGCCCGCCCTGGGCGTGGAAGGCGAGCTGGACCGGCGTCAGGGAGAAGGGGACGCCGTCGTCGGTCGACGGCGCTGCCGCTGACTCGCCGGGTTCGCGACCGGGGTCGTGTGCGAGTTCGCGGGCGAGTTCGCCCAGCGTCCGGTGCTCGAAGAACAGGGTGATGGGCAGGGAACGGTCCAGTTCCTGCTCCAGCCGCTTGACGAGATCGACGGCCATGAGCGAGTCGAGTCCGAGGCCGAGGAGCGGTACGTCGTCACCGAGGGCGTCGGGGGAGACGTGGAGCGCGTCGCAGAGCAGCTGCCGCAGGACATCCGGCACGCCGTCAGGTCGGGAGGTCGTGGCCTGCGCGGTGGGTGGGGGAGCCGATGGAGGAGTGGAGGGGATCGGGGGTACGCCGAAGCCGGTCGAGCCACGAGGCGCGCCGGCCCTCCGGCCAAGGTCGGCGATCAGGAGCTGGGCGGCGTCGATGCCGCAGGCCGTACGCAGGGCGTCCAGCGCCTCGCCGGTCGCCAGCGGCGCGGGCCCGCGCGCGGCCCCGCCGGCGGCACGGGAGCCGGCGGGGGTACCAGCACCGGCACCGGAACCGGCACTGCGGGCGAACACGCTGGTACCGGCGGCGAGTCCCGTATCGGCGAACGCGGCGAAGTTGACCGCCAGCCACGGCCGACCTGCCGCGCGTTCGGCGGCGGCGAAGGCGTCGAGGTAGGCGTTGGCGGCGGCGTAGTCGCCGATCGCGCCCGCCAGGCCCGGCAGAACCGAGGCGACCGAGGAGAACGCCACGCACAGGGAGGGGCGCAGGTCGTGCTTGACGAGTCCACGGGCGAGCAGGTCGGTGCCCCGCGTCTTGGCGGCCAGGACTTCGGCCATCTCGTCGGGTGTCTTGGCTCGCAGAGTGCCGGGACGCACGACCCCGGCGGCGTGCATCAGCACGTCGAGTCGCGGAAGACCGGCGAGCAGCGCGTCGATGTCGGCCTCGTGGGAGACATCGGCGGCGAAGTAGTCCACGGTGGCGCCGAGCGCCCGGAGTTCGGCGAGCAGCCCGGCGGGCGGCTCGGCCGAGCGACCGGTCAGCAGCAGGCTCGGCCGGCCCCGCCCCGCGAGATCGCGGGCCAACGCCGCGCCGACACCGCCGGTTCCACCGGTGACCAGATACGTGCCGTGCGGCGGCAACGCCGCGACCTCGGCGTGAGGCCCTGTGCCGGGTCCGGCGTGAGGCCCCGTGCCAGGTCCTGTGTCCGGTCCCGTGCCGGGCCCCATGGCGACCGGCTCGGTCGTCCGGCCGAGGCGTCGCCCCGCCCGCCAGGCGACGGCGTGCGCCGAGCGAAGGCGCGTACCGTCGTCCGGTGCGGTGGGCCGAGCGGCGAGCTCGTGGTCGAGCGCGTCGAGCCGCGCGCCCGTCTCGTCGAGGGACGAGAGGTCGACGCTGTGGGCGACCACACCGGGAAACTCCTCCGGCAGCGCCAGGGTCAGCCCGGTCAGGACCGCCTGCGCGGGGCGCGGACGCTCGGGTCCGGCACCGGTGACGTGGACGTCCTCGGTGACGACGAGCACGCGCGGGCGGTGCGGCGCGAGCTCCGGCAGGAGGTTCTGGAGCCCGGTCGCCATGGCGCGGTGGGCGGCGTCGAGGGCGTCCGCGGAGTCCGGCGCCACGGCGGGACCGGCGAGCAGCACGACGACCTCGGGAGCCGGCTCGTCCTCGGTCACCGGCCCACAGCCGACAAGCGCGTCCCCGGCCGCCCGTCGGACCGCGACACCTCGCCCCTTGAGCCGGTCCGCGAACGCACGGGAGAGCGGCGAATCCGGCCCCGCCAGAAGGACGGTACGTGGCCCGGATCCGACGGTCAGCGGGGCGTCGTCCCACCCGAACCGGTGCAGCAACGACGGCGACGGAGGCAGGGGGAGGGGTGTCCGGGGCGGCAGGTGCCGAGGCGCGGCCGCCGGCCAGTAGCGGCGCCGCTGGAAGGGATACGTGGGTGCGTCGAACATCCGGGCCCGGCCGGCGTCCAGCCCGGCACGGTCCAGCGGCACACCCCGCTCCCAGAGCCGGCCGACGGTCTCAAGGAGCCCTCGCGCACCGCCCCGGTGCCCGGCAGCAAGGGCGACCGCCCCGCCTCCGCGCGGGTGGGCGGCCGCGGCCGCACGCACGGAGCCGCCGAGGGCGTCGGCGCCGAGCTCGACGAACGTGTCGTACCCCTCACCGAGCAGCCGCTCCACCGCGGCGCCGAAACGCACCGGCTGCCGGGCCTGGCCCCGCAGATAGGTCGGGTCCAGGACAGGCTGCCAACCGGCCGTGACCGTACTGATCAGCGGTATCGGCAGCGTCGTCGTCGACCTCACCGAGGGCCGGAGCACGAGAGTCCGCGCGGCTTCGGTCAGCGCGTCCAGGGCCGGATCCATCAGGGACGAGTGGAAGGCCCGGGACACGCCGAGCCGACGCGCGGCGAGACCCCGAGCGGACAGGGTGGCGATCGCGTGCTCGACAGCGGCCTCGGTCCCGGCGAGGACGACCTGGTCGGGACCGTTGACGGCGGCGACGCTCAGCGCGCCCCGCGCCCGGGCCACCACGTCGGCGACCGTCTCCTCCCCGCAGCGCACGGCAGCCATGGCGCCGGGGGCGCACGATTCAGCCATCAGGCTGCCACGTTCGGCGGCGAACCGTACGGCGTCGGCGAGCGAGAGAGTCCCCGCGACGCACGCGGCGGCGATCTCGCCGACGCTGTGCCCGGCGACAGCGTCCGGGGTGATGCCCCAGGCCCGTACCTGACGGGCGAGCGCGACTCCGTACGCGACGAGGAGCGGCTGGGCGATCTCGGTACGGGCGAGCGCGTCGGGCCACGACACGTCGTCGTCGAGGCACCAGGCGGCGAGACTGCGCCCGCCGATCACCCCGACGTGGCCGGAGGCCTCGTCGAGCGCCTCACGGAAGGCAGGCGCGTCGGCGTGAAGGGAGCGGGCCTGACCGCGCGGCGGCCGTACGCCCTGCCCGGGAAGGAGAAGGACGAGGCGAGCCCGTGACCGTACGGGGTGACTGGCCGGCGTCACCCCGTCGTGTACGGCGGCTTCCAGCCGCGCGGCGAGATCGCCGTCGGAGACGAGGGAGAGACGATCGGGCCCCTCGTCGCGTGCGGTGGCGACGGCGGCGCAGACGTCCCCCTCGTCGAGACGGGGGTGGGCACGAAGATGGGCGGCGAGCCCGGCGGCGGCGTCACGCAGCCCGTCCTCCCCATGGGCAGACAGGGTGAGCAGCCGGGGCCCGCGCGACGGGGCCCGCTCCGGCCGATGCGGGGCAGGCGGCTCCTCCAGTACGGCATGGGCGTTGGTGCCACCGAAGCCGAAGGCGTTGATCCCCGCCACGAGCGGGCCGGGCGCCTCCCATTCGCGTGCGGCATCCACCAGAGCGAACCCGGAACCGGCCAGGTGGGGCGAAGCAGAAGCCGCAGCAGCAGCCGAGGCCGAGGCAGAAGCCGCGTTCCGGAGCGGCGACGGCGGCAGGCGCCGCTCACCGAGAGCGAGGACCACCTTCACCAGGCTCGGCATTCCGGCGGCGTTGAGCAGATGGCCGATGTTCGTCTTGACCGAGCCGAGCAGCCTGAGCCTTCCATCGGGAAGCGGCGGAAAGGCATGGGCGAGCGAACGCACCTCGACGGGGTCGCCGATGGGCGTGCCGGTGCCGTGCGCCTCCACGTACGACACGCTCTCCGGGGCGACGCCCGCGTCTCGGTAGGCCTGAGTGATGACCTCACGCTGGGTCAGGGGATTGGGTGCCATCAGGCTGAGCGAACGGCCGTCGTTGTTCACGGCGGTGCCGCGGAGCACGGCGAGGACGGGATCCCCGGCCCGCTGCGCCTCGTCGAGCCGGGTCAGAACGAGGGCCGCGCCGCCCTCCCCGGGGACGAACCCGTCGGCCGCCGCGCCGAACGCGTGGCAACGCCCGGTCGGGGACAGCGCCCCCGCCTTCTTCAGGAGCGCGTACCCGGCCGACGTGAGATTGAGATGTACGCCCCCGACCACGGCGATGTCGCACTCACCTGCCTGAAGGCTGCGGCGCGCCAGGTGGAGCGCGACGAGGGCCGAGGAGCAGGCGGTGTCGACCGCGAGCGCCGGACCGGTCAGGTCGAGGCAGTGCGCGACGCGCGCGGCGAGCATGCCGGGAAGGTTCCCGGTGAGGGCGGCGGCGGGCAACTCGCCATCGCCGTACGCCTGTTCAACAACGCCCCGATAGCCGCTGTCGCCGGCGGCGACGAACACCCCCACCCGGCGCCCGCGCCGTCGCGGCCCGGCGTAGCCGGCCCGCTCCAGGGCCTCGTGGGCGAGCTCCAGCAGAATCCGCGCCTGAGGGTCGGTCGCCCGCGCCTCCTCCTCTCCGACCCCGAAGAACCCCGCGTCGAAACCGCCGGGTTCGTCGAGGAACGCACCCCACCGCGTGTGTCCGTCCGCCGGATCGGCCCACCGCCCCTCGGGTACGGGGGTGGCGGCGTCGTAGCCGTCGAGGAGCCGGTCCCAGAAGGCCTCGGGCGTATCGGCCCCGGGGAAACGACAGGCGAGCGCGGAGACGGCGATCACCGGCTCGACGGCCTGTGCCGACTCTTGCGGAGTGGCCTGTGCCGACTCCTGCGAAGTGGGGTGCGCCGAGGCGCCACCCGCACCCGTCGCGCTCGACGTCTCATCCCACCCTTGTCCTTCAGAACCGCCGCCGGCGAGAATCAGCCCGGCGAGGGCAGCCACCGTGGTGTAGTCGCGTACGTCGGACGGGCGCAGCGTCACCCCGAACTCGTCCTCGAGCCCGGCCAGGACTTCCATGGCCTTGAGCGAGGAGCCTCCGAGGGCCCGGAAGTCGTCGTCCAGCCCGATGGCGCTGCCCGGCAGCCCGAGCGCCCGCGCCCAGACACCGCGCACGACGGCCTCGACGTCAGGCCGGGACCGGGGCGCCGACGCCGACGGAAGGACTCCGGAGGGACCGTCGCCGGCACGGGAGGCGTCCGCTCCGCCGGCGGAGCCCACAGCGCGATCGTCGGAAGCGCCGGACGCGTCGGCCGGGCAGGACGCATCGGATGCGCCGGACGGGTAGGACGCATCGGATGCGTCGGCCGGGTAGGACGCATCGGATGCGGTGCCTTGTACACCTGGCCGGTCTTCGACCAGCGCCTGCGACATGCCCCCAGCCCGCTGCTTCGGCAGAGATCCGGACGGCCGGCGTGCGTCGGACTCGGACAGGGTTCCCGTCCCCGCCACCCCCGCGGCCGCCCGCCCCGCGATCTCCGGATACTCCCCGCCCTCGAAGCGCTCGCGGAGCACCCCGCGACGAACCTTCCCGCTGGTCGTGCGCGGGAACCCGCGTACCGGCAGCGCCAACACCCGTACGTCGTCGTGCCCCACGGCCTCGCGGACCCGTCCGCGGACCGCGTGCAGGAGCTCGGCTGTCACGGCGGACAGAGGTGGCGCGGGCGCGAGGAAGACGACCACTCGCTCGCCGCCGTCCCCAGGATCGGTCGATCCCACGACCGCGACGGGGCACAGACCGAGCCCCGGCGTGTTCGCCGCGACCTCCTCCAGGTCCGACGCGTGCAGCGTGCGCCCGTCGACGAAGACGACGTCCTTGGACCGGCCCGTCACACAAAGCCGCCCCTGGCGCAGGAATCCCAGGTCACCCGTGCGCAGCCAGGCGCCACGAAACGCTTCCGCCGTCGCCTCCGGGGCGCCGTGGTAGCCGCGGGCCACCTGGGGGCCACTGACCTCGATGTGGCCGACCCGCCGTTCCCCGACGGGGTGACCCGTGTCGTCGGTGATCCGTACGGCGCACCCGTGCACGGGGCTGCCCACGTCCATCAGCTCCACCGCGTCCGGTCCGGGCGCGGTGTCCACGGCGCGGCCACCCGCGAGCGCGGCCCTGTCCAGGGCCAGCGGCCGGGCGACTTCCCCCGGTGGCGGGAAGGTGACGGCGAGGGTGGACTCCGCGAGGCCGTACACCGGCGTGGGCGCGCTCGCCGGGAGCCCCGTGGTCCGCATCCGCCCGACGAAGGCCCGCCAGACGGCCGGCGAGATCGGCTCGGCGCCGACCGACATCATGCGTACACACGTCAGGTCAAGACGGGCGAGCGCGTCGGCGGGCACGCGCCGTTCGACGAGCGCCAGGGCGAAGTTGGCGGCCGAGAGCAGCGTCGCCCGGTGCCGTGAGGCCGCCTCCAGCCATCGGAGGGGCCGCTTGGCGAACGTCAGCGGTTCGAGCCGTACTTGCTTGATCCCTGCCGACAACGGTACGAGGTGGGTGCCGATCAGCCCCATGTCGTGGAAGTACGGCATCCAGGTGGCCAGCACATCAGCGGAGTCGATACCGGCCGCGGCACGGATCTGCGCCAGATTGGCCAGAACGGCCGCGTGCGTCAGCTCGACCCCCTTCGGCGTCCCCGTGCTGCCGGAGGAGAACTGCAGGAACGCCACGTCGTCGGGCTCCCGCTGCGGCAGCGTCAGAGCAGCGGGGTACTCGCGGAGACCGTCGAGCGTCAGAGAACGGACGGTGCTGGGCAGGGCGTCGAGCAGCGGCACGGTGGACGCGCCGACGGCCACCGGCGGCTCGCCGAGAAATTGCCATACGGGCAGCACTCGCCGTACGTCCGGGGCGAGCGGCACCGGTACGAGCCCGGCGGCGACGGCGCCCCAGAAGAGCGGCAGGAAGTCCTCGCTGCGCTCGGCGGGCAGCACCAGATGGCTTCCCGGCGCGAGCCCGGCGTCGAGGAACCCTCCGGCAACGCGCAGGGCATCGGCGAACAGCGCGCCATGGCTGACGCTCCGCTCCTCGCCGTCCCCGTCGACATGGACGATGCCCTCGCCGGGCGCGGCCTCTGCCGCACCGGCCAGCACGTCCAGCAGCACTGTCTCGCCGTATCCCCGCATCAACGCCCCCGTGCATCTGGCCGAGATGGGCCCCTCCCGCGGTCCGCGCGAGAAGGACCGCCTCCGGTCTGCCCTGTTCTGATCCGCGACTGGTCTGGTCTGGTCCGTTTCAGTCTCCGGTCATCATGACTGATCAAAGATCCGGCACAGCGCCGGCCGAGTACCCACGGTCCTTGGAGATCGGGGCCTGATGCCCGGTGCGCCGGCGTGGCGGAAGGGCCGGTGGGCCATCGGGGTTGATCAGGGTCCGTGAGGCGGCTCCGGCAGCCGCCGCGGCGTGACCTCTCCGGGCGCACCGGGGTTGGGGCGGAGGAAGTGCTTCCGTACACCGCCCCGCCCAGCACCCCGCCGACCGTGACCCTCCTGGAGTCGTCCATGCCGCGTTTGACAGGCCTTGCGTTCGCCCTGGCCCTGGCCGCCCTCTCCACCTGTTCCACTGCCTCGGTCTCGTCCGCCGCCGCAGTAGCGCGAGCCCCCCTCGACCACCTCACCCTGACGGTGGCCGACAGCGGCGACCCGGCCGCCGACGGCACGTATGAGCTCGTCTGCCACCCGGCGGGCGGCACTCATCCCTCACCGCAGGCGGCCTGTGAGAGGCTCGACGAGCTGACCACGTGGGGCACCGACCCCTTCGCGCCCGTGCCGCCGGACTCCATGTGCACGATGCAGTACGGAGGACCGGCCACGGCCCACGTCACGGGCACCTGGGCGGGCCGGCCGGTGGACGCGAGCTTCAACCGGGCCGACGGCTGCGAGGTCGCCCGCTGGGACGACTTCGTGCCTGTACTGCCCACGACGAACGGGGCCTGACAGCGCTCGCGTCGAGCCCTCCAAGCCCCAGCGGTCCCTCATCGTCACCGCAGGTCAGAGGGTTCGGCCGCAGCCAGTTCAAGCCGCTTGAGGTGGACAGGGGCCGAGCGGCTCACCCGCGTGCGCCGCCGGGCGCGTCCACCTCCCACCGGACGCTCAGCTGACTGCCCAGCTCCCGGAACCCGAGCGCCCGCGCGACCCGTCGAGAGGCCGGCGGCCGGGCCCGCCACTGGGGGAGCAGGCCCGCCGCCAGCGCGTGCGCCACGGCGGCGGAGCCCGCGTGGCGGGCGAGTCGGCGCCCCCGCCACCGCGGATGCGTCAGCACACAGACGTGCGCGGTCTCGGCGGGCCAGGCGCGGTATCCCGCCGAGGCCACCACCTCCGTCCCTTCGCGCACGACGAACGCGGGAGAGGTGATCTCCTCCATACCGCTCTCCGCCACGTCCGCCGGCTCGGCCGAGCGCAACAGCCCCTGAACGTCGGGATGGCCGGAGGCCAGGTGCTCGACAGCGCCGTGCGGGTGAGCGGGAGCGGGACGGAAGTCGGCGCCGGAGAGGTACGCCAAACTCGCCGGACCAAGCACATCCGACACCGGCAGCACGGACCGAACCGTCTCCGGCCGGGTGAGAGAGCCGACCGGCACCGAAGCGAGCGCGCGGCGCAGCACCAGGGCGGCGCTCTCCGTGGGCGCGGTGGCGATCGCCGCGTCGCCCAGGACCACGATCCCGGCCCAGGAGGGCGGGCACAGTGCCGAGGTCGGTGAAACGACCACGGCGGGAACAACGGGACCAGCGGGGCCGGCGGGTCCACCCAGCCCACCCGGTCCACCGGACGACGCAAACGACACCGGCGCGCCGGCCAGCGTCTCCCACAGCCCACGGGCGCGGATCAGCAACGGATCGTCAGTCATGTCATCGGACAGGTAGGCAGCCATGCCGTGATCCTTTCACCGGCGGGGGAGGAGTTGGCCCGGTTGGGGCGGCGGGCCCCGGATCGCACCGGCCGGGCCCCGCAACCGCCGACCTCGTCAGACAACTCGCCTACTCCAGCGGGATCTTCGCCTCGGGCACGGCCTCGGCAGCAGCCACCGCCGTCCCGACAACCTCGCCCGCATCTGCACCTCGGACGACTTCTCCGGTACGAACGTGGGGCGGCGTGCGGCACGGGCACTCCTCCGTAGCGGACTTCTGTCATGCGGAAACCGACTTCTGCTGTGCGCGCCACTACGGAGAGCCCCGATGAACCCGACCCCGAAGCCGAAGCCGATGGCTGTGCCGACCACGACCCCGACCCCGCCCCTGATGTCGACGTCGACGCTGGGGCCGACGCCACTCCCCCTGCGACGAGCGCGGCCACGGAGCCCCGCCCCCGCTTCCTCGACCTCCTCGCCTCCGAGTGGATCAAACTCCGGTCGCTCCGCTCGACCTGGATCGCCCACGGCGCTGCGGCACTTGCCGTGATCGCCTTCAACGTGGGTACCGCGTACGACACGTACAAGTACTGGACCGAGGAGAACGCGGGGGACCGGGCCGACTTCATCCGGGACGGCATTCCCCTGCAGATCGCGTTCACCGGGAACGCGGCCATGGTGATGGTGATCGCGCTCGGGGCCGTCGGCGCTGTCGCGATGGTGGGGGAGTACAGCACGGGCGCCACCCGTACGACCTTCGCGGCCGTTCCCGCCCGCGGCTCGGTGATGGCGGCCAAGGCCCTCGTCGGCACGGCCGTCGCGACCCTCTTCGGCGCGCTGGTCGCGGGAGCCTCGTTCGTCCTCACCCAGGCGATCCTCGACGGCCGGGGCTTGGGAGTGTCGTTCGGCGACTCGGGTGCCCAGCGCGTGGTGCTCGCCTCGGCGCTGCTCGCGCCGGTGTGCGCGCTGGCGGGGCCGGCGATCGGAACCGTCATCCGGCACACGGCGGTGACCATGATCACGACGGTCGCGGTCGTCCTCGTCCTGCCCAACGTCCTCACCGACGGCCGCTATTGGTCGGCGCTCACGAGCCACGCCCTGCCCTTCCGTGCATGGATCCGACTCACGGACGTCGGAGCGCCCCCCGTCCGACTTCCCGTGGAGCACGGGGCCTGGACGGTCTACGCGGCGTGGGCGCTGGGCGCGGTGGCGCTGGCAGTGGCGGGCGTGCGGCGGCGCGACCTCTGAGAAGCCGTCGAGACGCTGACCACCGGCATGAACGCGAACCCCGTCGAGCGCCCTCGGATCACGGACTGCCGATGAGCTCGCCGAGCCGCATCGCGAGCCACGGCTTGCGGCCGCCGGCCCGCATCCGACCGTACGTGATCGCCTTCCAGACGGGCATGCGGCGGAAGGAGACCAGCAGGAACGCCACCGGTTCCGCCGTGATCCGGCAGTCGTACGCGCGGGGCGGGGCGTCTCGGGTCACGGTCGCCGCCCTGTTCTCGACGACGACCGCGAGCCGGGGCCCGCCCTTGATCACCAGGTCGAACGCGAGGCTGACGCCCCGCGCCTTCTCCGCGTCCAGGCCCAGCGGCATCATCGTCGGCATCGACTGGCCGAGCACGAGGCTCGCCTCGTCGGGGCCGATGGGCCAGGGGAGTCCGGCGCCGCGGGCGATGTCCAGGCCGTGTACGAGACTCTCGCTGAGCATCAGACCGGTCGCGGCCGCCAGCGTGAGGGACGGCTTCAACCCGAGCCAGGGGGCATCGACGGGGGTGTCGGGCGGGAGCCCCTCGGTGACGCGCAGGAACATCTCGCTCCGCTCGGCGATGAACTCGCCGATACGGGTGCGCTCCTCGCCTCCGAAGAGGCCTATGGACGTGGCGTTCACGGCCGCGATCCGCTCGCCGAACGAGCCGCCGCCCGCCGGGAGGAGGGCGTCCCACTCCACGGCCTCGTCGGTGAAGCCGGCGGAGTAGGCGAAGTGCACACCCGCGAGGTGTGCGCCGACGTCCCCCACGGTCCACACGGGCACCCCGGAGGCGGCTTCCAGATCCGGAACGTCCCGCAGGAGCTGAACCAGGCGCAGGATGACGGCCCTCAGCGCGGCACGGGTCCTCTCATGCTCGGCGACGGCGTCGAACCTCGTGACGGTGCCCATACAACTCCCCCAAGTCGCCTGCCGGTGAGGAAGGTTACCGGAGGGTAGAGGGTTTTGCCGCAGCGCGGCGGCGCCAGCGGCTGTGACGTCCCTCGGGCCGATTGCCGAAGACAGGGGCTCTCCCGCGGCAGGATCCAGAATAAGCGACCCCTGCCGGAAGCGCTGGGAGTCACGGACGAACGCGGAGACCTCACGGGCCTCGCCGGCGTTCCACGCGGCGACGTCAGCCTCGGCGCGATGTCGAACGCCTCCCGGGACCTGCTCGACGAGACGACTCGGATGCCGGAGCAGATCCGTGAAGAACTGCGTCCCGGCCGCCGGTCCGGCCGCCGGTTGTGCCTTTCGCGCCGCCATTGCCCCCTGTATCGCGGTCGTATCCAGGGTGGCGGGACCGTTCCCCGCCCGCCCCGGGCATCTCCCGTCACCGCAGGGATGCCCCGGGGCGGGGCGGCTCATGGTGTGAGCGTGGCCGCCGGTGGGGTCCAGCGGCGGGTGCGGGGCGGTGCGTCGGGGACGCCGTACTCCTTTCTGAGGTGTTCGGGGATGGCGTAGTGCATGACGCGCCCCCGCGTGAGCGAGGACAGCTCGAAGACCGTCGTGAGGTGCCCGAGCCGGTCGAGGGCCCAGGCGCCGAGCGGTGAGCGGTCCTCGATCGTCTCCAGTACGCCCAGCAGGTGGGGCACGGCCTTGACCACCGTGTCCCACGGCGTGCTGGGGACCTCTAGCCAGTCCGCGCTCGTGTCGCCGATGAGGTACCGGACCAGAGCCGCCACGACCGGGTCGAGCAGCGTTCCGGGCACGATGTCCTCGTAGAGCTGGATGAGCTGCCGGGTCAGGTGGGCGCCCTCCGGGGACGGCCCCATGTACCGGATCATGTACTGGTCGAGGAACCGGCGCGCCTCGTCGAGGGACTTGGGGACGGCGTCCTGGTCGACGCCGAGCATCCCGCCGACGACACGCCAGGCGTAGTAGTACGCCTCCGCGCCCTCCTGCGACATGTGGATTCCGAGGCGGTGCAGGCTGTCGAGGACGAGCATGGAGAAGAACATCTGCCCGCCGATCATGTCCTCCTGGCAGATCGGCACCCCCAGCGTCCCGGCGTCCCAGCGGTCCTCGCGCGTGAGGTGATGCCGGATGGAGGCGTGGAGCAGACGGACCTTCTGCGCGGCGGGGATGAAACGGCTGCCCGCCTCGAAGGCATCGGGCTGCATCAGATGGACGGTGAACTGGCCGGTCGCCGCCATCCGCGTCGAGGGGTAGTCGAGACCGTGGGTCGTCGACAGCAGCTTCGCCACGTGGGGGACGAGGTAGCAGGCGGGCATGGAGGCGAAGGACAGCGCCGTGGCGATGTGCACGTTGTTGTCGATGAAGAACAGCCGGGCCCGCTCCATCTCGTCCCAGTCCACCCAGGCCGGCGGCGCGCTCGTGGCCGCCAGATACTCCCTGGCGACATCGGGCAACCCGTCTGGAACGGGCGCGCCGGCTGTGGAGAAGAAGCGCATCAAGGTGTTGAAGGTGCCCATCTCGCCGCGCTCGAAGAGAGCGGCGACCGTGGCGTCGGCGAGCTCGTCGCCACTCCGCCGGAGGGCGTTCATCGATGTCTCGTTGTGGAGCATGGGGGACTCCCTTGTGTCTGTGTCCGGAGAGGTGAGGGGAAGTCGGTCCGGGGTGGTCCCGGGCGGTTCGGGCCTGCACGGCTCCGACCCGCGTCAGGGCACGCGGGCCCAGGTCAGGACATGCGGACCGCAGCCGAATGCGCCAAGCCGGTCAAGGCATGGGCCGCAGGCGCCGGTACGTCCAGGTCATCCAGCGCGCCGAGCGCCTCCTCGACCCTGGCGGCGATCATGCTCTCGACCCGGTCAGGCGCCTTGAGCCGCCGCATCACCCCGCGTACGGCCTCCAGACCGTCCCCGTCGAGGTCCTGTCGCCCCAGCAGGGCGCGCAGCCGCTCGCGCTCGTCCGCACCGGCGATGCGCCACGTCTCCGCGAGGAGCGCGGTGGGCCGATGGCCGCGTACGTCGTCGGCGTTGGCCTTGCCGGTGCGCCGCGTGTCGCCGAACAGGCCGAGCAGGTCGTCCCTGAGCTGGAAGGCCTCGCCCAGCGGCAGCCCGTACGCGCTGTACCCCTCGCGCAGCCGGTCGCCCGCCCCGGCCAGTGCGCCGCCGATCAAGAGGGGCTGCTCCACCGTGTACTTGGCGGTCTTGTAGCGGATCACCTTCAGCGACGCCGCCGTGTCCGGGGTGACGCCGGTGTGGAGGATCTCCAGACACTCACCGGCGATGAGATCGCGGGCCAGCGCCGCCCAGAGCGGACGGGCCCGGCCGAGGTAGGCGGCGGGCAGGCCGCTGGTGGCGAACAGCTGCCCGGCGAGCGACATGAGCAGATCCCCGACGAGCATCGCGAGGGACCGGGCGGCATCCGTGGCCCGCGGGTGGTGCCGTACGAGACCCCCGAGGGCCACGTGGGCGGTGGGACGCCCGTGCCGCAGTGGACTGTCGTCGATGAGGTCGTCGTGCACGACGGCGGCCGCGTGCACCAGCTCCATGGAGGCCGCCGCCCGCACCAACGCGTCGCTGTCCGGCTGCCGGGCCGCCCGCCAGCCCCAGTAACAGAACGCCGCCCGTAACCTCTTCCCGACCGCGACCGACGTCTCAAGCTGCTCGGCCACCGGACCGAGTGCCGGGTCGACCGCCGCCAGCAGGTCGGCCTCGTCGGCGACGAAGTCGTGCAGGACCTCGTCGACACGCGCCTTGAACGCCGCCGAATCCCACCCCTCAGCCACGCTCGCCCGCCCGCCGGGCCAGGGCGTGCCGGGCGAGAATCTCCAGATGCGCCGGGGGCGCGGACGCGTAGCGGTCCAGTACGAGGCGCCCACGCGCGGTCAGATCCCGCTCGGCCTCCGAGACCAGCTCCGCCGCGTCCGAGCGCCGAGCCAGCCCCCGTACGACTCCGACTGCGGAGCCCAGCGTGCCCACGGCCACATCGGCCAGCCCGGCGACCAGCAGCACCGCCTGCTCACCGGGACTTCCGCGGCGCCTCGCTTCCCGCGTCATGACGTCTTCCCTCCACAGCGCACCGATACGGCGGCGCAGGTCACGCGCCGCGAATGCCAGCGTCGCGGGGTGGTGGGCACGAGCGACCGGAAACTCACGAACGAGTGATCGTTCCGATGGAGCGTACGGATCACGGACGACAGGCTCACCGTCCCGGGGCGGAGGCCTCGGCGTCACCCCCGGGCGCACCCTCGGCCCGAAGTAGCCGCAGCAGCTGGATCATCCGCGCGATGACCGGTTCGGGCAGCCCCGGGTTCTGGGCAGCCGCGTACGCGGTGTCGCTGTTGCGCAGCAAAGGGATCAGGGTCCGCGCCGGCAGCCGCGGGTGCTTGGCCGCCGCACGCCGCACCCGCTCGTACGGGTCGTCGAGCAGCCGCACCGCAGACGCCGGCGTCAGCCGGGCGTCGGTCGCGGCCCGCAAGCGGACCTCCTCGTGGCTGTCCCGGCTGAAGCGCTCGACGAGCTCGACGGTCGACTCCGGGTCGTCCAGGGCGAGTTGCCGCATCCGAGGGTCGGGGTCATCGGCGTGACGGACCAAGTCGCGGCGGGGGAAGTTCGGATGGCCGTGGGGACGGTCCGGTGTGCTGAGACTGCCGTTCCACCACTGCCACACCCGCAGCAGCATCTCGGCGGGTGCGTCGTCGCACGACTCGGCGAGGAAGAGCTGCACGACACGGTCCTCGTCGCGCGCGAGCGACTCGACGACGTCCGGCGGCAGGCGCCTGGCCCGCGCGACGCTTCTGCGTACGAGGGGGTGCGAGGAGGCGCCCAGGCGCCGCATGGCCTCGGGGTCCTCGTGGAGCGCCGTGACCCAGTCGAGCGCGCGGGTGCGGATGTGCGGATCGAAGTCGATGACGATTCCCGCCCGTTGCTCCTCGGTGAGATCGGGACGCGTGGAGACCGCGTACCGGACGCTGTCGTCGGGGTCCCGGGCGAGTAGGGCGACCAGGTCACTGTCCAGCCACGGGTTGGCCGCGAGGGCGTGGCGCCGGTCGGGATCGCCGTGGTGGGCCACATGCACGGCGAGGTCGCGCTCGAGCCGACAGGTCCTCACCGCGTCGCTCGTCTCCAGTCCCTCGGAGTCGTGGACGGACCGGGACAGCGGCTGTTCCTGGTGGTGGCGGAGGCGCGCCGCGACGCGGACCTTGCCGTCGGGGTCGTCGAGAAGCGCGCGCCGGAGCGGGCTGTCCAGCTGCGGCCAGGCCGTCCCACGGCACGCCGAGGCGCGCACGGCGGGATCGACGTCGCGGGCCAGCACCGCCAGCAGGTGAGCGGGCAGGCCGGTCAGCCGGGCTGCCTCTTCTCGTGTCCTCGCGGACGGGTCCGCGGTGAGCTGTGCGTACGCGGTGTCGCCGAGTTCGGCGCGCCGGTCCACCGCGAGCTGCGTCAGGAGCCACCGCCGCCGGGCATCCTGCTCGCCGAGGATCAGGCGCGTCCACTGCTCGGCCGTGATGTTCGGCTGGACCTCGGCCAGCAGGCCGCGCACCTGCCACTCGGGGTGGACCACCGCGGCCGCGACGACCGACGCCGGGAGTGGACGCCACAGCAGGTGGTGGGTCAGGCCCAGCAGGCCCGCGCGAAGGTCATCGGAGGTGGCGGGGTTGTGCGCCAGCCCGTGCGCCCACTCGTCACGCACGCGTATCGAAGGCCCTGGCCTGCGGAACAACCACTCCCATGCGGCCGTCCGTTGCTCAGCGGTCTCCTCGGCATCGGCGCGCGCCTCCGCTTCCCGCCGCTCCCTGAAGCGGTCCACGGCGACGAGCCAGACGTCGTACTCCTCGGTGGTCGCCCCGAGCAGAGCGTCGCCATCCGTGGAGAGCGTGACGAACTCGGGCCGGCCGGGCCGCTCACCGAGGACTCCGGCGAGGTCCCACCGGTCGGTGAGCCGCACTCGCGTCCAGCGCGTGCGCGCGGCGCCCGACCCGCTGCCGGCGACGTGGATGAGGAACGCGCCGTCCGCGCCGATGATCCCGTGTTCGATCGCCAGCCGGTGCCACTGCCTGTTGAGCTCGGCGACCAGCTCCGGCGTGTCCGTCCGTACGGCCACGGTCGGCGTGGTGTTGCCCGAGATGACCGGGCGCCATGCCGCCCACGGCCTCATGACCTCCTCGACCCGATCTCCCTCCACGACGTCCAGCCCGGCCCGCCGCAGCCGCTCCACGAGCTTCTCCCGCTCACCTGTCATGGTCACTCATCCTGCCCGAGCCGATTCCTCGTCCACCGAGCGGCTTCCGACCCGCCGCCGGGCTCCCACCAATGATCGAGCACCACGGCTGGATCACGATCCACGAGAGCCCCGGAGACGACGACGAGGACCCACGGTACGAGCGGGTGCTGAGGGCCGGCCCGCGGAAGCGTGACGGAGCACACCGAGGCGCCGCTGTCTCCGTGCCTCCCGGCAGTCGAGGACGAAGCCGGCCGAGCTTCCGCGCCGGAGCGGAACGAAAGGCGGACACCGACCCGGGAAGGGAATCGGTGTCCGCCTGCTTCACATCGGAGGACGTCGGATCACGTCATGTCACATCGCGTCCCGCACGGTCCCCACGAACTCGGGCCCCGGGACGGGCTCCCAGGCGTCGTCGTAGGTGGTCAGCTGAGCCCGCAGCGACTCCTCCGGCTCGCTCACGTCGTCCTTCACCGTGGGCACGCTCACCTCGGCGGTCGTCGCCCCGGCCGGGACGGAGACGGGCAGGTCCAGGCCGCCGAACGCGATCTGGGAGAGGGGCGTGGCCGTGGCCGGCACCTCCCCGAGCAGTTCCTTCAGCCAGGCCTGGTCGACGTCCGCCGTGGTCAGCTCCGTACCGCCGGCCGGCGGCAGGAAGGAGACGTGGCCGCTGATCTCGGCGTCGGCCGGCTCGGACAGCGTCACCCGCCAGGTCAGCGCGGAGCCCTCGGTCACCGCGTCGGCGACGGGCGTCACGGTCACCTCGGGCATGGGGTCGTCGTTCCGCACGGTCACTCCGCCGCGGTGGGCGCCGATCGCCGTGCCGCGGACCGCCTTGACGAAGGCGTCGTGCGTGAGGTCGTAGCCGAAGCGGTCGTTGCCCCGTACCTCGACCGGTACGTCGATGTCATGACGTCCCGGCCGTACCGTCACCGTGCGGGAGGTGAGCTCGCCCGTGGCCGGATCGGGGACGAACAGCCGGACCTGGCCGCTGCCCTGACCGGACACCCGTACCGGCACCCGGTAGGTCCGGACGCCGGAATCGCCTTCCGCGACCGTCAGGCGTCCGACGTCGACACGCGCCAGCGCGGCCGGACGCACGGCCGGGGTGCCGGGGCGCCAGCCCCACGCGTCCATCAGCCACGCACGACCGGCTGGGGTGCGCGGGGTCAGCTCAAGAGCCGTGATCCGCTTCAGATCGAGGCCGGACCGGGCGGCGGCGGACAGCGGTACGCGGACCTCGCGCGCCCAGTAGGAGGCGGTCCGCTCGCTGCCCGGGAGGCCGTCGACGCGGGTACGGCCCAGGTGCGCGCGGCGCCCCGAGGCGTCGGTCACGGCGACGTCCAGCTCGGTGCCCGTGCTGTTGGGCGGGACGATCACCCGAAGGGCGAGAGCGCCGGAGCCGATCAGCGAGACCGGCCGTGCCGAGCGCACCGCGACCGGGGTTCCGGGACGCGACCATTCCATGGCGACGGCGTCCCGGCCCGGTTCGGGCGAGGCCTCCCAGTACGCGAAGTGCGGTGACGTACCGCCCGCGTCGGGGGACAGGCACGCGCGGCCGGCGTCGGGGTCGATCTGGGCGCAGAGCCTGCCACCGCCGGACACGGTGAGCGCGGAGGAGCCCGGCACGAAGGCCGGCGTACGGTTCGCGCCGACGGCGTGGCTCAGGGCGCGGACCGGGTCGGCCGAGGGTGCGCGGCGGCCGGTGCCGTCGAGGAGCGGACGGACCCGGTCGTCACCGGAGACGAACAGCCGGGCGGCCGCGGCGATGTAGGTGGCGCCGGCGGCCTGCTGCCGCTCGGCGGTGAGACGGGCCCTCGTACCGGGGGAGCAGACCGGGTCGGGCTGCTCGTCGGACCAGAAGTCGTCGAAGGCCGGTGCCTGCGCCTGGCCCGGGGTCCACTCGCTGTTGAAGAAGTTGTGGTTGGCGCCGACCATGTAGACCGCGCTGTGCAGAGCGGCGCCACGGCTGACACCGCGCGTTCCGTCGACGAAGTTCTGGCCCTGGAGGTCGGACACGTCGCCGTCGCAGCCCGGCAGGATGGTCATGGAGGGCACGTCGGGCACGGGGTTGTTGCCGAAGATGGTGGGTCCGATCGGCACGGTGCCGAGGATCTTCCACCGTACGGGGCCCCGGTAGCCGTCCTGGTCGGCGGGCGGCGGGGTGAGGGTGTCGAGCGCGGCCCGGTTGACGCCCTCGCCGCCCCGGGAGTGGCCGACGAGCAGGACCCGTGACAGGTCCGCGGCGGAGGACCGGCGTACGGCTGCCGGGGCGGATGCCCGGTCGGCGGACCAGTCGGCCCAGCGTGCCAGGTGCTGCCGTATGAGCGACGAGCGGGCCTGGGCGCCGCCGTCCTCCGCACGGAAGTCCTGGCCGTTGATGCCGTTGGCGGATATGGACAGGGTCACGTATCCCTGGGAGGCCAGGAGCCGCTGGGCCCGCAGATAGCCCTGGTGGCTCGGTATCGGCTTCGAACCGGCGGCGCAGGGCCAGTCGCCGGTCACGTCCTCGGCCCCGGGGGTGTAGCAGGTGCCGTGGCGGCCGTGCAGGAAGAGGGCCACGGGCCGCTTCCCCGGTGCACCGGCCGGTCCGACGACCGTGGCACGCATCTCGACGGGCTCGGGTAACCCGGGCAGCCGCACGGACTTCAGGTCGTACTCGCCGCTGACGGTGCGGTAGCGACCCGGCACTCCGGGGTCCACCCCGTTCGCGGGAAGAGGGGCGCCCGGCGGCGCGGTCGGGGCGGAAGGATCGGAGGGGGCGAGGCGCGTGGAGCGGGCGGGACCGGCCGCGTCGAGCCGCCGCCCACCGGCCGTGGCCCGCAATCGGGTCCCCTCGGTGAGCTGCGCGTCCTGGAGGGGCAGCCGGAAGGACCGGCCGTCCCGCGCGGCCACCGGGTGACCGAGAAGCCGGTCGCCGGCGTGGAACGCGACGCGGGAGTCGCCCATGGGGACGGGTTCGGGCGACGTCCAGACCAGCTGCCGATGTGCCCCGGCGCCGGAAACCTGCCAGCCCTCGGGCAGGTCGAGATTGCCGAGCCGGCTGCTGGGGGCGGTGGCCGAGGGTGCCCCGGGAGAGGGTGACGACTGTGCGAACGCCGCCCCGGGTGACACCGAGGCCAGCGCGAGTAACGCTGCGGCGGTGGCCGCGCCGCGTGTAGCACGTATCAAGACGGACTTCCTCACGATCGGTCCTGTGGGGTACGGGGGAGGCGTGTGAAGCGCGCCGGGACTCGGATCTCGTGGATGTCCCCGGACGCACGGCCCTCCCCGGCCCCCTCTCTCGCCTTCGGAGGATGACAACGACGGCGTGTGGGTTGCCTGGTGGCGTGAACGGGGCGCCAGGAGGCGCGTCCTCGCCTCGGGGAGAGGCTTGTGCCAAGGCTGTCCCGTAGGAATGCGTTCGCATGACAGACATCCTGGGGTCGGACAACAGGCCGGTCAGGTTGCGTATGCATAACGGGTCTGGTTCGAAGAGCGGTGCCCGGGGCGCGAATACGCGAGTACGGGCGGACGGGCGCGTCGGAAGGCGCTCTCGCCGGTGGCCACCGCCTGTCCGAGAGGAACTCTCCGTGGATCGCAGGTCTCTGCTCACCGTCGCGACAGGGGCGGTGGGCGCGCTCGCCGCCTCCCGGATACCGGCGAGCGCGGCCGGCCCGGCGCACTCCGGTCCGGCGGCACGGTCCGGTCCGGCGCACGCGGGCTCGGGGCGCCCGGTCGCCACCTTCAACGTCATCAGCGACATCCAGGGTGACCTCCGGGACCTCGGTGTCGCCCTGGAGGACATGAACCGGACCAACCCCGGGAGTTCGGGCCTCGCCGTGGCCGGCGACATCACCCCGCGCGGGTACGACGCCGAGTACGCGGCGGTCAGTTCCGAGGTCGCCCGCCACACCCACGCGGGTACGGTCGCCTGGGCCATCGGCAACCACGAGTTCTACGTCCCCAAGTGGCGCGACCCGTCGACCCTCGCGCAGGACACCTGGCCCAACGGCACGACCGAGGACTCGCTGTTCCGGAGCTTCTTCACCTTCGCGGGCCGCAACACGGTGTACGCGGAGCACTCGTTCGGCGGCGTTCCGGTGCTGAGCCTCGGCACCGAGAAGTACATGCACTACCACGACCCGAAGCTGTGGGACGAGGTGTGGCTGAGCGAGGGGCAGCTCACCTGGCTGGAGGAGCGCCTCGCGCACTGGGCGCGGCGCCGCAAGCCGGTCATGGTCATCACCCACCACCCGCTCCCGAACACGGTCTCAGGCAGCCACAACCGCCTCTACTCGCGCGACTACCTCCAGGCCGACCGTCTCCTCGGCCTCCTCGGCCGCCACAAGGACGTCTTCCTGTTCTGCGGGCACACGCACTGGGACCTCGCGCTGTCGGACTGGTACGTCCGCAGGGTCGTCCCCGGCACGGCCAACCTGGACGGCTTCTCGGTGATCAACACGGGCGCGGTGCAGACGGGCTACACGGACGACGGGAAGGGCGGAGAGGTCACGGTCCCCGGCACGTTCAACCAGGGCCTCCAGGTCGAGGTGTTCCGCGACCGCGTGGTGGTGAGGGCCCGCGACTTCGCGGCCGGCACCTGGCTCAAGCAGATCACGGTCCCCCTCTCGACCCGAATGTGACGACTGGGGAAAGGGGTTGGTCGCTGAGCGGCACCCGCGGCAGCCCGCAGTCGGCGTACGCCCCGGTCTGCGGCTACGGTCTCGGGATGACCGAACTCAAGACCTTGGGCGCGACCCGCGACGCCTATGACGCCATCGCGACCGTGTACGCGCAGCAGTTCCAGGATTCCCTGCGGGACCGGCCCCTGGAGCGCGCCATATTGGGCGCCTTCGCGGAACTGGTGCGGACGAACGGTGACGGCCACGCCGAGGTCGCGGACCTCGGCTGCGGGCCGGGCTACGTCACCGCCCACCTGCACGGATTGGGCCTGAAGGCGTTCGGTGTCGACGCCTCGCCGGTGATGGTGGAGCTCGCGCGCGAATCCCACCCCGGGCTGCGGTTCGAGGTCGGCTCGATGGCCCAGCTGGACATCGGGGACGGCGCGTTGGGCGGCGTGCTCTCGCGGTGGTCCGTCATCCACACCCCACCGCAGGACGTCCCCGTCATCGTGGCCGAGATCGCCCGGGTTCTGGCACCTGGCGGGTACCTCTTGATCGACTTCCCCGCCACAGACGGCCCGCACCTCGAGACGCAGAGCTACGACCACGCCGTGGTGACGGCCTACCGCTGGCACCCCGACCGCCTCGCCGCACTCCTGCGCGACCACGGATTGACGGAGGTGGGCCGCACGACGATCGAGCCACTGCCCACGGACCGACGGCAGTTCCAGGAGGTCGAGCTGCTCGCCCGCAAGGCGTGACCCGGCGGTGATCCGGCGGTTCCCCCTCAGGCGAGCGGCCCCAGGGTGTCCTGCGACTTGATGAGCCCCTGCTCGCTCGGGGCCCGGCCGTCGCCGGGCACCCGTGCGCTCTGCCGGGCCCGCAGATCGAGATGCGCTTCGGCGGGCTCGGCGAAGCCGTGGCGGGCGCGGGCCTCGGCGGGGGTCGGTACTTCTCCGCGGCGGGGCGGAATCCCGAGCTTCATCGGGGCGACGACCGCGACCGTGGACGGGGACTGCCGTTCCAGCGGGAGCAGCTCGATTCTGGGGCTGAGGTGCGCGAGCGCGAACGAGGCCTTCAGGACGGGCACGATGAGCACGCCGAGGGGGGCGCGACTGCCGGATGCCGGCCAGCCCGCGCATCCAGCGCGGCATGGTGGCGATCCGTAGCGCCGGCGCCACGACCAGACTCGCCGGCCTCGTCCAGCGGGGCGTAGGAGGCAGCACGAGGTCGGCGCGCAGCAGGTGGGTCATGGCCTGCCCGGCGATCGGACTGGCGGACAGCCGCGGACGCATCCGCTCGAAGTAGGCCCGCACGCCCTCACGGTCGCGCGGGACGTCGTCGGTCCTCGCCGGCCGTGGCCGCTCCGAGCTCGACCCTCAGCTGCTCGCCCACGCCTTCGTCGCCTGCGCCGAACAATTCGGCCGCACCGCGCTCACCGAACCGCGGAGGTCCACCCCGGAGCACGTGGCCCGGCAGGTGGAGATGCTGTTCCAGGCGCTCTGGCCCGCCGGATGATCCGCAGCAGCCGCTCTGGAGCGCCGCGAGATCGAGAAGGTCGCAGGTGTGGTCAGGCCAGATGCGCGAGCAACAACTCCACGAGCCGTTCGGGAGTGCGGAGCGGCAGGTAGTGGTCGGCCTCCGGGACGGTCACGCCGTGGGCGTCGGGTAGGTCGGCGACGAGACGTTCGGCGATGGCCGCGATCTCCGGGTGGTCCCGGTCGCCGTGGACGACCAGGGTCGGGACGGCGATCTCGCCCAGGCGTGATTCTGCGTCACGGTCGGGGAAGTGGGCGAAGAACGCCTCCCCGGCGATGCGGCGTTCGGCGTTGTCCGCCACCATCGTCTCGATGAGTGCTCCGCCGCTGGCCGTACGGCCCAGCGGAGCCCAGATCGAAAGCTCCAGCGCGGCCAGGGCTGCCGCGTCCCGCTCCCGGCGGGCGGTGGCATAGGCCGAGGACTGCGGGTCCTGCGGCCAGTCGTGTCCGCTGACCGACGCACCGACGAGGGCCAGCGCGCCGACCCGCCCGGGATGGGCGAGCGTGAAGTCCAGCGCCGTCTCCCCGCCCATGCTCAGCCCGACCAGCGCGGCACGGTCCAGACCGAAGTGGTCGAGGACGGCGAGCAGGTCCTCGACATCGTCGAACGGACGGCCCGGAAGGCTGGAACGCCCCAGACCGCGGGCGTCATAGCGGACGACGTCATGGTGCCGGGCCAGCTCCGGAACCACCGCGTCCCACAGGCGGGCGTCCATCCCCGCGCCGTGCAGCAGGATGACGGGGCTGCCGCTGCCGCTGCGTTCGGCCCACAGACGACCACCACCCGGCGCGGGAACGTCGACGGCGAGCGCGTCGAGCGCGTCGAGTGGGTCCGGCCTGCCCGTGTTCGATCTCATGATGTGATCATCGCAGAGCACTCAAACGAGATCCCGCACGCATGAATCGGTGTTCGTCACGCGCGAGTTCGACCGGAGGGTGCGGGAGTCGGCGACCCGCCGGCGCTCCTGGCCGGCGGGTGCTGGGCGTCGTCGATCGGTCCGTGGTGCCGCCGTGGACCCGCTATCGGGAAACACCGGATCCCGGTGTGATGGGCGGTCCACCGTACGGGTATTCCGCGCTGCCTGCCGCGGTCGCACGAGGAGGAGTCCTGTGACATCACCCTGCGACCCTCGGTACGCTCCCGCCGGCGACGTGGGGGCGGCGCTCCTGATGATCGACTCTCGACTCACGGCCATCTACGACGGCAGGACCGGGACCGACCCTGAACAGCAGCAGCTGATCGCCCGCCCTGTCCAGGACGGACCAGGACTGACGCGACGAGCGCGCGGGCACCTACTCCGGGGGCCACACGCACCCGTAAGGGGGAGTCGCCGGGCAGCCGTTGCCCCCTTGCACACCCGTCCGGGTGAATGGAGAGCGTCCCCCGCCGAGCCTCGCCCCGGCTTTCCCCGAGCCCAACGACGTACTCACCCCGGCCCCGTGGATCACGCCGAGCCGGGCCGCGGAGGCCCTGCGCCTGTGTGGGATGGCCCTGGACGACGCGATCACGCCACTACGATCGGCGCCGCTGAGGCCGATGCGTTGACGCTGCCGTCATGCAGAGTCCTGACCTGCTGATATGCCGCCATGCGCGCGGCGATGCAGGGCGGTACGGAGGCCCGGCTGTTCTGTACGACGATCGGGCGAGGGACGTGCACATGCCGCAGGAGCGGGGCGGTCAGGACCAGTCACAGGGCGCGGCGGCGCGGCTGGCGCTGCTGTTGCGTGGCTGGTGGGAGGAGAGCGGGGACTCGGCCGGTGGCACCCGGCCGACGCAGCAGGCCTTGGCGGCCAGGCTGGGCATCGACCAGACGACGCTCTCTCGTTACCTGAATCCCAGGCACCCGTCCATCGCTTCACCGAGGGTCGTCGAGGCTCTGCACGCCCAGTTACGTGCCCCGGCCGAGGAACTCGAACAGGCAAAGGCACTGTGCCGCGTCGCGCTCCGCGACAACGGCCGCCGGCCGGCCGGCGACAACGCAGGTGAGCCCCCGGCACCACTCGGTGCCGCGGACGGATCCCACGAGGCCGCCGTACCCGAAGCCGTGCCCGAAGCCGTGCCCGCAATCGGCCGCCGTCGTGCCAAGGGGCTGCGGCCGGCGCTGATCGCGGCGGCCGTCGTCGCGGCCTTCGCCGCCGGAATGGTCGTACAGGAACGGCTGACCGCCCCGGACCACGGGGCCACGACGGGAGCCGGCGCCGGTGCGGCGGGCGCGGTTGCCGCGAGCGAGGCACCATACGCCTGGCCGTTGCTGCGGATGGGCGAGGAGGACCAGTTCGCCCGTGCCCGCGCCCTGCAGTACCTGCTGAACTCGTACGGCTACGACGTGCGGGCCGACGGCTTCTTCCGGCAGGACACCCGGGACGCGGTCATGGACTTCCAGCGCCGACACGACCTGTCCGCCGACGGCAAGGTGGGCAACCAGACCTGGCCCGAGCTCGTGGTGAAGGAGGTCGGGCCAGGCTCCGGCGCCTTCGAGGTACGGGCCGTGCAGGAGCTCCTGAACAACGTGGACCAGGGCGGCACGGCGGTGTCGGGGAGGTTCACGGCGGCGACCACCGCGGACGTGAGGTACTTCCAGCGCACCCACGGCCTGCGGGCGACCGGCCGGGTGAACGTGGACACATGGCTGGCTCTGCTCGTGAAACAGCTCCCTCCCGTCAAGGCACCGGCCTACCAGCGGGCCACGGGGCCGCAGCCCACGCCTTCCGTGTGACAGACGGTGGCAACCGTGCCGCGGGGGCGCCCGCGCGTCCGTAGCTGACGAACGGTGGCCCCCGCCCAGGGACCCCCGTCCGACTCACCTGGACCGGGCGCATGCATCAGCGCATGGCCACAGGTCAAGGCCGTGCGGTACGAGGCGCATCGATGCGCCTCGGCAAGCAGCCGGGATCGGCTTCCCCTCCCGTGGCGTCCCGGCGGATGCTGCTGTCGCGGCCGGCACTCGTGGTCACCCCGCCCCTCGGCGGGGCCACAGGTCCACGTCATCGCCCCGGTCCGCTTCCTGTCAGCACGCCACCCGAAGGGGACAACCATGTTCGCAGCCCGCAAGACCCTCACGTCCGTACTCTCGGCCGCCGTCCTTGCCGGAGGCCTGGCCCTCGGCATCGCCGGCCCGGCCGACGCGGCGGCCTGTCCGTCCTCCGCATCCCCTGTGACGGACGGGGCGTCGGCCGGCTGGACCTTGCGCTGCACGGGCAACAACGTGACCGTGTCCGGCTGGGTCCAGGACACCCGGGCCGACGGCAAGTGCGCGCTGGTCCGCGTCAACGCCGGCAACGGCGAGTACCGCACCAAGTCCGTCTGCGGCTCCGGTGTTCGGGAGCAGTTCTCCTTCACCTTCAAGGACACGAAGGAGGCGCAGGTGCGTCTCGCCATCGCCTGACCGTGCGCCGAGGGGCGGGCCGCGCTCCCGACACGAGCGGCCCGCCCCGGCACCACCGGACGCCGACACCCCGCACACCGCCACACACAGGTACGGCCGAGGGCACCCCGAGCCGTACGGAGAGAACGAGGGACGACGCACATGAGCAGCAACGGACGTCATCTGCGCGGCACGCTGATCGCCGGAATCGCGGCGACCACCCTGGTCCTGGCCCCCGCCGCCTTCGCCCAGGGCACCACGTCCGCCCGGGGCACCACATACGCCCAGGCGTCGCCGGCGGGCAAGGACGTGCCGACCACCCTGGTCTTCGACAAGAACCCGGACGACCCCACCGACTCCCGTCTCTCCGTCTTCAAGGGGGAGAAGCTCTGGGCCACCTACCGGGCCGGATCGGGCCTCGGCGTCAAGGACGACTGCGCGCGTTCCCAGGGCTGGATCCCGAACGGCAACTGGAAGATCAAGCTCAAGTCCCGGACCTACGACGGCAATCTCATCAAGGGCTACGCCGTCCACCTGCAGGACATGAAGTGCTCCAAGGGCACCGTGACGCGTACGGAGATGTTCATCCACTCCGAGATGAACCGTGACGGCAGCGAGGGCGGCACGGAGCCCCGCCGCTGGGACGGCGTCAGCGACCACAAGTCGAGCGGCTGCGTGAAGCTGAACCCGACGGACATCAAGAAGATGTTCCGCCTCCTGGACCGCAAGGAGATCGGCTGGCCGACCCACCTGCGCGTGGTGTCCTGACGCGGCGGGGGACGGGCGGAGTCCCTCCCCCGCCAGGAGGGCCCGGTGAGGTCCGGGGACCTCTCCGGGGCCCCGGACGAGGCGTCAGCGCATCAGCAGCAGCCGGGTGTTCGGCACGAGCTTCCGGTTCACGCTGGTGCTCTGCACGAAGATCGTGAAGTCGTCGTTGTGGTCGGGCTTGACGCGTACCTCGACGTCCGGCAGGCCCAGCAGCGATCGGGCCTCGGGTCCCGCGTACACCCGGTCCGTCTTCTTCTCCAGTACCGCGATCTGCTTCCGCGCCTGGATCTTCTCCGACTTGCTCAGCTGGTAGAACGCGCCACCCGTTCGGTACGCGTGCCCGCTCTCGACGACCCAGTCCCTGATCGCCGCGTCGCGCGCCACCGCGATCAGCTCGTACTCCGACGGATCCACAGGGGCCAGGCCCGCCGCCTCGACCGTGTCCTTGTTCACGGCCTCGGCCCCCACGGAGAACACGGCCCGCGATCCCCGGATGCCCTTGCTGCGCCCCACCATGAACTTCTCCGTGGCCTCCTGGATGACCTGCCCGGCCTCCTCCAGGCCCTGCGTGCTCGTGGCGTCCCAGATGGCGACGTTGTCCTTCGGGAAGCCGCCCTGCATGGCCTCGTGCTTCCCCGTCTGGTCCGGCACGAGCACGGCCAGCGTCCAGTTGTCCTCCTGCGTCCGGATCATCTCCGCGACGGCGTCCACCAGTTCACGCCGGTCCTTGGACGGAGCATCGGGGCAGCGGTGGCTCGCGTTCTCCTGACCGTCGGTGAGCACGAACGTCAGGAAGCTGTGGTCGCCGTACAGCTGCGCCGTCTGTGCCAGCTCCCGCTGAGACTTCAGCGCGGCCGCCAGCAGAGCCGTCATGCCACCCACCCGGTACAGCTGCTTCAGCGACGGCATCCGCAGCACGTCCTTGTCGTAGATGACGCACTCCACCTTGTCGGCGAAGACGTACACCGTGACGCGGGTCTCCTGGTCCAGGTCCTTCGACCGGCGGGCGAGGTACGCGATCTGCTGGTCGGCGACCTCGATGACCTTGCGGCTCAGGTGCGACATGGACGAACTGGCGTCCAGCACCAGAGCGACGTGGTTGATGTAGTTCTGGCTTCGGGTCATGACAGCTCCCCCTCGTTCCGACTCGATGCGTCTACCGTCTCACCCACCACTGACAATCGAACGTGGCTTCGAGGTGGGAGGCTGTCGAGGGCTGAACGCTCCTTGTGGCACCGGTCGGTTCACGGCGACGATGTAGCGTTGACCCGCGTCGCCTCACACCGTCGAAGGCATCACGACAAGACGTTCGACACGACCAGGACGGAAGCATGTCGGGAGCGAACTCACCCATCGGGGAGCCGTCCGAAGCCGCGATGTCGCCCGCGCTGCGGGCCTCTCACGCGGACCGGGACCGGACGGTGGACGTGCTGCGCATCGCGGCGGGGGACGGGCGGCTGACCTCCGCCGAGCTGGACGAGCGGGTGGAGGCGGCCCTGACGGCACGGACGTTCGGCGAACTGACCGTGCTGACCGCCGACCTGCCGCCCGTGTCGGTGATGACCGGGGGCGCGGCGGTGGAGGTCAAGGACGTCGTCCGGCTCGACCAGGTGCACAGCCGGGTCGAACGCGGCGGGCGCTGGCTGGTGCCGCGGAGGCTTGAGGTCGCCGTGCACTGGTCCGCGGTGACCCTCGACTTCACCGAGGCCGTGATCGCGCAGGACACCCTGCGGATCGACGTGGCCATGGAGGGCAAGACCCTGACTCTGATCACGAGGCCGGGCATCGTGGTCGACGCGGACGGACTGCGCCTGGTGCACAGCAGGCTGAAGTACAGCCCGGCCCCGACGGATCCCGGCCGGCCGCCGCTTCTGCGCGTGGAACTGGTCGGGCAGAAGGTGTACGGCAGGGTGGTGGTGCGACCCTCGCGCCGGATGTTCGGAATGCGGCGGTAGGAAAGGCTCGCGTACCTCTCGTCGGGGGTTCGACGGGGTGACGCGTTCACGGTGCCGCCGCCCTTTCCCGGGCAGCGGCACCGTGGCGTCCGTCTTCGTCGATCTGAGTCTCAGTACGCGTGCCCCACGTGCGCGATGGCCTGCTTCAGCAGCGCCCCGCGGCCGTCCGGCATCTCGTTCTGTACGGCGGGGGAGGCCGCTTCCTGCGGGCTGAACCAGACGAGGTCCAGCGCGTCCTGCCGTGGGCGGCAGTCGCCGCTCACCGGCACGATGTACGCCAGCGAGACCGCGTGCTGGCGTGGGTCGTGGTACGGCGTGACGCCGGCCGTGGGGAAGTACTCGGCGACGGTGAAGGGCTGCAGTGAGGGAGGGACGCGTGGCAGGGCCACGGGGCCGAGGTCTTTCTCCAGGTGGCGTAGGAGTGCGTCACGGACTCGTTCGTGGTGCATGACCCGGCCGGAGACCAGGGTGCGGCTGATGGTTCCGTCCGCGCCGATCCGCAGGAGCAGGCCGATGCTGGTGACTTCGCCGCTGTCGTCCACACGCACGGGTACGGCCTCGACGTACAGGATCGGCATCTGGGCCCGAGCCGTGTTCAGCTCGTCCGTGCTCAGCCAGCCGGGCGTGGTCTCTGTCATGTCGGACATCGCTTGATCATACTTTCCCGACTGTGGCTCAGCCTAGGTCGCGTGTCTGCCAGGCGGGTGGGAGTTCACGCGGACCCGTGAGACGGGGGGTTACGGGGTGGCGTGTGTCGGCCACGGTTCGTCGGCGATCAGTGCCAACAACCGGCCGAGCGTCTCGCGCTGCTCCGGGTCGAGCGCTCCGAGCGGGTCGGCGGCGAACGGCATGGCCGTACGCAGTTCGGCGATGGCCCGATGGCCCGCTTCGGTGGCGGCGACGAGTTTGACCCGGCGATCCGTGGCTCCCGACCGCCGTTCGACCAGGCCGCGTTCCTCCAGCCGGTCGACCAGCGCCGTGAGGTTCGACGGCTCGGCGTGCAGCCGCTCGGCGAGCGCCCGCATCGGCAGCGGATCGGCGCTGTACAGCAGGGCTTTGGCCTGGAGCGGGGTCAGGTCCTGCGCGGTGGCGGCGGCCTCGGCCTCGCGCGCGTACCTGCGGTTGACGACGGCGAACAGGCCGACCACCCGCGCGTCGAGCTCGTCTGCGGGGTAGGTCATGCCGTCCACTGTAGCCAGGTGCTTGACAGTAGCAAATATCGGAGCTCATAGTTATGGAGCATTGTGATGATGATTCATAAGTAATCGCCTCCATGAGTGCCGACGAGCCTCGTCCGGCCTCACCCGGCGCCACCCGGCGCCATCCGGCACCCCCGCAGAGAGGGTTCTCCATGTCCGACAAGGTCGTCCTGATCACCGGTACCTCCTCCGGCATCGGCCTCGCCGCCGCCGTCTCCGCCGCCCGCTCGGGCTTCACCACGGTCGCCACGCTGCGCGACCCCGCCCGAGCCGCCGGGTTGCGCAAGGCGGCCGAGGCTGCCGGTGTCGAGCTCGACATCCGCCGCCTGGACGTCACCGACGCCGCCTCGGTCGAGGAATGCGTGGCCGGAGTGATCGCCGACCACGGCCGGCTGGACGCCGTGGTCAACAACGCGGGCGCGGGCCACGTCGGCACCATCGAGAACGAGTCGGTGGACGAGGTGCGCGAGGTGATGGAGGTCAACTTCTTCGGTGTCGTCACCGTCACCAAGGCCGTCATGCCGCACCTGCGCGCCACCGGCGGGCGGCTGCTCACCGTCACCAGCGTCGGCGGCGTGATCGGCCAGCCGTTCAACGAGGCGTACTGCGCAGCCAAGTTCGCGGCCGAGGGCTTCATGGAGAGCCTGGCCCCGGTCGCCGCCACGGCCGGTGTCACGGTCGCGGTGATCGAACCCGGCGCGGTGGCCAGTGAGTTCGTCGCGAACGTGGGCATCGAGGAGGGCGCGGCGGCCGAGGCCGGCGTCTACGGGCCGGCGCTGGCGAACTACCTCAGCCGCACCCGGGGTGCTTTCGCCGCCGCCCAGACGCCGGAGGCGGTGGGAGAGGCGATCACCGAGGCGCTCACCACCGATCGACCGGACTTCCGGATCCAGACGTCGGACGCGGCCCGCGCCTTCGTCGGCGCGAAGCTGGCGGACCTGGACGGCTCGCTGGTCCAAGCGGCCACCTCGGCCTGGGTGGGTTGAGCCACGCTCCGGGCACAGCTGGAGGGCGAGGACCAGCCGCGCCGCCGAGTGGTTCCCCACGGCCGTGACCGGCTCCCATGTGGGTGGTGAGGGGGGCATGGGGCGGGTACCGGGGCGCCGGTGAGGTCCTCGGCCCGGCGGGCCGACAGCGGGGCGAGGTGTAGATGGACGCCATCGCTTCCGTCATGGAGTCGTCCGTCGTTCCGCTCCGTGGCGGGCCACCGTGTGTACGAGGCGGCCGAGTTGTCGGTACGGGTCCCGTGTCGAGGCGGCCCACTCCGTCTGGAGCGCCTGCGCGTACTCCTCGGGGTCCGGGGTCCAGTCCACGTGGTGGTCGTGGAAGATCCGCACCCCCTGCCAAGGGAGCGGAGAGAGCCCGTGTCCGGCCGCGAGCTCGTCGAGTGCCTCGGCCGTGTCCCCACGCGTCTGGAGGCCGAGGTTTCCCCTGCTCGCCGCGGCGCCTTGCTCGATGAGGCCACGCGCCGCCCGGTACTCGCCGCGCAGGGCCTCGCGGAAGCCGATCGCGGCCCGGTTCTCCGTCAGGATGCTCAGCACCCCGCCACGGGCGACCAGCCCCGCAAGGCGGCCGATCGCGTCGGCCGCGTCCAGGTGCATCAGCACCCCGTGACAGCACACGGCGTCGAACCGCTCCCGTTCGAAGGGACGGCCGTCGATGCCTGCTTCGAGGAGCCGGATCCGCGGGGCGAGGTCGGGCCGGGCGCTCAGACGGCGGGCCGCCGCCCGGAGTATCTCCGCTGACGGATCGACGCCCGTCACATGGTGCCCGGCCGCGGCGAGCCGAAGCGTCATCTCGCCGTCCCCGCAGCCGACGTCCAGGACCCGCGCGGGCCGCGCGGGCAGTTCGGCGAGGAGCCGGCGCGCGACGAGGTCGTGACGGAGGCGGCCCCGGGCACTGAGGGAGTGGGCGGAGTACGCGGCGCCCACGCTGGCGAAGCCGGTCAACGCGTCCACCCCCATTCCGTATACGGCCGCCCGGCCCGGATCCCTTCGATCGCCGCGCGGGTGTACGGGACGATCGGCTCGGGCAGGTCCGTGGGATTCCACCACTGCCACGCAAGGCACTTGTCCGGCTCCCGCAGCTCGGGGGTGCCCTCCCAGCGACCGGCCCGGAAGAAGAGCTGGATTCTCGGCGGTCGGTCCGCGGATCGCTCGCCGGGTCCCTCCCCGGATCGCTCCCCGGGCCCGTCGACCAGGTGCACGGTGTGGACCAGTTCGAGGCCTTCGCGGTCGATCACGAGGCCGGCCTCTTCGTACGCCTCCCGGACCAGGCACGCGGTCGCCGGCTCCGCCTCGCAATGACCGGCGAGCACATGCCACGATCCGCCCGCGTACGCCGAGTCCGGGTGGCGACGGCCCAGCAGGATCCGGCCGTCGCGCTCCAGGTAGAGGTGGACGCCGACGATGTGCGGCACGGTGCCGGACGGCGCCGCCGCCGGCGCGCCCCCCTCGGCGCTCGCAGTGTGACCGGCATCGGGGCGCGTCATGACGTGGCCTCCCCGCCGCCCGCGAGGGCGCCCGGAGCGCTCGGCGCCTCCGTGGACCGTACGGGCTGCGACGGGACGGCCGGCTGCACGAACTGGCGGGCCTGCAGCTCGTACGCCTCTCGGAACGCCCCGGTGCCGGTGGCCGGGTCCATGAGCTCGGCGAAGGTGCCCTGCTCGGCGACCCGGCCCTCGTCGAGTACATAGATCACGTCGGCGTGGCGGGCACTGGCCAGGCGGTGGGTGATCAGCACGGTGGTCTGCCCCTTGTCGGCCAGCTGGTGGATCTGGTCGAACACCCGCTGCTCGGCGGCCGCGTCCAGCGCGCTGGTGGGCTCGTCGACGATCAGCACGGCGCCGTCGCGGTGCCGCGCCCGGGCGAGGCCGAACTTCTGCCACTGGCCGCCGGAGATCTCCTGCCCGCCCTTGTAGCCGCGGGTGAGGAGGGAGTCCCAGCGACGAGGCAGCCCCGTGACGACCTTGTCGGCCCCCGAGTACGCGGCGGCCCGTTCGACGGCCGCGTCGTCCATCGCACCGGACGTGCGCCCGATGCCGATGTTGACGCGGGCGGTGAACGGCCACCGGAAGAAGTCCTGGGCGACCATCGCCACGCGCGCGAAGACCTGCGCCCGGTCGGCCTCCGCGGTGCTCACCCCGCCCCACAGCACTCTTCCGCTGTCGGGGAGCCGGGCACCGCTGAGCAGGCTGATCAGCGTCGACTTCCCGGCGCCGTTGCTCCCGACGAGGGCGACGGTCTTGCCGCGCGGGATGACCAGGTCGACCTCGGACAGGGACGGCCTGTCCTTGCCGGGGTAGGTGAAGGTGACCCGCTCGAAGCGAACCTCGTCCACCTCCTCGGGCAGGTCACGCCCGCCGGCGGGGATGGCGCGCCGGACGGCCTCCGTGCACAGGGTCTCCAGATCGGCGACGAACAGCGCCTCCTCCTGCACGTCCGTGACACGGAGGACGAGGTCGGTGATGCTGGCCGAGCCGGTGCGGATCGCCAGGACCGCCGTGCCCGCCACCGCGAGGTCCATGCGTCCGTTCCACAGCAGCAGTCCGAGGACTCCGTAGGTGGCGACGGTCGCGAGCCCGCGGGCCGAGTCCGCGAGGACGTGGGTGCGCGCGCCGGTCCAGGCGAGCCGGGTCTGCTCACGCTCGCTCGTCCGCGCCATCTCCCGGAAGTGCGTGAGGAGGAAGGGAGCCACGTCGTGGACCCGGATCTCGGCCGCCGCCTGCGGGTTGATCAGGAGCTGGCTGATCAGTTTGGCGGCCCGGACGTGCTGGACGAAGCGGTGCCAGCTGACGTACCGATGCCTGGCCATGGTGAGCGAGCCCCACGCGCTGGGGAGCGCCATGAACGCAAGCAGTGGCAGGAGTGTCCAGTGCAGCACCGCGAGTACGCCGGCGGCGGCGATCAGGGAGATCGCGGAGGTGACCACGGCGGTGCAGTAGCCGACCATCCGCCGGGCCGCGTCGGCGCCCCACTGCGCGGAGTCCATCAGTTTGTGGAAGGCGTCGTCCTCGATCGCCTCCAGCTCCACCCTTGCCACGAGCCCGAGATAGCGCTCGGTCGCCACCCGCTGGGCCTTCGGCTCCAGGATCCCGGTCGCGGCGGCCGAGGCCGACTTGCACGCCGAGCCGACCACCGCGAGGACGGCGACCAGGGCGAGCGACGGCAGCGCGGCGCGGAGCCTTCCGGTGATGTCGCCGGACGCGAGCAGTTCGACGAGGAGGGAGTTGACCGCGATCAGGGAGACAGCCTGCGCGATCCCGCGGGCGATCTCGCAGACGGCGACCGTGACGAACGCCCGCTGGTCGGCCTCGCGCGCCAGCCGGATCGCGACCGCGACCTGCCGTGGCAGCGCGCCGCCCATCTGTCGGAGTCCGAGTTTCAGCCAGGCCCCGTCGTGGCTGCCCCAGCCGTAGTCGTAGGTGAGCTCGCCGCCGAAGAGCAGCTGCTCGGAGGGCGAAGGCCCGTCCACCGAGGACGGGGCGGTGACGTCGCTGTCGGTCATCCCCGCCACCTCGTGTCCGGTCGTGCGTGGCAGGAGTCGCCGGTGGTACGTGAGGGTCGTACGGCCGCGGTCGAGAGCCGGACCAGCGCAGGCTCAGGGGCGGGAGGAAGGGTGGTCCGGGGATTCGGCAGGGGGTACATGTCAGCCTCCGGGGAGGGGTGCGGTGAGGGGTCGCCAGGCTCAACGACGACCCCCGCCGTCTCGAACACATGACTTTTGGACGTGCTGTGAACCCCGACTCCAGGCGAAAGTTCGTTCGTTCCGGCTACACCGACCCTTGCCGGGCCTGGCCCGGCCGTCGAGGCGTCGGTGGCCGAATCGCCGACGCCGCACTCGGAGCACCTCGTGCAGCGCGCTCGACCGGAGCGAACGGCGGGCGCCGAGACGCGTGACGCGGTGCGTTGTCAGTGGTCCCGTTCAGGATGGGCATGTCGTTCCTTCTTCATCCCTTCTTCAGGACGGAGGCGTCATGCCCATCACGAACCGGCAGATGGCCGGGCACGTGTTTCTCCGGCAGCTGTACGCGGACGCGTACTTCCCCGACCACGTCGTCGACGAGGGCAGGGCGATCCTGCTGCGGCTGTGCGAGCGGATCGAGGCCGAGCGGCCGGACGGCCTGGCAGCCCTGTACGAACTGACTCAGGCCGCGACGGACGAGTTCAATCTCCTGGAGGCGGAGTTCGAGGCTGCGGGGAGCGAGATCGAGACGGTCGCGCGGGAGGCGATCGCCGAGGACTTCTGGTGCGTCGCGTCGGCCTACGGGTTCGCGGACGCGGACGTGGAGGAACTGATCGCCACGCGGGACTGGTGATCCGAAACGCCGACGGACCCGGAGAGGGACCCGGTCGTGGACGGCGGCGGCCGCATGGGCTCAACGCCCCTGCTCGGGAGCCCGGTTCGCGGCGGACGGCGCCTCGTCCTCACGCTCGCGATTCGATTCACGGGCCGGCGCGAACGGCGGGAGCCCAGGGGGTCGGCTACGGACGCGATGTCACGAGTCGGCGCGGCCGATGCCGCGTGCCCACAGGATCAGGGGGATCTGCAGGGGGAGCCGGCCGTAGGCGATCGCCCGCGCCTTCGGCGAGCGGTCTCGCCAGTCGTACGCCATTTTGACGTTGGCCGGGAAGACCCCGGCGAAGAACAGGGCTGTGGCGCGGGCGCTCGCCTTGCGGGTCGCCGGAATGACGAGGCCGGCGGCGAGGGCGAGTTCCGCGACCCCGCTGGCCTTGGTCCAGGTCCGGGGGCTGCCCGGAAGGGACTCCGGCACCGTGGCGTCGAACTGCTTCGGGGAGGCGAAATGGGCGACGCCCGCGGAGGCGAGCAGGCCGGCGAGCAGGAAGGCGGAGCGTGCGGACCGGGACATCGGATTCCTTCGGACGGAGGGGCGGAGCGGCGGTGATGAGGGATGCCGGAGCCATACCTTACCGGCCGGTAAGTATGTGCGGGGTTCGAACTCCGTGTCTCGCTCGGGGCGGACGATCCGGCGGGCGACTACCGGCCGCACCACGACCGCGCCCAGTGACCTGGGGTACCTTGGCCGACACCATGAGGGGGAGGGAGTCGGTGTGGGGATCGCCGGTGCCGACGTCTTTTCCTGCGCCGTGTGCCGGGCCCGGCTGTCCGTTCCGGTGCGCGAGGTGCACCCCCCGGCGGAGGGTGAGGTCTGGACACCGCTCGACTCTCCCGTGGATCCCTGCCCGCCCAGGATGGCGGCCGGCACCTTCGCCTACGACCCGGAGCCGGGACGTATCACCTGGGGCCCGCCGCCCAAGGGCTTCGGGAAGTCCCGGGCGGGACACGGGCCAGGAGTGGACCCGCTGCTGAGCCCAGGTGACCTGATCGGCACCACGAAGATCCTCAGCCGCTGGGGCGGCTGCTGCGGGCCGGACGGACTGGCGGGGCCGAACCTGGCCTGCGCGGGGTGCGGGGCGCAGGTCGGCCTGTGGATCGGAGACTGCTCCACCTGGCTGGAGGTCGTCCTCAACGGGCGCCTGGTCAGGCGTTCGTCAGCCACCCCCGCGTCAGCAGGCGGAACCGCGGCCGTGTGACGTGCGGTACGGCGCTTGAGCGCCGTATCACGTGGCCGTCCGCTCACTCCGGCCGCCCGCGCGTGGGCTACGCGTCGAACGGGTCGTCGGGGTCCAGCATCCGTCCGACGGCCTCGGTCCCGGCGTACGCGCACAGGGTCTGCTGGGTGTCGGGCAGGCCCAGTTCCCGCAGGGCGGCCTCGAACCACTCGCCGTAGTGACGCCAGGGCCCGCTCTCGGCGAAGGCCCGCAGGATGCGCTGCTGCCCCGAACCTAGTGAGCGGAACGGGACGCGCGTGTGGTCGACGGCACGGGGGAAGGCGGCGGGCAGAGCTTTGCGCACGAGCGCTCCGATCTGGCGGTCGGGCATGCCTCCGAAGGCGTCGACGATCGCGGCAAGCACCCTGTCCGGATCACGATCGGCAAGGGGCACGAGGGTACGGGCGGTGTATCCGTGCAGGTTGCCCTCGTTGAAGTCGGGCCTCGGCGAAGGCGCCGGTGCTGCCGCGGCCCGTACCAGTTCGTCGACGACCCGCTCCACGAGCCCGTCGTCGCCGCCACCAGCGGGGCTCCTCCCTGCCGTTGTGACACGGGCGAGCGCGAGGGTGGCGGCCCAGCGCAGGAGCGGGTCCGTATGATCCAGCCAGGGACGCAGGGCGGGCACGAGTGCTCGGTCGCCCACGAGCCCCGCCGCGACGAGCTCGGTCGCGGCCGTACGGCCATCCGGCTCCTGCCGCAGGCGAGCAAGCAGAAGCGGCACAGTCCAGGCCCCCTCCTCGGGAAACCACGCCAGCAGATAGGCGGTCCGGGTACGGACCTCGGGGTCGGGATCGTCGAGGAGGCAGGACAGCCGCTCGAGCTCGGCGCGGACCGCGTCGTACGAGACGAGGGCGCTCACGCGGGAGTCGAACGTCCCACCCGCAACGCAGTACGCGCGTGCCTCCTCCAACTCGCGGCGCTTCGTGGGGTCCTGTTCGGCGGCCAGGCACTCGTCGTACCAGGCGACACACCTCTCCGGCGTGAACTCGGCCGCCGCCCGCCACGCCACGGTGTCGATGCCCGCAGGCAGGTCGTACTCGTCGTGCCAATCGACAGCCAGACACTTCAGCAGCCACAAGGTGTCGACACGCACAGGCCGCGGACCGGCGACCGCGATCCGAGCCAGGAACGGCACCGCGTGAGGGGAGGCCGAATAGCGGGTCCCCTGATGGAAGATGTTCGAGAACAGGCTCGCCAGGGCCGAATCACGGGACGCCTCGTTGTCGCCGCACACCCGCCGCAACAGGCCCGGAACGTCCTCGGCGCTCCCATAGGCGTGGTGCATGCCCGTCCAGTCCACCCCGTCCAAGCCGGCCAGAAGGTCGTCGTCCTGTTCTTCGATCATGTCGGGACTTTCGCACGGACCGCTGACAGCACCCCGGGGAGGTCTGGCTGAGAACGCGAGGCGGGGCGCACCGCGGTGAGGACGGCGGTGAGGACGGCCAGCGGCCATCGAGCAGGGATCTCGTACGGGTTCGGCGCCACGCGGATCGCGGTGTGGCGGGCTGCCCGTCGTCGAACCCCGCACCCTGCCGGGCAGAGTTCGGCGTGCCGCCGCGTCGCAGATCGAAGATGGCCGATGATCACCAGCCGGGTCGGGCGTGTCGCGGGCCACGGCCGACCGGAGCCCGTCGGAGCCTGAGGACATGACCGACCCGACTCAGGACCCCCGCTTCCTCCAGGACCCCTATCCGGCCTACGCGGCCATGCGCTCCATATCCCCGGTGACGCCCCTCCCCGGTTCCGGCGGGCGCCCCGGCCACCTGGTCACGGGCTACGCGGAAGCCAGAGAAGCCCTCGGAGACGCTCGCCTGTCGAAGGACACGGCCGTGTTCTTCGCCGGCCAGGAGTCACGGCGCCGTCTGCACCCCGCAGTCGCCCACACGATGCTGGCCAGCGACCCGCCCCAGCACACCCGGCTGCGCAAACTGGTGACCAAGGCGTTCACCACCGGGGCTGTCGCGCGGCTGCGCCCCTTCATCGCCCGCGTCACCGACGAGCTGTTGGATCAGTGGCCCGCCGGCGGGACGTTCGACTTCGTGTCCGGCCTGGCGGTGCCGCTGCCGGTCATCGTGATCTGCGAGCTGCTCGGAGTCCCGGAGGCGGACCGGCCCGAAATCCAGCGCTGGTCGGCGCGGCTCTTCGCGGCAGGGGAGCCCGGTGTCATCGACGCCGCCTCGCACGCGATGGCCGACTACATGACGGGTCTCATCGCCACCAAGGGCCGCAATCCCGGCGGATCGCTTCTTGACCGGCTCATCGCGGCTCGCGACGGAGACGATCAACTGAGCGAGGCGGAGCTGGTGTCGCTTGCCGTGCTCCTGCTCGTGGCCGGCCACGAGACCACCACGAACGCCCTCGGCAACGCCCTTCTGGCGCTGCTCCAGCACCCGGCCGCGCTGGATCGCCTTCGGGCGGAGCCCGACGACGTTCCTGCCGCGCTGGATGAACTGCTGCGCTTCGACTCGGCGGTGAGTACGGCCACCTTCCGTTTCACCAAGGAAGCCGTCACGCTCGGCGGCACCGGAATCCCTGCCGGAGTCCCGGTAGTGGTCGCGCTGGGGGCGGCCAACCGAGACCCGGCGCGGTTCCCGGCGCCGGACCAGCTGGACCTGGACCGGAACGCTGCTGCCCACCTCGCCTTCGGCCACGGCGTTCACCGCTGCGTCGGCGCGCCCCTGGCGAAGGCGGAGATGGAGATCGCCCTGCGAGCGTTGCTGACGCGATACGCCGGCATCCGCCTCGCCATCCCGGCAGACCGGTTGGAATGGCGGCACACCCGACTCGTCCGTGGGCCGGCATCACTGCCCGTCCTCGCCCAGCGAACGGCGGAGGCCGCGTGACTCGCTGAAGGAGATGGTCTCGATCCTCGGAGGCAGGACGAGGCACCGCACGCAGCGCGGCGAGCCCCGGCCACGGCCGTCTCTTCCGGTTCCTGCATGCTGACGGGCGTGAACACGGAAACATGTGACCCTGCCGAACTGGCCGCCCTTCGCGAGATCTTCGCTCCCCGCCCTGAGGCGGCGCCGCCGGCCGGTTGGGAGGCTGTGCGGTCCTTCGAGGCGGAGCACGGCATCGTGCTTCCGGAGCCGTACCGCACGTTCGTGGCGGAGATCTGCGACGGGCTGCGCGCCGGACCGCCCCACTACGGTCTGCTGCCCCTCGCGCAGACACCTCAGGACTGGGGCGCGGGCCGCCCTGAACGCCTGCTCGCCCAGCCGTTTCCGCTTACGGCGGCGTGGCTGTGGGAGGCGGAGGAGGACGAGGAGGCGCTGTCGGTGGAGGAGTTCGAGGCCCGCACGGACCCCGTGTTCGACCACGGCTCACTGCTGCTTGGCACCGACGGCTGTGGCATGTACTGGCACCTGATCGTCACCGGCCCGCAGCGAGGTCACGTCTGGCAGATCGCCGGAGAGGGCGCGATGCCCTTCGGCACCCAGTCGCCCGACGCGTTGATGCCCGGCACTCCTGGCTTCACGGGTTGGGCGACCAAATGGGCCCAGGGCCGCGACTGGTTCCAGGACGCCTGAGGCCCTGTTGGGGCGTCGTCGGCAACGCGGCGAGGTGCCGTGCCAGGCGTCGCGGCCCCGGCCATGATCCGCCGGACAGGCCCTAGCGATACGGTGCTTCCATGTCGCGATCAGTCGAAACCGGACCAGTGTTGTCTTCCGTGACCGCGGACGACGTCGACCTAGCCGTGCGGCTCGCCGTGGGTGCCCTTCGGGACGCACCCGCGGACGGGTGGGCCGGTAAGGCCGGTTCGCTGGAGTGGGACTGCTGGGAGACCGTCGAGCACCTCGCCAACGACCTGTTCTACTACGCCGTGCAGCTGGGGCCGCAGAGTCCACCGCTGGACACCCACGTACCCATCGCGCTGAGCCGGAAGAGGCCGGACGGACCCACGGTCTTCCTCCACGCGGACCGTGACGCGGGTCCGGCCGGCCTGTTGCAGGTGCTGGAGGCGTGCGGCGCGCTGCTGGTCGCCATGACGCGTACCACGCCGCCCCAGGTCCGCGCCCACCACGCCGCCGGGGTGTCGGACCCCGAAGGCTTCGCGGCGCTGGGGGTGGTGGAGACGTTGGTACACATGCACGATGTGACGGAAGGGTTCGGGCTCGCCTGGACCCCGCCCTCCGCTCTCTGCTCGCGGGCGCTCGTCCGTCTGTTTCCCGGGGCTCCGGGCGGCACGGATCCCTGGCTCACCCTGTTGTGGGCCACCGGCCGCGCCGAACTGCCGGGACACCCTCGTCTCACCACGTGGCGCTGGGACAGCACACCGCGGTCATAGGAGCGGATCGGCTCTCAGCCGCCGCCAGGCTGATGATCGTGCCCTCACCGAGGCCGGAGCACCGGGCCCGGTGAGCCTTTCACCAGGGCACTGTTCCACCGTCGTCGAAGAATCCGCCGGTCGGTCCGTCGTCGGGCAGGGTCGCGAGGCGAATCGCGATCGCCGCGCCCTGGCGGGGAGTGCGGACGCCCTGGAAGCCGTTGAGGTCGGTGGCGGTGAAGCCGGGACAGCCGGAGTTGACCAGGATGCGGGTGTCGCTCAGCTCCTTGGCGTAGTGGACGGTGACGGCGTTGAGGAAGGTCTTGGACGCCAAGTAGGCGGCGGGAACCGGGCCCATGTCGATGCCGGGCGTGGTCTGCAGGGCGAGCGAGCCGACGCTGCTGGACATGTTCACGATCCGCGGCGATGCCGAGCCGCGCAGCATGGGCAGCATCGCGTTGGTGACGCGGATGACCCCGAGCACGTTGGTCTCCACGACGACTCGTACGGTCGCGGGATCGACCGTGGTGGGCGTCCGCGGCATACCGCCGGTGATCGCGGCGTTGTTGACCAGGACGTCGAGCCCTCCGGCGCGGTCGGCGATCAACTCGGCCGCGGCGGCCACACTCGCGTCGTCTGCCACGTCGAGCGGAACGCCGAACGCGTCGGCCCCGGCCGCGCGCAGCCTCTCCACCGCGGTGTCGCGGCGCTGTCGATCCCGCGCGCCCACGCCGATTCGCCAGCCGAGGGAGCCCAGGCCCGCCGCGATCTCGTATCCGATTCCTTTGTTCGCACCGGTCACCAGCGCGATCGTCTGTTCACTCATGTCATCGAGCGTGGTGCCGACTCGGGTGGGACGTCCAAGACCGACTGGGTGGGCGGCGATACCGCACGGATATTGGTCGTGGTGAGCGCCGGATACGATGACGCGGTGGAGACGCGAGAGCTACGGTATTTCGTCGCCGTCGCGGAGGAGTTGCACTTCGGGCGGGCGGCGCAGCGGCTCGCCATGGCGCAGCCACCGCTGTCGCGGGCGATCCAGCAGCTCGAGAGGCGGCTCGGAGTGGTTCTGCTGCACCGCACCGCTCGCGCAGTCGCCCTGACCGAGGCCGGGTCGGTGCTTCTGCGGGAGGCCCGGGCCGCACTCGACGCGGTCGAGTCCGCCGAGCGCCGCACCCGCCGCGCAGCTGCCGAAGAGCCCCGCGTGCTGCTGGCCACGAAAGCCGGAGCGTCCAGCGAACTGCTGTCGAAGCTGCTGGACGCCTACGCAGGCGAGCCCGGCGCGGTCGCCGTCGAGGTGATGCTGTGCGGGCCCGGCGAGCAGGAGAGGCTGCTGCGCGACGGGCGTGCCGACGTCGCTCTGCTCCAGCGGCCCTTCGACACGACGGCCGGACTCGACACCGAGGACCTGCACACCGAACAGCAGGTCGTGGTCCTGCCCGCGGGGCACCCCTTGGCCGACCGACCCCATATGTCGATGGCCGAGGTCACCACCCTGACGGACCTGCCCCTGCCACGCTGGCCTCGACGGGACGGGGGCTATCGGGACGGACCTGGCCCGCAGGTGCGCGACCACACCCAGCTGTTCCAGCTGATCGCGCTCGGACGGGCCTGCGCGGTCGTGCCCGAGTCCCTCCGAGCCCATCTGCGCGACGATCATGCGACGGTGCCGGTGCCGGACGCACCGGCGGTCACGACCGTCATCGCCTGGCCACCGCACTGCGGATCCAAAGCCGTCGCCGACCTCGTCCGCACCGCGACACGCCTCTAGCGCCTCGTCCTCGTCGTCCTCCCGTCGGACCATCCGAGTCCTCGCACCGAAGGCGTGTTCCAGCCGTCGATCTGTCACCTGAACGGACCAGTACGTCCTAGAGTGTGCGCGTGACCGAGCAGAATCCCGAACTCATCGCAGGCCGCTACCAGCTGGTCGAACGCATCGGCCAGGGCGGCATGGGCCGGGTGTGGCGTGGCCTTGACCAGCAGCTCTTCGGGCGCGAGGTCGCCGTCAAGGAGATCCTGTTCCCGCCGGGCATGGACGACGACGACCGAGCCGTGCTGCTCCGGCGGTTCACCGGCGAGGCCCGCGCAGCGGTCACTCTCAGCCACCCGGGAGTCATCACCGTCCATGACGTCGTGGAGCACCACGGAGCCCCCGTCATCATCATGGAGTTGATCCGTGGGCAGTCCCTGGCCGCCGCCATCCGAAGCCACGGCAGGCTGCCCGTACGGCGGGTGGCCGAGATCGGCGCCGTCGTGCTCGACGCGTTGGCCGAGGCGCACCGCGCGCGCATCGTCCATCGCGACATCAAGCCGGACAACGTGCTGCTGGCCAAGGACCGTGTCGTCCTGACCGACTTCGGCATCGCCCACCTCGCCGACGCCACGACCAAGCTCAGTCACAGCGGAATCGTGATCGGCACCCCGCAGTACATGCCGCCGGAGCAGCTGGAGGGCAAGCGCCCGACTCCGGCCAACGACCTGTGGGCCCTCGGCGCGACCCTGTACCACGCCGTCGAGGGGTGCCCGCCGTTCGAGGCGGAGGGGCTGCACGCCCTCGCCGTCGCGGTGTTCACCAGCCCGCACCGGTCGCCGGTCCATGCCGGCCCGCTGACTCCCGTGCTGGACGCGCTCCTCACCAAGGACCCGGCTCAGCGTGTGGGTGCCTCGGAGGCGGCCGAGATGCTCGCGTCGGTGCTGCGGTCCACCGCCGGCCCCGACGTATCCGCCGAGCACGGGGCCGCGCGCGAACACGCCCCCGCGCCCACCCCCGCGCCCGATCCGCGGGCGACCCCTGCGCCTGCGCCCGTACCGGCTCCTGCGCCCGCACCGGCGCCTGCTCCTGCACCCGTGCCAGTGCCGGCGCCGGCGCCCGTACCCGCACCGGACCCCGTAGCGGAGAACGCGTCCGTTCCGACCATGCCGCGGCACGCACCCTCCCCACCGACTCCACCACCACCGACCCCCACGGTCCCGGACTCCGGGTCCGCCGCCGGTACTCCGCGCGGCCCCGTGCCGGACCGTCCGACCACCCCGCCCGTGCCCGTACCCCAGGGCGAGAACCCGGTCACGCCCGATGTGACGGCCGAGTCGGAGCACCGAGGGCCGGCGTCGGCCCAGCGGCGTGGCCTCACGCGGCGCTCCGCGGTCCTGGGCACGGCGCTGGCGGTGCTGGCCTCGGGCTCCCTCCTGACCTGGGCCCTCACCCGTGACGACGACGCCGCCCATGGAGGGGCGGCCGGCAGCGGAGCCGGGAAGCCCTCCGTCACGGTGGTGATCGGTGTGGACGCGCCACTGAGCGGGGGGCTGTCCGCCATGGGCGTCGGCATCAAGAACTCCGCCGACCTGGCGGCCAGGACCGCCAACGAGTCCCGCCACGTCCCCGGCGTGACATTCGAGATCAAGGCCCTCGACGATGGGGCCGACCCCGCCAAGGGCGCCTCCAACGCCACCCGGTTCGCGGCCGACAAGAAGGTTCTGGGGGTCGTCGGCCCTCTCAACTCCTCTGTCGCCCGAACGTTCGTGCCGACGCTCGCGCGGGCGGACGTGGTCAACGTGTCACCGGGCAACACCGACCCCACCCTCACCCTGGGGCCCGACTGGTCCGCGGGCCAGAGGTCCCGTCCCCACTCCACCTACTTCCGCACCATCGGCACGGACGTCGACCAGGGGCCGTCCGGCGCCCGATACCTGTACGAGGCGAAGAAGACCAAGCTCTACGTGATCGACGACACGAGCGCCCACGGCGCCGCACTCGCCGCCGGCGTCACGGCCGAGTTCACGAAACTCGGCGGGACCGTCGTCGGCACCGAGCAGGTCGACCCCGCGGAACGCGCCTTCGCGGGCCTCGCCGTCAGAGTACGGTCCTCAGGCGCCGACGCCGTCTACTTCGGCGGCTACTACGACACCGCGGCGCCCCTGTCCCAGCAGCTCAAGCAGGCGGGCGTGAACGTCCCCCTGATGGGCGGCGACGGCATCTTCGACCAGCAGTACCTCACGGAGAACCCGCGGGCCGAGGGCGATCTGGCGACCCAGATCGGCGTACCGGCAGAGGCATCGGAGGCAGGGCGGGAGTTCCTCGCCCGGTACCGGAAGGCGAACTACCCCGAGCCGCCGGGCTGGTACGGCCCCTACGCCTACGACGCGACCTGGGCCTTCATCGAAGCGGTGAAGACCCTCGTGACGGCCAACGGCGGCACGCTCCCGGACAACGCGCGGGCGAAGCTCTCACAGACGGTCGCCGGGTCGGCCTTCGACGGTGTCACCGGCCGGGTCGCCTTCGACAGGGACGGCGACACGGTCAACCGCCGGCTGACGGTGTACGTGGTGAACGACGGGAGCTGGAAGGTCGCCCCGAACGGCTCCACCACCCCCTGACGCGCGCCGGAGCGAGGCGGCCGTGAGACGGCCGTGGCGTGGTACAGCTCCGCCCCGCAGCCAGTCCTGCCGACGTGCGGCTAGGCTCCGTGAAATGGAGCGAGCTGAGGTTCTGAAGCGAGTGATCGGCATCCTGACGGAGGCTCAGGAGATCCGCCGGGCCGTGGAGGAGGAGACTGAGGGAGAAGAGGCCTTCGAGGCGGCGTCCGAGATCGAGCCGCGGGTGGTCACGCAGATGCTCAACGAGATGCTGCCCCACATCAGCGTGCCGGCCGACGCCGCTCCGCAGGACGTCGCCCACCTCCTCGCCACGGCGCTCGGTCCCGCGCTGTACACGATGGTCTCCGGGTTCACCCTGGCCTTCACCAGTCTCGCCGTGGTGCATGACGAGGGGCGGTCCGACGTCTCCTCCGCCGAGGTGCTGCAGTCGCTCGCCCTCCAGGTGGAGGCGGGCCGTTTCGACGAGGGCGCCTGACCGGCCCATCCGTACCGCACGATCCACCCCTGGCCGGTCCCTGGGCGGGTGTGCCGGCCCAGGGCGTGCGGGGGCTCATGTCCTCGGCGCCGGTGGAGCTCCGGTGCCGAGCTCGGGGAGCCCGGCGCCGAGCTCAGGGAGCCCGGCGCCGTGCTCGGGGCGTCACCTGGATGACCGGAAGCCCAGGTCCATCGGGTCCATCGGGTTCCACGGGGCCATCAGCTTCAGCGCAGCGCGAGCGCGACGATCTGCGTGACCGCGTCGCCGGCGAAGTTGTCGTCGCTGACAAGGATCAGCGACCGCTCGCCGGACGGCAGGGTGGGGCCCCAGGTCATGCCTTCGGTGTTGTCGACGGTGGACAGGCCGAGCGTGTGGAAGTCGGCGACGAGCCTCTTCCGCATGGCCACGACGGGCTGTCCGGCCAGGGAGTCCATGGCCCGTACGTCGGTGGCGCCCCGCGTGGAGGTGTCGTACAGACGGATCTTGTAGCCGGAGCCGGCGACCCAGGTGCGTTCGAGTACGAGGTAGCGCTCGGGGTCGTTCGGGAAGGCCAGGAGGGACGGTACGCCGGTGTCGGGGCCCCACGGGCTGGTCGGGTCGGACGCGGCGAAGATCTTCTCGATGGGGTACGCGAACTGTCCGAGCACCCGGCCGCCGCGGGTCTGCCGCGTGACGCGGACGAGCGCGCCGTGTGTCAGGTCCGGCACCGGGCCGTCCTGGAGCAGCGGGCCCTCGATCGCGCTGGTCACGACGGTGCCGCGGGCGCCGAAGGTGAGCGCCTCGACGGCCTGGTTCCGGCGCGGCCCGCGCTCGGCGGTGATCAGGTAGTTCTCCGGCAGCCGCAGGCGGCCGTGGTGGGTGCCGTCGGGGTCGGAGATCTCGATGGACGGCTGGATCACCGGCAGGCCGGCGACGGCGGGCCGATCGCCCTCCTGCCCCCACCAATAGCGGCAGTCGCGCGGGTCGACGCGGATCTCCTCCGGGTCGATCGCCTTGCCGTCGCCGAGGGCGGGGGACGGGTAGACCGAGCCGTCCGGCTGGAGGAGGGGGTGGGTCGAGGTGAAGTCGACGGCGTGTACGCCCGCGGCGTCGATGTCGAGCTTCGCGGTGTAGAAGCGTGCGGGCTGGAGGAAGGAGCGGTCGTCACTGATGAAGACGTACTCGCCGGTGCACCGGTCGCGGTCGATGCCGGAGAGGCCGCCGACCGTGGTCCCCTGGAAGTCGAGCTTGTGCGGGACGGTCTTCTCGCCGAGCAGGCGGGCCTGCACCGCACGCTTCGACTCCGGTCCGGGCGCGCCGGGTTGGGGTGCGGCGGCCACGGCGGGGGCGAGGGTGGACGTGACGAGGAGTGCCGCGGCACAGGCGCGGCGGATCAGAGAGGCAGTCATGACGATGATCATGTCCCGCCCCGCACCCGCCCCACAGTCACCCAGGCGAGTGTTCCTTCCGTCGAACGGACCGATCGTCGGATGATCGGCGTGGCTTGGGGATCCTTCGATTCCCCACCGGCAGCACAGCGCACGAAGCGCGCCGGTCAGGTCGACCAGCGGACCACGAGTTCGTTCGGGACGGCGGCCGGATCCACAAGGGGGCCGTCCTCACCCGCGGACGCAGCTGCCGTCGGGGGAGGGGAGCGCGCGGCGAACCCCTCACCCCGACGGCAGCTGCGACGGCGTCGGCAGGCTGCCCCTGGACAGTCGCCCTACGTCAGAGGAGTTCCTCCCGCTTCACCGCGCACAGGGCCCAGATGATGAAGCCCGACATGGCGACCATCAGGATCGACCAGGCCGGGTAGTAGGGCAGGGAAAGGAAGTTGGCGATGATGACGAGCGCGGCGATGCCCACGCCGGCCACGCGTGCCCACGTGGACGTCCGGTACAGCCCGAAGCTCACGAGGACCGCGATGATGCCGATGATGAGGTGTATCCATCCCCATGACGTCAGGTCGAACTTGAAGACGTAGTTGGGCGTGTTGACGAAGACCTCGTCCTCGGCGATCGCCATGATGCCGCGGAAGACGCTGACGAGGCCGGTGATCCCGAGCATGACGGCGGCGAAGACGGTCAGTCCGCCGGCCCAGGCCTGTCTCGTCGTGTCAGCCGAGCGTGTGGTGTGAGTGGAGGCCATGGAGATCCCTCGCTTCTCGGTCGAATCGTCGGTGCCGGGCGCGGTCAGCGTCCGGGGGTGGGAGGTTCGCCGGGCGCGGGGCTCGCGGCCGGCCTGTCGTCGGTGAGGACCAGTGCCTTGGCCCGGTTGAACTCCTCGTCCGTGATGTCTCCGCGGGAGCGGAGTTCGGAGAGCCTGGTCAGTTCCTCGGCGCTGCTGGGACGCGCGGCGCCGGACGCGGTCTCGCGGATGTAGGCGTCGAACTCCCGCTGCTGGTCACGGGCCTGGGCGATCTCGCGGCGGCCCATGTTCTTGCCGCGGGCGATCACGTACACGAGGACACCGACGAAGGGCAGCAGGATGACGAGGGCGAGCCACCCCGCCTTGCCCCATCCGTGCATGTCCTTGTCGCGGAAGATGTCGGTGATGATCCGGAAGAGCAGGATGAACCACATGATCCAGAGGAAGAACCAGAACATGGTCCAGAAGACGTTGAGCAGCGGGTAGTCGTAGGCGAGGTTCACGGTTCCTCCGTTTCCGCGGACGCCGGGCATGCCGTGGCGTACCTGGGGTCGTGCGCGTGGCGGGGTAGGGGGAGCCTCACTCCGAAGGCCGGGCGCGAGGCTGCGTCGGCGACGCGGCTGTCAGATGGCCGGGCCCGGCGAGTCATGGCCCGTGACGCCCGCCCTGCGCAGCGCCGACCGCCACGCCAGCGCGACGGCCGTCTCGGCCAGGCCGAGGAGGACGAGCCAGAGGCCGAGCAGCCTGGTCAGGGCCCGGGCCGACTCGGCCGGCAGCGCCAGCACCACGATTCCCGCGACGATGCCGAGGGCCGCGACGGCCATGACGACGCCGCGGTGCGGCATGTTCTTGGTGGCGATGGCCGTGTAGAGGGTGACGATGCCGGACACCAGCCAGACGGCGCCGACGATCAGCGAGAGCGCGGCGATCGTCTGCAGCGGGTTCCGTAGGCACAGCACGCCGCCCAGGACACACAGGACGGCCACGATCAGACCGGGAACGCGGTCGCTGCCGCGCCCGAACACCGCCACGAACTGGAAGGCGCCGGTCAGCAACAAGTACACCCCGATGAGCACGGCCAGGACGTGCAGGGTGACATCCGGCCATACCAGCGCCAGGATGCCCGGGATGAGCGTGGCCATCGCGGCGCCGAGGAGCCAGACCCACGATCGGCCGAGACGCGCCAGTTGGTCCGCCGCGTCGACCGCGGGAGCGGGTGATGCCCCGCCGGCCCCGTCCTCCGGTCCGGCACGGGGTGTGGAGCCCTGTGACGTTGCCATGTGTCCTCCTCCCGCCGTCCGGGTGGATCGTCCCGGAACTTCGCAGCGTTCCAGGGGGCGCCTCGTCCCACGACGCTCAGATCGAGCGCCGGGAGCGGGGCGGCGGTCCGTACGGACGAGCCTTGCCGATGACAGGGCCGAACAGGAGGGTCGGTCCGGCCATCGTCACGCGATGGGCCAGGGGTGACGCCGTGGCCGGCGTTCCCGATACGTGTTCCTCGGAGGTCTCGTAGTGCATGAGGTGTCTCTCGGAGGGGCCAGAAACGGGAGCGTGGGGGGCTCCAGGACCAGTGTGCACCCATCACCTGCCCGACGCCTCACCACGTGAGGAACAGCCAGGGCGGCGGCCCTGGACGCTCCTGGACGGGGCGGGCCTGGACGCTCCCTGACGGAGCGGCTCAGGATGCTCCCGGACGCCATCGGAAGTGGCAGTCACGAGTCGTCACCGCCGTCGGCGTGCCCGGACCGGTCGACGGCTGTCGGCAGCGGGGGAGGACCGGTCGACGGTGTGTCCGATGAGCGAGCGGACGAAGCCGTAGGCGGTGGGGAGCCACACGGCGACGGCGATCCACAGGAGCCCCCTGCCCAGCGTCTCCAGCCACGCGACCCCGGTGGCGGCCGCGACGGACAGGGACGCCACCGCCGTCATCCCGAGCGGGAAGACCGTCGCCCACCGCCGGACGTCGTAGCCGAGGCGCGGCCGGGCGCACTCGCCGCACAACAGGACCGCGTACCAGACCAGATCGAGCGCCGTCAGGACGAGCGTGGCCGTCCGCAGGGTCGTGGCCGCCCCGCCCGACCAGATGCCCGAGGCGAGGAGCTTCGAGCCGGCGAGCGCCGAGATCGCCAAGGCTCCGCCCGCGATCCAGTGGTCGCCCGCGCCCGTCACCACCTGGCGGACATCGAAGCGGGCCAGGGCATCGACGTACAACAGGAGGCCCAGCAGGAACAAGGCGAGGGCCACCCGAGCAAGCCAGTCACCGGCCTCCGGCACGAGGACGGCACACAGGATCGCGAGCCCCTGGGTGGCCACACAGATCAGGAACACGGCGCCCGGTGCCCGCCGGGTCAGGTGCCGGAGGACGGCGACCAGCATCACGGGCCACACCAGCGCGGCGATCACCAGGAGTGACACGGCCACCGGAGTGAGACCGAGGAGCTCGAAGCGGACGCCGAGCACCGTCGTGGCGGCGACCGCGGTGAGCGCCGGCGGGGTGTCGGCGGTCACCTCCCAGCGGCGCGGGTCCCTCAGGAGCAGGGCCGAAAAACCGAGTGCCAGCAGCAGCCACAGCGCCGTGGCCAGCCACAACGCCACGACAGAGACCACCTCGAACCCGGTCAGACTCAGACCCACCGACAGGATCCCGGTAGCCATGACCGCAGCACCCGCCACCGGAGGCCACGCCGCCCAATGCCCGGCGTAGCGGTTCATGGCGTGCTCACGCTCACGCATGTCCGCGTCATGTACGGACAGGGGGGAGCGGGCGCTGGTTCCAGCCCGCCACCACCGGCAGTCCGTGCTCCGTGGACAACCTGCCGACCGTCGCCGTCGTCAGGAGGAACAGCCGCCCCTCGGACGCCGGCAGGCCGAGGTAGCGGGCGGTGAGGACGCGCAGCAGATGCGCGTGCGCCACCACCACGCCGTCCTCCTGCGAGCCGGCGAGGAGCGGCGCGAGGCGTGCCAGCACCCGGTCGGCCCGTCGCCCCACGTCCTCGGCGGACTCGCCCGGCCGCCCGTCGGCATGCGGCGGCACGCCGTCGCTCCACAGCGACCAGTCGGGCCGGGTCTCGTGGATCCGCGCCGTGGTCAGCCCCTCGTACCCGCCGTAGTCCCACTCGCGCAGGTCCTCGTCCGTCACCGCATCCCGAAGCCCGGCGAGTTCCGCCGTGTGCCGGGCCCGCCGCAAGGGACTGGTGAGTACGAAGCAAAGGGAGCGGCCCTCGAAGAACGGGGCGAGCGTGCGTGCCTCCGCCTCACCGTCCGGGGTGAGCGGCAGATCGGTACGGCCGGTGTGGCGCCCCGAGGCGCTCCACTCCGTCTCGCCGTGACGGATCAGGATGAGGTCACTCATGGCGGCGGTGCTCCTTGTGACGACACGACGGCGTGGCTATTGACGGCGTGAGGCGGCCGGGGGGCAGGTCACGCCTTCCAGCGTGCGGCCTTGGTCTCCTTCACGCACGTGAGGTTCAGGAGGACGGAGGCACGGGCGAGCACCGCGTGGACCGTGAACACCGCACAGCTCGCCGACGTCGCGCGGATCACGCGGATCACGCGGATCACGCGGATCGCGTACCGCGCGTACATCGCCTACATCGCGTAGTTCGACGAGAACGAGCGGATCGCTCGGCCCGGCCCGCGGACAGACCCCGGCCCGAGCGCGTCGGGAAGGCGCTCGTCCCGTCAGGGCTCCAGGACGTCGACGTGGTCGCCGACCGCGACCACGAGGACCCGCGACCCCGGTTCGACGGTGCGCCAGCGGTGCCGGACGCCGCCCGACACCAGGAGCGTGTCCCCGCGTCCCAGCCGGTGGATCCGTCCCTCGGCCTCGACCTCCACCGAGCCGTCCGCCACGTACATCAGCTCGTCGTTGCGGTGCCGGAACTCGCGATCCGCCTCGTGCTCGCCGACGAACTCGAGCGCGTGCAGCTGATGGCGGCCCCGTACCACCGGCCGGACGCCGGCCTCCCGGTCGAGCCCGCTGTCGTCACCGGCGCGCACCACGTCGATCGTCCGCGTCCTGTCCGACGTCGCGAGCAGTTGCACCGCCGTGGTGTCGAGGGCGTCCGCGATCCGCTGCAGCGACCGCATGCTCGGGCGCGCCCGGTCGTTCTCGATCTGGCTGAGGAACGGGGAGGAGAGTCCGCTGAGCCGCGCCACGTCGGCGAGCGTCAGGTCGAGTGCCCGGCGTCGGCGGCGTACGGCAGCCCCCACCCGAGGGGTGTTCGTGCTCTCGGCCTCCATGGATGTTCCGTCCTTCCCCGCCCCGAGGCGCCGTTCTCCCTGGTCGACGGCGCCTGACGGCACCTTACGCGGCGCGGGGCGGGAACTCGGAGACGGTTTCGTACTCCCGACACACGCCCGTCACACAACGGCCCTAACGTCAAAGTCGATTGTTGTCATCAAAGAAAGTTTGACGCAAGGAGTCCCGACGTGCCCTCTGTCGACCAGAACTCACGCCGTCGTCGTCCCACCGGCCTCATCGCCCTCGACGAGGCGGCGGTGTCCGACGGCTACACCCTCTACGCACCCCTCACCGGCACCGGGGAGGTCTACCTCATCGATCTCCACGGCGATACCGTCCACAGCTGGAACCTTCCGTACCGCCCCGGCCGCCACGCCCGACTGCTCGCCGACGGCACCCTTGCCTACAACGGCGTACTTCCGGGGGAGCGTGCCCTGTTCCCGATGTGGCACAAGTACCGGGGCGGCGTCATGCTCCGTGCGGCACCGGACGGCACCGTCCTGCGGGAACACCGCGATCCCCTCCAGCACCACGATGCCCACCACCTCGACGACGGGCGCGTTCTCTACACCGCCCTGGAACCCCTGACCGGGGCCGAAGCCGCGACCGTACGGGGTGGCGTGCCCGGCTCCGAGGCCGAGGGCGGCGTCGTCTGGGCCGACACCGTCAAGGAGGTGGGCCCGAACGGCGAACTCCTCTGGTCCTGGCGGGCCTCGGAGCACCTCGACCGCGCGTCCTTCCCCCTGCACGAGGCCTACGCGCGTGAACACTGGCCCCTGATCAACAGCGTCACGCCCCTGCGGGACGGCAACATCCTGGCCAGCCTGCGCAGCGTCTCGGCCGTCGTCGTCATCAGCCGCGAGACCGGCGAGATCCTCTGGCGCAGCCGCCCCGGCACGGTCAGCCAGCAGCACGCCCCCACCGAACTGGACGACGGCCGGCTGCTCGTCTTCGACAACGGCGTCTTCCGGCCCGGACACGACGTCCCGTACTCCCGCGTCATCGAGATCGACCGGACCACCGGCGACGTCGGGTGGGAGTACCACGACCCGGCGCGCGAGTTCTTCTTCGCGCCCTTCATGGGCTCGGCGCAGCGCCTGCCGAACGGCAACACGCTCGTCACCGACTCGCCGTCGGGGCGGCTGTTCGAAGTGACCAAGGACGGCTACCTGTGCTGGGAGTACGTCGTCCCGCACTTCGCAGGCTACGGCGAGAGCGAGGTCCGGGGCCTCTTCCCGTCCGAGCCCAACGCCGTTTTCCGGGCCTACCGCTACTCCGCGGCCGACATCCCGTGGCTGGAGACGACGGCATGACGACCCCGGCGTCCAAGCCCACCCCGGCGTCCAAGCCCACCCCGGCGTCCAAGTCCACCCCGGCGTCCACGCCCGATTCCACGTCCACCCCGGCATCCAAGTCCACCCCGGCGTCCACGCCCGACTCCACGTCCGCGTCGCCGTCCTCTCCCGCATCCGTCGAAGCCGTCGACGCGACCGTTCCGTGGCGGAGACTGGTACCACTCTCCGCCCAGCACGTCCTGGCGATGATCGCCGCCCCCGTCTCCACCGTCTTCCTCGTCGCCGGCACCCTGAAGATGCCACCCGGCGCGACGGCCTCACTGCTCAGCGCCGTCCTGCTGCTCTGCGGAGCGGGCGCCCTGCTCCAGTCCCTCGGCGTGTGGCGGATCGGCGGGCGCCTCCCGTTCGTCATGCTGCCCGGCGGCGCCGCGACAGCGCTCTTCCTCCAGATCGCCCAGGAACACGGGGCGCCGACCGCCGCCGGCGCAGTTCTCCTGGCGGCGGCCCTGCTCCTGGCCGTGCTGCCCCTGTACGCCCGTGTCGTACGGCTGTTCCCGCCCCTGGTCATGGGGGTGACCGTGCTGCTCATCGGGATCGCGATGATCCGGGTCGCGGCCCGACTCGTCACCGGCCCGGACGGCACGGGGGAGCCCCGTGCGGTGCTGCTCGCCGGGCTCACGGTCGCGGCGACCGTCGCCGCGTACGTGTTCCTGCGCGGCGTATGGCGCCAGACGTCCGTCCTCATCGGGATGGCGGCGGGCACCGCCGCGGCGGTGGCGACCGGCCTGGGAGCCTTCACCCCCGCGGCCGGCAGCGGCTTCGCGCTGCCCGCGTTCCTGCCCTTCGGGACACCGAGGTTCGACCTGCTCGCCGCTCTTCCGCTGCTCGTGTTCAGCCTCACCACCCTGGCCGAGATCACCGGGCAGACCGTGCTCAACAGCGAGACCGTCGGCCGGACCCCGACACCCGAACGGGACGTCCCCCGCGTCGCCCGCGCCGACGCCGTCGTCTCCCTGGCGGGCGGGCTGTTCGGTACGTCCCTCATGGTCACCAGCGCCGAGAACATCGGCATCGGCCGGCTCACCGGGGTCCGCAGCCGGTTCGTGACCGCCGGCGCCGGAGCACTCCTCGTCGCCCTCGGCCTGGCCACGCCCGTGTCCCGGGCGCTGGCGGGCATACCCGAGGCCGTCGTCGGAGGCTCCGCCCTCGTCGTCTACGCCGTGATCGCCGTCATGGGCGTCGAGATGCTCCGCCGCGCCGACCTGTCCGGCACCGGTACGGGCTCGCTGACCGCCGCGCTCGCGCTCACCGTGGGACTCCTGCCGCTGCTCACCCCGGACCTGTACGCGGGGTTCCCCGGCTGGGCCCGGACGATCCTGGGCAGCGGCGTCGTCGCAGGCACCCTGACGGCGGTCGTCCTCACCGCGCTGCTCGGCCGGTTCGGGCCCAGGAGCGGTCACCCCGCCCCGCCGGACCCGCACGGACGGGAGTGACCGCGCCGGAAGCGGCGGGCGTCAGCTGGGCGATGCCGCCCCGCGCCGGTTGAAGGGGAGCCGGCCCAGGACCACCGCCATGCCGCAGGTATCGGTGAGCGCCGAGAACACCAGGCCCCCGGCGATCCCGGCCGAGAGCACCTGGAACGCAGGGTGGACGAGCAGCCCGAGAACCAGGCCGAGCAGCACCAGCACCCCCGCGGTGAAGCGCACCTGACGCTCCATCCCCCAGACCTTCCGCACGGGTCCCGCCGGGTACTCGAGCGGATGGCCGGCCGAGGCCCATCCCCGGGTGCCGCCGGTGAGACTCGCCGCGGCGACCCCGTGGGAGGCGAGGGTCGCGACGGCCTTCTCGGAGCGTGCACCGGAGGCGCACACCAGCAGCAGCGGCCTGCTCGTGGTGGCGTTCCGCAGGTCGGTCACCTGGTCCTCGATGCGATCCAGGGGGACGTTGACGGCGCCGGGCAGACGGCCGGACGCGAACTCGCCCGGGGTGCGGACATCGACCACGTTCAGCTCGGGCAGCCGAGCCTCCGCTTCGCCGACGGTGAGGGTGCGGGATGTACTCATGAGGAACCTGCCCTTGGCAGTGACCGGTTACGGCCCCGCACCGGCAGCGGCGGGGCCGTTCCCCGGGATGCTAGACGCGCGCCGCCGCTCGGACGTCGCGACGGGCGATGCTGCCACGAGCCCGCCATGACTCCGCCATACTGCGGCAACATGCCGAGCCGCCGCCCGTTCGGGTTCGGGGTTCGGGGTGGGTCAGCCAGCGCAGCACGACCTGGGAACGCCACGAGGCCACCGGTCGCAAGCCCGCCCACAAGACGTTCCACCACCAGGTCGGGACGATCACCCCGACCACGACGCCCTGCTCCTGCTCGACATGACGGCACCGCGTGCGGCGGCGGACTCCGAGTCCGTACCGCACAGGGCCACCGACCGGGAGCCGTGAGCCACCACGGCACGCCGCTCCTCCCGCTGGGCGCGACCTTCACGTGCCAGTTGCCAGCGGCGTTCGTCGGGTCTTCTCACTTGTGACGAGATGGCGTAGGGGGCATCCGGGTGGGTTTCTCGCCGGACTGCAACGGGCCGCGGTACCGGCGGCGTCGTTCCCTGCACGAACGTCGCACGACGACTGAGGAGACGCTCATGACCGAGTTTCAGGCGCTCACCACGGCTCCGCGCGTACTGCTGGATCTCGACCCGTACCGCTTCCCTGCCGTGCACGACCTCGACGATTTGCACGGGGAGACGTCGGCCACCTGCGGGATCATGGAGTTCGACGACTGCTCCATGCCGGAGCCCGCGCCTTCGGGCAGGCCGTCCCACGGCCTGGAGCCGGCCGACCGTCGCCGACTGGAGCTGCACGCCGCTCTCACCGCGGCGGGCGTCGCGCCCCTGCCGGGCGATCGCGACGCCATCGACGTGCTCTGCACCCTGGACGACAGCACCCACAGGGCGCTTCGTCGATGGCTCAGCTGGTCCGGCACCCACCGCGTCTGACGCCCGACGACCGGCCCGATCCGGTTCCTTGATCCGGGCCCGTGCCCCGCGGAGACCGCCGTCGTCCCACCTCCAGCGACGGGCGTACGACGGTCCCCGCGGCGCTCCTCAGAGCTGGGTGATCGGGCGCATCGCCAGGCCCTCGGTGCCGGCCCAGCCGTTCAGCCGCGCCGCGTCGTCGACGGAGACCGTGTCGAGGCCGTCGGGCAGGTCGAAGACGAGCGTGCCCCTCAGCTCGGTGCCCTCGCCGGCGACCAGGGTCGCGGTGAAGCGGTCGGACTGGTCGTACTGCGCCTCGCCCCCCTCGTCGTTCCCGAAGACGTACAGGCCGGCGTAGGCCTTGCCGCCCCCCTCGACGACGACGGGCTCGGTGTCCGGCTCCCCGAGCGTCTGGACGATCGGGGCGTCGTTGCCCGCCTTGAGTCGTACCTGCGGCGCGTCGTTGAGGACGCACGGAGTCTTCGCGGTGTTGGTGACGGTCAGCAGGAAGTGGCGGGGGGTCTCCCCGCGCTCGTCCTGGAGCTCGACCGCGGTGGTGAGCCCGTCCGCCTTGCAGTCCTCGTACTTCGTGCCGTTGCCGCCGCCGGTCTCGCCGCTGTCTCCGGTCTCGGTGGTCGCGGGGCCACTGCTGCCGGTCCCGGAGTCGACCGTGGGCGTGGTGGTCTTCGGAGCGCTCCCGCCGGCCGACGCGGAGCCCGAGGGGGCGGCGCTCGACGAGGCGGAGGCGGGCGGTGACCCGGCGGCCTCGCCGTCGCCCTGGCAGGCGGTGGTCGTCAGCAGAGCCGCGACGACGGCCGCGCCCAGGGCGGCTCCGCGAAGGGCCCGACGAGGTGAACCATCCCTGACTGTCCTGGAGTTCATGCCGTTCTCTCTTCCCCCGTGACCGACCGGAGCCGGTCCGTGTGCAAGCTTCGTGTGCAAGCGATATCGCCATTGTTGCCATGTGGCGATGCCGGTTCACCTGCATCCCGAGTCTGTTACAGCCCTCGTACGAACCAGCAGTCTTGGCGTGACCCGCTGGGGGCCGGGCCACGGTCCGTCCGGCCGCCGACGGCCCGGCCCGTGCGGGCACGGGTCCTCGTCGCCGAGCACGGCGACGGCACCGCACCCGCGCCACCCTCCCCGGCCGTCGCTTGCCCGATCGGCTCCTGGTTCTGCACGACCGCACACCGCGGCGACCGTCCTGTCGTGAAGAGCCGCCGGCGGGGCCTTCCTTACCTAACAGGTAAGTAGATTGCTCGCGGTATCGGCACGGGCACGCGGTGGGCGGCCCGGGTGGACCGTGGAGGGGGAACCATGATGGCCGTGTCCGCGGGCCCTTCTCGCATCGAGGTGGTGTCTCTCGACGGGGACGAAGGATGGGTGGCGACGCTCCGCCGTGCCTGTCGCCTCCCCACCCGCCGGGGCCGCAACCGGCGACTCGGACCGCACCTCGCGGAGCGCGGCGTCGAGTGCGGGAGAACGGGGAGATGGGGAGCCGACACCATCACCGTCCACGCCTCTAGAGCGTCTCGCTCGCCGAGTCGATGAGACGGCGACGCGCGGTCTTCACGGCGGGCGCCAGCGCCGCCACGGCGCCGACCGCGGTCGCCGTGGCGACCAGGGTCACCAGGACCAGCGGTGAGGGCACGTGCGCGATGCCCGCGCCGATGCCGCTGGAGCGGCCCTCCTCGTCGACGAGCCAGCGACCGAGCGCCGCTCCGGCCCCGGTGCCCAGGAGGGCGGAGACCAGGGTGGTGAGGGCCGCCGCCGTGACGGTCACCGATCCGATCTGGCGAGGGGTGAGACCGATGGCCCTCATGGCAAGGAGGTCCCGCACCCGGGCGCGTACGCCGGTACTGATCAGGGTGAGCAGTTCGACGAGGGCGATGAAGGCGAGGACGGCGATGAGCGCCGCGATGACTCCGCGCGGGGTGTCGAGCCGGTCCGCGGGGGTGGGGGTCTCACGCACCTCCAGGGCTCTGGTGGTCGACCCGGAGACGGCGGCCGCCACCTCCCTGGGGTCGGCCCCCGGCCGGAGGACGAGCGCGTGGAAGCGCGCGCTCATCGCCGGGGCGTCGTCCCTGAGGCTGTCGAGCGAGGTGGAGATCACCCGGCCGCCCTGGTCGGGTTCGACGCTGCGGCCCACGATGTGCAGGATCTGCGGGCGGCCCTCGACCGTCATCCGGACCCACTCCCCGACCCGTACGCCCAGGAGGTCGAGGAGTCCCTGCCCGGCGACCGCCTCGTCCGGGCCGGCCGGTGCCCGTCCTTCGACGACGGTGTGGGGGTACGGCCGTGCCCGGCTGCCCAGTCCCCGCAGGGTTATCGTCCCGGTCTGGCCGGGGACCAGCGCGACGAACTCCGCACCGGGGAAGGAGCTTTCGACGCCCGGGACCGAGGTCAGGAGGCGTTCGAGCGCCGGATCGTCCCCCGGACCGGGGTCTTCCGCGCGTACGGTCAGGGCGGCGGCGCGGCCCATCCGGGCGGGGTCGCCGCTGAACTGTTCGAGTGTCGACCAGGCGACGAGGGCCACGGTCATCAGGGCGATGGGCAGAGCGAGCCTGGTGATCGACCACAGGTCGCGGCCGCGACCGGAGAACGCCGAGCGCCAGCCGAGAACCAGCGCGGGCGACAGGCGCAGGGCGATGGCACGGCGGCCGAGGAGGGTGATCGGGGCGGCGGTGAGGAGCGCCGACCTGGCGGTCGGGACGGGCGGTACCCGGCCGGCCCGCCAGGCGGCGAGCCCGGTCGCGGTGCCGATGAGAAGGACCGCGGCGCCGGGCAGTCCGGCCACGACGGCCCGGTGTCCGGGCATCTCCGGCCACAGGACCACGGCCTCTCCGATCCGGCCCGGTATCCAGCGCCCGAGCGTCAGGGTCGCCGCCGTGGCGAGCCCGGCGCCGAGGACCGCGAAGCCCAGGTGCTGGACGAGGAACCCCCGCATCACCTGGCCGGGGGTGAAGCCGATGGCCTTCAGCACCGCGATGTCCTTGAGCTGGCCCCGTACGCGCGCCCTGACCGCTCCGGAGACGGCGACCGCGGCCGCGAAGAGGGCGGCCAGACCGAAGGCGGCGAACATCTGCCCGAGCAGCCGGTCGTCGCCTCCCCGGTCGGCCTCGGCCTCCTGCCAGTTCGTCACCCGGTCGACCCGGTGGGCGCCGAGCAGCGTCACGGCCCGCTGGACGACGTAGTCGGTGTCGTCCGGGTCCTTGAGCCGCAGCCCGACGCTCTGTCCCGCACCGGTCGACGCCACCTGGTCCAGCACCCCGGGCGGCACCCAGGCGACGCCCGCCCCCTCGCCGGCCCGGTAGAGGGGCTCGGCGCTCTCCGCGATGCCCACGATCCGCAGAGACAGCGGTGCCCCGTCCTCGCCGGCGACCGTCACGGTCTCGCCGGGATCGGCCCACAGCGCCCGCGCCAGAGTGCTCTCCAGGACGATCTCGCCCGGCCGGCCGCCGACGGTCCCCGACGTCAGCCAGCGTCCCTCGGTGACGAGGGGGCGGGCCACCGCGGACGGCTGGGGGCTCGTGCCCCGCAGGACGACAGGCGCTCGCGCGCCGGCCACCTCGACGGTGGCGTCGGCCGTCCGGAACGGACCCGACAGCGCCGCGACCTCGTCCAGCGAGGCCAGCGAGGCGAGCGAGGACGCGTCGGGATCACCGCGGGTGTGAAGCCAGATGTGCGCGCCCTGGGACTGGTTGAACACCCGCTGCCAGGGGTTGACGGCATAGCTGAGCAGTGCCGCGGACAGCAGCAGCGAGGCGATCACTCCGGCACTGGCCAGCACCGCGAACAACGCCTCGCCCCGATGGGCGCGCAGGTCGGAGTGAGCCCACCGAAGAATGGCCCGCACGACGTACCGCCTCAGTCTCGCAGTTCGAGCACGCCGGACACTCCCGGCCGTGCCGTGCCGCCGTCGCCGAGGGCAGCGTCGTCGGCTGTCCGTCCGTCGAAGAAGCTGATGACCCGGTCCGCGGCACTGGCCATCCGGGCGTCGTGGGTGACCATGAGGATGCTCTGGCCCCGCCGGTGGAAGCGCGAGAGCAGCCGTGCGACATCGCGGGTCCCCTTGCTGTCGAGGCTTCCCGCGGGTTCGTCGGCGAGCAGCAGCGCCGGGTTGTTGACCAGGGCGCGGGCGAGCGCGACCCGCTGCTGCTCGCCCCCGGAGAGCTCTCCCGGCATCGAGCGGTCCCTGCCCTCGAGCCCCAGTTCCTGGAGGAGTTCCGCCCTGCTCCGCCGCGCCGACCGGGGCGACACCCCGGCGAGGAGCGCCGGCAGTTCGATGTTGTCGGCGACGGTGAGGTTGGAGACCAGATTGAAGAACTGGAAGACGATGCCGATGTGGCGGCGGCGCAGCATCGCCCAGCGGGCCTCCGAGTATCCGTCGACCTTCTCCCCGGCCAGCCACAGGTGCCCGCTGTCCGGTCGTTCGAGACCGCCCACGAGGTGCAGCAAGGTCGACTTGCCCGCTCCGGAGGGGCCGGTGATCGCGATGAACTCACCCGGCCGCACGGTCAGGTCCACACCTCGTACCGCCTGGACAGGGGCGCTGTCGCCGTGATGGGTCTTCGTCAGACCCTCGGCACGCACGATCGTGTCCTGTGGGGGCGCCGCGGTGGGACCCTCTGTCATTCCAGCTCCTCCTGACAACGCTCCAGCCAGTCGAGGTCGGCCTGCAGGTGCAGCATGGCACCTTCGATCAGGAGCTGGGCGATCTTGTTGCCGCGGTCCTCCGAGGCGGCGAGCCTGGAGAGGGTGCGCATGGTGTTCAGGTGCTGGCGCCGCTGCTTGTTGATCAGGGTGATCGGGTCGGCGAGTCCGGACAACGGGGCCAGCGCGAGCTTCATGAAGAACTCGTCGCGGACCCTCGGCTCGTCGGCGGTCTCCTCGAACCACGCGGAGACGGCGTCCCGCCCCGCTTCCGTCAACCGGTACGTCCGCTTGTTGGGGCGACCGGACTGTTCGACATCCTCACCCTCGATGAGACCGCTCTTCTCCAGCCGCCCGAGCGTCACGTAGACCTGGCCGACGTTCGGCTGAGGGTATGCGGAGCCGAGGAGTTGTTCAAGGCCCTGCTTGAGCTCGTAACCGTGGGCAGGGCCCCGGGTGAGGAGTGCCAGCAGCTGCTGCCGCACACGCTCCCCCTTCTGTGTCGTTCCGGAACCCGATGCCGGACCTGAGACCGTATGACCAGGTGACGGCGCTGTCATCTGGCGGTCCAGTATCACCGATTCCCCGGGCTCGCCATATGCCACGATGGTCCCCGTCGCGTCCGGGACCACGTCCAGGAGGAACCTATGCGGTGGATACGGGCCGTGAGGAGGGGAATTCTCGCAGCGGCGATCGTCCTGGCCGGGTACTCCGGCGTCGGGCACCGTGCCGCGGAGCCCTCGGCCGAGGGCCGGGGGCCGCTGACGTTCGTCACGGCGGGAGATCTCACGCGCTATCTGGCACCGCTGGTCGACGACTGGAACAGCGGGCATCCGGACGAGCGGGTCACCCTCGTCGAGCTGCCGGACTCGGCCGACGAGACCCGGGCGCAGATGCTCAGCGAACTCCGCTCCGGCAGCAGCCGGTTCGATGTGCTCAACCTCGACGTGGCCTGGACCTCGGAGTTCGCCGCGGCAGGGCTGATCAGGCCCCTGGACCGCGGCCGGTTCGAACTCGACGCCTTCCTGAGCCCCGTGGTCGACACGGCCACCTTCGACGGCAGGCTGTACGCCGTCCCGTACGTGACCAACGCGGGGCTGCTCTACTACCGCAAGGACGTCCTCGACGCGGCCGGCGAGAAGCCGCCGAGGACCTGGGCCGAGCTGGCCCGGCAGGCGCGCACCCTCGCTCCCCGGCACGGCCTCGAGGGGTACGCGGGCCAGTTCCTCCCCTACGAGGGGCTGACCGTGAACGTCACCGAGGCGATCCAGTCCGCGGGTGGGACCGTCCTGCGTGACGACGGCACGACGGTCGCCGTCGACTCGGACCCGGCACGGGCGGGGCTCGCGTTCCTCGCGGACGGACTGCGCGAGGGCTGGATACCCACCGAGGCCCTGCGGTACAAGGAGGAGGAGTCCCGGGCCGCCTTCGAGGAAGGGCGTCTCCTCTTCCTGCGGAACTGGCCGTACGTCTACACGGACGCCAATTCCCCGGGATCGAAGGTCGCGGGACGCTTCGGCGCCGTGCCGCTGCCCGGTCTCGACGGGCCGGGCACGAGCGTCCTCGGCGGATCGAACCTCGCCGTGTCCGCCCGCTCGAAGAACGCCGCCACCGCCGCCGACTTCATCGCGTACCTGACGAGCGAGCGGGTGCAGCGCCAGGTCCTGACGCGGGGCGCTCTGCCGCCGGTGAGAGCCTCGCTCTACGACGACCCGTCCCTCGTCGCCGCCCACCCCTATCTCCCGATCCTCCGGGAGAGCGTGCTCGCGGCCGTGCCCCGCCCCAAGAGCGCGCGGTACGACCAGGTGAGCCTGGTCGTCCAGGCGGTCGGCCAGGACGTGCTGGCGCTCCGCGACACGCCCGAGGAAGCCGTGCGGCGACTGACGCGCGAACTGGGCGCCATCTCCGGTTCCTGAGGTCCTTGAGCTCCCTGAGCTCCCTGATTTTCTTGAGCTCTTTGAGGTCCCTCGTGCCCCCCGGATCGCCACTACCTGCCTGTTGGCCAGTGGCCTTCCCCTTCGCTCGCACTGACTGCCCAATGAGGCATCTCCACAAGCAAGTTGTGCAGCCTCGTTGACATCGTGCCGTCATGGCTACTTAACATGAATGCATAGCAGAGGCTCCCGTTCGGGTGCTCTCGCATTCACTGCAGACAGGTCGACGCGAGATGCTCAGCACTCTTGCGGCCCATGCCGGCCGCCCTACCAGCGCCCACTCCACCGCCCCGTGGTGGCGGGACGCGGTGATCTACCAGGTCTACGTCCGCAGCTTCCTCGACAGCACCGGGGACGGCGTCGGAGACCTCGCCGGCGTCCGCGCCGGCCTTCCCTACCTGAGGAAGCTCGGCGTCGACGGCATCTGGCTGAGCCCTTTCTATCCCTCGCCCCAGCATGATCACGGCTACGACGTCGCGGACCACCAGAACGTCGACCCCGTGTACGGCGACCTCGCCGAGTTCGAGCGCGTGGTGACCCAGGCCCATCGGCTCGGGCTCAAGCTGTTGATCGACATCGTCCCCAACCACTGCTCGACCGAGCACCGTTGGTTCCGGAAGGCCCTGGCCGCCGGGTCGGGGAGCCGCGCCCGGTCACGGTTCCACTTCGCCCCGGGCCGCGGTCCGAACGGCGACGAGCCCCCGAACAACTGGCACGCCATGTTCGGTGGTCCCGCCTGGACCCGCGTCACGGAACCCGACGGCACGCCCGGCGAGTGGTACCTCCACCTCTTCACACCGGAACAGCCGGACCTCAACTGGCGCGACCCGCGCGTGGGCGAGCACTTCGAGCAGGTGCTGCGCTTCTGGCTGGACCGTGGCGTGGACGGCTTCCGCATCGACGTCGCCGCCGGCCTCTACAAGCATCCCGCTCTCCCCGACTCGGACGACCCGACGGCGGACGAGCGCACCCGCGACTCGGTCAACCCCCTGGCCTGGAACCAGCCCGAGGTCCACGACGTGTGGCGCCGCTGGCGTGCCGTGTGCGAGGAGTACACGGCGCGCGACGGCGTCGAGCGGCTGCTCGTCGGCGAGGTGTCGGTGCCGAGCGCGCGTGAACACGCCCTGTACGTCAGACCGGACGAGCTGCACCAGGCGTTCTTCTTCGACCTGCTCAGCGCCCCCTGGGACGCCACCGCCTTCCGGGCCGTCATCGACGAGGCCCTCCGCGACATCGCCGGAACGGGCTCGACGGTCACCTGGGTCCTCAACAACCACGACCAGGTCCGCACGGTCACCCGGTACGCGGGCGGCCCCGGCGCCGAGCACGTCGGCGCCGCACGGGCCCGCGCGGCGGCGCTCCTCATGCTGGCGCTCCCGGGCGCCGCCTACGTCTACCAGGGTGAGGAGCTCGGACTGCCCGAGGTCCTCGACCTGCCCGACGACGTGCTGACGGACCCCATCTTCCGCCGTACGGGAAGCCGCGCCAGGATCCGGGACGGCTGCCGCGTCCCCCTTCCCTGGTCGGGCCAGGCGTCCCCCTTCGGGTTCAGCGACGGCGCGGCCGGTGTGCGCACCTGGCTGCCGCAGCCGGAGTGGTTCGCCGAGTACGCCACCGACCGCGCCCTCGCCGACACCCGGTCGTTCTGGCACCTCTATCGCGACGGGCTCCAACTGCGGCGCGGCCTGCCTCAGTTGGGAGAGGGAACCCTGCGCTGGCTGGAGGCGCCACCCCAGGTCCTCGCCATGGCCCGCGGCGACGGCCTGGTCTGCGCCGTGAACTTCGGCTCCGAGACCGTCCCCGCCCCGGTGCCCGGTGCGCCGCTGCTGTCCAGCGGACCCTGCCCGGCCGGTGAACTCCCCGGGGCGACCGCCGCCTGGTGGTCCACCGACACCCCCGCCTCCTGACCTGCCCCGCTCCGCACCGTCCAGTCCCGATCTGTCCAGTTCCATTCCGTTCCCGAAGGAAGGATGGACCGTCATGAGACGATCCGCCGCGACAACCCTCCGTACCACCGGCACCGTCTCCACCGTGCTGGCCCTGGCGCTCACCGTCACCGCCTGCGGTGGAGACGCCGAACCCGCCGCCGACGGCGAGCTCAGCGGGAAGACCGTCACCGTCGCCGGTGTCTGGACCGGCAGCGAGCAGAAGAACTTCAAGAAGGTGCTCGACGCCTTCAGCGAGAAGACCGGCGCCAAGACCGTCTTCGTGCCCTCGGGGGACAACGTATCCACCTTCGTCGGCAGCAAGATCGAGGGCGGCAACGCCCCCGACGTGGTGCTCGTCCCGCAGGTCGGCGTGCTCCAGCAGTTCGCCAAGGCGGGCTGGCTCCAGCCGCTGTCGGGGAAGACCACGGAGACCGCCACCGCGGGCCTGGCACCCGTCTGGAAGAACTACGGAACGGTCGACGGGAAGTACTACGGGCTCTACTTCAAGGCGGCCCACAAATCCACCATCTGGTACGCCCCCGAGGCGCTGTCCCAGGCCGGGGTGAACGAGCCCAAGAGCTGGGACGAGCTCCTCGCGGCGGGACGGACCCTCGCGGACTCCGGGCGGCCCGCCTTCGCGGTCGCCGGTGAGGACGGCTGGACGCTGACCGACTGGTTCGAGAACGTGTACCTCTCCCAGGCCGGACCGGAGAAGTACGATCAGCTCGCCCAGCACAAGATCAAGTGGACGGACGACAGCGTCGTCACGGCCCTCACGACGCTCGCCGCGGTCTTCAAGGACAAGCAACTCGTGGCCGGCGGAGCGCAGGGGGCCCTGCAGACCGACTTCCCCGGCTCCGTGGAGAAGGTTTTCGGTCCCGAGCCCGAGGCAGGCATGGTCTACGAAGGCGACTTCGTCGGCGGCGTCGCCAAGGACGAGTTCGGCAAGAAGCCCGGCGAGGACGCCAAGTTCTTCCCGTTCCCGGCGGTCGGCGCGGGCGCCCCGCCCGTGGTCAGCGGCGGGGACGCCGCGGTGGTCCTCAAGGACGCCAAGAACGCCGAGGCCGGCATGAAACTCCTGGAGTTCCTCGCTACGCCGGAAGCGGCCGAGGTGTGGGCCGGGGCCGGTGGCTTCCTCTCCCCGAACAAGAACGTCAAGCCCGAGGCCTACGGCGACGCCACCACGCGCGCGACCGCCGCGTCGCTCGTCGCCGCCGGAGACTCGGTGCGCTTCGACATGTCCGACCAGGCACCCGCGGCCTTCGGCGGCACCAAGGGCGCCGGCGAGTGGAAGATCCTCCAGGACTTCCTGCGCGACCCCTCGAACCCGAAGGCGACCGCGACGGCTCTGGAGGCCGCTGCGGCCAAGGCGTACGGGAACTGAGGCCGCCCGGTCATGGCCGACACCCCGAAGGCACGCGCCGCGGCGAACCCGCGGCGCCGTGCCCTGCGCAGAAGGCGCCTCCTCGGCGCGCTCTTCGTCCTCCCGGCCCTGCTGCTCCTGGGGGCACTGGTCGTCTACCCGGTCGTGTACTCCGTCGGGCGCAGTCTCTTCGACGCGAGCGGCGACCGCTTCGTGGGCGCAGCGAACTACCTGGAGATGTTCCAGGACCCGGCCACGCGGAAGGCCCTCCGCAACAGCGTGATCTGGGTCGTCGTCGCGCCCGTGCTCCTCACCGGGCTCGGACTCGTCCTCGCCGTCCTCACCGAGAAGGTGCGGTGGGCCACCGCGTTCAAACTCGTCCTGTTCCTCCCCATGGCCGTGTCCTTCCTCGCCGCGGGCATCATCTTCCGCCTCGCCTACGACCAGAACCCCGACCGGGGCGTCCTCAACGCGGCGATCGTCGGCGTCCACGACACGCTCGTCGAACCGTCCCCCTACCCGACGGCGCGGGCTCGTGAGGGCAAGAACCTGAACGGCAGTCCAGGCGAGGGCTACACCACCGTCGAGGTCCGCCCCGGGGGAGACATCGCCCTGCCCTTCGTCGGTGTCGCGCCCGAGGCCGTGCCCCCGAGGGCGGCGCCCGCACGGACTCCGGAGCCGGCGGCGGGGAGCCTGTCGGGTGCCGTGTACCTGGACTTCACGCCCGGAGCGGGCGGCCGGCAGGGCCAGATCGACACGAAGGAGAAGGGCCTTCCCGGCGTGACGGTCGAGGTGCTGAGCGGAACCACGGTCGTCGCGTCCGCGGAGACGGGCGACGACGGCTCGTTCCGCTTCGCCGACCTCGGCGACGACGCCTACACGCTGCGGATTCCCGCGTCCAACTTCGCCGCCGGCTACAACGGCGTCGACTGGCTGGGACCGAGCCTGGTCACCGCGGCCATCATCGGCGCCTACCTGTGGGTCTGGACCGGCTTCTCGATGGTCCTGATCGGGGCGGGGCTCGCGGCCATCCCGCGCGACGCCCTGGAGGCGGCCCGCGTGGACGGCGCGACCGAGGGCCAGATCTTCCGCAGGATCACGGTTCCGCTGCTCGCCCCCGTCCTCACCGTCGTCTTCGTGACGCTCGTCATCAACGTCATGAAGGTCTTCGACCTCGTCTACATCATCGCCCCGGGACCCGTACAGGAGGACGCCAACGTACTGGCCACGCGCATGTGGCTGGTCTCCTTCGGCGGGGGCAACGACCAGGGTCTCGGCAGCGCGCTCAGCGTGCTGCTCCTCGCCCTCGTCGTACCGGCGATGATCTTCAACATCCGGCGCTTCCGGAAGGGCGGATCATGAGCGGCCACACCGGAACGAGAAGCCGTACCGGCTGGAGAGGCCGCGCCGGAACGAGAAGCCGTACCGGGCCGACCCGATGGCTGGGCAGCACAGTGGTCCAGACGGTCCTGGTCCTCGTCGCCCTCGTCTGGATCACCCCGCTCGCGGGGCTCTTCCTCTCCTCGCTGCGCTCGGAGCAGGACAACGCCTCGAACGGCTGGTGGACGTCGCTCGTCGACCCCGCCCAGCTCTCCGTCGACAACTACCGCGCCCTCTTCGAGGACTCCGGTCTCGTCTCGGCGTTCTGGAACACGGTCCTCATCTCGGTGCCGACCACGGTGCTCGTCGTCGGCATCGCGGCCCTCGCGGGGTACGCCTTCGCCTGGCTGAGCTTCCCCGGCCGGGACGCCGTGTTCCTCGTGGTCGTCGGCCTGCTCGTGGTGCCGGTCCAGATCGGCCTGCTGCCCGTGGCCAAACTCTTCGGCGCGGTCGGCCTCTTCGGCACCGTCGCTGGCGTGATCCTCTTCCACGTGGCGTACGGCCTGCCCTTCGCCGTCTTCCTGCTGCGGAACTACTTCGCGGAGATCCCGAAGGAGATGCTGGAGGCGGCACGCCTGGACGGCGGCAGCGAGTGGCGCATCTTCCTGCGGCTGATCCTGCCGCTCGGCCGCCCCGCCGTCGCCAGCCTGGCGATCTTCCAGTTCCTCTGGGTGTGGAACGACATGCTCGTGGCCCTGCTGTTCGCCGACAGCGAGTCGCAGCCGCTGACCGTGGCACTCCAGTCCCAGATGAGGCAGTTCGGCAGCAACATCGGCGTCCTGGCGCCGGGTGCCTTCCTGTCGCTCGTCGTCCCGCTCGTCGTGTTCTTCGCCTTCCAGAAGCACTTCGTCCAGGGCGTGATGGCCGGCTCGGTGAAGTAGCCGGCGAGGACTGATGCGCGGCGGCGGCGTAGCGCCCTCCATCGCGACGGAGGGCGCTACGCCGCTGCGGCATCCCACCGGACCGGTCGTGCGAAGGCCCCGGTGGGCAGAATCCTCACGATGGCCGACGGCGGCAGTCCCGCCTTCGCCCGCATGAAGACCTGGAGGGAGACGGCTCCCCCCTCGCGGTCTCGGAGGAGAGTCAGGCGAGGCAGAACTCGTTGCCCTCGATGTCCTGCATCGTGATGCACGATTCGTCGACGCCATCGGCGCGCTGCGTCAGCACGTGCTTCGCGCCGAGCGCCATCAGCCGTGCGCATTCGGCCTCCAGTGTGGCCAGGCGCTCGTCACCCACGAGCCCTGTGCCGACCCGTACGTCAAGATGCACCCGGTTCTTGACGACCTTGCCTTCGGGAACTCGCTGGAAGAGCACGCGCGGGCCCACACCCGAGGGATCAGCGCACGCGAAGTACACCTCGTCCTCAGGCGGCAGCGTGTGGTGGTACTCCTCCCACGTGGCGAAGCCCTCCGGGACTGTCGGTACGACGTACCCCAGCACCTCGCACCAGAAGGCGGCGAGACGCGCAGGTTCCGCGCAGTCGAAGGTCACTTGGAACTGCTTGATCGTTGACATCGGCGCACGATAACAGGGGGTCTGCTCATCTCCCCGGGCGGGTGGATCCACACGTACCTGGATGTACGCGCCGCCTTCAACGCGGTCGGTCAGCCGCTGGAGGAGCAGGTGCTGCCTGCTCCTCAGGTCGGCGGGCACGGGCTGTGGAACCGGTCTACGGATCAGGGGTCCAGGCTTCGTCGAGGACCGCCAGGGAAGGCGGGTGCACCAGGGCGCCGGGCAGCCGGGGGTGGGGGCTGAGGACGCCCTTCGCCCTCAGCCGGGCGAGGACCGGCTCCGGGGCGTACGGGACGCGGTCGCGCAGCAGGCCGGCGGAGACGGCGGGCGAGGAGCGCAGGTGGGTGAGGACGGCCGCGGCGGCGGGGTCGTCGGTGAGGCGTCCGGAGGCTTCGGTGAGGAGGGTGCTGTAGCGGGTGATGGTGGTGGTGCGGTGCCGGGCGGTCTCGGTGACGGCACGGGCGAAGAGGGAGCCCCACTCCGTCCACCGTCCTTCGCCGGCGGCGACGAGGGCTTCGTCGTGTGCGCGGCGGTGGGTGTGGACCCAGCCGTCCAGGTCCAGCAGCAGCCCGGGCAGCAGTCCGGCCGCCAGCAGGTCGCACTGGGCGAGGAGGCGCGCGGTCCGGCCGTTGCCGTCGGCGAAGGGATGGACGGTCAGCAGCCGGGCCATGGAGAGGGCCGCCGCGTCCAGGCTGGGGGCGGTGGTGCGTACGGCCCAGCGGTACCAGCGTTCCACGTGGCCTCGGAGTTCCCTGCCGGGTGCCACCGTGACGGCGAAGACCTGGCCGTCGGCCCAGGTGATCCTGGCCGTGGACCGGCGCAGGCCGCCGGGGCCGGGGATGCTGGGGTCGCCGGCGACGATCAGCGTGTGCAGTTCGCTCAGGGCGTCCGGGGTGAAGCAGGGCCTGCGGCCCGGCCGTTCCGCGATCTCGGCGCGGGTGGAGGCGGCGGCCAGCAGCCCCGCCTCGGCCCGTCGTTCGGCGGCCGCGGCGATCCGGCCGGTGACGAGCCGGTCGGGGGTGCGGGCCAGATGACGGCTGTGCACGGCCGTGCGGAACCGGGGCCGGTGGAAGAGGTCGGGGTCGCCCAGGTGCCGGGCCGCGGTGTCGGCGAGCACGGCGAGCGCGTCGGTCGCGACGGCCCGTTCCGCCGGAGGGATCGCCTCGGCGTCCAGCGGCGGTACGACGGGGGCGACCCGTCGTACCGCCGTGCCCGAGGGGCGTGGGGAGTTCAGCACCACCGGCTGGTGACCTTGCCCGTCGGCCGCACCACGTTGACGTACTCGGTGGTGACGTAGCCGAGGATGTTCGACGAGGTGACGGAGTACGTGAACGTCTGGTACTCGACGAACAGCGTCCAGGACTGCCCCGGCTGGAGGGTGACGTCGACGGAGTACGACTCCTCGAACATCGTGTTGACCTGGGCACCCAGCGCGGCGGACAGGACCTGTGCCGCGTTGGCGGAGAGGTTGGCACTGGTCTCGTAGGACCACTGGTACTTCACGGTCCTGTTGATCCGTACGGGCATGGAGTCGGCGTTGCGGTGGCAGTCGGTCGTCCTCTCGAACTTGTCACCGGCCTGGATCGGGCCCGCGCCGCTGGCCGGGGCGCCGCTGCCCCAGCCCCACGACATGGGCGGCATCGCCGGGTCGATCGGGGTGGGCGGCCTGGTGGCGGTGCCGTCGACCACGACCCGGGGCAGCGTGCCGTCCACCGGCTGGCCGACGACGCCGTTGAACATGTCGATCTCGCCCCACGAGCCGCCGGTGCCGCCGCCGTCCCCTCCGCCGCCCCAGCCCCCGTCACCGGGGTCACCGCCGGGGAAACCACCCGGGTCCTCGTCCGGCCAGGGGTTCTCCTCCTCTTCGTGGTCGCAGCTGGTCTGGTGGTCCTCGCAGGCGTAGGCGGTGTACGGGGCCGTCACCGCCGGCACGGCGGTGAGCACGGTCGCGCCGAGGGTGGCGGCGACCATCATCTGACGGAGCTTCACGGTTTCTCCGGTCTGGAGCGGCTCGGGTGGGCGGCCCACATTCTGTCCGGCCGGCGGATCCGGCTACATCCGTGGAAACACGCAAGTCGGTACGCAAACCGCGGGCGGTGACGGCCAGGCGGGCCCGATGCCGCCGCATCGGCGGGACGCTGGTGCCCCCACCGGAGCAGGGTCGTCGTTCTTTTTGAAGGCCTCGGGATCGGGCCGGGATGTCACCCCCGTGCGAACCCTGACGTCGCGGCAAGGCCGAGCCGGGCTCACGCCGACGTGAACAGTGGGTGCAATGCGCCTGCGGGGCAAGGGAGTTGCTGGAGCACCGCGATAGGTTGAGGGCGTGACCGACATCGAATCGCGCATCGACACCTCCCGGCCGCACACCGCCCGGATATGGAACTACTGGACCGGTGGCAAGGACAACTACCCGGTCGACCGGGAGGCCGGCGACCGGATCCGGGAGCTGCATCCCGGGATCGGGGAGTACGCGAAGGCGGACCGGCTGTTCCTGGGGCGGGCAGTGCGGCACCTGGCCGAGCACGAGGGCATCCGGCAGTTCCTGGACATCGGGACGGGGCTGCCGAGTGCCGACAACACGCACGAGGTCGCCCAGCGCGTCGCCCCCGACGCGCGTGTCGTGTACGTGGACAACGACCCGCTGGTGCTCGCGCACGCCCGTGCCCTGCTGGTCGGAACGCCCGAGGGCCGAACCGACTACCTGGACGCCGACCTCAGGGACGTCGACACCGTCCTGGCCGCCGCGTCGAAGACGCTCGACCTCTCGCAGCCGGTGGCTCTGATGCTGCTCGGGGTGGTCATCTTCGTCGAGGACGACGAGGAGTCGTACGCGATCGTCCGCCGGCTCATGGACGCGCTCGCGCCCGGCAGCCACCTCGTCCTGTCCCACACGGTCAAGCACCCCGACATGACGGACGTCGACGCGGCGGTGGCGTTCTGGAACGAGCACGGCACGCCGAAGCTCACCCAGCGGACTCCCGCAGCGGTCGCGCGCTACTTCGGCGGCCTGGAGCTGCTGGACCCCGGGGTGGTGTCCTGCTCGGCGTGGCGGCCGGAGACCGTGACGCCGGACGTCGCGATGTACGCGGGCGTCGGACGCAAGTGAGGGCGGGAGCGGGCGGTCCGAGGCGGCCACGGCCACGCGCTCGCCTCTTGATAGAACTGCCTCATGAGTTCGGACGATGACCGGATCGCGCAGGTCGAGCACCACTTCGGGGTCGGGTTTCCCCAGGACTACCGGGACTTCCTCGGCACGACGGGGAGTCTGAGCCGGTTCGTTCCTCCCGCTGACGACTTCCTGGTGATCGACGCGTTGGACGAGCTCATCGGCAACAACGAGGCCGGTGAATTCCAGAAGCGCTTCCCCGGCGCCGTAGTCATCGGTGGGGACGGAAGCCGGGAGCTGCTCGTCTACGACTTCCGCAAGGACACCCCGCCTCTGGTGACACTCGACGTCTCCGCGGAGGACTGGTCGTCCGCCATCCACCAGGCGCCGTCCCTCACCGCCTTCCTGGAAGGCTTCGCCCGCACCGGATGGAACTGGGACGACACCGAGCCCCCGCCGGCCTGACCGCTGCCGCTCCCGGGGCCGTGTGCCGGCGGGGTGGTCAGTCGGTGATGTACCACTCGTTCCTGAGGTACTCCAGGGTGTAGCTGCCGAGGTCGCTCTCGGAGAAGGTGGCGGAGGACCTGACCGCCCCGACCGGCATCTCGATCTTTCCGGGCGTGCGCACGGCGACGCGCCGCGGGTCGACCGTCGCGGTTCGCAGGGCCTTCTTCCGCGCGGGCGACATCATCTGGAAGACGGCGGTGTACGTCGATGTGCACGGGCCGAATCCCTGGTCCTCCGCCTGCTTCGCGGCGGGCCCGGCCACCTCGCAGACCGTGTCGATGTCCTCGTGGCCGAGGGCGTGGAGGTACCGCTCGTAGCGTCGGATCGCGCCCTCCTTCGTCCTGGGCGAGGGCTGCTCGCCGGTCGAGGCGGTCGACGGCCTCTCGGTCCGCGCGGACGCGGACGGTGTGGCCGACGGCTCCGCCGCCCGCGTGGACTCGGGGGCGGACGTGGACGTGGCCGGCGGTGAGGCCTTCGCGCCCGCGTCCTCCTTCGCCGGCTCCGGACCGCAGGCACACGCCACCAGAGCCACGCAGGCCATCGCCGCCGCGTTCACCGTCGTCCGAGCACGCATCCGGTTCTCTCCGCTTCCCTCGCCGCCAGCCGACACCACGCCAAGAGGTCACGCAGGATACGGGGGGAACGGTTCCTGGGCCGGCCCGGGCCGAGGGCGACCTCGGGTAACTCGTGGCCGCACAGGGGTTGTCAGTGCAATTTCACATTACTATGTTACACCGCACACGGTTCGATGAACCTCCGTCAAACACCGTGCGCACCACAACAGTTCTCGTCACCTCCCCAGTGACGTTCCCCCACCACTCATGGAGTTCTGTTGTCCATCCACAGACGTGTGCGTTCGTCCCTGCTCACCTCCGCCATCGCGGTGACCCTCCTGGCGTCCTCGGGCCAGACCGGGGCCTCAGCGGCCGACACGGACGCCCGCGCCATCGCTGTCCCCGCCGCGGCGACCGGCGCCCCGGGCCCGGGGGCCGAGCACGGAGCCAACCCGTTCGACGAGGTGGAGCGCCTCGCCACCGCTCCCCGCAAGACCTTCGGGCCCGCGCCCGCCCCCGGCAGCCTCGCCGCCGGGCGGGTCCCCGGCCGGGCCCCGGTCGCCCCCACCGCCGCGCGGACCCTCTCGGCCGACACCATGACCACCGCCGCCGGTGTGCCCTGCACCCTCGACGGGATCACCGGGCTCGGCCCCGAGCAGTTCGCCGATTTCCTCGCCGACCCCGCGGTCCTCGCCGACGGCTGTCTGCGCGGACTCATCTGGACCTGGGACGCCCGGCTCACGCCCGTCATGTCCGACGCCCACGTGCAGGCCGTCGCCCGCCGAATATCCGGCCTGGCCGCCGCCCACGACGGCCGCAACTCCTCCCACCTGGAGGAGATGTTCACCTACCTGCACGCCGTCGCGTACCACGACTACTCCCGCGACGAGATCGACACCACCGACGCGCCCACCGTGAACGCCGTCCGCCAGGCCGTCGCCGACTTCGGCAACGCGGCCCGCACCTTCGACGTCACGAAGAGCAACGCCCTCACCCTGCGCGAGGCCCTCTACGCGGCCAGCGCCCCCGGACTCCGGCAGCACCAGCTCGGTCTCATCAAGCGGGTCCTCGCCACCATGGACCCCTCGCACACCGCGACGCACCTCGACCCGTCCTGGGCGGGGGCCGCGCTCGCCGCGCTCTCCGTCAACTACCTCGGCGTCTACCCGGGCAACCGGGACGCCGCCTTCCAGTCCGCGGCCGCCGCCGACCCGGCGTACCGCGCCGTCTTCAAGGCCTTCGCCGGATACGGCCACCTGAAGGGCACCGCCAACGACTGGGTCGCCCGCGACGCCCTCGGCGAGTACGGCCGCTTCGGCGAGATCCCCAGCCTGAAGTCGGGAATCACCGCCGAACTCGGCGGCCTGCTCGGCCAGGTGACCACCACCTTCGGCCGCGGCAGCCAGCAGTGGGCGAAGATCGTCTCCTGGCTCAACTACTTCGACGCGTGCAAGCCGTACGGCGTCTGCAAGGCCGACATCGAAGCGCAGATCTTCCCGTACACGTACACCTACGACAACGGGGCGATCAAGGTCCGCACCGGGCTCGACCGGGCCACCGTCGACCAGCTCTACTACGCGAGCAAGCAGGTCAAGGCACAGTTCCACCGCGTGGTCGGCACCGAGCAGCCGCTCGCGGGCGACCCCAACACCACCCTGAACATCGTCCTGTACGGCTCGCGGGCCGACTACGAGAACTACCACCCCATCCTCACCGGGATGGACACCAACAACGGCGGCATCTACATCGAGCGCGGCGCCACCTTCTACACCTACCAGCGCCGCGTCCCGCAGGACTCGTCACTGACGCTCGAAGAGCTCTTCCGCCACGAGTACACCCACTACCTCAACGGCCGCTACGCCGTCCCCGGCTTCTTCGGCGAAGGCCCCTGGTACCAGGGCGACCGCACCACCTTCATGGACGAGGGCACCGCCGAGTTCTTCGACGGCGCCACCCGCAGCGACGGCATCAAGGTCCGCAAGTCCCTGGTCCGCGGCGTCATCAACGACACGGCGGGCGGCGGCCCCCGGATGAACCTCCGGCAGATCCTCAACGCCACCTACGCCGGCGACGGCTTCCGCTTCTACAACTACGCGGGAACCTTCTTCGAGTTCCTCTGGAACGAGAAGCCCTCCCTGATCCGCGAGATGTACACCCACCTGCGGAACAACGACGTCGCCGCGTACGACGCCTGGCGCGTCCGTCTCGGCTCCGACGCGGGCCTCCAGAGCGACTACAACCGCTTCCTCGACACCCAGATCGCCCAGGTCGACACGCTGTACGTCCCCAACACCACGTTCACCCCCAACGCCCAGCTGCGCGACGCCGCCCTGGCCACGGTGAGGTCCACCTTCGCCACCGCCACCTACAACACCCCCGACTGCGTCGAGAACGGCGAGCCGGGCAAGCGCCGTTTCCTCTGCACCGGCCGCATCACCGCCAACCTCTCCAACTCGGGCAGCGCCGACCAGAACTTCAAGGACATGTCCGAGACGGTCGACTACTTCATCCTCGACCGCGCGGGCGCCGCCTCCAACAACCTGGCCGACATGAACTGTTCCTTCGGGCCGATCGACATCTGGTCCACCAGGGTCGCCGGCACGGCCGGCTTCAGCTGCGAGGGCCCCCTCCGCAGCTGACCCACCCCGCACCGACCCGTCCTGCCCGGGCCGGTCCCTCCACGGGAGGGACCGGCCCGGCGCACCTCCCGACATCCCTTCCCGGAGGTCGTACTTCGTGAGCACCACCCCGCACACGGTCCGCACCACCGACTACCACACCGCCGGCGAACCCTTCCGGATCGTCGACGAGGACCTGCCCCCGATCCCCGGCGACACCGTCGCCGAGCGCCGGGCCACCGCCCTCACGACCGGCGGATCAGGCACGGACCCGCGCCCCGGCCCCCTCGACGACCTGCGCCGCCTCCTGTCCCGTGAGCCGCGCGGACACGCGGGCATGTACGGCGGTTTCATCGTGCCGCCCGACGACGACGGCGCCCACTTCGGCGTGCTGTTCTGGCACAAGGACGGCTACTCCACCGCCTGCGGCCACGGCACGATGGCCCTCGGCGCCTGGGCCGTCGACACGGGGCGCGTCCCGGCCCCCGACGACGGCGACGTATCCGTACGGATCGACGTGCCCTCCGGCCGTGTCACCGCCGCCGTGCACCGTGCGGCCGGCCGCACCACCGGCGTCACCTTCCGCAACGTGCCGACCCGCGTCGTCGCCCGCGACCTGAAGGTGAGCACCGCGCTCGGCACCGTCGACGCCGACCTCGCGCACTCCGGCGCCCTCTACGTCTCCGTCGCCGCCCGTGACCTCGGCCTCGACGTCTCCGTACCCGCCCTGCCCGAACTCGTCCGCGCCGGACGGGAGATCCGTGCCGCGCTCCCCGCGCACGACGTCTACGGCGTCATCCTGTACGAGGAACTCCCCGACACCCCCGAAGGACTCCACCAGCGCAACGTCACCGTCTTCGCCGACGGGCAGATCGACCGCTCACCCTGCGGCTCGGGCACCTCCGCGCGCCTCGCCCTGCTCGGCGACGACGGACGTCTCGCCGTCGGGGACACCCTGCGGCACGAGTCCGTCGTCGGCACCGTCTTCACCGGACGCCTCCTGTCGGCGGGGATCACCGAGGTCAGCGGGACCACCCACCGCACCGGCACCCACGCCTTCGTCCTCGACCCGGACGACGACCTGGGAACGGGGTTCCTCCTGTGAGCGCGCCCCTCTTCCTCGACGCCGCGACGATGGCCCGTCTCATGGGTCCCGCGGCGGTGACCGACGTCCTCGCCGACGTCCTCCGGGCCGGACTCGACCCCGACGCCGGACCTCCCCGCACGGCCGTGCCCGTCCCCGCCGGTGAACTCCTCCTGATGCCCGCGGCCTTCGGCTCGTACGCCGGCGTCAAGGTCGCCGGAGTCGCCCCCGGCAACCCGGCGCGTGGGCTGCCCCGCATCACCGGCTCCTACCTCCTGCTCGACGGCGCCGGCCTCCGGCCGCTCGCCCTCCTCGACGGAGCCGCGCTCACCGAGCTGCGTACGCCCGCCGTCTCCGCCCTCGCCGTCCGCCACCTCACACCGGCCGACCGGCCCCTGCGCCTCGTCCTCTTCGGGGCCGGCCCCCAGGCGTACGGCCATCTGGAGGCCGTCCTCGCCGTCCGCGAGGTCGCCGAGGCCGTCGTCGTCGCCCGCGAGCCGGTCGGCGGGCGCGCCCTCGCCGGATACGCGCGGACCCTGGGCGTCCTCGCCCGCACCGGCACGCCCGACGAGGTGGCTCGGGCCGACCTCGTCGTCTGCTGCACCACCGCCCGGGAACCGCTCTTCGACGGAACCCTGGTGGCACCCGGAGCCACCGTCGTCGCCGTCGGCTCGCACGAGCCGACCGCCCGCGAGACCGACACCGCGCTGGTGGTCCGGTCCGAGGTCTACGTCGAGGCGCGGACCGCCGCGCTGCGGGAGGCGGGCGACCTGCTCGTCCCGATCGCCGAAGGGGCGATCGGGGCCGACCACATCGCGGGCGACCTCGCCGACCTGGTGACGGGCCGCGGAGCACCGGCGGCCGGGCGTCCGCGCCTCTTCAAGAGCGTGGGCATGGCCTGGGAGGACCTCGCCGTCGCCACCGCCCTGTACGAGGCGGCCCGTTCGTCCTGAACACACCGGCGCCCCGGTCCCGCGCACACGCGGGACCGGGGCGTTCGTGTGCTCAACCGGGGCGTTCGCGTGCTCAGACGCCCTCGGGGAAGTGACAGGCGACCTCACGCGCCTCGCCCGGCACGAGGGTCCGCAGCGAGGGTGCCTCGGTCCGGCAGATCTCCCGCGCCTTGGGGCAGCGCGGGTGGAAGGTGCAGCCCGGCGGGGGAGCGGCCGGACTCGGTGGGTCGCCGAGCAGGGTGATCCGCTCCCGGCTCCGCTCGGCCGCCGGGTCCGGCAGCGGTACGGCGGAGAGCAGCGCCCGGGTATAGGGGTGGGCGGGGGCGGCGTAGACCCGTTCCTTGGCGCCGATCTCCACGATCCGGCCCAGGTACATGACGGCCACCCGGTCGCAGACCCGCTTCACCACGGAGAGGTCGTGGGCGATGAAGAGGTAGGCGAGCCCGAGTTCGCGCTGGAGCCGTTCCATCAGGTTGACGATCTGCGCCTGGACGGACACGTCGAGGGCGGAGACCGGTTCGTCGGCGACGACGAGCCGGGGGTTGGTGGCCAGGGCGCGGGCGATGCCGATGCGCTGGGCTTGTCCGCCGGAGAACTCATGGGGGTGGCGGTCGATGTGCTCCGGGATGAGGCCGACCAGTTCCATCAGCTCCACGGCGCGCTTGCGCGCGTCGGCCGCGGTGCCGCCCTGGACGAGCAGCGGGTCGGCGATGATCCGGGCCACGGTCTGCCGGGGGTTGAGGGAGGAGTGCGGGTCCTGGAAGACCATCTGGAGGTCGCGGCGCAGCGGCTTGAGCGCCCGCTGCGAGAGGTGGCTGATGTCCCTTCCCTCGTACGAGACGGAGCCGCCGGTGGGTTCGAGGAGCCGCACGATGGTGCGGCCCGTGGTCGACTTGCCGCAGCCGGACTCGCCGACGAGACCCAGGGTCTCGCCCGCCGCCACGTCGAAGCCGATGCCGTCGACGGCCCGGATCGGGCCCGCGCCCCTGCGGCGGCCGGGGAAGGTGACCGTCAGGTCCCGTACGCGGAGGAGGGGCGGTGCGGTCGTGGTCATGGGGCGACGCCTTCGTACGCGGGGAAGTGGCAGGCGGCCGGGTGTCCGTCCGGACCGCCGAGGGACGGGCGTTCGGTCGCGCAGCGGACCCGTTCCTCCTCGGAGCCGACGGCGGCGCGGGGACAGCGGGGTGCGAACGCGCAGCCCGGAGCCGGTTCGAGCAGCGAGGGCGGGCTGCCCGGGATGGCCCGCAGCGGGGCGTCGTCGGGGTCGTCGAGGCGCGGCAGCGAGTCGAGCAGGCCGCGGGTGTACGGATGGGCGGGGGCGGCGAACAGGGTGTCCACGGGGGCGTGTTCGGTGGCCCGGCCGCCGTACATGACGAGCACGTCGTGGGCGACCCGGGCGACCACCCCGAGGTCGTGCGTGATCATGACGACGGAGAGGCCGCGCTCCTGCTGGAGGCGGGCGATCAGCTCCAGGATCTGCGCCTGGACGGTGACGTCGAGCGCGGTGGTGGGCTCGTCGGCGATGAGGAGGTCGGGTTCGCAGACGAGGGCCATCGCGATCATCACCCGCTGGCGCATGCCGCCGGAGAACTGATGGGGGTACTCGCCGGCCCGGCGCCGGGGTTCGGGGATGCCGACCTCGGCGAGGGCTTCGACGGCCCGCTCGCGGGCGGTGGCCCGGCGCGAGCCGAAGTGGACCCGGTGATGCTCGGCGACCTGCTCGCCGACGGTGTAGTAGGGGTGGAGGCTGGACAGCGGGTCCTGGAAGACCATGGCCATCCGCCGGCCGCGGAGCCCGTTCAGCTCGCGGTCGGACAGGCCGATCAGCTCCTGTCCGGCGAGGGTGACGGAGCCGGTGACCTCGGCGCCCGTGTGCAGGCCCATGACGGCGAGGGAGGTGACCGACTTGCCGGAGCCGGACTCGCCCACGATGCCGAGCGTCCGGCCGGGCGGCACGTCGAAGGAGAGGGAGTCGACGGCCCGGACGGGGCCGCGCTTCGTCGGGAACGTGACCGTGAGGTCCCGTACCGACAGGAGGGGTGCGGAGTCGCCCATCAGTACCTCACTCGCGGGTCGACGACGGCGTACAGGAGGTCGACGGCCAGGTTGGCGACGACGATGAAGGTGGCGGCGAGCAGCGTCACCCCGAGGATGACCGGCTGGTCCCCGGTCGACAGGGCACCGTAGAAGAGCCGCCCGATGCCGGGCAGCCCGAAGATGGACTCGGTGATGACGGCGCCCGCGAGCAGGCCGCCGAGGTCCATTCCGAAGATCGTCAGGATCGGCGTCATCCCGGCGCGCAGACCGTGCTTGACGACCACGGTGCGGCGCGGCAGACCCTTGGCGCGCGCGGTGCGGATGTACGGCTCCGCCATGGACTCGATCATCGCGTTCCGGCTCTGCCGCGCGTACATGGCGGCGTAGAGGAGGGCGAGCGCCAGCCACGGGAGCAGCAGGTTGGAGGCCCAGGAGAGGGGGTCGGTGCCGAAGGGCACGTACTGCGGGTAGGGGAGCAGGCCGGTGACCCGGATCAGCCCGTAGATCAGCATCACCGAGGTGAAGTACACGGGGAGCGAGGCGGCGGCGACCGCGCCGACCATCAGGACGCGGTCGGTGAGGGTGTCCTTGCGGAGTGCGGCCGTGACGCCCGCCGAGAGGCCGAGGAGCAGCCAGATCGCGGCGGCGCCGACGGCCAGCGAGGCGGAGACCGGCAGCCGGTCGACGAGGAGGTCCCACACGCCCTGGCTGTTCTCGTAGGAGTAGCCGAGGCAGGGGAAGTCGCAGCGCAGGGCGTACTGGCCGGTGCCCAGGGTGCGGCCGGTGAAGATGCCGGTGACGAAGTCGGCGAACTGCCGCCACAGCGGGGCGTCCAGGCCCAGGTTGGCGCGGATGGCCTCCAGGCGTTCGGTGCTGCACGACTTGCCGCAGGCCGCGGCGGCGGGGTCGGAGGGCAGGACGTAGAAGACGGCGAAGGTGACGGCGGCGATGGCGATGAGCACGCCGAGCACGCCGAGGAGGCGCCGGCCGAGGTAGAGGATCACGCGCCGCCTCCTCGCGGGTCGAGGACGTCGCGCAGCGCGTCGCCGAGCAGGGTGAAGGCGAGGACGGTGAGGAAGAGACAGAGGCTCGGGACGGCGAAGTACATGGGGTCCGTCTCGTAGTAGGCGACGCTCTCGGCGATCATCTGGCCCCAGGAGGGCGTCGGCGGGCGGACGCCGACGCCGAGGTAGCTGAGGGCGGCCTCGGTGGCGATCATCCCGGGGACGATCAGGGTCGTGTACGCGATGACGGGCCCGGCGACGCCCGGGAGGATGTCGCGGACAAGGATGCGCAGGGGGCCGGAGCCGCCGACGCGGGCGGCGTCGACGTACTCGCGGTGCTTGAGCGACAGGGTCTGGCCGCGGACGATCCGGGCGATGCCCGGCCAGCCGAAGAGACCGATGACGGCGGTCATGAGGACGATCCGGTTGACGTCCCGGGCCACCGACATCATCGCGATCATGAAGATGAGGGAGGGGAAGGACATCGTGAGGTCCATCAGCCGGGAGAGCGCGGTGTCGGTGCGGCCGCCGAAGTAGCCGGCGGCGATGCCGGCCGCCGTCCCCGCGACGACGACGATCGCCGTCGCGGAGAAGGCGATGAGCAGCGAGACCTGCGCGCCGTGCACGACCCGGGCGAACAGGTCGCGCCCGGTGACGGGTTCGACCCCGAGCCAGTGCTCGGCCGAGACGCCGCCGAGCGGCCCGATGGGGAGGCCGCCCAGGTACGGGTCGACGGCGCTCTTGTCGAACTCGTCAGGGCCCCAGCCGCCGAGCGCGGCGATCAGCGGGGCGGCCGCGGCGAGGAGCGCGAAGAACGAGACCACGCCGAGGGAGAGACGGGCGGCGGGGCGGCGCCGCAGTTCGGCACGGACGAGCTGCCAGGGCCCGTGGGCCGTGCGGGCGACGGGTGGTGGGGCGGTGGTCGCGGAGGCCGGCCCGGTGGTGGTCACGGGGGAAGGCGGGGTGGTGGTCACGGCCGGCCTCAGTTCCCGCTCTTCGAGGGGTCCTTGAGGCCGACGGTGGCGTAGTCGAGCTGGCCGCCGAAGGAGGTGTGACCGAAGGCGCCGGCGATGTTGGTGCCGATGAGGAGAGGCTTGCGCTCGACGACGACGGGCGCCGTGGGCGCCTTGGCGAGGATCTCTCCGTCGAGTTCCCGCCAGGCCTTGGCCGCCTGGGCTGCGTCGGCCATCGCCGCGATCTCGTCCATGCGCTTCATCGTGGCCTCGTCGCGGAAGAGCGAGTGGTTGCCGGAGTTGCCCTTCTCCTTGATGAAACGGCCGTCGAAGACGAACGGGAGGAACGTCGAGCCGGAGGGGTAGTCGGGGCACCAGCCGGTGTAGACGAGGTCCGTGCGGTTCTTGGTGTCGCCGATCGTGTCGTAGAAGGCGGAGGGGTCGACGGTCTCGATGGTGACCTTGATCCCGGCCCGGCCGAGAGACTGCTGGACGGCCTCGCCGACGGCCTTGTCGCCGTTGGAGACGGTGAGGCGGGTGGTGAAGCCGTCCGCCTTGCCCGCCTGCTTGAGCAGCTCCTTCGCCTTGGGCACGTCGCCGGTGAGCGGGATGCCGAGGGTGTCGGGCTGCTTGCCGCCGAACAGGAAGCCGGGCATGAGCGCGGTGGCGGGGTCGTTGACGGCGGGGCCGCCGGAGGCGGTGAGGACGGCCTCGCGGTCCAGGGCGTACTGCACGGCCTGCCGGACCTTGACGTCGTCGAAGGGCGCGCGCCCGGTGTGCATCTGCACCATCTCGGTACAGCTGGTCGACTCGGCGAGGAGTCGGGCCTTGATGTCCGGCTTGGTGAGCACCTTGGGGGTGGACTCGGGACGGAGCTTGTCCCACGGGACGGCGGAGGCGTCCGGCCCGGTGGCGGCGATGAGCCGGTCGTCGATCTGGTTGGCCTTGAGGCCCATGGTGACGACGACCCTGTCCGGGTATGCCTTGCGCACCTGGTCGGTCTTCGGGTCCCAGTGGGTGTTGCGGACGAGGACCAGCTGCTTGTCGCGGGCGTAGGAGTCGATCTTGTACGGGCCCGAGGAGAAGGGCCGGTTGTCGTACTGGGGCCCCTTGTCCTGGGACGGGGGCACGGGCGCGAAGGTGGGCAGCGTGGCCGCGAAGGGGAACTCGGCGAAGGGAGTGCGGAGTTCGAAGACGATCGTGCGGCTGTCGGGGGTCTTCACGGAGGCGAGGTGCTTGCCGCCCGCCGGGCCCCGGTAGCCCTCGGCGCCGGCGAGGTAGCGGGCCGCGTAGTCGGGGCCGCCGGGCAGCTCGGGGGAGAAGGACCGCTCCACGTTGTACTTGATGTCCTGGGAGGTGATCGGCGTGCCGTCCTCGTACTTCAGTCCCGGCTTGAGCGTGAAGGTCCAGGTCTTGGCGCCGTTGGAGGAGACGCCCAGGCTCTCCGCGAGGTCGGGGACCAGCTCGCCGCCCCGGGCTCCGGGCTCCGCTTTGTACGTGACGAGAGTCCGGTAGAGCAGGCGGGTGCCGAAGTCCATGTCGCCCATCACCCAGTTGCGGGCCGGGTCGAGGTGGGTGAAGTCCTGGTTGGACAGGACGGTGAGGGTGCCGCCCTTCTGCGGTGTGCCGCCGAGGACGGCCCCGGTGTTGGCGGTCGCGGGGTTCCCGCCGTTCCGGGCGCCCCCGGAGGTGCCTCCGCCGGAGCAGCCGGTCGCGGCGAGGGTCAGGGTCGTCACCAGGGCCGTGGCCAGGGTGCGCGTGCGCTTGTTCATAACGGGTCACTCCGGGGAGCAGTCGGACAGCCGGGGCGGCTGGAATGTGACCGGTAACATAGTAATGTGAAATTGTACTGACAAGGTGTCGGGGCGGCCGTTACCCATCCGTGTCCGGAAGGTGTCGACGCGGGTGGGGCGGCGCCCGGTGGATGTCTTGGTCAGGGTCTTGGCAGGGCGAGTGCAATGTGAAATATTACTGCTGTGCCCACGAGAGAAACCTCGGACGTCATCGTCATCGGCGCCGGCGTGGTCGGCGCGGCCTGCGCCCACTACGCGGCCCTCGCCGGCCTCTCCGTCACCGTCGTCGACCGAGGTTACGTCGCCGGCGGCACGACCGGAGCGGGCGAGGGCAACCTCCTGGTCTCCGACAAGGAACCCGGCCCCGAACTCGAACTCGCCCTCCTCTCCACCGCGCTGTGGACCGAACTCGCCGACAGGCTCCCGCCGGCCGTCGAGTACGAGGCCAAGGGCGGCCTGGTCGTCGCCTCCGGCGAGACGGGACTGAACGCCCTGCGGGAGTTCGCGGCCCGCCAGGAGAAGGCGGGTGTCGTCACGCACGAAGTGCCCGGTGACCGGCTCCACGACCTGGAGCCCCACCTCGCACCGGGCCTCACCGGCGGCTTCCACTACCCCCAGGACGCCCAGGTGATGCCCGCCCACGCCGCCGCGCAGCTCCTCCGAGCCGCCGGCGACCGGGTCCGCCTCGCGCTGGGCGAGGAGGTCACCGGCCTCCTCACCGGCGCGGGCGGAGCGGTCCGCGGAGTGCGGACCGCCACCCGCGAACTCCATGCCCCGTACGTCGTGAACGCCGCGGGCACCTGGGGCGGCGACCTCGCCGACCTCGCCGGCGTCCATCTGCCCGTCCTGCCCCGCCGCGGCTTCGTCCTCGTCACCGAGCCCCTGCCGCGCGTCGTCCGCCACAAGGTGTACGCCGCCGACTACGTGGCCGACGTGGCCAGCGGCTCCGCCGCGCTCCAGACCTCGGCCGTCGTCGAGGGCACCCCCGCCGGGCCCGTCCTCATCGGCGCCAGCCGCGAGCGGGTCGGCTTCGACCGGACCCTGTCCACCGAGGTCCTGCGCCGCCTCGCCGCCGGGGCCACGGCCCTGTTCCCCGTCCTCGGCACCGTACGGGCGATCCGCACGTACCCCGGCTTCCGCCCCTACCTGCCCGACCATCTGCCCGCCATCGGGCCCGACCCGCGCGTCCCCGGACTGCTGCACGCCTGCGGCCACGAGGGCGCCGGAATCGGCCTCGCACCGGTGACGGGACAGATCGTCGCCGCCTGCATGACCGGCGCCGAACCTCCCCTCGACCTCCACCCGTTCCGCCCCGAGCGCTTCGACGCCACCGCACCCTGAGGCGCGCACCCACCGTCACGAGAGGAGGGCCCGTGGCCCGCACCCCCATCGACCTCGTCGGGGCACAGCCCGATCCGCCGTTCGAGATCACTTTCGACGGCAGGTCCGTCCCCGCCCTGCCGGGCCAGACCCTCGCCGCCGCCCTGTGGGGCGCGGGCATCCTCGCCTGGCGCACCACGCGGGACGGAGGCCGCCCGCGCGGCGCGTTCTGTGGCATCGGCCAGTGCTACGACTGCCTCGCCACCGTCAACGGCGAGCCCAACCGCCGCGCCTGCCTGGTCCCGGCGCGCCCCGGCGACGCGATCACCACCCAGGAGGGGCACGGCCATGACCACCTCGGCGTCTGAACCCGAAGACGTGGCTGGAACGGGCCGACGCTCGGACGCGTCGTACGACCTGGTCGTCGTCGGCGCGGGCTCCGCAGGGCTCGCCGGAGCCGTCTCCGCCGCCGAACTCGGCCTCTCCGTCGCCCTGCTGGACTCCTCGACCCAGCCCGGCGGACAGTTCTACCGGCACCCGGCGCCCGCCCTGGGGGCGAAACGGCCCGAGGCCCTCCACCACGACTGGTCCGCCTTCGCCGACCTGCGCCGCCGCCTGCACGCGAGCCGCGTCGACCACCTGACCGGACATCATGTGTGGTCCGTCGTGAAGGAGACCGACGGGACGTGGACGGCGCACGCCCTCACCGGCGCAGACGGAAGCGCGGACGCGCCCGTCCGGATCCGGGCCCGTGCCCTGCTCCTCGCCACCGGCGCCTACGAGCGCCAACTGCCCTTTCCCGGCTGGACCCTCCCCGGAGTCGTGGGCGCCGGGGGAGCGCAGGCGATGCTCAAGTCCGGGCTCGTGCTGCCCGGCCGGAACATCGTCGTGGCCGGCAGCGGCCCGCTGCTCCTCGCCGTCGCCTCGTCCCTCGCCTCGGCGGGTGCGCGGGTGCCGGCGGTGGTCGAGGCGGCGGGGTACCTGCGCTACGGTCGCACGCCCCGGGCGCTCGTCACCAACCCCCGCAAGGCCGTCGAGGCCCTCGTCCACACGGCCGCGCTGGTCCGTCACCGGGTGCCCGTACGGCTCCGCAGCGCGGTGACCGAGGTGCACGGCACCGACCGGGTGGAGGCCGTCACGGTGAGCCGCCTGGACCGCGAGTGGCGGCCCGTACGGGGGACGGGCCGCCGGATCGCCTGCGACGCCCTCGCCGTCGGTCACGGCCTCGTGCCCCAGATCGAGCTGGCCGTGGCGGTCGGCTGCGCCACCCGGGCGCTGCCCGACGGCACTCTGGGCCTGGCCCTGGACGCGCTCCAGGAGAGCTCGGTGCCCGGACTGTGGGCCGCGGGCGAGACCGGGGGCGTCGGCGGTGCCGAACTCGCCAGGACCGAGGGGGAGCTGGCGGGCCGGGCGATCGCCGCGCGGCTCCTCGGCCGCCCCGGTGGAGTCGGCGCGACCGCCGGGCTCCGGCGGCGCCGGGACCGCATGCGGGCCTTCGCCGATGTCATGTCCGCCGCGCACGCCCCCGGCCCCGGCTGGACCGGGTGGCTGAGCGACGACACGGACGTGTGCCGCTGCGAGGAGGTCCCCGCGGGCAGGGTCCGCGAGGCGGTCGCCGAGTGCGGCGCGCGCGACGCCCGGACCGTCAAACTCCTCACCCGGGCCGGCATGGGGTGGTGCCAGGGCCGGATGTGCGGGACCGCCGTGGCGTGCCTCGCGGCCGCCGGAGCCACCCCTGAACCGCCCGCCGAACGCCGCCCGTTCGCCGTCCCCGTCCCGCTGTCGACGTTGGCCGCGCTCGACGGGCCGCCGTCGGACCCGACTCCCGCGTCCGACGGCCCGACAGGCCCAGTCCCTACCTAAGCCAGCACATCCGTCACATCCGTTGCACCCGCCACACCTCACCGAAAGGTCGTCGAGATGAACACCACCGCCTGGACCACCGACCGCCCCTGGCGCGGCATCATGGTCGCCACCACCCTCCCGTTCAAGGAAGACCTCTCCGTCGACTACGACGCCTACGCCGAGCACGTGGCCTGGCTGATCGCCAACGGCTGCGACGGCGTCGTCCCGAACGGCTCCCTCGGCGAGTACCAGACCCTCACCGCCGACGAGCGCGCCCGGGTCGTCCGTACCGCCGTCGAGGCCGCGGGCGACGGAGCCAGGGTCATGCCCGGCGTCGCCGCCTACGGCAGCGCCGAGTCCCGCCGCTGGGCCGAACAGGCCGCCGAGGCCGGCTGCGGTTCCGTCCTGCTGCTGCCGCCCAACGCGTACCGCGCCGACGAGCGCTCCGTCATCGCCCACTACGCGGACGTGGCCGGGGTCGGCATCCCGGTCGTCGCGTACAACAACCCCATCGACACCAAGGTCGACCTCGTCCCGAGCCTGCTGGCGAAGCTGCACGCCGACGGCAGCATCGTCGCCGTGAAGGAGTTCAGCGGAGACGTCCGCAGGGGATACGAGATCGCCGAACTCGCCCCGGAACTCGACCTGCTGATCGGCGCCGACGACGTCCTCCTGGAGCTCGCTCTGGCCGGTGCGGTCGGCTGGATCGCCGGCTACCCCAACGCCCTCCCCGCCAGCAGCGTCGAGCTGTACCGGGCCGCCGTGGCGGGCGACCTGGCGACCGCCCGGCCGCTCTACTCCTCGCTGCACTCCCTGCTGCGCTGGGACTCCAAGGTCGAGTTCGTCCAGTGCATCAAGCTGTCCATGGACATCGTCGGCCGCCGCGGCGGCCCCACCCGCCCCCCGCGCCTCCCGCTCACCGGTGCGACCGAGGCCGCCGTACGTACCGCCACCGAGAAGGCCGTCGCCGACGGTCACCGCTGACCGGACCTGCCGACCGGACCCGCAGACCGGATCCACCGACCGGACCGAAAGGAACTCCGCGTGCGTACGCGTCATGTCTTCCACGCAGTCGACTCCCACACCGAGGGAATGCCCACCCGGGTCATCACCGGAGGCGTCGGTGTGATCCCCGGGGCCACCATGGCCGAGCGCAGGCTCCACTTCATCGAGCACCTCGACCACCTCAGGACGCTCCTCATGTTCGAGCCGCGCGGGCACGCGGCCATGAGCGGCGCCATCCTCCAGCCGCCCACCCGCCCCGACGCCGACTACGGCGTCCTCTACATCGAGGTGTCGGGCCTCCTGCCGATGTGCGGCCACGGCACCATCGGCGTCGCCACCGTCCTCGTCGAGACCGGCATGGTGCCGGTCGTCGAACCGGTCACCACGGTCCGCCTGGACACCCCGGCGGGACTCGTCTCCGTCGACGTCCAGGTGCAGGACGGCGCGGCGAAGTCCGCCACCTTCACCAACGTGCCCGCCTTCTGCGTGGGCCTGGACCGCGCGGTGGACGTCCCCGGATTCGGCAAGGTCACCTACGACCTCGCCTTCGGCGGCAACTTCTACGCCTTCGTGCCCCTCGACGACCTCGGGCTGCCCTTCGACCGCCACCGCAAGGACGACCTCCTCGCCGCCGGACTGGCGATCATGGACGCGATCAACGCCTCCCCTGACCGCCCCGTGCACCCCACCCGGCCCGAGATCGCCGGACTCAAGCACGTCTACCTCACGGCGCCCGGCTCCGACGCCACGCACTCGCGCCACGCGATGGCCATCCACCCCGGCTGGTTCGACCGTTCCCCGTGCGGCACCGGAACCAGCGCGCGCATGGCCCAGCTCCACGCACGGGGCGAACTCCCGCTCGACCGCGACTTCGTCAACGAGTCCTTCATCGGCACCCGGTTCACCGGCCGGCTCACCGCCGGGACGGAGGTCGGCGGCCTGCCCGCCGTCGTCCCCACCGTCACCGGCCGCGCCTGGATCACCGGCACCGCCCAGTACTTCCTCGACCCGGACGACCCCTTCCCCGGAGGCTTCCTCCTGTGATCACCGACGTGTCCACCCTCGTCTCGCACAACCCGGCCGACCCGACCGACGTGCTCGTGAGCCTCCCGGCACCCGGCGCCTTCGCGGCCGCCGACGCCGTCGAGCGGGCCCGCGCCGCCCAGCCCGGCTGGCTGCGCGCCGGAGCCGCCGCCCGCTCGGCCGCGCTCGGCGCCGTCGCCACGGCCCTGGAGGCCGCGGCCGACGAACTCGCGGACCTCGCCGTACGCGAGGTCGGTAAGCCCCTCACCGAGGCAAGGGCCGAGATCGCGCGCACCGTCGCGATCTGGCGCTACTACGCCCAGGCGCCCTTCGAGCCCACCGGCACCGTCCACGAGACCGCGGCGGGTCCCGGGCTGCTCCTGACCCGGCGCCGCCCCCACGGCGTGGCCGGGCTCGTCACGCCGTGGAACTTCCCCTTCGCCATCCCCAGCTGGAAGGCCGCCCCGGCACTCGCGGTCGGCAACACCGTCGTCCTCAAACCCGCTCCCGAAGCCACCGCGTGCGCCCAGCGACTCGCCGAGATCGTCCGGCAGGCCCTGCCGGACCACGTGTTCACCGTCCTGCCGGGCGGCCCCACCGAGGGCAACGCCCTCGTCTCCGCGGCCGACGTCGTCTCGTTCACCGGCTCCACCCCCGTGGGCCGGGCCGTCGTCCGCGCGGCGACGGCCCGGGGCATCCCCGCACAGGCCGAGATGGGCGGGCTCAACGCGGCGATCGTCCTGCCCGACGCGGACATCGGGCAGGCGGCGGCCCACATCGCCGCCGCAGTCGCCGGATTCGCGGGCCAGAAGTGCACCGCCACCAGCCGGATCGTCGCGGTCGGCGCCGCCCTCGACCCCCTGCGCGAAGCCCTCTCCGAGGCCTTCGAGGCCGTCCGGGTCGGCGACCCCGCCGACCCGGGGACCGTGTGCGGGCCACTCGTCCACGAGAGCGCGCGCGAGCGGGTCGTCGAGGCCTGGCAGGGGCTCCCCGTCCTCGCCGGCGCCACCGTCCCGACCACACCCGGCTGGTACGCGGCCCCGACCCTGGTCGAGAAGGTCCCGCCGGGGCACCGACTGCTCAACGAGGAGGTCTTCGGACCCGTCGCCGCGCTGCTCCCCGCCGACGACCTCGCCCACGCGGTACGGATCACCAACTCCGTGCCGTACGGCCTCGTCACCTCGGTCCACACGGCCGACCTCGACGCGGCCCTGTACGGACTCGACCTCGTCGACACCGGCATGATCCGGATCAACGCCCCGTCCACCGGTGTCGACTTCCACCTGCCGTTCGGCGGGGCCAAACAGTCCGGTCACGGCCCGCGCGAGCAGGGCAGGGCGGCCCTCGAGTTCTACACGTCCTCCCGGACGTACACCCTGGCACCCGCGGGCGCCGCGACGTGACATCGTACGGTGGTGACGCAGAACGAACCGAAGGGATCACCACCTCCATGGGGCACCTGACCCAGCGCGACCTGAACGCTTCCCGGGAGCGGCTGCGCGACCAGGTCGCCCACGCCCTGCGCGCCGCCCTGATCTCCGGTGAGCTGCGGCCGGGTGTGGTGTACTCGGCCCCCACCCTGGCCGAGGACTTCGGGATCTCCGCCACTCCCGTGCGTGAGGCGATGCTCGACCTGGCCCGCGAGGGACTGGTCGAGCCCGTCCGTAACAAGGGGTTCCGGGTCACCGAGGTCGACGAACGCGACCTCGACCAGTACACCGAGATCCGCGCGCTCATCGAGATCCCGACGGTCGGCCGCGTCACCCGGTCCGCCACGCGTGAGGACCTGGAGGCGCTGCGGCCGGTGGCCGCGGAGATCGTGCGCGCCGCCCGTGAGCACGACCTCATCGGCTACCTGGAGGCCGACCGGCTCTTCCACCTCACCCTGCTCGGCCTCGCGGGCAACGAGCGACTCGTCGAGACCGTCGGCGACCTGCGCAAGCGGTCGCGCCTGTACGGGCTCACCGCCCTCGACGAGAGCGGCGACCTCATCCCGTCGGCCGAGGAGCATCTGGAACTGCTCGACCTGATGCTCGCCGGGGACGCCGAGGGCGCGGAGGCGTGCATGACCCGGCACCTGGGCCACGTCCGATCCCTCTGGGCCAAGCGCGAGGGACCGGCCGAAGCCTAGAACGCACCCGTCCGTTCGTATCAGGGACGGGTGCGCGGCTGTCGCGCCGGTGTGCTGCCCCGTACGACCGGCTCCGCCGGAAGCAGCAGTCCATTCGTGGGGGCGGCGGCGGGGTCCTCGACGGCGGTGATCAGCCGGGTGACGAGGGCGTGGGCGATGGCGGACAGAGGCAGGCGCACGCTGGTGAGGGCCGGCTGGATCAGGGTGCAGTGCGGCAAGTCGTTGAAGCCGGCGACGGCGACGTCGACCCCGACGGTGAGGCCGGCCGCCCGGACCGCGTGGTAGGCGGCGAGGGCGAGCCAGTCGTTCGCGCACACCAGGGCGGTCGGGCGGTCGGGCCCGACGAGCAGGCGCTGCAGGGCCTGGGAGAGCGCGGCCGGATCGTCGTCCGGTACGCCGACCTCGAAGGCGCCGTCGGGTGCCGCGGCCGCGGCCTGCTGGAGGCCGGCCCGCCGGTCCGCGAGCCAGGGCAGCGAGGCCGCGGAGTTCACGTAACAGAGTCGGCGGTGGCCCTGCTCGATGAGGAGGCCGACCAGGGCGGCCGTGGCGGCCGCGGAGTCGATGTCCACCCAGTTCTGCGGGCGGCCGGGGGCCGTGCGGCCGAAGGCGGCGAACGGGAAGCCGGCCTCGGCGAGCACGTCGACGCGGGGGTCGTCGTGCACCACGTCCGAGAGGACGAACCCGTCGACCTGCCGGGCCGCGATCAGCCCGTTGAAGGACTTGGCGACCGCCGTGACGCCCCGCTGGGGGTCGCAGCGGAACAGCAGGATGCGGTGGCCGACGGCGTCGGCGGCGCTCACCAGCGCCTGGAGGAAGCCGCCCATCAGGGGGTTGGGGTCGGCGGGGTTGTCGGCCGGGGCGGGATAGCCGATGACCTTGCGGGTGCCGGTGCGCAGACTGCGGGCGGACTGATCGGGCTGGTAGCCGAGTTCGTCGATGGCGGCGGTGACCCGGGCGAGGGTGGAGTCGCGCAGCCGGTGGGGGGCGTTGAGGGCGTTCGAGACGGTCTGGCGGGAGACTCCCGCCGCGCGTGCGACGTCCTCGATGGTCACCTGTCGAGCGGTCATCGTTCCTCTGGGGGCGGTGGTCGGAGGGGCTGGGAACGGCGGACGGCCGTCCCCGGCCCCTTCGTCGTTCAGTGCTCTCGGGTCAGGGTGAGCAGGCCGCCGGTCGGCACCGTCACCGGGTTCACCCCGGGGACGAGGTCGAGCACGGTCTCGGACAGGATCTCACCACCGCAGTCCTGAACGAGGGCGAGGGCCCGTTCCCGCCGGGTGGCCACGAGCAGCACCACGGGGTCGCGGTCCGCGTTGGCGACGAGCAGGGTCCGCGGGCCGTCCGTGCCGTCCCGGTCCGGGAGGGCGACGGGCAGCGGCGCGTACCGCGCGACCACGGTGGTGCGGTCGTCGTGGGCGCTCACCAGGGGGTAGCCGAGGTCCGGGCGGGCGGGCTCCAGGCCGCCGAGCTGGAGTACGTCGGCGTGGCGGCGGAAGACGCCGAGCCAGAAGCGCAGGGCGGCGAGTTGGCCGGGGGACTGCGCGGCGAGGTCGACGGAGATCTGCGGCACCGAGAACAGCGCGTTGATCAGGTGGACGGCCACGGACTCGGGCGTCTCGGCGGAATTCCACATGATCATGTCGGCGTGGACGGCGAGCGGTCCCGCGGTGAGCCGGCAGTCGACGGTGCGCTGGCGGTTCTCGGCGGGGCTGAGCGGGCAGTCGGTGGCGCGGACCATGGTGGCGTACGGCCAGAGGCTCGGGCTCACGTACGGCTGGCGGTGTTCGACGATGACGTCCGGCCGGGTGCGGCGCAGACGGGCGTCGAGCTCGGCGAGGAGCCGGCGCAGGCCTTCGTGGACGGTGACGTCGTCGGCGCCGGCCGGCGCGGGCGGCGGGTCGGCGACGGCGAAACGTTCGATGAAGTCGAGCTTCACCCCGTCCATGCCCCACTCCTCGACGGCGCGGCAGACCTTGTCGATCAGATAGGCGCGGACCTCGGGGTGGCGGGGGTCGAGGACGGCCGCCCCCAGGTGGGGCTCCTCGCGCAGGACCTTGTCCTTGAAGCGGTCCCAGGCGTCGTTGTGCCGGCCGATGAACGGCAGCGCGTACCAGAGGAGGTAGGCGAGGCCGCGCCGGTGGACCTCGGTGACGTGGGCCTTGAGATCGGGGAAGGCCGTCGGGTTGGGCTCCCAGTCGCCGCAGTGGGCGTAGCCGCGGGTGCGGTCGGCGGTCTGCCAGCCGTCGTCGACGATGATGCTCTCGCAGCCGAGGCCGGCGGCCAGGGCGGCCTGCTGCTCGACGGCTGCGGCGTCGACGTTCTGGTGGAGGCTGTACCAGGTGGAGTAGGCGGGCATCCGGGCGGCGGGGGCGACGCCGGGGTGGTCCACGCCCTCGGCCCACCAGTCGGTGACGGCCCGCAGGGTGGTCGCGAAATGGCGGCCGCTGAGGTCGATCCGCAGCCGCAACGGCGGCGCGTCCGGGGCGAGGTCCTGCTCGACGGTGAACGCGAACTCCCCGCTCTCCTCCACGACACCGGCGCCGACGCGTACGGGCGCGGCGGTCTCCCCGGCGGCGGCCGTGCACAGGGCGCGGTCGTGGGCGCCGACCAGGCTGGCGACGGGCGCGCCGAGGGCCAGCGAGACCGTCCGGGGGGTGATCCAGGACGGCGGCAGCCAGCGGGAGGCGTCGGTGTCCGGGGTCCAGTAGGCGGTGGCCCCGACGCAGGGGACGCGCCATTCGGCGCGGAGGGTGACGGCCTGCGCCGCCGAGACCTCGATCAGGGCCACGCCGTCCTCGACCCGGGCGACGGTGGCCTCCCACCGGTCACCGCCGAGCCCGGTGAGGTGGAGCACGAGCGGGTCCCCGGTGGAGTGCAACAGGCCCGTGGCGAGGGGGCGGTGGACGGCGGCGAGGTTCTCCGCGGCCGACGCGTCAGGACGCCAGGCCGGGACGGGCTGTCGGGGGTCGGGCTGCGGGGGGTCGACCTGTCGGGAGTCGGGCTGCCGGGAGTCGGGCTGTTGGGGGTCGGCGTCATGACGAGGGGCGGCGTCTCGGGGAGAAGTGCCCTGAGGGGAGGGGAACGTCGGATCGGTGGTCACGGTGGTCACTCCTTCGTGGCCCCGGCGAGCAGGCCGGAGATGAACTGGCGTTGCAGGACGAGGAAGAGGGCCATCACAGGGATGGCGGCGAGGGCACCGGCGAGCAGGACCTGTGCGTAGTTGGTGGTCGAGAGGCCCTGCAGGGTGGCGGTGGCGACGGGCAGCGTGTACATCTCGGGGCTGCGCAGCGCGATCAGCGGCCAGACGAACTGGTTCCAGCCACCGAGGAAGACGAACAGCGCGAGCGCCGCGATGATCGGCCGGTTGACCGGGATGACGATCCGCCACAGCACGCGCAGTTCGCCCGCGCCGTCGACGCGGGCCGCGTCCAGGAGCTCGTCGGGCATGGAGCGCAGCGCCTGCCGCATCAGGAAGATGCCGAACGGGGTCACCAGGCCGGGCAGGACCACGGACTCGTACGAGTCGATCAGGCCCAGGTCCATCATCATCTGGAAGATCGGAATCAGCATCACCGCGTCGGGGATGACCAGGGTGCTCAGCAGCAGGACGAAGAACAGATTGCGTCCGCGGAAGTCGAACTTGGCGAAGGCGTAGCCGGCGAGGACCGAGACGACGACCGCGCCGACGGTCTGGAGGCCCGCCACCACGAGGGTGTTGACGAGGACGCGCGTGAGGCCGATGGACTCCTGGAGGCCCTGGAGGTTCTCCATGAGGTGGCCGCCGGGCAGCAGCTTCGGCGGCCAGGAGAACACGTCCTTGTCGTCCTGGGTGGCGGCCATGGCCAGCCACCAGAAGGGCCCGACGCAGAGCCCGAAGGCACCCGCGAGCAGCACGGTGAGCAGAGGTCCGCGGAGCTTCACCGGCGCTCTCCCATCAGGCGGACCTGCAGGACGCCGAGGACGGACACGATCAGCGCGAGCGCGTAGGCGAGCGCCGAGGCGTAGCCGAAGTCGAAGTACTTGAAGCCGTTGTTGTAGAGGTACATGGTGACCGTGAGGGTGGCGTTGTCGGGGCCGCCGCCGGTGAGGACGTACGGCTCGTCGAAGAGCTGCAGGGTGCCGATGGTGGAGAGCACCACCGTGAGCAGGAGGATCGGCCGCAGCTGGGGCAGGGTGATGGCGAAGAAGCGGCGGACCGGCCCCGCGCCGTCGACCATCGCGGCCTCGTACAGCTCCTTGGGGATGCCCTGGAGGCCGGCGAGGTACATCACGGCGTTGTAGCCGGTGTAGTGCCAGGTGATGACGAGGACGACACCGACGCGGGCCCAGAAGGGGCTGCCGAGCCAGTTCACCCGGTCGATGCCGAACAGGGAGAGGACCCAGTTCAGGAGGCCCGCGTCGTGGTTCAGGATCACGGAGAACATCACGCCGGCGGCGACCAGGCCGGTCAGCGAGGGCACGAAGACGCCGAGCCGCCACAGCGGACGCAGCCAGACCCTGGTGGAGTTGAGCCCGAGGGCGACGAGCAGGGCGAGGCCGAGCATCAGCGGCACCTGGACGACCAGGATCAGCGCGGTGTTCCGCAACGCGGTCCAGAACAGCGGATCGTCCAGGAGACGACGGTAGTTGGCGAGCCCGGCGAACTCCCGGGCGTCGCCGTTGCCGGTCGTGAGGCTGATCCAGAACGAGGCCGCGATGGGGTACGCCTTGAAGACCGCGAAGCCCAGGACGGCGGGCATGATCAGCAGATACGGGACGGAGACACGGGTCAGCAGCCGGCGCCGGCCGGTGCGGGCGCGGCCGGGGCGGGCCGCCCTGCCGGGGCGCCGGTGGCCACGGCGACCGGTGGGCAGGCCGGCCGAGGCGGCGGGCGCTCCGGCGGGGGCGCTTTCGGACGGGGCGAGGGACATGGTCAGGCCGCCTGCTGCCGACCGGTCTGCTGGGCGAGCTGCTTGGCCGCGGCCTTCAGCGCCTCGGCCGGGTCGGCGCCCTTGATCAGCACCTGGCTCTGGGCGTCGGCGGCGAGCTTCAGGGCGCGGCTGTAGTCACCCGTGAAGTTGGTCGCGGCCGCACCGGAGTCGAGCGAGGTGACGAAGGACCGCAGCACCTGCTGGCCCCCGTAGAACGGGTGGGGCGCGCTGAACTTCGGGTCGGCGTATGCCGCCTTGAGGGCGGGGAACACGCCGCCGGAGGCGAACATCCGGTTGATCTCGGCCGGCTTGGTCAGCGCGTACTCGATGAAGCGCCAGGCGGCCTTGCGGCGCTTGCCGGTGGCGGAGACGGTCAGGTAGGTGGAGTTGACGATGGCGCTGCGCCCACCCCCAGGGACGGCGGCGGGCGGCTGCATGACGCGCCACTTGCCGCTCTGGGCGGGGAACTTGGTGGCCAGGTACTCGATGGCCCAGGCGGGGTACGGGGCGGTGGCGAGCTTCCCCTGGCCGACGAGGCGCTTCCACGTGCCCTGGCCGGCGGTGTCGGCGAGCAGACCGGCGTCGTTGAGCCGCTTGATGACGGTGAGGGCCTGCACCGCCTGCGGGGAGGCGAGCGTGACCTTGCCCTCGGCGTCGAAGTAGAAGGCCCCCTGGAGCTGCATCAGGTTCTGGAAGAAGTCCATGTCCTGGGTGGTGCCGGGCTTGTCGAGCCCGAGCAGCTGGGCGCCGGTGGCGGCCCGGATCTTCGGCCCCGCGGCTATCAGATCGTCCCAGCTGGTGAGGGAGGCGGGGTCGACACCGGCCTTCTCGAAGTAGTCGTGCCGGTAGAACAGCCCGAGGGGGTTGACTTCCCAGGGGAGGGCGTGGACGGCTCTGTCCTTGCCCACGACGGTCGGCCACAGGCCCTCGACGAAGGCGTCCTTGTGCCGGTCGGCGCCGAGTCTCGACAGGTCGGCGAGGCCATCGGGGAACTTCTCCAGGTAACCCGGCAGGTAGTCGACCCCGATGTGCAGGACGTCGGCGATCCCCTTGCCGCCCGAGGCGAGACCGACGGTGATCTTGTCCCAGATGGCGGGGTTGCCCACGTCCTGGACGTCGACCTCGATGCCGGGGTTGTCCCGTTCGAAGGAGGGGACGACCCCGCGCAGGGCCTCGGCCGCGGTGGTCCAGCTCCAGACGGTGATCTTCCCGCTGTCGCCGTCGGCACCGCCTCCGTCACCGCCCGATCCGCCACCGCCGCAGGCGGCGAGACCGAGCCCGGCGGCGGAGGCGGTGGCGAGGTGAAGGATCTGTCGGCGGGTCAGCTGCTGGGACATGTCGGCTCCTGGACGTCGGTACGGGGGTGGGCGTGGGGGCTGCTTTCGGTGGTGCTGGTGGTGCCGGTAGTGCCTGGGGTGCCTGTGGTGCTGCTAGGGCCAGTGGTGGAGTGGGTGAGGGTGCGCAGTGCCTCCGCGAGCAGGTCCGCCGCGACGGATGGGGTGGAGGCATGAGGAGAGAGCCGGATCCACTCGTCCCGGCGCGTGGCGATCACCCCGGCCGCTTCGAGGGTGCGATGGACGGTTGCGGGGTCATGACCGGGGAGGCGGAAGGTGCCGATTCCGCCCCGCTCCCGGGGACCGAGCCCGTCCGACAGGACCTCGGCGCCCGCTTTCCGCGCCCGGTCGAGCAGCTCCGCGAGGGTGGCCCGGATGCGGGCACCGACGACGGCCGGGCCGCCCTCGTCGAGCAGGCCGTCCACGGCCGCGCCGATGGCCGCGGCGGCCGGGAAGTCCGGATTGGTGGCCAGGTGGGCGGCGGCTCCGGGCAGGGCGGGCGCCGGATGCCGAACCGCGAAGGGCTCCGTGACACCGGCCCAGCCACCGAGCCCGGGAGCGAGACGCTGGCCGCACCGGTCGCGGATCAGCAGGAGGGCGGCGCCCCAGCCGGCCCGTAGCCACTTCTGGCCGCCGCTGACGAGGATGTCGGCGGCGTCGGCTTCGAGCGGGACGGCACCGAGCCCCTGGATGGCGTCGACGATCAGGAGCCGGTCGGGTCCGAGGACCTCCTTGAGCGCGGCGAGCGGGGCCACATGGCCGGTGAGCGAATCGACGGCGCTGACGGTGAGGGCGGTGACGTCGGGAGTGAGGTGACGGCGCAGGAGATCGGCGGTGATGTGTCTCTGCCCGTCCGGGTCGAGGAGGCGGACGTCCGGGCCGCCGCGGCCGGCGAAGCGAAGCCAGGGATAGACGTTGGCCGGGAACTCGCCACGGGGCACGAGCACGGTGCCGGGTCCCTGGAGCGCGGCGGCCACGGTGAACAGACCGTTGCTGGTGGACGGGGCGAGGGCGATCTCGTGGGGCCGGGCGTCGAGGAGCCGCGCGGCGGAGGTCCGGGCGGCGTCACCGAGGGCGAACAGCTCCTCCAGGTCGGCGGGGTCCGCGCGGCCGGCCAGCGCGGTCGCGGCGGTGAGTGCGGCGGCGGCCCGACGGGAGAGCGGGCCGACCCTGGCGTGGTCGAGGTAGCCCGGCGTCGGACCGCGATCGGCGGCGGCCGGGCCGGGAGCCGCAAGGGGGGTGGCATCGGATGGGCAGGTGATTTGAGCGTTCAAATTCAGTCCCTCAAAGTGACCACTACATGACGATCGCGGGATTTGAAGGTTCACATTAGAGAGCCGGAGGCACCCGGGCAAGAGTTCTGTCGAGGTGAACTGCCGCGGCCGTGCCTCCGGTTGGCCTACCGGTGGCCGGTGGCCCTCCGATCGCCGCCGGTGCCTGGGCGGGGCAGCGCGGTCGTCGCGAGGAAGTCGTCGAGCATCGCGATCTGTACCTCCTCCGGGAATCGGGCCGGGTCGAACAGGGCCTGGACGACGAGGCCGTGCGTGAAGGCGACGGCGGTGGCGGCGAGTTGCTCCAGATCGGTGCCGGTCGGCAGCTCGCCGAGCTCGCGTGCGGCCTCCAGATGGGGGAGGAGGGCCGAGCGCAGCCGGGTGTAGCGGTCGGCCTGCTCCGCGGCGAGGCCGTCGTCCGCGAGGGAGAGGTCCCAGGAGCTGACCCAGATCCGGTTGCGGGCGGTGTCGCCCGGAGTCAGCGGCAGGATGTCCAGCAGCATGACGCGCACGGTGGCGAGGCCCGCGCCGGGACGGGCTCGGCGGGGACGTTCCGCGGTGCGCTTCTCCAGCAGGTCCAGGGCGTGCGTGATCAGGGCCCGTTTGGTCGGGAAGTAGTGCATGAGCATCCCGGTCGAGACGCCCATCGCGGTGGCCACGGCGCGCAGGGTCAGCCCGCCGAATCCCTTGTCGGCGAGCACCTGCCACACCGTCTCGGATACGTCCTCGCGGCGGGCGTCACGGTCTCCAGGTGCGGGCGGCATGCTGCTAGCTTACGTACCGAACGCTTGTTACGTACCGAGGGAGCGATGCTCACATGTTCACTCTTCCCATCGGCGACCATGCCCGGCTCCGTCCCCTTGAGCCCTGGCGGGCGGCGGAGTTCCTCGCCCACATCGACCGTGCGCGGGACACCGTCGACCCGTGGATCCCCTGGGCGACGTTCAGCGTCGACCTGCCCTCCGCCACGGCCACCCTCCAGCGCTACGCCGACCGGCTGGCCGCGGACAACGGCGGGATCTTCGGCATCTGGCTGGACGGCACTCTGGTCGGCGGCGTCATGTTCACCCGCTTCGACAGCACCTCCGGCGTGTGCGAGATCGGCTGCTGGCTCGAGCCGGCGGGGGAGGGGCGGGGCCTGGTGAACCGGGCCTGCCGGACCCTGATCGACTGGGCCTTCACCGTCCGGGGGATGAGCCGGGTCGAGTGGTGGGTCGCGGCGCACAACGCCCGCAGCATCGGGGCCGCGCGCCGGCTCGGCATGCGGCGCGACGGTGTGCTGCGGCGGCATTCCCCGTACCGAGGGGTGCGCCACGACATCGAGGTCTGGTCGGTCCTCGCCGAGGAGTGGCCGACTGCCGGGGAAGCGTCCGCGTCCGGCGTCCAGGCCGAACTCGACCGACTGATGGCCGTGTTCATCGGTGCGTTCACCAACACCGGGGGCAGGCGACCTGAACTCGACGTCATCCGCGACGTGTTCATCCCACAGGGCAGGATCACCGCCAACGTCGGCGGAGAGCCGGTGATCTACGACCTCGACGCGTTCATCGAACCGCGGCAGAGGATGCTCACCGACGGGACCCTGACGGAGTTCTCCGAGGAGGAGGTCTCCGCGCGCACCGAGATCTTCGGATCGATCGCCCACCGGTTCAGTGAGTACCGCAAGTCCGGCTACCACGAAGGCGAATGGTTCGAGGGTGCCGGCCACAAGACCACCCAGTACCTCCTGACCCCGGAGGGTTGGAGGATGTCGTCCCTGGCCTGGGACGACGTACCCGCCGCCGGCACCGGATGACCGTGCGGACGCCGCCGGCGGCGGGACAGGCACCGAGGGTGTGGCCGAGGACCGTGCCGGGCGCGGCCCTCGGTGCGGTGGCCTACGAGGGCCGGCCGCCGTACGGCACGGTGATCAGCTCCATGAGGTGACCCGCGGGGTCGACGAAGTACACGCCGTGGCCGCCGTCATGGTGGTTGATCGCGCCGGGCTGCTTGCGGTGCGGATCGGCGTAGTGCTGGGGGGTGATCCTGTCCGCGGGGATCGTGGCGAAGTCCAGAGTGACGTGGTTGCTCAGATCGACCGCGACGAACGGCCCCCACTTGGCGGTGATCTCAAGACCCAGCAGGTCCGCGAAGAACTCCGCGGATTCCCGGTTGTCCCTGGCGTGGACGATGGTGTGGTTCAACTCGACTGACAAGGAATGCCTCCGAAGGGCATCTCCCGGCACCTCCATGCCGCACCGGGTCGGTGACCGGCACGCGATGCCGCCGTAGATTCTGGTCGCTGCTGTCCAGGTCGCTGCTGTCCAGGCACTGTTGCCCGCACCGCCGCTGCCTGCGCCGCTCATGTCGGTGCCGCTGTTTCCAGGGGGGCGACCAGACCGTTTCCAGTTTATGGCGCGGGCCGGGGGGACGTCGACGCGGTCGCGGGGGTCGTGACGACGTACGTCCACCCCTCCGCATCCGCCCCACGCGCGAGTACGGGGGCGGATGCGGAGGGGTGGACGTGGCGTCGGGTGGTGTGGTTCAGGCGCTGAGAGCGATGAGGGCGGCGATCGCGGGGCCGAAGGCGCCGCCGAGCTGGTAGCCGAGGTTGAACAGGCCGATCGCGGTGGGGCGTTGGGCGGTGGGTGCGGACTGGGTGGCGTAGACCGCCAGGGTGGCCTGGCCGGCGCTCGTGGTGAGTACGGCGAGCGTCGCGGCCGGCAGGAGCAGCGGCGGCCAGGGGGTCAGGAGCGCGGTGAGCGGGGCCAGCGCTCCGGTGGTGAGGAGGATGGTCAGGACGCGCGGGCGGCCCCACCGGGCCGCCGCGGCGGCCAGCGCCATGGAGAGCATCGAGCCGGTCAGGAGGGCGATCAGCTGGCCGGTGCCGATGGTGGAGGTGGACCAGTCGGTCCGGTCGGAGAGCAGCTGCGGGACGGTGAAGAGGAGGGTGAAGTACGAGGTCGCGAAGGTGCAGGCGAGCAGGGTGGACAGGACGAAGGTCCTGGTGCGCAGGAGTGATGCCGGAACGAAGCCGGTGGGGCGGACCCGGACGTGGAGGGCCAGCAGCGCGGCGGCCGCGAGGGAGCCGGCGATCGCGGGAAGCGGGAAGCGGGGGATGAGGACCAGGGCGGTGGCGAGGAGGACGAGGAGGGCGGCGCCGCGGCCGTCGAAGGGGGTGGTGTCGCGAGGGGCGGAGAGGTCGGCGCGGCGTGCGACGGCCGGCAGGGCGAGGAGCGCGACCGCTCCGACGGCGAGGGAGAGGCGCCAGGAGACCGCGCCGGCGATCGTGGAGCCGAGCAGAGGGCCGACGGCGCCGAGAATTCCGAAGCCCGCGGTGATCACACCCATGCGGCGGACCGAGCCCGCCAGGCTCATGGCGGCGGTGATGAGGCCGGCGCCCCCCACCGCCTGGGCGGCGCGGCCTGCCATGGCGAGGGGGAGCCAGGGTGCCAGGGCGACGACGGCGGTGCCGGCCGTGATGAGGACGGCGGCGAGCCGGAGGGTGACGCCCAGTCCGCGGCGGCGCAGGAGTCCCGCCATGAGGGGGGTGCCGACGGCCACGGCCCAGGCGAAGACGGTGACGAGCCAGGTCGCCGTGGCGGTGGGGACGCCGAAGGATTCGGCCATGTCGGGGAGGACGAGGACGGGGCTGTTGGCGCTCGCGGCGAGGGGCGTGGCGAGCAGTGCGAGCCACAGGGCGTGGATGTGACGTGGCGCCTCGGTGGTCTGGAGCGGGCGGGTGCGGTCGAGCAGGGACACGGCGGACTCCGGCGGAAGGGGGCGGGGCGATCGGGGGCGCGCGGCGGTGCTCGCGAGGGGGTGCGGTCGTGTGAGGCGGTGCTTGCGAGGCGGTGCGGCCTTGCGAGGCGGTGTGTGTGAGGCGGTGCGGTCGTGCGTGGCGGGGCGTGTGGCGCGCTACGGGGATGGCGCGCGGGCTGAGCCGGTTCAGACGGTGGTGACGACGTCGTCGTAGGTGAGTCGCGGGGCACGGGGGAACCAGGCGTCGGTGCCCGGGCGGCCGATGTTCACGACCATCAGCGGTGTGTGGTCGTCGTCCAGGAACTCCTTGCGGACGCCGGGGAAGTCGAAGCCGGTCATCGGTCCTGCGGCGAGCCCGGCCGCGCGGATGCCGAGGATGAAGTAGGCGGCCTGGAGCGTCGCGTTGAGCAGGGCGGACTCCTCGCGGACGGGGCGGTCGGCGAAGAGGAGGTCCTTGGCCTGGGGGAAGTGCGGGAGCAGGGTGGGGAGTTCCTGGTGGAACTCGTTGTCGGCGGCGAGGATCGCGACCAGCGGCGCGGCGGCGGTCTTGGGCCGGTTGCCCTCGGCCATGTGTTCCAGGAGCCGCTCGCGGGCCTCGTCGCCGCGGACGAGGACGATCCTCAGCGGGGACTGGTTGTAGGCGGTGGGGGCGTACTTGACCAGGTCGTACACGGCCCGGATCTGGTCCTCGGTCACCGGCTCGGCGGTGAAGGTGTTCGCGGTACGGGCCCGGCGGAAGAGGAGCTCCTGCGCGGCGGGGTGGAGGACGAGCTCGGACATGGGATGCTCCTGTTGTTCAGCCTTGATAATCTCAACGTTGAGATAAAAGCAGCTCGACTCTCTCAACGTCAAGCGTCTTAACGTTGAGAGGATTTCTACGGAGAGGAGTGCGGCGATGAGTGATGCCGTGGACGCGATCATCGGTCAGTGGGTCAAGGAGCGCCCCGATGTCGCGGAGGACCTGTGGCCGGTGGAGCTCTTCGGGCGGATCCAGCGGCTGGCCCGGGTGATCGACAAGTCCGCCAAGGCCTCGGCCGCCGCCCACGGTGTGGAGCACGGGGAGTTCGACGTGCTGACCACGCTGCAGCGCTCGGGTCCGCCCTACGCCCTGACCGCAGGGGCCTTCCTGAAGGCGTCCATGGTCACCTCGGGTGCGATCACCAACCGGATCGACAGGATGGAGGCGAAGGGCCTGGTCGAGCGGGTCCGTGACGGCGAGGACCGCCGCACCATCAAGATCCGCCTCACCGAGCGCGGCCACGAGGTCACCCGGGCCGCCTTCGCCGACCATCTGGCGAACTACGCGCGACTGCTCGCCGACGTGGACCGCGACCTGGTCGCGAACACGGGTGCGGGCCTGCGGCAGGTGCTGGAGGCTCTCGGCGACACGGGCATCGAATAGCGACCGGCGACCCGCCGCCGCCCTCCGTCCCTCTTGCTGAACCTATCGAGATTCGATAGGTTCCCATCGTAAGTCGATGTAAGGGTGGGTCATGGGAAAGCTGGCAGTGGGTGCGTTGCGCGCCGTTCTCGCGGTGGTGCTCGTCGGCACGGTGTTCGTGCAGGCGCTGATGGTGTGGGTGTTGGTCAGCGGGAACGACCCGGAGGACGGGTCGCTCGCCCTGACCCCGTTGCGGGTGATCGTGATCCTGGGGATGGTGTCGGCGCAGGTCGCGCTGGTCTCCGTGTGGCGGCTGGTGGCGATGGTGCGACGCGGAACCGTGTTCTCCCTCGCCGCCTTCCGGTACGTGGACGGTGTGATCGGTGCGATCGTGGCGGCTGCCCTCCTGTGGTTCGCGGTCACGGCCATCAACGCGCCGGGCCAACGCGAAGACCCGGGCGTCACCGTGATCATGGCCGGAATCGGCGTGGCCATCCTGGGGGTCGCGCTCATCGTGCTCGTGCTGCGGATGCTGCTCGCCCAGGCCGTCGATCGCGACGTCGAAGCGGCGCGGATGCAGGCCGAGCTGGACGAGGTCATCTGATGCCGATCGTCGTCGACGTCGACGTGATGCTGGCCAGGCGGAAGATGTCCGTGGGCGAGCTCGCCGGCCGGGTGGGGATCACGCCCGCCAACCTGGCGGTACTCAAGAACGGCCGGGCCAAGGCGGTGCGGTTCGCGACGCTCGCCGCGCTCTGTGAGGTGCTCGAGTGCCAGCCGGGAGACCTGCTGCGATGGGAGGCCGAAGCCGCTACGGACGGCTGACGCCCGCCGCGCGGCGGGGCGACTGGTCGAAACGGCCGCGAGAACACGTCGGCCAGCACCCGCAGGCGTCCTTCATCGCCCCTCGGCCCAGTGTCTGCGGCCCCTCCTGGTGGAGCACCTGGTCGGCTGAAGGCCGCGGCCCGCTCCACCCGCCACCCGACACGGCCCGGGGCGCTATGTACCTCTTATGTGGATATTCTGTCCGGTGTGATCGAGTCTGGAGAGCTACGGCTACGGCTGCGGCTAGGGCTTCGCCGACGCTACGGCCCTGGCGTGCTTGTGCGGCTGTCGCCGGTCATCCTGACCGTCGTGATCGCCGCGCTGGCCTACAACACTCCGCCCGAGATGGCATTCAGCCGCCTCCTGCCCGCCGCACCGGCCCTGGCCGCCGCCATGTGGCCGGTCCTGCCCACCGTCCTGCTCGGCACGGTCTGCCTGGCGCTGATGATCGGCCTCAGCCTCGTCTTCCCCGACCTCGGAACATGGTGGACGGCCGCGGGGATCATCGCCGTCACCGTCGCCGCGGCGTACGGAAGCCATGTGCGGCTCCAGCGGGAACGCACCCTCCTGCAGGTGCGGCTCGTCGCCGACGCGGCGCAGCAGGTGGTGCTCGGCCCGATGCCACGCCGCTTCAGGAACGTCGAGATCGAGTCGCTGTACCTCGCGGCCGCCGCCGAGGCACGCATCGGCGGGGACTTCTACGAGGCCCTCGACACGCCGCACGGCGTCAGGCTGCTCATCGGGGACGTGCGGGGCAAGGGGCTGCCGGCAGTGGGAGCGGCCGCGGCCATCGTCAACGCCTTCCGTGAGGCGGCCCACAGCGAGACCGACATGGTCGAGATCGCGCGCAGGCTCGACGCCAGCTGCACCCGGTACAACGGGGCCTTTCCCCCCGACGGGACGATGGAGCGCTTCGCCACCGCGCTTCTCGTCGAGATTCCGAACGACGGCGGGCGGATCGACGTACTCAACTGCGGACACCCACCCCCGCTGCTCCTGAACCGCGCGACCCTGCGCGTCCTCGAGTCGAAGACCCCCTCGCCCCTGCTCAGCCTCGCCGACCTGCTGGGTGACCACTACAACGTCGACAGCTGCGCCTTCGCCCCGGGTGACCTGCTGCTCCTCTACACCGACGGGATCGCCGAGGCCCGCGACCGGCACGGCGAGTTCTTCCCGCTGGCGGCCTGGACCCGCCGACAGCCCCTGACACCACCCCGCGAGCTGCTCACGGCGCTTCACCGCGATCTTCTTCGCTACACCCAGGGGCGTCTTGACGACGACATCGCCGCCCTCGCCGTACGCCTGTGTGAGCGGCGAGCCGCACCTTCGCCGTGAGCGACTTGCCGCGCCTGGCAAGCGCAGTGAGGCGAGGAGCTGGAGGCGCTCCGCGACGGCGGTGCCGGGTTCGGCGGTGAAGACCAGGAGGACCGGCCCAGGGCTGCCGGGCAGCGGGTAGGTGATCCCGGTCGGGGTGATTCCGTCGCTCTCGGGGTGCTGGAACAGCGTGGCCCCGTGGACGTTCTCACGATGGTCGCACGGGGGAGCGGAGACGGCGTGAGCGTACTGCCCCGCGGTGTGAGGGACAGGGGCATGGCAGGGGTGACAGGAGTCGAACCTGCGGCATCCGGTTTTGGAGACCGGCGCTCTGGCCATCTGAGCTACACCCCTTCGGTGTGCGGCCAGCTTGGCACCGCCGTAGATCCCGGCGCCACTCGATTTCCGAAAGCGGCGCCGAACGCCGGGCGCCGACCGCATCAGCCCCAGGGTGTAAACCCGTGGGTCAATGCCCTCGCGACGCAGTCAATCCGTGGGCCGATGCCGCGCGGGAGGGGCACGTGACAGCGTTCCAACGTGCCCACGGACCGCCCGTGGCAGCGCAGTTGACGATCAGTCGCCACGGGAGGGCTCATGGCCACCACGCCGTTCATCCGTCGGAACGGCGTGACGCGTCGCAGCATGCTGGGAGCCGCGCTCCCCGCCGGGGCCGCCGCCGCGCCGCGGCTCCTGCTGCCCGTACCCACCGGACCGCACCCGGTGGGCACGATCCAGCTGCGTCTCGTCGACCGGTCCCGTCCGGACGGCATCGCGGGTCCCGGGCGCTTCCGCGAGCTGATGGCCGCCGTCTGGTACCCCGCCCGGGACGTCCGGCGGTACCCGGTGGCGCCCTGGATGCCGACCGGCGCGTTTCAGGCGTTCCTCGCCGACGCCGGGTTCAGCGAACTGGCCCCCTCGGGGCCGCTCACCGCCGGCCACGTGGGTGCTCCGGTGCGGCGGACGGGCCGGCGGCTGCCCGTCGTCGTGTTCTCGCACGGCGCGCACAGCCACCAGGGCGACCACACCGTCACGGTCCAAGAGCTCGCCAGCCACGGATACGCGGTGGTGACGGTGGCTCACCAGTACGACACGTACACCGAGTTCCCCGACGGCCGCATCGCCGTACCGCTCCGCGACAGGCAGGCGCCGACGCTGCCCGGGGACTTCGCCGCCGACGTGCGCTTCGTCCTGGATCGGGTCGAGGAGCTCGCCGCCGGATGCAACCCCGACGCCGACCGCAGGGAGCTGCCGGCCGGGCTCCTCGGCGCACTCGACCCGCGGCGCATGGGCGCGTTCGGCTGGTCGAAGGGCGGGACGGCCACCGCCTGCGCCACGCTCGCGGACAAGCGCATCAGGGCCGGGCTGAGCCTCGACGGCCCGATGCGGATGAACCCGCCGCTCGCCGGCGACCTGGACAGGCCGCTCATGATGATGTCCGCCGAGTTCACCCGGGCCACGGATCCCGAGGCCGCCGCCTTCTGGTCGCACCTGCGGGGGTGGCGCTCGAACATCCGGGCCGAGGGCGCCGCCCACGTCTCGTACGGCGACAACGAGGCACTGTTCCCCCAGGTGGCGAAAGTACTGGGATGGAGCGGTCAGCAGCTCCAGGACGTGATCGGCACCCTCGATCCCGACCAGGCGGTCAAGATCCAGCAGGCGTACCCGCTCGCGTTCTTCGACGAGCACCTGCGCCACCGCCGGGGGCACCTGCTCGACGGGCCGTCCCCGGCCTTCCCGGCGGTGACCTTCCTCCCCTGAGCCCCCGGGACCGCAGCACCGCGGTCCGTCGCAGTGGTCCGCCTGCCCACCTGTCAGTCGACGCGCCGTCATCCCGCGCTTCCGGCTGCCGAGTTGGGGTGAGAGTCAGGCGGCAGGCGGGTCCTGAGGTGGGGTGGGTGTCAGATGGTGGGTGAGGGTGTCGCCGGTCCCGGGGGTGAGGGGGCCGGTCGGGCCGAGGCCGAGTTGATCGGCGAGGTCGCGGGCGTGGACGGGGGCGGTGGCTTCCAGGAGGACGGCGTAGGTGTCGGTGGCGGCGCGGGTGCGTACCCGGCCGGTGAGGGTGAGGCCCGAGACGTCCGCCCGGGGACTGGTCGTCGCCATGCTCGCCACGCCCGGCCTTCCCCGCAACGGCCGTCGGGACCCTTCAGCCGGGAATCCGGGCGGCTGGGCCGGGGATCCGGCCGGTTCCGTCGGGAATCCGGCCGGCTCCGTCGGTGAGCCCTCGCGGACTTCGAGGCTAGCTCAGCGTCTTCACCGCGGCCGCGTCGTACGGCTTGAGCTCGTCGGTCCGCCCCGCCAGGACCTTCGCCGCCCACTCCGGGTCCTGGAGCAGCGCGCGGCCGACGGCGACCATGTCGAACTCGTCCCGCTCCAGGCGGTCGAGAAGGTCGTCGATGCTTTGCACCGGGGCGCCTTCGCCCGCGAACGCGTGGATGAAGTCGCCGTCGAGGCCGACCGAGCCGACGGTGATGGTGGGCCTGCCGGTGAGCTTCTTGGTCCAGCCCGCCAGGTTCAGGTCCGAGCCCTCGAACTCGGAGATCCAGTGGCGGCGGGTCGAGGCGTGGAAGGCGTCGACGCCGGCCGCGGCGAGCGGGGCCAGGATCGCCTCCAGCTCCTGCGGGGTCTGGGCGAGCCGCGCGTCGTAGGCGTCCTGCTTCCACTGCGAGTAGCGGAAGATCACCGGGAAGTCGGGCGAGACGGACGCGCGGACCGCGCTCACGATCTCGGCCGCGAACTTCGTACGGGCCACGGGGTCGCCGCCGTAGGCGTCGGTACGGCGGTTCGTCCCCGACCACAGGAACTGGTCGATGAGGTAGCCGTGGGCGCCGTGCAGTTCGACGCCGTCGAAGCCGATGCGCTCGGCGGCCGCGGCGGCCTCGGCGAAGGCGCCGATGACGTCGTCGAGGTCGCTCTGGGTCATGGCCTTGCCAGTGCCCTCGGTACCGTCGGGGCGGATGCCGGAGGGGCCCATCGCGGGGGCGTCGGCGTAGGGCGCCTGACCCTGCTTGCGCACCATGCCGATGTGCCACAGCTGCGGCACGATCGTGCCGCCCGCCGCGTGCACGGCCTCGGCGACCTTCGCCCATCCCGCCAGCTGCTCCTCACCGTGGAACCGCGGCACACGGTCGCTCTGCCCGGCCGACTCGTGGCCGACGTAGGTCCCCTCGGTGACGATCAGGCCCACGCCGGCGGCGGCGCGGCGGGCGTAGTACGAGAGCACGTCCTCGCCGGGGACCCCGCCGGGGGAGAACATGCGCGTCATCGGCGCCATCGCGATGCGGTTCGGGACGGTCAGGCCGTTCAGCGAGACGGGCCGGGACAGGATCTCGGCGGCGCGGGAGGTGGGGGACGCGGTGACGGTCACAGGGACGCTCCTCGGGGCAACTACTTGACAACCTTGATGCTTGAGAACTTCATGCAACGAGGGGACGGTAGAGGTCATTGGTTGAGATAGTCAAGTATCTCCGGGTAGAGTGGCCCTCATGACAGAAGCTCCCCGCGTCGAAACGGCCCAGCTCATGGAGCTGCTCTCCGTGTCGCTCGGCGTCTACTACGGCGATTTCACCGTCGCGGCGGCGAGCGAGAACCTCACGGCGAGCCAGGGCAAGGCCCTGACCGTGCTGCGCCGGGGACCGGCCGCGATGCGCTCCCTGGCCGAGACCATGACCTGCGACGCCTCCAACATGACCGGGATCATCGACCGGCTGGAGAAGCGCGGCCTGGTGCGCCGCGAGGCCGACGCCTCCGACCGGCGCGTCAAGAACGTCATCCTCACGGCCGAGGGCGAGCGCGTCACCGACGCGATCCGCGCGCGAATGCGCACCACCCAGGAGGGCCTGGACAGGCTCAGCGACCAGGACCGGGACTCGCTGTACACCCTGCTGGAGCGGATCTTCGTCTCCCCGCCCGCCGCCTGACCCTCAGGCCCCCCGCGTCGCTTCGACGGTGCCTCCGAGGCCCCCCGCGTCGAGCCTCTCGGCATCGGATCGGCGACTCCGTACGACTCCCGGGAGACCTCCCCGTCATCAGGTCGCGGGCAGTTCCTCCGCGGGCAGCCGGCCTGCGGCGACGGCGTCGACGAGGGCCTGGTGGTCGCGCTCGTTCTGGTCGGCGTAGGCTTCCGCGAAGACGGCGAGCGCCCGGTCGAAGGAGTCGCCGCTGCCCAGGTACGAGGCGATCGCGATCCGGTCGCCGGACCGGGCGTGCGCACGGGCCAGCGTGACCCCGCACACCTCGCCGAACGCGCGCATGCGCCTCGGGTTCATCGTCTCGGGAAGGGCGATGCCCTTCCAGTCGCGCAGCTGGCGGACGTAGAAGTCGCGCTTCTTGCCGTCGATGCCGTCCACTCGCTCCCAGCCGAGGAAGATGTCGCTGGTGGCCTGCATCAGCCGCTGGCCGGCGACCACCCGTTCGCCCTGGTTGCGGTACGTACTCGCGCCGACGTGTGCGGCGAGCACGGAGGTGTCCGCCTCCTTGGCCTGGAGGAAGAGCGGGTCCTGGTCATCCCGGCCGAGGAGCAGGAAGATCCAGCAGCGGGTACCGACGCTGCCGACGCCGACCACCTTGCGGGCGACATCCGCCAGTCGGTAGTCCGACAGGAGCGTGCGCCGGTCGGAAGGGAGAGTGAGGCCGTACCGCTCGATCAATCCCCGGAACTGGCGCTCCAGCGCGCCGCGCTCGGCGTCCGGCAGCAGGTCGTCGACGGGGATGAGCAGCGGGGGATCCGCCGCGATCCTGGGCCGTCCGTCGACCGTCTCGGTGAGCTTGTCGAAGGCCTGCAGACTGTCTCGGCCGCGCGCCTTCTCCAGGGCGCGGGCCAGGTTCTTCCGGCCGCGCTTGTGCAGACGGTCCGTGGCCAGGGACTCGAGGCGCTCCGCGTCGATCTTCGCGTACCAGACGTCGATCGTACGCATGCCCGCGAAGCGGATCATCGCCTCGCGGTACGAACGGACTGTGCGCCGGACGATGCGTTCGCGCTCGACGTCGTCGAAACCGTTCGCCCGGGCCGCGATGACGAAGCTCGCCGACAGCCGCTTGACGTCCCACTCCCAGGGACCCGGCAGTGTTTCGTCGAAGTCGTTGATGTCGAACATCAGCTGCCGTTCCGGCGAGGCGAGGAGACGGAAGTTCAGCATGTGCGCGTCCCCGCACAGCTGGGCCGTGAATCCCGAGCGCGGGGTGGCGGCCAGGTCGGAGGCCATGATCGCGGCGGCACCCCGGTAGAAGCGGAACGGGGACTCCGTCATACGGCCGTAGCGGATGGGAACGAGCTCGGGCACTCGGGTCGCGGACTGCGCCTCCAGGATCGTCAGCGGGTCCGGCCTGTCAGGAGACGGCTCGTACACCGCATGGCCCGATCGCGGCGAGCTGCGCCGCGCCTCCTTGCCGAGAGCTGCGCGCTCCTCGGGTGTGGCGTGGGGTGCGGCACGCAGCGCCGTGGTCGACTGCTGGGGCATCGAGGGCCCTCCTGCCTGGCCCTGCGGCCATCGTGTTGTCCGGCACCGGCGCCAGGGCGGCCAAGGGCTCCGCGGTCTCCTCCGATGTGGTCCGCTGCCGTCATGACGTGGGCGGTGCCCACGGTGGCGCGATGGCGACCAGCTTCCTGTTCGTCTGATCGAGTCACTTCCACTTTCGACCCACCTGGCCCGTTGCGCACCTTCGATGGGAGACGAGGAGCGCACCGGGGCGGCGCACGGGGCCTGAGCGCTCCAGGACCCGGCAAGGCTCCGCTCCGCACCGGAGCCGACCCACCGAGCCCCTGGCGAACGCCCGGATCAGCCGGCCGGCGCCGCGCCGCCTCCACGGCTCGCGTCCGCACCCGAGACGCTGACGTGGGACGAGCCCCGCAGGCTCCGCCCGAAGGCGAGTTCACGCACGGTGGCCATGTCGCTGAAGGGCAGCAGTTCCTCGCCGACGATCTGGTGCGGCTCGCTGCCCTTGCCGGCGATCAGGACGGTGTCCTCGGGGCTCGCCGCCGACAGTGCGAACGCGATGGCCTCGCGACGGTCGGCGATCCGCTCGAACGGCGTACCGGTCGCGGCGAGGCCGGGGGCGATCTGGTCCAGGATGGCCTGCGGGTCCTCGTTGCGCGGGTTGTCCGAGGTGAGGACGCACAGGTCGGAGTGGGTCCCGGCGATCCGTCCCATGTCGGCCCGCTTCGTGTCGTCCCGGTCGCCGCCGCAGCCGAAGACGGTGATGATCCTGCCCCGGGCGTAGCCGCGGAGGGTGGTCAGTACCTTGTCCAGGGAGTCCGGGGAATGGGCGTAGTCCACGATCACGGACGCACCCTCCGGGGTCTCGAAGCGTTCGAACCGGCCGGGGACGGGCGGCATCCGGTCGAGCGCGGTCACCAGGTCGCCCAGCTCGTGTCCGAGGACGTGGCAGGTGGCCAGGGTGGCGAGGGCGTTGGCCACGGAGAACCGCCCCGGGACGGGGATCGACGCCGGATACGTACGGCCGCCGTGGTGCAGGGTGAACCGCGTGCCGGACGCGCTGACGACGAGATCGGTCGCCCGGTAGTCCGCCGGCCGGTCCAGGGCGTACGTGGTCACCGCACCCGGCATCATCGCCACGATCCCGGCGCCCACCGGATCGTCGGCATTGACCACCGCGTGCCGGCAGAGCCCCTGGAAGAGACGGAGCTTGGCGTCGCGGTAGTTCGCCATCGTCCCGTGGTCGTCGAGGTGGTCCTGGGTCAGGTTGGTGAACACCCCGACGTCGATGAACGTACGGTCCACCCGGTGTGTCAGCAGGCCCATCGACGTGGCTTCGAGCACCACACTGCCGACCCCGCGGTCGCGCATGCACCCCAGGAGGTACTGCAGGTCCGGCGACTCCGGGGTGGTCAGCACGGTGCGTGGCATCGGGATGAGCTCGTCGCCGATCCGGCTGCCGGCCGTCCCGATGACGCCCACCGTCGCGCCCTCGGAGATCCGCAGGGCGGACTCGACCATGTACGAGACCGATGTCTTGCCGTTGGTGCCGGTGACCGCCACCACGTCCATCTGCCGCCCCGGTTCACCGAAGTAGCGGGAGGTCACGATCGCGGCCGCCCTGCGGGTGTCCGGCACCCGCACGACGCACGTGCCCGGCGGCCACACCGTCGCCGAGAGCGCCGGTTCCGTGCCGTCGACGAGCACGGCGGCCGCTCCGCGAGCGAGCGCGGGCGCCACGGAGCCGGGCCCGCCCTCCCGGTGTCCGGGCACGGCGACGAACAGGCAACCGGGCGTCACCCGATGCACGTCGAAGGTCGTCCCCGCGGTGATCGGCGTGCTGCGCGGGTCTCCCTGGAGTACCTGGTGCTCCTGCCCGGCCAGCAATGCGCTCAGCTTCACAATGATCCCTTCGAGGTGGCCCGGCCCGGTCGTGCGGCCGTAGCCGGGCGGCAGCGCCGGGCGAACGCCGGAACGCTGCTGTGGTGACGTGGAGCGGGGGCGGGCTCGGCCCGGGAGGGGGCCGGCGTACGGCGCGGAGAGCGGCGCGCCGGGGGAGAGGGGCGCTAGCCGTGGCCGTGGAGCGCGATACGGAGGGTCGGCGGCGCCTCGACGTCAGCGGAGGTGGCCGGGTCGACAACGGCCGGACGCACTCCGGAGGCGGCCTGCCACAGGCACTGCCTCGTCGAACTCGTGCGACCCATGGAGCGAGTGTACGGCCGTTCCGTCGGCTCACCGCCCACATCGCCGGCGGCCCCGCTCACCAGGTGCTCTGACGAGAAATCCGTGCGCCACGGCCTCCGGAGCAGAAGCTGGGCCCGGCGTTCAGACAACAGGCCGCCGAGCCGGCGGGTCCGGGCCGGCGCTCCGTGGCAGGGTCGACTGCCGCGCGGACGTGGACGTGCCGCAGCTTCGTCAGGCGTTCGGGTTCCTCCAGAGATGCCGCTCCTCCAGGCTCCACGCCACCGCGAGCCGCTGGGCTTCGTCCCGCTCCATCATTCGTCACCAGGCCGTCGGATCGACAGAGGCACATGGACGGCCACCGGCGGCGGACCGGACCATCGATCACCGCCGGCTGGGTTCGTTCAGCACCACGGGCACGGCAGAACAGGCAGGCGTCGCGGGCGGGGTGACCGATCTTCCGGAGCGGGTACGAGTGATGGGGTGCCCGCGCGTGTGGCGGCCGCGGGCTCAGCCGGCGGGCGGGGCTGCCGCGTGGCGCGTCTGCTGGATCAGGACGGTGGTGGCGCGTTCCAGAAGTGCGCAGAGTGAGGCGTGTTCGGAGGGCGTGAACGCGTCCTCGAGCGCGTGCTCAAGGACGATCACCTCCTGGTAGGCGCGGTCCAGCAACGCCTGGCCCTCATCGGTGAGGGTGGCGATCTGCACCTTGGCGTGCACGGGGGACGTCTCGCGGCGGATGAGTTCCTTGGTCTCCATGTTGCTCAGCACGCTGCTCATGCTCTGCTGCGTGACGCCGCAGGCGCGGGCCACTTGGGCGCCCGACATGCCGCCTTCGCGTGAGAGGACCAACAGGACGGTGTACTGCGTCATGGTCAGACCGTAGGCACGCAGCACTGCCTCGTGGTGCGCCATCAACGCCTGCTCCGACCGCCTGATTCGGGTGCAGAGGTCGTTCTCGATCTGAGCTTCCACCGCGTACTCCCACTCCATTGACAGGTTCATGGGTTGACTCAGGAACCTTATATGCCTACCGTTCTCGACTGTAAGGATACTGAGTCAACACAGGGGGCTGTAACCATGAAGGCTGTCGTTCTCGACGCCGCCGACCACTACCGAGTGGCCGAACTCGATGAGCCCACCCCCGGCCCCGGCCAGGTGGCGATCCGTGTGGCCTACGCCGGGATCCAATGGGGCGACACCATGGTCAGGGACGGCCAGTTCGCCGTACCTCGCCCCTTCGTCCCGGGATTCGAGGCATCCGGGCACATCGTCGCGGTCGGCGCGGGCGTCGACGCACGCCGTGTCGGTGAGGCCGTCACCGCGCTGACTACCTCCGGTGCCTACGCCGAAGTGGTCCTGGCGCCCGCCACGCTCACGTTCGGCATCGGCGGCATGCCGCTGAGGACAGCCGCAGGTCTCGGGTGGGGCGCACCGACCGCCTACGACCTGATCAACACCGCCGCGAACGTGCGGCCTGGCGAGAGCGTGCTGATCCACGCCGCCGCCGGCTCGGTCGGCACGCTCGCCGTCCAGTTCGCCCGACTGGCCGGAGCAGGCCGGATCACCGGTGTGGTCAGCACTGCCGACAGGGCCGACTACGCCGCACAGTTCGGGTACGACCGGCTCCTGCTCCGCGAGGAGTTCCCGGCCAAGCTCGGCGACGAGAAGCCCGACGTCATCCTCGACCCGGTCGGCGGCTCGACCCGCACCGCCGGCCTCGATCAGCTCGCGGCACACGGCCGGCTGGTGGCATACGGCAACCTCGCCACGTACGAACCCGTCCTCGCCAACGCCAACGACCTCCTCATGCACGGCAAGTCACTCGTGACCTACAACGGCAACCTGCTCAGCCGGACCCACCCCGAGCGGATCGCCGACAGCACCCGCCGCGTACTGGACCTCGTCGCCGACGGCACGGTCCGCATGAACATCACCACCGAGTACGCCCTCGGAGACCTGGCCACGGCCGTGCAGCACCTCGCCGAGGGCACAACCCAAGGCAAGAGCATCCTCCGCGTCGTCTGACGACACACAGAAAGCACCGACCGCGGGGCGGCTCCCGCGATGAACCCCGCCAGGAGGGGAAGGGACCACCCGGGACGCGGGAGCGATCCAAACCGGCGTTGACGTGACGACCACGGAGACCGGCACGGCGCCGACCGGCGCAATCCGTTCAACCGGAGATCGTCCGGAAGGGCGTGCGGCGGATGCCGGCCGCCGCGCCGGAGGCCGAGGCCAACGCCTACATGGCCGATCAGTCCCCCACCCGGCCGGTGTCGTACGCCCACATCGCGATCTCGACCCTGTTTCGGGCGCCGATCTTGGTCAGCAGACTGGCGACGTGGGTCTTGGCGGTCGTCAAGCCGATGAATAGCTCGGCGGCGATCTCGGCGTTCGTGCGGCCACGGGCGACCAGCGTCAGCACCTCCTCCTCGCGTTCGGTGAGCGGCTCGATCGGTTGGGTCCGTCGGCTCGACGGTTCCCTGGCGGCGAGGGTGGCCAGCAGCCGCCGGGTGATGTTCGGCGCGATCAGGGCATCGCCGACGGCGGCGGCATGGACGGCCTGGACGAGCAGCTCCGGCCCGGCGTCCTTGAGCAGAAAGCCTCGGGCGCCGGCCCGGAGCGCGCCCTGGATGTACTCGTCGAGGTCGAATGTCGTGATCACCACTACCGCGATCGGGTCCGGGACGCCCCGCCCTGCGAGGAGCTCAGTCACCTCGATGCCGTCGAGCCCGGGCATCTGGATGTCGACCAGGCACACGTCGGGGCGGAGCCGATGCGCCAGCTCGACGGCGGCGTGGCCGTCGGCGGCCTGGCCGACGACCTCGATGTCGGGCTGCGCGTCGAGGATCATCGACAGGCCGGTGCGCACCAGATCTTGGTCGTCGGCCACCAGCACGCGCACCGTCATCGGCGTACCTTCGTCGGCAGTTCGGCGTCGACCGTCCACCCGCCCTCGGGCGCCGGCCCGGCACGCAGCGTGCCGCCGAGCAGCTGCACGCGCTCGTTCATCCCCAGCAGCCCGAAGCCGTGGTTCACCGACCGTGCCGGGTCGATCTGTCCGTCGTCGGTCACGCGTAGTCGCAGCCTTCCCTCGCCCCCGACGACTCGGATCTCCACGCGCGAGGCGTTGCGGGCGTGCCGCAGGGCGTTGGTCAGCGCCTCTTGCGCCAGCCGGTAGACCGCCGAGTCGACCTGGGGCGGAAGTTCGTCCAGGTCATCCGGCAACTCTACGTCGACGACCGGGACCGGGGCGCGTCGGGCGAGGGACACCAGGTCGGCGACGCCGGGCTGGGGGGCGTACTCCGCCGGCGCTCCGTCGCGCAGCACCCGGACCATCACCCGCATCTCCGCGAGCGTCCGCGACGCTTCCCCTTCGATGACCGCCAGCGCCTCGAGCGCCGCTTCAGGTCGCTGCCCGGCCATCGCCCGGCCCGCCTGCGCCTGCACGACGATCGCCGAGACGTGGTGGGCGACCATGTCGTGCAGCTCGCGCGCGAGGCCGACCCGCTCCTCGCTGCGGCTCTGGGCCAACGCCCGGCGCCAGCTCTCGGCGCGGTAGCGGAACGCCGCTCCGTCCGCCGCCGCCGCCAGGATGGCGAACCCGCCGATGACGTCGGCCGGCCCGGTGTAGTCGGCGACCGTACCGATTACCGCAGCGACCGCCACCACCGCCAGGCCGATCACGATCTCGCGCCCTGAGCCCCAGCGGACCAGCGCGTAGACGAGCACCAGGATGTAGATCATCGTGTCGAGGCCCACGCTCGGGGCCCCGCCCAGCAGGCTCGCCAGTCCCAACGCCATCACGGTGCCGAAGGCCACCACGACACAGGCCAACGGGTGGGTGCGCCGCCACAGCAGCACCGGCGCAAGTCCGACCGCCACGATCGTCGCGAACGGCCGCCAGGCGACATCGTCCCGGAGGACTCCCTCGAGCAGCGCCGTCACCATCAACACGCCGACCAGCACCCAGTCGCGCGACACCCGTTCGGGAGCGTCCGTGGCGCGGGGCTCGGCCCACAGCGAACTCAGGGCGTTGGTGGTCACCCACCCAGTCTAGGGACCGCCGAGGCGTCGGGGACCGACCGAAAGAACGAGACGCCGCCCCTTCCAACGGCCGAGGCGGGTCCGGCCTCGACGCCGATGTGGCCGCCGCCGGGCTCAGCGACCGTGGACCTACCGATCCTCACCACAGCAACGGAGCCCACGATGAGAACACGTCAACCCACCACCACCGCACTGGAAGACCCGCGGATCCCGGTGAGAGTCAAGCTCGCCGCAGCGTGGACAAGCTTCATGTTCCTGTACGTCTACGTGGACATTCTCGCCTTCTTCAAGCCCGGCGTCATCGATGACATCGAGGGCGGTGTCGTCTGGGAGTTCGACATCAGCCAGACGTTGTTGACCGCCTTCCTCGCGCTCATGGCGATCCCGATCCTCATGGTCGTGCTGTCGATGACGCTGCCCGCCCGGGCGAACCGCGTCACGAACCTCATCGTGGCCGCAGTACAGGTCCCCTTCGCGGCGTTCAACGCGGTGGGCGAGTCCTGGACGTACTTCTACGGGCTTGGCGTCGCACTGGAAGTGATCGTTCTCGCCCTCATCCTGCGGTACGCCTGGACCTGGCCCCGCACCGCCCCGTCGGCGACCATGGCGACCAGCCCGGACCGCGAAAGCGTTCGCGCCCAGCAGCAAGCGTGAACCCGAGAGCAGTACCCGTCCTGTGCGGATCCATCTGCCTCGGTGACGAGGTGTGGGCCTCCTGGCGGTGGCACACCAACTGCCACCGGGACCTCGCGTAGAGGCACACCAGCTCACCAAGCGCTGCGGCCGTGGCCCCGGGCTGTCGGCGCGCCCACGCCTGAGGAACAGGGATGTCGTTAGCGCATTCCGTATACGGTTTCAGTATTCGGAATGCTAGGTTCGGAGCTGTGATGGGTGTGGAGGAGATCCTGAGGCTGACGGTCGCTGCGCTGATGGCCAGGACCGGTGAGCGGCAGGGCGATCTGGCGGCCGGTATCGGGCAGGCGCAGGCGCAGGTGTCCCGTAAGCAGTCAGGTCGTCAGCATTGGTCGCTGGAGGACGTCGATCTGCTTGCGGCTCACTATCGTCTGCACGTGCTCGATCTGCTGGCCGGGCCGACTCACGCGGTCGGTGTCCTGCATGGCGTGACGCCCAGTCTTCAGCAGGCCGGCATGCAGCCGTTGGCCTCTGTCGCCGGGGTACCGCTCCCCGCCGACTCCGTCGACCTCGGCGGCCCCGCCGGTTCCTTGGGCGAGGCAATCCCCGTGCCACCCGTGTCACCGGTACAACCCATGTCCCCGCCCGCCGCCCCCGCGCGACAGGTGGGCCTGTGCGTACTGTGCGGGCAGCCGGCTCACGTCGAACTCGACGGATTCCCGCAGCACTTGAGTGCCGAGGAGTGCGCGGCGGCGATCGCCGCGACGAACAAGCCGCCGCAGACCACCACTCAGGCCGCAGCCGCGGAGGAACCCGCCTCCGCAGATCCGACCGTCCCGGCCCCCGTCGATTCGCCGGCCCCACCGGCGCCCGCCCCGCCGGCGCCCACCGATCCGGCGCCGGTCGCACCCGAGGCGCCGTCCGCCACGCGGCGGAACGCGCCCGGATACGCCTCCGGGACGCTGATGGAACAGATCACCGGCCGGGTGGAGGAAGTGCTGGCCGAGTACGGCGGCGACGTCGCGGTCGCACAGGGCGCGTTGATCAAGGCCGCGATTCCGGATGTGATGGCACTCTTCAAAGCCTCCCGGGTGGGCGGCCGCTACGAGCATTCGGAATTCCCTCCCACGCAGGAAATCTTGCGGAAGAAGTCCCAGAAGGGCGCGGACGACATCTGGGAGGGCCGCCCGAAATGGCGCAACGCGGGACTACTGGCCGCGGCGAAGCGCGGCGAATCCATCGAGGTGACCGCGCTGGACATGAACGCGGCCTACTTGTCCGCGCTCAAGTGCTGGCTGCCGATCGGACAACTCCGCGAGGACACCAGCGGCGCTCACGACGCGAGGAAAGCCGGCGTCCACCTCATCACCCCACCCGCCTGGGAACACAGCGATCTCCCCAACCCGCTGGGCAACCGGATGGAGCCGGGGGAGTTGTGGGTGAGCGAGTCCACGCTCCGCCTCCTGCTCGACTGTGCGCGGCAAGGCCTCGCCGATGCCCCCGTGATCCACCGCTCGCTGGTCTCCGGTGCCTCCGAAGCACTGCTGGAAAAGCTTCGCCGTGCGCTGGCCGAATCACGGAAGAACGCCCTTGCGGACGGCGACGAACTGTCAGTGAGCTACGTAAAGGCCATGTATTCTAAGTTCGTGTCGACCATCGGTGAGTCCAGCGCGAATCGTGAAATCCGCCGCCCGGACTGGATGCACATCATTCGCGCGAAGGCGTTCGCCAATCTGTGGATGAAGGCCCACAAGGCGCACAAGGCAGGACTTCAGATCGTGGAAATCTCCGGCACCGATGAGCTCCACGTCGTGGGCGACTGGCGATCAGTCTTCCCTGAAGGCCGGGACCTGGCCCAGGTCAAGGAAAAGTCCACCTACACCCTGGGGGGTAGGAGCTGATGCCGGGATCGCCGGACCTGTGGGCCCGGTGGGGCGACATCGGGAAGTTCAACGCCCACGGGGTGAAGGGCGGCCAGGCCCTGATCGTGGAGCTGAACCGGATCGTCTATGCCTCCGGTGTCGCCTCGCCCATCACCTCTCGGCGCGGACTCGCCGCCCGCCTGCGCTACCTCGACAGCGCCGCCGGCCGCACCGCGCTGAAGGAGCAAGGCGTTTCCGCCCGTACGATCCGTGCCTGGATGCGCGACAAGGGAAAGATCACCCCGACACCCGCGAACCGCGAACGCATCGACAGCGCCTACTGGTCGCGCCGACGCGACAACCTGATCCGATCAGGCTGGCTCAAGCGGCACCTGGACAACGACGGCCGGGGCCGCCGGATGGAGATCTACCCCGTCGACCAGAGCCAGGTCCCCGCCGAGCGGTCCCGCCCCACCCTCAACCAGCGGTCCATCACCGTCCGCTACATCTGGGGCGACCTCGTCGACGCCTGGGCCACCCGGAACGAGGCCCTCGTGGACGAGATCTGGGACGACGTCATCAGCGACCTCGACTCCGACTACAACGCCTACGCCTACGTCTCCTCCGTCGGCATCGGAGCCTGAGACTTCCCCCGCCCCGCCCCGCTGATCGCCCGTGACTTCGCCCTTGGCTCTCCGACTGCCTGGGCGAATCAGTCGATCCAGATCAGCATCGCGTGTCCGGCGGACGCGGCGTCCTGGAAGAACGCTGTCAGGGGAGTGAACAGGTCGTCGGCCCACTCCAGCGAGGCAGGCGAGTCCCAGATCTGGGGGTAGATCTCGGCCTTGGCGAGGGAGTGCGTCCGAGGGTGCTGGTCCGGAGCCCGCCCGGCAGCGTGCAGCCCCCGAGCGGCCGTCAGTTCGCGAGGTGTCGCTCGCCTTGCTGTAGGAGGCCGGCGAGGCGCTCCCACTCTTTGGCGCAGTGGCTCGCCACCTCGGAGACGGCCTGGCAGCAGTGCGGCGGGAGGGCGGCCGGCAGACGTTCGCCCCATTCCAGACCGCAGGCGGTGAAGCCTTCCTGCGCGGGCCGCGCCCCGTACCGGGCGACGTCCCGCAGGCCTGGCTCGCAGCCGAACTCGTCGAACACGAACCCTCCCCGACGCCGCCGTACATTGACGCACGACCCTGACGGCGGTGCCGCGGGCACATGGAAGATTCTCAGCGTCCCAGCACCTCGGCGAGGGATGTTCCGGTGCGTGCCGCCTCGATGCGAAGTGCCCGCACCTGGGCCCGAGTACGGGGGCGAGACTTGGGGTCCTTGCCGCAGCCGCAGGTGTCGCGGCCCTCGTAACGCAGCCCGGCGTCCAGCACGGCTGCCACGACGGTCCACGCCCTGGTGTCCCGGCGCCGTGGCGCCGCGAAGTCATGGCCGGCACAGACCATCGGCTCGGAGCACCAGGGGCAGGGGTGCTCGTCGGCCCCGGGGTGTCGCTTGAAGGCGACGCGGCAGGGCACGCACGCGTAGTGCAGCTTGTAGGGCTTTTCGGCGTAGAGACACATGCGGCGAAGGTACCTGCCCTTGTGGCGATCGACGGGGCGGTTTCCCTGGCGGGGCCAAGGGCTGTACGAGGTGAAGGCCCCATGGCCGGTCCGACGGCGTGGCAGGCGGTGTTCGAGCGAGTCTCTGAGTTCCGGAGGCCCGGCGTGGGGCTAGGCCTTGGTGCTGATGGGGATGATGCCGAGGGGCTCGGTGGTCGGCTGGTCGGAGCCCCCCGCTGGTTCGACGGTGATGCCGACGGCGACCGCGTTGCCCAGGGGGCCGTCGAGAACGCGCGCGGCTCGGTCGCCGGTGTCGTCCAGAAGGCCTGCCGGGCGCAGGTCACCGGCCTCGCCGGCGTACCAGAGTTCGTACACCGTGCCGCTCGGCAGCGCCGGGAGGTCGCGGGCGGTGAACGCGGCCTTGGCTTCCGCCCGGGACACGACGACCGCCGCCTCGGCCCCGTCGGCCAGCTCACTCGTGTGCACGGTGGCGTCGGGGGCGGTGAGGATGTCCGCGAAGGCGCCGCCTGCGGCGCGGGCCTGCTCCTGCGCCTGGGCTGCCCGGGCGCGCGCCTCCCCGGCCTCCTCGTGCTCCCGTACGGCGACAGCGCCGAGCGCGGCCGCCGCCGCCACGCTCGCGGCGAGCGCGAGACGCAATCCGTTCCGGCGGAGCGGTCCGCCACGGGGACGGGCGGGGTGTCGCCGCCGGTCCTGCGGGGTGCGGGCCACCTGCTCCATGACACGCACCCGCAGCTCCTCGGGTACCGGGGCGGTCTCGGCGGAGGCTAGCCGGGCGGCGGTTCTCTCGAACGTGGTGACGTCCTGGCGGCAGGCCCCGCAGCCGGCGAGGTGATTCTCGAATGCGGCTTCCTCCGCGGGCGGCAGCGCGTGCAGGACGTACGCCGCGGCACTGAGGTGCGGATCCTCTGACGTCGTCATGATCCGGCCTCCAGACAGGCGCGCAGCTGATCGAGGCCCTTGCGCATGCGGGACTTCACCGTCCCCTCGGGGGTGGACAGCGAGCGCGCCACCTCAAGACAGGTCATGCCCTGGTAGTAGGCGAGGACCAGCGGCACTCGCTGGAGGCGGGCCAGGGCCGCCAGGCAGCGGTGGACACGGCGCCGCTCGTCGAGGCTTTCGACGGTCTCGGCGACCTGGTCGAAGTCCCGGTCCGCCGACAGCATCCCAGCGCGCACCTCGCGGTCCTTGCTCGCCTGGACGGAACGGACCCGGTCCACGGCGCGCCGGTGGGCGAGGGTGAGCACCCAGGCTTTCGCCGTTCCGAGGTCGGGCCGGAAACGGTCCGCCGTCCGCCACACCTCGATCATGACGTCCTGCGTCACCTCCTCGGCCTGGCCGGCGTCCCGAAGGATCCGGCAGGCCAGCCCCATCACCGGCTGGGCCAGTGCGTCGTAGACGCCGGCGAACGCGTCCCGGTCACCGTTCGCAGCCCGGAGCAGGAGCGTGTCGAGGTGGGCGCTGGGTTCGGGTGCGTGAGGCAATGGTCTTCCCCCGTCGTGCCTCTGGTGGTCGGTCGCCCGGGCGTGCGGCGCCGGGTCGCCCTGCTCGGTGTGGCCCGACGTGTCCGACTCTGCCGCCTGAGGCGCGGTCGCGCCGGGCGGCCGCGCCGGCCGGGTGAGTCCGGCCCGGGGCTCGGGGGCCGTCACGGCGGCCTCCGGCGGTCGTGGGCCGGGGTGTGGAGCCGTAGTGCGACATGTACGGTCTTGCCGCCGATGCGGGGGACCACCCGGAGGGAGTGTCCGAGGTGGCGCATGATCTCCAGACCGAAGCCGCCTCGCTGGTCGCGGCCCGCGGGCCGGTGGAGGTCGGGCATCTCCTCGCTGTGGTCGGTGACCGCGATGTCCAAGGACTCGCCGTCCTCGGTCAGAGTCAGGAGGCAAGGGCCGCGGGTGTGACGGACGGCATTGGTGACCAGCTCGGACACGACCAGGACGGCGTCAGCCGTTCGGCCGCATTCGGCCGCTTCCAGCCATCGGACCGCGATGCGACGGGCGACGGCCGGACTCCGCGGGCCCCAGGGCAGGGCCACGACGAGGCGCGTCACGCTGGACGCCGAGGGTGATGCGGTGATGGTCATGATCGCTCCCTGGAGACGGGGACCACCTGTGTGAGGGATTCGTAGCCGCCCCGAGCGCGGATGACGCATCGACGGCGAGAGCATCCGCTGTCTCCGGGTCCTTCTCGGGCTCGCAGCCGCGGCCCGATCCCACGGCGGTGGTCGTCTGCCCGGTGGCCGTCCGATCCGATGCACACGTTTCCGGGCGCTTCTTCATCCGCAGGAGGCTCGGCTCCGAATCCCTGATGACCCCGCACGGCGAGTCGGCCGTTCGAACCCACGGCATCACTCGACGTGCTCACGGAAGTCGATCCATCGAGGGAGGTGCGTCCGATGACCGCGTCCATGCGCGTCCGTCGTCTGGTGGCGAGTGCCGCGGCGGCGGGACTGCTGGCCGGCGGGACCGCGCTCGGCATGTCCGGCACGGCAACCGCGGCACCCGCGCCCACGTCCGTCTCGACGGTCGTGGCCGGTGACAGTCACGACCACCACGACCGGTGCGAGTGGAAGAAGGGGCACTGGGAGAAGAAGTGGGTGAAGGGCCACTGGGAGAAGAAGTGGACCCACCACAAGACGTGGCACCCCGGCCATCACGACAAGCACGGTGACTGGCACAAGGGCTACTGGAGCCACGACCGCCAGTACAAGTGGGTCTACGTCCCCGCCCACTGGGAGCACCACTGGGTGAAGGGCCACTGGGACTGCCACCACCGGTGACCACCGGTGAAGCCTGATCCCGTAGCCCGGCCGCCGAGGGCCAGGCCCCGTGCCTGGCCCTCACCGCTGCCTGCGGGCGGAACGGCGATCGGCCCCGGCACGGTCACGCCCGACGGCGGCCCTGCCGCGGTGCCCGTCGACGACCGAGACTTGAACGTGTTCAAACTTCGTGCCAGGGTACGGCGTGAAGTCCTGAGTTCATCGGTCGCGCACGCGGCCTGCCGAACCCGCCAGGGGTGGAGTGTGTCGCGTTCCCGTCGTACCGCGCTGATCCTGCCCGCCATGGCCCTCGCCCTGACGGCCTGCGGCAGGTTCACCGTCATGCCGCCGCCCGACGGCGAACCGGTCGTTCTGAAGCCGGCCGAACTCGCGACCACGTGGACCGATGCCGAGGGCGGCACCCTCACGCTGAAGCGGGACGGGACGTTCATCGCCGACAAGGTCTGCATCGCCGTCGGCTGGTACGAGGGATTGGCCTGGTCCGGAACAGGCGCCTGGGGGCAGGGCTCCGACAGGAAGCAGAGCTTCGTCGGGGTGACCTTCGACGCCGACCACCCCGAAGTGCGTGGGCGGGAGCCCGACGCCTACGCCGCCTTGAGGGAGGGCGAGGTCCTGAAGCTCTGGGCTGCCATCGGCGATCCGGACAACGACTACCCGAACTGCGTCCTGACCGGCCCGGCGAGCTGACCCGGCGCTCTCGGGAGCTCCGCTCCAGGTGCGAGGGGCCCCGCACCCGGAGTCGCTAGCGGAACGTTCCTGTGCGGCTGTCTCGATCTGTTCCTGTGCGAGGGCCGGGACTCACCCGGGCTGGCCGGGGAAGGGCGAGGGGCCCCCGCCGGCGCCCAGGCGCTCGAACTGCTGTTGCACGTTGGCGGAGAAGGCGTGTGGGTCGGAGACCGTCGAGGCGTTCATGGCGACGGTCAGGATGCCGCTGATCGGCGCGCTGGGAGACGTTCTGACAGGAGTGCAGAGGAAGTCGAACTCCTGGTAGCCGACGTGGTCGGCGGTCGGCACGGAAGCTCGGTGCGTGACCGGCTGTCCGCTGTGGAAGGCGGTGTCCATGGCCTCGAAGACGCCGACGTTCCGCAGAGTGGGCAGTTCCGACGCGCCGGGCAGGTACTGGCGGCCCATGCCGAAGACGACCGCCTGGCGGCCGTTGGCGTAGCGCATCAAGTGCTGGGGGCCTTCGGTGAGCATGATGGGGAAGGGGGCCCCGTCGAAGACGGCGAACAGCTCCTGCTGTTGCGCGAGGAGGCTGTCCCGGAGCCTGAACTCCGAGACGAGCGTCTGGGCGAGGTCCTGCATCAGCTCCTTGGTCTGCGGGTCCCAGGTGCGCGGGGACGTGTCGGCCACACACAAGGTGCCCAGGATCATGCCGGTGTTGTCGCGCAGGGGAGTGCCGAGGTAGGAACGCACGCCCATGTCGTTGACCAAGGGGTTGCCGGCGAAGCGCGGATAGTCGAGCACGTCGTCGAGAGCCAGTTGCGCCCCCTGCGCGACGACGTGGGGGCAGAACCCGTAGTCGCCAGGTGCTTCCCGGGCGGCGGAGTTGCTCAGGTCGAACGTGATGCCGGCGTCGGTGCTCGTCCGCTCATCGGGGGAGGCCTCGGGGGCTCGGGGTACGTACATGCCCCGGAACATCTGCGTCTGATCGTTGATGAAGTTGACCATGGCCAGAGGTGCTCCGGTCACGGTCGCCGCCACCTTAGCCACTCGGTCGAAGGTGGCTTCCGCGTCTGCCGAGTTGAGGCCAAGGGCCTGGAGGCGCTGCCGCCGGGCCTCGCCACTTGTCTGGGGATCCATGAGATCACATGAAATCAGATCCCAGGACCTGGTGGCCCGTCACCTACCCAGTTTTTGGGCCCGGTTGGCCGCGCGGATGCTACGAACCGCCGGCGAGTCTGTCACAGTTGGTCGTTTTGAGATCGTGCATCACGAAAACTGGCAGTATATCTGAAAAAAGAAGATGTTTCAACGAGTAGCGATCAATTCACGCCAACTGATCGACGGAAGGCGAGGAATCGTGGCAAGGCATATGACAATCGTGCGGGGTTGATCTAGGACGCGGGAGCGCGTGGGGCGAGGGGACAGGCATGTGAGCACAGTGACTCAGGCGCAGCCGGCCTGGTGGGGACCGGTCGACCCCGCGGGATCGCACTCGAGGTGCCTGCAAGAGCCGTAGCCCCGCCCGGCCTTCACCCGCCACCCGTGAACGCCGCTCCGGCGAAGTGTGGGTCGGTCCCCGGAAGGACCCACTCCCGGAACCGCAGGCCAACGCCTACTGTACTGCCCAGGCGCGGTCCGTTGAATTGAAGCTGCTCCGCACTGTACGTGCTGCAGTGAGGCATTGAGGGAGTTTTCTGAATGTACGGAGCGAACGCGGAAGCGCGCTCAGTGGCGGTGGTCGGAATGGCCTGCCGACTTCCAGGGGCCAGAGACATCGATGAATTCTGGCAGTTGTTGTGCGATCGGTCGGATGCCACTGCGGAATCCTCACCCGATCGCTACGACGCCGATTTCCTGGACTCGCCGAAGCCCGACCCCGGCGCCATGGGCAGCCGTCGCGCCGGATACGTGGACGGCCTGGCGGACTTCGACGCCGACTTCTTCGGCATGTCGAGCAGCGACGCGGCCGAACTCGATCCTCAACAGCGTCTGTTGCTGATGACCGCCTGGGACGCCCTGGAGGAGGCCGGACTGAGGCCCGATCGCCTCGCGGGATCCAGGACCGGCGTGTTCGTGGGGGCCACGCGAGCGGACTTCGTCGAGCGCGCCTTCCGTCACGGCCCGCAGGCCATGACGGCCGTGCAGTACCTCAACTTCCGTTCGGTCATTCCCGCTCAGGTGTCGTACGCCTTCGACTTCCGCGGCCCGAGCATGCTCATAGACACGGCGTGCGCCTCTTCCCTGTACGCCGTGCACAGCGCTGTGCAGAGCCTGCGCGTGCGGGAGAGCTCTCTCGCGCTCGCCGCGGGCGTGAACCTGGTGCTGCGCCCCGACGAGGGCATCATGATGGGCCACGCCGGAACGCTGTCGCCGGACGGGCGGAGCCGGTTCGGCGACGCCCGGGCGGACGGCCACGCCCCGAGCGACGGGGTCGGAGTGGTGGTCCTCAAGCGACTGGCGGACGCCATCGCCGACGGAGACAGGGTGCACGCGGTCATCGCCGGGAGCGCGGTGGGCACGGACGGCCGCACCACGGACCAGATCCTGAACCCGTCGCTCACGGGGCAACTTGACGTACTGCGGTGGGCGTACGAGGACGCCGGCGTCGACCCGGGCGAGGTCGACTACGTGGAGGCCCACGGCACCGGCAGCCCCTTGCTCGACCCGCTGGAACTGCGGGCCCTCGGAGAGGTGCTGGGGAAGGGCCGCCCGGCCCACAGGCCGCTTCTCGTGGGATCGGCGAAGTCGAACATCGGCCACGCGGAGGCCGCCGGCGGCATGGCCGGCCTGATCAAGACCGTGCTGTGCCTGCGGAACGGACAGATACCCGCCAGCCTCCACGTCGACGAGCCGACCCCCGAAGTGGACTGGCAGCGGCTGCCGGTGCGGATCCCGGTCGACCTTCAGGACTTCCCGTCACTGGACCGCCCCGCACTCGCCGGCGTGTCGAGCCAGGGCGTGTCCGCCCTCAACGCGCATGTGGTGCTGTGCCAGGCCGACCGCCCCCTCGCTCATCCCCCGCTGGAACCCGCCTCGGACACCCCGTACGTCCTGGCGCTGTCCGCCCGTTCCCCCGAGGCCCTGCTCGACCTCGCCGCCGCCTATGTCACCTACCTCGGGACAGGCGGCCAGGGCGCCGCGTACAGCCTGCGCGACATCTGCTACAGCGCGACCGTCCGCCGCACCCACCACGCCCACCGGCTGGCGGTCGTCGGGGCCGGCCACCAGGAACTGGCAGCCGCCCTGGCCGCCGGGGGAGCACCGGGACACGAGCGCACCGGGGACCCCGCACCCCTGGCCGCCGCCATCGAGCACTACCTGGCCGGCAAAGAGGTGCACTGGGAGGACCTGTTCGACGAACCCGGGACGGTCGTCCCGCTGCCCCGGTACCCGTGGCAGACCCGCAGGTACTGGCCCGGCGAGGATCGGGCCACCGGTGCGGAGAGCGCCGCGGACTGGTTGTTGCGCGAGCACGCCCGTACCGCCTTCGACGACGCCTCCCGCCTCGCCGACATAGGGATCGACTCCCTGGCCAGACTCCAGCTCATCGTGGAACTGAGCCAGCAGACGGGACTGGAGATCGACCCGGAGGAAGTGGGACGGCTCGGCACCGTGGGGGAGTTGCGCCGCTGGACCGGCTCGCTCGAGGCCGGTGCGCGATGACCGACCCCCAGCACGTGTACGGCTGGTTCGCCCGATCCGTCGAACGGTACGGCGACGAGCGGGTCGCTCTCGAAGTGGGCGGACAGTCCCTGACGTACCGCCAACTCGGCGCCCTGGCGGAGAGCCACGCCTCTCGGATCCTCGCGAGCACCGGATCGGGCCCCCGGCGCGTCGGGCTGCTGGCCGGCCGCTCCGTCAGCGCCTACGCCGGCTATCTCGCCGCACTGCGCGTCGGCGCGACCATCGTTCCCCTCAACCCCGAGCACCCGCGGTCCCGCACCGAGTCCATCGCCGACGCGGCCGGCCTCGACCTCGTGCTCACAGACACCCCGGGGGCCGCCGTCACGCTGGGCGTGACCGAGCTGCTGCTCGAACCCACGACCGCGCCCGGCCCACCCCCGCCCGCCCCGTCGGACCTCCCCGAACCCGGCCCCGACGACATCGCGTACATCATCTTCACCTCCGGATCGACCGGCAGCCCCAAGGGCGTTCCGGTCCTCCACCGGAATCTCTGCGCCTATCTCAGCGTGATGGCCGGCCGCTACGGGATCGGGGCGGACAGTCGGATGTCGGCCGCCTTCGACCTGACGTTCGACGGCTCCGTGCACGACCTCTTCGTCGCCTGGGCGGCCGGTGCGACTCTGGTGGTGCCGAGCGCGGCCCAACTGCTCTCGCCAGTGGCGACGGTCAACAATCTGCGCCTGACGCACTGGTTCTCGGTGCCCTCCCTGATCTCCTTCGCGGAGCGTCTCGGCACGCTCAAGCCGAACAGCATGCCCACCCTCCGGTGGAGCGTCTTCGGAGGCGAGGCCCTCCCGCTCACCGCTGCCCGCGCCTGGCGGACCGCGGCACCGCGGAGCGCGATCGAGGTGCTCTACGGGCCGACCGAGCTCACCATCTCCTGCACGGCCTACCAGCTCCCGGACGATCCCGCCGCGTGGCCCACCACGCCCAACGGCACGGCACCGATCGGGCACTGCCATCCGGGCCTCGAGCACCGGATCCTGGACGAGGACGGGCTCCCCGCCGATACCGGTGAGCTGCTGGTCCGCGGGGCGCAGCGGTTCCCCGGCTACCTGGACCCGACGCACGACGCGGGCCGCTTCCACCCGCCCGCGCCGGGCGACGGCGACGCCGCGGACCACACGGACAAGGTGACCGCCGACCACTGGTACCGCACCGGAGACCGCGTCACCGTGCGGGACGGCGTCCTCGTGCACCTCGGCCGGACCGACCACCAGATCAAGGTGCGCGGTCATCGCATCGAACCGGGCGAGATCGAGGCCGTCCTGCGTGAGCTGGACGGGGTGCGCGAGGCGTACGTCCTCGCCGTGCCGGACGCCCATGGCTCGCCCGAACTCCACGCGGTGGTGACCGGCGGCGCGTGCGATCCGGAGAAGCTCTTCGCGGAGCTCACCGACCGCCTCCCGCCCTACATGCGACCTCGCCGCATCTCGGTCCTGGAGAGCCTTCCGCTGAACGCCAACGGAAAGATCGACCACCGAGCGCTGCTGACCGAGCTGTCCCTCACCCACTGACCGACACCGCGCGGGCCGCCTCCCGGGGGAGGGGCCGGCACCGGCGCGGGTTCAACCCACCATCCCTATGAGGCAGCACCCACATGCTCGACGTCATCGTCGTCGGCGCGCGCGTCGCCGGCTCCGCCACCGCCCTCCAGCTCGCCCGGGCGGGCCACCGTGTCCTGGTTCTCGACCGCGCCACGTTTCCCTCCGACACCCTCTCCACCCACCTCATCCACCAGCCGGGGGTGGCGGCCCTGGCCCGGTGGGGTCTGCTGGACGAGTTGAAGGCCACCGGCTGCCCCCCTCTGGAGCGCGTGGGCTACGAGGTCGCCGGCATCCGCCTGGAGGGCTGCGGGCGAGGCGTGGACGGACAACGGGCCGCCTACGCGCCCCGCCGGCACATCCTGGACCCCCTGCTGGCCGAAGCCGCGGCCAAGGCCGGTGCCGAGATACGGCAGGGCTGCCGCGTGACGGGGCTGCTGCACGACACCACGGGCCGGGTCGTCGGCGTGGAGGGCACACACGCCGGGAAGGCCTTCCGCGAGCACGCGCGGCTGGTCATCGGCGCGGACGGCATGCGCTCCACCGTCGCCGGCCTCACCGGAGCCCCGGTCACCGTCGAGCACCCACGACTGACGTGCGCCTACTACTCGTACTGGCAGGACGTGCCGGCCGACCTCGAACTCTACGAGGCCCCCGACCGCTGGGTCGCCGCCGTCGCCACCCACCAGGCCACCCTGGTGCTGACCTACTTCCCCCAGTCCCGCTTCGACGAGATCCGCGCCGACGCGGAGCACCACCACCTCCAGCAGGTACGGGCCACCGCCCCCGCCCTGTACGAAAGGCTGCGGGGAGCCACACAGGTGGAGCGCCTGCGCGGCACCGGCGACCAGCAGAACTACTTCCGGCAGGCGGCAGGGCCGGGATGGGCCCTGGTGGGCGACGCCGGACACCACAAGGACTCCATCACCGCCCGCGGCATCAGCGACGCCTTCCTCCAGGCGGAGATGCTGGCCCGACACATCGGCGGACGGCTCGACGGCGATCCGGCCATTCTCGACGAGGCCCTCGCCCAGTACGGAAAAGACAGGGACGCCGCCCTGCTGCCCGGCTACGAGGCGACCCTGGCCGTGGGCCGACTCGCCGAACAGCACCCGCAGCGCCTGGCGTTGCTCCGCGCGATCCGCCAGGATCCCGAACTCACCTCGATCTACTTCGACATGGTCGCCGGCACCGCCACGATGGGTGACCTCTACACCCCGAAGTTGCTCGCGCTGCTGTGACCGGATTCAATCGATGCCGCCGCCCATCAACTCGCCTTGCCCATGAGTCTGTTGACCGGGCCCGATGGCGGCGGGCGGGGCGTACCGGTAGGACGGACTCCTGATACGGTGCGCCTTGATCACTGCCGTGGTGCTCCTGCGTCAAGACGCCACGCCGCAGCGATCAGGACCGCTGAGCATCATCTTCACTGTCGTCAGCTCGCTGCGAGGATTCCATTCAGATGTCAGGCACTAGCGACCCGAAGGCGCGCCACCGGCTTGTCCCGCGCAGGTCCCTCCGCACGCAGCTGATCATGCCGATCGTCGCGCCCGCCATCGCCCTCACGGGCCTCTGGGGCTACACGGCCGCCGGTCTGGCCGGCGAGCAGATCCAGCTCCAGGACGACGCGGAGCGGACCGCGACGACCGGTGGCAAGACCCTGAACGTGGTCTCGGGCCTGCAGCAGGAGCGGCGCCTCACGGCCCTGTGGCAGACGAGCCGGTCGGCCGCGGCGCGCAGCGCCCTGGACCAGGCCCGCGCGAAGACCGATGCCGCGGTCGTCGAGTTCCGGGCCGCCCTGCCCACCGTGGACAGCTCGCTCGGCGAGCCGGCGCGGCGCCTCGGAACCTCCCTGGACACACTGGCCGGCCGACGCGAGGCGATCGACGCCCGCACCATGTCCTCCGCCGACGCCTTCGGACACCTCACCGACGTCATCCAGAGCGGTACCGACCTGATCGGCGCCGCGGTACGCAGCGAGGACGGGCCGCTCTCCCAGGGAGGCAACGCCACCGCCACCCTGGTCCGGCTCGTCGAGATGCTGTCGCGCGAGGACGCTCTGCTGTCCGCAGGCCTCCCTCAGGGCGCCATCTCCACAGCCGCCCACCAGCGATTCAGCCACTCCGTCGGCGCCCAACGGGAGATACGGGCCTCGCTGGCCGTGGACGACCTGCCCGCCGACACGCGAGCCCGGTACGCGCAGATCGCCGCCACCCCGCGGTCCTCCTCGATCGCCTCCATCGAGGACGCGGTCATCGCGGCACCGGCGACACAACTGCCGTCCTCGACGAAGGCCTGGAGCGCCGACGCCGAGACCCTCGTCACCGACCTGCAGAAGCTCACCGCCGCCTCGCTGGACGAGCTGGTCGACGCGGCCTCCGACCGCGCGACCGGTCTGCTCATCGGCCTGATCGCCGGAACGACGCTCACCGCGGCGCTCCTCACGGCCGGCGCGGTCCTGGGACTGAGGGCCCGCCGCTCGACCCTCGACGCGGTGGCCGAACTGCAGCGCCGGACCGAGGAAATGGCCCGCCAGTGGCCCCAGGTGCTGGCCCAGTCCGAGCGCGGGGAGCCGCTCACCCCCTTCCCCCAGACGCCCCCGCTCCTGGCCGCCGGGGAACTCCAGCTCCTCGGATCCGCGATCGAGGGACTCCGCCACACGGCCATCGACGCCCTCCTCAGCCAGTCCCGGGGGCACGCGGGCGCCGAGAAGGTGCTCGGCCAGCTGACGCGACGCACCCAGACCCTGATCCACCGCCTCATCGCGCTCCTGGACGACCTGGAGCGCAAGCACGGCGACTCCGATCTCCTCAAAGACATCTTCAAGGTGGACCACCTCGCCACTCGTGTGCGACGGCACGCCGAGAACCTGGTGATCCTCGGCGACACGCCCCCCAGCCGCCGGATGACCGAACCGGTGACCATCACCGACGTGATGCGCAGTGCCGTCGCCGAGACCGAGCACTACACCCGCGTCAAGGTCGAGAACCTCCCGGCGACGAAGCGGATCGCGCTGGCCGGCCGGGCCGTCGCCGACGTCACCCACCTCCTCGCCGAGCTCGTGGAGAACGCCACCAACTTCTCCCCGCCCTACACCCAGGTCGTCGTCAGCGCGCTGCACGTCGCCGAAGGCGTGGCGCTGCACGTCGAGGACCACGGCCTCGGCATCCCGGCGGACCAGCTCGCCCAGGCCAACCACATCCTGGCCCATCCGCAGAAGCCCGACATGGCGGCCCTCGGCGCGGACCCGCGCCTCGGGCACTTCGTGGTCGCCCGCCTCGCCCAGCGCCACCAGATCCGGGTCGAACTGCGCCCCTCGGTATACGGCGGCACCCTCGCCATCGTGTTCCTCCCGGTCCACATGCTCGAGGAACTCGACTCCCCGGTCATGGACCAGCTCAGGGCCGCCGCCCAGGTCTCCGTCAACGCGATCAACGCAGGAACGGTCCCGCAGCCCGAGGTCGCCCCCTCCTTCGGATCCGCCACCTCCGCCCTCCCCGATCCGACGCCGTACACACAGCCGTTGGACGGGCCGCCCGGCCTCGTCGGCGACCCCGGGGGCCGCGACGAGCACGACCTCGTCGCGGACGCCCGGTACATCGCCGAAGCCCCCGCCGCGCCTCCCCGCGAGACGCACAGCCGAGTCCCGGACTACAGCGGATTCCCCACGTACGGAGGCGCCGGCCTCGTCTCGCCGCACCACCCGGACAGCACCGAGCCCCTCGACACGCACCAGCGCCCTGCGAGCCCCGAGCCTCCCCGAGCCGCACCCCTTCCCCGCCAGGCGCCCACCGGCCGCCCCATGGCCGAGGCCCCCGTCCGGGCGACGCCCACCGGCCGCCCCACGGCCGGCACACCCGTCCCGCCGATGCCCGCCGGCCGCCCCATGGCCGAAGCACCCGTCCGGTCGACGCCCACCGCGTCCGGGAGCCCGTACGGAACTCCGGGCGGCGACAGGCAGAACCTCGGGCAACCCGCCACACTGCCCCAGCGCACCCGCGGGTCCAGCCTCGCCGTACAGCTGCGCCGTGAGGCGGCGGAGGCAGGCAGCCGTCTCGACAACGAGGGCGGAGGCCCGCCCTCGCCCGAAGCGTCGGCCCGCATCATCGCCGCCATCCGGCGCGGGATGGACCAGGCCACCGGAACCCACAGCGCACCACGCCACGACGGTGGACGGGCGAACTGACCATGGGACCCAACGAACTGCGAAGGAATGCAATGACTGAAGTGGCCACCAGCAGGCAGCTGGACTGGGTCCTGGACGATCTCGTGGGCCGTATACCGGAGATACGATGCGCCATCGTGCTGTCGGGAGACGGTCTCCTCATCGGGAAGTCGCACGACCTGGGCCGGGACGACGCCGAGCGCCTTTCGGCCCTTGCGTCCGGCATGCACAGCCTCGCCCGGGGCACGGCGCAGTACTTCCGCGGCGGCGCGGTCCAGCAGACCGTCATCCAGATGGAGCACGCGTTCCTGTTCATCACCGCCGCCGGTCAGGGGGCGCGTCTCGCAGCCCTCGCCTCGCAGGAGGTGGACGCGGGCATGATGGCCTATGAGATGGGGACCATGGTCAAGCAGGTCGGAGCGTATCTGAGTGCCGCGCCGCGCATTCCAGGCCACCACACCGTCGCACACAGCCAGGATGCCTGAGCCGCGCGAGCTCGACGGGGCGATTGCCGGACGTCACCTCCGGCCCTACACCATCACCGGTGGTCGTACTCGACACAACCACTATCACTTCACGCTGATCACCCTGGTGGTCACGCGATCGCCCGGCGTCGACCATCCCCACTTGACGCCGGAGGCGGCGCAGATCCTGGAGCTGTGCCGCCACCGGGCCATAGCGATCGCGGAGATCGCCGCCCACCTGGATCTCCCCGTAAGCGTCGTCAAAGTCCTCTGCGGTGATCTCCTCGGAGACGAGAAGATCATCGTGCAGGCGCCACCCTCACAGTCCGACAGACCGAGCGTGGAACTCATCGAAAGGGTTATCGATGGCATCCGCCAGCTCTGAACAGATCCATCTCCCCACGGCCGTGAAAATCCTTGTCGCGGGTGGATTCGGTGTCGGCAAGACAACGATGGTCGGGTCGGTGAGTGAGATCGCGCCGTTGGAGACGGAGGAGCGACTCACGCAGGCCGGCCAGAGCATCGACAGTCTCGACGGCGTGGAAGGCAAGACGTCCACCACGGTCGCCATGGACTTCGGCCGCATCACGATCAGCCCGGAGCTGGTGCTGTACCTCTTCGGCACACCGGGCCAGGAACGCTTCTGGTTCATGTGGGACGAGATCGCCCACGGCACCCTGGGCGCGCTCGTGCTCGCGGACACCCGCCGCCTGGAGGCCTCCTTCGGCTCGATCGACTTCTTCGAGGAACGCGGCATCCCCTTCGCGGTCGGCGTGAACTGCTTCAACGGAGAACGGGCCTGGACCACGGAACAGGTACGCTCCGCCCTCGACCTGGACCCCGTCGTTCCGGTGGTCCTGTGCGACGTCCGCACGCGGGAGTCCAGCAAGGAGGTCCTGCTCGCGGTTCTGGAGGCCGCTCATCGCCGGGCATCCCCTCAGTTCTCGACGACCGGGCCGTGACGGACCACCGGAACACGGGACGGGCGCAGTCGCCTCCCTTCGCGCGACGGCCCGGATGTGGGACGGTGAAGTCATGCCCATTCCCGTGATCCTCGACTGCGATCCCGGTCATGACGACGCCTTCAACATCCTGCTGGCCGCCGCGCACCCCGCCATCGAGCTGCTCGCCATCACCACCGTCGCGGGCAACCAGACCCTGGAGAAGACCACGCTCAACGCCCGCCGGGTGTGTTCGGTGGCCGGGATCCGGGGCGTACCGATCGCGGCGGGAAGGGAAGGACCGCTCCACGGACCGCGCCGGATCGCGGAGAACATCCACGGCACCTCCGGCCTGGACGGGCCCGGCTTCGGGGAGAGCGAGCCGGAGGTACCGCAGGACCCGCGCGACGCGCTCACCGTCATCCGGGAGACCCTGCTCGCGCACGCGGCGCCGGTGACGCTGGTGCCGACCGGGCCGCTCACCAACATCGCGGTCTTCCTGCTCGCCCACCCCGAGCTGGCGCCACGGATCGAGCGGATCGTGCTCATGGGCGGCTCGACGGGGCGCGGCAACACCACGCCCGCGGCCGAGTTCAACATCCTGTGCGACCCGGAAGCGGCGGACATCGTCTTCCGCAGCGGCCTGCCGGTGACGATGTTCGGCCTCAACGCCACCCATCAGGTCCGGGCCACCCCCGAGGTCGTCGCCCGGATCGCCGGGCTCGGCACCCCGTTGAGCGGGCTCTGCGTCGATCTGCTCACCTACTTCGCGTCCACCTACCGCGAGGTCTACGGCTTCGACGCGCCCCCGCTGCACGACCCACTGACCGTCGCCCACCTGATCAACCCCTCGCTGGTCAGCCTGGTGCGGGCGGCGGTGACGGTCGAGCTGTCCGGTACCCACACCCGGGGCGCGACGGTGGTGGACCTGCACGGCGTGACCGGCGGGCCCGCCGACACCGAGGTCGGCATGGAGGTCGACACGGACGGGTTCTGGGAGCTGATCGTGGAGGCCGTGCGCACCCTCGGCAGCAGGTGAAACGACGAGTCCTTACCGGCGCGTGGGGGCCCGCACGGCTCAGCCCACGAGATCGGGCGCACGCAGCATCTCGGGCGGGATGCCCCACGCGTCGACGAGGTCGACCGCGAGGGGCCGGACCTTGCGGCAGAGATCGTTCACCTCACGGCTGATCGCCTTGGAACGCTGCACGGTCAGCCGGCCGTGCTCCATGAACCAGGCCCGGTCCGCCTCGATCGTCGACAGGGCGAACAGGTCGCACAGCAAGGCCAGCGCCACCTTCTCGCCGCCCTCGGGCATCGCGCGTACCTTGTCGACGAAGGCCTCCGTCACCAGCCGCTCGACGTGGGCGCGGGCGAGCGCGACGACGTGGTCCTGCACGTGTGAGAAGACGTCACCGGGATCGCCCTTCTGGTCGATCCCGCGCTTGATCCGGCGGGCCAGGCCGGCCAGCATGTGCTCCTCACGGAAGCGGACCATGGCCAGCTGGTACTCCGAGTCGAGGAGCCCGGCCTCCCGGTCCCACGCGTCGCCGCCCGGCAGCAGGTCGCGTACGCGCTCCAGCAACTTGTGGACGGAGGCCCGCTCAAGGAGCGTCTCGACCGCGAGGCTGGTGACGTAGCGGACCATGCCGGCCTGGTCGAGGTCCTCGAACGCGCTCGCCTGATCGGTGAGCAGTCCCTTGGCGACGAGCTGCAGCAGGACGTGGTTGTCGCCCTCGAAGGTGGTGAAGACGTCGCTGTCACTCTTGAGCGCGGCGAACCGGTTGACGGCGAGATATCCGGCGCCGCCGCACGCCTCGCGGCACTCCTGGACGACCCGGGTCGCGTGCCAGGTGGCGAGCGCCTTCAGCCCGGCGGCCCGCGACTCGAGCCGACGCCGCGCCTCCGCGTCGTCCGTGGTGCCGGAGAAGACGTCGTGCAGCTGCGAGCGGACGACGTCCTGAGCGAAGTGCAGGGCGTACGTCCGGGCGATCAGCGGCAGCAACCGGCGCTGATGCAGGCCGTAGTCGAGCAGCACCTGCTCCCCGTCGCCCGAGGCCGCTTCGAACTGCCGCCGCCGAACGGCGTACGTGGTGGCGATCGCCAGGGCGACCTTGGAGACGTTGATTCCGGCACCACCGACGCTGACCCGGCCCTGTACGAGCGTGCCGAGCATGGTGAAGAAACGCCGGTGGGGGTTCTCGATCGAGCTCTCGTAGACGCCCTCCGGGCTGACGTCGGCGAACCTGTTGAGGAGCGCCTCGCGCGGCACCCGCACATCGTCGAACCAGATGCGGCCGTTGTCCACGCCGTTGAGCCCCATCTTGCGGCCGTCGTCCTCGATACGGACGCCGGGCGCCGGCTCGCCGCCGACCCGGACGGGCACGACGAAGGCGTGCACGCCGTGGGAGGTCCCGGCCACCTCCAGCTGGGCGAAGACGACCGCCAGTTCGGCGTGGCGGGCCGCGTTGCCGATGTAGTCCTTGCGCGCCCGGTCACCGGGGGTGGTGACGACGAACTCCTGACGTGTCGCGTCGTACCGCGCGACGGTGCCGAGGGCCTGGACGTTGGAACCGTGGCCTGTCTCGGTCATCGCGAAGCAGCCCATCAGCTCGCCTGTGATCAGGCCCGGCAGATAGGCGTCGTGGTGGCGCTCGGTGCCGAGGTGAAGGATCGCGCCGCCGAAGAGACCGAACTGCACACCGACCTTCACCAGCACCGACAGGTCACCGAAGGCCAGCGTCTCGAACGCGGCGATCGAGGCCCCGACGTCGCCGCCACCGCCGTACGCGGCCGGGAAACCCATGCCGGTCTGACCCGTCGCGGCCATCTCGACCACGACCTCACGCACCCGCTCGCGGAACGTGTCGATGTCGAGTTCCTCGGCCTCCTCAAGGACGGAGGCGTACGTCGAGAGGTTGGTCCGGACGAGGTTGCGGATCTCCGCGTACTCGCCGTCGAGCACCCCGGAGAGTGCGCGGACGTCGATGTCGGGCTGCACGTAGCCGGTCGTGGGGGTGGATGTGTCGTCGAGGGCCATGGGGCTTGGCTACCCCGCCGCGGAAGGATCAACCGGGGTGATCGGGTGGGGTCGGGGGAGTCGCGGAGGCCGAGACGTCGTTTCCCGGACGGAGGGTCGGAGATCCGGCCCACCGTCGCCGAAGGGCAGCCCGAGCGCCCGTCGACCATCCCGTCTCCTGACGTCCGGCCCCGCAAGACACGCCACCCGGTCCGGCAAGGCACGCCGCCCCGCTTCGGCCGGATGGCCCAAGCGTCGGCCGGGTGAGCAGGGTTGCTTCGCGTCGATGAATCGGCGGCCGACCGGCAGGGGCTATCTCTTGACGGAGACAACCGACGCAGCGGGAGTAAGCCATGGGCCTCATCACCATCGAGCTGTTCGCGACCCTCGACCTGGTCGGGCAGGCGCCCGGCGGTCCTGACGAGGACCCGGCGGGATTCCCGTTCGGCGGCTGGCAGGCGCCCCTGCTGGACGAGGTCGCCGGGGCGCAGATCGGTGCCGCGTACGAGGGCACGGACGCCCTCCTGCTCGGCCGGCGGACGTACGACATCTTCGCCGCCTACTGGCCCCACCAGCACGGCGGCGAGGACAGCGAGATCGCCACGCTGTTCAACAGCGTCCCGAAGTACGTGGCGTCTCGCGGCACGCCCGACCTCTCGTGGGCCGGGTCCACGCAGCTCGGCCCGGACCTCGCCGCCGCGGTGCGTGAGATCCGTGACCGGCACGAGGACGTGAAGGTCGTCGGGAGTCTGAACCTCGTGCAGACCCTGCTGCGCGAGAAGCTCTTCGACCGTCTTGACCTCTGGCTGCACCCGGTCGTGCTCGGCGTCGGGAAGAAGGTGTTCGACGACGGCGCGGTGCCCACCAACGTCACGCTCCTCGCGCCCCCGGTGGCCGGCCCGACGGGGACCGTGTTCCTGCGCTACGGGATCGCCGACGGCACTCCCGCGACGGGGGACATGAGCCTGCCCGACCGCGGTCTCGGGAACAACGGCTGAGGCCCCGTCAGGCAGGGACGGTCACGAGAGACCCGGAACAGGGGTCCTCACATGAACATGAATCAGCCGAGGTGGGACAGCGGAACCGCCGACAGCCGACGGCGGGGGCGTGCCAAGCCGTCCGGGCGGGGATCAGCGCTCGGCGTCGCCGAGTCCTGCCGAGGCGAGGACGGCGGCCGCCAGGTGCTCGCGGAACCAACTGTGACCCGGGTCGGTCGAGTTACGGGGATGCCAGGCCATTCCGAGGTCCATGGGTGCCAGGTCGAGCGGGATGGCGAACGTCCGCAGCCCCATGGCGGAGACGGCGTCGGGAAGCCAGTCGGCCAGGCTGAGCGCGACGAGGTCGGTGTCCCGGGCGAGCATCATCGCGCTCGTGTGGCTGGGTACCACGACCGCGGTCCGGCGCCGCAGTCCGAGGTCCGCCAGCGCGTGGTCGATGGGCCCGAGGCGCTTGCCGAGCCGGGAGATGCCGATGTGGTCGGCCGCCGCGAACCTATGGGCGTCGATCGGGCCGTCGAAGAGAGGATGACCCTGGCGGGCGATGCCGACAGGCTCCATCCGCGTGAGCTGCCGGGTCCGGATCTCCGGGTCCAGGTGTCCGAGGACGCCGAGTTCGACGTCCACCCAGCCCTGTCGCAGCCCGGGGCCGCCCTCGACCGCCTCGGGCAGGAAGACGACGTCCACCTCCGGGGCCTCGGCGTGGATCCGCTCGGTCAGGCTCGTGGCGAGCCCCACCAGGAGCAGGTCGGTGGCCTGCACCGTGAACGTGCGCTGGAGACGCGCGGCGTCGAAACCGGGACCGGGTCGCAGGACGTTGTCGCAGCCGCGCAGCAACGCGCCCACCTCCTCCCGGAGTTCCAGGGCCCGCGGGGTCGGGACCATTCCCTGGCCGGCCCGGACGAGCAGCGGGTCGCCGACCGCACGGCGGAGCCGGGCCAGGGTGCGGCTCACCGCCGCGGGCGACGTACCGAGGCGTTCCGCTGCTCGGGTCACGCTGTGGTCCTGGAGCAACGCGTCCAGGACGCGCAGCAGGTTGAGATCCACCAATGGCTCCTGAACTGCAATTTTGCATCTGAGGCAATGATTGGATGCTCATCTTTGCATTGTTGTGGCACTCCGCGACGCGGAGAGTGGAGACGCCCGCGGAAACGCGCGGCATCCCTCCCTCCACCCCACCCGAGGAGCCGCTGTGCACCAGTCCCCCCGAACCGGTCGGGAAGGCGACGTCCTGGCCGTCGTCAGCCAGAGCGGGCCGACCGTCTCGTTCTTCGACGCCGCGTCGGACCGCCACCTCGGCCACGTACAAGTCCCGTCCGAGCCCCATGAGTTGTGCTTCGACGCGACGCACCGGCTCCTGTGGTGCACGCTGACGTACCACTCGGGCTACTACCACGCGAACGGCGGCCGACGCACCGACCTGGCCGTGATCGACCCCGACACCCGCCGGATCGTCGAGATCGTCGACATCGGCCCGGAACACGGTCCGCACGGCCTGGCGCTGGACCCGGTGCGCGGCCGGATGTACGTCAGCGTGGAGGGCGCCGAGAACCGGCCCGGCGGTGTCGTGGTGATCGACACGGCGACCCGCCGGCCCGTGGGCAGGATCGACACCGACGCGCCCGGCCCGCACTGGTTCGCCATCGACCCGGCGGGCAGGACGGGGTACGCCACCAACAAGGAGGCGCCGTTCGTGTCGGTCGTCGACCTCGAACGGGGCGTCGTCACCTCGAAGGTCGAGGTGCCGGGCAGCGAGGGCCTCGCTGTCTCCGATGACGGCACGCACGCCTTCGTCGCCGCGCCCTACGGCGACTTCTCCTCCGCCGCCGAAGACCGGCCGACCACGGGCATCCGGGTCATCGATGCCCGAACCGCGTCCGTCGTCGACACCCTGCCCACGGAGGACATCGTCCTGCCGGTGCATCTGACCTCGACGGGGAAGCTGCTCGTGGGCGAGGTACGCACGGCACCCGATCCGGGGTCGCGGCTGGGACGCCACGCACCGGGCCGCCTCACCGTGTTCGCTGCCGACACCCGCGAGCAGGTGGGTGAACTTGTGGTCGGGCACTTCCCGTTGACCATCAGCTCGTCTCCCGACGGCCGACTCGCCTATGTGGCGTGCGCCATCTCCTCCACCGTCGATGTCGTCGACCTGGAGACGCTGGATCGCCTGGCCCGGCTGGACATCGCCAAGCTCGGCGAGGCCGGCGCGCACGGCCTGGCGTATCTCCCGCGCCCGGCCTGATCGCCGCGCGGGGCGGAGGCGGACGTCCTCGCCTTCCGCCCCGGCTGCGAGGCCAGGGGAATGCTGTACGCGGCCACCGGACTGACGATCGTACATGCCACCCGTCGCCGTGACAGGCAGGGCGACGGGTGGGGCCCCCAGGGGGACGTGCTCCGCTCAGCGGGCGGATCCCCGTTCCAGAAGTGTCATCAGCGCGCGGGCCGCCGGGCTGGTGGCCTGCGCCGGTGGCAGCAGGGCCACCGTCTCGTAGACCGCTTCGCCGGTGTCGGCGAGGGGGATGGCGTGCAGGGAGTCCCGCTTGTGCCGGAAATGCCGCGGTACGGCAGCGACACCGAGGTCCTCCTCCACCAGGTCCAGGAGGCTGTGCACGTCGTTCACCTCCAGGGTCACGGTGCGCGGTACGCCCGCGGAGGTGAAGGTCGCGTCCGTGGCCCGACGCGGTCCCCAGCCGGGGTGGAAGTCGACGAAGTCCTCCTCCGCGAGGTCTCGGAGCGCGAGGACCGGCCCGGCAGCGGAGAGCGGGTGCCCGGGGTGGCACAGTAGCGTCATCGGCTCGGCTGCCAGTGGCACCGAACGCAGTTGGTCGGAGTCGGCGCGGGTGCGGTAGGCGAAGGCCAGGTCGAGGCGTCCGGCGGCGACGTCCTCGGCCAGTACGAGCCCACCCTCCTGCCGGAGCCGTATCTCCACCTCGGGATGCCGCCGCCTGAACGCCGCGAGCAGCCCCGCCACGTGCACCCCCGCGACGCACTGCTCGGCCCCGAGGCGGAGCGTGCCGCGCACCACGCCCTGCACGGCCGCCACTGCCTCGTGCGCGGCCCGTACCTGCGCCAGGATGCGCTCCGCCTCGGCCAGCAGCGCCCGCCCGGCCTCCGTCAGCGTCACCCGGCGGGTGCTCCGTACGAACAACGGAGCCCTCAGATCCCGCTCCAGGGCGCGGATCGACGCCGACAGACCCGACTGGGAGACCATGAGCCGCTCCGCGGCCCGTGTGAAGTGCCGGGCCTCGGCGACGGCGACGAAGTGCTGGAGATGCCGCAGTTCCATGATTCAGAAGCCTATGCGCTGAATCCCATCGGATTCTCCTGTTGGATTCATGTCCATGGGTCAGGAGAGATTGGTGGCGGCACGACAACCTCCCCGCCGACCCCCGTCCCCCCGGGGGGTCGTCCCCACACCATGGAGTCGCTTTGTACACGGCACATTCCGACCGCTATGCCGACATGCTGTACCGGCGCGCCGGGCACAGCGGCCTGAAGCTCCCCGCCCTCTCCCTGGGGCTGTGGCACAACTTCGGCCCGGACCGGCCGGCGGAGACCCAGCGCGCCATCCTGCGCCGCGCCTTCGACCTCGGAATCACCCATTTCGACCTGGCGAACAACTACGGCCCCCCGCCCGGCGCGGCGGAGTCCGCCCTCGGCGACTTCCTGCGGACGGACTTCGCGCCCTACCGCGACGAACTGGTCGTCTCCACGAAGGCCGGATACCTGATGTGGCCCGGCCCGTACGGCGAGTGGGGCTCCCGCAAGTACCTGCTGTCGTCGCTGGACCAGAGCCTGCGCCGACTCGGTCTCGATCACGTCGACATCTTCTACTCGCACCGCTTCGACCCGGAGACGCCCCTGGAGGAGACCATGGGCGCCCTGCACTCCGCGGTGCAGCAGGGCAAGGCGCTGTACGTCGGCGTCTCCAACTACTCCGCCGAGCAGACCCGCGAGGCCGCCCGCATCCTCGCCGAGCTCGGCACTCCCCTCACCCTGCACCAGCCCCGCTACTCGATGCTCGACCGACGCCCGGAGGACGAGGGCCTGCTCGACGCCCTCGACGACCTGCGGATCGGCTCCATCGCCTACTCACCGCTGGAACAGGGCCTGCTCACCGGCCGCTACCTGGACGGTGTCCCGGAGGACTCCCGCGCCGCGAGCGACAGCCCGTTCCTGAGCCGGGACGCCGTCACCGAGGACGTCGTGACCCGGTTGCGCGCCCTGAACGACCTCGCGTCGTCCCGCGGCCAGACCCTGGCCCAGTTCGCCCTCGCCTGGGTGCTGCGCGGCGGTCGTGTCACGTCCGCCCTGGTGGGAGCGAGCAGCACACGACAGCTCGACGACAGCGTGGCCGCCCTCCGCAACCTCGACTTCGACACCGAGGAACTGGCCCTCGTCGACGAGCTGGCCCGTTCCTGAAGGGGGGAGGCAGGCGCGTCAGCCCCACATCCCGAGGGTGACCTCTTCGAAGAACCGGCTCCACGCGCCGTTCTCGTCGGCGAGGGGTGTCTCGTCGACCTGGGTGATGTGTCCGCGGAGCTTCCCGATGGCGTCCGCGCGTGCCTGGTCGTCGTGGTGGGGGAGGGTCTTGAGCCCGGCGAGACCGATCTCGACACTGGTGAGGGTGTGGACGAGCGAGGAGACGTCCTGGTGCATGGGGACGTAGCACTCCTCGCCTTCGGCGAAGGAGCAGACGCGGCCGCTTCGGGGGTCGAGGGCGACGGTGGTGAACTGGAACTCCCCGAGGATCTCCCAGTGCTCGGCGCCTTCGGGGAGGGAGGCGCCGTCGGCCTCGAAGTCGGCCTTGAGGGATGGCCGGCACGGCAGCCGGTCGGCGGAGCCGAGGTCGAGCTTGCCGGAGAACAGCCTGCTCGACGGCAGTCCCACGATCGCAAGGAACCTGGCTGTGCCGGGGTGCATGCGGCTGTCGGTGGGCTGGGGGAAGTAGGTGACGCCGGTGAGCCCGAAGGTACTGAGCACTTGTTCGGCTGAGATATGGATCAACACGATGGAGGCGACGCCTGTCTGTCCGTGGGGCGCGGGGCAATTTCTGAGGGATGATCGATCACCATCCCAGAGGGTCAGGCGTCGAGGGTGGCGGTGCGGCGGTAACGGCTTGGTGGGACTCCCCGTTCGCGGGTGAAGGCCCGGGAGAAGGCGAGGCGTGCCGACGTCGGAGGTGAGGGTTACTTCATTGCGCGGCGCGAGAGGTCGGACCACTCGTCCCAGGTCTTGAGGCGGTCGGCGTAGATCGCGGGAGCCGAGATGATCCTTGAGGTGGTGCCTAGATCCTTCCTCGCACGAACCGGGTCCGGTGCCCGAGTACCTGGCCCAGCTCCGTGACGAACTCCGGCAGCAGCGCGGGCCCGTTCCGGAACTCGAACCCCAGGTACGCGAAGGCGAACCCGTCTCCAGCCCACTCCCACGCGGCCAGGGGCACCACCCGTCCGCACGCCGGGCACGGCACCTCGCTCCTGCCGGTGTTCCACCATGCGTCCATGGCCGGCGAGAACACCTCACGGTGTCCTTCCCCGAACGCCACCGCGCAGTACGGGCAGACCGGCGGCCCATCCTGCTGCGGCGAGAAGAACACCGTCCGCCCGGTGACAACGGTCAGTCCATCGCTCCCGACCGCTTCCCTGAACCCCGTCGCCCGCTCCCACCGCGGACCCGGACCGTAGCCCGTCAGCCCCACGATCCCCTCACTCACCAGCCAGGCCGCCACCTGCTCCCCGTGCGCGACGGCGTCTTCGGCGGTCGCCTCCAGGTCGACGATCGTCTGAAAAGAGCTGCTCACAGCCGTACGGTAAGCGGCCTACTCGATTCTGCACAGCCCGCCCCCCCCAGCACCGCTGCCGCCTGCGACACGAGCCGAGGGCCCGACTTCCCCGTCCCGTACGTGTCCGACCCCCCCCGTCGCGCTCACCTCAGCCAGGTACCGCATCCCCCGAGACGGAGAGGTCACCACCGACAACGAGTACGCCTTCAAGGGCGCCCGCATCACCACGTTCCCGCAAGCGGCTGAGCGGATCGTCCTCGCATCGCAGTGCCCCAAGGTGCCCGGGCAGCGCACCCGCTCGGAGCAGAGGCCATGTAGCGGCCATCGGTTACCCAGTGACGCGAACACGGAGCACGTACCGAGCCCCACGCCGATCACCGCTTCCGGTGTTGCTAGGGCCCGGATACGTGCAGTACGGCTGTTACCCGGGCTGCTCACGCGGTTGGCGGAGTGTGCTGCGCTGAGCGACGCGGGGTGCGTGCGAGCGGGTAAGGGCTTGTGGCTGATCTCAGTACGGGTGGGTGTAGCCGTCAGTGATTGTCGGGGTCACGTCTCTCGCGTATGCATGCCGGATACAGGCGATAGTTACAGAAATGTCCGTACTCGGTAACCAGTCCTGTGTGGCGCTCCGGCGGGGTGGGCGGGGCTGCAGAGTTCGGGTCCTCGGCCCAGCACCGGACCGGGACTCGCATCGCTCTCACCGGTCGCGACCGGCCGGGGGAGCACCGTTCCTGAGGAGACATCCCCCATGTCTGCTTCTTCGACCGCCCGCCGTATCGCCGCGACCGTCCTCGCGGCCGGCGCCATGGTGTCCGTCGTCGCCCTGCCGGCCTCCGCTCACGACGGCGACCGTCACCGGACGCCGAAGGTGGAGATCAGCGCCGTCCAGGCCGACAGCCCCGGACGCGACAACCGCACCGTCCGGTCGCTGAACGCCGAGTGGGTCGAGATCACCAACAACACCCGCCACGCGATCAACCTCGACGGCTGGACCCTCAAGGACGAGGACGGCCACCGCTACACGTTCAACGACTACCGCCTCGCCGGCCGCTCCACCGTCCGCGTCCACACCGGTGAGGGCCGCGACACCCGCACCGACCTGTTCCAGGACCGCCGCACCTACGTGTGGGACAACCGCTCCGACACCGCGACCCTCCGCGACGACCGCGGCCGCACCATCGACACCGAGTCCTGGGTTCGCCACCACCACCGCCGCTGACCCCCATGCCGGTGCCCCGGCTTCCGCCATGTCCACAGCGGAAGCCGGGGCACCGGCATGGGATCTGACAGCGGCAGGCAATGGTCGGAGAGGGCCCGGGGGCCGATCGGCGGGCCTGAGGGTGGCGGGTCTCAGGGTGTACGGCCGCTGGTCGCGAGGGCGCGGGTGAAGGCGGGGGAGTCGGCCTCCACCGGGGCCGGGGCGGCGAAGCCTTCGTACGCGCGGTACATCTCGGCGTAGCGCTCGACGACGTCGAGGAGGTAGGCGCCGGTGTCCTCGGGCAGTGTGAAGTCCTGGCCCGTGGCACGGGCCAGGTCCCAGCCGTGCAGGGCGAGTTCGGCGACGAGCATGGCGGCGATCTCGCCGGCGGGCATCGTGTTGCCACCACCGAGGTCGACATCGCCCTCCCACGCCTCGGGTTTCGCCCAGGCGGCGAGCGCCCGGTCGAGCTGGGCGGCGTACCGCTCGGGCCAGTCGGCGTCGGCGGTGAAGTCGTGCGCGAGCAGCTCGTCGGGGAGCTGGGTGCGCAGGGCGCGGTGTTCGAGGCCGTGGGCGGTGTAGAGGACGAGGTGGTTGGCGAGCTCGCGGACGGTCCAGCCCGTGCAGCCGGACGGTCCGGCGAGCTGCTCCGGGCTGATGCCACGGGTGACCCGGGCGGCTTCGGCGGCGCTGCTGGCGAGGTGTGCGTGGATCTCGTTCATGCCGCCCACGCTAGGGACCCCGCCCGCGTCGGTCTTGAACTTTTCCGACACGTCTTGGGGTGGGGTCGAGTGTCCGCGTTCCGGATGGGCGCGACCGCCGAGGAGGTCGGGTCGGCCCGCTGGTGCGCGCTCGCGCGCTCACGCGCGGGGCCGCCCGGGGTCCCGGAGGCGACTTCCATACGGAACGGTCGTCGCCTGCCGGGTCCGGGCTTGCCCAGGAACCCCCGGCTGACCTGCGAAGGTGAGGCGTAGTGGGGATCGTTGGCTTGCCCACTCGCTCATCGGCGCGCGGAGGTCCTGGGCGAGAGGGCGTCAAGCGCGGCCGGGGGCGCCGCCGGGCGTGGGGGCCGGCTCCTGCTCGCGCAGGGCCCAGGGGGAGCCGTACGCGGTGAGAAGGTCGAGGAAGGGCCGTGGCGGCAGGGCTTCGGGACCGAGGACACCGGGCCCGGACCAGGCGCCGGTGGCGAGCAGTTCGAGGGCCACCACCGGGTTGACGGCGGTCTGCCAGACGACGGCCTGGGAGCCGTACTCCCGCATGGACCACTGGTTGTCGACCACGTGGTAGAGGTACACCTCGCGGGGCAGGCCGTCCTTCGTGCCCTTGACCCAGGTCCCGGCACAGGTCTTACCGGTCATCCGTTCCCCGAGCGCCGCCGGGTCCGGCAGGCAGGCCGCGACCACGTCGCGGGGCGAGACGCGGGCGGGGCTGCCGTCCTCGCCGCGGACGGTGACCGGCGCGGTGGAGTCCAGGCCCAGGGCGTGCAGGGTCTTGAGCTTGTCGATGAAGTCCTGGCCGAGGCCGTACTTGAAGGTGACCCGGCGGGCGCCGACCCAGCGCGGGATCAGGAGGACCTCCTCGTGCTCGACGTTGACGCACTCGACGGGGCCGATGCCCTCGGGGAAGTCGAAGACCTCCGGCTCGCTGAACGGGGCGGTGGTGAACCAGCCGCGCTCTCGCTCGTACACCACCGGAGGGTTCAGGCATTCCTCGATCGTCGTCCAGATGTTGAAGGACGGCGCGAACTCGTGGCCCTCGACGGACAGGTCGGCACCGTCGCGGATGCCGATCTCCTCGATGTCGTCGAAGAGTTCGTCGGCCGCGTAGCGGGCGAAGACGTCCGAGAGCCCGGGCTCGACACCCATGCCGACAAGCGCGATGCGGCCCGACTTCTCCCACTCGGCGGCCCGTTCGAACTGTTCGTCGCCGAGCTTCACCCCGCAGACGCTGTACGGGTCGTCGGGGTGCGGGCGGGAGAGGGACATGGCCATGTCGAGGTAGTGGCTGCCCGCCGCCAGCGCGGCGTTGAACAGGGGCATCACGAAGCGCGGATCGGTGGCGTTCATCAGGACGTCGCATCCGCGCTCGGTGAGCAGCCGGGTGACCGCCGCCTCGTCGGAGGCGTCGACGCGGCAGGCGCTGAACCGCGTCTCCTCGCCGCCCAGGGCCGCGACCGCGGCCTCGGCACGGGCCAGGTCGTAGTCGGCGACGACGAAGCGGTCGAAGAAGCCGCGGCGGGCGGCGATCTTGGTGATCGCGCTCCCGACACCGCCGGCGCCCACAAGCAGAACACGCATGGCACAGTCCTTTCTCGGTGAGGCGGGTGCCTCAGGGGGCTGATGGAACCCGGCGCTCCGAGTTAAGGTCAATGATGTTGGCATAAGGCGGGGGGACCCGGACGGCGACACGGAAGAGTGTGGCGATGGCTAAGCAAGTGGTTCCCGAGGAGGCCCGCAGACGGCGGCGACCCACTCGGCGGGGGACGGTGCTCTCCGAGGCGCTCATAGTCGAGACGGCTCTGCGGATGGTGCGCGAGCACGGGAGCGCGGGCCTGTCCGCCCGGCGGCTCGGCGCCGCGCTGGGGGCGGACCCCAGCACCCTGTACCGGTACTTCGACGGCATGGACGGGCTCACACGCGCCATCGGCGAGGAACTGATCGGCCGGGCGCTGGCCGGCTGGGTCGCGACGGGGCGGTGGCGCGCGGACCTGCGCTCACTGGGCCTGCGCATCCACGGCGCCTACCTCGCCCATCCACAGGCCGCGCTGCTGACCGCGAGCCGGGTGACCGGCCGGCCGCGGGAGATCGCCGCCGACGAGGCGATCCTCGGGAGCCTCCGCGGGGCGGGGTTCGCGGATGCGGACGCGGTGCGGATCTATCACGCCTACATCGATCAGTGCCTGGCCTTCGCGGCGCTCGACGCGGGCGCGCTCGCGCTGACGGCGAAGGCGCGCGAGGCGGACGAGGAGATGTGGGAGACGACGTACGCCCGGCTGCCGGCCGACGCCTACCCGAACATCGCGGCCACCGCGGGGCTGCTGGCCGAGCGCATGCCTCACAGCGCGTACCCGGTCGCGCTGGACATGCTGCTGGAGAGCGCCGAACGCCAGCTGGCCGCCGGGGGCGCGGCCGGCTGAGCGGGCGGGGCTCGTGCCAGCACCGTCGACCCCTTCTCCGTCCGCCCCGCGGTGCCGGGAATGCTGGCGCTGGACCCCCGCTGACCGCACCTCCTGCCTGGCGACGCATCGTCCCGACGGACCGGCTCAGGGCTTCTTGGGCGTGGCCTGCTTGACCGGCCGAGCCGCCGCCTGCAGAGTCGGGATGCGCGCCGTGGCAATGCCGCTTCCTCGGCAGGCCCCCGTCCGCAAACAGCAAACAGCGAACAACCCTGAGATTCAGGAGCGACTGTTCCGATGGTCCTCGACCTGGTGGTGATCGGTACGGCCATCACTTTGGGGCCTTTGCACAACAGCGCCTTCATCCTGCTGCTCTCCTCGCGGCGCGGCGTTCGTCAGGGTCTGGCGTTCCTGTTGTCGTGGCTGGCCAATCTGGCTGCCGTGATCGCCGCCGTGGTGCTGCTGACCGGCGGGCAGCCCCCGGCCCGTCACAGCGCGCCGTCGACCGCCGCGATCATCGTGAAACTCGCCATCGGTCTGGCGCTGGCGGTGTACGGGGTGTACCGGCGGCGCCGGCCACCCCGCCCGCACGGCCCGCCACGCTGGGCCGCCCGGATCGACAACGCGTCTCTGGGTGCGGCCGCCGGTCTGGCGTGGGTGCTGCAGCCCTGGGGACTGGTCGGCGCCGGTGCCGCGACGGCCCTCGACGCGAACCTCTCCACGCTCACCGACTGGCTCGCGCTGACCGGCTACTGCCTCCTGGCCACGCTCAGCCTCATCGTCATGGAGATGTACACCGTCTGGGTACCCAGGGCCGCGAACGCCAGGCTGAACTCCCTACGGAACTGGCTCGGGGACCATCAGGAGCAGCTGATCGTCACCCTTGCACTGCTCGTGGGCCTGTGGCTGACCGCCCGGAGCATCTACGAGCTGGTCGCCTGACGCAGACGGCTCCAGCGGCCGCCGCCGGGCCCGGTCCGCATACCGTCCGGCAGGCGGGTGTCCACGGCGGGCACGTCTTAGTGGGTGTCATCAGACAGGGCGACTACCCGTGTCAGGCGACCCCTTCGGACGGGAGCCCCGGGAAAACCTGTGGAACGGCGGCACCGTGCGCCCGTACCGTGCTGCCGAGCCACGTCGTCGAGCCAAGGGCAGACCGTTGTACACCGTGTGAGACCCCCGAGCGCTGAACCGTCGCGCGTCGCGCTTCCGCGCCGCGCTCCTTCTTGCTGCGGATTTCTCACTGAAACCGGTGTACTCCTGTGCTCAACAGCTGGGTGGTCATGCCCACCTGCCTTCCTGCCGTCCTCCGCCGTTGCCACACCTGTGCCTCCGAGCGCTTCCGGCCGAACGGCAAGTTCCGCGTCAACGCGAACCACAAGCTCCTCGACGTCTGGCTCCTCGTGCTCTGCACGGCCTGCGGGGAGACGGCGAAGCTCACGGTCCTGGAACGGACGCACGTCCGCTCCGTACGACCCGAGCTGCTCGACCGGATGCACGACAACGACCCGCTCCTGGCCGCCGAGTTGCTCCAGGATCCGGTCCTACGGCGCCGCAATCACGTCGCCCTCGACTGGGACGGCGCCTGGCGCCTCGACACCGGCGGATCGGATCACCTGGGCGGCGAGGCCGTCGACGTCTCGGTCCGCTTCGCCGCCCGGATCCCCGTGCGGCCGGTCCGGCTGATCGCCGAAGGCTTCGGTCTGTCACGGGCCGAGGTCGAGAGACTGATCGCGGAGGGCAGGCTCGTCTCGGCTGACCGGCTGAGCGGTCGGCTCTCCGCCGACTTCACCTTCGTGCTCAAGCGCTGACCCTCCAGGGGCCAGGGGCCTGTCCGGCGGCATCCGCCGCCGGACAGGCCCAAGGCATCCCCAGAGCCTGTCTCTTGGAAGTGCCGTGCGCAGGGTGCGGCATGCCGGATTGACAACCCGTGTCGGCGTCGGCGGCAAGGTGTGAAACTTCGGGCCATGAGCCACCCGAGCTCAGTGACCCGGACCATCTCCGGGAGATCGAGCGCGCCTGGCCGAGGACCGGCCTCTGGTCCGCCTCGTCGGCGTGTCCCGGCTCAGCGAAGACCGCGCTTCTCGCGTTCGGCTTCGATCAGCTCCTCCATGAGTTCCGCCGGGTCCACCCTGTACTCGGTGTCATCGAGGGCGTCGTACTCCTGGGTGCTCAGTGCTAGGCCGAGCTCGGCCAGTTCGGCGGCCAGTTGTGTGAACGCGATTCGCTCGTCGGGCTCATCCTGGTAGCTTGCCCGCTCGGCAGCGGCCCCCTCGGTCAGGGTGAGGCCGACCAGGCGCCAGAAGCTGAACTCGGTGTCCAGCTCAGTGAGATGCCAGGCACGGTCCGCCGGTTCGTCGGGGTGCAGCCAGTAGCCGATCCACCCCTTTCCGCCCTTCGCCACGAGCTTGACGTACTGGGCCATCTCCGCCGCTGCGGCGTTGACGGCCTGCATCTCCGGGTCCGCGCGTTCCTCTTCGCTCAGATAGCTGGTGTCCAGGAGCGGGTGGACCTCTCCCGCCTCGAAGAATTCGAGTTGGAGAAGGTGGGTGAAGTCGGTGCGGCCTCCCCACTGCGCAACCAGCAGAACGCGCAGATCGTCGGGTATCGGACGGCCGTCCAGCCGCTCGCGGGAGAACTCGGCGAGCCGTTCGTCGTACATGCGCCCTCTCCAGAGGTTGAAGCAAGATCCTCACGTCAACGTAACAGCGGCGTCTGACAAGGGGCCGCGTATGCCGGCGACCGCCGACCACCCCCGCGATCCGGACCCAGACCCCGCGATCCGGGCTCAGAACAGGTCCTAGTCCTGCCAGTAGAAGAGCAGCGCGTCGACCGTGAGGGAGTTCCGTCCGCCGAAGTAGTAGACGCAGAGGTCCGTGACCCGGATCGCGCCCGTCTCCCCGTCGATCCAGCGGAAGCCCGCCGATTCGAGGGCACGCCAGGCGGCGTCGGGGGCGTCCTCCTCGGCGGTCGCGAACGGGCCGAGGGTGCTGATCTGGAGCCGGTACCCGCCGACCTCGATCACGTGGTACGTCCCGTCCCCCTGCTGGTTGTCCTCGCCGCAGGAGACCGGGGGCCCCGGCGCCAGCCCGGCCGCCGTGAGGGCTGCCGTCGCACGGCGGAGCTGGTCGTCCACATCGGGACGGACGGGCGGCTCGGCGCACACGGCCTCGAGCCGCCACCGCGGATCGCTCAGGCGCTCACAGCCGGGTCCGTACTCGTGGACGATCGCACCGCGGAGCTCCTCGTCCAGGCCCTCGACCTCGACGCGGGGCCGCCCCAGGCGTTCGTAGACCGCCCTGGCCTCGGCCCTGTCCTCGGTGAGGCGGTACAGCGCGTACGCCGCCCAGACCTTCGCCTCGGTCGTCGGCGCCTCGTCGAGGCAGGCACGCAGACGGTCCGGGTCGGTCGCGAGCGACTGGGCGGCGTACGCGACCCGCCGGTCCGGGTCCGCCAGCGCGTAGGTCACGTCCTCGTCTGCGCGGTACCGCATCCAGACGCGGAACTCCCGGTCCTCGGGGCGGTCCTCGCCGAGTTGCGCCAGGATCGCGTCCGCTCCGTACCGGTCCACGAGCCCGTCCAGACCGGCATCACCCTCGTCGCGGACGCGCTGCCACGGCGAGGCGGCGAGCGTCGCCAGTTCCCGCGCGGCCGAACGGTCGCCGAGCAGCCCCCGCGCCTTCAGGAAGGCCTCGCCCATGCCGTACGAGGTGTCGGACGCACGATCCTCGTGCCGCAGCCACGGCAGCAGCTCCGTCCGGTCGGCGAGCAGGTCGAGGAGAGCCCTGCGCACCTCGGAGGTGTCCTGGGGGTTCTGGACGCACGCGATCAACTCGGGGACGTACCGCTCGGGGACGCGGCCGGTCAGCGCGAGCACGCACGGCCTGCGGCGCCACCACGGGTGCCCGGGGTCCGCCACGTACCGGGCGAGTTCCTCCGGGGCGACCTCCCGCAGACCTGCGGTGTCCTGGGATCCGGCCTGCGGTATCAGGGCCTCGATGCTTCGCATCCGGGGATGCTACTGCCCGGGCAGCGCTCTGAGCAGGTCGATTCCACCGAGGCGCGCACGGTCTGCCCGATGGGGACACCATGGACGTATGACGCTGCCGGGCGAGCGTGGCCTCGCCGTCGTCGAGGCGCCGTCCGTGCTCGGGCTGCGGCCGTCCGGGGTGCAGGAGCTGCCGGATGCCGTGCTCGGCGGAGTGGCGCGGGCCGCGCGGGTCGAACCACCCGCGTACGACCCGGTGCGGGACGCCGTCACCGGGGTGCTCAACCCCGGCGGGATCGCGCGGTACTCCGTACAGCTGGCGGACGTCGTCGGCGAGGTGCTCGACTCCGGGCGCTTTCCCGTCGTCCTGGGCGGCGACTGCAGCATCCTGCTCGGGAACCTGCTCGCCCTGCGGCGCAGGGGACGGTACGGGCTGCTGTTCCTCGACGGGCACACGGACTTCTACCAGCCGTCCGCCGAGCCCACCGGCGAGGTCGCGTCCATGGAACTCGCCCTGGCCACCGGGCGCGGCCCCCGGGAGCTCACCGATCTGGAGGGGCGGGGGCCGCTGGTGCGGGACGAGGACGTCGTCGCGTTCGGGTTCCGGGACGCCGACGAGTCAGCCGCGGCGGGGAGCCGGCCGCTTCCGCCGGGGCTGTACGCCCTCGCCCTCGACGACGTGCGCGCGGCCGGCGCGGGGCAGGCCGCGCGCGGCGCCGTCGCGCGGCTCGCCGAGCTGGACGGGTTCTGGGTCCACCTCGACGTCGACGTCCTGGACGACGCGATCATGCCCGCCGTCGACTACCGGCAGCCCGGCGGGCTGAGCTGGGCCGAACTGGAGGACGTACTGAGGACGGCCCTGGGCCACGAGCGGGCCGTCGGGTTCGACGTCACGATCTTCAACCCGCGTCTCGACCCCGACGGGACGACCGCCGACCACCTGACCGTCTGCCTGCGGCGGGGCCTGGCGGTCTAGCGCCCGCGGGTCCGGCGCCCGAAGGTCTAGCGTTCTGGCGGTCTCGCGCTCTGGAGCCCTGTCGGCCCCCGGGCCGGCAAGGGAGACCGACCAGGCTCGCAATCGCCGGAAGCTCGGCTCCTCCTCCTCATGCGGCGGCTGACCGCCGCACTCCGACTCGCCTTCCTACGAGGAGACCGTCCACTTCGCCCTCCTCGAACGCTGATCTGCCGGGGGGAGACGGGCAGTCCTCCCCGCAGCAGGCACGCGTTCGTCAAGGCACGCGCCCATCCATGCCGGACAGCTCGGGCCCGGCCGAGGTCAGCGCCGTCCTCCCCGCCTGCGCCGTATCCAGATCCCGGCTCCGGCTCCGGCGAGTGACGCGACCACGAGCCCGACCGTGGTCAGCCAGGGACCCCAGGTCTGCTCGTCCTCGTCCTCGGCCCCGGAGCGAGACGTCGACGGGGACGAGGACGGGGAGTCGGACTGGGAAGCCTTTGGAGCCGGCGATGTCTCCTGTGCCACTGGAGGAGTGTGGGTCGGCGTGGCTGCGGTCCCGCCCGGAACCGACGAGGCACCGGCCGGTGAGGAGACCGCCGCGACCGTCAACTGGCGCTCGGCGTGCCCCAGTGCGGGCTGACCGGCTGCCACCGTGACCTTCCAGATGCCCGTCGGCAGTGCTTCGGCGGTGGTCCAGTCGGTGGGGCGGGTGCCGCGGACGAGTTTCCACGGGCCCGCCGTACGGCTGCCGTCCGCGCTGACGGCACTGACCAGTGCGGCGACCTGCTCGTCGACGGCGTCGCCGTCGTTCTCCCAGGTCACCTCGGTCAGGACGTGGCCGTTCCGGTGACCGGTGATGACCACTTCCAGGTTGTCGCCGTGTGCGGCGGCGGGCTGCGGCAGGGCGAGGCCGAGGGCGAGTGCTGCGGTGAGGACGAGTGCGGGGCGGGTGGTGGCGTGCATGGCGGTGCTCCGGTCCGATGCTGGAGGGAAGGCGGGGGCTTGCGCGGCTGGGGCTGACGAGGCGTGGGGCCCGCGGGCCGCGCAGGGGCTCGGGTGGCGCCGGGCTCGCGAGGCGCGTGGGGTTCGCCAGGCGTGTGGCTTCGCGAGGCGCCGGGCTCGCGAGGCGCGTGGGGTTCACGAGGCACTGGGATCGCGAGGGCGGGCCGCCGATCGGCGGCCCGCCCGAGGTGCGACGCGGATGCGACCTGCGGGCCGGCTCAGCCGGCCCGGCGGGCCGTCCAGGTCTGCGCCGGCCGTCCGTCCACGCGCTGGAGGTCGAGCAGCCAGGCCCCGTAGTACGGGCGACTGCTGACGGTCAGGGCGTAGGCCCCGCTCCGGTCGGTGAGCGTCACCGCGCCGTTCACGACCGTCATCCGCCACTGCTGGGCGGAGGAGCCGGCGGCACAGGGCTGCTGGGCGACCCACATGCCGGGGGCAGGCGTGGCGCCGGGCTGCAGGCACTTGGCGGAGGCCGCCGACCGGACACGGACGAGACCACCGCCCGCGTCGTCGAAGTACCACTGCTGCTGCTCGTACCCGTTGCTCTGAGCACCGACCAGGACCGTGCCGTCGGCGCTCCGGCCGCCCCACAGCTGGGCGCTCAGCCCGGTGCTGCCGTTGGAGAGCAGATAGCGGGTGCCGGGGGTGGTGGTGCCGCCCGCCCCGGCGGTACGGAAGCTCGTCGCCCGTCCCGGTCCGCTGTCACGGCCCTGGCCGTCGCGGACGGAGACGGCGGCGGTGTGCGAGCTGCCCGGCCGCAGGTTGTAGATCCGCAGCGCGGTGCCCTGGACCCAGGTCAGGTGCCTGCCGTCGAGGAGTACCTGGTACCAGGACGCTCCGCTGACCCGCGGCCAGCTCACCACGACGGAGTCCGCCTGGATCTGGCCGACCGTCACGTCCGGTCCGGCGCCCGGCCGCGGCCCGGTCGGGGTCGGTGTCGGCGTCGGCGTGGGCGTGGGGGTGGATGTCGGACTGGGTGTGGGGCTCGGTGTCGGGTCCGGTCCGGTACCGCCGCCCTTGGTCCGCATGAGGAACTGGTTGTCGGCGATGTTCCAGTGCGTGGCGAGATAGCTGCCGGGCCGCGGGCTGGTGTGGAAGTAGTCGTCGTGGTTGCAGTCGAGGATGTTCTCGGAGGCCCGGTTGGTGCAGACGTTGCGCATCTGCGGGTAGTACGGGGTGTCCGAGTAGCACATGACGTCCCACTCGTCCGTACAGTGCGCACCCCGGCTGGTGTTGGGCGCGCTGTTGTTGACCGCGCCCAGGTTGTGGCCGAGTTCGTGGGCCGCGGTGTGCCCGCCCCAGCAGCCGCTGTCGGTGCGCCCGTACGAGGGGCCGAAGTTGCTCAGGTTGGACTGGGCCGGCCGCTCGTCCCCGGCGAAGGTGCCGATGCCGCAGTACACCTGCGCCTCGGCGAAGATCATGTACTTGCGGTCGCGTCGGTCGAGGCCCTTGGCGGCCAGCGCGCGGTTGGTGGCGCTGAACTCGGCCATCGCGGAGTCGGGGAGTTCGATGTTGAGGACGGTGGGCGTGCAGTCCGCGGCCGTCACGTACCGGATGTGGCGGACGCCGCCGGTCTCCTCGGCGCTCGCCGAGTAGATGAGGTCGGCGTCGGCGGCCCACTTGCGGAAGGAGGCGAGGTACTCGGAGTACCGGTCGCGTCCCGGGCCGTGGACGTACACGACCTGGACCCGGTTGCCGGTGCTGCCGTCGCTGTCGCACTGGACGGTCTGCCCGGCGGGCCCCGCGGCGGTCGTGGTGGTCCCGGTGGCGGCCGGAGCGGCGGCGGTGGAGGGGCTCGGCGACGCGGCGGCGGCCGTGGTACGCGGGGCCTGCGCGTCGACGGCGGGCGTGTCCTGCGAGGGTCCCCGGCTCTTACGGGGCGCGGGCTGCGGCGCGGCCGGCTTGGCGGGATCGGCCGCGGGCGGCACGGACTTGACCGCGGGCGGGGTGTCCTTCTTGATGTCGACGCCCTTGGGCGGCGCGTCGGGGCCGTGGGTACACAGACCGGTGGCTGTGGCGTAGACGCCCGCGCAGCGGTCTCCCTCAGGGGCCACCTTGAGCCCGTCGTACACCATGCCCCTGGCCGGCTCGTTGGTCGGCTTCTTCTGGATCGGCTCCGGCTCCACGCTCCTGGCCGGTGCGGCGGCGGGGACGGCGATGTCGGTGATCTCGGTGACGGGGGTCTCGAGGCGGGCGAGCGGGGTCTCTCCCGAGTCCGCGCGTCCCGCCCCGTAGGCGATCGCCCCGGCTATGACCGCCGCGACGGCCATCGCGGCGGTCACGCCTATGAAGGGTCTGCGAGGCCGTACCTCGCGTGCCCGACTCTCCTTCGGCTTCCTATGTCTAGGCATGCACACCTCAACTCTTTGGTCAGAAGACTGGGTGCGCGGAAGCCTGTCAGAACCTCCCGGTGAAGAATTCGGACAAAGGGGAGAGCGCTCAAAGAATCCATTCCGTTACCTACGCTTCCGTTTCTGATGAACATTCAACTCGCTCTGAAATAAGGGAAGTTGATTCCACGGCAGAGTCTTGGTCCAGGCCTTTCCGGCGATCCTGTTATGTAATCGAAATAAACGCTGATGGCTATTGACGCGAATTCAGTGAAGGATTCACCTAATTTCTCACCTCGCGAATCCCTTCGATCACCACCCGTGAGCAGCCGGCCCTGGCCCAGTCGGCCGACGACGTCCAAGGACCGTGTCGACCGGCAGTCGCGGCGGTAGCGGGGTGACGAGGGGGACGGGCGGCAGCAACTGCGAGACGTCCCTGGAAAGTGGGACGAGTCGGAAGGAACGTGCCGCCGAACGGGGCGTTCTCGCGTGTCCCGTGACCACCGTTCACCGGGCGGGCGCCGGGGTGGACAACCCTTGACGCAGGCTCCTCGGAAGGTTCGCCAGGTCGGGCCGCGGACCGGGTGCCGTCCGATGGGCTGCGGAGAGGGTGGAGGTGGGCGAGTGCCCAGGGGGCCGCTCTTGTCCCTGCGCGGGATCACCAAGCACTTCGGCGGGGTCGTCGCTCTCGACTCCGTCGACCTCCAGGTGGACCGGGGGCAGGTGCTCGGCCTGGTGGGTGACAGCGGAGCCGGCAAGAGCACCCTGGTCAAGGCGGTGTCCGGGGTGGCCCCGCCGGATGGGGGGACCATCGAGTGGCAGGGCGTCCCCGTCGAGCTGCGCCGGCCCGCCGATGCCCAACGGCTCGGCATCGCCACCGTCTACCAGGACCCGTCGCTGGTCGACCGCCTGGACGTCGTCGCCAACCTCTACCTCGGCCGCGAACTGCGCAGGTTCGGGGTTCTGCGGCAGATCGAGATAGAGAAACGGTCCATCGCGCTGCTCGAACGACTCGCCATCAGCATTCCCAGTATCCGAACGCCCGTGAAGGCACTCACCCTGGGCCAGCGTCAAACCGTCGCCATCGCACGGGCGCTGCTGGGCGGACCTCAACTGGTCGTCCTCGACGAGCCGACCGCCACGCTCACCGTGGACCAGACCTCGCGGATGCTCGACCTCATCCGCCGGCTGCGGGACCAGGGGCACGCGGTGATCATGGTGAGCCACAACCTCGACGACGTCCAGGCTGTCGCTGATCGCATCACCGTGCTCCGGCTGGGCCGCAACGGCGGCGAGTTCGAATCCCGGTACACCAGCCAAGAGCAGCTCGCGGCCGCCATCAGCGGCGGCCATCCGCTCGCGGTGACTCTCCAGCAGAGCCTGCTGCCGCGCGGGCTCCCGGCGCAGGACGCCGTCGAGGCCGCTCACCGGTACCTCCCCGCACACTCGGGGGTGGGCGGAGACTGGTTCGACGTGATCCCGCTGTCCGGCGCCCGGGCCGCACTCGTGGTCGGAGACGTCGTCGGACACGGCCTGCACGCCGCCGCCACCATGGGACAACTCCGCACCGCCGTGCACAACCTCGCCATCCTCGATCTGCCGCCCGATGAACTCCTCACCCACCTCGACGACGTCGTCGCCCGCATCGACGAGGAACGGACCGCCGGCGGCCGCGAGGACGCCGTCATCGGTGCCACCTGCCTGTACGCGATCTACGCCCCGGTCACCTGCCGCTGTCAGCTCGCCCGCGCCGGACACCTGCCGGCCATCCTCGTGAGCCCCGACGGCACCACGGACATCCCCGAAACGCCGGTCGGACCGCCTCTGGGGCTGCGCGGGCTGCCTTTCACCACGGTCGAGTTCGACGTCCCCGAGGGCAGCCAGCTGGTCTTCTACACCGACGGGCTCGTGGAGTCACGGACCCGCGACATCGACGTGGGCCTGGAGCGGCTGCGCACGGTCCTGTCCCACCCCGGGCGCAGTCCGGAGGAGACGTGCCAGGCCGTGCTCAGGGGGATGCTTCCGGCGGATTCGGCCGACGACATCGCCCTGCTGGTGGCGCGTACCCGCGCGTTGCCCAGCGACAGGATCGCCGAGTGGAACGTCCCGCCCGACCCATCGGCGGTGGCCGCCAGCCGGGCCGCTGCCACGGCCCAGCTGCGCCGCTGGGGTCTGGAGGAACTGGTCCTCGGTACGGAGCTGATCCTGAGTGAACTGGTCACCAATGCCATCCGGCACGGTGGCAGCCCGATCGGCGTGCGTCTGGTGTACGCGCGGACGCTGATCTGCCAGGTCGCCGATGGCAGCAATACCTCGCCACGGGTGCGGCTGGCCGCGGACACGGACGAGGGCGGACGCGGCCTCTTCCTGGTCGGGCAGATCGCCCAGCGCTGGGGGACGCGGTACACCGAGACCGGGAAGATCATCTGGGCCGAACTGCAGTTGCCCTGACCACATGGCCCCGCGTGTTCGTGGCTCGCCGCGACGCATCCCGAAGTCCGCAGTCCGCAGTCCGCAGTGCGAAGCCCGCAGTCCGAAGCCCGCAGTCCGCAGTGCGCCGGGAGCCCGGGAATGCCGTCCCCGCGCGGCCTCCGCACGGGTGGGCGACGACGATGCGGCGCACGGCGTCGGCCGACCGAGTCGGGGGCACGGGCGGGGCCATTCCGCAGGCCGCCGAGCGCGACCCCGCTGCTTCTGGTCGTCCTGCGGCGTGCATGGGGCGATCCCGGCCCGGTCGAGCGCCCGGGCGCACGCAGGAGCGCGGAGGCGCCTGCGGGTCGAACGCCTGACTCCCGGCCGCCTGCCCGAAAGGATGAACGGCGCCCGTCGACGGCGTTTCTCCCCGGTGCCGCCGTCACCCTGCTGACGTGCGCAAGGAGCTCGAATTCACGGTCCCGCCCCAGCGGCCGGCCCGGCCGGCAACCGCCCCGGCCCCGCTCACCCCCGGCCGGTCCCGTCACCGGCCGGCGCCCTCGCTGCGGGACCGGACGCGGTACTGGGTCGATCGGACCGTGGTGAAAGGCATGACCACGGTCGCGGGCTGGCTCGCGCTGGTCTGCCTGGCCGTGGTGGCACCGGCGAGCGCCCTCCTCGTCTGGACCGACAGCCGCTCGCCCGACACCGTCCAGGGCAAGGTGGCGACCGTCTGGCGGACCGTCGGCCAGACCCTCCGGCTCGGCGGCGAGGTCGGCCCGCCGCTGCGGATCGTCCTCTCCGTCCTGCTGGCCCTCGTCTCCCTTCTCTACGTCTCCACCCTCGTCGGCCTCGTCACGACCGCGATGACCGACCGCCTGACCGAGCTTCAGCGCGGCCAGTCGACGGTCGTGGAGCGCGGCCACTCACTGGTCCTCGGATGGTCCGAGCAGACCCCGACGCTCGTCGCCGAGCTGCTCGCCGCTCATGCCCATCGGCGTAACAGCGCGGTCGTGGTCCTCGCCGACCGTGACAAGCTCGACATGGAGCGGGAGTTGCGGGCGGCCCTCACCACCGTCGGCGGACGACGCGTCCGGCTGCTCTGTCGCCGGGGCCGCCCCGCCGACCCTGCGGCTCTCGCCCGCGTCAGCCCGGCCGCCGCCGGAGCGGTCGTGGTGCTGCCGCCGGACACCCCCGAGGCGGACACCCAGGTCGTCAAGACGCTGCTCGCGCTGCGGGCCGTGGTCGGCGACGCGAGCCCGGTACGCGTCGTGGCGGCGGTCCGGCAGACCCAGCACGTCGCCACCGCCCGGCTCGCCGCCGGGCCCGGCGCGGTCGTCCTCGACGTCGACGGCCTCGCGGCCCGGACCCTCGTGCAGTGCGTCATCGAACCCGGACTGTCGCGCGTCCTGGAGGACCTGCTCGACTTCGCCGGTGCCGAGCTGCACGTCCACCGTGTCCCCGGGCTCGGCGGCCGGACCTTCGAAGACCTGCGGGCGGCCTGCGCGGACGCGTGTGTGGTGGGCCTCGTACGCCCGAACGGCGCGCCGCTCCTCAACCCGCCGCCGCAGACAGTCCTCGGCCCCGGCGACGCCGTCGTCGTCCTGGCCGAGGACGAGACCCCACCGACCTGGGCCGCGCCCCCGGCGACACCGTTCCCGCCGCCCTCGGCCGCGACGGACGCGATGGCGGCGACGTCCGCGACGTCCGCGACGGACGCGATGGCCACGCCGGCCGCCGATATCCGCGCCGCCCCCCGCCGCGTTCTGGTCCTCGGCTGGAACCGGCGCGGCCCGGAGATCGTCGACGGCCTCGCCCGTAACGGCTGGGAGGCGGTCCGTGAGAAGACCCTCCCCGCCCCTGACCCAGCGCACCACATCCTTGTCCTCGGCGGGCCCGACGGCCACCCGGACCCCGACGAGCACACCCTCGTCACCCTCCTCCGGCTCCGCGCCGCCGAGTGCGAGTCGGGCCGCCGGAGCCCCACCGTCGCCGAACTGACGGACGCCCAGCACCGCCCCCTCGCCCCGGCCGGCGCGCACACGGACCTCGTGGTCGGCGGACGGCTCGTCGGCCTGCTCATGGCCCAGGTCTCGCAGACCATGGAACTCGCGGCGGCCTTCGACGAACTCTTCTCCCCGGCGGGCAACGCGGTCCGCCTCCGCCCCGCCACCGACTACGTCCCCGCCGGGACCGAGGCGCCCTTCGCCACGCTCGTCGAGGCCGCCGGACGACAGGGCGCCACCGCCCTCGGCTACCGCCCCGGCGACTCCCGGATCCCGCTCCTCAACCCGCCGAAGACCGGAACGCGCCGTTGGTCGTACGAGGACACCCTGATCGTCGTCACCACGTCCGGAACCCTCCAGCCCCAGGACGGCCCCGCCAGGCCGGCCGGAACTACGGTCCTTCCCTGAGACGGCACGGAAGAGGGCGTGGCGCTCGACGCGGCGCCAGTGGGACGTGACCGGCCACGGCGCGGCGACCTGTGTCAGGAGGCGACGGCCATGTCGAAAATATGGATGTCGCCGTTGCCCGGCAGGACCACGAAGTCGACCTGCTTGGCCGCGTCGAGCGGGATCGAGTGGGCGAACACGCGGTAGGCGATGCCCGCGTTCCCGTATCCGCTCGGGCGGTTGCGGCCGTCGGACGACGCGACCAGCGTCGCGCCGTGGTCATCGGCGGGGGCGAATGACCAGTTGGGGAAGCCGAACGAACCCTTGGTCGAGGTGCCGTCCTTGTAGTACACGGTGGCAGTGCCCGTCGCACCGCTTCCGATGCCCGAACCGAGGAAGACGAGTCTGACGCCCTGGCCGCTCAGGTCGACGGCCTGTCCGGCGCTCGACACGTTGTCCTTGGTGCCGCTCGGCACGTCCGGCCAGGTGAGCTTCGCGCCCAGCGCGCTCACGGACGCGCCGGGGGTGAGGCCGACCGCCGCGAGCTTCTGTGCGGAGAAGCTGTTGCCCTCACCGTCGTAGTCGCCGGGGGCGGTGTCGCCCTCGTCGGTGATCGCGACACCGTTGTAGGCGGCCTTGAGGTTCGCCACGGGTTCGCCCGTGGCCTGGGACAGGGTGCCGGTGGCGGACCCGACTCCGTCACCGCCCTGGTACGTCACGGCAGCGGTGAACGTCCGGACGGTGAACCCCGGGCGCTGCTCCGGCACCTGGATCCTGAACTCGGTCTCGACGGCCTGCCCCTTGGCCACGGCGCCGCTCACGCTGCGCTCGGCCGGCTGCACCGCCCAGCCCACCGGCCCGGCGAACGACACCTTCAACGACCGCATGCGGTCGGGCCCCGCGTTCTTGACGGTCACTTTCACCGCCGAGATGGCCGGCCCCTGGAGGTCGACCGGCGAAATGGCCACCTCCGTCTTCGCTGCGGCGGGTGCCGGTTCCGGTCCGGCCGCGACCGCCTGCGCGGGGACGAGAAGCATCGCCCCTGCCGCGGCCGTGGCTCTGAGCAGGGTGATCACTCGGGCTGATCGCACGGTCTGTCTCCTTCGCGAGAGTGCGGGATTGTCAGGCGACCGGGGGCATCTCGGACGCGCGTGAGTCCAGGCCCATCCGCAGGTTGACCCAGGCCCCCCGGGTGAAGTCGGGGATCTCGACCGGACGGCCGCCCGCGGCGAGGGACTTGGCGCTCAGCGGCACGGGGGAGCACCAGGCTGCCGAGTCGTAGACGTCGATGTCCGGGACGAGTCCGGCGCGCATCAGCTGGACGGTGCGCCACTGCAGCACGTAGTCCATGCCGCCGTGGCCGCCGTTGTTGGCCGCGTCGTCACCGATCTTCTTCCACAGCCAGTGGTCGAACTCCTTGCGGTAGGCGTCGAAGGCACGCCAGGAATGACCGCCGTGGTCGGGCTCGACGTAGATACGGCCGCCGCTCGTCGCCATGACGCCCGCGTAGTCCTCGAAGATGCCGCGGCTGCCCGCGATGCTGTTGATCCGGCTGTAGGGGCGCGGCGAGCTGACGTCGTGTTCGGCACGGATGACCCGGCCCTTGGCGGTGTCGATCATGCAGGTGACGAGGTCGCCGTTGACGTACGTCTCCTTCCACGACGGGTGCGACCTGGGCACGAAGCGCTCGCGGTAGTCGGCGAGGCCCTTCGGCTCGGTGGCGGTGGCCCGCAGCACAGCCATCCGGTCGCCGCGGTTGATGTCCATCGCGGCGGCGATCGGAGCCAGCCCGTGCATGGCGTAGAAGGACGCGGTGCTGCGGGTGTGCCAGAGGCGGCGCCAGGCGTCGGTGTAGTACGTGTCGGAGAAGAGCAGCTCACGCAGGTCGTGCAGATAGCCGCCGTGCCCGTTGGTGATGTCGCCGAACAGGCCTTCGTGGGCCATCTTGAGCATGGCGAGCTCGTTGCGGCCGTAGCTGCAGTTTTCGGCCAGCATCAGATGACGGCGCGTGCGCTCCGAGGTGTCGACGAGGTCCCACAGCTCGTCGAGCTCGGTGGCGATGGGCAGTTCGACGATGACGTGCTTGCCCGCCAGCAACGCGGCCTTGCCCTGGGGGTAGTGGAACTCCCAGGGCGTGGCGATGTAGACGAGGTCGATGTCGTCCCGCTCCAGCATCCGCGCGAAAGACTCGTCCGAGCCGCCGTACTCCGCGGGGCGGGGCTTGCCGTTCGCGACGAGCCGGTCGGCGGTGCGCCGGGCGCGGTCCGCCCTGATGTCGCAGACGGCGGTGACGGTACAACCGGGGACGACGGACCATCCCTCGGCCATGCCCGAACCCCGGTTACCGAGTCCGATGACGCCGACGCGGACGGTCGTGTACGAGTCGTACGGCACGTCGATCATGGACTTCTGACCCGGCCTGCGCCGCGGCACGGGAGCCGGTACGGCACCGGCCTGCGCCACCGGGGCCGCCTGAGCGGCGCCGACACCGGCTGCGAGCGCCCCGGTGGCGAGGGCTCCTCCTAGAAGCAGACGGCGTGATACTGCGGGGATGTGAGGCATGCGGAAACGCTCCTCGTCCGTATCGGTGCGTGATCGGCATCACTGACGGGTCAAGACTCTGGCGGGATGAACGCGGGCATGTCAAGAGATGCTCATTAGCCCCGGCTTATGAACAAGAACAAGCATCCTGGTTGCGTGTCGAACGCAGACGCGTGCTGTGGAGCCACACGCCGGGCGGTCGGGCTGCCGGGCCCGTTCCGGACGAGCCCAGGCAGGCGCGGAAGGGAAGGCCGAGCGGGGCGAGCCGACGGCCCTCAGGGCCGCGTGGGCTTCGCATACGTCGGCGCAGCACTGTGACGAGCCCCGAGACGACCGGCAGTTGAAGAGCGCGGTGGGTCCTCATCGCGAGTCACGGGGCCGGCCACACCGCGACCGGGCGCCCAGACCACTCCGGTGGCCGAGCCGGTCGGCGCGGTCCGCCGGGCGGGCAGAACCGTGCGGCGGCCGGAAGGCGTCTCGCTCGGGCAACCCACCGGAACGCCTCGACGTCCCACCCCGTGACGGGCTGCTGCCGATCATGCGGGAGAGAAGACGTGGCGAAGAAGGACCGGACGACCGACGCGGCGGGAGAGAAGGACCGCGAGAAGTGGATGGCGCGTTTCCAGGTAAGGCTCGCCATGCAGCCGGGCGTGGACCGGGCGGTCGTGCTCCAGGCGGTCAAGGAGGTCACGGCGCACTGCGCGGAGACGGGCGAGCACCCGCGGGCCGCCTTCGGCGACCCGGACGCCTGCGCCGTGCGGACCGCCGAACGGTTGGTTCCGGAGGACCGGGCGGCGCGCGCGAGGCGGCGCGACAGCGGCGTGGCCGCGCTCGACTCCGTACTTCAGCGGGCGAGGGACATCACCGGCATGTGACCGGTGAAGAGAGCCGCACGAGCGCGGACGGCGCCCTGGTGGCTGCTGTGGTCGCGTACGGCATGCGGGTGGACCTCGGCCCCGTACGCCTCGTCGGTCTCCAGTCCGGGAGGGGTCGGTGCCAGGTGCCGGGGCCTCGCACCGGCACCGCCTGCGGTCCGATGGGTCGGAACTTCCGATAGTCCGGCGCCCCGGTCCTTCCGGTCGTCCGGTCCTCCGTCCGGCCGGCCCTCCGGTCAGCTCGGGCGCGCGGGGTCGACCGCGAGTGCGGCGGCGACGCTGAAGAGGCGGGCGCAACGCCGGGTCATGGCCTCCGGTGTCTCCTCGGGATGCTTGACCCACCAGCGGACGAGCGTGCCGACCAGGTCCGTCCAGACGTGACGGAGCGCGTCGGCGTCCATCGGGTCGGTGGAGCCGGCGGCGCGCAGCAGCTCGGCGGTGCCGTCGGCCGCGAGCCCGTCGATGGCCGCCCGGTAGACCGCCGCCGTCCGGGCGGCCTCACCGCCGGGCGGGAGAGAGCGGTCGTAGAGGACGAACCACGCCTCCCGGCGTCCCTCCAGCGCGACGAAGATGCAGCGGAGCACCCGCAGGGGGGTGTGGGGGGTCGTACCCTCCTCGCCCATGGCCGTGCGGATCGCGTCGAGCAGGCTGTCCCCGACGGGCGTCAGGCAGGCGACGTACAGGTCTTCCTTCGTGCCGAAGTACTGGTGCAGCAGCGTCTTGGTGACCCCGACGCGTTCCGCGACGGCGGCGAGGGAGGCGGCGGCGTACCCGCGGCCGCCGAACTCCTCCGTGGCGGCTTCCAGCATCTGCTGCCGACGCACGTGCCGGGGGACGCCCTTGGTGCCGGCCTTCGAACGAGGGGTTGCCATGCACGGATATTATCAGTAAGTAATTTACCCCTTGGTAAATTCACTCGCGGCCACTGGAGCGCCCATGTCCGGCACGACGACGCAGTCGATCCCGTCCGCCCCTCTCCGGTCCTGGTGGGGCTGGGGGTGGGAGAGCGCCCACCCCGACGACGCCGAGTGCGTGGCCATGGGCGCCCTGCTGCCCGGAACCCTGGCCCGCCCGCTCCCCGTACCCCGTATCGCCGATCTGGGCATCGGGGCACCCGCCGTCCAGCCATCCGCGAGCCTGGCGCGGCTCATCAGCACCGATCCGGCCGACCGCGCGGCCCACGCGATGGGCAAGGCGTACCGGGACGTCGCGCGCGCCCTGCGCGGCCGTCCGGGCCGGATCCCCGACCTGGTCGCGTTCCCGACGGGGGAGCGGGAGGTGGCCGACCTCCTGGACTGGGCCGGCGAACACCGGGTCGCCGTCGTGCCCTTCGGCGGCGGGTCCTCGGTGGTGGGCGGGGTCGAGTACCGGGGCGACCGCCATCGCGCGGTGCTCTCCCTCGACCTCACCGGGATGGACCGGGTGCTGGAGGTCGACTCCGAGGGCAGGGCCGCCCGCATCCAGGCGGGGACGCTCGGACCGAGCCTGGAGAACCAGCTGCGTCCGCACGGCCTGACGCTCCGGCACTTCCCGCAGAGCTTCGAGTTCTCCACCCTCGGCGGCTGGCTCGCGACCCGGGCCGGTGGCCACTACGCCACCGGCCGCACGCACATCGACGACTTCGTCCAGTCGCTGCGGGTGGTCACCCCGGCCGGCACCGCGGAGTCGTGGCGGCTGCCCGCCTCGGGCGCGGGGCCCTCGCCGGACCGGATGTTCCTCGGCTCGGAGGGCGCGCTCGGCATCATCACCGAGGCGTGGGTACGGCTCCAGGCCCGCCCGGTCCACAAGTCCTCCGCCTCGCTCGCCTTCGACGACTTCGGCGCCGCGCTCGGGGCGGTCCGCGCCCTCGCGCAGTCCGACCTCGCCCCCGCCAACTGTCGGCTGCTCGACTCCGGCGAGGCCGCGCTGGCCGGTGCCGCGCGGGACGGCTCGGCCGTCCTCGTCCTGGGCTTCGAGTCCGCCGACGCCCCGGTCGACGCCCGGCTCGCACAGGCCGTCGACCTGGCCCGCTCCCACGGGGGCCGACGCGAGCCGTCCGAGGCCGGTACGGACGGCGCTCCCGCCGACGAGGCGGTGAACGCGTGGCGGTCGGCGTTCCTGCGGATGCCCTACCTCCGGGACGGCCTGGCGCGGATGGGCGCCGTCGCGGAGACCTTCGAGACGGCGGCCACCTGGGACCGTGTCCCCGCCCTCGTCGAGGACGTTCGCAGGACGGTCACCGAGGCGGCGCTCAAGATCTCGGGCCACCCGGCCACAGTCAACTGCCTTCTCACGCACGTCTATCCGGACGGTGCGGCGCCCTACTTCACCGTGCTCGCCGCGGGCCGCCCGGGGGAGGAGGTCGCCTTCTGGGACGAGCTGAAGGCGGTGGCGGGCGAGGTGCTCCACCGCCACCGGGCCACCATCACCCACCACCACGCCGTCGGCCGCGACCACCGGCCGGGCTACGACCGCCAGCGGCCCGAGCCCTTCGCCCTCGCGCTGCGCGCCGCCAAGGGCGCCCTCGACCCACACGGCATCCTCAACCCGGGGGTGCTGGTGGACTGAAGCGACCTGGCCCCACGTGGCGCGGCGGTGTGCGGCCCGGCGGGTGGCCGACGGGTCCTGGTAGCCGTGTACATGCCCCGGTGCGTGCCGGTCACCGTGTTCCTGGAGGCGACCCGGCCGCCTCCGACGACCGCTGCTCGACGACGACGTGGATGCCGGGGACGTGGATGCCGGGCACGTCCCTCGGGAGGAATACCCACGCCCTCGCGGGGGAGCCTGGCCCCCGGGCTGCGTGGCGGGGCCGACGGAGCCGTTGTCCGGCCGTCACCCGGCCGTCAGGGACCACCGGCGGCCTCCTTCGGCAGCGGGAGCGAGATGAGCGGCTGAGGGCCCTCGACCGGTGGGCGGACTCCGCCAGGCGGCCTTCCCTGGCGCCACGGCGAGGCGCGGGCGGCCGGACGGGGGGAGAATGGCTTCGATGATGACCGTGCTGATAGCAGGCCTGCCCGAGGGCGCCGAGTTGGAATCGGTGCGCGCCCGCGTCCACTCCAGCCCGCACTTCCGCATCGTCGCCCACGCCTACGAGCCCCGGGTCGCCCTGGCCCAGGCCCGTGTGCTGCTGCCCGACATCGCGGTGATCACCCGCCACCTGCCCAACCCCGAGGCTGACCTCGCCCGCTACCGTCTCGTACGGGATCTTCGTGCCCTGGATCCGCCCACCGGGATCGTCCTCCGCAGGGACGCCGGGGAGCCGGACCGGCCGCTGGGCCCGGGCGCCGAACCCCTGGACGGTGCGATCCACGAGATTCGCCGAGGCGAGGCCGACGCCCTCTGGGAGGCCCTGGTCACGATCGGCCGACGCCGCGCCTCCTGCGACACCGACCGGACGGAGCTCTGACACTCACAAGGCGATGCCCACCTCGGCGAGCTGCTCCGGCCAGTCGCTGAACGCGGTGACGATCGCCTGCCGCTGCGATGGGCCTCGCGGCCCACCCGGGGAAGGCAGGGCGCGCCGCGGCCCGAGTCCGCGGAACGTCAGGTGACGGTCGGGCGGATGACGAACACTGGTCGAGTGGCATGTGGCGTGCAGGGGGGGGTGGAAGGAAAGAGCCCCAGCACACCGAATCCCCCAGCCGTCACCGAACCCGATGCCTACGCGAGCAGTCCGCTTGCCGAGGGGGCAGGTAGCGGATGGATCGATCTCGGTGGCGAGAATCAACCGGTGGTCAGTCCCCCGCCTCTGGTGCCGACCGCTCGCTGAGAAATTGCTCAGCCGCCTCAACCGCTTCCCTGTTGAGTTCCTCGATAGGGACTCCCCAGCTCTCCTCCCAGCCGGCCAGGTCGTGCGCGCAGCGGACAAGGGGTTGTAGCCCTTCGGGGTAGCCGAGGTCGTAGGCGATGTCTGCCCAGATGAGGTGGGTGCCGACGGAGGGATCCAGGGATCCGTCGGCGATCTGACCGGCGACCCAGTAGGCCATCGCCCATTTCGCGGCCCGAGGGTCAGCGGGCGGGTGGAAGAACAGTCCCAGCTCCTCCAGCACCTGGTCGAAGAGTGCCGGAGCCTCCGGCTCCTCGCTCCGGAGGAGACCGGCCAGCATGGCGAGGGAGGGACTCTCAACCCCGGCAATCAGAGCGTTCAGCCCTGCCTGGATGAGCTGGTCAGACCCGACGTGCCTACCGAATGCCCTCTCGCGCGCGATGTGGCTGAGTTGTTTGAGGGCGTCGTCGCGGGTCATCACAGTCTTCTCGATCGGCATCGGGAGAAGGAGGGTCGCACATTCGCGGACGGCGCTGCCATCGAGTTCCTCCTTCTCGATTCGACGATCAGGACATGAGAACCCGTCTCCGCAGGAGGGTGAAGCCTCGACCGAACATCTGGCGCTCGCAAGCAGAGGCCCGGCAGGCGAACCGGGCGCACCCGCAGCCTGAGTACAACCCTTCGCCCCGCACTCGGAACATCAGTGGGAAATCGCAGGCACGAACGCCGTGGTTGAGTAGGCGGGGATGGCCTCGTGTCAAGCGGTGGACAACATCGCGGACCGTGTCCTCGTATCGTATGCGGCCACCAGGCGGGCGATGGCCGGGACGATGTTGCCGCCCGCTGAGGCCGACAGCGTCATCGCCCGCCGGTAGCGCACACTGTTCGTGTTGCCCCGCCGGACGATCTGCTGCCGCTTCTTGCCCTCGTAGTCGGCGATGGCTCCGACGTGAACCCCTGGTGTCACCAGATCTCCTGACGCTGGATCGGTCGATTGGTCCACCAGAGGCATCGGCGATGAGGATCTCTGAAATCGGGGGCCTGTTGGTCGGTGACGGTCAGGCGAAGTCGTTGCCCCCTTCCGATCGGACCCCGTGCTGAGCTCTCCGATATGTTCTTCCGGGCTCACCTCGCGTTGGTGGGTCCCACGCGTATTCGAGGGGGAAACGTGCCTGGTGAGCGGCTTGACGCGGAGTGGGTCAGGTCCTGGTGGGAGCAGGCCGACGCGGCGCTGACGAAGCTGATGCAGTCCTTCCACCCGACACACGGCTTCCCGCCCGGCCACAACGCTGTGATGCTCGCAACCGACGACAGCCACCAGGCGACGGACGCACTCGTGGATCTGACACCGATCCCCTCCGACCTGACCACTCTCTACTGGGTGATCAGCGAGGCTTCTCTGCCCGACGTCGAAAGCGGATACTTCATCCACTCACCTGCGACGGTGGCAGAGCACTTCCGCGACTACGGCCCCGCTCCGATCGACGGCGAATCGATCGCGCTGCTCTTTGCCAGCGACGGTGGGGGCCATCTGTTCGCGATCGGAGACAGCGGACAAGTCTGGAATTCCACCACCCCTTCCTGGTCTGACGACTTCGAGGTCGCCGCGTCCAGCATGCAGGAGTTCCTCGAACAACTCGGCCGGCGCATCGCGAACCAGTCCTGATCATCGGCCGAAGGAACAAGCCGCCTCCCTGCCCTATGGGGCGTCTCGCTTTGGTCACCGGGCGCCTATAGGTCTATGCCCAGCTGCTGATGGTGAAAGTACCGTCGCAGCCGTCATATCCGATGCCGATGATGACCTTGCATTCGACCCGGATGTAGTAGCTGTGGGCGTTCGAGACCGGAACTCGCTGATTGATCACTTCCCCCATATTGAGGTAGTCGGTCACGAACTGGTCGGTGACATTCCGGCCATCATCGCTGTAGATGTCGAATTCGAGCCGGGTGTGGAACAGGTCCGCGCTGCTGTCGGTGTTCTTGCCGTAGACGCCCAGTCCGCCACCTGCGGGAACGCTGACCTTCCGGGTGGTTTTGACCGTGCCGTCAGGTGTTCCGCTGAACGTGATCGTGCTGGCGTCCAGCGGCGAGGTCGCCGCCGACGAGGTCGGCGTTCCGAGAACGATCGAGGCCATGAGCACCGCCGAAGAACAGGCAGCGCGAGCAAATCTGCGCATTCGTCACTCTCCACGTCGTGCGAAATGAGACTGCTTACGGATTCACCGCACACTCTTATCACCGTCCGTCTCCACCGGGACTTCATTGGCTGAAATTCAGAAGCATTTCGGCGCGTACCCGGTCGCTGGCCCGCGCTCGGGCCGCAGACGGCGCCGTACGAACTCCTGGACGGTGAATCCTCTGCCGGCGGGCGGGCGGGGTGTCGGTAGGGTCGGTGGCCGCGAGCACAGGACCCCGGGCGTATCGGCCGTCATATCTGAGCAGGTCAACGCCTCCTCCCGGCTCCACTCGCGCCGTTCGACCTCGATCACGCAGCGCTACATGTCTGTCTGCCGTAGCAATACGAGTGCCCCCAGACAGGGGTATCGCGAGCAGACGTGGGGTCACCCCTGGGCAGGGGTAGCCGATTTCGTAGAGCGTCGTCATCGGCGGCCAGACGGGACACCCGTGAACCGGTGAACCATCCCGGTCGCAGCACAATCGTGTTGACCGCCCCAGGCAGGCAGTGTTTGAGTCGGCGCGTGGACAGCATTTCTGCCAACCGGCGGTTCTGGAACCAGATCAGCAGCGCCTACCAGCACAGGCACGACCCGCAGATTGGCGCAACGCCCCGGTTGTGGGGCACGTACGCCATCCCCGACGCGCACCTGCGTGCCCTGGGCGACGTCACCGGCAAGCGCGTCCTCGAACTCGGCTGCGGCGCCGGCCAGTGGTCCAGGACGCTCGCCGCCGAGGGGGCGACCGTGGTCGGGCTCGACCTGTCCGAATCCCAGCTCGCCGCGGCAGTTCGCGCGATGGGTGCGGCCCGCTACCCGCTGGTGCAAGGCGCCGCCGAACACCTCCCCTTCGCCGCCGACAGCTTCGACCTGGTGTTCTGTGACTACGGCGGGCTCAGCTGGGCGCCCCCGCACCTGGCTGTCCCGCAGGCCGCACGCATCCTCCGCCGCGGTGGGCGCCTGGTCTTCAACGTCGCCAGCCCATGGTTCGAAGCCTGCTACGACGAAGCCGCCAGCCGCGCAACCACGACGCTGCACAAGGACTATTTCGGGCTGGACACCATCGCAGAAGGCCAGGGCGCGGTCAGCTATCAGCTCACCTACGGCGACTGGATCAGGGTCCTGCGCGGCGCGGGTCTCGTCATCGACGACCTCATCGAGCCGCGGCCCGACCCCGGAACAGCCAACGGCTACAACCAAACCGACCCGCCTGACTGGGCATACCGCTGGCCGGCAGAAATGCTCTGGGTAACCCACAAACCGTAAGCACCGCCGCACCGAGACGCGAAGGTGTCCCCTCCCCGGTGGGCCCCAGTACTCCAGCTGTGGATCGCGATCTTCATGTCTGGCATGCGGCTTGTCGCTGGTAGTGGCTGGTGCGGGATCGCTGCTGATGGCGACGTCGCCAGTCGGACAACGGCCGAAGTCCCCGCCGGAGATCATCTCCCCGCGCGGGGCCGGGTCGAGGATGACGTCCGAGGTGTCGACGAGAGGTCGAGGCGAAGCGACGCGTGCTCGCCCGCCATGAGTTCCGTCCCGCCGTAGGCGACCCAGAACTACCGTGGGACAACTGTGATGATTGCCAGTACGACGGCGAGCCCTGGCCATGCGACGACCTGCTCGACGTCGCCCTACCGCATGCCGATCACCCTGACTGTCCCGGGCAGCCCTCAGCAGAGATCGTTCATGGGGCAGCCCGTAGTACTCCAGCCGTAGATCGTGATCGCGATGGTGAGGGGCGCCGAGGCGACCGTCGGACCGCGTCGGCCATCTGGCCGAGACCGCCCACGCCGTCGGCTCCTGCTCCCTCTACCCGAGTTCACCGAGACGGAGGGCCTCCCTCATCTCGCTGAGCTTCGCGGTCGTTGCCGGGGTCTGCTCCTGCGCTTGTTCAGCGAGTCGGAGGGCATTGTCAATCTCGCTGAGCTTCGCCGAGGACAGGACGGCCGCCCGCTCCATCAGTTCGTCCCGCGACACAGTGGTCAGCCACGTGCAAGGGGTGAAGCCCGGACGCGGGAACGCGAGCCGCAGCACGCCTTCGAACGGCACTCCTTCACCGGAGCCCACCGTCACTTCGATGCCCAGACCGCTCATGTCGACGCCCGCCGGAGCGACGACCTGCATCACCCGGATCCCGGACGCGTCGTCTCCCGACAGCAGTACGACCAACCTCCGCTCGTCGAACTGGACCCACCAGACTTCGCCACGTTGCACAAGTCCTCCAGACACAGGACGGCAGACAGACGCTGCGCCGGCCTGACGCGGTGTGAAGACGGGTGCCGCCGCTGTTGATCATCGGTGCGTGAAGCCTGAAGACCACGCGGTGGCCGCAGGTCACAGCGTAACCCTCCCCCTGGCAGGAGGTGTTCGAGAGCCTGATGAGCCGGATAGGGGGACGGTTCACGCGGGTCGAATCCCGGCGCCGACCCGGAAGTTGGTACGTCGTTGAGTGCTGCCCAGTGGGCGAGGATCGAGCCGTTGCTGCCGGACCGAACGCCTCGGCGGGGTGGATGGTGGTGTGATCCCCGGCAGGTGATCGACGCGGTCGCGTTCAAGTACCGCACCGGGACACCGTGGACGGACCTGCCAGAGCACTTCGGCTCGTGGAAGCGCGCCCACAACTGGCTGCGGAAGTGGGCCGCCGACGGGACCTGGGAGAAGGTCTCCACCACGCTGCTCGCCCATGCCGGCGCCGAAGGCGACCTCGACTGGGTCGTCGCGGTCGATTCCACGATCGTCCGCGCTCATCAGCACACCGCCGGGGCCCGTCAGAAGGGTCCACATCGCCGGGATCTTCATCCGGGCCGCGAGGTGACGTCAGTCGTCGAACCAGACGACCAGCCTGACGTCGTCGTCCCCGTGGAGTTCGGCGAGGGTGCGCATGACGGTCCAGACGGGGCCCCACTCATGGTCCGGCACTGCGTCGCGGCGCCTGAGACGCTCAACACGGAACATCTGGTCTCCATCGATCCACTGGGAGCCCTCCGGGAAGTGCAGCTTGGGTCGGACCGCGATGTGAGCCGGCTGTCCGCAGAGGTCGACGAATCGCTGAGGGGCGGAGTGGTGCCGTTGGAGGAACTGCCAGTCGCCTTGCGGATCACGGTAGTACTCGCGGATGTAGGCATCCGGCTCGGCGGACTCCTCATCCCAGTCGACCCGCTTGATCTCTGCCCAGCTGACCCAGCTCGCGCTTCGCCCGGCCGTCGTCTCATGGCCGTCGCGGACACGGTTCGACGCGTCGGCGGGCAGTCCACGGACAGGAGCCACCGGCACGAACTGTTCGTTGTCACAGACGCCGAACAGACAGCCGAAGGTCTCGTAGTTCCTCGGCACCTTCAGGTGGTCCAGGTCGATGGTGGCATGCCAGAACGAGTCCATCTCATGATCTCGATAGTCACGGTGGCACTCGATGAAGCCCCAGATGTCCTTACCCATGCCGTGATGATGCCGGGCTAGCCTCCCCCAGACCAGGCATTACTCTCCCCCGGACTTGATCCAGAAGACACTCCTAGCCGTTTACGTCGCCTACTCGCTCCCGCGAGGGCACGCGGCGATCGTCCGGGAACTCCATGTTCCGCGTTCCTGGACCTCCGGCCTCCGACCGCTGCCGGGTCGCCGGACTCGGTGACAGGACGGAGTTCGCGACCAAGCCAGAGCTGGCTGCCCGCATGGTCCCCCGATTCCTGGACGCCGGCCATCGGGCCGCATGGGTCGCGGGAGACGAGGTCCACGGCGGCAACCCGAGGCTGCGCGCCGCGCTGGAGGAACGCGGCACCGGCCACGTCCTAGCGGTGGCCTGATCGCACGAAGTCACCACAGGCTCCGGGAAGTTCCGCGCGGATACGTCGGCCAGGAAGGTGGCCAGGAGAGCCTGGCGGAAGCTGTCCGCAGGGGTCGGAGCCGAGGGCCACCGCTTCTACGACTGGGCCGTCATCGACCTCACCAACCCCCGGCCCGGGAGCCGGCAGTTGCCGATCCGCCGCAACCGCGGCACCGAACTGGCCCCCGCACGCGCGAGGGCCTCGCGGCCATGTGCAGAGCCCGTTCATCCGTACGCCACCCTGCACGTTCGCCTGTACGCCGGCAATGGGTCCCTGAAGGGAATGAAGTCGTGCGCGGTGAGCACACGGAGGCCGCCGGAGACGCCCCGCCGCCGATGCCGGCCGCTGACGTCAGAGGATCTGCGCGTGCGCCATCGGCCGCTGTGTGGTCAGGGGGAGGGGCGCTGAGCGTGTGCCGTCGATGAGCTGGACCGGTGGGCCGGTTCAGCCTGCCAGCCGGGCCAGGGCCAGTGCGTGCGCCTGGTCGAGGGCGTCGACGGCAGCGCAGGGGATGTCCGGCTGGACACCGGTGCCTTCCCAGTTCGTGCCGGAGACGGGATTGACAGCCCGGCCCATCGGAACGGTGACTTCCAGGTGGGGGTGCACCGTCCAGCCCTTGCAGGGGTGTGCCCCGCCGCGGGTGCGTTCGCCGACGACCACGGCACGCCCGAGCTGCTGGAGGTTGTACGCGAGCTCTTCGGCGGCGGAGAAGGAGCTGGCACTGGACAGCACGTACAGCGGCTTGCTGCCGCCGAAGCGGGCGCCGGGAACGTGCGGCTGGCTCCAGGACTGCTCAATGCGCTCGCCGCTGCGCCAGTGCATGGTGTTGAGGTGGGTGCGCTGGTCAAGGAGGTGGCTGCAGACGAAGGCGACGGTGTCGGGGTCGCCGCCACGGTTGGCACGGAGGTCCACGATCAGTGCCTCGGCGCGGGAGGCGAGGGTGAGCGCCGCGCTCAGCGGTTCTGCGGCCCACTCCAGCGGAAACAGCATGGGTGCCAGCTCCACCACCGCGACGCCTCCGCCGAGCAGCTGCACCAGGGGCGCACCGCCGAGCGAGGTGTCGAAGTCCCGGCGCATGGCGTCCAGGGTGGCCGCCCCCTGCTGCGGGGACACCGGGTCGGCGTGGTGCTTCAGCCGCAGGTGCCGGTCGCCGTTGACGGACTGCAGGTCCGCGGTGACCAGACGGGCGAGCTCCTCGGCACTGTCAACGTCGTACGCGCCCTCGGCGAGGCGCTGTTGCAGCAGGCCGGCGACCTGCTCGGCCATCTCGGGGAACACGTACTGCTCACGCACCAGCCGGGCCGTCTCGTCGATAACAGGGGCTGGGACAAGCATCGTTGAAGTCGTCATGGCAGGGATTACAGCACCACCCTTGCGTAAGCGTCAAAGAGTTTAGACACTTTTGCTATGTCTGATCAGCCGGCCTACCTGCCACCCCCCGAGGACGTCCTGGAGATCGGCGCGCCCGAGCAGTTCGCGGCACTCGCCCACCCCTTGCGCCAGCGGCTGCTCTTCGCTTTGGGCCACCGGCCCGCCACCACCAGCCAGCTCGCGGCGCAACTCGACGCGAAGAAGGGCAATGTCGCCCATCACCTCAAAGTCCTCCGCGAAGCCGGTCTGATCCACATCGCCGAGACCCGTCAGGTCCGCGGCGGCACCGAGCAGTACTACCAGCGCACAGCTCGCCACATGATCGTCGCCCACCCCCAAGCGGCAGGCACCGCCGCGATGCTCACCGCCGTCGCCCAGGAACTGGACCGCTCACCCGTCGACGCCCACCTGACACTGCGCCACCTTCGTCTCAGCCCCGCGAAGGCGAGAGAACTCGGCGAGACCCTCACCCGACTCGTCGACGAAGCCGAAGAGAGTCCAGAGGACCAGCCCGTGCACGGCGTGCTGGTGGCGCTCTACCAGCAGGCCTTGCCCACCAACAGCACCCCCACCGCCAGCACCGCCAGCACCGCCAGCACCGCCAGCACCGCCAGTCCCGCCTAGATCCTGTCCGGCAAGTGATCTTGAGCATGCTTGCGGAGCCAGAGGACGAGCGCGTGGGGGACCTCGTGCCCAGGCACGTCCCCGTCCGCCCGGCAGGCCGTACGCGTGCCGCTGATCCGTGCAGGTCTACGCGTCTTGCCGTACGGGTGCGGCGGTCCGGGGCTCGGGGGCGGTGGGTTCGGGCAGGGCGCGGAACAGCAGCCAGCTCAGGGCGGGCATGGCGATCAGAGGTGTCAGGGCCGTCTGCAGGGAGGTGGAGTCGGCGAGGTGTCCCAGCAGGGGGCTGACGAGGCCGCCGATGCTGACGGTGAGTCCGAGGGTGACGCCGCTGGCGGTGCCGATGCGGGAGGGCAGGTAGTCCTGGCCGAGGGTGACCTGGAGGGAGAAGGGGACGTACAGGCCCGCGGAGGTGAGGGCCACGAAGAGGAACATCGCCGGGCCCGGCGTGTAGATCACCCCGGTGACGGCCGCGATCGAGAGCAGGTAGGACCACCGGGAGACGCGGACGCGGTCGTAGCGGCTGGCCAAGGATCCGCCCAGGACCGAGCCGACCGCGCCGCCCAGGAACAGCAGGAACAGGGCCATGGTTCCCGCGGCAGTGCCGGCCTGCGTACGTTGCTGGGCGTAGAGGGAGATGAAGGTGCTCAGGCCGGTGAAGACGATGGAGCGGAAGACGACCGCCAAGGACAGCCTCACGAACGAGGCCACATCGTCGGCGCGCACCGTCGTCGGCGCCTTGGAGGTGCCGGCCCGAGGACGGGCGAGCATCCGGAGGACGGGCACGCACAGGGCCGCGCCGGCGAGCGCGGGCAGGACCAGGACCGGTGTCCAGCGCAGTGAGCCGTGCCCGATCGCGGCCGACACCATGATCGGGGCGAGCGCGAAGCCGATGTTGCCGCCGAGGGAGAACCAGCCCATCGCCCTGTGGCTGCCGCGGCCGGCCAGCCGGGCCACGCGGGCGGACTCCGGGTGGTAGGCGGCCACGCCGATCCCGGAAATGGCGACGAAGGCCAGAGTGAGTCCGTAGGAGCCGCTCAAGCCGCTCAGCGCGATGCCCGCGCCGCCCAGCAGCGTGCTGACCGGCAGCAGCCACGGCATGGCCCACCGGTCGGTGAGCGCGCCGAACACCGGCTGCGCCACTGATGACAACACGGACGCGGCCAGCACGATGCCGGAGGCGACCGCGTAGGTGTAGTCCCGTTCGGCTACGAAGAACGGGATCAGCGCCGCGACGGCGCCTTGGTAGATGTCGACACAGGCGTGTCCCACGGCGAGCAGGGAGATCGATGTATTCCTTCGCACCCGTCCCATGCTGGGAGACACGCCCGCTGTCGCGCTTCCGATAGGTTGCCAGGTGATGCAGAAAATCCGCCACACCCCCGTTGCGCCGACCCGGACCCAGCGTCTCGCGCCCGGCGGCGAGATCGACGCACACCGCCATGACGACCACCAGATCGCCTAGCCAGCCAGGGCACCATCGCGGTGACCACCGACGCCGGCTCCTGGGTCGCCCCCGCCACCCGCGCGATCTGGATCCCCGCCGGAACGGTCCACCAGCACCAGGCCCACGGCGAACTCGAACTCCACCTCGTCGGCCTGCCCGCCACGGAGAATCCCCTCGGCCTCGACAAACCGGCCGTCCTCGCCGTCAGCCCCCTCCTCCGCGAACTCATCGTCGCCTACACCCGCGACCCCGGGAACGACAGCCCGCCCCACCTGCGCCTGCGCGCCGTCATGCTGGACCAACTCAAGACCTCCCCCGAACAGCCCCTGCACCTGCCGACCCCCACGGACCCCCTGCTCCGGGAACTGCACGCCCTCCTGCGCGCCGACCCGGCCGACAACCGGTCCCTCGACGACCTCGGACGCCAGATCGGCGCCAGCGCACGCACCCTCTCCCGCCGCCTCCACGACGACCTCGGCCTCACCTACCCCCAATGGCGCACCCAGATCAGGCTCCACCACGCCCTGATCCGCCTGGCCGACAACACCCCCGTCACCACCGTCGCCCACAGCTGCGGCTGGTCATCCGCCAGCACTTTCATCGACGTCTTCCGCCGCACCTTCGGCCACACACCCGGATCCCGCCCCGCCACCTGAGCCGGCACCGCCGAAGGCCAGGGTCTCGAAGGCCGCGACGCCCCGACGCCGTCCCCGCAGCCCTACGCCGTCGGGAAACCCATCCCCCTCCGCCGCCCTGCCGACCACGGGCCGTACCGGACGTGACCATGCGCCGTGGTGGTACGGAGGCGCTGTCGGCGGCCCCGTTCAGTACCGTACGAGGAAGGCTTGTCCGTACGGTGGGCTGGTCCGTGAGAAGGGTCGGTCCGTACGGTGGGCCGGTCTGTACGAAGAGTCGGTCCGTACGGCGGGCCGGCGCGTACCGGGTGGCGGAAGGGGACGCGCGATGGCCGGTCTACGGCTGGGGCCGCTGGTGCGGTACGTCGACTGGGAGTCGGGGACGAGCGCGACGGTGTGGGTGGAGACCGACCGGGCGTGCACGGTCGAGATCCGGTGCGAGGGCGGCGGCCGGGGTTCGGCCCGTACGTTCCTCGTCGCCGGGCACCACTACGCGCTGGTCGTCGTGACCGGTCTGACCCCGGGGTCGGCCGCGGAGTACGAGGTGGTGCTCGACGGCGAGCGGGCTTGGCCCCTGGCGGACTCGCCCCTGCCGCCCAGTACCCTGCGCACGCCGCCGGTCCCGGCGACCGGCGCGGTGGTCGCCTTCGGCTCGTGCCGGTGGGCGGCGCCCGCCGTGGGCGGGGCCGATCCGGTGGGCCCCGACGTCCTCGACACCCTCGCCGCCCGGCTCGCCGCCGACCCGGAGGACGGCCGCCCGGACGTGCTGGTCCTCCTGGGCGACCAGGTGTACGCCGACGAGACGTCAGCCGCCACCCGCGACTGGATCGCCCGGCACCGGCGGTCGGCCGGCACCGGCTCCGACGCCCCTCCGGACCAGGTCGCCGACTATGAGGAGTACACCCATCTCTACGACGAGTCCTGGGGCGATCCCGAACTGCGCTGGCTGATGTCGACCGTACCCAGCTGCATGATCTTCGACGACCACGACGTCATCGACGACTGGAACACCAGCGCTGCCTGGGTGGCCGAGATGCGGGCGACGCCGTGGTGGCACGAGCGGATCACCGGCGGCCTGATGTCGTACTGGGTCTACCAGCACATCGGGAACCTCTCCCCGGCCGAGCTCGCGGAGGACACGCTGTACGCGGCGGTCCTCGCCGCCGACGACGGAACCGAGGTGCTGCGCGCGTTCGCGGAGCGGGCCGACGCCGATCCGGCGTCGGTGCGCTGGAGTTACCGCCGGGACTTCGGCCGCACCCGGCTGCTGATGGTCGACACGCGGGCGGCGCGGGTGCTGGAGGAGCAGCACCGGGCGATGCTCGACGCCGAGGAGGCCGACTGGCTGCGGACGCAGGCCTTCGACGACCCCGCCGGCGTCGACCACCTGCTGGTCGGTACCTCGCTGCCGTGGCTGCTGCCACCGATGGTCCACTTCGCGGAGGGCTGGCACGCGGCCCTGTGCCGGGGCGAGCGCGGCCCGCGCTGGGCCCGGTTCGGCGAGTGGCTGCGGCGGCGCGCGGACCTGGAACACTGGGCGGCGTTCACCGCCTCGTTCCACCGGCTGACGGACACGGTCGCGGAGGTGGGACGGCTCGACGCCGCCCCGGCGACGGTGTGCGTGCTGTCGGGGGACGTCCACCACGCGTATGTGGCCGAGCCCGTCTGGCCCGCCGGGCAGCAGCCGCGCTCCCGCGTCTTCCAGTTCACCTGCTCACCACTGCACAACTCGGTACCCATGGCGATGCGGGTGGGCTTCCGTTTCGGCTGGAGCCGCTTTGCGCGGGGCATCGGACACCTCCTGGCCCGCCATGGCCGTGTCGAACGCCCGGCGGTGCGCTGGGAGCGCGCGGGCGGGCCGTGGTTCGGCAACCAGCTGATGACCCTGACCCTGCGCGGCCGCACGGCGCTGCTGCGGCTGGAGAAGGCCTCGACGGGCGGGGAGCGGGCACGACAGAAAACGGACCGGGCGGGAGCACGGCTGGAGCAGGTCATGGAACGGGGGCTGACGGAGGACAGCTGACGCTGCCGCGTACGGCCGCCCCAGGCCGGATGGCAGATCATGTCGAGGCCACGGGCGGATGGCTGGTACGACGACCGCTCCGTGGCCACCACCCGGATCCGCTACGGGTGCGGCCCTCCGGACAGAGCCCCAGGAGATGAAGCGTGACCGAGACCAGCGCCCCCCGATCCGCCGCCACCGAAGCTCGACGGGAGCCAAGGAGCCGACTGCAGCGTCTCTTGCGCTACCTCCCCTTGATCGCCCCCGTCCTGCTGTGGACCGTGCCGTGCTGGGTCCTCGTGTACTCAGGTCAGCACTGGCCGCTCCCCGGCACTTTGATCTCCACCGCCCTGTTCGCCCTCGGCCTGATCGGCATGCCGCTCGCCATGATGCGCGGCCACGGCCGGCGCCAGCACGACCGGGCGGCGATCGTCGGTGACACATTGCTGGGGAGCAGCTGGGTCCTGTTCACCTGGTCCGTCCTGCTCGGCGTCCTGCTGAGGCTCGCCCTGACCGTGGCAGGCGTCGGCGACGGACAGGACCGCGCGCGCATCGTCACCTGGTCCGTCCTCGGCGTTTCCGCGGTGCTGCTCGCGTGGGGGTACGTCGAGGCCAGGCGCGTGCCACGCGTGCGCCGGCTCGACGTGGAACTCCCGCGTCTCGGAGCCGGGTTGGATGGCACCCGGGTCGTTCTGATCACCGACACCCACTACGGTCCGCTCGACCGCGCCCGCTGGTCGGAACGGGTCTGCGAGACGGTGAACACCCTGGAAGCCGACCTGGTCTGCCACACCGGCGACATCGCCGACGGCACGGCCGAACGCCGTCGCGCCCAGGCCACGCCGCTGGGCACCGTGCAGGCGGCGTGGGCCCGTGTCTACGTCACCGGCAACCACGAGTACTACAGCGAGGCCCAGGGATGGGTCGACCTGATGGGCGAGCTGGGCTGGGAGCCTCTCCGCAACCGGCACCTGCTGTTCGAACGCGGCGGTGACACCCTCGTGGTCGCCGGCGTCGACGACGTCACCGCCGAGGCCTCCGGGCTGGCTGGGCACCGAGCCCACCTCGCAGGAGCCCTGCACGGTGCCGACTCCGACCTCCCTGTCCTCCTCCTCGCCCACCAGCCCAAGTTCATCGAGCGCGCGGCAGCACAGGGCATCGATCTCCAGCTGTCCGGTCACACCCACGGCGGTCAGATCTGGCCTTTCCACCACCTGGTACGCCTCGACCAGCCTGCCGTCGCCGGCCTCAGCCACCACGGCACTCGCACCCTGCTCTACACCAGCCGCGGCACCGGCTTCTGGGGCCCGCCCTTCCGGGTCTTCGCCCCCAGCGAGATCACCCTGCTCGTCCTGCGCTCCCCTCGGCAGCCCGCGTCGCCCTGACGTGGAGAGCGCTAAGAGCGGGGCGAGCGGGAGGAACGGTCGCCGACGCAGTTCGTTGAAGGATGGGACCCAGAGACCGGAGGAGTCCAGACAGCTGCGGTCTGGAGACGACGGCAGCTGGACGTACCGAAGCTCCGCCAGTGTGCCTGTCGAGCCGGTTGGGCTGCTGCTGATCAGGTGGTGGTGCCGAGGCAGTGGTCGAGGAGTGCGTGCATGCGGGGGACGGCTAGCGATGGGTTGGCCGCGGCGCCCTCGGCAGTGCTGGGGTCAGTGAGGAGATTCTCCAGGGCCCCGGGTGTGAGGCTGGGGTTGGCGGCGGCCGCACGGCGTACCGCGTGGTCGGGGTCGTGCACCGGGGGGTCGGGCAAGGCGGGATCACCTGCGGCCAGGGCCCGTACCTGTGGGTCGGGATGGCTGATGAGGTGGGCCCGGCCGGTGCGGGGGAACGCGGGCAGGGTCAATAGGTGCGGGCGGTGGGCCGGGCGGGTCACGAAGACGTCCAGGAGGAGGTGCGGTGGAGCGAGCGGGTGGTGGCAGGCCAGCCGGATCCGCACCTCCTCGTCGTCGTCCTGCGCGAGTGTCGCCACGAGTTGTGCGGGCAGGCCGGGCCAGCTCGCCGCAACCCGGCGCAGCACCGGCTCCTGGGATACCGCGCAGGCGGCGAACCAGTCGGGCGACGGGGCGGTGGACAGCTCGGTGATCGGGCAGGTGCAGTCGGGGCCGTGCCCGTCGACCCGGTGGATCGCCTCGTACTCGTCCCAGGTGCGGGTGAAGGGGTGGAGGCGTGCACGCGTCCGCACGTCCTCGTCCGGGTCCTCCCTCAGTTCCGCAGCCACGCCAGGTGCGAGATCGGGCCGGGCTGCGACCATCGCGCGTACGTCTGCTCCGGGGTGGCGGGCGAGCCGATTCACCGTGTCGGCCGGGGTGTGGCGGTTCCAGGTCAAGGGGTACACCCTGCCGTCCGCGAAGCACTGTTCGATGAGCGCGGGGGACAGGGCACACGTGCCGAGCACATGGGGTCTGCTGTGCGAGCCGATGGACGGCAGCATGGCCTCCACCGCCGCCCCGTCCAGCTCCCAGCTGCTTTCTTTCGCCCTCTTACGAACCGTGGGGTCGGGGTCGTCGAGCAGGGCGCTTCGCTGGGCGTCGGTGAGCGACTGCCATCTCCAGATCGCGTGTTCACGGACCTTGGGATGCTCGTGCTCGGCCATGGAGCGGTAGAAGGACTGAGGGATCTGCCAGGAGGCACTGAGCTCCTGGACGATCTCCTGTTCGGTGAGCATGCCGTCCTCGCCCCCGTCCCGGGCGGTCAGGAGGGTGACGAGAATGTCGTCCGGCAGCGGCCGGACCCGTCGGGGACGGGGGTGGGCGCCGCCGGCGAGCCGCCCGCGGACGAGTCCCGACGGGTCCGTGGCCAAGGGGGCGAGTCGTGCGGGGTCGATGTGCCGGTTGCCCGCCAGCGCGCGCCGGATCTTCACGACCGGGTGGCGAAGAGTCGTGTCGATGACGGGGTCGGGCAGGTCACGACCCTGGCACATCAGCAGGCAGGCCTCACCGGCCGCTTGATCCACCAGGCGTATCAGGACGTCGGAGGGCGCCGCCGGATTGAAGGCGATGCCGCGGAGCCACGGTTCATGCAACGAGTCGGACACCGAGTCATCCTGCCACCTCGCCTCCTGCGCTTCGTATCGACGTCCTCGTCCCGCCACACGCTGCCCACCTCACGCTGCCCGCCACACTCTGGCCAGGGACCGGCACCGGCACACGCCCGCCTTGTCCGGTTGACGTACCGTCGCGTGCTCGCGTCGCCCGGGCACCCCCGGCGGGGCCGTCGAGACGCCCGGGCTGCTCGGTGCCGTCCGGCGTGCCGGACGGCACCGAGCGACCGGTCATTGCAGAACGGCCTCGGCCCGCATGGCGAGGAAGTTCGCCTTGTAGGCATCGTGTGCCGCCGCGCCGGCGAGGCGGATCAGCGCCTCGTCGTTCTCCCGCAGGGAGGAGGTGTCCAGGTTGTGCGAGCCGGTGAAGGTCCACTTCGTGTCCGGGTGGCCGGCGTAGTTTCCCTCGACGAGCAGGTACTTGGAGTGGACGAAGTAGCCGTCGGCGTCGAGGTGGTAGGGCTTGATACGGGCGTGGCCCTGCAGGGTCGGGAGGTCGTTGGAGTCCTTGTAGACGATCTCGATCCAGCAGTCCTGGTCGGCCAGCGAGCGCAGCTTGGTCGCGATCTCGTCCCGGTGCAACGCCCACGCGGAGATCCGCACGATGGTCTTGTGGGAGGTCGTGCCGGTGGTCGTGTTCCCGGTGCAGGAGACGTTGTTCAGGAACCCGAGCACGACGTCGCCGCTCTGCTGCGGGAAGAAGTAGTACTTCGCGTCACCGGCTTCGCCCGTCCGGTAGTAGTCGCTCGTCTTGCTCATGGCGGCGAGATCGTTGAAGTACCCGGTGTACGCCGTGTAGAGGGCGGTGTTGCCGACCACGGTGTACGCGTTGTTCCACTGCCGGGTGGTGGCCGACACCGTCTGGTTGGCGGAGCTCTGGATCACCACGTCCTCGGCGACGCCCGCGTCGCCGACGCGCGAGAAGGTGAAGAACTTGTTGTGGTTGATGGGGTTGGTGCCGCCCGCCGCGATGCAGGCGCCGCCCGCGGTGCACACCTGTACCCAGGAACCCTGGGACCTGTCGGTCCCCAGGGCGGCGATCAGGTCCTGCGCGGGCCCCGGGTTGGGCGATTCGACGGACTTGTGGTCCAGGACCACGCGGACGTTGACGCCGCGCCCGTGCGCGGCGACCAGGGCATCGGTGAAGTCCTGGTCCTGCATGACGTACAGGGCCGCCCGCAGGGTGCGTCCCCCCTGGGTGTTGTCGATCGCCTCGATGATGTGGTTCTTCACGGCGTTCTGCTCGGCCGCCGTCCCCTTCGGGTTGTTGAAGACGGCACCGGTGACGACGGGTGGCACGTCCTCGGCGGCGGCGGGGGCGATGCCTGAGAACACAAGGGCGAGGGCGACCGACACGGTCGCCCAGAAACGCTGGCGGATGACTCCTCCTCGGCTGGATGGGTGGCATGAGCCTGCCATGAGCCGTTCGCGAGCAGGAACGAAGGGTCCACCAAGACACCGGATGCGGAGCAGTGGTGGCCTTGACCGGCTGGCGTGGCGGGGGAGAGGGGAGGGCTGCGCAGGAGGGCCGGTGTCCGGAGGGACCGGCACCGTTCCCGACGAAGTACGCCGGGAGCGGTGCCGGCCCGCCGCGTGAAGTGGTCAGCATCGGGAGAAGAGGTCGCCCGCCTGGTGATCCCGTGACCTTGAGCCGGCCCAGCCGGCCTGGTCTACCCGGCCTGTCGGCCAGCCTGCCGGCCTGGCTGGCAGGCCAGACCGACCAACCCGGCCCGGCCAGCCCTGGCCATCCGGCTCACTTGGACTGCGTGGACAGGCTCACACTGCTGAAGTCCTGCGCGGCGGCGAGGCTGAAGTAGACCCACCCGGACGGCGGGTTGTCGATCGTCAGCGTCTCGCCGTTGCCGGCTTTGACGGACTTCGCCACGTAGCTGCCGGTGGTGGCCCAGCTGCCGCCGCCGTAGTACAGGTCGGCGTTGCCGGTGCCGCCGCTGCTCGTGATGGTGAGCTGCTTGACGCCGGCGGGCAGGTACACGAAGTGGTAGCTGTAGTTGCCGGTGGCGGCCGCGAGATTGTCCCGACGGCAGTTCTGGTCGAACTGGCGGGAGTCGCTGATCGTGCAGAGCGGAGCGGGCGCGGTCGAGGCGGCCTCCGGCAGCGGACCGCAGTCGTCGGTCGCGCAGGTGGTCGTCAGCCAGGTCGCGAACCCCGCGTCGTAGCGGGTCCCGATGGTCTCCTTCAGGAAGGTGCGCGCCCCGGTCCAGTCACCGGCGCGGTACTCGTTCAGCACGGTCTCGACGTCGGCCGGGTGCGCCTGGAGCATGTAGCGGACCGCGAGGAAGCCCCAGCGGTAGACCCGGTTCGAGTTGACCTCGGGATCCTCGCCCTGGCCGTAGACGGTGTCGAACAGCTCGCTCAGCTTGTACGTGTTCCTGCGGGCCTCGGCGATCGCGTCGGCGTTGCGCTCACCGCGGTAGCCGAACGAGATGTTCTCGGCGATGCCCTCGACCCACCAGATGGTCGGCGTGGTCATGCCCGCCTCGAAGTCTCCGTACATGTTGTAGCGGCCGTCGAGGTAGTGGGTGTACTCGTGGTTGAGGTTCCAGATCTGGAAGTCCGGGCGCAGCCAGTGGGCCTCATGGGCGATGAAGCGGGCCTGGTTGCCGACGGTGGCCGGGTCGCCCTCCTCGTACATGCCGCCGTTGTCCACGTCGATGTTGTAGATGGCCCAGGCGTACAGGGCGTACTGGGTGTAGTCGTCGAAGACGGCGACCTCCAGGTTGGTGTTCACGTCACCGGGGATCGCGCCCTTGTCGCCGATGATCCGGTGGAAGTACGCGTCCTGGTTGACGAGGCTGGTACAGGTGCTCGCCAGCTGGCCCGGGGACATGTCCTGGGCGCGGATCTTCAAGCCCGGGGTGCACGTGTGCTGGATCGGGAGGATCGCCGGGAGCACGCGCTCGCCCAGGTCGCAGATGGCGTAGGCCGCGCAGTTGTTCCTGTCGTACTGGCGCGTGTACCAGCCGAGGTTCATGGTGATCGGCGCGGTGGGGCCGACGTTCGGGTAGCGGTTGATCAGGTCCTTCAGCAGCGGCCGGAGACGGTCCTTCAGCTCGGGCACGTCGAGTGCGTAGCCGAGGTAGCGGCCGACGTTGCTGACGACGTCCAGGCGGTTCAGCTGCGCGCCGTTGCGCGTGATGAAGCCGGCCCAGGTGTCGAGGATCGTGGGGTCGGCCTTGAGGGCCGCCCGCCAGCCGCGACCGTCGTCCTTGGCCTTGAAGCCGTTCTCGACGACCCACTCGACGTGCTGCATGGCCAGGTTCATCTGACCCGGCCAGGCACCGTCGTACCGGCCGAGCATCCACTTGACGACACCGGCGTACCGGCCGGCCGTGTGGGTGCTGTCGATCAGCGTGACGACCTCGTTGAGGATCTCGCCGTTGGCGTCGGTGACGTCCCTGCTGCGCGGGGAGGCGAAGAACGCGTCCAGCGCGCCACGCGCCGCGGTGTCCAGCGCCGTGCCGTAGTCGCCGACGACGTCCGCGTTGTTGTCCTGCACGTAGTAGCCGGCGCGCAGGAAGAGCACCAGCTGGCCGATCGCGGCGTTGTTGTTGCCCGCGTACGTGGCGGAGGCGGCGCGCAGCGCGTTGGCGACGGTCACCATCTGGGCCTCGTGGAAGGCCTTGCGAGCGTTCTCCCCGGTGAGGCCGAACAGCGGGTACGTGCAGTTGATCCGGGGGAGGGACGTGAGCTGCTGGACCAGCGCGCTGCCGGTGGCGTTGATGACGCCGGAGAGGTCACCGCACTCGTCCGCCGCGGCGCCGGAGGACTGCTTGTCGAGCTTGTCGACCGCGCCGACCTTGACGGTTGGGACGGTCGGGGCGGGTGCCGGTGCGGATTCCTCGGCGCTGTCCTGCGAGGAGATACGGAAGCGGGGGCTGTTGCTCATCGCGTCGGGCGACTTGGGCACCGGGATCGACCGGGGCGCCGAGGCCGTGGGTCCCTGCGTGGTCGTACGGGCCGGCGTGGTGGCGCCGACGGAGGCGGCTTGGCTCTGCGGGGTGAACAGGCCGAGCGTGATGAAGACGGCTGCGCCGAGTGCGGGAAGTCTGCGCGCGTGGGCTCTCGATATCCGGAACGGATGCATCTGTGGGGGCCTCCGGGGCCGTTGAAGCCACGTGTCGGGGAAACGTGACGATGATGTGTGACATGTAAAATTGCATAGACCTCCGCGTGTCGGAAGGGTTTCGGCCGGATTCATCGGCCTCAGCAACGGAAACGCCGTCAACTTCCGGCGGGGGACCTCCGCCGACCACCCGCGCGGCCCACGAGCCGGGGGGCGGGGCGTGCGGTGCCGCGCGGCCAGGCCCGGAACCGCACGCCCCGGCGCCTCGATGCCTGGACGTACGGCGGTGCAAGCGGCCGCAAGAGCCGCCGCGAAAGGTCCCCGGAGCGCGACGACGGACACGGCTCCGAGGGCGCGCAGGGGCCCGCCCTCACTGGGCAAGCGCCCGGATCTCCCGCCCCCGCGGTGTGCTTCAGTCCGTCTCCGCCACGGGGTCCCGCGTCAAGCGAGGCTCTGAACGCCGGGCCCGCGGTGCGGCTTTCGCCGCAGCGGCCTCCCGCGCCACGCGCTCGGTCAGCAGACGCACCCGAGCTTCACGCTCCGCACCGGTCAAGCCCGTGAGGCCCAGCCTGAAGTCACGTTCCTCCTGGGACACGCGCCTCTCCTCTCCCCAGCCGACGCCATGGACCAGACACCTGAACTCGACTCACTCCCGCCAGTGGTCGGCGAACGCCGAGTTCTCGATGGTCCACCCCTGCGGTACGGCCTCACATCCGGGATCTCAGCACGTCGACTTCACAACCTGGCGCGAACGGGTCGAAGCCGTGCTCGACCAGCCAGCGAACTGCCAGCAGGCTTCGCAACGACCACCACGCGCGAATCACGTCGAGGTCAACGTTGCTGCCGTAGCCGGCGAGGACGTCGTCGAGGTGCTCCTCGTGGCCGAGCGTGAAGGTGGCGAGGTCGTACAGGGAATCACCCTGGCCGGCCTCGGACCAGTCGATGATGCCCGTCACCTCGTCGCCGTCGACGAAGACGTGCGCGATCTGCAGGTCGCCGTGCGTGAACGCCGGAGTCCACGGCCGGAGCGCGGCCTCGGCGACCCGGCGATTGCGGGTGACCAGGTCGGCGGGCAGGAGACCTTTCGTCACGAGCAACTCGCACTCGTCGTCGAGTTCCGCCGCCAGTGCGACGATGCTCCGCCCGGCCCGGCCGGGCTGGGGCGGCAGCGGCGCGTCGTGCAGCTTCCGGATGGCGGCACCCGCCGCGGCCCACGCCGCCGACGAACCGGTCGACGGCCCGCCGAGGCGCCCGAGCGTCGTCCCCGAGACCGCCGCGATCGCGAGCACGGGCGGCTTGCGCCACAGGACCTCCGGGGTCGGAACCGGCGCGAGGGACATCGCCTCGACCTCGACGTCGATACGCGCCTGATCTGCGTCCACCTTCAGGAACACGTCGCCGACGCGCAGGGTGGCTCGCTCGGAATGGGCGGCGACGACTTTGACCTCATCCATGGGCGCCCAGTATCCCGGAGACGATCGCTGACGTCGCCAGATTTGTCGCATGCGATCACGCGGCTGACCGGTCCCGCTGCGCGACAGCCTCGTGCGCGACATCGCCCCTCGACCGGGTCAAGTCCGCTACTTTTGTGAGGAGTTCTCAGACCATGTTCGGAGGATCAGTCCACGCCGAGCACTTCTCCGGCCACCGTGACACCCCCGGCATGCGGTGCGGCGCAACGCATGCTCGTCGAACGCCTCCCACCGGACGGCTTGTTCGCACGTCTTGTCCACCTCGGCCATCGCGAGGGAGGCCCGGGGAGTCCAGGGACGCCCGGTGTGCTTCACGCACGATGCGATGCTGCTCCAGGGGTCCTTGCGGACGGCCCACCCCGCGCGATCGAACGGCAGGCCCTGAGATCGAACCGCCGTCACGTGCTGTCCGGGAGGAGCCTGCGAGGGGCATCCCGGGGCACGCTAGGCTGCCGATCTTCGGCGAATGGGGGGGCATGGGCATGGGGCAGTGGGGCATACGTATGGTCGTGCTCGGCACGGCCCTGGCGTTCCTCGCCGGCTGCGGTTCCAAGACGGTCGAGACCGTGGAGGAGGCACCGGGCGCGGAGTCAGCCTGGACGCTCGCCGCGCCGATCCGCATAGACGGTGTCCGTACCGCCGACGGCGGCAGGTCTCTGGTGGTCGACGCCGAAGTCCCTGACGGTCCACGCGACTGCGTCCGCGGCCTGCGCGGTGAACTCGACACTGTCGAGCACGGCACGATGTACGTGAGGGTCACGTTCGAGACCCGTTCCCTGGACCGGGACTCCGGGTGCACCGGGACGCGGCGGGGCGAAGCCACGGTGAAGCTGGGCGAGCCTCTGAACTCCCGCAAGGTCATGGTGAACAGCCGGGACGTGTACACCACCGCCGGTGCCACCCCGCCGGCTCTGAGGCAGTGCGGTGAGAACGGCTGCGACCCCACGCCCCCGCGTTGCACCTCGGCCTCGTACCAGCAGGCGGTCAACGACACGGACATCCCCAAGCACACGAGTTGGGAGGAACGAGGCTGCGACGACACGTGGCTGGTTCTGGACCTGTCGACCCGGATGGGGCCGGTGTGCGGTGACGCCGGCGACGGCTGCTCCTCCTCGGGTGTCTCCCAGCGCTGGTTCTACAGGGCCGAGGCCCCGGGCTGGCGGCCGGTCACCACGAACGGCGACGCGGGTTGCGCGGGCATCCACAAAGTCCTGCCGGAACTGCCCGCGCGCCTCTGTGCGTCGCTGCCGCGGCTCGACCGCGGATGATCCGCCGAACACACGGCCGTTCGGCTCCCGGAACCGAACCTGGTCCTGTTCACGAGAACGGGCTCTCGCACAGATTCCGCCCCCCGACACCACAGGCCCTCAACCCGATCACGTTCGCCAAGCCAGGCGACGGCCCGAATGGGCTTGGCCACGGGCTCCTGGGTGATCAGGTCAGCCTGTCTCCGCGGTGTTCACGGTAGCCAGGCGCCGGTTGTACTGGATCACGTCATACGTCTGGTCACCGGTGACCACAACCTCCGGGCGCGTGGGTGTGGCAGGGAAGAAGTCGTCGGCGTCCACCGGTGTGCGAGCGGCCACGTACGCCTGCCCCTGGGGAAACGCGTACACGTCGAATCGCGTCTGTGCCGATGCGGGCAGTCCCTGGGGGTACTCGGCTGCTCGAGGGTAGGCCGTTGTGTAGACGGAGACCGACGTCGCCCCGCTCGCGGGACGGACGATCCGCGCGTCCGGCGCGGGGCGGGTGTTCACGCCCGCCGGGTTGTGGATCCATCCCTTCCGCCCACCGAACCAGATCGCCGTCCAGTCCCCTCGCGTGTCGGCGACCACGAAATCCTGCCCCCACATCACGGTGGATCCCCAGTCGTCGATGCGGTCGCTTCCCGCAGAGCCGTCCGGGCGAAGGGCGAGGTCGGACACGAGCGGAGCGTCGGCGCGGGGTTCCGTGCGCACGTAGAGGAAATTCGAAGGCTGTGTCTGGGACCGGCACGTCGGGGCGCACACCGTCACCGTCTGCACGTTCTCGCCGTACGCCGGGGCGATCGTGACCGCCTCTCCGATGCCGATGTTCCCGCGCGCCTCTCCGCCCTCGGCCTCACGCTCCTGGCGATGATCGGCGTCGAGGAGACCCATGAACTTCTCCCAGTCCCAGTAGGGTCCGGGGTCCCAGTGCGCGTCCGGCGCGCGGGCCGGCCTCGGCGGAAGGACGTTGTCGTGCCCGATGATGTGCTTGCGGTCCAGCGGGACATCGAAGCGCCGCGCCAGGTAGACCACCAGCGCGGCAGTCGCCTTGTACTGGGCGGGAGTGAACCAGGTGGGCCCCTGGGCGGCGTATCCCTCCATTTCGATACCGACGCCGTGCAGGTTCATCCAGTAGTTTCCGGCGTGGAAGGCGATGTCCTTGGTGGCGACCATCTGCGTTGCCGCACTGCCGTCGGCCTTCATCACGTAGTGCGCGGAAACCCCGCTGACGGGATCCTGGAACCAGCTGACTCCTCCGTCGTAGGACCCTTCGAGGTCATGGATGACGATGAAGTCGACGTCGATGCCGTTCGAGTTCCGCGTGGACACCTGGTAGTTCGAGGCGGCAGCGGGAACGAACCGGCAATTCAGCTCGCCGGGGCACTCCGGCACCGCCGCCGCGGCCGTCGTACGCAGCCCCAGGGACGCGAGCTGTGACCTCGTCGGACGGACGGACGGCGTCTCCGGCAAGGAAACCCTCTGGCCGTCCTTACGCACCCTCTGCTTGCCGGTGCGGATCACTGTGAACACGCCATCGGCGAACCGTCCGGCCGTGGCGGTGTCGGCGGCCTGGCTGTACTGCGCCACGGCCCCGTACCAGCTACCCGGGTCGGGTGACATCTCACGGGTGATCTGCCGTTGGTACGAGGCGAGCAGCGCGGCGCCGCCTCGAAGGTTCTGCAGCTCGTCCCGCTTGAGAGTCGAGGGCGCGACGCCGATCATCGCGGCGGCGGCCTCCAACGTGTGCTCGGACGGGTCGTCGGTGCCCGTGGCGTCCACCGGCCCCTCGCCCGGGCGATGGTCGTACGTTCTCCCGGACGTCGTGTCCGTCAGGTGCATCGGACCGTAGCCACCCTTGGTGCTCGGGCGGCCGTCATGGGCCTCCCACCACGAGGACTCGTAGGCGACGCCGAGCAGTACTTCCTTGGGCACGCCGAACTCTGCTGCCGCCTGCTCGGCCGCCTGCTCGAAGCCGCCCGGTGCGGCATCGGAGGGCCGGGCATTCCCAGCGGTGGCACACCCCCAGAGGAGGGCCACCGCCACCCCCGCAACGCCGAAACGCCGGTGGCCGTGGCGACTGCGTCTTCTGGTCACACCATGTCCATTTCGCTGTGGCGGTCGTGGTTCGGTCCAGGGCCGAAGCCGCGGCCGTCACAGCGAAATGGACGGAGACCGCTCGGTCCCCCCGACACGCCCGACACACACAGCCCCGTCACCGCACCGGAGCAGCGATCCCACGCCCACGCGCCGTCGCGCTCGTCAGCTCTGGAAAGGCTCTCGTGGCCATGAGCCTGCCCGCCGCCTCGATCCGGTCGCCCTCGGCACCTCCGTCGCCGTCGCCCGCGGCCCCATGAGCGCTCCCAGAGCCCATCTGCCACCGCCTCGGGGGCTCATCGACCGGGGCACCGACACTGGCTGCGTCGCCACTGTCCGGAGGCTTGACGCCGCCTGCGCGGCGCGGTGCCATGGGTCTGACTCGAGGGGGCGTACGATGCTCGACGCGGAAGACGACGACGCGGGCCAGGGCGCTGAGGGCGACGGTGATCGCCAGGATCGCCTTCCGGACCCGTACCGTCCAGGGCCCGAGGACCACGTCTGGGTGGCCGTGCTCGTGGTGATCGTGGTTGTCCTCGTCCTCGTGGGCATCATGTCGAACATGGACGTGAACAACAGTGGTGACCCGGCCCAGGACTGGGACACCGTCTGGCATTGAGCACCGCGTTGTCCTTGTGCGATGAAGTCCATGAAGGGGCACCTGGCCCCGGTGCCGACGCCCGCTGAGAGGCCGACCCGGGCCGCCGAATTGGCCGCCTGGCACCGCCCCGTCCGCGGGGGAGTGGTTCACCCACCGCATCAGTGGGGGCGTCGACGCCACTCCCGCGTCAATCCGGCGTCGGCAGGGACCGAAGCTGCCGACGGTGGTGCGCAGAACGGGCGACTACGCGGATCGGGACGTGCACCGGCATGGCTACGGGCCCGCGGGGGCAGACGGGATGCATGGCTGTCCTCAAAACCAGTGTCCTCGTCCTCGACTCCACCGATCCGGAACCCCTCGCGCGCTTTTACGCGACCCTGCTCGGTGCCACCGTGCAACCAGCGAGGGACGACCATGACCTGCTCCTCGTCTCCGGTCACGCCGGAGTGGTACTCGGGATCCGTCGTGACCTCGGGCAGGCGCCGCCGAGTTGGCCGCGTCCCGAGGACTCCCAGCAGGCTCATCTGCAGATCCTCGTGGCCCCTGACGCCCTCGATGAGGCGGAGCGTGAGGCGGTGTCGCTCGGCGCTCGTCCCATCGCCGCCGAGCGCGACGGGACCCGGACCGACCGGCGCACCGACGTGCGCCGCTACACCGACCCCGGTGGTCACGCCTTCGTCCTGGCCACGATGCCCCCCGCCGATTCCGGCCCACCGCCGCAGCGCTCCTGACCTTGCAGACGGCACCTGCCGTTCCAGGCCGCTGCCCGGATCGGGCCCGCTGACCCGATCCGCCGACGAACGGCGCACGGCTTCCGCGTGCGCACGGGGAGGGTGGCGAGAGCTGTCGAGCTCACGCAGGGCGCGTACTGAGCTGACCACGTCCTCCCGGGCTGCTGCGAATGGACGACCCCGTTCCGGTGGAATGGCCGAACTCTGCGTAGACCAGATAGGTGCCTGAGGCATGTAGTGGATACGGCATCAATCTCCGAGCCGCCGATTCGCCCCTTGCGAGGCCCCCATGACGGAAGCCGTGGCGTTCCCCCAGAGCCGGACCTGCCCCTACCACCCGCCCACCGCCTATGACCCGTTGCGCGAGGAGCGCCCGCTGTCGCGGGTGACCCTGTGGGACGGGCGCTCCGTATGGCTCGTCAGCGGACATTCAGCCGGCCGGGCGCTGCTCTCGGACCCGCGTCTGTCCACCGACTCCACCCGGCCCGACTTCCCGCTCACGACCGAGCGGGCCTCGTCCGTGCGTCGACGCCGACGCGCCGCGCTGCTCGGCTGGGACGACCCTGAGCACAACGTCCAGCGCCGGATGCTGATCCCGAGTTTCACCCTCAAGCGTGCCGAGCGGCTGCGCCCGCGCATTCAGGAGACCGTGGACCGGCTCCTCGACGCGATGGAGGCCGCGGGCCCTCCGGCGGAGCTGGTGAGCGCGTTCGCGCTGCCGGTGCCTTCGATCGTGATCTGCGACCTGCTCGGAGTCCCGTACGCGGACCACGACTTCTTCGAGGAACAGTCCGCTCGGCTGCTCCGCGGACCGACGGGCGAGGACACCGAGGACGCGCTCGCCCAGCTCGAGGGCTATCTGGGCGAACTGATCGAACGCAAGCGGCGCAAGCCCGGCGAGGGCGTGCTCGACGACCTGGTGGCACGGCAGCTGGAGAACGGCGGCCCCGACAGCGAGGAGCTGGTACAGCTCGCCACGATCCTGTTGATCGCGGGGCACGAGACCACCGCGAACATGATCTCCCTCGGTACGTACACACTGCTGCGCCACCCCGAGCGACTGTCCGAACTCGCGGCCGATCCCGCTCTCGTACCGGTTGCCGTCGAGGAGCTGCTGCGGTTCCTGTCGATCGCGGACGGGCTTCTGCGGGTCGCGCGCGAGGACGTGGAGATCGACGGCACGGTCATCCGCGCGGGTGAGGGCGTGGTCTTCTCGACCTCCGTCATCAACCGGGACGCCGCCGCCTACGCCGATCCCGACACCCTGGACTGGTCGCGCCCGGCTCGGCACCACCTGGCCTTCGGCTTCGGCATCCATCAGTGCCTGGGGCAGAACCTGGCGCGCGCGGAGTTGGAGATCGCGCTCGGGACGCTGCTCCGCCGGCTGCCGGGGCTGCGGCTGGCCGTCCCCGCCGATGAGATCCCGTTCAAACCTGGCGACACGATCCAGGGGATGCTCGAGCTCCCCGTCACATGGTGAAAGGACCGCACGGATGCGCATCTCCATCGACGGGGAGCTCTGTATCGGCGCCGGGCAGTGCGCCATGACCTCCCCGGACGTCTTCACCCAGGACGACGACGGGTTCGGGATGGTGGTTCCGGGCCAGGACGGGGGCAGCGGAGGCCCGCTCGTACGCGAGGCCGCCCGCGCCTGTCCGGTCCGGGCGATCAGCGTCGAGGGGTAGGCAGGAGGCAGCGACAGGGGAACGGGACAGGGACAGGAGACAGGAGACAGGAGACAGGGGACAGGGGACAGGGGACAGGAGCGGACCTCCGTGTCTCACCCGTTCTCGGCCCAGTACGCGGCCCGCACATTTCCCTCTGCGAAGTCGCGGCGCGGCAGACGCAGACCGAGGGATTCTTCCAAGGCGTGGAAGTACAGCTCGAACGTGTTGGTCAGTTCGGGGTGGTCCAGCTCGGCACGCCGCAGTCCCTGGTTGAGGAAGTCCAGTTCGCCGCCCCGCAGATAGGGGGCGCGGCCGCGCTCGTACCAGATCAGCTCCAGCATGCCCCAGTCGTCGTCGACGCGGCGGCCGTCCCGCATGTAGTCGAAGGAGTAGATGGCCTTCGCGGAGGTGGCGGTCAGCCAGACGCTCTCCTTGATCCCGAGCGCGGCGTACGCCTCCTTGTCGGCGTAGGCCCCCGGCGGCGTGTCGTGGTGCAGCAGGAACGTCCACCCGCCCGCCTCCCCGAAGCAGCAGCTCTCCCACTGGCGGTCCCAGTGGGCCCGGCCACCGTCCACGGCCTGGAGGTCCGCCAGACGCGTACCGGCCGCGACCTGAGCGGGGTCGGCCCCGTACAGCAGGGCAAGTCGCTCTGCGTCTACGGGTTCCCCGGGCGCTGCGCGGAAGAAGGCGAGCGTCGTGTACGGGGCCTGGTCACGCCAGGACTTGGCTATCCAGGCGAGCCCCTCCAGCGGGTCGCGTCCGCACACCTCGACCGGCCCTGTGTCGTCACCTGTGACGCCCAGGCCGCCACTGCGGAACCGTCTGCCCCAGGCCGGATCGATCCGGTCCAGTGCGACTGCCGTCTCCTCGGGCCCGCCGAATTGCCGACGCATCGCGGCCTCGGCGATCAGGTAGAGCACCTGCTCCATGTCTCGGGTGGCGAAGACCTCCCGGTAGGCGCCGTGATGGCCACGCACCGTGCCGTCCTCGTCCAGCAGCAGACACAGGCCGCCGTCCTCCACCTCCTCGGCGCGCTCGGCACACGCCTCCAGCTCGTCGTCCGAGAGGGCCACGGGCGGCAGCCCGACCTCGCGGAGCAGGGTGTGTCCGGCGGCCGTCCGCCGCCATGCCTCGGCAAGTGTCCGCTTGGTGATCTCCATTGCGTCAGCATAAGAAGGGCCACTGACAGTCGGCCCATGGGACCTGTCGACGCGACGACGAGCGGTACCGGGGGAGTCGGTCGACGTCATCACCGTCTCCACCATCTCGCGAGGATCGACCCCGGACGTCGATCCTCAGCCGGCCGCTGAGGCCGGAGGCTTCGGAGGAGCCCACGGTGCCCCGGAAGGGGCTGGTCGGGCAGATGATCACCGGGTGGCTGTGGGAGGCAACTTCGACGCCCGATCCCACGTCTGGCAGTCCGTACCAACCCTTCCGGAACGGAGCCACTCGGTGCTCATAGGACTGCTGACCGCCATCGCCGCTTCGATCTGTTACGGCACGGGATCCGTCCTGCAGGCCGTCGGGTCGCGCAAGTCCGCCCGGCGTGAGGCGGCCGCGGGTCTGCTTACTGAGCGCGGGGGGCCGAGTCTGTCCTCCACGGCGAAGGCGGCGACGACCTGGGAGTTCGTCGTCGGCACGATCCTGGACTTCATCGGTTTCGGTCTCGGGGCGCTTGCGGCCCGGCTGCTGCCGCTGTTCCTGTCCCAGACCGTGATCAGCGCGAATCTGGTCGTCACGGCGGTCCTGAGCGTCCGTCTGCTCGGGATCCGGCTCACCCGCGCGGAGTGGACGTCGATCGGTGTGGTCTGCTCCGCGCTGGTACTCCTGGCGAGCGCCGCGGGCCCGGAGGGCAGTGGGCACACCCAGGTCGCCACGCACTGGTGGCTGCTGGCGATCGCCCTGCTCCTGATGGCGGGCGGAACAGCTCTCGTACGTCTCCTGGGCGGGCGGGCGGCCATCCTGGCCGGCCTGCTCTCCGGGCTCGGCTTCGGCGCACTGGGCGTCGGGGTGCGGATCCTGAACGGCGCCGACCCCTTCGACGTCGGCACGCTCCTTGCGGACCCGGCACTGTACGCGATTCTCGTCGCCGGTATCGGCGGCATGTATCTGCACACCGTCGCGCTCCAGATCGGATCGGTGAACGGGGCGACGGCGGCGTTGGTGGTGGGCGAGACGGTGCTCCCCGGCATGATCGGGGTGTGGTGGCTGGGTGATGCCTCACGCCCGGGTTTCGCCTGGCTTGCCGTCCTCGGCTTCGTCCTCGCTGTCGTGGGCGCGGTCGCGGTGGCGTGGTTCGGCGCGCCGGAGGGCCACGGGGCGGAGGCCGAGGACGCGCCGGAAGGCCTTGGGGCGATGCCCGGGAACGCGCCGGAAGCCCTTGGAACGGCGCCCGGGAGCCTTCCCAGTCCCGTACGTCTTCCCTGACTCGACCCACACCGGACCGGCCGGACGGTGCCGTCGTCGCGATGGCCGCGGGGGCCGCAGTGGCCGCGTCGGTCCGCTGGAACGGCGCGGCCGTCAGGGTTGGCCACCTCGGCCCGTGAACAGGAGCTTGGGCCTGGGGCGGTGAGGAGTCCGACCTGGTTGCCGTCGCCCTCAAGGCGCCCACAACAAGGACCTCGCCGGGTTCTTGAAGGTCATCTTGGCGAAACAAGCCACCGACAGCGCGCGGGTCGAAGGGGAAGCCGCCACGAAGGCCGCCGATCAGGGAGGATCCTCCGCCCCACCAACTGCTCGTTGCGCGGGTACCGATGGCGCCGCACTCGGTCGGTGCCGGGGGCCCCTGCGGCAACCGGATCGCCACTGGTGCCCCATCAGAAGCTGCGTCGGCGAGGCCGGGATCGTAACGTCGTGAGGGTGGCGCGCAAGAGGGCGTCCCACCGGTTGCCGCCGGTCCCTTGTTTCCCCGAGCGGGGGCCGGCGCTCTCGGTGGACCGGTCAGTTGCTCCTTCGCGGTTCGAACATCGCCCGGTGATCGTGCCACCTGTGCGGGGCGTGGAACTGCGTGAGAACGCCCCTTGAGCTCTGCGGCGATCGGCCACGTCCCCGTGCCGCCCCGCGCAGGAACCTCGGAGATGGCTCTGACAGCCAGGAGTGCTCATGGCGAGGCGGCTGGTCGGTCTCGACTTCCTGCCGGAGGCGTGACCCCCGGGCCGGCGGTACCGCCGGCCGTGGTTGGTCGTGTGCGTGACTAGGCCCGGTCCAGGATGTCGGCGACCGCCTCCAGAGCAGCCTGCCAGGGGTACGTCGCCGGGTCGCCCTGCCCCGGTTCGTGCGGCACGAACCCACCCTCGCCGTAGACGACCCGGACACCGGCGCTCCTGAGCGTCTCGAGCGACCGGTCCCACTGAGGATGTGCCGTGTACGCCCGGTTCACGCACGGCATCACGGCGATCGGGATCTTCTTCCCGATGCCTTCGGCGACAACGCCGACCAGCCATTTGTCCGTGATCCCGAGGGCACAGGCGTTCACTGTGCTGAAGGTTGCCGGCGCGACCACGATGGCGTCGGGCTTGGGCCAGATGTCCGGCTGACCCGGCATGCGGTAATCCCACCTGACGGGGTGGCCGGTGAGCACGGCCAGGCCGTCCAAGGATTCGCTGAGCCAGCGCGCTGCCGTCGGCGTGAGGCCGAGGCACACGTCCCAGCCGTCGGCCTGTGCCTCCTCGATGATCCGGGCGACGTCAAAGACCGGTGTGGCCGCGCTGCTGAACAGGTACAGGATCCTAGTGTTCATGATCCTTATACGATCACATGGAAGCGCCTCCGAATCGGGGGAGTCGGGTCGAACGCATCCGGCGCGAAGTGGGGCGCGAGTGGCGTTTCGGATGGACGAGTCGGGTACGCGGGGTCGGTCCGCGGGTCGGTCCGCAGCATGTCGAGCGCCGCATGGCCGATGCCCGGCGTCCGGTCGGGGTCGGTGAGCAGTGGCAGGCAACGGGCCGGCATCTCCTCGGGGTCGCCCGAATGACGCCCGCCGTGACGGTGGAAGGCCAGCGCCACTATCCCGGTTCGGCGAGACATCGGCCCGGCGGCGCTCGAAGTCGCTGAGCCCCACGCCCTCTGGTCCGAGGAGCACCGCGGGCCGGCGGTCGACACGGGCCGGGAGCGCGATGTGGCGGGACGGTGGGTGCGGGGCGTGGCGGCGCGGCGCGGTCGATCAGCCGAAGGCTTTGACCGCCTGGTAGTAGGTCCATGCCGTGCTGTTGCACGCCGTCTTCGTGGCCCCGCTGTAGTTGAGGCACACGCGCTTGAGGTCCTCGTACAGGGCGCTGTCCAGGCGGGACTTGTTGGCGCTGAAGGTGCCGGCGGCCTTGTAGTTGCGGTAGCCGAAGTCGTGTCGGGCGCACGACATCGAGAAGGGGAACCCGAAGGGGTTGTCCGGCGAGGTGGAGCAGTAGTCGGTCGACCAGTCGAAGGCGTAGGCGGACCATGCGCCCTGATTGGCTCGGGCGGCGGCCCAGAGGCTGTAGCTCGACGCGCTGGTCTGCGTCCAGCTCGAAAGCACCTGAGGTTTGTCGGCGGGCGCGGCGGTGGCCACAGTGGCTGTGGCGACGGTGGTGAGCAGGGCAAGGGCCGAGGCGGACAGGCCGACGGCAAGTCTTTGGTGCATCCCACACCTCCATGAGGCTGCGGCTCACCTGGCAAGCCGCAGGTACATGACAAGATGATTGACGGGTCAACAGCGTTTGTACAGCCCTTGGCGTGTCGGCATTCCTGCGGAGATTTCGGCGGGAGCGGCCACGGGAACCGGGCGGCCTTCCGATGTCATCGGGCGGCCAGGCCTTGTCGGCCGAGCACGCGGCCTGGATTCCGGCAGTTCCTTCTGCCACCGTTCGCGGACATCGAGCCCCTCCGTGGGGATCGGTCCCACCGGCGGTTTCCGTAGGCGCCGCGACTGATGATCACCAAGCGCTGGTTTCGCGAGGGGCTGGGCGGGGCTCAGCGGGGCCAAAGAGCGGCGTCCCGCCAGGCGCTGGGGCCTTCGCGTTGTGTCGCGGGTTTCCCTGCCCGGCCGCGTCTGGCGTGCGATTCGCGATGGTCGGTAGGGTCGGCCCATGTCCAGTCCTGGAGACGTGCCGCCGGAGATCTTGAACAGGTTGCGGTCGATCTGCCGGCAGCTTCCCGAGTCGTACGAGGAACCGGCCTGGATCGGCGTGCGCTGGCGGATCCGTACGCGGACGTTCGCCCATGTCTACACGCCGGACGTGGATCGCTCCCCGGTCTACGCGTCGTATGCAACCGCAGGTCATGAACCGGTCGTGATGACTTTCCGGGTACCCGCCGACGACCTGCTCGGCCTGACCGCCACGGGTTTCCCGTTCTTCCGTGCCCACTGGGGCCACAACGTCGTCGTTGCCGTTCTCGGTGACCACACCGACTGGACCGAGCTTGCCGAACTGATCACGGACAGCTACCGCGGTATGGCTCCGAAGTTCCTCGCAGCCAGGCTCCCTCCTCTGCCACCCCTCAGCTGACCGGCGGTGGGCCTCGCCTCCCGCCACGCCTGGGAAGCGGGGGAGGGGCCGGCGCGGTGGGGTGCCCCGCAGCCGAATCCCTCGCGTTGACGCCCTTCGCGGGGCGTGCTGCTGTGGGCGTCGGCATGCACCGTGACCAGGGCCAGGTGCACGGCGGCCGACCGGTCAGGAATCGAGAAGCCCCGGCTGCCGCCCGGCCCCTAGCGTGATGGTCATGGCAACCACCGCTTCCACCGCAGCCCACACGTCCCTCACGTCCGTCACCCTTGAGGTGGCCGACCTTGAGGCCGCTCGCCGTTTCTACTGCGCCTTCGGCGTGGACACCTACATTCGCCTGCGGGCGTCCGACGAACCCACCACCGGGTTCCGCGGCTTCACCCTTGCGCTGACGGTGTCCGGTCCGGCCACCGTGGACGGTTTCGTCGGTGCCGCCGCTGCGGCCGGGGCCACGGTGCTGAAGCCCGCAGCGAAGTCGCTGTGGGGCTACGGCGCTGTCGTGCAGGCCCCGGACGGGACGATCTGGAAGATCGCGACCTCGGCGAAGAAGGACACCGGCCCCGCCACCCGTGAGATCGACGAGGTCGTGCTGCTGATCGGCGTCGAGAACGTGAAGGCCACCAAGGAGTTCTACGTCGGCCGGGGCCTGAGCGTAGGGAAGAGCTTCGGTGGCAAGTACGCCGAGTTCACCGCCGGCCACTCCAGTCCGATCAAGCTGGCGCTGTACAAGCGTCGTGCCCTGGCCAAGGACCTCGGCGTCGCCGTTGACGGCACCGGATCGCACTGCGTTGTCCTGGGCGGCACGGCCGGCGCCTTCACCGATCTGGACGGTTTTGCCTGGGAGCCTGCTGTCTCCCTCGCCGCCCACACGTCCTGACCCCCGGCCCTGGCACACCGACCGACCAACCGACTGATCGGCCGAACGCGCCGACGCGAGAAGGACAGGAGAAGGATCATGAAGTTTCGCACCCTCGTCGAGCCGCCCGAGCCCATGCGGGGTCTGGAGGTTCCGCCCGAGGTGGTGGCAGCGCTCGGCGGGGGAGCGCGGCCGCCCGTGACGATCACGCTCAACGGGCATTCCTGGAAGAGCCGGGTCGCCCTCTTGCGAGGTCGTCACCTCCTCGGCCTCAGCAATGCCAACCGGCAGGCCGCAGATGTCGCAATCGGCGAAGAGGTCGAGGTCGAGCTGGAGCTCGACACCGAGCCCCGCGTCGTCGTGGAGCCCGCGGACTTCGCACGGGCCCTGGACGACAACCCCGTCGCCCGCGCCGCATACGACAGCCTTCCTTACAGCCGTAAGCGTGAGCATGTGCGCGCCATCGAGAGCGCGAAGCGGCCCGAGACGCGGCGGCAGCGCATCGAGAAGGCCCTCACCACCCTGCAGGGCTGACCCCGCTCCGGAAGCGCAGCCCCCGCCGCGGCACGGCAGATCGCACGCGGCACCGCAGAGCCCCCGCGGCACCGCAGACCGCGGGGAGGCAGGCCCGACCCTGCCCACCTCCCTCGAAAGGACGACATGTCGAAGCGACTGATGACGGGTCTGTACTGGTTCCTGGCCTTGGAATTCACCCTGGGCGCCGTCACCAAGTTCTGGCCGGGCGACACCGTGTTCAGCTCGGCCTACTCCACGAAGTTCGCCGACTGGGGCTACCCGCCCTGGATGCGTTTCGCGGTCGGCGCCCTGGAGGGCGTCGCTGCCTTCCTGCTCGTGATTCCAGACCGGCGAACACGCTTCCTCGGCGCCACCACGCTGATGTTCGTCCTCACCGGCGCCGTCACCACCCACATCGTCAACGACGACCCGGCCATCGAGAGCTGGGCCGCCCCGACGCACCTGTTCATCATGGGCGTCCTCGCACTGGCCAACTGGCCGGCCGACTGGCGCGACCTCCTGAGGACCCCCGGCGTGCCGACACCACGAACCCGGCGCACACGCCACGAAACGACCAGGCCGCGGCACTCCACAGGCAATCCCTGACCGGCACCACCCCTGCGGCGTCGGTCGCTCGCCTCGGCCGGTCGTCGGCGATCTGCTCTCGCGCCGCGGACGCCGGGGCCTCTGCCGCTGTCGGCACGGGCAGGCGGGGCTCGTCCGCGCATGTGATCGGCCACATGCCCCGTGGCGAAGGATGGGACGACAACGCCGCCGCCCGCCACGTTCGGGTGCCGACTACGGCTTGCGGCCGCACCATGCCACGAGGCGGTCGATGGCCGGCGCGTCCGCGTCGACGTCCACCGCGGCCCCGAACGGCGCGCCGTCACGCGGTCCGACGGGCAGCCCGCGCCTCATGGCGGCGTACGAGATCGCCACGAGCTCGGGGTCCCAGTCCGGGAGTTGACCGGTCGCGGTGGCCACGTCCCAGGTGTGCACGGTGAATTCCGAGGTCCAGACGGCTGCGGCGGCAGCGCCCGGAAGGCTACCGAACGGCAGGGTCAGCGTCCGGCCCAGGATCGCGGGATCCGCCCACGCCGCCTCGACCTCACGCACTGCGGCGTCCCACGCGCCCTGCCATTCGGTGTCCGCGAGGTCGTCGGCGACCGTGGGGAGACTCGTCACGTCGCCGCCGCGTCCGGCGAGGGCGATCCGGCGCAGGACGGCGACGAGGTGCCCGGCCAGCCGCCGGACAGTGAATTCGGTGCAGGGCGTAGGCCCGTCGAACTGCTCGGGGCGGACCGCGGCGACGGTACTTCCGGCCAGCTCGATCGCCTTCAGTAGATGCTGACGGGGGTCGCCGGCGACGTCAGGGGTGACATCAGGCGTGACAGTGGACCGCGGGGTGTTCTCGGTGTGAGTCATGACCTCATCCTGGAAGCTGAACAGGTCACCTCCTGGCCTCTTTCCCGAAGAGAATGTTCGGCATGAGAGCCGATCGCCTGGTGGCAACCCTGTTGTTCCTCCAAACGCGCACCCGTGTGACCGTGGCCGAGGTCGCCGCCGAGCTCGAAGTGTCGCCGCGGACCGCACGCCGCGACCTGGAGGCCCTGTCCACCGCGGGCATCCCCGTCTACTCACAGCGTGGCCGCGGCGGCGGCTGGTCGCTGGTCGGCGGCGCCCGTACGGACCTCACCGGACTGACCGCCGAGGAGATCCGGGCACTGTTCCTGCTCGCGGGCCCTTCGTCCACCACGCCCGAACTCCGTACGGCACTGCGCAAGTTGGTACGTGCGCTGCCCGCACCTCTGCGCTCGGGCGCCGAAGCCGCGTCGCGGGCCGGCCTCGCCGACGGCAAGGACTGGTCGCGCGCCGACGTCACGGCCACCGGACCGCACCTCGACGCCCTCCGTCGGGCCGTGGTGGACGGGATCCAGGTCCGGCTCGGGTACGCCGGCCCCGGCAAGCCCGTCGGCGTCCGAACCGTCCATCCGCTCGGCCTCGTGGCCAAGGCGGGTCGCGACTACCTCGTCGCCGAGACGGAGCAGGGTCTGCGGACCTTCCGGCTCAGCCGGGTCGCCTCGGTCGAGGCGACCGGCGACCCCGTCGTAAGGCCACAAGGCTTCGACCTTCCCACGGTCTGGCGCTCGTTCGCCGCGCGCTTGGAGGAGCGGCTGTACGCGGCGACGGTTCGGGCCCGTGCCGAGCCGGGTGCCATGGAGATCCTTGAGAGGCTGTTCGACGGGCGCCTGCACGTCGGTCCGACGCTCCCCGACGGGTGGACGGAGATACGGGTCGACGGGCCGACGCCCGAGGTCGTCGCGACACAGCTGGCCGGGCTGGGGGACCGCATCGAGGTGCTGGACCCGCCGGAGGCAAGGGAGCGGCTCGCACGTCTGGCGGTCGAGCTGGCCGGCGTGTACGGACCGCCGGGCTCTCTCTGAGGGAGAGGGCACGAGCTGACCCTACGGGTGGCCTCCGGTGCTTCCGGCTGGGACTACCGGGCGTTGCGCCGCCGACGCGCGCGCTCGAACTCGGCGACATCCGTCATCCAGGGACCGTGCGGTTCGAGCGCGGCGCAGCCGCCGCGGACGAAGGCGCTCACCAGGCTCCGGTACCCGCCGATCCCGTCGACCAGGCTGTATTCGACCCGGTACTCCGGTTCCCCATTGCCATCACCCTCGCGCAGCGTCGTGACCCGGGCGAGGGAGTCCGCGTAGAAGTGGAGCTGGATTCCTTCGCCCATCTCCTCGTCCTCGATGGTGAACACCTCGTTGTCCGCGGCAGAGCGATCGCCGACGAACTCCCAGAACTCCGCGGCGGCAGTGCGGGGACCGTCCTGTAGCCACTTCTTCTCGACGCCCTTGTCGTCGGTGAACGTCAGGGCCGTCTTCCTCGCACTCCCACCGAGGTCGGCGCCGTGGCCGGCAGCCTCCTCGTCGTCCTCCATGGGCGTGTCCCTGGAACGGTCCGCGGCTTCCGAGCACATCAGAAAGCTCACCGTACGCACCGCGTCGTCGACGAGCTCGGGGTGGGCACGGCGGACAGCCGCTTCGGCCGTCGCCTGCATCCGATTCCAGTCCCGCTTGTCCGTGGCTCGCTTTCCCCGGTGCGGATCGCGGCCGATCCGCATCCCGGCGCACGCCTGCTCCGCGGTGGCGATCACCCGCATGACCTCGGGGAGCAGTGCGGGGTCGACGGCATCGGGCATCCGTCTGGGAACCGTCGCGCCGTGCAGATACCGGCCCGTGTACCTCAGCATCGCGGCGTCGAGGGGACCGAGTACCGTCCCGCGCTCGGTGCGACGGCGGTCCGCGTGGTACTCCTGAGCTCGTTTCCCGTTCGACGTCTCCGTCGCCGCGCGCATCGCCGCGCATACCTGACCGCGCTCCAGCAGACCGATGTCGGCCCCGTGGGCGATGAGCCGGCTCATGTCCCAACGGATGCGCTCGAAGAGCGCGTCGACGTCAGCGGGCGCGGCGAGGAGGATCGGGTCCAGGAGTGCGACGGCGGCGTTCTCGTCGAGCCGGCCCCGGGTTCCGGCGGCGTCGCACAGCGGAAGGACCGCGCTCCACAGCAGCAGGTGTCTGGCCAGGTCCATCCGGATCACCGCAAGATGGGCTTCGGTGATCGTGAACGTGAACGTGCGCGGCTCGTGGTTCGCGTCGGCCCCGGCACCGAGAGTCAGCTTCAGCTCGCCGTCCTCGCGGATCACGTTCGGGATCCAGCCGCTCTGGCGCGTGAAAACGATGTCTCTCATGGGCTCAGTCTTCCTCGGAACGGCACCGGCCGACATCGTGGCGATGTTGCATCCCCGCCCCGCCCCGCACCGTCTCGTTCACGACCACCGTGCGAATTCGACGTCGAGGCGTGGATCCGTGCGCACCCAGACTTCGCCCCCGGCGGCCTCGGCCGGTGCGTCGACTCGTTCGACACCGAGGAACTCGATCAGCTTGAGCAGTTCGGCCCGCTCGGCTCGGTCATCGTCGGCACCATGCGAGTCGAAGAAGACGTAGTACTGGTCGCTGGGGTCCACGTAGCCCGAATCCACCCAGATCCGGGCGACTTCTTCGACCGCTCCTGCTTCCGTCGTGAACGTGGCAGCGCGTGCGGCACCGCGCGTCTCCGGTGACGCGTCGAGGTCGGCGAGGTCGGAGAACCACTGGCCGAAACGGTCCAGGCCGGCATATCCGTTCTCGAAGAACAGCATCGCGCTCGGAAGGTAGCGATTGCCCCTGTCGACCTGGAGATGTTCCGAACAGGGATGCTCCGCATCCTTGATCCGGGAGATCACCCCTTGCCCGGGCATCAGTACCAGACTCTGCCCCGACGCTTCATCATGGATGGTGTAGGTGTCGGACGCTCGACCACGGAAGAACGCGGAGAACGCTACGTAGGCTTCCTGAGGGCCGCCCACGGAGACCGCTTGGTCGTTGCCGTCACCGGCTGCGAAGACGAACTGTTTCGGTCCGGGGTGGTAGGGGCGAGCCATGTGCGTCCTTCGTCTACGTGTGATGGCTCCATCAGCGTAGTCGCATGGTCAGTACAGGGACGAGGGGTGCTCCGAGCAACCCGCGCACCCACGGGTGGGCGCGGCTACTCCTTGCACGGCCTACAGCTGCCACCACCACGACTCGAGGTCCTGAGTGTCGGCGGATTCCACGGGGTTCGCGTAGGGGGAGGATCCGGGAGGGACAGAGCCTCGGTACGGCGGACGACGGCGCGCAGATCTTGTACGGCGGTCATCGCGATGAGGTCGTCGACGTCGTACGGGAAGCCCGCGGGGCCGCCGAGGAGGGTTTCGCAGCCGAACGAGTACCACAGGCCGATGAGCTCGCGGTCCTGCTCCGTCTCCGTGGCGACGGCGATGTCGCGGACCACGTCGATCAGGGGAACGGGACGGAGCGGGGCGGCGTCCGGGCCGTGGACGCGCCGAGCAGTGGCGATCATGGTGGTCTCGGGCGAGGGCTTTGAAAGGCCCGGGTGCGCCGGCGTGGATGTCCTGGGTATGGGTGGTCGTCGTGGTCGTGGTGCGACACGGGTGCTCCTGGTCGGCAGGACGAGCCCCGAGCACCGTGGCCCGGGGCGGAGGGCACCCCGCCTGGCCTGCCCGTACCCACCCCCGGCGGGCAGGCCGCCCGCAGCCGCCGCCAGGCCGTCACTTTTCATGACACTTCATCAAGACAATTGCTGTACAACAAACTTGAGGTGATCGTGCTCGCTGCCCGGACCCAAGCCGTTTCGAAGACTCATGAAACATCTCCCGCCGGTCAGCGCGTCAATGAGGTGAGACACGTACGACACCCGACTCCCAGCGAGGAATCCCGCCATGAACCTTTCCCTGCCCCGCGCGGCCACCGCTGCCGCCGTCGGCCTCGCCTCACTCGTCGCCGTGGCCGCGGCCCCCGCCGCCGCGGAGACACAGAACTGGCGGAACGTCAGCCCGCCGGGAAGCAGCGGCAGCGTGCTGTTCGACGTCGAGACCGCGGGCGGCGCGACCTGGGCCGTCGGCAAGCGCAACGACGCGACCACCCGGCCCTTCGCGCCGGTCGCGCTGCGCTGGACCGGAACCCGCTGGCAGGCGCCCCCGCAGCCCGCCGAGCACGGCCGCCTGGAGGACCTCGCGGTCGGCGCGCCCGACCAGGTGTGGGCCGTCGGCACCCGCAACGAAGCCGTCGGCGAGGACGACTGGGACCAGGGGCGCGCGCTGCTCCAGCACTGGAACGGCAAGGCCTGGAGCGCGGTCGATCTGCCCTTCCCGAAGGGGGCGGACGGCACGTCGCTGTCGGCCGTCGACGTGGACGCGCGCGGTGCGGTCTGGGTGCACGGCGGATACACCGATGAGACCGGCGAGTACCGGCCGGCCCTGTTCCGCGGGAGGGCGGACGGCAGCGGCGGTTGGACCCGGCTGCCGGCCGACACGGGGCTCGCCTGGGTCTCCCAGCTGGAGGTGGTACCCGGCGGGGTCGTCCTCGCCATAGGCGACGGCGTCTCGCGGTTCGACGGCACGGCGTGGACGAAGCAGGAGCTGCCGAGCGGGCTCGACGGCGCCATGTTCGACGGCATCGAGCGGCGGTCGGCGAACGAGATCTGGGCCGTCGGTCACATGCGGGACGAGAACCTGTGGCGCCGTCCCGTCGTCGTCCGTTTCGACGGCCGGGCCTGGTCCACCGTCCGCACGCCCGCCGAGACGGGCCAGCTGTTCGACATCGCCTTCGACGGCTCCGGCCGCCCGGTGATCGTGGGGGAGACCATGAACCCCGAGGTCAACCCGGCGGGGAACTACGTCCTGACGCTCGGACGCGACGGCTTGCTCAAGCGCACGGAGAACCCGCGCGGAGCCGGGTTCCTCTACGGCGCCGCCACCGACGCGGCGGGCCGGGTCTGGACGGTCGGCGGCGCCGAGGGCGCGGAGGGCGGCATCTCCCCGTCGGCGTACGCGGGCATCCGCCGCTGATCCGGCACACCGGAGGAGCCGCTTCGGTCTCGTGGACGGCGGCGACGGCGTGCGGAGGTGCCGTGTGCCGACCGTCCCCGGGCCGAACGGCTCCTGTGAGCGTGGGCCCCTCCTGTCACCCGGAGCGATGCGTGCCGGGCGGATCGCTCGGCTCGTCCGGGGCATCCGGAGCGTGGCGCAAGGCCAGGGGCGGTTCCGGCGCGGTCGAGGAGATCTCGGGTTCCAGGCCCTGTGCGGGCGTCGTGCGTCGGCGCCCGGTGTCGAGCCGCCAGGCTTCGAAGACCAGGGTCGTCGCCGTGACGATGGTGATGCCGAGCAGCCAACCCCCGACGACGTCGCTCACCCAGTGCACCCCCAGCGCGACCCTGGTGTACCCGACTCCCAGGACCGCCGTGACGGCGAGCGCCCAGGGCAACCCGCGCCACGCCCGGGGCACCAGAGGAAGCAGGACGAGCAGGAGGACGGCGCAGGAGGTGGTCGCGGTCATCGCGTGACCGGAGGGGAAGGAGAATCCGGGAGCGTGGGACACGGGATCCGGCAGGTGCGGGCGGGCACGTTCGACGACGTGCTTCGTCAGCGTTCCGATCAGACCGCCGGCCACCGCCGTGACGGAGGCCCAGGCGGCCAGCCGCCACGCGCGGCGCGTCAGCAGCCACACCACCACGACGGCGACCAACAGGCGCATCACGACCGGGTCCCATACGTAACTGGTGAGGAACTCCAGGAAGTCCACCCAGCCCGGGTGTTCGAGGGCGGTCTGGTGCAGCCGCTCCGCCGTGGTCCGGTCGAGCCGGTACAGCGGCGGCCACCGGGACTCGACCAGGACCACCGCGAGCGCGAAGGGGACGGCCGCCGCGGCGGTGGCGATCGCCGCCAGGACGAGCCGCGTCCCGAAGGTCGCGTCGGCACCGGGGTGCCGGGGGAGCAGGGCCCGGACGGCGGGCCTTCGGACTCTCGTGGTGCGTTGTGCCATGGGGAAGCCGATTTCCTTACGTGTCGCGTGGGTGAGCCGCGGCCGGCTCGTGGGGCATGTGGTCAGACTCCGGGGTCCCGCCCCACCGGCTCGTTCACGCCCGCGCGCGTGGCCTCCAGCTGTGCGGCGAACGCGAGGCCGAGGAAGAGGGCCAACGAGGTCAGGTAGGACCACAGCAGCAGCGAGATGATCGCGCTCAGGGGTCCGTAGACGGTGGTGAACGAGCCGCTCGCGCCGACGTACAGGCTCAGTGCCCAGGTCGCCGTGATCCACAGGAACAGATAGACCACGGCACCGAAGGCGAGCCAGGTGTAGCCCGGTTGGGCGCGGCGCGGCGAGAGGCGGAAGATCGCGCTGGTCGCCAGGACGGCCAGCAGGACCCCGATCGGCCAGCGCAGGACCTCCCAGGCCCGGACGGTGCCGGCCCCGAGGTGGTAGACCTCCGCGAACGCGTGCGTGAGATCACTGCCGAGGACCGTGACGACGAAGCTGAGCCCCAACGGGAACCCCGCGAGCGCGGCCATCACCAGCCCCCTGGCGTACTTGTGGAGGAACGGCCGGTCGCGCTCGTTCCCGTAGATGCGATTCGCGCCGCGCTCCACCTGGCACAGGCTCGTCGTCACGTTCACCAGGGAGAAGAGCAGACCCAGCCAGAGGGCCGCCTCACCGCCCTCGTCGGCGTGGCGACGGCTCTCGCTCAGGGCGTCGTCGACCAACTGTCGACTCGGCCCACTGGTGATCCGGCGTATCGTCAGCTCCGCGACACGGCCGATGTCCTCGGTGTGCAGCACGCCCGACAGGCCGATGGCGGCGATGGCCAGCGGCACGATGGACAGCACGGTCTGCAGGGCCAGAGCACGGGAGTGGCTGAAGCCGTCGGCGTAGCGGAACCGCACGAAGGAGTCCCGGGCCAGCCGCCAGCCTCCGTAGCGGCGCAGCGCGGCCCACGCCTCGTCGCCGGACAGTTCCTCGCCCCGGACGTCACGTCTCTGCGGTACACGAGTTGCGGTGCCCATCATGATCCTGACTGTGTGTGCCTCGGCGCGAGCGGCGCGAGGACCTCGGGCGGGACGGGATGGTCCGGGGCCCCGGCGGTGCGGGGCACCCCGTCGCCCCTCGCCGTACGGCGAGGGGCGGGGGCGTCGGGCCGCACCGCGGTGGAACCCGGAGCGCGAGGGAGCCGTACGCGCAGCGCGCCGGGCTCCGTCTCCACGGTCAGCCGGCGGCCGTCGGTGAGGGTGTCCCCGTCGATCTCACGGGGCTGCGCCCCGGCGAACCGGATGTCGACGCGTCGGCCGCTGTAGTACGTCAGAGCGCCGCCGGCGACGGACCGTCGGCCGGCTTCCGCCGGGTCGGCCGCGGTTCGTGCCTTCTCCCGCGGCTCCGCGGTGCGCGGGCGCAGGGCCCGGGATATCAGGTGCCCGGTCGCGGCGAGCCACCCGGCCGCGCCCTCCGGGTCGAACAGCACCACCTCCAGCCGCCCGCTGTCGGGGCGCGCCCCCGGCAGGAGCTCGACCCCGCCCTGCAGCGTGCCGACGTTGCCGACGACGACCATGCGGGCCCGGTGGCGGCGGCGCCGCCCGCCGTCCACCCGGACCGACACCCGGGTGCGGGGATCACGGACGTGCCGGACCGCCGCGAGGAGGTAGGCGGCCCAGCCCAGCCGCGCCTTGAGCCGCGGCGACGCGTCGCGGACCATGGCCGCGTCGAAGCCCGCCCCCGCCATGACGGTGAACCGCGTGGGCCGGAGGCGGTCGCCCCACACGCGCCCCACGTCGATGCCGAAGCAGTCCCCGCCCAAGGCCTCTTCCAGCGCCGTCGCCGGGTCCAGAGGGAGCCCCAGATTGCGGGCGAGGAGGTTCCCGGTGCCGCAGGGCACGACGGCGAGCGCGATCCCTGTCCCGGCCACCACGTCGGCGCAGGCCCGTACGGTCCCGTCCCCTCCGCAGGCCACGACCAGGTCGACGGGGACCGGCCCGGCACCGCCCGGCGCCGGGGCGGAACAGGCCTCGGCGAGTTCCCCGCTCGGCCGATCGACCGTGGTCCCCGTCCACCGTTGATCCCGATGGCCGTGGGTCTCCAGGACGGCACGCACACGGTCGGCGAGCCGGTCGTCGCAGGCGTGTGGATGACGGACGACGACGACCCGGCCGGCCGCCGGTCCGCCCGGGGGCCCCGAGGGGGCCGCGCCGGGGGAGGACCGGCGGCCGACCGGGTCGTCGTCGCCGCCCGGCGCTCGTCCGGCGAGGAACACCGAGCCGACGACCAGCAGCGTCAGCGCACCGTTGACCAGGCCGCCCACGACGTCCGTGGGGTGGTGCATGCCCCGGTACAGCCGCGAAAGCCCCACCAGCGGGGGGACGAGCAGCAGAGTGACCACGGCGACGTACTGCCGTGGGCCCCTCAGACGTGTCAGCGCCAGCAGGGCCAGCCCTCCGAACAGCGCGACGGAGGCCCCGACATGGCCGGACGGGAAGCTCGACGTCGGCGGCGCCGCGTCGAGGTGTGGCACGGCGGGCCGGGGTCGCTGCACGCAGACGGACACCGCCAGGAACACCGCCGACTGTACGGCGACCGACGCCCCGAGGAACACCGCCTCGGCCCACCGGGGTGAACCCGGCAGGAGCAGCAGTGCGGCGACGCAGAGCAGCGTCACCGCGACGATCGACCCGGTCCCGGCCAGTACCGACAGCCCACCCGAGACGACGTCGGCCACGGGGGCGCGGCCGGCGGCGAACGCGCGGCTGACCCGGTCCTCCACGGGGGTGAGCAGGCCGGCCAGCGGATCCCTTGTCAACAGCAGACCGAGCCCGACCATCAGGCTCACCTGCGCCGGCACCAGCACCAGAAGCCGGGAACGTCTCGCGGCCGCGTCCGTCTGCGTCGTCATGACAGACCGCTTTGCCCGTCGCGGCCGGATGATGTCAGTGCCGGGCAAAGTCCGCGCCGGGCGAGCGAGGCCCCCGAGCCGGCGGTCGGCGCCCGGACGGGCTTGAGGAGGCCGGCAGCCGATGTGCGTCCGTCGATCGGCGTGGCCGCGTCGATGCCGCCGCGAAATGCCTACGCTCATCGTATGACCGAGAGTGAGATCCAGCTCAAGGCAATCGCGGCGCTCACGGCCCTGCGCGGGGGAGTCGCCCAGGACTACGTCTCCGACCTGCTCGGTGAGGTCATTCCGACGCGTTTCCTGGTTCCCGACACCGATGACGCGGTGGAGGTCGGAGCAGCGGTTCTGACCCAGCTCACCGGCCCGGTCAGTGCTCTGGTCCGCGGGTTCATCCTCGCCTTCGAGACGGTGGCCGACGCGTACGACCAGACGGAGTCCGGAGAACCCACCGAGCAGATCTTGCAGGCACTGGCCCTGGAAATCGCCCGTGACACCGAGTGATCTGCCTCCGGGCCGCGGAGGCGAGCCCTACGTGTCGCTGTCCGTCTCCGGGTGGGCCCCCGGGCCTTGCTGGCGCGGGGCCAGGGGCGTGGGAGAGAGGGTGGAGGTCTCCTCGCCGGGCTCGAGGAGGGTGTCCGCGGCGCCGACGACGAGAGGGTCGGGTTCCCCCACGGCCGAGGGGTCCTTGCTCGCGTAGTCGATGCGCCAGAGGAGGCTGCGCATGGCCTCCAGACGCGCGCGGCGCTTGTCGTTGCTCTTGACGACCGTCCAGGGGGCGTGCGCGGTGTCCGTCGCCCTGAACATGTCGACCTTGGCGGTGGTGTAGTCGTCCCACCGGTCCAGCGATGCCAGATCGGTGGGGGAGAGCTTCCACTGGCGCACCGGGTCGACCTGCCGGATGGCGAACCTGGTGCGCTGCTCGGATCGCGACACCGAGAACCAGAACTTGACCAGATGGATGCCGTCGTCGACCAGCATGCGCTCGAACACCGGGCACTGGCGAAGGAACAGCGCGTACTCGTGGTCGGAGCAGAACCCCATGACGCGCTCGACACCTGCCCGGTTGTACCAGGAGCGATCGAAGAAGACGATCTCGCCGAGGCCGGGGAGATGGGCGACGTAGCGCTGGAAATACCATTGCCCGGCCTCCCGCTCCGTCGGCTTGTCCAGAGCGACGATCCGGGCGCTTCGCGGGTTCAGGCGCTCGGTGAACCGCTGGATGGTGCCGCCCTTGCCGGCGGCGTCGCGGCCCTCACACACGACGACCACCCGCGCGCCGGTGTCCCTGGCCCATCGCTGCAGTTTGAGCAGCTCGATCTGCAGGATCCGCTTGGCCCGCTCGTACTCCCCCCGCCGCAACTTGCGGTCGTAGGGGTAGTTCTCCCGCCAGGTACGGATCGGGGCGCCCTCGGCGCTGAGGAGAACGGGCTGCTCGGGGTTGGTCTCGTCCACGCTCAGGCCGCTGAGCAGATCTTTCCGGTCTCCGTCCCGGACCCCGTCCCCGTCTCCATCCCGGCCGTCGGCGCCACTCATTCCCGTCACACCATTCTCCTCGTTGTCGTGTCACCGGCTGCGGGCCCGGCCCTGTCGCCAGGACCGGACTTCTCCTCAGCGCTTCTGCCCCGATCATGAAGGGCCATCGCCCGAGGCGGCGGCGTTCGCCGAACCCCCGCCGCGAGTCCACCCGGTCGTTGGGCAGCGACGGCGCCGCGGCAGCAGAAGAGGACGCGCCCCCGCGACCCCCGGCGTAGTGGGCCCTGGGCCCTGGACGGATCGCGAGCCAGGAGGTGAACGGGTGGCCTGCCGGTGACGGGGTAGGCGCGTAAGCGGAGGGCGCTCGCCCCGGGGTATCAGGGCCGCGGGACGGCGGGTGCGTCCCGGACGAATCCGTGGACGGACCGGATCCCCCGACCGAATCATCGCCAGCGTCACGGTCGATGTCGGCGAGATCGAGGAGAAGGCACACCGATGAGTCATCAGCCCCGAGGCGACACATCCGCACCGTCGGCGGAGGAACCGCGAAAGACGCTCGTGCAGCCGCGTGGCACGGCTGCTCGTACGAGGCAGCTCGCCGCCGAGCGGACGCCGGCCCTCGTCGCCGACAAGGTCGGTCAAGGAGCGGCCGCAGCACGCCCCCACCGAACCCACCTGCCCGTGCGACCCGCCGCGCTCGGCTTTCTCCTGCTCGAGCGCCGGAGCCGGAGGCACCCATGAATACCGCCAAACTCGCTTACCGGCCAGTAGGCCTTGCGTTCGGCTTCGCCGGCGGCATCCTGGCCCGCGCCGCCTTCAACCAGATGTGGAAGTGGGCCGGGCACACCGACGACGCCCCGGGCGCGATGGACGAGGAACGTACGTGGCGAGAGATTCTGCTCGCCGCGGCGCTGCAAGGAGCGATCTTCGCCGTGGTCAAGGCCGCCGTCGACCGCGCCGGAGCGACCTCGGTCCGGCGCGTGACCGGAACCTGGCCCAGCTGATGCCTGGGTGCCGCCGCCCGGACCGACGGCGGCACCCGTCCCCGTGACAGTGGCCCCGCAGCCCTTCGGCGAGAGACGGGCACGGGCACGACGTGGCGCGGCGGGCGTATGTGTGTACCGAACGGTGCTGCGGTCAGCAGCCCAGGGATGGGGCCGGGGTCCGAGCGGCGCGGCCCCAGGGCGGTTGCTGCCCGCCGCCCGACGGCTCCGCCAGGCAGGAGCCGCCACAAGAGGAAGGTGAGCCTGTATGAACACCCAGCAGGAGCCCGACAGGACGAGCCGGCGCCATGAGACGGACACGCGCTACGAGCCGGACGAGCCCGAAGAGGCGGACGAGCCACTCCCTCGCGACCCGGAGAACCAGCAGGCGAAGCAGGGCGAGGATCCTCTGGCGATACCCGTGGCGGACTGGCCCGACTCCTCGGCACCCGAGTCCGACGTTGCCGGAAGCGGGCGCAGGGGCGGCGCCGACGAGGCGGAGCACGAGACCTCCGACGTCGACGAACCAGTGGACTGACGCGATCGTCCGCCTTCCCTCCCGCAGCGCCAGGCACCGCCCTCGACGCCGACCACGGCGGAAACCACAGGCCCGCGAGGCGCGACGGTGCCCCGGCCCGCGCCCCAGGCTCCGTCCGCGGCCCGGCGACTCGGGCCGGGCCGCCGCTCAGCGGGACGGGACCGGCGGCTCCGGGGCGTGCACGTCCCAAGGGGCGGGCGTGACCTGGTCCGTCCACGCGGCCAGTGCCTCGCCGTCCACACAGATGATCCCGCACGTGGCGGCGTACTCGACGGCCGGCGCGGTGAAGGAGCTTGTGGTCACGATGACGGCCACGTCCGCCTCATGGATGCTGAAGCAGGTGCCTCCGAACCGCTGCAGATCCTGGGAACCGACTCGGTTGTCCGGTGCGTAGTGCTTGCACTGGAGCACGACACGCCGGCCGTCGACGGTGACCGCGACGACATCGGCACCCAGATCTCCCGCTCCGCCCACCACTTCCACGGGGGTACAGCCGTCCCTCGCGCAGAGCGCGGCCACCGTGTGCTCGAAGCCGTCGGCGTCGACGGCCGTGTGGTCCAGGGCCTCGCCGCCGATGTCGGGGGCCGGGGCGGGGACCAGGTCGTCCCGCCGGACGTCCGGCGCACGCCCGCCCATGCGGAAGGACGCCATGCCCCTCTTGGCGGTCGACAGCCCGACGGACAGCACTCCCAGGGCACCGAGCGCCACGAGGAGGGCCGCGACGACCCCCGAGCCGCGGCTTCCCGCCGTCTGGGCCGCTTTGAAGAAGAGCATCAGACCGGCGGCGCATATCCCCACGAGTCCCACGGCCAGGACCAGATCGCGCCAGACAGCCCCGGGGCTCCTTCTGACCGCACTTCTGCCCACACTGGTCGCCTTCATCCGAACCCCTCCCTCGCTCACGCGTAGACGAACCGTCTGTCCGTGCACGAGGCCTCGAAACGTGGCAGCCGAAGGCAGGTCGTCGCCCTCGCCCAGTGCACGACAGGGATGGGGAAAAGGAGCGGGTCCGAGGGCGTAGCCTGCCCCCGGACCCTGTGGATGCCGCTCACATCACACGCCGGCACACTTGAGGACCCGGGTCATTCGTCATTGCGTCGCGTCCTGCCTTTGGACCACCGCCGATCGAGCTCGGCGGACCAGATTCGAACTGGCATTTCGACGCACCAGGGCCCGGGCCCGGTCGATCCGGCGATGAGCGGCGCATGCTGAGTCTGGAGCAATAGTCTGAGATTGACCGCGGTCTGCCTCTGCCTGATTGGGCCATCCCGGCGGGAAGTGCCGGGAGGAGGACTCGAACCTCCACTGGAACCGCGGATGTCACGACAAGGCTCAGCTTCAGCTTTGCGCTCCTCGCGCACCCCGACCGCTTTCCGCGGCCGGGGAGTCTGTGGTGCTCCGGCTAGCCGAACAGGTAGCCGAAGACGGCGTCGCCGACCCGCTGGTCGGTGACCTCGGAGCTGTTCGCCTCCTCACGGGCGAACTTCACCGCCTGCTGGAGCTTCTCCACCCGCTCCAGAAGCTCGTTGACACGCCGGGCGGGCAGCGCACCCGAGAACTTCACGGTGGTCCAGTAGCCGACCGGCACGTCCTCGTAGTAGACCTCGACCTGCGCCGGGTGCTTGTCCGTGGCCTCCGCCTTGACGTGGTTGCGCGGCACCTTCTTCGTACGGACCGTACGCACGACCTCGGTCTTCCACGAGTCGGTCGACGGGTCCTGCGTCCAGGACTCGGCGGCGTCCAGCACCGGAAGCTTGCGGACGAAGGTGTTGATGTCCGTCAGCTGCTTCTCCAGGAAGAGCAGATAGGCGACGGGCACCTGTTCCACCAACACCCGTCCGTCGACCGTGACGTCGGCGCGCGCCTCGCAGTTCGCCCAGTCCTTGGTGGCCGTCACATCGAAGAGCCGGGTCAGCGCCCGCGCGGTGTCACGCAACGCGTCCTCGGCCTTCACCTGCACCAGCGTCGACTCGGGCGGCAGCTGCTCGCCCTCCTCGTCCTTCGGCTGGTACGTACGGGAGATGCCGGCGAGCAGCGCGGGCTTCTGCAGGCCGTGATGGGCCGCCGTCAGGTCCTGGTGCGCCCTGGACTTGACGCCCTTCTCCACTGCGATGATCTGATTGAGTTTCGTTGCCACGTCGCCGACCCTAGAGCGAGCAGAGACGTTTGATCGAACGATTTTCCCCTGCGAGGTTCCGGTAGCAGGGCGGCCGCCGGTTCCGCAGGTCATGCCGGCGGCGGGCAGGTGGGGGGAGAAACGGCGACGGGGGATCGGCACGACGGCGGTGACCGGCGTCAACGACCTCGCCCGTCACCAGGTCAGGCCCAGCAGCGAGAATGGTTCGGTGTGCGAGGCCTCCGCTCCCGTGCGGCAGCGTCCGGCCCCCAGGCCCGACGACTCCCTGACGACGAGTTCGGCGAACCGCTTCGCATCGCCTCGGTAGCCGACCAGACCTTCCCCTTCGCAAGTCTCCAGAAAGCAGACGATGTCCGACCCGATACCAGGACCTCCCCACCACCCCCAAGGCCCTTGGACGCCCCCTGCGCAGGGGGCGCAGACCTGGCCCGTTCCACCGGCCGCGTGGGGCCCTCGGACTCCCGTGCCGCCGACACGCGCGCTCGGCCCGGTGGCTGCGCCGCCGGGGGCCGCTTACCACGAGCAGGGGCGCAATGGGCGACAGAATGCTTGGGCGCGGGTAGGGGAGTTCTTCCTCGCCCTCGCGCTGATGCTGGCCGGGATGATCGGTGTCCTGGTCGGCTCTGCCGTCATCGGCATGCTTCTGGGCCTCGCGTGGGCCCCGGACGACAGCGACAGCATCTTCGCCGATCCGCTGTTCGACAACGCTGTACTGCTCGTGAGCCTTGCCGTGTGGATCCCGGCCGTGCTGATCGCCGTCCGCGTGAGCGGGAAGCGGCCCGCCGGTACCCTCGCGTCCGTCACCGGACGGCTACGGTGGGGATGGCTGGGACGGTGCCTCGGGCTGGCCGCCGTCGTCCTCGTCCTCCAGAACCTGCTGCTGCTCGCGTGGAGCCTGTTCCAGGACGGCTCTGCGACCGTGATGGGCGAGACCCCCGGCTGGTCCGAACTTCTGCTGAGTCTGTTGGTGCTGTGGGCGCTCGTCCCGTTCCAGGCCGCCGCCGAGGAGTTCGTCTTCCGCGGCTGGCTGGTCCAGCTGTTCGGTGGATTCCTGCGCTCGCCCTGGCCCGGAGTCGCCGTCGCCTCGCTGCTGTTCGCCTTCGCCCACGGCTTCGGACAGCTGTCGGGGTTCCTGCTGTTGTGCTATTCGGCAGCCTGGTGGGGCTGGCTCGCCATCCGTACGGGCGGCCTTGAGGCGGTCATCGCCGTGCACACGGTGAACAATCTGATCGCCTTCTCGCTCTCCGCTTTCTTCGGGGAGCTGGCCGACGAGAGTACCGCCGCGGACGCGCCCTGGGAGGTTCTCGTCTCCGAGCTGATCTTCGCGCCGGCGTTCTGCCTGATAGCTGCTCGGCTCGCCGACAGACGGGGAATCACCGCTCGTACGCCGAGCGTCAAGGACTGATCCCCGGCGAGCTGCCTCGGTGTTCGGGCGGACCGCGGCGTGCCCGTGCTGGTGGGTCGTCGCCGCCCCCCGTCCCCGCCGCCGGGCCCACCCCGGCCACCCGTGAACGGAGGACCGTGTCGACGACGTCGGGCCACGCCGCGGTGATCTCACATCGTCATCAGCATGGTGAACATCCCGACCCCCATCGACAGCCGGCAGGCAGCCGCCAGGTCCGCCCCCACCAGCCGGCCGCCGGCCCACAGCACGTACCCGGCGTAGTACGTCAGCAGCAGACCGGTCAACAGCGTCGCCCCGCCGGGGCCGTGCCCGCCATGGGCGCCGCCGGCGGACGTGGCCATCGCGACGGCCATGTACACCATGGCCAGAGAGCCGACGGCGTGGTGCAGATGGCGCCGCTCGCCGCGCGCCGACCACAGGGCCCGTAGCGCCGCGCCGCCGAAGACCACCGCGTACACCGTCCAGACCCACCGGGGTGGGGTGAACGCCAGGGCGGGAACCGCCATGGCCGCCATCCCGAAGCCCATGAGGGCCTCGTCGCCCACCGTTGCGGGACTCTTCCCGGCGCCGCCGCGCCACCTCAGCAGACAGGCGGTGGTCCCGACCGCCGCGCACAGGGCCACGAGCAACCAGCCTGCCGTCACCGGTCCGTGCATCACGCACCTACCCGTCCGCCGACGAGCCGAGGCGTTCGGCGGCGTGCAGATCCTGGAGCAGAGCGGTGCGGGCGCGGGACACGCGGGAGCGCACCGTACCCACGGGACAGCGGCTGACCATGGCCGCCTCGGCGTAGGGCAGGCCCAGCAACTGGGTGAGGACGAAGGCCTCGCGGCGTTCGTCGGGCAGCGTGGCGACCAGGGCGGAGAGCGCGACGCCGTCGTCGAATCCGGGGACGTTGCGCGGCTGGGCCCGCTCGGCGGCGGACTGCCAGTCGTCGGCGGGAGAGAGCCGGGGGAGGGTGGCCGAGCGCCGGAAGCTGTCGACCACGGCGCGCCGGGCGATGGACAGCAGCCAGGTCCGCGCGGACGAGCGGCCCTCGAAGCGGCGCAGTCCCACGAGCGCGCGCAGGAAGGTCTCCTGCGTCAGGTCGTCGGCCGACTGGGCGTCGGCGCTCAGATGTGCCACGAACCGCCACACGTCCTGGTGCACGGCGCGGAAGAAGCGGTCGACGGCTTCGGGATCGCCGCCGCGGGCGGCGAGCGCCCAGCCCGTCACCGTGGCGTCGGGCGGCGCCGACGCGGTCTCGCGCGGACCGTGGGTCACGGCCATGACAGCTCCTCGTCGTACGAACGTGAGGGAGGGGGCGGGAGGGGGAGGGGCGGGGGAGTGCGGAGGAGAGGCGACGGGAGGGTCCCCGTGCGCGGGGTCAACGCTCGGGCCCCGGCGCGTACAACCGTTGCTGCAGGGAGAGTTCGACCGGGCTCAACGGCACGTCGGGGGTGAGCCGCTCGGGATGGGACGCGGGCGGTTCGGCCACGAGGGCGGGTGCCCCCGCCGGGGGCGGCCAGGACGGCTCCAGGAGCTCCGGCACCACCTGGGGGGTCCACAGGCTGCCGTGGGCGACCAGGGCCCTCATGACCGGCCGCCAGCAGCGGGAGAGGAGTTCCAGCAGGCGGGCCATGGCGTGACGCCCCTTCCCTGTGGTCATCGACGGGATCCCGAGGCGTCGTGGCCGGGAACGGCACCGTACGGCGCCAGCACGCCCTCCACCCCCAGCTCCCGGAGCACCACCCGCCCCGGCGCCGTACCCCGTACGGCCGCCGCGACGTGCGCGGTCCCGACCGGCAGATCGACCAGCTGCCACCCGGCGGGCGGGGGCGGTGCCCCCGGATCCCCGCTCGTGCAGTCGAGGTTCGGCGCCCGCCCCAGACCGCTGCCGAGAGCCTTGAGGTACGCCTCCTTGCGCGCCCACAGCCGGGTGAAGACCGCGGCCCGCCGCTCCGGGGCGGCGGCCGCGATCCCGTCACGTTCACAGGGGTGCAGCAGCCCGGAGACGGCCGTGACGGTGTGCGCCTGGGGTCGGCGCTCGACGTCCACGCCGATGGGCACCTCCGCCACGCCGATGAGCACCAGGTCACCCGCGTGGGAGAGCGAGAAGTACGGCGGGGACGAGTCGAGCAGCGTGGGCCGGCCGTGCGGGCCGCCGCAGCACGGGCACGGGTCCCTGCGATAGCGCACCGACCGCGCGGGGACCCCGAGATAGGCGCCCAGGAGCCGGCGCAGAGCGACATGGGCGGCCACGTATCCGGCCCGGTCGGCCGGATGGATGAAGGCCGCCGCACGCCGCCGCTCGGTCCCGTCCAGGACGGCGTCGTGCAGCGGCGTCCCCGTCAGCCAGGCCGACGGCACCCGGAGCAGCCAGATGTCCGCGTCGCTCCCCGCGGGGACGGTCAGGGTGACCGGCCACGCGGCGGGCTCGAACACCCCGACCGTCTCCTCCGCGGCCGCGTCGACGCGCGCGGCCGCGTCGACCGGCGGTCCGGCCTCGAAGTTCTGCAAGGTCATCGACGGCTCCCAGGTCGTGTCCGGAGATCAGGGCCAGGCGGGGCTTTCCGGACGAGACCTAGGCGTCCGGGCCCGGGGCGGTCGGCCGCGCGGGCCCCAGTCGGCGGCCGACGGTCTTCTCGGAGATGCCGCTGTCGTCCAGGCGGGGAGTCACGCCGCCGAGATGGAACGGCCAGTCCCCGCAGGTGAGCAGAGCGAAGTCCACGTCCTGCGCGTCCGCGACGACTCCCTCGTCGATGAGCCGCCCGATCTCCTGGGCGAGTGCGGCCAGCGCGCCCTCCAGCGGGGCGCCGGGCGTGACGCCGCCGCCGGGAGGGCCTCCGGGCAGCGTCTCCAGGAGTCGGCCGAACGTCTCCTCACCGAGCTCCCGCAGCAGGCGGGACGGCGGCACGGGCAGGGCCAGCTCCCCGCATTCCGCGTCGAGCGCGGCGGCCGCGTCCCCGGTCCCGGGCGCTTTCCCCGCCGCGGCGAGCAGGGTGCCGAGGAAGCGGGCCCGCAGCCGGTTCACCACGAGCCCGGGTGAGTCGGCCACCGGAAGACACTGCATGCCGAGCTTGCCCGCCAGCAGCCCGGCGGTGGCCCGTGCCGCCTCGTCCACCTCCTGCGAGCAGGCCAGTTCGGCCAGCGCCCCCGTCTCCGCCACGTTCGGGAAGTGCAGACGCACCAGCCGCTCGGGGGACTTCAGGACCGCCGCCAGCTCACTCCGTGACGATGCGGCAGAGGTGGACACCAGCGGACACGTCGCGGCGACGACGGCCTCGGCGCGGCGCAGCGACTCCCGTACGGCCTCCAGGTCGCCGGCGGTCGCCTCGATCACCGCGTCGGCCGCGGCCAGGGCGGTCGAGTGCTCCGTGCTCACGCTGATCAGCCCGGCGCAGCTCTCGGCGCCGTCGGCGCTGATCACGCCCTCGGCGGCCAGCCGGCCCAGTTCCTTCCGTACGTGTGCGAGCGCCGCGTCCACGGCGTCCTGACCGTCGTCGACCAGCACGACGGGGATGCGGAGCTTCGTCAGGCACAGCAGGGCGAGCCGCCGAGCCGCCGCTCCCGAGCCGAGGATCCCGATCCGCCCCACGGGCCGTGCCCGGCGGGGATCGGGCTGCCCGGGGTGCCCAGCGGCGTGCGTCTGGGTGAGCCGGAGGGCGTAGAGGCTCGCACGGAACTCCCGGCTCATGAACAGCTCGGTCGCCGCCTCCTCGGCCGCCGCGAACACCTCGTCGGGCCCGCCGTGGCGGGCGAGTTCCAGCAGTTCCAGCAGGTGTCGCGGCGCGGGCAGCACGTCGTGGGTGCGGGACGCGACCACCTGGCGGCCGCGGGCCAGGGCGGCGTCCCACGCCGCGCCGTCGAAGGTGCCCGCGCGTTCGACGACGGTTGCGCCGGACAGCACGTCCGCCGCCCATCGCAGCGAGAGCGGGAGGAACCCGCCGGGCTCGACCAGCGTGTCGGCGAGACCGAGGCCGTGTGCGGTCGGGGCGTCGAGCATCCGGCGGCCCGCCAGGGGGTGGTCGAGCAGGAGCGTGACCGAGGTGTCCGGACCGACCAGCCGAGGCAGCAGCCAGGCCCCGCCCCAGGCCGGGACGAGACCGAGCGAGCACTCGGGCAGCGCGAGGGCGGGAGCGCTGCGCGACAGGGTCCGGTACGTGCAGTGCAGGGCCAGTTCGAGTCCGCCGCCGATGGCGACGCCGTTGACGAACGCGAAGCTGGGCACCGGGAGTTCGCCCAGCCTGCGGAAGACCCGGGTGCCTTCACGGAGCGTCCGGGAGGCTTCCTCGCGGGCTGTGACGGCCGCCGCGAGCGCGAGATCGGCGCCGGTGCTGAACACGAACGCCTTGCCGGTGATCCCGACCCCCGTGATCTCGCCCGCGCGGGCCGCGGCGGCCACGGTGTCGAGCGCCGCGTCGAGGGCGGCGAGCCCTTCCGGGCCGAACGTGGCCGGCCGCATCGCGGGACCCATCGGGGGAAGGCCGTTGTCGAGCGTGATCAGCGCGAAACGCCCCGCCTCCCCGGGCAGGTCCAGGAATCGGACATGGGCCGCCGTGACGGTCTCCACCGCGGGCTGTCGCATGGTCGTCACTGATCCTCCAGGGCTGGTGTGGGCGAGGACTGCGCGCCGGACGCGAGGAACTCCCTTATCAGGCGCAGGAGTTCATCCGGTCGTTCGACCGGCGGGGTGTGGCCGGTGTCCGTGAGCCCGACGAGCCGGGCGTGCGGGAGGAGCGCCGTGTAGCGGGCGGCGACCGGAGGCCGGATCGGTACGTCGCCGCTCCCGTGCACGACCAGCGTCGGGACGGTGATGTCCGGCAACTGGTCCGCGATGTCACCGCGCGTGTAGACCGAGTTGCAGGCCTGCTCGATCCGCTCACCCGTCAGGGTGCGGAAGTGGTCGATCCAGTACCGGGCGGATTCGCTGCCCTGGAACGAGCGGTGGAAGTTCAGCCGCGCGACCATCCGGGCGAGATCCTCGCTCATCCCGTAGGTCCGGACCGTCTCCACCATCGCGAGGAACGGTCGCGCGGTGGACTCCGGCTCGGAATAGGGCTGGGTGTCGACAAGCACGAGTCCGGAGACCAGGGAGGGGTGCCGCAGGGCCATCCGGAGCGCCTTCATCCCGCCCATCGAGTGGCCGATCCAGACGGTGGGGCGGCCGTCGCCGAGCGCCCGGTAGGCATCGGCGAGCCGGTCCACCTCCTCCTCGAGCGTGTAGGGGGTGTCACGGGCCGGGGCGAGACCGTGCCCGGGCCCGTCGACCGCGACCACGGGGTGCTCGTGGCGGAGCCCGGCCATGACCGGGAGCCAGACCCTGCTGTCGGTGAGCAGCCCGTGCAGCAGCACCACGGGCGTCCCGGCGCCCTGCCGATGGACCCCGAACGCCCAGTCGCCGGACGTGACGATCTCGGACACGGTCCCGGGGCCGAGGGACTCGAACGTTCTCGACGGATCAGCCGCATCCACCCGCATGGCCGATGTCACCTCCCGGGCGTGCGTCCGCCTCCGGCGAGGCCGGGGAGCCGGGACCGCCGCCCGCTTCGGCGTCCGGGGAGAGCGAGGCGAGGAAGGCGGGGAGCCGGTCGACCCCCCAGTACTTGTCGTGACCGTTGACGAAGAACGGAACCCCGAAGACGCCTTCGCGGATCGCCGACCGCAGCGCCTCGGCGCCTTCCTCGCGCAGCGCGGGATCGTCGGCGGCCTCGGTGAGGACGCCCCGGTCCAGGCCCAGCCGGTCCGCGATCCCGGCCATGGTCTTCCGGTCGCAGAGGTCCAGCCCCTCCTGCCAGCGGGCCCGCTGGGCCTGCTCGACGAAGGCGGGTCCGAGACCCCGGCGGCGGGCGGCGAGATACGCCAGGTGGGGCACCTCCCACACCGGTGCGTGATCCACCGGCCAACTGACCTTGAGACCTCGTGAGTTCGCCAGTCGGCGTACATCGGCGAGGATGTAGAAGTGCTTGGCGCGCGACATCTGCGTGTACACGAACGTGCTGCCCGTGTCGGCGAGAAGAGCCGTGGTCCGCTCGTCGGGCTCCCAGTACGGCACCCACTCCAGGGTGTCGGCCACGTCGGGGTGGCGGTCCATCAGATCGTGGTGGGCGAGCCAGGAGTAAGGGCTGCGCAAGGAGAAGTAGAAGCGGCGCTTCCGTACGGCCGTCCGGCCCGCGCCGCGGTCGGGTGGTGCCATCACCGTCCCCTTTCGGAGGTCAGAGAGAGATGCCGCCGTCGATCTGAACGACCTGTCCCGTGATGTACGCGGCCCGGTCGGAGACCAGGAACGACACCAGGTCCGCGACCTCGTCGGGCTCGCCGAAGCGGTCCAGCGCGATGCGCTCCCGCATCCGCTCGGCGACGGCACCGCTCAGTTCCGCGGTCATGTCGGTGGCGACGAACCCCGGCGCGACGACGTTCGCGCGGATGCCGTAGCGCCCCAGCTCCTTGGCCACGGACCGGGTGAAGCCGATGATCCCGGCCTTGGTGGCGGCGTAGTTGGACTGCCCGACGTTGCCGTACACGCCGGCCACCGAGGAGAGGGTCACCAGGGATCCGGCGCGGCGCTTGATCATCGGGAAGACCGCGGCCCGGCAGATGTTGTAGGTGCCGTTCAGATTGACGTCGACGACGTCCTGCCAGTCCTCCTGGGCCATCAGCACCAGGGGCTTGTCGCGGATGATCCCCGCGCAGCTGACCACCGTGGCGACCGGCCCCACTTCCTTCTCCGTCAGCGCGACGAAGGCCCGGGCGGCGGCGGGATCGGCGACGTCGGCCCGATGGGCGAGGACGCGCGCACCCGTCGCACGGGCCAGCTCCGCGGTCTTCTCGGCCGACTCGGGCTGGGAGCGGTAGCAGAACGCGACGTCGTAGCCGTCCTGGGCCAGCCGTTGCACCACCGCGCGCCCGATCCCCCGGGAACCACCGGTGACCAGTGCGACGGGACGGTCCTGTCCGGGCATGCTCGTGACTCCTCAGTGAAGGGACTCGGGATGGGCGAGAGCGGAAAGCGGGCGAAGGGCGACGATGAAGTTCCCGACGTCGAGCGCCGTGGAGCCGCCGACGAGCGTCCGTCCGGCGAGCAGGGTGGTGTCGCCCACCGCGCGGACGACGTGCACCTCGTGTTCGAGCACGTCACCCGGATACACGGGGTGGCCGAACCGCATCCGGTCCAGCGCTCCGGCGAGTTCCACCTTGCCGGTGGTCACATCGGGATTGGGGGTGTCCCAGACCGCGAGCAGGACCGCCGCCTGCGCCCAGGACTCCACGAGCAGGGGCAGCGGATAGCGGAACCCGGCCGACGGGGCACCGGCCGGCACCCGGCGGTAGTGCGGCTCGTTCACCGTGACGGCCTTGACGGCGGTGAGCCGCTCCCCGGGTACGGCGGCGGTCACCCGGTCGACCAGGAGCATCGGGTACCGGTGCGGAATGATCCGAGTGATGCCGGCGACGTCCGCCGACTCCGGTGTCCGGGTCACGCCGCACCTCCGGGCCCGGCCGCCGGCCGGCGCTCGTGGACGATCCGCAGGTCGGCGGCGCGGCCCCGCCCGGTGTCGATCGCCACCGTGGAGCGCACCCCGGTGTCGTCCGGACGCGGTGCGTGGTACGTCACCCGGATCGTCAGTTCGTCGCCCGGGAAGACGGGTTCGCGGAACCTGCAGAGCTCCACACCGACGAGCTCCACGGCACGGCCCCGGCGTGCCTGGTCGGCCGTCACGGTGCCGTCGGCGAACTCGATGAGGCCGACCCCGGGGAACACGGGGAATCCCGGATAGTGCCCCGGGAACGCCTCGTACCCGGGATCCACCGTGGCCAGAGCCGTCACCGTGTCGTCCGTGAACTCCAGCGTCCGCGAGGTCAGTCCGAGCAGCGAGGGCGCGGTCACCGTCATGACGCGGCCCGCAGCGTCTCTTCCAGGAGTGCGTGGGTCGTCGCCAGGGTGGAGATCTTCTGCAGTTCCTCCTCGGCCAGCGTGACCGAGAATTCCTGTTCGAGGCGGACGGTGATCTCCAGGGCCATGAGCGAGTCCACGCCCAGGTCGTTGACGAAGTGCGCGTCGTCGGAGACCTCCGCGACGTCGACGTCCAGGATCTCGGCGATCAGGACGCGCAGCGCTTCCAGGTCGAGGTCGGTGCCGGTCTGCTCGGACATGGGCTTTCCTTTCCGGGGGAGGGACGAACGGGGTGCGGTGGGCGGGCCACGACACGGTCAGGGGTCACAGCAGGCGCAGGACCGTACAGGCGACGAGGCCGTCCCCGTCGAGGGAGGTCACCAGGGCGACGCCGCCGTCACCGGGCCCGGTCGGACCGACCGCGAGCACGGCGGCGATCTGCAGGGCGGCCGAGGCGGCGGAGGCGTCCCCGAACAGGTCACGGACCCGGACGAGTTCGGTCTCGGTGCCGTCCATCGCCTCGGTGAGGGCTTCCGCCTCGATGCCGGCCGGGCCGCCGGCCGCGTCCGACGGAGCCGCGAGACGTACGTCGGTGGGACCGACCCCCGCGTTCCGCAGGGCATTGCGGATGCACCGTACGAGAGTCGGGCGCAGGTCCTCCGGCGAGTGGAACGCGGCGAACCGCGCGGAAAGGATCTCCGCGCGCGGCCGGCGGCCCTGCTGCGCGGCGGAGTCCGCGTCCTCCAGCAGGAACATGGCGCACCCCTCGGCGAGCGGGGTCGTGCCCCGGTCCGCGGGCTCGCTGGTGTGCCAGTCCAGCCAGGCGCGCTGCACCGAGAACTCCTCGACCGCGCCGCACAGCACGGCCTCGCAATGCCCCCGCTCGCGCAGGCGGGTCGCGTAACGCAGGGCTTGCAGGCCGGTCAGCGGGCCCCCTGCGAGGGTGGCGTTCGGTCCCTTGAACCCGTACCAGATGGCGCTCTGGCCGGCGGCCCGGTTCATCACCGTGTTCGGGAAACGCGCCGGGTCGACGTAGAAGGGCTTGGCACCGGTGAGGGAGTCCCGGGTGAAGTCCATGGTGCTCTGCACGCTGCCGGAGCCCGTGCCGAGGACGAGCCCGACCCGCTCGGGGGCCGCGGAGAGCGGCTTGCGCGATCCGAACGGTTCGAGGAGCGAGCCGAGCGTGGCCACCGTGATGCCGGTGAGCCGGTCCATGGAACGGGTGCCCCGGCTGCCCAGCGCCTCGACGACGTCGAACCCGGGGACCAGACAGACCTGGTCGGAAGGGGCCTGCCATTCCTCGCTGTTGAGCCGGGGGACGACGGTCCGTCCGGCCCGCACCCCTTCCGTGAACGCCTCGCCGCCGATGCCGTACGGCGACAGCGTCGACCAGTCCGAGATCACGGTGGACCTGCGGGCCGGTGAGATGACAGCCATCAGTGGGCGCCCCTTCCCTCGTGCGGCGCGTCGCCGCCGCGGTTCCTGTTCCAGGTGGTTCCCGCCGCGACCAGCTCCGCGCCGTCGACGCCGATGGTGTTGCCCGTCAGCCACGAGGAGTCGGCGCGCGAGAGCATGACGACCACGTCGGCCACGTCCTCGGGCAAGGTCAGCCGGCCGTGCGGGTTGACGGAGGCGGACCGGTCCACGAACTCGGCGTGGCCCGGGATGCGCAGCAGCGACGGGGTGACGGTGACACCCGCCCGCAGCGCGTTGACCGAGACGCCGTGCGGCGCGAGTTCGCAGGCGAGCTGACGCACGTGCGACTCCAGCGCCGCCTTTGCCGCCGACACGGCCCCGTAGCTCGGCAGCACCTGACTCGTCCCGGCGCTGGTCATGGCGAGGATCTTCGCGCCCTGGCGCAGCAGCCCGGCGGCCATCAGATCCTGCGTCCAGTAGACGAGGCTGTGCGCCATGACGTCGAGCGTCATGTCCATCTGCCGCGGGGTGAGGACGGTCTTGTCGTCGTCGCGTGGAAGGAACGGCACCAGGGAGCCGAAGGCCAGCGAGTGCAGCACCGTCAGCAGCCCCGCGCCGCCCGTCAACTCCGTGATTTCGGGAATGAGTTGCTGTCTGGTGCGGACGGCCGCGGCATTGGCGTTGAACAGGTGGGCCCGGGACCCGAGCGCGCGCAGCTCGCCCTCCAGCTCCTTGGCCCGCGCCGCCGCTTCGCCGTGGTCGAAGTGCACCCCGATGATGTGGGCGCCCTCCTCGGCCAGCGCCAGCGCGGTCGCCCGGCCCATGCCGCTGGAGACTCCCAGTACCAGACACCAGCTGTCACGCAGAGACTTCGGCATCGATCCCTCCCGCCGAGTGATGGTGAGTGGCGGCGCCGCCGACGCGGGCCGCCGCGAGCTGTCCGGTCGCCGTCGCGGTGACGACGACGCAGTCCCCGGCCCCGGTGGAGAGCAGGGCCGCCGCGTGCAGCAGCGGGGCGAGGCACCCCGCGCCCGCGGTCCTCTCGTGCAAGGGCTGCGCCCCGGCGGTCAGCCCCGCGAGGTCGCGGGCGACGGCCCGGCTGCGTGCCGAGCCGTCGAGGACCGCGTACACCGGCAGGGGACGTCGCTCCCACTCCGGGCACAGCGCGTGGACCAGGTCCGCCACGCGGCGGCTGAGCTCCCCGCCCGGTGCGTCGTGCCCGCCGGACGGCGGCACGAACGCCGAGCGGACCCGGCACACCCCCCGGATGTGCGCACCGCGCCGCTCCGCGTGGCCCCGGGGTTCGAGGACGAGACCCACGGCACCCTCCTCGCCGCTCCCGGCGCCGGGTTCCCCCTGCGGGACCCGGTCCTCGGCCGCGGTGACGAGCACCGTCCGGGCCCGGCCGAGGCGCAGCGCGCGCGTCGCGACCTCCACCGCCTCAAGGCCGGCCACGACCGGCGAGGTGAGCGTCAGGCTGAACCCCTTGAACATCTCCTCAGAGGCGAGCCTGCTGGCGAGGACGTTGATCGCGAAGTAGGGAGCGGTCGCCGGACTGAGCCGCTCCGCGCCGCTCTCGATCACGGTCCGGTCCATGTCCCGGAACAGCGGGGCGAGGGCGCTGTTCGTCCCCAGCACCAGGCCGCGCAGCTCGGGCGGCACCTCGTCCGCCGGGCCGGCCGCCCGCAGCGCGCGGCGGCCCGCGGCCAGCAGATAACGGGCTCCCGGCGGCAGGTACTTGTGGCCGCGCGGCCCGAGCTCAGCCCGTGCGTCGAACCACTCGGCGTCCGTCGCGGCGGGACCCGAGTCCAGCACGCCCTCCGGGGTCCGCCGGGGCGACACCAGGCCGATGCCCGTCACCACCACCTCGTCCTGGGCGTCCGTCAGCACGGGACCGCCTCCCTGACGACGAACGAGGCGTTGTTGCCGCCGAACGCGTAGGCGTTCACCAGCACCGCCGGGTTCCCGAGCGGGACCGGGGCCGGGGACACCGGGACGGGGCACTCCGGGTCCTGCCGGCCCAGGGGCACATTGCCGGGTACGGAGCCGTGCCGCACGACCAGCGTCGCGGCGACCGCCGCGAGCCCGGCGGCGGCGCCACCGGTGTGGCCGATGAGCGCCTTCAGGCTGTAGAGCGGCGGCACACCGTCGCCCGCGCCGGCGAACACGCTGTTCAGCGCCGCGCTCTCCACCTGGTCGTTGAGCCGGGTGCCCGTTCCGTGCGGGATGACACAGCCGATGTCGTCGGGACCGAGCCCCGACGCGCGAAGCGTCTGCCGCATCGCCCGGGTGATCTGCTCACCCCCCGGCTCGGGCGCGGTCGGATGGTGGGCGTCGCAGGTCCATCCGCAGTCGGCCAGTTCGGCCGACGGGCGCGCCCCGCGGGCCGCGGCGTGCGCGGCGGACTCCAGGACCATCACGGCCGCACCCTCGCCGAACACCGTCCCCGCCCGGTCCACCGCGAACGGACGGCAGCCCCTGGGGTCCACGGCTCCCATCCGGTTGAAACTCGCCAACGCGATGCGGGAGTAGGCGTCGGCGCCGCCGCTGATCACCACGTCGGCCTCGCCGCAGCGGATGAGGTCGGCGGCGATGCCCAGCGCGAAGCCGCTCGCCGCACAGGCGTTGCTCACGCTCGTGGCGACGCCGCCGACGCCGAGGGCCGCCGCGAGCCCGGAGGCGACGTCGAAGCCGGGACGCCACTCCTCCGCATCCGGCGACGCCCCGGCCGGCCGGTCCTCGACCCGGTCCCGCTCCTGCTCTCCGGTGGACCCCATGCAGGTGCCGAAGACGACCGCGGTCCGGCTCGCGGGCAGGCGCCCCGGCTCGATCCCGGCGTCGTCCAGCGCCTCCCGTGCGGCGGTCAGCGCGAACGACGTCGCCCGCCCGGGCCCGTCCGCGGCCCGCTCCGCCGGCCCGTCCTCGGGCACCAGGTACATCAGCGGCAGATCCATCCGGGCGTACGGATCGGGCAGCTCGTCGGGCGCCCGGGCGACACCCTTCGCCATCGCGTCCCACAGCGCGCGCGTCCCGGGGCCGTGACAGGTCACGGCCCCGGTGCCGGTGATGAGGACGGGCTCCATCAGCCCTGCTGCCCGTTCAGGCCGCGGATCATCCGGTCGTCGAACTCCGCAAGGCTCCAGTCGTGACGGCTCTCGATCTTCGCGTAGCCATGGGTGATCCGGCCCGTCGCCGTGTGCACCGGAACGCCGTCCCGCAGTACGTAGCAATCCATCCGGGCCGTGTAGGTGAGCCGCTTGAACACGTTCTCGACCGTGAGGACCGTGTACAGCTCCTCCTCCATTCCGACCTCCTCCAGCATGGAGACCGAGTTCTGCGGCACCACCGGAATCCAGTCCTGCTCGTCGAGGAGCCGCTTGATGGAGATGCCGCGGTCCTCCAGGAAGAGGTCGACCGCCTCCTCCATCAGGCGCAGGTAGCCCGACATCTGCAGACGCTCGGTGAAGTGGCAGTAGAAGTACGGGACCCGCCACTTCCATCCGTAGGCGTTGGAGTGGCCGGTCAGCGTGGCGAGCAGCGCGTCACCGTCCTCGGCCGTGGCCGGCGGTGCCGCGGCGACCGGCACCTGGACGAGCGCGGTGCGGTCGATCCGGTCCACGGCGAACGGCTCGGCCGGAGCGGGGATCGGTGCGGCCCCACCCCCGCGCGGGTCGACGCGCAGGGCCACCCGCACCTTCGCGGCGACGGTCTTCACCGGCGTCGGGCCGTCCACATGAAGGGTGACGGAGAGCGCCACCTCCCCGTCGACGGGCTGCTCCTCCGGCACGACCTGGGCGGTCACGTCGTCGTCGATGTGCGTGGCGGACAGGATCCGGGCGTTGATGTCCACGATGTCGAGACAGAGCCCGTAGGCCTCGTACAGCTTCCCGGCGGCCCAGCCAGCGCGCCGGAAGTGTTCGAGTACGGCTTCCTCCACCAGGTAGTTGACGTGTTTGAAGCCGATCCAGGTACAGATGTTCGACCCCTCGAAACGAGGCCTGAGCCGGACCGTCGTGGTGCGCCGGGTCACCGGGGAGGTGGTGGGCAGCGGGCGGGCAGAAGAGACAGAGGCCTCTATCACGTCATCTCCAGTGGGGTGATGGCCGGCGGCGGGCCGCCGGGGCGATGGGGTGCGGCGGTGAGCGAACCGAGGAACTCCGTGAGGAGCTCACCGAACCGGGCGGGCTGCTCCGCCATCGGGAAGTGCCCGCAGGACGGCAGGATCTCGAGACGTCCGTCGGGCAGTGCCCGGTCGAGCGCCACGGCGTCCGCGGGGCGCGCGGCGAAGTCGTCCTCGCCCGCGACGGTGAGCACCGGGAGGCGGACGCGGTGTACGGCGAGACCGGGGGTCCGCAGATAGGCGCCGAAGAAGTCCATCCATCCGTACGGACCGATCCGCTCCCGGACCCGAAGGGCCATGGACTCCCGGGTCACGGGCGGCAGCCGGTCGCCGGACGAGACGCTGAGCCCTTCTTCGAGGATGAGATGAAAACGGTTGAAGTAGTGGGAGATCGCCGCCCAGTCGAAGTCCCGCTGCCGGGGCCGGTAGAACGGCGACACGAGCACCGCACCCCGCAGACCGCTGTCGCGCTCTCGGACGAGGTACTCCAGCAAGGCGTTGGCCGCGAAGGAGTGCGCCACCACCACCTCGGCCCCGGTGGTACGCACCGCCCGCGCGACCAGCTCGGCGGGATCGCCCGGCGCCCCGGGGTGCGCCGAGCCGTCGACCGGCCAGTCGATGTCGACGGGGAGCGGCTCCACCCGGTCGGGCGGCTGTGCGCACCACCGCTGCCACAGCGCGGTGCTGCCCGCCAGTCCGTGTAGCAGCGCGACCCGTAACCCCGTCACGGCGCACCCCCCGACGCGGAGGAGGAGAGAAGCAGCAGCGCTGCCGCCGCGTCGTCGCCCGTACCCGGCCGCCCCGGCTCGGTGCCGTGGCCTGCCGAGGTCAGCACGGACGGGTGCCCCGTCCGGGCCAGTTCGGCGGTGGCCGCCACGCACTGCAGGACGCCCAGCGCTCCCGAGCAGCGGCCGAACCGCGCACTCAGGTCGTGGGTCGGCACGGAGCCCGGGTCCGGGTGGGCCGGCGCGACGGTCCCGAGCGGCGCCTCGGGCAGGTACCACAGGCCCGGAGGCGCCGTCTCGTGGCGCCGGACCTCCGACACGGCCGCGGCCAGGCCGGAGCGGCGTGCGTAGGGGCCGACGGCGGCGAGCGACCGGCCCCCGCGGGCCGGCACGGCCTCCTCCGCCTCGGCGACGAGCGCGACGGCGCCGTCCAGGAGCCGGACGTCGTCCCCGCCCCCGCCGACGAGCCGCTCGACCGGTGCGTTCACCGGCTCGACGCCGATCACCAGCGCACGGGTCAGACGGCCGGAGGCGATGAGGTTGCGGGCCCAGTGGACCGCGTCGAGCCCGGACGTGGGCCCGTTGCACAAGGTCATGTTGGCACCGCGCAGCCCGTGGGTGATCGCCACCCAGGAGGCGGTGACATTGCTCGCCGTGTTCGGCAGCAGCATCGGACTCGTCGCCGCGTAGCCGCGCTCCCGGATGGTCGCCGAGGTGTCGCAGACGGTGTCCACGTTCCCCCAGTTGGTGCTGACCACGACACCGAAGTCCGACCGGTCCGCGCCCGAGCCGTCCGCCACCGAGCCGTCCGCGTCGAGCAGCCCCGCGTCGCGCAGTGCCCGCTCGGCCGCGGCCAGCGCGAGCTTGGTGGCACGGTCCTTGTACCGCAGACCGGGACCCCGCAATTCGCTCACCGGGTCAGGGCCGTCCGCGGGGCCCCCGGCTCCGAGCAGCGCGCCGGGACCCGACACGCCGGCCAGTGCCGTGCCCAGCCCGCTGATCACCACGCGTGTGCGCACCTCAAGCCATCCTCTCCACCACGGCCACCGCGTTGAGGCCGCCGAACCCGAACGAGTCGATCTGCGCGAGGCGGAGCTCCGGGTCGGTCGCCGGCTCACGGCTCAGCCGGAAGTCGGCAACCTCCTCGATGGGCAGCTCCAGACCGACCGTCGGCGGCACCCGGCCCGACCGCAGCGACTGGACGGCGGTGATCAGGCTGTGCAGCCCGGACGCCCCCGCGGTGTGCCCGATCATCGACTTGATCGCCGTCATCCGGGGCGAGCGCGGCGCGTCGGAGAGAACGGTCCGCAGCGCCACCGCCTCGGCCTCGTCGTTCAGCGGCGTCCCGGTACCGTGCAGCAGCACCAGGTCGATGTCGCCCGCCTTGACGCCGGCGCGCCGGTACGCCTCCCGCATGGCCCGCTCGATGCTCGCGCTGTCCGGCGCGGAAGGGTGGTACGCGTCGCAGTTCAGCCCGACACCACGGACCCGGGCGTGCGCCCGGGCCTCGTACCCTCCGGACTCGCGCCGCAGCACCACCGCCGCCGCCCCGTCGCCCTGCAGCATGCCCCGACGGTCCCGGTCGAAGGGACGCACGGACTCCGGGGCCTCCCGGTAGACCCGGTCGAGGATCCCGTAGGTGCTCTCCGTGATGGTGTCCACGCCGGCCACGACGACCGTGTCCGCCTCACCGAGCGCGAGCAGGTCCGCGCCGAGGCCCAGGGCGTACAGGGAGGCGGCGCAGGCGTTCGCCACCGTGTACGTACGGTCCGCCCCGAACCGCTCGCGCAGCGCCGTACCGAAGTGCAGCGCCGACGGGTCGAACGGGGCGGCCTCACACCAGCCGAGCTCGACCGACCGCAGCTCACGCAGGGTCGTGCCCACCAGCACCGGGATGCCGGTGAGGTCCTCGGACAGCTCCGCGTCGCGCAGCGCGGCCGCCACCGCGTCGAGCAACCAGCCCGTCGCCCGCAGCGGCACGTCCACCCCCGGCGCCGGCCGGTCGTCGATCTCGTAGGCGTGCCGCGCCCGGTACTTCGTCCGGTCGAAGCCGCGCAGCTCGGCCACCCCGCTGCGCCCGGCGCACAGCGCGTCGAAGGTGTCGTCCACGCCGGCGCCGACACTGGTGACCGCGCCCATGCCGGTGATCAGGACGCTCATCCGCCGCCTCCGCCCGTACGGGGCGGGCCGGCCGGGTAGGCGCCGAGGATCAGCACCGCGTTGTTCCCCCCGAACGCCAGGGCGTTGTTCTGCACGACCCGCAGCTCGGCCGGCCGGGGCGCGTTGGGCACGCAGTCCAGGCCGCACTCGGGATCGGTCTCGACATGGTTGATCGTCGGCGGAATGAACCCCTCCGAGATCGCGAGAGCGCACGCGGCCGAGGCCAGCGAACTCGCGGCACCCATCGTGTGGCCGATCATCGCCTTGATGGAGATGGTGCTGGGCGGACCGTCGCCGAACACCTGACGGATCGCTGCCGCCTCCGTCACGTCGTTGGCCCTGGTGCCGGTGCCGTGCGCCGAGATGAAGTCGATCTCCTCGGGCTTCACCCCGGCGCTCGCGTGCGCCAGTTCCATGCACCGGGCGATGCTGTCCCGGTCCGGCGCCACCGGGTGGTGGGCGTCGCAGTTGAGCCCGTACCCCAGCACCTCGGCGTAGATCCGGGCGCCTCGGGCCAGCGCGGAGTCCAGCGTCTCCAGGAGCAGGACGCCCGCGCCCTCGCCGGTGAGGATCCCCTTGCGGTTGACGTCGAACGGCTGGCACGCCTCCGGAGCGATGGTGCCCAGCCGGTAGAAACCGGTGAACGTCTTGCGGCACATCGCGTCGGCACCGCCGACCAGCGCCACGTCGACATCGCCACCCCGCAGGGCGTCGAGGCCGTAACCGATGGCGTAGTTGCCCGCGGCGCAGGCCGTCGCCAGGGTCGTGGCCTCCACGTCCACCAGCCCCAGTTCGCCCACCACCGCGGCGGTGAGCCGCCCGGCCGGCACCCGGCGGGCGACCACCGCGTCTAGCCGCTCGGGTCCGTCGGCCAGCTGGGCCTCCACCAGCCGGTCGAGATCCGCCGACTCCCCGTCGGTCGTCCCCACGCACACCAGGGCACGACGCTCGCGCAGCTCCTCGACGGGCATGGCGGCGTCCCGCACGGCCATCACGGCCGCCGCGACCGAGAACTGCGTGGCCCGGCCGAGGGTTTCGGGAGCGACATGGGTGATCCACTCGGCGGGGTCGAAGCCGGTGACCTCGCAGCCGTTGGCGTGGTCGAAACCGGTGGTGTCGAACGCGGTGATGGGCTGAGCGCCGTTGCGGCCCTCGCGCAGCCCCGCGAGGAACTCCCCGACCCCGATGCCGATGCTGGTGACGGTGCCCAGACCGGTGATGACCACCCGGACGGGCTCGTGCCGTTCCCGGTCGTTCCCGCCGGGCGGGCTGGTGGACACGGGGGTCACCGCGCCGACTGAGCCTGGTCCACGACCGACTCGACGCCCTCGAGATTGACCATGCGGCTGAGCTCGGCCTGGTCGATCGTGATGTCGAAGGTGCGCTCCAGGGCGGCGAGGATCTCGATCGCCCGGAGCGAGTCGGCCCCGTGGTCCTCCTTGAACAGACTGGTCTCGGTGATCTCCGCCGGGTCGATCTCCAGGATGTCGCAGAGCAGCTTCGTGATCTGCTCGCGGCGCTCGGAGGTGCTGGCGGCGTTGTCCGACGTGGTCATCTCATCTCCGTAAGTGAGGGGTAGAGGGGGCGGCGGGTGACGTTCACAGCAGCACGAGTACGTCTTTGACCAGCCATTCCATGGTTTCGACGATCTCGGACGGGCGCATGGAGAGGTCCAGCACCATCATCGAGACGCCGCACGAGCGATACGCGTCCAGCTGCTCGGCCACCTGCTCGGCCGTGCCCCGGATGCTGACCCGGTCGGACATGAAGTCCATGACCTCGAAGGGCGGAACGAGCGCACGGCGCACCGTGATCTCGATGGCCGCCGGGTCACGGCCGGCCTCCTCCGCGAAGCGCGCGAGGGTGTCCCGGGCCGCCGGCAGTTCCTCCGGATAGACCTCGTGGGCGAGCCATCCCTCGCCGTACCGGGCCACGCGGCGCAGGGCGGGATCGGTGTTGCCGCCGACATAGATCGGCGGTCCCTTCTGCGTGTACGGCCGGGAGGCCAGCCACATGTCGTCGAAGTCGGTGAACCGGCCGTGGAACGAGGTCGGATGCCTGGCGGCCCACAGCGTCCGCATGACCTCGATGGCCTCGTCCGTGCGGACCCCGCGCTCCTTGCGCGGAACGCCCACGGTCCGGAACTCCTCGTCCATCCAGCCGATGCCGGCGCCCAGGATCGCCCGGCCCATCGACAGCTGGTCCAGCGAGGCGAGTTCGGAGGCCAGGATGACGGGGTTGCGGTACGGCAGTGCCAGGACGTGGGTGCCGATCCTGACGCGCTCGGTGGCGCCGGCCACCAGGCCCATCACCGCGATCGGCTCCAGCCAGGCGACGCCCCAGTTGTAGGCGTCCGCGGTCTTCGCCCTCGGATACAGGCAGGTGCTCTCGCGCTGCCGGGGGAGCGCGACATGGCTGCTGACCCAGACGGAGTCGAAGCCCAGCCGGTCGGCGGCCCGCGCGACCTCGAGTACATAGCGGCGCCGGCCCGGCGGGCCGACCGTGGGAAGTGCGATGCCCAGTTTCATGGCGTCCCTTCGGCGCGTGGAGTGGTACCGGGTCAGGCCGGCCGCTCGAACCAGTGCTCCAGCTTCGCGGCGTACAGCGTGTTGCCGGAGAGCTTGACCTTGCCGCCCAGGAAGGCCTGCATGCCGTTGAGCCGGCCCGTGAGCAGCTTGAGGAACGTGTGCAGGGCGAGGGAGGTCGTCAGCTTCGGGGACTCGACCCGGCCCCGGCCGGTCTCGCAGGTGTCGCCGGAGACCTTCACGAAGTACTCGTGCACTCCGTCCGGGGTCCTGACCTCGTACTGGAAGGAGGCCTCCTGACCCTTGGCGCGATCCGCGCGGAAGGCGTCGGGCATGTTGCCGAAGACATCGTCGAGAAACCCGTCGATGCCGCCCTCCTGCCTCCGGGCGAAGGCCACGACGTCCTCCTCCTTCTTGCTTCCCGCTATTTCCTTGATCTCTTCGAACCTGCTGGTGTCCAGGGCCATGGGTCACACTCCTCGTGATCGCCTGCGTCCGGGGCGACGGCCCCGGCCGGAGTCCCGACGCGGGTCGGACGGTCCCTCACGCTGCCGGTCGCGGGGAGCCGGTGGCAGAGCCGTCAGGGCGGTGGATCTGTGCCCCGCCGGGAGCGGCTGGTGCGCCCGACCGATGGGCCCGCCCGAGTGGGCACCCCCTTGGGGGCTGTGGGCGTGCCCCGGGCGCCGCTTTGCTGTGCGGGGCACCGGCGGTCGTCGAGCCGCCCGCGGGGCGGCCGCCGCCTGGACGTACCCGCGGAGGTTGTATGTACGACGTCATTGTCGTGGGAGCCCGCTGTGCGGGATCCCCCCTCGCGATGCTCCTCGCGCGCAAGGGGTACCGGGTCGTCGTGCTCGACCGGGCGTCCTTCCCCCGCGATACCGTCTCCACCCACTACGTACAGCCGAGCGGCCTCGCCAGGCTCCAACGCTGGGGCCTGCTCGACCGGTTGAGGGCCACCGGCTGTCCACCGGTGACCGAGGCCCTGTGGTGGTTCGGGGACACCTCGGTCCGCGGCTTCGCGCCGCCGCACGGTGACATCGGCATGGCCCTCGCGCCACGCCGCACCGTCCTCGACGCCCTGCTCGTCGACGCCGCACGGGAGGCCGGCGCGGAGGTCCGGGAGCGCTGCACCGTCCGGTCCCTCGTCCGGGACGACGACGGGCGGGTCACCGGCGTGCGCTGCCAGGAGCAGGGCGGCGCCGAACACACCCTGAGCGCACCGCTCGTGATCGGCGCGGACGGACGGGACTCCCTGGTCGCACGGGAGACCGGCGCCGAGCGGTACAACACCCGGCCGCCGCTCACTGTCGTCTACTACACCTACTGGCGGGGGCTGCGGCCCGAACGCCGCCACCGCAACGAGGTGTTCCTGGAAGGCGACAAGCAGATCGGCGTGATCCCCACCCACGACGACGCCTATCTCATCCAGGCGGCGCGCCCGCACGACTTCTTCGGCGAGTACCGCTCGGACATCGAGCGCCACTACCTCAAGGCCATCGAGGAGGCGGCGCCCGCCCTGGCGAGCGAACTCGCCGACGGAGCAGAACGCGTGGAGCGCTTCCGGGGCAGCGCGGCGCTCGAGAACTTCTACCGCAAGCCGTACGGGCCCGGCTGGGCCCTGGTCGGCGACGCCGGCTACCACAAGGACCCGCTGACGGGGCAGGGCATCAGCGACGCCTGGCGCGACGCCGAGCTGCTCGCCCACGCCGTCCACGAGGTGCGGTCCGGCCACGCGGACTGGGAGACGGCGATGGCCGGCTACGAGCGGCTCCGCAACGCCGCCTCGGAACTCATCTACGAGTTCACCTGCGAGGCGGCGAGTTTCGAGTTCGATCCCATGACGCGACAGCTCGTCCGGGTCCTGGCCGAGAACCGCGACGAGGCCGACCGGTTCTTCGGAGTCATCGCCGGCACCGTGCCCGCCGAGGAGTTCTTCGCCCCGGACAACCTGCTGTCCATGCTCGCCCGGCTGCCGGCCGAAGCGCTGGCCGAGATCACCGGTACGGAAGGGACCCGATGACCGACCACCAGGACCACGACACCCCACCCTCCCTGAAGGACTTCGACCCCTACACACCGGAGTTCCGCGCCGATCCCTATCCCGAGTACGCCCGGATCCGCGACCTGGGCGGGCCTGTCCACTGGGACTACCTCGACTCGTACGTCGTGAGCAGCCACGCGGACGCCTCCGCGGTGCTCGCGGATCCGCGGCTGCTGCTCCGCCCGCCCGCGCCGGTCGCGGACCTGCTGGCCACGATCGTTCCCGAGTCGCTGCGCTCGATGAACCAGACGCTGCTGTTCCAGGACCCGCCCGACCACACCAGGCTGCGCAACCTGACCCGCCGCCCCTTCGCGTCACCGCGGCTCCAGGGCGTCCTGGCCGACGCGCGGGAGGCGGCCGACCGCATCCTCGGCGAGGCCCGGCGGCGAGGCGGCCTCGAGGTCGTCGACGACCTGGCGTTCCCCGTGTCGCTCCAGGCCATCGGCGATCTGCTCGGCATCCCGCGCGAGGACCTGCCGCAACTGCGGGACTGGGGCCAGGCGATGTCCCCCGCGGCCGACATCCCGGCCGACCCGGGTTCCATCGAGCGGGCCGTCGAGGCGTTCGAGGCGTTCGACGCCTACATCGGGCGACTTGCCGAGCGGCGCCGCGCCGCACCCGGTGACGACCTCTTCTCCTCGCTCCTGGAGGCCCACAGCGAGGGACTGCTGACCCGCGACGAACTGCACGCCAACGTCATCCTGATCTTCATCTCGGGGCACGAGACGCTGGTGGCCTTCACCGCCAGCGCCGTCCTGACCTTCCTGCGCCATCCGGAACAGCTGGCACTGCTGCGCGCCCGGCCCGAACTCGCCGCCACCGCGGCCGAGGAGGTCATGCGGTACGAGAGCCCGCTGCAGCTCGCCACGGCCGGCGGCGGGCGCTGGACCGCCGAGGACATCGAAGTGGGCGGCAGGGTCATCCCCGCCGACAGCCGGGTGCTCACCTTCATCGGCGCCGCCAACCGGGACCCGGCGGTCTATCCGGACCCGGACCGCTTCGACATCACCCGCTCGGGGGCGCGCCATCTCGCGCTGGGTCACGGTCTGCACTACTGCCTCGGGGCCGCCCTCGCCAAGCAGCAGGGCACCCTGATGATGGAGGCACTCGCGGCCTGGCCCGTCGCCCTGGAGTCGGAGGCCGTCGACCGGCCCCAGTGGCTCCCGCTGTTCATGCAGCGCCGGCTGGCCGAGCTGCCCGTGACGGTGACCCCGCTCGGCTGAACCCGGGCGTTCCCGTCCGTATCGCACAGGAAGGCCCCGGAATCATCCGGGGCCTTCCTGCTGTGGGTGGCCGTCAGCCGTTCTGCGGGGCGACCCCGAAATCGGCGACCGCCGCGTAGTCCATGACGTCCCAGTGCTCGGCTATCAGCCCGTCCTGGACGCGCAGGAGATCGGCGGTGTGCAGCAGGAGTTCACGGCCGCTGGACTGCTCGTGACCCCGCCAGACGCAGAAGACGCCCACCAGGTCGTCCTGCGCGATGATCTGGGTGATCTCCCCGGTCAGATCGGGCGCCAGCGCGAACAGACCCGCGAAGAAGTCCTTCATCCCCTTCAGCCCGCCTCCCGACTGGGCGGCGAAGGCGTTGTGCTGGATGTAGTCCTGCCGGTAGTACTCGTCCGCGCGGTCGAGCAGGTGCTGCTGCATCAGCTCGTCCCAGACCTTCAGGACCAGCCTCATGTTGGCCTGCTCGGTCTCGGTGGCCGCCCAGTCGGGCTTTCCGGCCGGCTGGGTCTGGTCGCCCGCCGGCATACCGAACCGGGTGAGTCCGGACTGGTCCACCACGCTCCAGTGTTCGGCGATCTCACCGTCCCGGACGCGGTAGAGGTTGGCCGTGTGGAGCGTCATCTCCTCCTCCGAACCCGTCAGATGACCGGTCCAGCGCAGGAACACCAGCACCCGGTCGTTCTGGGCCACGATGTGCTCGACCTCGGCCACCGCGTCGGGAAAGGCGGTGAACATCATGCCCACCCGGTTGCGCAGGGCGTCCGCGCCCACCTCGCCCTGGCCGCCGTGGTTGAGGACGTCCTTCGCGTAGAACTCGGGCATGCGGTCGAGCCGGTGCACGTTGTACACCTCGGCGTAGAGCCGCTTGATGAGTTCGGCGTTGCTGCTGCGCGTCGTATCGGTCATGTCGTCCTCCCGGCATTCGCCCGTTCGATGAGTTCAGGGGTGAAGAACGCGTCCCAGGTGAAGAGTCCGGCGATCAGGCCGAAGAACCGGTCCACCTCGTCCTGGTCGCCGGAGATCACCCGCAGGATGTCCAGCAGCTCCGGCATCGGATCCAGCTGCGCGGCCTGGAGGTTGAAGAAGTACTCCGGCATGGCGTCCTCGTCGCGTTCGACGGCGAACGTCTCCAGGGCCCCGTCCAGCGGCTGTTCGCCGCCCAGGGCGGGGCTCAGCAGCCCCGTGAGGAGTTCGGCGTGGCGGATGGCGTCGCTGATGCCGAACGCCCCCACGGGATCCTTGTGGAACCCGGAGTCGCCCACCAGCGCCCAACCCGGCCCGCTCGCTTGCCGGAAGAAGTTGGGCAGCCTGCCCGTGCCGTTGAACCGGGCAGTGCGCTCCCCGGCCCGCGCCCGCTCGGCCAGCTCCGGCGCGGTCGCCTCCAGCGCCTTGAGGTAGGAGCCCTCGACGTCCTTGCGGACCTCGTCGAACTCCGCCCGCGGCCACTGGATGCCGATCATCACGTTGTCGTCGTTGGTGGGGACGACCCCGATCGCGCGGCGGCCCGTGACGTACACCTCGTAGTCGGCCTTGAGCCCGCCCCAGTACGTGTAGTACAGGCAGTTCAGGGTCGGGGCCTCCTCGTACTTGCGGGCCCCGACCGCACGGGCCACCGTCGAGTCGACGCCGTCCGCCCCGATCACCACCCGCGCGTGCTCGGTGTACTCCCGGCCGTCCGTGCCGCGGGCCCTGACGCCCACGACCCGGTCGCCGTCCCGGAGCACCTCGGTCACCTTGGTCTGCTCCCGCAGCTCCGCACCGGCCTCGCAGGCCGCGCTCACCAGCAGCGAGTCCAGGACGAACCGGCGCGGACCGTACGCGGACCTGATGCCGTCCACCGGCGGCGCGCAGCCGGTGATCGTGACGTCGTTCAGGGTCCAGCGGGCGATGTCGAGCGGGGGACAGCCGGTGGCCGCGAGGCGTTCCAGCAAGCCCCAGCGGGCCAGCCGCGCGACCGTGGGCTGATGGACGTAGTGGGTCGACATGGTGTCGCTGGGAAACCGGGCCCGGTCCAGGAGCAGAACCCGGTGGCCGGCCCTGGCCAGCAGCATGGCGGTGGTGGCTCCCGCGCACCGGGCACCGACGACTATCGCGTCGTACATGGGTATCACGCCTCCTCGGCGTTGGTGGCGGACGGCTCCGCCGGACGGTGGGTGATGCCCTTCCGGGAGCCGGAGCTCACCGCAGCACCGCCGCGACGGACCTGCGCGGCGCGGCGGCCGCCGGCTGAGCCGGGTGGCCGATGCGGAAGGTGACGAGGGCCTCTCGGTCCGGGTCGGCGACGAGCTCGGTGAGCACGGAGCCGAACCGGGGCGGCTGTCCGGTCTGACGTTCCCGGTCGGCGCGGACCGTCATCATGTTGAGATGCCCGACGGCGAGCCCCCGGGCGGTCGCGAACAGATGGATGCGCTGGAGCAACCGCCCGCCCTCGATCCGGTCCCGCGGACTCGTCGCGTCCGGGACGGTGACCATCCCGAACGCGGCCGCGGTGGGCAGATGGACCTCGCGGGTCTGGCGCAGCCAGAACCGGTCGGCGGTACGCCGGGACGGCGAGGGCAGTCGCTTGCCCAGGGCGCTCAGCAGCGGCGGCATGCCCTGGGTGTCGACGGTCATCCCGTCGGGGCTGCGCTCGATGTCCCGGTCGCTCTTGCGGAACCACCGGTGCCCGGCGAGGGACTGGTCCTCGTCGGCGATGATCGCCTCCGTCGCGGCCGTCAGATGCGCGGCGATCCGCGCACGGTCCTTCTCCTCGGAGAACCAGAGCAGCGCCGGCGCGGACAGATCGGCCCGCCCGAGTCCGGCGATCTCCTGGAGCACGGGCTCGGGCAGGGGCTGCGGACGGAACGGGCCGCGGTTGGTGTGCCGGTAGGGGATGGCGTCGTACAGCTCGGACGCCGTCGCCTCACCGGGCTCCAACCGTACGGTGGCGGCGTGTGCCGCGTCCTCTTCGTCGGGGAGCAGCTCGACGTGCGGGGTGAACCCGCGGGCCCGGGCGGCCAGGACCATGTTCTCCAGGGCGCAGCCGAGGCCCACGTACAGCTCCCGGTCGAACGGATCGAGAGCGCCCTGACGGCGCGACAGGTCGGCGTACAGACGCAGTCGGCCGCCGCCCTCGTCGTCCGCGTCGACGGCGAACCGCCACGGCTGTACGTTGCGGGCGTTGGCCGCCAGGATGCCGGCGGCGACGATGCCCTCGGCACCCTCGTGGTCCCGCCAGTGTCGCCAGGCGTCGAAGGCCGTGCCCTTCGGCGGCCTCGCTGAGTGTGTGGTCATCGCGGAACTGAGCGCAACGGATCCCATGGACGGCTACCCTGCGGCCGTCCCGGGAGCCACGGGAGTCCCCTTTGGGGGGTGCACGCGAGGTGCCCGAACGACCACGGCGTCGGTGGGTGTCTCCCGGGGCTCCCGGGAGACACCCTCGGTCTCATGACGCAGACGACCCCGGCCCAGACCCCGGAAGACCACCTGGCAGCCTTCTTCGACCCGGCCAACCGCGCCGACCCGTACGCCCACCTGCATCAGCTGCGCGAGGCGTCGCCGTTCCTGGCCATGGACGGGGCGTTGATGGTGCTGGGGCGGCACAAGGACGTGGACGCGATGCTGCGGCATCCGGCGGCCAGCGCCGACCGCAGCAAGTCGAAGATCCTCAGCACGGACGCCGTGGAGTCCCGGAAGGAGGTCATGACCTTCCTCGACCCGCCGGACCACACACGGCTGCGCGGGCTGGTGACCCAGGCGTTCACCCCCCGCATGGTGCAGAGCCTGGAGACCCACATCCGCGGCATCGCCGACGACCTCGTCACCCAGGTGGCGCGGAGCGGGTCGCCGGTCGACATCCCGAGCGTCTTCTCGTACCCCGTGCCGGTGCGCGTCATCTGCGAGATGCTCGGCGTCCCCGCGGAGGACCACAAGGTCTTCGGCACCTGGTCGACGGTCCTCGGCCGGGCGCTCGACCCGCTGATGGCCGCCAACCGCTCGCCGGAGATCGACAAGGAGGACACCGAGACCAGGGCCGCCTTCTACCAGTACTTCCGCGACCTCATCGCCGACGGCGGAGCCGACGACGACGGCCTCCTCGCCCGGCTGGTGCGCGCCGAGGCAGAGGGCGACCGGCTCACCGAGACCGAGCTGCTCGCGACGCTCGCGCTGCTCGTGATGGCCGGCCACGAGACCACCGCCAACCTGATCACGCACGGCATCCTGCTGCTGCTGCGCCACCCGGAGCAGCTGGCGCTGCTGCGGGAGGACCCCTCACTGGCGTTCTCCGCGGTCGAGGAGATCCTGCGCTTCGAGCCGTCCGTGCAGATGCTGCACCGCATGGCGAAGGAGCGCATCGTGCTGGACGACTTCGAGATCCCGGAGGGCATGGACGTCCTGCTCCTCGCGGCGGCCGCGAACCGGGACCCGGAGGTGTTCCCGGACCCCGACCGGTTCGACATCACCCGAGCCACCGGGCAGCGTCTCGACCACCTGTCGTTCTCAAGCGGTCCGCACCGCTGTCTGGGCGCCAACCTGGGCAAGCTGGAGGCCGTCATCGCCCTCCAGGCGTTCGTGACCCGGATCGTCGACCCCAAGCTGGTCGAGGAGTCGCTCGAGTACCGGCCGCACGTGATCCTGCGCGGCCCCGAACGGATGTCGGTCTCCTTCTCCGGCATCCGCTGACGCGTCGCGCCAGGGCCCGGCAGCCTCAGGGCTGCCGGGCCCTGGCGTCTGAGCTCACCCGGGGAGATGGCCGCGCAGCCCCCCGGTCTCCACCGGAGCCTCCGCCGTGCCGTTGGCCAGCTGCTCCACCAGCTTGCGGAAACCGGGGCACTCGGTGAAGTCCTTCGCCTTGCACTCGAGGGCGTGCTCGATCAGCGTCTTCGACGCCGCGATCTCCTCGATGCGCCGCTCCAGCTCCGCCCGCTGCTCCAGCAGCAGCACGCGCCGCTCCGCCGCGTCGGTCGCGTCCAGCACGCCGCGCAGCTGCTCCAGGCTGAAGCCGGCGGCCTTGCCCCGGACGATCATCGCCACCCGGGCGATGTGGCGCGTGCTGTAACGACGGCGCCCGTTCACCCGTTCCGCGGGGGACAGCAGCCCCGTCGCCTCCCAGTGCCGCAGCACATGGGTGCGCAGGGCGAACCGGTCGGCCAGCTCGCCGATGGTCATGGATGTCTCGTCGGCACTTGACTTCATGTTGACATTAACTTGCAGAGTTGGGTCCAGGTCAAGGGGACGGCTCACGTCTCCGCTGAGACAGGAGGAATCATGCTGGACGTGATCATCGTCGGCGGGGGACCCGCCGGAATGTCCGCCGCGCTGACCCTGGGCCGGGCCCACCGCACGGTGCTGCTCCTGGACAGCGGACAGGGGCGCAACGCGCCGGCCGACGCCGTGCACAACTTCCTCACGCACGACGGCACGCCCCCGCAGGTGCTGCGCGACCTGGGCCACGAGAACCTGCGGCAGTATCCGACGGTCCAGTCCGTCGCCACGGCCGCGACCTCGGTGCGCCGCCTCGGCGACGACCACTTCGAGGTCCGGCTGGAGGACGGCGGGCTGCACGAAGCGCGCCGACTCCTGCTCGCCACCGGACTGCGCGACGAGCTCCCCGACGTCCAGGGCGTGGACGTGCTGTGGGGCAAGAGCGCCTTCCACTGCCCGTACTGCCACGGCTTCGAGGCGAGCGGCAGCCGCATCGCCGTGCTCGGCGCGGCACCGGAGCGGGTCAGGCTGGCGCTCCACCTGAGCCGTTTCACCGACGACATCGCCCTGTGCACCGGCGGAGCCTCCCTGGAACCGGTCATGCAGAGCGTCCTGGAGGCCAACGGCGTCGCCGTGCAGTGCGCTCCGGTCGCCCGGCTGGAACACGAGGACACCCAGCTGCGCCGGATCGTCTTCGACGACGGCACCTCGCTCGACCGGGACGCCGTGTTCATCAAGACCACGCTCCACCAGCGCTCCGACTTCGCCGAGCGGCTCGGCTGCACGGACTTCCCCGACGGCTGCGTCGAGGTGAACGAGTTCGCCCAGACCAGCGTCCCCGGCGTCTACGCCGCGGGCGACATGGCCCGACGCGCCACCGTGCCCATACCGCTCGCCGCCGTCGTCGCCGCCGCGGCCAGCGGAACCGTCGCCGGAAGCGTCATCGACCAGGACCTGGTCAGTGCCGACTTCAAACTTCCCAACCCGTTTGCGTCCGGGAGGGCGTGACCCACCATGTCCGATCGCACCACCGCCGAAACCTCCGCCGACCGGCCCGGGGACACCGACTCCGGGGAACCGCCCCAGCGCAGCATCGTCCCGCTCGCTTCCGCGGGCCTCGTACTGGGCATGCTGCTCTCCGTACTCGACCAGACGGTCGTCGCCATCGCCCTGCCCGACATCGCCGCCGACATCGGCGGCGCCGACTCCTTCAGCTGGGTCGTCACCGCCTACGTCCTCGCATCCACCGCGACCGGCACCCTGTACGGACGGCTGAGCGACCGGTACGGGCGGCGCCCCCTCTTCGTCATCGCCGTCCTCCTCTTCGTCGTCGCCTCCCTGCTCTGCGGCATGGCCCAGAGCATGCCCCAGCTGATCGCGGCCCGGGTGCTCCAGGGCATCGGCGCCGGCGCCCTCTTCGTCATCCCGACCGTCACCCTCTCCGAGCTGTACCCGAAGCATCTGCGCGGCAAGGTCCAGGGCCTCACCGGAGCCGTCTTCGCCATCGCGAGCGTCGGCGGTCCCCTGGTCGGCGGAGCCATCACGGATTCCGTCGGGTGGCGCTGGATCTTCTACATCAACATCCCCCTCGGCATCCTCTCGGTGCTCCTGTGCGCCTTCGCGCTCCGGCTGCCGCGCGCCGCCGCCGGCGAGAAGGTCGACCTGGGCGGCTCCGCGCTGCTCATCGGCGGTGTGGTGAGCCTGCTGCTCATCACCGAGTGGGGCGGACGCGACCACGCCTGGACCTCCGGGCTCATCCTCGGCCTGATCGCCGGCTGCCTCGCCCTCTTCGCGCTGTTCGTGTGGTGGGAAGGCAAGGCCAAGAACCCCCTGCTGCCGATGCGGCTGTTCACCAACCCCTCCCTGCGGCTGGTACTGCCCGCCACAGCCATCCTCGGCATGCTCCTCTACGGCTCCGTGGTCTACATGCCGACCTTCCTGCAGACGGCGTACGACATGAGTGCCACCACAGCCGGCCTCGCGCTCAACCCGTACTTCATCCCGTTCCTCGTGGTCTCCGCCGTCGCGGGCGGCAAAGCCGGTGCCAGCGGACGGTTCAAGCCCTATCTCCTCACCGGAGCCGCGGTGCTGGCCGTCGCCTTCCTGGTGCTCGGCATGCTCGACCTCGACAGTCCGTACCTCCTGGTCGCGGGAGCCATGGCGATCCTCGGCGTCGGGTTCGGCCTGCTCATGCAGAACCTCGTGGTGGTCTCCCAGAACGCCGCCGCGCCGCCCGACCTCGCCGCCACCACCGCCGCCAACCTCTCCATCCGGGGACTCGGCATGGCGATCGGCGTCGCCCTCTTCGGCAGCCTGCTCAGCCGCGAGATCGGTGACGGCCCGGTGACCCCGGAGTCCACGGCGGCCGCCATCCCGGAGGTGTTCGTCTGGGGCGTGCCCCTGGCCCTGCTGCTCACCCTCCTCATCGGTCTGCTGCCCCGGACCGGCGCCGCTCAGCAGCGCACCGACCAGGACGCCGACGACAGGAACCCCGCCGGCGGTTCGCCCGAACCCGGCACCGCCTGACCACCAGGCAACCGGCGGACGAGAAGCCGTGCGGGCTTCTCGTCCGCCGCCCCTCCACACCGAAGGCCAACCAGATGCGTACCCTCTTCCAAGCCGCCCACCGGGGACTCCACCGCCTCGCCGACCGGCGCCACGACCACCGCGGACACGAGGCCGAACCGGGAGGCATGGGCATCAGCGGCGAAGCGTACGACCGCCTCTCCGGGAGACTGCTCAGCGGCCTGTACCGGCGTGCCGCCGACGACGTCTGCCGCGCCCCCGAGGACGCGCTCGTGGTCGACATCGGCACCGGACCCGGCAGGCTCCTCCTCGACATCGCCCGCAGGCGTCCCGACCTGCGCCCGCACGGCGTGGACGTCGCGCCGTCCATGACCGAGCGGGCCCGTCACAACGCCCGGGCGCACGGCTACGGAGACCGCATCACCCTCCACACCGCCTCGGCCGACGCACTCCCGCTCGCCGACGCCAGCGCCGACGTCATCGTCTCCACGCTGAGCATGCACCACTGGGCCGACGTGCCCCGGGCCGTCACCGAGATGGCGCGGGTGCTGCGCCCCGGCGGGCGGCTCGTCATCTACGACTTCCGCGCCACCTCCGACGCCCCGCTCACCCGGACCGTCGCCGCGCGCCCCGAGTTCGCGGGCCGCACCGTCGAGCGCACCCTCGTCACCGGCGCCCCCTGGATCCCCTTCCCGCTGTTCGCCCGCATGACGGTCGAACGTGCCCCGGCCCCCGCGAACCCGTCCCACGCCACGGCGGGGAACTGACCGGTCGGCCACCCCCGAAGGCCGGGCCTTTCGTGCCTGGCACCCCATCCACCGACGGAGGTTGACTCCCGGCATGGCCACTCAGGAGAACTACGGTCCGACCAGCTACGGCGACGAGCTCGCCGACATCTACGACAACTGGATCGTCCGCCTCCAGGACGACACCGATGACACCGTGCGTGTCCTCGGCGAACTGGCGGACAGCGCGGCCCGCGCGTCGGGCGCGAAGCGCATTCTGGAACTGGGCGTCGGCACCGGCAGGGTGGCCCTCCCGCTCAGCGAGCGGGGCCTGGAGATCACCGGCATCGACGCCTCGCCCGACATGCTCGACCGGCTCCGGGAGAAGCCCGGCAGCCACCGGGTCACCCTCGTCCAGGGCGACTTCGCCGACCACACCGCCGAAGGACCCTTCGCCCTCGTCTACATCGTCTTCAACACCCTCTACAGCCTCTCCTCCCAGGAGGAGCAGCTCAACTGCCTCTCCAACGCGGCCCGACTCCTCCCCGACGACGGTCTCTTCGTGGTTCAGGGCTTCGTGCCGGACACCGCACGCTTCGAGATGGCCCGGCAGAGCCAGCAGCTCATGGAGGTGGCCAGGTCCGAGGAGAGCAGCCTCAACCTCGGGGTGGCCCGCCACGACCCGGTGACCCAGCGGATGTGGCCCCACTACAGCCTCCGTGACTCCGCCAACTCCCGCGACCACATCGTCCAGTTCCGCTACGTGTGGCCCAGCGAGCTGGACCTCATGGCCCGGCTGGCCGGCCTCACCCTGGAACAGCGGTACGGAGGGTGGGACCGGTCCCCCTTCACCGGCGAGAGCCAGCAGCACGTCTCCGTCTACCGCAAGACGGGCGCCGCGCGGCCGTGAGCAAGGAGCGGAGGCGCCACACTCAGGTCGCCGTCATCGGCGCCGGGATAGCCGGGCTCGGCGCCGCGATCCAGCTCAAGCGGCGCGGGCTGGACTCCTTCACGGTCTACGAGAAGGGCGGCGACCTGGGGGGCACCTGGCGCGACAACACCTATCCCGGCGCCGGCTGCGACATCCCGTCCCACCTCTACTCGTACTCCTTCGCCCCCTACCGGGACAGCGACGTCCGCTACCCGCGGCAGCGCGAGATCCTCGCCTATCTGCACCGCTGTGCCGCGGACGGCGGACTCGCCCCGCACCTGCGGTTCGGCACCGAGATCGCCGAGCTGCGGTACGACGACGACACCGGCCGCTGGCTGCTGCGCACCACGGACGGCGAGGAGCACACGGCCGACGTGGTCGTGACGGCCGTGGGGCAGCTGTCCCTCCCGAAGTACCCGGCGCTCGAAGGGGCGGAGGAGTTCGCCGGCACCGCGTTCCACACCGCCCGCTGGGACCACGACCACGACCTCACCGGCCGCGACGTGGCCGTCATCGGCACCGGTTCGAGCGCCGCCCAGGTCATACCCGAAATAGCTCCACTGGTACGGAAGCTGTACGTGTACCAGCGCTCGGCGAACTGGGTGCTGCCCAAGCCCGGCGAGCGGTTCCACCCCCTGATGGCCGCGGTGCTGCGCCGGGTGCCCGGCGCCCACCGCGCGTACCGCTCCCTGCTCTTCCGGCGCTCCGAGGCCGTCCTGCTGCCCGCCCTGCGGCGCAGCAGGATCTCCGGTCTCCTGCGCATGATGGCCGGACGGCACCTGAAGTCCCAGGTGACCGACCCGGAGCTGCGCGCCAAGCTCACCCCGGACTCCGCCATCGGATGCAAACGGATCGTGCTCGCCGCCGACTACTACCCCGCGCTCGCCCGCGACAACGTGGAAGTCGTCACCGAGCCCATCGAGCGGGTGACCGAGAAGGGCATCCAGACCCGGGACGGGACGCACCGCGAAACCGACACCATCGTCTACGCCACCGGATTCCGCACCACGGAGTTCCTGGCCCCCCTGAAGGTCACCGGCAGGGACGGCCAGGATCTCCACGAGACCTGGCGCGACGGCGCACAGGCTCATCTCGGCATCCACGTGCCCCGATTCCCGAACCTGTTCCTCATGTACGGCCCCAACACCAACCTCGGGCACAACTCCGTGACCCTGACCCTGGAAGCGCAGGCCGGGTACATCGCCCAGTGCGTGGAGCTGCTCGCGGAGCGCGAGGAACGCTCCGTGCTCGACGTCGGCCAGGAAGCACTCGAAGCCTGGCAGCGCCAGGTGGACGACGGCTCCCGCCGCACGGTCTGGACCGACAGCTGCACCAACTGGTTCAAGACCGAGGGCGGTGCGCTCACCAACAACTGGCCCCACCCCACCACGCTCTACCAACGCCTCACCGCACGTCCCGATCCCACCGTCCTCCGCCTCGTCCCGGCCGGCCGGCCCCTGCACCCCTGACCGTCGCGCACCCACGGACCGCACCCCGCCATCCAGCCGGGGCGCGGTCCGTCCGCGGTTGCGGCCGGGGCGCGCACCGCCCTGGCCGACCTACCCGATCAGGTCGCCCGAACGGATCTGGGGCCCCCCGATGACCCGCCCTAACGTGCTTGGCATGACAACTGAGCAGGCCACCAACGGCCTTGAGGCCGCACAAGCCGTCCTCGCGGACGAACAGGCCCACCTCTTCCGGGGCTGGGTGCAGCAGGGCGCCTACCGCGGAATGCCCGTACAGGGGGCGCAGGGCTCCTGGTTCTGGGACTACGCGGGCAACCGCTTCCTCGACTTCTCCTCCCAGCTCGTCTACGCCAACCTCGGTCACCAGCACCCGCGTCTGGTGGCCGCCGTCAAGGAACAGGCCGACCGGCTCTGCGTCATCGCCCCCCACTTCGCGGAGGCCAGCCGTTCCACCGCCGCCCGGAAGATCGCCGAGGTCGCCCCCGAGGGCCTCGACCGCGTCCTGTTCACCAACAGCGGCTCCGAGGCCATCGAGAACGCCGTACGGCTCGCCCGGCTGCACACCGGCCGGCACAAGCTGCTGTCCGCCTACCACTCCTTCCACGGAGCCACCTCGACGGCGATCCACCTCACCGGAGACCCGCGCCGCTGGCGCAACGACACCGGCGCGGCGGGCGTCAGCCGCTTCTTCGCCCCGTACCTCTACCGCTCCGCCTTCTACTCCGAGACCGAGGAGCAGGAGTGCGCACGCGCCCTGGACCACCTGGAGCAGGTGATCGTCCTGGAGGGCGCGCAGACCATCGCGGCCATCGTCTTCGAGCCCATCGGCGGCACCAGCAGCGGCGTCCTCATCCCCCCGGACGGCTATCTGGCCGGTGTCCGCGAGCTCTGCGACCGGTACGGCATCATGCTCATCCTCGACGAGGTCATGGTCGGCTTCGGCCGCACCGGCACCTGGTTCGCGGCGGACCACTGGGGCGTACGCCCCGACCTCATCACCTTCGCCAAGGGCGTCAACTCCGGCTATCTGCCGCTGTCGGGCGTCATCGTCTCCGACGAGATCGTGGAGACCTTCTCCAAGACCCCCTACCCGGGCGGCACCACCTACTCCGGCCAGCCGATGGCCTGCGCCGTCGCGGTCGCCGCCATCGACACGATGCGCGACGAGGGCGTCCTGGAGCACGCGGCCAGGCTGGGCCGGGACGTCTTCGGTCCCGAACTCGCCAAGATCGCCGAGCGGCACCCCTGTGTCGGCGAGGTGCGGGGAATCGGCGCCATGTGGGCGATCGAACTGGTGAAGAACAAGGAAACCCGCGAGATGTACATCGGCTACGACGCGCCCGACCGGTTCAGCCCCCAAGGAGCCGAACTGATGGGCGCGTTCATGTCCCGCGGTCTGAACCTCATGGTCTACCTCAACCGCGTCAACATCACACCGCCGTGCAACATCAGTGAGGCGGACGCCCGCGACGGCCTCGCCCGCATCGACGACGCGCTCAGCGTCGCCGACCGGCACTGCACCTGACGCGGCTGTCCCGGCGGCCGCGCGGCCGCCGGGACCCGAGGGCGTAAGCGCTCTCTAGAACAGCGGAGTGAACAGGCCGCGGCCGGCCGCGGCCACGGTTCCGTACACCAGCAGACCGCAGACCGTACAGAGCAGCAGCACCGCCCGCCGCAGCGAACGGCAGCGCAGCGCCCGTGCGGACGGCTTCGGCCCGTGCTCCAGCTGATGCACACGCGCCTCAAGCGTCGTCGTGTCACCCATCAGCGTCCCCGCGGCGGCCACCTCGGGCTCCGCCAGTGCCTTCACCAGAGCACCCGCCAGCGTCGAAGGGGCGGCGTGGGACAGCGCCGCCCGGTCGGCCGACAGCTCCTGCCGTACCGCGGCGTGCCGGCCAACGGTGCGCAGCGCCGGCAGGAACCACAGTGCCGAAGAGGCGAGTTCGGCGGCCAGCCGACCCAGCGGATGCCGACGACGGGCATGGTGCGCCTCATGACGCAGCACCGCCGCAAGCTCCGCGTCGGAGGTCCGCGCCACCAGCAGCGAACTGATCGCGATCCGCGGGCGCAACGCGCGGTGCGTCACGGCGACGGCGTGCGCCACGTCGATCTGCGCCACCTGGATGTCACCGGCGACCGCGCGGGCGATCCGCGACAGCCGCTCGCAGGGCGGCACCGAGTTCTCGCTCACCCACCGGGAAAGCGCCGCGGAGTCGAGCAGACACCGCAGCATCGTCCGCGATCCGGCGATCACGCTCACCAGCGCGACGGCGAGCCCGCAGGCGATGACCAGCGTGTCCACCATCCCGATGAAACCCGACGAACCGCCGGCTCTCGCATGCCGAGGAAGCTCCGCACCGATGTGCCACGCCTCCAGACCGCAGGCGAGCGTGAGGCCGAGGCAAAGGACGAGCCCTACCAGACAGGCAGGGCTCCGTCGTATTTCGCCGAGGTGTTTCACCGGTGAATCCCCCTGAGTACGTGCGGATCTGGTGCGGAGCGGCGGAGATGACGATGCCTCAGCCGGACTCGGTCTCGTCCGAGTCCGGCTGCATGAGGTTGAGCAGCCGGGACCGCAACTGCGGCTCCGTCCGGCACTGATCGACGAAGTGCGCCACCGCGGCGATCCCGTGATCCCTGATCACGTCCCGCACGGCCACCTCGGCGGCATCGGCGACGAGGGGCTCGTAGAGGAAACCGCGCCCGGCCGGCGTCCGCCGCAGCACGTTCCTCGCCGCCAGTCGGCTCAGCACGGTCATCACCGTGGTGTAGGCGAGCGGCTCGGGGCGTTTCCGGTTCAGCTCCTCCTGAACCTGCCGGACGCTCAGGGGCCGGCCGTTGCGCCACAGGGCCGTGAGGGCCTCTGCCCCCAGCGGCCCCAAGAGCTTGCTCAGCGTTCCGGCTGTCTTATCGGTCATGAGAACCACGGTCCTCGGTCAGTCCGAACGATGGGCGTCACTCACGTGGATGCGACGCATTGCCTCCATACGCACCGTACCGACAACGACGAGGCCGAATCCATACCAGACGAGATCGTGGTAGAAGTCGACGGACGTCCCCTGCGAGTGCTTCCACATATCGAGGAAGAATCCCGCCAGCTCCACCCCGCCGCCGGCCGCGAGCAGCACCCCGGCCACCCGGAACCCCGCGCGGAAGGCCAACGCCCCGCCCGTGGCCAGCACGATCGCGGCGCCCAGGTAGATGCCGAGATGGATCGACCACAACGCCCGCGGAGGCTCCGGGACGAAGGAGACGTTCTTGGCGTGCCAGTACGTGTCGAAGGCCTGGCCGAACAGATAGATCGCCACGGCCGCGAAGGCGACAGTGCGGAGCCGGCCGGTCGGATCGGCAGGAGGTGCGGAGTTCCCCGCTTCGTGTTCCGAAGCCGACCGCGTCTCTGTGGAGTCCATGCTCCATACGGTGCAACACGCGCGTCCACGGTGAGACCCGACTCCGGACGAGGAGAACGACCGCCCGATCGGCCACCCCCTTCAGTCCCTCCGCGTTCGTCGAAGGTACGGCCTACGGAGTCTCGCCCCGGGACCCGGCGGGCCCGATCGTGACGGGATGTCCTACGACGTCTACCTTGCCCATGTCGTCGGTCACCGCGACGGCCCCATCCCCCTCTCCTACGCCCTCGTCGCCGGAACGACCGCCCTCTACGCCTCGTTCGACGCCCTGCGGCTGCGCTGGCACGAGCGCCGCTTCGACGCCCGGCGGGTCTGGCGCGCCGTGCCCCGTTTCACGCAGCAACTCTGCGACCACCCACTGCTCCGGCGCACGCTGCGGCTGTTCGGTCTCGCCCTGACCGTGCTCACCCTCACCGTGCTGACCACGGGATACGGAGGCAAGGAGCTGGGCCCGGGCATGGTGTTCGTCCTCTTCTGGGTCGGACTCGTCCCGGCCTCGCTGTTGTTCGGACCGGTCTGGAGACTGCTCAACCCCCTGCGCACCGTCCATGAACTCCTCGCCCTGCTGCTGCGCACCGACCCCGACAAGGGCATCCGGCCGCTGCCCGAACGACTCGGCCACTGGCCGGCAGCGGCCGGACTCCTCGCCTTCGCATGGCTCGAACTGGCCGCGCCGGCCCGTGGCTCCGCCTCGACGGTCCTGCTGGGACTCTGGCTGTACGCCGCCGTCCAGCTCACCGCGGCCGCCGTGTTCGGCTCACGTTGGTTCGAGCGCGGGGACGCGTTCGAGGCGTACTCCTCCCTGATCGCCTCCCTCTCGCCGCTGGGCAGGTCACCGGCCGACCGTCGCCTGGTGCTGCGCAACCCCTTCAACGGGCTGAGCGCGGTGCGGGCCGGGCCGGGCCTGACGGCGACGGTCGCCGTGATGCTGGCGGCCACCGGCTTCGACAGCCTGGCCAATCTCGGCTGGTGGAAACAGCTCACACAAGGCGCTCCCGAGCCGCTCGCCCGCTCGGCGGGGCTGCTGGCCACGGTGCTCTTCGTGCTGGGACTGCTGTGGGTCTCGGGCCGAGCCTCCGGACGGCTCTCCCGCGACGGCTCGTGGACCGCCGCCCTGATGGCCCCCTCACTGATCCCGATCGCCATCGGTTACGTCATCGCCCACTACTCCTCCGTCCTGGTCCTGGAGGCCCAGCGCTTCGTCGACGTCTTCTTCGTCACCGGTGAGCACGGTTCCACCCACGACGGCGGCATGGAAGCCGCGTCCTATGTCGTCCCCGGTGCCACCCTGATGTCCCTCGTCCAGGTCACCGCCGTGGTCACGGGCCATGTCCTCGGGGTCGTCAGCGCCCATGACTCGGCGGTGGGGGTACTGCCGCGCGACCGCAAGGTCCTCCCGCAGGTTCCGCTCTTCGCCGGCATGATCGGCCTGACACTGGGCGGCCTCGCGCTCCTCTACAGCACCTGAGAGGAGGCGGTACGGCACGAAAGGTGGGGGCCGCTCCCGGAGCGGCCCCCACCTTCGTCACACCCGCGCCGGGCCGGCTACTCCCGGGTCTCCGGTGTCTCCCGTGCCCAGCGGGCCAGCTCCGTCAGTTCCGCGACGAGCGCGTCGACGATCCGGCGCGCGGTCTCCGGATGATGGCGGTTGCCGCTGAACCCGACGGTGAGGTTGAGCCGCCCCGCGACGACGAAGCCGATCACGTCGACCAGCCGGAACCGGGTGCCCACATCACTGCGCTGGCGTCCGTACGCCATCCGGGGAACGCTCAGCAGGTCGCTGCGCATGAACACCTCGTCGACCTGCCCCAGATAGTTGACGCCGATCTCCGCCTGGGGCAGGGACCGCAGCACCGCGGCCTCCGGGTCGCCGGACACGTACCGCAGCAGCCCGTGGCCGGCGCCGCGGCCCGGCTGCGACCGGGCCTGGTCCACGGTCCGGTGCAGCGCGTCCACCGCCGACTCCGACGGGTCGAACGTGAACAGCACGGGGACGAGCGTCGAGAACCGCCCCACGGTGCGGCTCACGTCCGCGCCCGGCACCGGCAGGTCACGACCGTGCCGCTCCAGATCCAGCAGGACCCGTCGTGAGCCCTCCCCGGGCTCCTCGTCCGCGAAGGGCAGGGAGCGCAGGACCGCCGAGCACAGGACTTCCGACAGATCGGCCCGCACCCGCCGCGGCAGCAGCCGGACCAGCGCCTCCGTCACCTTCCGGTCGAGTCGCACGGTGTGGTTGTCCAGCGACTCGAGCGAGTTGGCCCCCGCGGTGCCGTCCAGCCGGATCACCGACGGGGACCGGCGGTCCTCGCCGGCCCAGTAGCCGAGCTCGGCCCGTACCTCCGGCCCGTCGGCGTACGCGCGCAGCCCTTCGGTCCAGGACCGGAAGGAGGAGGACTTCGGCGGCAGCTGGCCCTGCTCGCCGGCGTCCAGGGCCGCGTAGCAGGCCAGCAGGTCCTCCAGCACGATCCGCCCCGAGTAGTGGTCGACCGCCAGCCAGTGGGCGAGGAAGAGGATGCAGTGGGGGCGGTCGCCCATGTCGAAGTAGGCCAGGCGCAGCAGCGGCCCCTCGGCGAGGTCGAGGCTCGACTGGAGCTCGTCGCTGATCTCGATGCTGCGCCGCTTCTGGGCGCGGCTGTCGAGCGAGGACAGGTCGTACGTCGTGAACGGCAGGGCGTCCTCCTCGTACGGAGCGACCTCGGCCCGCCAGCCGGCTCCCGGAGCGGGCTCGCGGAAGCGAAGCCGCAGGGCGTCGTGGTGTTCGAGGACACGTCGCAGTGCCAGCGCCAACGTGGCGGGGTCCAGCGGACGCTGCAGCGACAGCAGGAACGAGGCGTCGTTCCAGTGGTGGCGCTGCGGCAGGTCCTGCGAGAGGAACCAGTGCTGCGAAGGCGTCATCCCGGTCGGTCCCACGGGGTCGTCCTCGGCGGTCCGGACCACGGCGGAGCGAACGACCAGTGCCTGTTGGGTGATGGTGGGGTTTTGGAAGATGTCGGGGAGTTGGAGGTGGAGTCCGTGGCGGTCGGCTGCGGCGGTGGCGCGGAGGGC